>CAVQLL010000001.1:0-143519 GCA_963713325.1 uncultured Actinomycetota bacterium
TATCGTCCTATCACGGAATTCGCCGTAGTCGTCGTTATTGCCGTTAGGAGCATCCCATGAGTGCACCCAAGCCGACCGCATCCCCCGCCAGCCCGGCGGACGAGCTTGTCGAGGCCGAATCCCTCGTCGAAGAGGTGTCGATCGACGGCATGTGCGGCGTGTACTGATCACGATGGATCTCGAGCTCGCCTGGGATCTTCACCCCCAGGTCTCGTGTGCCCGGAACTTGTTCGGCGCACTCCTGTACCACTTCGGCACCCGGAAGCTGTCGTTTCTCAAGGATCCCAAGCTCCTCTCTGTCGTGGAGAATCTCGCCACCTCACCATCGGCCCGCATGGCCTGCACTGCGGGCGGGGTCGGGGAGGCCGACTTGCTCGTGATATCAAACCGCCCTTGAAGCGCTTGTGCGCTCTTCGATGCTCGTCGAGAGAATGAAATGACACTGCTGGAAGCGTCGCCCGCACTCGCTCCCCCGCCCGCGCCGGGCCGCCTGGTCGACCTCTTCGAGTACGGACTCGACTCGCCGATCCGCCTGACGTGGGAGCTCACATATGCGTAAAACCTCCTCGTGCGTGCACTGCCTCTCGAGTTCGGGTCGGCGCGATCCCCGAGAGCTGAGCACCGATGAATGCAAGGCGGTGATCGACGAGCTCGAGCGGATGCAGGTCTTCGATGTGAACATCGGAGGCGGCGAGCCGACGGTGAGGCCGGACTTCTGGAAGCTCGTCGACTACGCGACCGCTCACAAGGTCGGCGTGAAGTTCTCGACGAACGGCATAAAGATCACTCCGGATGTGGCTCGACGACTCGCGAGCAGCGACTATGTCGACGTCCAGATCTCACTCTACGGGGCGACCGCGGAGGCCAACGACCATTTCCGCGGGCCCGGTCGTATGCCACTGCACTGAGAGCGATGCAGAACATGGCCGACGCCGGGTTCACCGGATTCAAGATCTCTGTCGTGTGCACCCGCCAGAACATCCCGCAGCTGGACGAATTCAAGGCGCTCGCGGACCGTTTCAACGCCCAGCTGCGATTGACCAGGCTCCGCCCCTCGGGCAGGGGCGCGGACGTGTGGGACGAACTGCACCCGACCGCGACCCAGCAGCGGGAGCTCTACGATTGGCTCGTCGCTAACGGCGAGAACGTGCTCACCGGTGATTCGTTCTTCCACCTGTCCGCATTCGGCGCTGCCCTGCCGGGGCTGAATCTGTGCGGCGCGGGACGCGTGGTGTGCCTCATCGATCCGATCGGCGATGTCTACGCGTGCCCGTTCGCCATCCACGAGGAGTTCCTCGCCGGGAACGTGCGATCGACTGGGGGCTTCCAGGAAGTCTGGCGGCACTCACCGCTGTTCACGCGGCTCCGCAACCCGCAGAGCGGTGGCGCATGCACATCGTGCGCCTTCTTCTACTGATGCAAGGGCGGATGCATGGCCGCGAAGTTCTTCACCGGTCTGCCGCTCGACGGGCCCGACCCCGAATGCGTGCGCGGCTTCGGCGAGGAGGCGCTGGCCGGCAGAGACGAGAGCGACACCATTCCCCGCCCGGAGGGCGATCACTCGCACCGCACCGAGCGCGCCCAGCGCCGGAGTGGGCCCGTCCCGCTCACGCTCACGGTGCGGCGCATGGACCGCCCACCTGTGAGCGCGTGCGCCGAGGATCCCCTCGCGGACTTCTCACCCGTCTGAGCCGGGGCCCATGCTCCCGACTGCTCATGCTGATGGAGTAGACAGTGCCCAACACCTGGTTCGAGAGCGTCGCGGAAGCGCAGCGCCGCGCGAAGAGGCGTCTGCCGAGCTCCGTCTACGGCGCACTCCTCGCGGGCTCCGAGAGAGGCATCACCTACGCGGACAACGTGCAGGCCTTCGGTGAGATCGGACTCGCGCCGCACGTCGTCGGGCACCAGTCGTCGCGAGACCTGTCGACCACCGTGATGGGCATCCCGATCGCCCTACCGGTGCTCATCTCACCGACGGGCGTTCAGGCCGTGCACCCCGATGGCGAGGTGGCTGTGGCTCGAGCCTCCGCGAACCGCGGAACCATCATGGGCCTGAGCTCTTTCGCGTCGAAGCCCGTCGAGGCAGTGACCGCTGCGAACGCGAACACCCTGTTCCAGGTGTACTGGAGCGGCACGCGCGAGGCGATGGTGCAGCGCCTCGACCGCGCGCGATCAGCGGGAGCGAAGGGTCTCATCGCCACGCTCGACTGGTCCTTCTCGCACGGGCGCGATTGGGGAAGCCCCTCCATCCCCGAACGGATGAACCTCAAGACGATGGTGCGATTCGCGCCGAACGTCCTGCCCCACCCGCGCTGGCTGTGGAGCTTCGCGAGGACCGGCGAGATCCCGGATCTGACCGCGCCCAACCTCACCCCGCCTGGCGGGCAGGCGCCGACGTTCTTCGAGGCCTACTACGAGTGGATGCAGACCCCGCCTCCCACCTGGGAAGACATCGCCTGGCTCCGCGATGAGTGGGGCGGTCCTTTCATGCTGAAGGGCGTCGGTCGCGTCGATGATGCCCGTCGCGCCGTCGACCTGGGCGTGGATGCGCTGTCGGTGTCCAATCACGGCGGGAACAACCTCGATGCGACTCCTGCTTCCATTCGGCTGCTGCCCTCGATCGTCGACGTGGTCGGCGACCAGGTCGAAGTGCTGCTCGACGGAGGGGTGCGCCGCGGCAGCGACGTCGCCAAGGCCCTTGCACTCGGCGCTCGCGCGGTCATGATCGGGCGCGCGTACCTGTGGGGTCTCGCCGCCAATGGTCAGGCCGGTGTCGAGAACGTCCTCGACATCCTCCGCAACGGCCTCGACTCCGCCGTCCTCGGCCTGGGTCACGCCTCCATCGATGACCTCAACCCGGGCGACCTGGACATTCGCGACGGCTTCGTGCGGACGTTGGGTGCCTCCAGCGCGGTCAGGTAGCGCCGCGGATGCGACGGCTCGACACCCTCGCGTGGCCCGACTTGCCCCACGCACCGGTCGTCTTCGTTCCGCTCGGCGCGACTGAGCAGCACGGCCCCCACCTGCCATTCGACACCGACACCGTGATCGCTGAGGCGGTGTCCGCGCGCCTCGCCGAAGGGGCGATCGTCGCGCCGGTCATCGCGTACGGCTCCAGCGGAGAGCATCAGGACTTCCCCGGCACGATCTCAATCGGACATGCCGCCTTGCGGATGACTCTGATCGAGCTCGTCCGCTCGATCGCTCATTGGGCCGGGCGCGTGATCATCGTCAACGGTCACGGAGGCAACACCGCATGCCTGTCCTCGGTGGTTCCCCAACTCATCGCCGAGGGACATGACATCGCCTGGCTGCCGTGCGCCACCTCGGCGGGCGATGCCCATGCCGGCCTCACCGAAACCTCGATCATGCTGCATCTCGCGCCTGACCGTGTTCGCCTCGATCGAGCCGTGAGCGGTCCGAGGACTGAACTCACTGTGCTCCTGGAGAGACTGAGGCGATCGGGGGTCAGAGCGGTCTCTCCTTCGGGAGTGCTCGGCGACCCGACGGGCGCGACCGCGGAACACGGCCGGCGCTGCCTCGAGGAAATGGTTGCGGGTGCCATCCGCCGACTGGAGGGCGGGCACATGGACGATCGCGGATGCCTCACGGAAGCCGCATGACCCTGCCCTTGCCTCTCGGCTTCGTCGTCGAGCTCAACTTCCGGACCCGTGTGCGAGACGGCGGCCGCACCCTGATCGGGGGGTCTCCGACCCGTCTGCTGTACCTCTCCCGCACCGCTATGAAGATGCTCATCGACGGCCGGGTGACGGTCACCGATCCCGTGAGCGCCGCACTCGCCGACCGTCTGCTCGAAACCGGCATCGCGGACCCCGTGGTGGACGCCCTGCCCGACCTGGATCCCCATCTCATCTCCTGGGTGATCCCCGTGCGTGATCGCCCCGATGGGCTCGACAGGCTCCTCGCAAGCATCACCGCGAACTATCCCGGAGCGCGGATGGTCGTGGTCGACGACTGCTCGCTCGATGCATCCGCCACGGTGCGCGTTTCGGCACGACATGGCGCCGAGGCGGTGCTGCTCCCCGAGAATCTCGGCGTCGGGGGTGCACGGAACATGGGCCTGCCGAAGGTCACGACGCCGTTCGTCGCCTTCGTCGACTCGGATGTCGTCGTGGGCCCCGCCACGATGCAGATCATGGCGAGGCACTTCGCGGATCCCAGGGTCGCCGTCGTCGCTCCGCGTGTCGTCGGGCTGCAGTCCGATCGCGGGAGCACGTGGGTGAACCGCTACGAGGATGCGCTCTCGTCGCTCGACCTGGGCAGCCATCCCGGCACCGTGCGTCCTCGAGCGACGATCTCGTGGGTGTCAGGCACGACGCTGCTCTGCCGCGTGGCCGCGCTGGGCGATGGTTTCGGGGCGGGCATGCGGTCGGGTGAGGACGTCGAACTCGTGTGGCGGGTCGCGCGCGAAGGCTGGCGCGTCCGCTATGAGCCGGCGGCGACGGTGCTGCACGAGCACCGGACGACGACACTGGCGTGGATGAAGCGGAAGGCCTTCTACGGCACCGGCGCATTCCCCCTCGGTCAACGCCATCCCGAAAGCATCGCGCCCGCCATCCTCTCCCCGTGGAGCGTCGGCCTCGTCGTCGCTCTCGGCGCCCAGCGGCGGTGGTCGGTGCCCGTCGCTGCGCTCCTGTGCCTCGTGACAGCGGTGCGGATCGCGCGCAAGGCGAGAAACAGCGATCGTCCCTATCTGATCGCCGCCGAGCTGACTGCCTACGGTGCTGTCACGGCCATCGTCCAGGGAATGGCTCTGCTGCTGCGGCATTGGTGGCCGGCGGTGCTCCTGCTCGCCCCGTTCTCGAAGAGGCTTCGCAGAGCCATCGTCGCCGCCCACCTGGCGGACGTCGCGATCGAATACGCGCGCACCAAGCCGCGCCTCGATCCCTTCCGCTTCGCGCTCGCTCGGCGACTGGACGACCTCTCCTATGGAGCGGGTGTGTGGTTCGCCGCGATACGTGGCGGATCGTTCCGGTCGCTGCTGCCCGATTTTCGCGGCAGTTCGGCTCGCTCCAAGACGATGCCCGCCCGGAGTACCGGGCGGGCATCGCAGGGCGAGTGAATCAGAAGCCGGGGCCTCGTCCTCCCGGCGCGACATACTGCGTCGCGAGAGCCGAGAGGCTGCCCGGCGCGGCCGGATCGTACGCGAAGATCGCCGACGTGTCCGGCTGCAAGCGATCCGCAGCCGGTCCATAGATCATGTCGCCGTTCAGGCCCATGTAGCTGACCTTGTCGAGGGCGGTCATCGCGGCCATCAGGCCCGGGCCCGAGAGGTCACCCAGTTCGACCGCCTTCTCGAGAATGGTCGCAGCAGTGATCGCCTGCATGAACCCGTAGACATTCTGCATCGTCGGGGTGGTGCCGAGCTGCTCGGTGAGAAGCTGCATCCCCTCGATCGAATCGTCGTCGAGGTCGCCGCCGATACCCGTGATGACGAAGTTGTCGGCGAGGTACCCGGCGATGTCCGTGTCCTTGAACGACTGTGCGATCGCGAAGAACTCGGCCTCCCAGATCGGTGCGTAGTCGAGCTGGGTCGCTGCCGCGACCAGGTTCGGCACGTTGTTGGTCGCACCGCCGAAGACGACGGCTTCGCAATTCGCGCCCTTGAGCGTCTGCACCTGCGCGGTGAAGGCCGCGTCGGTGGGCGCGAACTCGGTCTTGGGGCCCAGGGTGAACCCGAGCTCCTCGGCGGCGAACTCGAGAGCGTCCTGGCGAGCCTGACCGGACTGATCGGCCTGGATCATCGAGCACACGACCGAATCCTCCGTGATCCGGCCCTCTTCGAAGAGGTAGGACAGCGCGTTCCAGACGTTCGACTGGTAGGACGTGAAGGTCATCCCCAGGTTCTCGTTCGTCGTGAACCGGGAGCTCTGCGTCGAGGGCAGCGCGACCGCCTCGTCCTGCTCGAGGATGGGCAGCAGCGCCTCGGTCGACGCGTCGCCCAGCACACCCGAGAGCATGACGACCTGGTCCTTGACGCGCTGGTACTCCTGCACCGCGAGCTGCGGGTTGTACTGGTTGTCGGCCGTGATGACCTCGACCGGGTACTCGCCCGCGATGCCTCCCTCGGCGTTGACGATGTCCCAGTAGGCCTGCTGGCCGGCCACCTGCTCGTTGGACGACGGCGCAAGCGGGCCGCTGAGCGCGGTCATCTGCGCGACATGGATGGTGCCGTCGCTGATGTCGAAGCCGGGTACCGACTTCAGTTCGGCTGCGGCGGACGGGGATTCGGCGTCGCTCGGTGCGGTCTGCACCGCGCACGATGTGAGCAGCAGCGCTGCAGCGGCAATGCTGAGGATGCCGAGAGTGCGAGTTCTCATGAGCTGTGTCCTTCCTTCTCTGTGGTGGGGTTTTCTGGTGCGGGTTCGGATGCTGAGGCCGCGTGGGTCGAGGACGCCGTGTCGGTCGAGGACGGGCCGGTCGTGTCGGTCGAGGACGCGGTGCGTGTCGCGGCGGCGCGACGGCGCGGGATGTTGAAGAAGGAGATGAGCCCTCCGCGACGGAAGAGCAGGAAGACGATGATGAGTATCCCGTAGACGGCCAGCCCGAATCCCGAGACGCTGATGCCGCTCTGCTCACCAGGCTTCGAGATGAACGGAAGGTACTCGGCGAGCCAGATTGCCAGCACCGGGACGAGCCCGATGAACAGCGAGCCGAGCACCGGCCCCCAGATGCTCGCGAGGCCGCCGATGACGATGATCGCGACGTACTGGATGGACAGCTCGAGCCCGAAGTTCTCGGGGCGGATGTACTGCAGCACGACACCGAGGAGTCCTCCGGCGAGACCGCCCAGCACAGACGAGATGATGAAGGCGTTCATCATCGACGGCAGCCGGCGCACGCCCAGCACTTCCGCCGCGAGGTCGTGATCGCGGATCGCCTGCATCGCGCGGCCAGAGCGGGACCGGACGATGTTCGCCGTCGCCAGCAGCACGAGCGCGAGGATGGTCCAGCACAGGATGAACATCCCCTGCTCGCGGGAGAGCAGGAACGGTCCGATCTGGAGGCGGGCGAAATCGACTGGCCCGATCGAGACGGGCGCGGTGACAACGGTGCCGTTGAGTCCGCCGGTGAGCCCGGTGAGGTTGCGCGCCGCGTAGATGCCGATGTACACAAGACCGAGCGAGACGATCGCAAGGTAGGGGCCCCTCAGCCGGAGCGCGAACGGCGCGACGAGAGCGCCGAGTGCGCCCGCGAACAGCGCCGACAGGGGCAGCCACAGCAGGAACGGCAGCCCCAGTTGGCCGCCGAGCACTTGGCCGGTGAACGCTCCGGCGCCCACGAAGAACGCGTGGCCCAGCGAGATCTGGCCGGCGTAGCCGGTCAGCAGGTTGAGTCCGGTTGTCGCGATGGCGGCGACGGCGGCGGTGGTGAGCACGGTCAGCACGTAGCTGTCGCCGACATTCAGCGGGATGGCGATGATCGCGACGACGAAGGCGATCGCGAGGATCTTCTTGGTCCATGTGTCGAACAGGCGCGGCGCGTGCGCCCGTGTGCTGCGTGCGAGGACGGTCTCGGGGGTCGTGACGGTCATGCGCGTCGTATCTCCTTGCGTCCGAACAGGCCTGCGGGGCGGATGAGCAGAATGATCAGCATCACGAGATAGGGCACGACCTCGGCGAAACCGGAACCCCAGCTCTCCGGGACGAGCGTCACCGAGAACTGCTGCACGATGCCGATCACCAGGCCGCCGACCACGGCGCCCAGTGGCGACTCCAGTCCGCCGAGGATGATCACCGGCAGCGCCAGGAACGCGTAGACCTCGAGACCGGGTCGCACGCCGCCGCCGACGGTGGTGGACAGGATGATGCCTCCGAAGGCACCCAGCGCTCCGGCGATGCCCCACGAGATGCCGTACACGAGACGCGTGCTGACACCCTGCGCCATCGCGGCCTCGCTGTCGATGGCCGTCGCACGCAGGCTCAGCCCGACGCGGGTGAATCGGAAGAAGAGGAAGAAGCCGAGCAGAAGCACAGCCGTGATCGGAATGAGGGTTGCATCGCGCGCCGTGATGCCGATGCCCGCGATGCGGATGACCTCGAGCGCCCACGGGTCGTCGAGGTTGAGCGAGTCCCCCGGCCAGATGCCGGTCACGATGGGCGCCACGGCGATCGTGACGCCGAACGTCACAAGCAGGGCCACGAAGTGGTCCGTGACCCGATGGATCACGAACGCCTCCAGCAGCACCGCGAATCCAGCGACCGCAACCATTGCGATGACCACGCCCACCCAGAAGGGGAGGCCCGCCTGGTGGATGAGGGCATACGCGAGGTACGCGCCGAGCACGACGAAGCTGCCCTGAGCCAGATTCAGGATGCCGGAGGCCCGCGCCACGATCACGAAGCCGAGCGACAGCACAGCGTAGAGGCATCCGATGGCGATGCCGGAGACCAGGGTCTGCAGGATGTCGGTCACCGTCGGGCCCCCTTCAACGTGAGTCGCTTCGGGATGTTCAAAGCGATGGTGCCGGTCACGGTCGGGTCCTCGACGTCGTCGGATTCGTCACCGAGGTATGCGGCGATGACGCGCGGATCGGCGATGGCGGCGCGGGGCGACTCGATGGTGATGGTCGTTCCGAAATCGAGGACGAGTGACCGATCGCCGAGCCGGGTGACGAGCCCCATGTCGTGCTCGATCATGACGACGGTGAGGTCCAGCTCGCGCTTGGCGACGAGGATCCACTCCGCGAGTTCGTCGGTCTCTTCCTCGTTCATGCCGGCCGCGGGTTCGTCCAGCAGCAGCATGCGCGGCTCGACGGCCAGCGCGCGGGCGAGTTCGATGCGCTTCTTGATGCCGTAGGGCAGGTCGCGGATGGGGCGGCGAAGGTAGCTGCCGAGTTCCAGGAGGTCGATGATGGGCTCGCAGGCCTGACGCGCGATGGTCTCCTCGCGGCGCGCACGTCCGAACCACACCGCGCCCGTGAGCACGCCCGAGCGAGTAAGCCGATGACGACCGAGCACCACGTTGTCCATCACGTCCATGTGCTCGAAGAGGGCGAGGTTCTGGAAAGTGCGGGCGATGCCGAGATTCGCCAGCGACGCTCGCTTCGCCTCCAGCAGCGACTTGCCGTCGAACATCACGGAGCCGCTGGTGGCACGGTAGATGCGGCTGATCACGTTGAGCAGCGAGGTCTTCCCCGCGCCGTTGGGTCCGATGACGGTGAAGAACTCGCCCTCGTGCACATCGAACGTGATGCCGCGCAGGATCTGCAGGCCGCCGATGGCCAGCTCGAGATCGCGCACCTCGAGCAGTGCGCGCGGGGCCGGGGTGCTCATGCGGCGTCCTCTTTTCCGAGGCCCAGGAGCAGCCGCTGCAGACCTTCGTCGGCGCGGAGGTTCTCGGCGGATTCCTCATGGACGATGCGCCCGTGCTCGATGACATATCCGCGATCCGCGACCGACAGCGCCATCGTCGCGTTCTGCTCGATGAGCAGCACGCTCGTGCCCGCGTCCTGGATCGCGCGGATGGTGTCGCGCACAAATGTGACGAGCTTCGGCGACAGGCCGAGTGTGGGCTCGTCGAGTACGAGGAGCCGAGGCGACGACATCAGCGCGCGTGCCACCGCGAGCATCTGCTGCTCGCCGCCGGAAAGCAGTCCCGCGGCCTGGTCGCGGCGCTCCGCCAGCCGGGGGAAGAGCTGGAGCAGCTGCTCGCGGTTGGCGCGCAGGCTGGCGCCGCTGACCGTCGAGCCGCCCATCTCGAGGTTCTCGATGACGGTCATGGCGCCGAAGATCCGACGCCCCTCGAGCGTCTGGGCGATCCCGTGGCGCACGATCCAGCGCGGCGAGCGGTTCGCCAGGGCTTCTCCGAAGCTGCGCACCGATCCGGATGTGATCGACCCGCCCTGGACGGGCAGGAGCCCCGTGATCGCGCGCGCCAGGGTGGACTTGCCGGCGCCGTTCAGTCCCATGAGGGTCACGACCTCGCCATCGCGGACGGTGAGGTTCACGCTGTGGAGGGCCGTGATCGACCTGCCGTAGCGAACGCTCAGGTCCGACACCTCGAGCGCGTGCTCGCCGTGCGTGCTGTCGTCATTCATCGTCACGCGGGAGGTCCTCCTCGACCTTCGGCTCGGTCCGCGTCTCTGCGGATCGGATCTGTCTATTATCAGGCAACCTGAGACTCAGGTCAAGCGTGTTCCCCGATCCGATGATGCGGGTCGGGAGTGGTGCGCGCCGCGGGTTTCAGCGTGCGAACGCGCTGTGTCCGGTCAGTGCGCGGCCGACGATCAGCGTGTTCACCTCCCGCGTGCCCTCGAACGTGTACATCGCCTCAGCGTCGGCGAAGAAGCGGATCGCGTCGTGGTCGAGCAGGATGCCGTTGCCGCCCATCGTCTCGCGCGCGAGGGCCACCGACTCGCGCAGCCGGTCGGCGGCGATGAGCTTGATCAGGCTCGGCGAGACGTCGTCGGCGATCGGATGCGTCGTCGTGCGGACGGCGAGCGCGAGCGTCTGGGCGATGTTCGCGACGATCTTGACCAGCTTCTCCTGGATCAGCTGGAAGCCTGCGATCGGCCGACCGAATTGCCGGCGGCGCTGAGCGTACTCCGACGCGGCCGCGTATGCGCCGAGCTGCATGCCCGCTGCGCTCCAGGCGATGTCGGCCCGAAGGGAGCGGAATGCCCGATTGATGTCCCGGAAGCTCTCGATGCGAGGGAGCCGGCGATCCTCAGGCACGATCACGCCCTCGAGCGCGATGTCCGCGTTGTGCACCATGCGGGCGGCGGCCTTGTGCTCGATGACGCTGCGACGGACGCCGGCGGCGTCCGCAGGAACCACGAAAGCGAGCACGCGGTCGCCGTCGGCCTCGCGCGCCACGACGACGAGGTTGTCCGAGATCGTGGCGTTCCCGACCCAGCGCTTCTCGCCGTCGATCACCCAGCCGTCCGCGGTGCGCCGGGCGGTGGTCGTCATGCCGCCCGCGATGTCGGACCCGTGGTCGGGTTCGTTCAGGGCGAAGCACCCCGTGAACGTGAAGTCCAGGATGCCGGGATCCCACGACGCGATCTGCTCAGGACTGCCGCCCGCGTGAATGAGGGTGCGGAACATCCCGACCTGACCCCCGTACGTGATCGACATCGCGAGGTCGAGCCGGCACAGCTCGAGCGTCACGAAGCCGCGGTACAGCGGGCGCACGCGTCCGGCCTCGCCGACCAGCTCCGGATCGTCGAGCAGGTGCAGGTCCGCGATCGGACGCCGGAAGTCGGCGAGCGACTCGCCGCGCTCCCAGCGCTCCACGAGGACCGGCCGGACGCTGGCGTCCAGGAACGCCCGCAGGCGCGCCAGCTTGGCGCGTTCGGGCGTCGTCAGATCGCCCGCGAAGCCCAGCACATCGCCGGGGTAGACCAGCGTCGACTCGGTCATGAGTTGCTCCCGGTGTTCAGGCCCAGCAGTCTCACGGCGTTCTCCTTCAGCACGAGCCGCTCGACCTCCTCGGGCATCTCGAGTGCGGCGAAGTCCCGCAGCCAGCGGTCGGGCGTGAGTGCGGGAAAGTCCGATCCGAAGAGCATCTTGTGCTTGAGATACGTTCGCGTGGCGCGCACGAGCGCGGGACTGAAGTACTTCGGCGACCATCCGGACAGGTCGATCCACACGTTGGCCTTGTGCGTGGCGATCGATATCGCCTCGTCCTGCCAAGGGACGCTCGGGTGGGCCATGATGATCGTCAGAGCAGGATGCCGCGCCGCGACGTCGTCGAGCAGCATCGGGTTGGACAGCCCCAGGCGCAGGCCGAGACCGCCTGGCATGCCGGCACCGACGCCGGTCTGACCGGTGTGGACGATGATGGGCAGGCCCAGCTCCTCGATCGCGCCGAACAGGGGGACGAACTCCGCTGCCGACGGATCGAACCCCTGCACGGTGGGGTGGAACTTGAACCCTCGCACACCGAGCTCGCCCGCCTGCCGGTGGACCTCCTCGATTGCCGGCGCGCCCTGCAGCGGGTCGACGCTGCCGAACGCGATGAGCGTGTCGGGGTTGCGCGCCGCACCGGCGGCGATGTCGTCGATGCTGTTGGGGGCGTGCCCCGAGTTGGTCGTGGCGTCCACGGTGAACACCACCGCCATCATGTCGCGCTCCCGGTAGTACGCCGCGGTCTCGTCGACCGTGCGGACGGGCTCCGAGCTGCCGAAGTAGCGGTCCATTGCCTCGCGCTGCTCGTCGGAGGCGCCGAAGCGACCGCTGTCATCCACCTGGATGTGCACGTGCGTGTCGATCGCGCGGATGCGGTCGAGATCCGTCATTGGGAACCTCCTGTCTCGCGATCGGCTCTGTGGCGATCGCGCACGACCTCGTCTCTGAGCCGGCCGATGTCGACTTTTCCGGTGGGTGTGCGATCCATCGATGATCGGAACATGACGTATCGCGGTCGCTTGTAGCCGGCCAGCAGCCGATCGACGTGCGCGAGGAGATCCTCGGCCGACACGTCGCCCTCGCGCTCGACGACGGCGGTGACGACCTCGCCGAACCGTGCGTCGGGCACCCCGAGCACGACGGTATCGGTGACGGCGGGATGGCTGAGCAGTGCCTCTTCGACCTCGAGCGGGTACACCTTCTCACCGCCCGTGTTGATGACACCGCTGCCGCGGCCGAGGAACTCGATGTGCCGATCGTCTTCGACCCGCACCCAATCGCCGGGCACGACGTGACGGACGCCGCCGATGACGGGGAATGTGGCCTCGGTCTTCTCGCGGTCGCCGTGATACCCGAGCGGCAGCGCGCCCCGCTGGGCGAGCACGCCGAGGGCGCCGGGCCGGTCCTGGACCTCGTTCATGTTCTCGTCCAGCACGACCGCGGTCGGGAACAGCTTCGGGCGTCCGGGCAGATCGCCGACACCCGTGGTGGTCGTCACGGCGAAGCCGCCGCCCTCCGTTGAGGCCAGCATGTCGAAGATCGTCAGGTCGCCCAGCTCATGCAGCCCCCGCTTGGTTTCCGGGCTGAAGCGCATGCCGGAGCTCATGACCGACGTCACGGTCGGAAGCCCCACGCCCAGCCGTTCTGCGGCTTCGACGAGCGGGATCGTGACCGCATCGCCGGCGACGATGATCCGTGTTGCTTGGCCCTCGTTCGCGAAGCGAACGGCTGCCTCGGCATCC
Source organism: uncultured Actinomycetota bacterium (assembly GCA_963713325.1). Lineage (GTDB taxonomy): Bacteria > Actinomycetota > Actinomycetes > Actinomycetales > Microbacteriaceae > Microbacterium. The sequence goes on from CAVQLL010000001.1 coordinate 13,115, forward strand.
AGTCGTGCGGACGATGTGACCAGCACGGTTCCGCCCAGCGTCAGCGTGTTCATCGACGTCGTCAGCGCGGTGCCGTGCATGAACGGCGCCAGCGGCAGGTTCACCATCTGCGCGGTGGCGGGGTCGCACGCGATGCGCACGGCCTCCTCCATCGTGTCCGGTGCCGGCAGGCCGCTGAGCGAGTACGTGGCGAACATCTGCACCTCGAACATGTCCTGCTCGTCCCAGCGCACCGCCTTTGGCCGCCCGGTGGTGCCACCGGTGTAGATCCACAGCTCGGCGCCGTCGGGCGCCGCCGGCGGGAGGGCGGCGTCGCCCGCGACGGCGTCGGTCCAATCCGTACCTGGTGCGTCGGCAGTGTCGTCGTCGTGGACGGCGATGAGCACCACGTCGTCTGCAGCTTGGGCAGCCGCGTCCCGCGCCACCTCGGCGAGCGAGGTGGGATAGATGAGCGCGGAGGCACCCGAGTCGTCGAGGAGCGCCGCGACCTCTCCGGCCCGCAACCTGAAGTTGAGCGGCACCGGCGTCATCCCCGTGGCCAGGCACGCGAGCAGCGCGATCAGGAACTCGGGGCGGTTGTACAGCAGGATCGCGACGGCGTCACCTCGTCGCAGGCCGGAGTCGGCGAGGGATGCCGCCAGCGCGCCCGCCTCGCGGGTGAACCGCGCGTAGCTCCACCTCTGGCCATCGGCCGTGAGGATCGCGGTGCGCTCGGGGAGGGCGCGAGCAACCGCCTGCCACAGATCTGCGTAGTGTCCGCGCATGGTCAGTTCTGCGGCGGTCCGGAGTGCTGCGCGTCGGCGGCCAGTTCCGAGCCCCAGGCGTCGCCGATCTCCTCGGGCGTCCACCCGCCGTCGTGGTCGAGCGTGCGCAGCACGGCGGGATGTGCGTAGAGGGTGAGGCGGTCGCCGCCGATGCCGATGGCCTGGCCGGTGACCCCGGCCGCCGCATCCGACGCCAGCCAGACGATGAGGGAGGCCACATCCTCGGGAGTGCCGAGCGCGTGGTCGCGCCGGTACTCGACGGGGATCTCCGCGCCCGCGACGTAGTCTTCGTAGACCTGCGTGTAGGCCGGGATCGTCGCGGTCATCGGCGACAGGGCGGTCGGGATGACGGCGTTGGCTGTTATGCCGGCGCGCGCAAGCTCGAGCGACCAGGTGCGCGCCATCGCGACGAGACCCGCTTTGGCGGTGGCGTAGTTCGTCTGACCGAAGCTGCCGAACTGGCCAGCGGGCGAGCCGATGAGGATGATGCGACCGCCCTCCCCGTGCTCTCGCATCGCGACCGCGGCGGCGCGCCCGCACGTGAACGACCCTCGCAGATGCGTCTCGATGACGGCGTCGAATTCGCCGTCGTCCATCTTCCACAGCACGCGATCGCGCAGCACACCGGCATTCGCCACGAGTACGTCGACGCGACCGAACTCGGCCACGGCGGTGCGGACCAGTTCGTCGGCGGTCTCGGCCGGCCCGACCGGCGCGACGACCGCAACCGCCCGTCCGCCCGCGGCCTGGATGTCGGTGACGGTCTGCTCGGCGGTGGCGGCGTCGACGTCGTTCACCACGACGGCCGCTCCTGCCTCTGCGAGAGCGAGCGCGTACGCGCGGCCGAGGCTGCGGCCCGCGCCCGTTACGATGGCGACCTTGCCGTCGAGGCGGATCGGCGCGCTCACTTGTAGTACCTCAGGACGAGTTCGGCGACGCACGCCGGCTTCGCGCTGCCGTCGACTTCGAACGTCACCGGAACCTCCAGCTGCCACCCGCCGCCGATGTCCGTGACCTTCGCCACCTCGCCGGTCACGCGGATCCGCGAGCCCACGGGCACGGGGGCCGGAAACCGCACCTTGTTCATCCCGTAGTTGATGCCCATGCCGGCGCCGCTGACCTTGAACACTTCGCGCATGAGCGGCACGACCAGGCCGAGCGTCAGGAGGCCGTGTGCGATGCGCGTGCCGAACGGGGTGGATGCCGCGTAGTCCGCGTCGAGGTGGATGGGATTGTCGTCACCGGAGAGCTGCGCATAGACGTTCACGTCCTCCTGCGTCACCACCCGCCAGCTCGAGGGACCGAAGGTTCGGCCCTCCAGGTCGGGCAGCTCGTCGACGGTCACAGACACTGCCGTAGCGGTCATGGGAAGTCCTCTTCTCGCTTCATCGCGTGTGGTCACGAGGGCGTCGTCACCCTCAATGTCAGGTTACCTGAAACAGCCGATCGCGCCAAGTGGTCGCGCCGTCGCACGGCGAAGCACCGACCGATCGCGCCATCCAGCAGCCCCCACTCGCGCGTCGCGAACCCTGCGCACAGCAACGAGCGGGGCCAGCCGATCGCGCGCTCAGCAGGCTGAACCCGCACGTGTGCAGCGCGGGCGACAGATCAGAAGAGGATGCCGCCGCGGATGTTGCGGCCCTCGAGCATGTCGCGATAACCCTGATTGATCTCATCCAGGGTGTACATGCGCGTGATCAGCTCGTCGAGCTTCAGCCGTCCCGCTTCGTAGAGCTGGATCTGCTTCGGGATGTCGGCGCGCGGGTTGGCGTGGCCGTAGATCGTGCCCTGGATGCGCTTCTGGTAGCGGGTCAGTTCGAGTGGGCTGATCGGGATGCTGGTCTCGCGATCGGAGGCGACTCCTGTGATAACGGCGATTCCCGCCTTTCGGATCGCCGCCACCGCCTGGGCGACGTGCACGCCCTCCACCACGCCGACGGTGACGATCGCGCTGTCAGCGCCTTGGCCGTTCGTTATCGATCGCGCGTAGTCCGCGGCCTCATCCATCGTCGCGTAGGCGTGCGTCGCGCCCATCGCGAGGGCGGTATCGCGTTTGAGCTCCACGGGGTCGACGGCGATCACGGCCAGCGCGCCGGCGTGGGCGGCACCCTGCACCGCGTTGATTCCGACGCCGCCGACACCCATGACGATCACGACATCCCCGGGCTTCGTCTCGGCGGCGTAGACCGCGCTTCCCCATCCCGTGCCGACGCCGCAGCCGAGCAGCCAGAACGTCTCCAGGTCGGCGCCTGCGGGCAATTTGATCGCCGAGTCGGCCGAGACCAGCGTGTGCTCGGAAAATGATCCGACCTGGCACATCTGCCCGATGGGCGTGCCATCCGGCAAGCTGAATCGGTAGCTGTCCTCGTCGTCGAAGCGATGTCCTGCGAGCAGGTACCGCCCGCGGTCGCACAGGTTCGTCATTCCCGTCGTGCACCACCTGCACTTGCCGCAGCTCGGGATCCAGGTGAAGACGACGGCGTCGCCGACTTCCCAGTCGGGCGTGTTCGGTCCGACCGACTCGACGATGCCAGTGCCCTCGTGCCCGCAGACCATCGGCAAGTGTCCGGCGACGCTGTCCCCGGTCATCATGTGGTAATCGGAGTGGCACATGCCGGCGGCGACCATGCGGACGCGGAGTTCGTTCTGCCGCGGGTCGCCGACGACCACATCGGCGATCTCGAACTCTCCCGGTGTCTGCCGGACGATCGCGGCGCGGGACGTGATGGGCATGGCTCCTCCTTGAGATTGTTGCGATGAGCCGACCACCCGGGCTGCCATCGCGTCGAGCGACGATGCTACGTATCAGGTTACCTGAAACTACCGGAAGATCGACGTGCTTTCGCGGTAGTTCTCGATCGCCTCCGGACCGAACTCGCGACCGAGTCCCGAATCCTTCACTCCGCCGAACGGGGAGCCGAGGTCGGGCCGGTAGCCGTTTATCCCCATCGATCCAGTCCTCAGGCGTCGTGCCACCGAGAGGGCGGCGTCTTCGTCAGTGCCGAAGACGGCGCCGCCCAGACCGTAGGCGGTGGCATTGGCGATGCGGATCGCCTCATCGACGTCCTCATAGGCATGCACCGTGATCGCGGGCCCGAAGATCTCGTGCTGCGCGATCTCACTGTCGACCTCGGCGCCGGTGATGACGCGCGGTGCATAGAAGTAGCCGTCGTTCGGAGCGGGTGTATCGCCGGCGAGCACGGCCGCCCCTGCTGCCACGGCCCGGTCCACCATGGCCGACACCCGCGCGAGCGCAGCCGCCGACACAAGTGGTCCGACCTCGGTCGTGGCGTCCTTCGGGTCTCCCATCGGCAGGCTTCGGGCGAGATCGACCAGGCGGTCGACGACGCTGTCATGGCGATGGGCCGGGACCAGGATCCGGGAGAGCGAGACGCAGTTCTGCCCGGTGTTGCCGAACGAGCCGTAACGCAGACTCGTCATGACCTGATCGAGGTCGGCGTCGTCCAGGAGGACCGCCGCGGACTTGCCGCCGAGCTCGAGGGTGGCAGGAATGAGCCGCTCCCCCGCCGCCGCGGCGATGTGGCGGCCGGCCGCGGTGGAACCGGTGAACGCGACCTTGTCGACCCCGGGATGGGCCACGAGCGACCGGCCCGTCTCTCGGCCGCCCGTCACGATGTTGATGACGCCGGGTGGGAGACCGATCGCCTGGCTCGCGGCGGCCAGGTTGAAGATGTCGAGCGGTGATTCGGCCGCGGGCTTGATGACGACCGTGCAGCCCGCGGCGAGCGCCGGGCCGAGCTTCAGCGTCGTGGACGACTGCGGATGGTTCCAGGGAACGATGAGGGCCGCGACCCCGACGGGCTGGCGCAGAAGCAGCGAGCTGCCCTCGCGGTCTACGTTCGGACGCTCCTGCTCCACGTGGAGCTCCCGCGCGAGGCGAGCGTAATAGCGCAGGTGCTGCACCGGACGAGCCGCGTTCATCGCCCTGGCAAGGGAGATCGGCTGGCCGATCTCGGCCGTCACGAGGTCAGCCGTGTCGGCACCGCGGGCTTCGATCTCGTCCGCGAGGCGGTCGATCCACGCTGCGCGCTCGGCAGGGGTGAGCCGCGGCCACGGACCACGGTCGAACGCGTCGCGCGCAGCACGCACCGCACGATCGACGTCGTCCGGGCTGCCGTCGGGAGCCTCACCGACGATCGTGCGATCGAACGGATTCTCGATCGTGAGCCATCCGCCGGTGGCGGCGGAGACTTCACCTCCGGCGAAGATGCCTACCTGAAGCTTCGTTGTTTCAGTCACGCAGGCAGGCTAGCACTGCAAACCTGGAAGTTTACGCATTGCGACTATGCGGACGCATTGCGTACGGTCCTTCTTGCGGAGCATTCGTTCGTCGCCCGGTGACCCGCGCGGGCCGGGCGTTACCCTGAACGTGGCGGGACCCAAAGGGGCGGGATGGAACACAGCAACTTCACTTATGTCATCAAACAGCTCGAGCTCGCGCTGCGTCCGTACATCGAGGCTGCGTGCGCCGCGGCGGGGATGACGACCGCTCAGTACACCGCACTCACCGTGCTCGAGCGCCGGCCGGGCATCACCAGTTCCGAGCTGGCACGGCGCTCGTTCGTGCGCGCTCAGAGCATGGCTCAGACCATGGACCCGATGCTGGATGCCGGGCTCGTGCGCCGGGAACGTGACCCGGGGCACGCTCGCAGGCTGCTGCTGTACATCACCGACGCGGGCGAGGAGGCGATCGCCCAGGCGAGCCCTCGTGTTGCCGAACTGGAGGAGCTCCTGATGTCGGGCTTCACCGACGATGAGGGCGCAGCCTTCGCGGACTACCTGCGACGCGCGCGGCACTCGCTCCAGGCCGGAACTCCGGTCTCAGGCAGCCCCGTTCGTTCGTAGCGCGACGCGTGCTGCATGCCGACCGACCCAGCGCTTCGTCTCGTCGCTGCGCTCCTCGCGCGGCGCGGGGTCTCGCAAGATAAATGGCCGCACCCGATCCGGTCCCGGTCCCTGAGCGAGCGCAGCGAGACGAAGGGCGCTTCGTCTCGTCGCTTCGTCTCGTCGCTGCGCTCCTCGCTCAGCGTTGAGTCGATCTCGCATCAACGCCGCTGCGCGGCATTGATCCGAGCCGACTCAAAACACGTACTCCATCAGGTCCGTACCCAGAATGCGGAACGCCTCGTGCGCGCGCAGCCGGTGCGTGATCGAGAGGTCGTCGAAGCACACGATCAGCGCGTACGAGACCCCGGCTCGCGGCCCGGCCAGCACTCCGGCCTCGACGCGGATGCCGGCATCCCGACCTGTCTTGTTGATGAAGAGGAGTCCGTGCTCGTCGTTCTCGTGCGAGAACGGGTCAAGGCCCGACGCCGACGCGACGAGCGAGAGGTCGTGGTTGAGGCTGAGCCATTCGGCGACCTGAGCGCTCACCCCGGCGGAGACGACCTGCGAGTTCACGAGCGCTGCGAACAGCTCGGCGAGCTCGCGCGCCGAGCCGAGCGCGAAGTGCGGCGCATCGTCGGGTCCGCGCTCGTCGCGGAAGCGGTCCAGCAGTGCCGAACGTGCCAAGCCGAGCTGCTCGATCCGGGCCCGCACGGCGGGCAGGCCGACGCGCGCGATCAGCGCGTTCGCGGCCAGGGCGTCGCCGGTCGATGCGGTCAGGACCGCGAGGTCGGTCAGCGGCAGGGCGGGCGCCTTGAGGTGCTGCCAGACACCACCGACCGCAACCGGGTCGAGCGAGGACCGTTCGATGATCTCGAGCGGGTCCAGCGCCCCCGACTCGAACGCGGCCGCAACGTCGATGAGCAGAGGCACCACGCCCAGGCCCGCGACCGGCAGCATCACGAAGTCGTCGCCCGCGAGCACTGTGGTGCCCCGATCGAGATCGGTGATGCGCACGGAGATGCGTGCGCCGGATGTGGCCAGCTCGTCGAGCGCCTTCAGCGTCGACGCGAATGATCTTCTGCCGACCGCCGCGCGGCGCGGGAGTCGTCGGCTGCTTCGTCGCGACCCCCGTAGCGACTCTGCGTCCCGTTTGGGCTCAGGGGCAATGCCCACCAGGATTCCTTCCGGTGTGAGGGGGAATGAGGGGATGCGCCGTGCGGCGCGGGGGAAAGCATCGGATGGCGCGTATTCGGTTGTGCGGTGTTTCGGAAGTCCGCGCTCGGTCGGGTGACTGGCGCGGATGGTGTCACCAGATTGTGACGCGTTTGTCGGAGTCGAGCCATAGCTCGTCCGACTCCGTTACCTCGAAAGCGTCGTAGAACGCGTCGATGTTCCGGACGATCTGGTTGCAGCGGAACTCGTTGGGAGAGTGCGGGTCGATCGTCAGCAGCCTGATGGTCTCGGCATCCCGGCCCTTCTGCTGCCAGATCTGCGCCCACGACAGCAGCAGGCGCTGGATGCCGGTGTACCCGTCGATCACGGGCGGCTCGGTGCCGTCCAGCGAGAGCTCGTAGGCCTTGATCGCGATACCGAGGCCGCCGAGGTCGCCGATGTTCTCGCCGATCGTGAGCGCACCGTTGACGACGTACTCACCGGAGAGTCCGCGGGGCGTCAGCGCGTTGAACTGCTCGACGAGCACGCTGGTGCGCTCTTCGAAGGCCGCGCGGTCGGCATCGGTCCACCAGTCGCGCAGCGACCCGTCGCCGTCGAACCGGCTGCCCTGGTCGTCGAAGCCGTGGCCGACCTCGTGGCCGATCACGGCGCCGATGCCGCCGTAGTTCGCCGCAGCGTCTCGATCCGCCTCGAAGAACGGATGCTGCAGGATCGCAGCCGGGAACACGATCTCGTTCATCAGCGGGTTGTAGTACGCGTTGACGGTCTGGGGCGTCATGTACCACTCGTCGCGGTCGACGGGCTCGCCGATGCGACCGATCTGGCGGTCGTGCTCGTGGATGTGGGCACGACGGACGTTGCCGACGAGGTCGAAGGCGTCGATCTCGAGGGTCGAGTAGTCCCGCCACTTCACCGGGTACCCGATCTTCGGAGTGAACGCATCGAGCTTGGCCAGCGCGCGCTCGCGCGTCTCGGGGCTCATCCACTCGAGATCGGCGATGCTCTGCCGGTACGCCTCGATGAGGTTCGCGACGAGCTCGTCCATCGCGACTTTGGCCGCCGGCGGGAAGTGGCGCTCGACGTAGACGCGTCCGATCGCCTCGCCCATCGCGGCTTCGGCCAGGCCCACACCGCGCTTCCAGCGCTCCCGGTTGACGGGCACGCCGGTCAGCTGCGTGCCGTAGAACGCGAAGTTCTCCTCCACGAACGGGTCGGACAGGAAAGCGGCCGCGCCGTGGACGATGCGGAAGCGGAGCCACGCCTTCCAGTCCTCAAGCCGCTCCTGGACCAGAAGCGAGCCGAGGCCCTCGAGGAAGCTGGGCTGGTAGACGTTCGCCTCGGCGAACGTCTCCTCGCGGCCGGGTGCGGTGCCCTCGAGCCACGGGTGCAGGTCGACGCCGGCGAGTTCGAGCACCGCGTCCCAGCTCATCAGGTTGTAGGTCGCGACCGCATCTCGGCTCTTGACGTTGTCCCAGTGGTGGGTGGCCAGCTCGGTCTCGAGGGCGAAGATCCGGTCGGCGGATGCCGCGGCACTCTTGCCGGGCTCTGTCGAATCATCGTCGACACCGGCCAGCTCGAGCATCCGCTGGATATGCCCGCGATAGGTGACGCGCAGGTCGGCGAAGTTGTCGAGGCGGTAATAGCTCTCGTCGGGCAGCGACAGCCCGCCCTGCACGAGGAACGGGACGTAGCGCTGCGGGTTGCCCGGATCGGGCTCGACGTACAGGCCGATGAGACCCCCGATGCCGTCGCGCTCGAGTTCGCCGAGGGTCCGCAGCAGCGCCGGGATGGACGAGATGGCGTCGACCCGCGCCAGCTGATCGAGGAGCGGAGATGCCCCGAGCTCGGCGATGCGCTCCGTGTCCATGAAGCTCGTGTACAGGTCGCCGATCTTGCGCGACTCGGTGCCCGGCTCCGCGTCCTGCGTCTCCTCGACGATCGCGTGTACGTCCTTCTCGGCCTGCTCCGCGATCAGGTGGAACGAGCCCCACCGAGCCTTGTCCTCGGGGATCTCCGTGCGTTCCAGCCACGCGCCGTTGACATGGCGGAACAGGTCATCCTGCGGGCGGATCTCAGCACTGAGTTCGTCGAGCGCGAGCCCAGATCGGGAATCGGTCATGGGTAAAGGATATGCGTCCGCAGACCCCCTAGCAGACCGTCTGGGGATGGGCCTGCGGCGACCGCGACCGCTCCTAAGCTCGAAGGGTGACGAGCCCCCGCGACACGCTGAACCGCGACATCCTGCGGCTTGCCGTCCCCGCGCTCGGCTCGCTCGTCGCGGAGCCGCTCTTCCTCATCGTCGACTCCGCGCTGGTCGGTCATCTCGGGGTCACGCCGCTCGCGGGCCTCGGCATCGCGTCGGCCGTGCTGCAGACGATCGTCGGTCTCATGGTCTTCCTCGCGTACGCGACGACTCCGGCTGTCGCGCGCAGGTTCGGCGCGGGCGACCCGACCCGGGCGGTCTCGGTCGGCATCGATGGGATGTGGCTCGCGCTCGGCATCGGTGCGGTCCTCGCGCTCGTCGGCTACCTCGCCACGCCGGTGCTCGTCGGGCTGTTCGGAGCCACTCCCGAGGTCGCCCGAGATGCCGAGATCTACCTCGGCATCTCGATGTGGGGCCTGCCCGCGATGCTCATCGTCTTCGCAGCGACCGGGCTCCTCCGGGGAATGCAGGACACGGTGACCCCGCTGTGGATCGCCGGGCTCGGATTCGGCGCGAACGCCCTGCTCAACTGGGCGTTCATCTACGGACTCGGCTGGGGCATCGGCGGGTCGGCCTTCGGCACCGTCGTCGCCCAGTGGGGAATGGTCGCCGCCTACGTCGTCGTGATCGGCAGGCTCGCGCGACGTCACGACGCATCCATCCGTCCCCAGCGCGAGGGCGTGCGAGGGTCTGCCCGCTCGGGCGGCTGGCTCTTCCTGCGGACGCTGTCGCTGCGGGCAGCACTGCTCGCGACCGTGTTCGTCGCGACCGCGCTCGGCACGGAAGAACTCGCCGGCTGGCAGGTCGCGTTCACGATCTTCTCGACTGCGGCGTTCGCGCTCGACGCGCTCGCGATCGCAGCCCAGGCGCTGATCGGCAAGGGGCTCGGCGCAGGAGACACCCACGAGGTCCAGCGCACCCTCGGCAGGACCGTGGCATGGGGAGTCTGGTTCGGCGTCGTGGTGGGCGCGGTGATCGGCGCGCTCTCCGGCGTGATCGGACTGCTCTTCACGGGGGATGCCGCCCTCGCGGCACTCATCCAGCCCGCACTCATCGTGCTCGCCGTCGCGCAGCCCGTGTGCGGCGTCGTCTTCGTCCTCGACGGGGTGCTGATCGGAGCGGGCGACGCGAAGTACCTCGCGATCGCCGGGGTGCTCAACCTCGTGCCGTTCGTTCCGGCACTCGTGATCCTCGCCGTGGTGGGCGCCGCCGGGGCGGCCGGTCTCGCGTGGCTCTCAGTCGCGTTCTTCGGCGTCTACATGCTCGCGCGCCTGGCCACTCTGGGCTGGCGAGTGCGCGGGGCAGCCTGGATGACGTCGGGAGCGTAACGGGCGCCTAGGCGGAGGACGCCCAGCGGCGGCACCACTCGTACATCACGACGGCGGCAGCGGCCGACGCGTTGATGGAGCGCGTCGAGCCGTACTGGGTGATCTCAATGCTCGCGGATGCCGCGGCCAGCGCCTCCTCCGACAGCCCGGGTCCCTCCTGGCCGAACAGGAGCACGCACCGCTGCGGCAGGTCGGCGCGGTCGACCGGCACGGCGCCGGGCAGGTTGTCGACCGCGATGATCGGAAGTGATGCGGCGTCCGCCCATGCGGCGAAGGCTGCGACATCCTCGTGGTGGCGCACGTGCTGGTAGCGGTCGGTGACCATGGCGCCGCGGCGATTCCAGCGTCGACGGCCGATGATGTGCACCTCGGTGGCGAGGAACGCGTTGGCGCTTCGAACGATCGAGCCGATGTTCATGTCGTGCTGCCAGTTCTCGATCGCGACATGGAACGGATGCCGCCGCCCGTCCAGATCGGCGACGATCGCGTCCATCCGCCAGTAGCGGTACTCGTCCACGACGTTGCGGGTGTCTCCGCCGGCGAGCAGTTCGCGGTCCAGACGCGGATCGTCGGGCCACTCGTCGGGTCCGCCCGGCCACGGGCCGACGCCGTGCGAGAGTTCGCCCTCGTGGCGAGCCGCCGATCCGTCACCGGCGGAGGGTGCCGGCTCGACCGGTTCGGCGGGCATCTCGACGGTCACCGGCCCAGGATATCGGGGGTGTGTCCCCTCGCCGTCTTCAGGCTCGACGCGCCGCGCGGCTATTTCGGTCCACCGAAAACTGTCCTATGATTTCGGTGTGCCGAAAACTGTCGTGGACGTCGACGTCCCCTCCCGCCGCGGGCCGCGGCCCGTCCCCCGGCGTGCGCCCCGCTCCACGGCCCGGCTCGCCTGGCTGATCGGACCTGCACTCGTCGCGGGCGTCGCCTACCTCGACCCCGGGAACGTCGCGAGCAACATGACCGCCGGCGCGCGCTTCGGGTACCTCCTGGTCTGGGTCGTCGTGCTCGGCAATGTGATGGCGTGGCTCATCCAGTACCTTTCGGCCAAGCTCGGCATCGTCACGGGCCGCAGCCTCCCGGAGACTCTCGGCGACCGCATCCGCAATCCGTGGGCCCGGCGCGCGTACTGGCTGCAGGCCGAGCTCGTCGCGATGGCGACCGACATCGCCGAGGTGATCGGCGGCGCCGTCGCGCTCAACCTGCTCTTCGGCGTCCCGCTGCTGTGGGGCGGGGTCATCACGGGCACGGTCTCGCTCATCCTGCTCGTCGTCCAGTCGCGGCGCGGGCCGCGGACGTTCGAGTTCGTCGTGATCGGCCTGGTCGCCATCATCGCGATCGGCTTCACGTTCGGCGTGTTCATCGCCCCGCCCGACCCGGCGGGCGTCGCCGCGGGTCTGGTCCCCCGCTTCGAGGGAACCGGCTCGGTGCTGCTGGCGGCATCCATCCTCGGCGCGACGATCATGCCGCACGCGATCTACGCGCACAGCGCGCTCGCCCGTGACCGTTTCGCCCCGCCCACGACGCCGGCAGGTGCCGCAGACATCGGCCCCGGCTCGCGCACGCCCGCACCGCTCGAAGAGCTGCGCGGCATCTCGACCTCACGACTGCTGCGTGCCACGAAGTGGGACGTCAGCATCGCGATGCTGATCGCCGGAACGGTCAACCTCTGCATCCTGCTGCTCGCCGCCGCCAACCTGGCCGGGGTCGACGGCACCGACACGCTGGAGGGGGCGTACGCGGCGCTGAGCGTCGGCATCAGCCCGGTGGTCGCGACGCTGTTCGCGGTAGGGCTGCTCGCCAGCGGTCTGGCCTCGACCTCCGTCGGCGCCTACGCGGGTGCGGAGATCATGCACGGCCTCCTCCACGTCCGCATTCCGCTGATCGCCCGGCGTCTGGTCACGCTGATCCCCGCGTTGGCGATCCTCGCGATCGGCGTCGACCCGACGCTGGCCCTCGTGTTGAGCCAGGTCGTGCTGTCGTTCGGCATCCCGTTCGCGCTCATCCCACTCGTCGTCCTCACCGCTCAGCACCGCACCCTGGGTCGGTACCGCAACCGCGTCGTGACGACGGCCGCCGGGGTCGCGGCATCCGTCTTCCTCATCACGCTGAACGGCGTGCTCCTGTGGCTCGTGCTCACGGGGTCGTGACCGGGTCCGTGAGTTCACCCGACCGCCGGTAGCCTGGGCGCGTGGCCTCCCCCGCCGTCGACGACTACCTCAAGACGATCTACCACCACACCGAGTGGCAGGACGATCGCATCACGCCGTCGCAGCTGGCCGCCGAGCTCGGGCTCGCGCCCTCGAGCGTGACCGAGATGGTGCAGAAGCTCGCCGCGCAGGGACTCGTGACGCATCGGCCGTACGGTCCGATCTCGCTGACGGCCGAGGGCGAGCAGCGTGCGGCCTCGATCATCCGCCGGCACCGCCTGATCGAGACCTGGCTGGTCCAGGAGTTCGGCTACGCGTGGGACGAGGTCCACGATGAAGCCGAGGTTCTGGAGCACGCGATCAGCGACCGCCTGCTGGAGGGCATAGACGCCCGACTGGGCCGGCCGAGGTTCGATCCGCACGGCGACGCGATCCCGGATGCCGAGGGGCGGGTTCACCGCGAGCCGTTCGTGCTGCTCGCCGCCGCCGCACCGGGTCACGCGGGGCGGGTGCTGCGGGTGAGCGACCGCGACCCCGAGCTGCTCCGCGCGGTCGAAGCCGCGGGCGTGGCGGTGGGCGCCGAGGTCACCGTGGCGGATGCCGCGACCCTCCGCGTCGATGACGTCGATGTCGCGCTTCCCTCTGCAGCGGCGGATGCGGTCTGGCTCAGCGCCTGAGCACCGCTGTCGTCGAGGCGCCCTCACGAAGCGGCGCGCGCAGCCGTTGCGGCCTTCGCGAACGACCAGCGGACGCCCGTCGCGTCCTCGCAGACGCTCCAGACGCGCGCGGCGATCTCCGTGTCGCGACTGATCCTGGATGCCGTGCCCCTGTGCGGTTCACCGCGCGTGACGAATCTCGGGCCCCAGAACTGCCCGCCCTCGACCTCCGGGTCGATGAGCGCCCGCACGAGCGGCCAGGCGCCGTGCTCCTTGGACTGCGTGATCGCGAACTGCAGGTTGTCGGCGAACCGTCCGAGCCGCGACGGCTCGTTCACCCCGCGGATGCCGGGCGTCCGCCCGCTCACGGAGTACCCCGGGTGCGCTACGACGCTCGCGACCGGTACTCCGGCGGCCCGCAGCCGCCGGTCCGCCTCGAGGCCGAGCGCCGCGGAGGCGACCTTCGACTGCACGTATGCACGCCACCCGCTGTAGTCGTCGATGAGCTGGGGATCGACGGGGTCGTACCGCCACATCGACGTCGACATGCTGCCGAGCCACACCATCCGTCCGGATGCACGGGCGAGCGGCGTGAGCAGCGCCCCGGCGAGCGCGAAGTGGCCGAGGACGTTCGTCGCGAAGACGACCTCGTGCCCGTCTCCGGTGGTCTCCCGCTCCTTCGGGGGGTGCACGATGCCCGCGTTCAGGAGCAGCCCGTCGAGCCGACCTCGACCGCCGACCGTCGCGGCGGCCGCGCGCACCGAACCCAGGTTGCTCGTATCCAGCAGCAGGGTCTCGATGCGGTCGCCGGCGTCCTCGACCCGCCGGCGCAGCGCGGCGCGCGCCGCCATGAGCCGGTTCGGGCTGCGGCCGGTCATGAACACGCGACCGCCGGCGCGCACGAGCTGCTCGCTGGCGAAGTAGCCGAGACCGCGGTTCGCGCCGGTGACCAGATAGGAACGACCGGTCAGGTCGGGGAGGTCCCTGGGGTCCCACGCCTGCTCTCGCGCCACGTCTTCGACCCTACGGCGGTTGCCGCTGCGGCGCGCCGCAGGGCCCGGAAGTCGCGGTGACTTCGCCCGTCCGCCGCGGTTCGCGTCGTGGCCGCCGGATAGGCTGAGCGCATGCGGACCCGCGCCGACATCGAATGCTGGCTGACAGACATGGACGGCGTCCTCGTCCACGAGAACACCCCGATTCCCGGCGCATCCCGGCTGCTGCAGCAGTGGCGAGACGAGGGCACGCCGTTCCTGGTGCTGACGAACAACTCGATCTTCACGCCGCGCGACCTGAGTGCGAGGCTGCGCGCATCCGGGCTGGTCGTGCCCGAGGCATCCATCTGGACATCCGCTATGGCCACCGCCGACTTCCTGCACAGCCAAGCACCCGGCGCGAGCGCGTTCGTCATCGGCGAGGCCGGCCTCACGACCGCCCTGCACGAAGCCGGCTTCATCATGACCGAGACCGACCCCGATTACGTGGTGGTCGGCGAGACCCGCAACTACTCGTTCGAGGCGATCACGAAGGCGATCCGCTTCATCGCCGCGGGCGCCCGTTTCATCGCGACCAACCCCGACGCGACCGGTCCCTCGGTGGACGGGGTCCTCCCAGCGACCGGTGCGATCACCGCGCTCATCACGAAGGCGATCGGCAAAGAGCCCTACATCGTCGGCAAGCCGAACCCGATGATGTTCCGGTCGGCCCTGAACCGCATCGGGGCGCACTCCGAGAACACCGGAATGATCGGCGACCGCATGGACACCGACATCGTCGCCGGCATCGAGGCGGGCCTGCACACGGTCCTCGTGCTCACCGGCATCAGCGACGCCGCCGAGATCGAGCGGTATCCCTTCCGGCCCGACGAAGTGCTGAACTCGGTCGCCGATCTGCTGGCGGACGGGCCGGTCGAGACCGATCTTCCCGAGTCGGACGTGCTGTGAGGACGGTCGGTCGCTGATGGGTGCACTCGAGGACGGTGAGAAGGTTCTGGCGGCGGATGCCGCGGCCTGGCGCGCGTGGCTCGAGCAGAACCACACGACCTCGAAGGGAGCCTGGCTGGTGCGCGCGCGCCCCGGTGCGACCCTGGCGGCCATCGGCTACGAGGACGCGATCCTGCAGGCGCTCTGCTTCGGGTGGATCGACGGTCCCGTCCGCAGCTTCGACGAGGAGACCGGCGGCCTGTGGTTCGCCCCGCGCCGCCCGTCCAGCGCATGGGCGGCCACGAACAAGGCGCGCGTGATCCTGCTCGAGGAGCGCGGGCTCATGGCCGAGCCGGGCCGCCGCGCTATCGAGGTCGCGAAGGCGAACGGAGCGTGGACGGTGCTCGACAACGCCGAGGCTCTTCGTGAGCCCGACGACCTCGCCGCGGCGCTGGATGCCGACCCCGCGGCTCGCGCGGGATGGGATGCATTCCCGCCCTCGGCGCGCAAGATGGGCATCGCGGCGGTCGACTCGGCGCGCCGGCCCGAGACCCGCTCGGCGCGCATCGCCAAGCTGGTCTCAGACTCCGCCGAGGGGAGGCGTCCATGACCGAATTCGAGCAGACGCTGCTGTTCGCCACGACCGCGATCGTCCTGGTCGGGACGCTCATCGTGTTCGTCTGGCAGTACATCCGCAGCAACCGCAAGGACGACTGAGCCGGCTGTCGGGGCGTTTCGTCTCGCTTCGCGGTTCCTGCGACGAAGCGAGCGAACGCTGAACGCGCGCGCTGGCTCCGCGAGCGAGCGAAGCGAGACGAAGGGCGCTCAACGACCAGCTCCCTCGGTCGCTGAGCGACGAGCGCAGCGAGGAGACGAAGCGCGCTGACGCGCCGACTACTGCGGGCTGAGACCGAGGTCGTCGAGGTCGATCGCGGCGAGCCAAGCGAGACCCTCGGCCTCGACCGCTGCCTGCGCGCCGGTCTTCCGGTCGACGATGACCGCGACCGCGATGGGCTCGGCGCCCTCGCGTCGCAGCGCCTCGACCGCCTTGAGCGCCGACTGGCCTGTGGTCGAAGTGTCTTCCAGCACGACGACGCGCTTGCCCGCGACATCCGCCCCTTCGACCTGGCGGCCACGGCCGTGGTCCTTGGGCTCCTTTCGCACGACGAACGCGTCGAGCGGGGCGTCGGTGCGCGCGGACTCGTGCATCACCGCGTTCGCGATCGGGTCGGCGCCGAGCGTCAGACCGCCGACGGCGACGACGCCGTCGACATCGCGGACGAGGTCGAGCATGATGCGCCCTATCGCAGGGGCCGCACGGTGGTCGAGCGTGAGCTTGCGCATGTCGACGTAGTAGGTCGCCTTTTTCCCGCTGGAGAGGGTGAAGTCGCCGTGGAACACCGCTTCGTCCTTGATCAGGGAGATGAGGGCCTGGCGGTCGGCTTCAAGTTCGGGCGTGGAGGCGGCGGTCATACCTCGAGTTTACGGATGCGCATGAAGCCGCCCGGGATAGCCTCGACGGGTGGAGCATCTGCCGGGCGGGTCGGGCGGCGTCTGGCGCGACGACGACCCGGAGCGCGGGCAGACCGTCCACCGGCCGACCGGCACGTGGACCCCGGCGGTGCACGATCTGCTGGCGCATCTGGAGCGCGCGGGGCTCGACGGCATCCCGCACGTGGTCGGCTACGACGCCGACGGGCGTGAGGTGCTGACCTACCTCGTGGGCGACACGGTCGCGGTCGACGACGACCAGGCACCCGACGACGTCCTCCGGGATGCCGCGGCATGGCTGCGCCGGTTCCACGACTCGGTGCGCACGTACGAACCCGGAGTGCGCACCTGGCGCCAGACCGCCGCCGCACTCGAGCCCGGGCAGCTCATCTGCCACAACGACACCGGGGCGTACAACTGGATCGTGGCCGACGGCCGGTTCGTCGGGATGATCGACTGGGACCAGGCGGGCCCGGGCGATCCGCTCGACGACCTGGCATTCCTCTGCTGGAGCGGCGTTCCCCTCTTCCGCGAGACGCCGGGGACGGATGCCGCCCGCCGCGTCGCGATCGCGGCCGAGGCGTACGGCGGCGTCGATCCGCGGGCGCTCCTGGACGCGGTAGCCGATCGCATGCGGCGCGCGTCGGACCGCATCGCGGCCGGCATCGAACGCGGTGATCCCGGGATGCTGTCGCTCAGGGATCTCGGAGAGCCCGGCCGCACCCGCTCACGGGTGCAGGCGTTCGACGAGCGCCTGCCGGCGCTGCGCCGCGAGCTGTAGCGATCCGCCGCGACGAGAAGTACCGAAGGGGCCGCGTGACGCGCCGATCCGACAAGGTTTGGACGCATTCCTCCCGCGACCAGCACGCGAGCGCGTCGGCGGCGCGCCGTAGGCTGGTTCCATGCGGCTTGCCACGTGGAACGTCAACTCCGTCCGTGCCCGGGTCGACCGGATCGTCGACTTCGCGGTGCGCGAGTCGCTCGACGTCCTGGCCATGCAGGAGATCAAGTGCAAGGCCGAGCAGTTCCCCTTCGAACTGTTCGAGGACGCCGGCTACCACGTGGAGGCGCACGGCTTCTCGCAGTGGAACGGCGTCGCGATCGCGAGCCGCGAGCAGCTCACCGACGTGGAATATGCCTTTCCCGGAATGCCCGGCTTCGCGAAGGATCTCGACGACGGGGACGCGCCGCTGGAGGCGCGGGCGATCGGCGCCACGGTCGGCGGGATCCGCATCTGGAGCCTGTACGTGCCCAACGGTCGTGCGCTCGGCGACCCGCACTTCTTCTACAAGCTCGACTGGCTGAGCGCGCTGCAGCAGTACACGACCGATGCGCTGGCGGCCACGCCGGATCTCGCGCTCGCCCTCGTCGGTGACTTCAACATCGCGCCGACGGATGCCGACAACGGGGACCCCGCCGTCGTCCCCGGCTTCTCGACCCACGTCTCGCCCCCCGAGCGTGAAGCGTTCGCGGCGCTCGAGGCGGCCGGCCTGACGGACGTCGTGCGTCCACTCGTGCCGACCGGATACACGTACTGGGACTACAAGCGGCTGCGCTTCCCCAAGAACGAAGGGATGCGCATCGACTTCATCCTCGGCTCGCACGCGTTCGCGAACGCCGTGGCCGGCGCGGCGATCCACCGGAACGAACGCAAGGGCAAGGCTCCGAGCGACCACGTGCCCGTGGTGGTCGACCTCGACCTCACCTCCCCCGACGCGGAAGAAGCAGACGACGACCGTCCGATGATCTTCGGCTGAGACCGCCGGGCGCTGTCCCTGCGGGCCTGGACTCCGCTACGGTGTGGCGAACCCGAAGCTGATCGGAAGGGCCCCGTCATGGCCGATGCTCGCCCCGGAGCGGTCACCCTCGTCGCCGTCATCGCCTGGATCTCGGGCGCCGTCAACATCATCGCGGGCATCCTCCTGCTGATCGCCGCGATCATGGCGCCGGCTGCGCTGTGGTTCGGGCTCGTCCAGCTCGCGCTCGGGATCATCACGATCGTGGTGAGCCTCGGCCTTCTCCGAGGGAGGAACCCGGCGCGCATCGTCGTCACGATCGTCTTCGTGCTGGACCTGATCTCCGCGGTGGTCGTCGTCCTCTTCCAGCAGGCGCTGGTGTGGTCCGGAGTCGTATCGGGCGTTCTCGTGGTGATCGGCCTCGTCCTGCTGTGGACCCGCCGCGCCAACGAGTTCTTCCGGCCCTGAGCCGGTCGACCCAGCGCGGGTCAGGGTCGGCCGTCGTCGATGCCCATCTCACCCGTGCGCACCTCGCCGGCCGGGCCGTAGCGCAGCAGAACGGCACCCTTCGCCGACACCAGGGGTGGCCCGAGCAGCTTCATGGTCGACGGGGCGGCCCCGTCGGGGAACACCTTCTTGCCCTGCCCGAGGACCACGGGGTACACCCACAGGGTCAGCTCGTCGTAGGCGTCTGCGGCGAGCAGCGACTGGACGAAGTCGACGCTGCCGATCACGTGGATCCGCTCGTGCTTCTCGCGAAGGGCGGCGACCTCGGCGACGGCATCCTGCCCCAGTCGCGTCGTGCCGGCCCATTCCGGCGTCAGCCCATGACGCGACGCCACGTACTTCGGGATCTCGTTGAACTTCCGGGCGATGTCGGAATCCGATCCGGTGTGGTTCGGCCAGTAGGACGCGAAGATGTCATACGTCTTCCTGCCGAGGACAAGAGCGTCCATGACGGCGATGCCCTCGCCGATGGATCGGCCGTCCACCTCCCCGATGAGCGGCGCCTGCCAGCCGCCGAAGGGAAAGCCCGACTCGCGGTCCTCATCAGGACCGCCGGGAGCCTGTGCGACGCCGTCGAGGGTCGTGAACAGGTCGATGTAGATGCGACCGGTCATGGTCGCCTCCTTTCGAGGGGGCGGATGCCGCGGCACCCGCCGATCATGCGGCGAGCGAGACGGCGCCCGCCGTGTCGATGTGGAAGGTCTCGGCGAAGCGCTCCAGCAGAGTCTCTTCGCCGGCCACGACGGCGAGCACATCCTGGTCGATCGCCTCGGCCGGCGTCAGCTCACCGGAGATGACGCGGCGGATGCCCGGACCCGCCGCGAAGACGAGCTCGGGCTCGCCCTGCCGGACGCGCGCCCCCAACCGGAGGCGCAACCGGCGCGAGCTGCGCGATCCGCAGGTCTGCGCCGTCGACCTGCACGCGGAGGGCGACGTCGCCGACGTGCACCTCGTAGTCGGCCGCGGGCAGTGAGGCTGCGGCATCCGGTCGGAAAGCCGTCCGCAGCGCCATCGTCAAGGAGTCCGCGGTGACGATGTCGTCCGGTCCCGGCTCGCCCATCTGCTCGAAGCCCCACCGTCCGAGCGCGAGCACGATCGGCTCGAGCTGACGCCCGTAATCGGTGAGCTCGTACACGAGGCCGCAGTTCATCAGCGGCACGCGGCGCACGACACCGCCCTCCTGCAGCTCCTTGAGCCGCGCGGAGAGGATGTTGGTGGGGATCTTGGGCAGTCCCTGCTTGAGGTCGGTGTAGCGGCGAGGGCCGACGAGCAGGTCGCGGACGATGAGCATCGCCCACCTCTCGCCGATCAGCTCGACGGCCGTCGTGACCCCGCAGTACTGTCCGTAGCTGCGAGTGGCCACGAGTGCTACGCCTGAGCGTGCTCCGCCATGTAGACCTCGGGGCCCTTCGCAGCGGCCTCGGGATCCATGTAGAGGAATTCGAGGATGTTGCCGTCCGGGTCCTCCAGATCGCGGCTGTACATGAAGCCGTAGTCCTGCACCGGCTTCGGCTCGGTGCCGCCATTGGCCAGCCCCGCAGCCAGGACGGTGTCGACGTCGTCGCGCGAGTCGCGGCTCAGGGCGATGAGCGCCTGAGCGTGCGTCTTGGGGTCGGCCACCTGCTTCTCGGTGAAGGTCGAGAAGTACTCCTTGGTGAGGACCATGAAGTAGACGTTCTCGTCCCAGACGATGCAGGCCGCGTTCTCATCGGTGAACAGCGGGTTGATGTCGGCGCCGAGCGACGTGTAGAACGCCTTGGCTCGCTCGAGGTCGGTGGTGGGCAGGTTCACGAAGATGCTCGTCATGGCTTTCTCCTTGTCGGTCGGACTCACGCGTCCGCCCGATCTTCTCCGCCGGGAGTCGATCCGCTTCGGTCGGTGAGCTTGTCCGCTCATGCTTGCAAAAAGCAAGCAAGCTTGTCAATAGCAAGTTCGATCTCCATCCGCTGGGGGATGTCGAGGCGCAAGCTCGGCCGTAGCGTGGGCTCATGTCCGAAACGACACTCTCTGCTCTCCCGCGCCGGCGCCCACGCGCGACGCGGCGGGAGCTCCGCTCCGACATCTGGCTCGCCGGCGGGCTTCTGCTCGCCGCGATCCTCAGCGCCGCGCTCGGCTCCGTGTCGGGCGTGTACGGCGACGACACCCCCGATCTGACGTGGGCGCTCGCCTACGCCGTGGCGCTCACCGCACCGCTGGCGGTGAGACGGCGATTCCCCGAGGTCGTCGCAGTCGTGGTGGCACTCGCGTTCTTCACCGGCGTCTCCCTGCGCATCCCCGAGATCTACGTCGGCAACATCGCCCTGTTCATCGCCATGTACACGGTCGGGGCGTGGGTCGACGACCGGCGCCGCGCGACCATCGTGCGCGTGGTCATCATCGTCGGGATGTTCCTGTGGCTTCTGGTCACGACGTTCCAGTCCGCGACCGCAGACACCGATGACGGATTCTCGCGCGTCGGTGTGTTCTCGCCATTCGTCGCGTTCATGCTGATCCAGTTCCTGGTCAACGCCGCGTTCTTCGGCGGCGCGTACTACATGGGCGACCGCGCCTACGCGTCCGCGATGGAGCGTGCCGCACTGCAGGAGCGCACGGCCGAACTCGAGCGGGAGCGCGAGCGCACCAGCGCCCAGGCCGTGGCGCTGGACCGCGTGCGGATCGCACGCGAGCTGCACGACGTCGTCGCACACCACGTCTCCGCCATGGGCGTTCAGGCCGCCGCCGCTCGCGCGGTGCTCGATCGGGATCCCGCCGCCGCGCGGGCGGCGCTGCTGGGCGTCGAGAACTCCGCGCGCTCCGCCCTTGCCGACCTGCACACGCTCCTCGAGACGCTGCGGACCTCCGACGGCACCGACCCGAGCGAGACCACCATCCGTCTGTCCGCGCTGCCCCAGCTCGTCGAGCATGCGCGCGAGAACGGTCTGCCGACGACCCTCACCATCGTCGGCGAGCCCGTCGAGCTCTCCGACCTCGTGCAGGTCAACACGTACCGCATCGCCCAGGAGGCGCTGACCAATGCTCGACGGCACGGCGGGCCGGATGCCGCGGCCGACGTCCGCCTGCGCTACGGCGCCCACGACGTCGAACTCGAAGTGACCAACACCGGGCGCGGCGCCTGGCTCGACCGGCCGGGACTCGGGATCGTCGGGATGCGCGAGCGGGCGGCGGCATCGGGCGGCACGCTCGAAGTCGGTCCCCGCGCGCGCGGCGGCTTCCTCGTGCGGGTCCGGATCCCGGTCGCGCACGGCGCCGAGGTCATGGCGTGAGTGTCCCTGCGGGCGCCGCTGCGGATCAGCGGGGGCCCATCCGCGTGCTCCTGGTCGACGATCACGCGGTCATGCGCGCAGGATTCCGGATGATCCTCGAGACCGAGGACGACATCGTCGTGGCGGGCGAGGCGTCGAACGGCATGGAGGCCGTTGCTGCGGCATCCGCTCTGCGCCCGGACGTCATCTGCATGGACGTGCAGATGCCCGACATGGACGGGCTCGAAGCGACCCGGCGGATCGTCGGGGACGCGAGCCTGGAGGCAGCCGTCGTCATCGTGACGACGTTCGACCGCGACGACTACCTGTTCCAAGCCCTCGCCGCCGGCGCAAGCGGCTTCCTGCTCAAGAACGCCGGACCCGAAGAGCTGATCGCAGCCGTCCGTGTGGCCGCCGCGGGAGACGCACTCCTGGCGCCCGAAGTCACGCGGCGCGTGATCGAGCGGTTCGCGACGATCGCGCCCGATGCGGCTGCGGCGCACGAAGCCCCGGTGGCGCAGACGACGGCGACGCTGCGCCCGACGGGCAGAACCGCGGAGCCGGAGCTCACCGAGCGCGAGACGGAGGTCCTGCACCTCATCGCCCAGGCCATGAGCAACGCCGAGATCGCCCGGCGCCTGTACATCGGCGAGGCGACGGTGAAGACCCACGTGTCGAACGTCCTGCAGAAGCTGGGCGCGCGGGACCGGGTCGCAGCCGTCGTCTACGCACACCGCCACGGGCTGGCGTGACCCGCCGCTGACGTCCGTCCACGGCGAGCGGAGGGGCGAGCGCTTCCGCGGCCAGGACGCGGTCCCGTCACCCGGCCGCGTCTCCCCCGTGCGGAGGATGACGCCTGCGCGAGACCCGTCGCCCGGGGGATGCCGACCGTGATCGGCATCCGTACGTTGGAAGCACGGACGAAGGAGACAGGATGCTGCAGCTGCGAGGGATCACGAAGAGCTACGGCGGGAGGCGCGTGCTCGACGATGTGTCGTTCGACGTTCGACCCGGCCGGCTCACCGGGTTCGTAGGCGGCAACGGAGCCGGCAAGACCACGACGATGCGCATCGTGCTGGGCGTGCTCGCCGATGACGGCGGCAGCGTGACCCTCGACGGCGCCCAGGTCACGGCGGCGGAGCGCCGCCGCTTCGGGTACATGCCCGAGGAGCGGGGTCTCTACCCGAAGATGAAGGTGCTCGAGCAGATCGTCTACCTCGCCCGGCTCCACGGATACTCGAAGACGGATGCCACCGACCGCGCTCGTGGGCTGCTCGAGCAGCTGGGGCTCGGCGAACGCCTCGACGACAACGTGGAGACCCTCTCGCTGGGCAACCAGCAGCGTGCACAGATCGCTGCCGCGCTCGTCCACGACCCGCAGGTGCTGATCCTGGACGAGCCGTTCTCAGGACTCGACCCGCTTGCCGTCGACGTCGTCGCAGGCGCCCTCCAGGAGCGCGCGGCCCGCGGCGCCGCGGTGCTGTTCTCGTCCCACCAGCTCGATGTGGTCGAGCGACTCTGCGACGAGCTGGTCATCATCGCGGGCGGCACGATCCGCGCGGCCGGCTCGCGCGATGCGCTGCGGGCCGAGCACTCCGCCCGGCGCTACGAGCTGGTCTCCGCCAGCGACGCCGGCTGGCTCCGCGAAGAGCCCGGCGTGGACGTGCTCGACTTCGACGGCGGCTACGCCGTCTTCGACACCGACGGAGAGGAGACGACGCAGCGAGTGCTGCGCCGGGCAGTCGCCCAGGGGGATGTCGCCAGCTTCGCTCCGCAGCATCCGACGCTCGCCCAGATCTTCAAGGAGGTCATCCAGTGACCATGCAGACCACCGGACCCGCACCGTCGACGCTGCACAGCACCGCGCCGAGCGCGCCGACGACCGCCCAGAGCATCTGGCTCGTCGCGGAACGAGAGATCGGCTCGAAGCTGCGCAGCAAGGCGTTCGTCATCTCCACGGCGATCCTGTTCATCGGAGCGCTGGCACTGGTCGTATGGGGCGGCATCTCGGCGGGCAACTCCTCGGGCACTCCGGTCGCGGTCACCAGCGACGCTGCTCAGTACGTGCCCGAAGGATCGAACCTCGACGTCACGGACGTCGCCGACCGCGCTGAGGCCGAGGCCCTCGTCACCTCGGGCGAGGTCGATGCCGCAATCGTCGGCGACACGTCCTCGCCGCTGGGCTTCTCGGTCATCGCGGAGTCCGATGCGCCGACGCAGCTGCTCCTGACACTCGCGCAAGTGCCGCCCGTGGAGCTCCTCGATCCCGACGACAGCAACCCCGCCCTCCGCTACCTCGTGGCGATCGGCTTCGGCATCGTCTTCCTGCTCGCCGCATCGCTGTTCGGCGGCACGATAGCCCAGAGCGTCGTGGAGGAGAAGCAGACGCGCGTGGTTGAGCTGCTCATCTCCGCGATCCCGACCCGAGCGCTGCTGGCCGGAAAGGTCGTGGGCAACACGGTGCTGGCGATGGGTCAGATATTGATCCTCGCCGCGATCGCCATCGTCGGACTCACCGTCACGGGTCAGGGCGAGATCCTGCAGGGTCTCGGGGCTCCGATCGCATGGTTCGCGGTGTTCTTCCTGTTCGGGTTCGTGCTGCTCGCGGCGCTCTTCGCGGCAGCCGCAGCGATGGTCTCGCGCCAGGAGGACATCGGCTCGACGACCATGCCGCTGACGATGCTGATCATGGCGCCGTACTTCCTGGTGATCTTCTTCAACGACAACCCGACGGTGCTGGCGATCATGTCGTACATCCCGTTCTCCGCCCCGGTGGGGATGCCGATGCGGCTGTTCCTCGGCGAGGCGCAGTGGTGGGAGCCGATCCTCTCGCTCGCGATCCTGATCGCCACGTGCATCGGCGCGATCCTGGTGGGAGCGAAGATCTACGAGAACTCGCTGCTGCGCATGGGTGGCCGCGTAAAGCTCCGCGAGGCGCTGGGGGGCTGACTCCGCGGAGGCGACGGATGCCCGGCCCGGCTCGGCCGCGGCATCCGTCGCCGTCTTCGCTCGGACGATCGCGTCGGGAATATATTCAGGCGCATAGGGTTGGATGACTGTGGGACAACGGCGACCCGCCAACCAGAACCGAACGAACGAGGTCGCCATGACAACCCCCCTTCTGAGCCGCACCGCCGAGACCGACGCACCCGTGCTCGATGTGCTCGCCGACCGTTGGAGCCCGCGGGCCTACGCCGCAGGCGACGCGATCGATGAGACGCAGCTGGCGAGCGCGCTCGAGGCAGCCCGCTGGGCGCCGTCCGCGAACAACATCCAGCCCTGGCGCTTCATCGTCGCCCGCAGAGGCACGCAGGCCCACGACCGCGTGCACGAGGCACTGCTCGGCTACAACAAGTCCTGGGCCGGCAATGCCGCAGTACTGATCGTCGCTGTGGCGGAGACCACGGATGCCGCGGGCAAGCCGCTCGGCTACGCGGCCTACGACCTGGGCCAAGCGGTCGCCCACCTCTCCGTGCAGGCGCACCACGACGGGCTTCACGTGCATCAGATGGGCGGCTTCGACCGCGAGGGCGTGCGGGCGGCATTCGGCCTCGACGCGCGCTTCGAGCCGCTCACCGTGATCGCGCTCGGCCCGATCGGCGACCCGTCGGATCTGCCCGAGGCGCTGCAGGAGCGCGAGTCCGCGCCGCGCGTGCGCCGACCGCTGGTCGACTCGCTGATCGCCGTCTGAGGCGGCTCAGTCGGTTCTGAGCACCGACAGCACGTTTCCGGCGGGGTCGCGGAACCAAGCGATCTCGGGCCCCCAATCCCGGACGATCCCCTTCTCGTCTCCCCCGTACTCGGGGTCGTCGTAGATCTTGGTGACGACGCCGCGGGCGTTCAGCTCATCGACGGCGGCATCGATGTCGGACACGGGGAAGTTGAGGATCGTGAAGCCGGCCGGCTCGTGATCGGGCTTCGAGTAGACCAGCACGTGCGCGCCGGAGCCGAGCGTGATGTCGAGGATCCCCATCTCGTTGAGCTCGACGGTGAGCCCGAGCGTGTCGGCGTAGAACGCGCGGGCCGCGTCGATGTCGTCGACGGCGAAGCCGCTGAATGCGGCGGAATTCGTGAACATGGGCCTCTCCTGCGTCGTTCGCGGGCTAGGCCCCAGCATCCGCCCGATGTCAGGTGATGTCCAGCGTCTTCTCCACGACCACGCCGTCGGCATCGGCCCAGACGTGCCGCCCCGGCGTGAACACCACGCCGGCGATCACGACAGGGCCATCCAGTTCGCCGACCCCATCCTTCGCGCTCTTGCGAGGATTCGACCCGAGCGCCTTCACCCCGAGCGGCAGCATCCGGATCGCGTCGCGATCGCGGATCGCGCCGTGCACGATGATGCCCGACCAGCCGTGCTCGACCGCGGATGCCGCGATGAGGTCGCCGACCAGCGCCGATTCGAGCGATCCGCCGCCGTCGATCACGAGCACGGCGCCGTCGCCGGGCGTGGCCAGCGTCGCTTTGACGAGCGCATTGTCTCGGAAGCAGCGGACGGTGCGGATCGGCCCGTCGAACGCGACCGTGCCGCCGCAGTCCTGCAGCTGCAGCGACAGCGAATCCAGCGCATCGCCGTGCTCGTCGTACAGGTCGGCGGTCGCTATCGTCATGCTGCCCACGCTATTGCGCCGCAGGATCGGAGGGCGCGCGAATCGTCGGAAGAACCGCGGTTCTTCCGGTCCGCGAAAGGCCGGCCCCGCGTGCTGCGACGGTGGCCTGCTCAGCGCGGCGCCGCGGGAGGGTTGAGGTCGGGGTGCAGGGCGGTGAAGAGCGAGTACGGCTGCCCGTCGGGATCGGGGCCGCGCTCCTTGAACTCGTTGATCACGTCGTAGAGGCGCTGCGCGAGCTCCTCGCGGTGCTCTTCGTTGATCTTGAGCCCGAGCCACGTGGTGTCGACGTCATCCGGCGGGAGCCCCGCGATCTGCTGCAGGAACGTCTCGACCATGACGAGCGACCCGCCCGGCAGCGAGGTGCGCCACGAGAGTCCGGTCGCGCGATACGGGACCTCGCGCGCGCCCTGCGCGCCGGCGCGATCGGGCTCGGCCGCGAGGAATCCGGTCTGCACGAGCGTTCGCACGTGGTGAAGCATCGTGCCCGGGTTCACGTCGAGCAGTTCGGCGAGCTCCTTGTTCGTGCGCGACTCGAACGCGCACAGCCGCAGCACGCGCAGCCGCGTCGCCGAACTGAGCGCGCGGATCCGCGCCCGCGCGGCGGGATCATCCTCCATCAGCACGATCCGCTCTTCGCTCACATCCTCAGTGTAGCAAGTGATTGACATTTCTCAATCGGTGTCGCAGACTGATTGACATGTCCCAATCAGAGACGGATGGCGAGGACAGCGAGCTGATCACCGAAGCGCGGTCCGAGACCGGGAGGCCCGGTGGACTGGCCGGGCCGGTCGGCGAGTCGACCGACGACGACGGCATCGGGGTGGCATCGTCCGGCGGCTCCGAGGCTTCAGCCCGACCGCGGTCGCTCTGGCACGACCGCAACTTCCTGACGATGTGGAGCGGCCAGGCATTCAGCCAGTTCGGATCGCAGATCCAAGAGCTCGCGATCCCGGTGATGGCTGTCCTTCTCCTCAACGCGACTGAGTTCCAGGTCGGCGTCCTGACCGCCGCGGGGGTCGCGGCCTTCCTCGTCGTCGGGTTGCCCGCAGGGCGCATGGATCGACAGGATGCGCAAGCGCCACGTCATGATCTGGGCGGACGGTGTCCGGGCCCTCGCATTGGCGATGCTGCCACTGCTGTGGTGGCTCGGTGTCCTGCAGATGTGGCACCTGTACGCCGTGGCCCTCATCGTCGGCGTGGCGACCGTGTTCTTCGACGTGTCGTATCAGAGCATCATCCCGTCCTTGGTGAAGCCGTCGCAGATCGCCGAGGCGAACGGCAAGCTGCAGTCCACGTACGAGATCGCGAACATCGCCGGCCCGGGCATCGGCGGCTGGCTGGTCGGCGCGCTCACCGCACCGATCGCGATCCTCGCGACCGTCGGGACCTATCTCATCTCCTTCGTCGCGCTGCTTTTCACCCGCGACAACGAGCCGCCGCGCGCCCCCGATGATCGTGCGCCGATCCTGCACGAGATCTGGGAGGGCCTGCGCTTCGTCTTCACCGAGAAGCTGCTCCGCCGGATCGTCGGCACGACGGGGATGTCCAACTTCTTCAACACGGTGACGTGGACGATGCTGCCGATCTTCATCCTGCGCGAGCTCGGCCTGAGCCCGGCCTCGATGGGGGTCATCTTCTCCCTCGGCGCCGTCGGCGGCCTGGTCGGCGCGATCGCCACCCCGCACATCGTGCGCTGGATCGGTGAAGCTCGTGCGATCCCCGTCAGCTCGATCGGATTCAGCGTCGTCGGCGTCTTCCTCCCGCTCGCCGCACTGGTCCCCTCGGTCGCATTCCCGCTGCTGGTCGCGCAGGGGTTCGTCGCCAGCTTCACCGTGCTGATGTACAACATCACTCAGGTCACCTTCCGCCAGCGCATCACCCCGCCCCGGCTGCTCGGCAGGATGAACGCGTCCGTGCGATTCGTCGTATGGGGTGTGATGCCGATCGCTGCGCTGCTCTCCGGAATCCTCGGCACCTGGCTCGGGGTGGTCACCACGATGTGGATCGGCGCGATCGGCCAGCTGTTCTCCGCGCTGTTCGTGATCATCGGACCGTTCTGGTCGATGCGCGACCTGCCCGATATCGAGTCGGCAGAGTCCCGCTGAGGCAGCTGCAGCACTGGACACACGCGCGCCGATCGCACAATCCCTTCGCACGAGCCCGCTTCGCGGCCTATCGTGAAGCATGACCGCACGCATCCTGTCGATCGGCACAGCGACACCGCCGACGACGATCACACAGGATCGCATCCGCGACTTCTTCGCGCAGCAGCCCGACTGCGACCGTCTCACGCAGCGACTCATCCGCGCGACGTTCGACGCGGCCGAGATCGAAACGCGGCACACGGTGCTTCCGGAGCTCGGAGAAGCCGGAGGCGACGGGATCTTCGTCGACGCTCAGGGCAGGCTGCGCTCCCCCGGCACGGCGCTGCGCAACGCCGAGTACATCCGGCTGGCGCCCGACCTCTCTCGCCAGGCGGCGGAAGCGGCGCTGAAGGAAGCCGGGATCGAGGCATCGCAGGTCACGCACGTGGTGACCGTCTCGTGCACGGGATGCTTCGCCCCCGGCCCCGACTTCCGGATCGTCCGCGACCTCGGCATGGCCGACTCGACTGAGCGGTACCACCTCGGATTCATCGGCTGCGCAGCCGCCTTCCCCGGGCTTCGAGCCGCAGAGCGGTTCTGCGCCGCGCAGCCCGACGCGGTCGTGCTCGTCGTGTGCACGGAGCTGTGCAGTCTTCACATCCGGCCGAGCAGCTCGCCCGACCAGATCGTCTCGTCGTCGGTCTTCGCCGACGGGTCTGCGGCCGCCGTCATCACCGCCGACTCCGGGGATCGTCCGGGTCTGGACCTCGAGCGGTTCGGCACGACCCTCACGAGCGAGGGCGAACAGGACATGGCGTGGACGATCGGCGACGACGGCTTCGAGATGGTCCTCACCGGAGAGGTGCCGCGCATCATCGGCCGTGAGATCCGCGGCGCCGTCGACGGCTTCCTCGACGGCGCGGTGCCGACCGCATGGGCGGTCCACCCCGGTGGGCGCAGCATCCTCGATCGGGTGCAGACCGGCCTGGGCCTGGACCCCGAGGCGCTCCTCGCATCGCGGGCGGTGCTGCGGGACTACGGCAACATGTCCAGCGCGACCGTGATGTTCATCCTGCGCGAGCTGCTCCACGACGACGCGATAGCCTCCGGCGCGACCATCGCCGGACTCGCGTTCGGCCCCGGCCTGACCGTCGAGTCTGCCCTGCTGACGAAGCGCACGACCACCGTGGCTCCCGCATCCGACAGCGAGCGACACCTGGCAGTCGCGGGGTGAGCCTGACCGAACGCGACGTCGTCCTGCGTGAACTCATGGACGACCCGCAGTGCGATCCCGAGCTCCTGCGCGCCACGCTCCGGCGATTCGACCCGATCAACCGCATCCTGTCGGGCTGGGGCTTCGTCTACCGCTCGCAGATTCGTCCCTACCTTGCGTCGCTCGATCGGCCGGCACGCGTGCTCGATGTCGGGTGCGGCGGAGGCGACGTGATCATCCGGCTCGCTCGGCGCGCGGAGCGGGACGGACTGGACGCCGAGTGGCTGGGTATCGACCCCGACCCCCGCGCGATCGAGGTCGCTCGCTCCCGCCCGTCGCCGCCGCGCATGACCTTCCGCTGCACGGACAGCGTGGCCCTGCTGGACGGCGGCGAGCGATTCGACATCGTGCTGTCCAACCACGTGCTCCATCACCTCGCCCCGACCGAGCTCGCCGCCTTCACCGACGAGTCCCGTCTGCTGTCACGGGGCCTGGTGCTGCACTCCGACATCGAGCGAAGCCGAACCGCGTACGCGGCCTACTCGGTCTTCATCACGCCGTTCGCGCCCGGCACGTTCTTGCGCACCGACGGATTGCGCTCCATTCGCCGCAGCTATCGCAGGAACGAGCTCGCCGCAGCCCTCGGCCCACCGTGGCGGATCGAGCGACCCTTCATCTTCCGGGTCCTCGCGACGGCGCCGGGGATGGCGGATGCCTGACGTCGTCGTCGTGGGTGCCGGCCCCGTCGGTACCCTCCTGGCGGCCGAACTCGCTCGGCGCGGCGTCGACGTGCGGCTCCTGGAGCGTCGGCCCACACCGGGCCTCGGGACACGGGCGATCGGAGTGCACGCCCCGGTGCTGGCCGCTCTCGAGGAGTCCGGGATCACTGCGCGCCTGCTCGAGAAGGCGCACCGCGTGCCTCGTGGCGAGGCGCGATCCGGTGACCGCGTGCTCGGGGTGGTGCACTTCGACCGCCTCTCCACGCGATTCCCGTTCGTGGCGACGCTCCCGCAGGCCGAGACCGAAGCGGTGCTCGGCGACGTCGCGCCGCCCGTCGAGCGCGGTGCGGACGTCACGGCCGTCCGACCGGGCGTGTCCGCGGTGGAGCTGCGGATCACCCGGCCCGAGGGCGACATCGAAGAGACGGCTGCACCCATCGTCGTGCTCGCGGGCGGGTGGACGGCGCGCTCGCTCGTGTACCGTGCGGTTCCGACCACGAACTACCCCGATCGGTACCTCATGTCCGACATCGTGGTCGGCGATCGAGGGGATGCCGACACCGCGATCGTGAACCTCGCGCCAGACGGCGTGCTCGAGTCGTTCCCGCTTCCCGGAGCGATGCGGCGCGTCGTCGCGTGGGATGCCGCGGCCGAACCCGAGATCGATGAGCCGTCGGTGAGGGTGCAGCGGCTTCAAGCGGCGCTGCGGGCCCGGGGCGAAGCATCCGTCGCCGATGCCGTCGTGACCGCCACCGCCTTCGGAGTGCGCCGGGTGTGCGCGCCGCAGCTGCGCCGCGGAAGACTGTTCGTCATCGGCGACACCGCTCATGAGGTGAGTCCCATCGGTGGCCAGGGCATGAATCTCGGCCTGCTCGACGCGATCGGCCTCGCTCCGCTGCTCGCGCGCTGGGTGCAGGAGCGGTCCGCGCCGGAGACGGAGCTCGCAGCGTGGGAGCGACGGCGGGTGCGCTCGGCGGTGCGCGCGGGCCAGATCGCCGCCGTCAACACCGTGCTCGGTCGACCCCGCCGCGCGATCGGCCGACCTCGCCCGCCGCACGCTCGTACGCGGGATGCTGGCGCCGCCGTTCGGGCGCGGCTTCGCGTGGGCGTACTCGATGGGGCTCGACGCCGGGCCCTGACCCTTACCTCCCCTGACTGCGAGACAGCATGGGCACCGAGAGACTGAGTGCGAGGCGGCCTGTCTCGTCGCGCCTGTCCTGTCTCGCGGTCGAATGAGCGGTCAGGCGACGAGCGCCTGGCCCGTCGCCGCGAGCTGCAGGCACAGCAGCAGCGACGCGAGCATCACGAGCCGGAACACCCAGCGCCCGGGTGGCCGCACGAGTGCGAGCACGAGGCCTGCGACAGCGATGCCGACGACCCCGACGAAGATCACGACGCCCACGACGGTGAGACCCGCCTCGGGAACCGGTCCGAGCAGCACGGCCACTGCGCCGATGACGAGCGCGATCGCCGCGAGCACGGCCGAGACGCGCCCGCCGAGCCGGTGCGGGAGGCCCCGCACGCCGGTCGCGGCGTCGTCCTCCAGATCGGGCAGGACGTTGGTCAGGTGCACTGCGACGCCCAGGGCGGCACCGGCGATCCACGCCCAGCCGGCCGCCACACTCGGCGGATCGGCCGAGAGCGTCACGAGCGAGGGCAGCAGTCCGAAGCTCACGATGAACGGGAGCACGGAGATCGCGCGTCGACTTGAGCCCCGCGTTGTACGACCACGCCGACGCGAGCGCGACCAGATGCGCGAGCCCCATCGCCCAGCTGAGCAGGAACGACAGCGCGAGCGAGAGCGCGAGGGCAGCGGATGCCGCCACCCACGCGGTGCGCAGCGACACGTCGCCTCGCGCGATCGGCTTGTCGGCTCGTGCGGTCGCGCGGTCGCGCGGAGCATCGATCGCATCGTTGGAGATCCCGACCGAGAGCTGACCGAGCAGGATCGCGACGGTGAGCACCGCGATGCGCCAGGGCTCCAGCCCCGAGGCGATGCCGAGGGTCAATGCCACGAGCGTGACCACGACGCTCGGCCCGGGGTGCGACGAGCGCCACAGCGCGCCGATCGCCGAGGGCCGCCGCCCCGCTGTCGATTCGCCTCCCGGCACAGCGTCTCGAGTCACGACCGCGTCGCCCGGTCAGGCATCGAACGGACGGCGCCAGCGCGCGATGCCGATGATGGCGAACACGAGGGTCGCGAGGTACGCCAGGCCGATGATGAACGCTGCGACGTTGAAGATCATCGACGAGGTCTCGTAAGTGACGACGCCCCCGGTCCAGGTGGTCAGCGCCGAGTCGAGGTGCCCGCTGTCGCTCGAATCGGGAACCGTGAACGCAGCGAGGAGGAACCCGCCCCAGAGCACGAACGTGGCGATGTCGTAGCCGAATCGCGTCGCCCTGCCCCGGCGCACGGTGCGGTCGAACAGGGTCATGATCGGCGGCAGCAGCATGATCGCGACGACGACCAGTCCGTAGACGACCCCGAGGATCGCCATCCACCCGAGTTCTGCGCCGACGAGCCCGCGACCCAGGAAGAAGATCACCGGCAGCAGGATCGCGGCCACCCACTGCGCGATGAAGACGAAACGGCCGGAGCGCGCGATGTGCATGCCCCGACCGTATCGCCTGCGCGTGTCAGTCCTCGAGGATCGCCTCGATCACGTCGTCCTCGTCATCGACGGACGACTCGGATGCCGCGGCTGGGCCGCTGCTGGTCAGCACGAGCGCCGACCCGTCGGCCGCGACATCCACCCGCACCAGGTCGCCGTCGTGGACGCCGCCGGACAGGATGGCCATCGCGAGGCGGTCCTGGATCTCGGACTGGATCAGCCGGCGCAGCGGCCGCGCGCCGAACACCGGGTCGAATCCTCGCTCGGCCAGCCACGCCCGCGCATCCGGGGTGACCGCGAGCGTGAGCCGGCGGTCGCGCAGCCGACGCTGGAGCGCGTCCACGGCGAGTTCGACGATCTGCGCGAGGTCGTCCTCGGTCAGCGCCTGGAAGATCACGATGTCGTCGAGGCGGTTCACGAACTCGGGCTTGAACGCCTGGCGGACCAGTCCCTGCACGGCATCCCGCTTCTGCTCGATCGAGAGCGTCGGGTCGATCAGGATCGGCGAGCCCAGGTTCGACGTCAGGATCAGGATCACGTTCTTGAAGTCGACCGTGCGACCCTGGCCGTCGGTCAGGCGTCCGTCGTCCATGACCTGCAGCAGCACGTCGAAGACCTCGGGATGCGCCTTCTCGACCTCGTCCAGCAGCACGACGCTGTAGGGGCGCCGGCGCACGGCCTCGGTGAGCTGACCGCCCTGCTCGTAGCCGATGTAGCCCGGAGGGGCGCCCACCAGTCGCGAGACCGAGTGCTTCTCGCCGTACTCGGACATGTCGATGCGGACCATCGCGTGCTCGTCGTCGAACAGGAAGTCGGCGAGCGACTTGGCGAGCTCGGTCTTGCCGACGCCGGTCGGACCGAGGAACAGGAATGAGCCGGTCGGCCGGTCGGGGTCGCTGATGCCGGCGCGGGAGCGGCGGACGGCATCCGACACCGCCTTCACGGCCTCCTTCTGCCCGATCAGGCGCTTGCCGAGCTCGGCCTCGAGGTGCACGAGCTTCTCGGTCTCGCCCTGCATGAGCCGACCGACCGGGATGCCCGTCCACGCCGCGATCACCGCCGCGATGTCTTCATCGGTGACCTGGTCGTTGACCATGCGGTCGCCTGCGGGCTCTTCGCGCTCGGCTTCGAGGAGCTGTCGCTCGAGCGCCGGGATCTCGGCGTACAGGAGCCGTGACGCCTTTTCGAGGTTGCCCTCGCGCTGCGCGCGATCGGACTCCATCCGCGCTGCGTCGAGTTTCGTCTTCAGGTCACCCACGCGGTTCAGCGACGCGCGCTCGCGCTCCCAGCGGGCCTGCAGGTCGTTCAGGCGCTCCTGCTCCTTGCGCAGCTGGTCGCGCAGCGCCGCGAGGCGCTCCTTCGACGCGTCGTCCTTCTCCTTCTTCAGAGCGAGCTCCTCGAGCTTGAGCCGGTCGACGTGGCGGCGCAGCTCATCGATCTCCAGCGGCGCGGAGTCGATCTCCATGCGCAGGCGGGATGCGGCCTCGTCGATGAGGTCGATCGCCTTGTCGGGCAGCTGCCGGGAGGGGATGTATCGGTTGCTCAAGCTCGCCGCAGCCACGAGCGCGGCATCCGCGATGGCCACCTTGTGGTGGGCCTCGTACCGCTCCTTGAGCCCGCGCAGGATCGCGACGGTGTCTTCGACCGACGGTTCGCCGACGTAGACCTGCTGGAAGCGGCGCTCGAGCGCGGCATCCTTCTCGATGAACTCGCGGTACTCGTTGAGCGTCGTCGCTCCGATCATGCGCAGCTCACCCCGCGCGAGCATGGGCTTGAGCATGTTGGATGCCGCGACCGACCCCTCCCCGCCGCCTGCGCCCATCAGCACGTGCAGTTCGTCGATGAAGGTGATGACACGCCCGTCGGACTCGGTGATCTCCTTGAGCACGGCCTTGAGCCGCTCCTCGAACTGGCCGCGGTACATCGCTCCGGCCACGAGCGCCGAGATGTCGAGGGTGACCAGCTCCTTGTCCTTCAGCGACTCTGCGACGTCGCCCGCCACGATGCGCTGAGCGAGCCCTTCGACGACGGCGGTCTTGCCGACGCCGGGCTCGCCGATGAGCACGGGGTTGTTCTTGGTGCGGCGGGTGAGCACCTGGCTGACGCGCCGGATCTCGCTGTCGCGCCCGATGACAGGGTCGAGCTTGCCCTGGCGGGCGCGGTCGGTGAGGTTGATCCCGAACTGCTCGAGCGCGCTCTGCTGCTCCTCCTGCCCGGGGTTCTGAGTGGCTTGCATGTGTCTCCTGAAGTCTGCTTCCGGCTCATCGCAAAGTTGAGCCGCGTTGACTCAAGTTTATCAGAGAGCGGATGCCGCGGCAATGCTGCGGCATGGCCTGGCGCTCGCCTTAACCATCGTCGAGACTGCACCCGAGCGGCGAGACTGCTGGTGAACCCCGCAGTCTCGACGACCCGTTGCAGTCTCGCTGTAGGTCGCTGCCGGGGCAAGGCAGGGAGCGGCTCAGCGGCGCTGCTCCTCCAGCGCGTCGGCGTAGGCACGGCGGACCGTCTCGCCCACCCACTCTGTGCTGCGGTAGACGTTGTTCGCGCCCAGTTCGTCGGCGAATCCGCTCGCGATGATCTGGTCGAGGACGAGCTTCTCGCTGATGACGAGCTTGAGCGACGCGTCGGCGCTCCGCAGGTCGTGCCAGTACCTGCGCAGCACCTCGATGAGCGAGAGTCCGATCTGGTCGGTTCCGCGCAGCCGGATGATCACGACCGCGCCCTGCGACTCGCGGCTGACCACAGGCAGCTGGTGCTCGAAGATCGGCGCGCTCGCGAAGAAGAGGCTCCCGTACGGCTGGAGGACGATGACCTCCCCCGCGGGGATGGTCGGCGGCGGGTTCGACTCGCGCATCCGGCCGCCCTCCAGCACGTGGACCTGGCGGACGCGCACGCGGTTGGACTGCTGGGCGACGAACAGGATGATGCCCAGGCCGACTCCGACCAGAACCGCGAACTGCAGCGGGATGACGAGGGTCAGCCCGAACGTGACCGCCATGATCGCCGTCGGGCAGCGGGCCGCTCTTGATCACCGAGTACACGCGGCTCGGCTTGATCGCGCCGATGCCGATGACGATCAGAAGCCCCGCCAGCGCGGGCATCGCGACGTAGCTGACCAGGTCCGACGCGACCAGGATCAACAGCGCCATCACCCCTCCCGCGACGATGAACGCGAGCCGGGTCTTGGCCCCGCCCGCGACGATGAGCGACGAGCCCGACATCGACCCTCCGACCGGCATCCCCTGGAACAGGCCGGCCGCGAGGTTTCCCGCGCCCTGTCCGATGAAGTCACGCGAGATGTTCGCCGGCTTGCCGTCGGGCGTGGGGAGGCCGCCCGCCACCGCGGCGCCCTGCACGACTCCGACGAAGGCGAGTGAGAACGCCGGGATGAGCAGGAACACGACGTCTTCGATGTTGGGAAGCACGGGCGCGGGCAGCCCGCGTGGCACATCGACGATGTCATCGAGCAGCAGCACCGGGGTGTCGAGCCAGACGTTCAGGAGCACCGCGAGTCCGGAGCCGAGCACGACCGCGATGACGAGCCCGAGCGAGCCGACCGGGGTCAGGCGGAAGAGATAGATCAGGCCGATCACGAGCAGCCCGACCGCGACCGAGGCGAAGCTCCACTGCGGGAAGTGCACGAGAACGTCGAACAGCTTGGTCAGGCGGTTCCCACCCTCCGCCGCGAAGCCCGTGAAGTTCGACAGCTGCCCGAGGATGATGTTCACCCCGACGGCTGTGATGAAACCCGTCATGACAGCCGTGGGCACGAATCGCACCAGGCGGCCACCGCCGAGGAAGCCCGCGATGATCATGACGATGCCGGTCATGATCGCGAGCGTGTACAGCGCCCGATCGGGGTCTGCACGGCTCTGCAGATCGGAGTCGGAGACGATGAGCGCCATGGCGCCCGTCGCCTGCACCGCCATGAACGTGCTGCTCGTGAAGAAGGCCGCCCCGACCATTCCGAACAGGTAGGCGTAGAGCCCGGCGAGCGGGTTGATGCCCGCGAGAAGTCCGGCGGCGAGCCCGTCGGGAACCGCCTCGATGCCCAGCACGAGGCCCGACACGGCATCCTTGCCGATCGTCTTGCGGGAGAACAGCTTCCGGAGGGCCGCGCGCACGCTCACACGTTATCGAAGGCGCGACGCGACGACACGCTCCGCGTTCAGGCAGCCGACCCGGCCAGCTCCGCCTCGCGCTCGGCCTCACGACGTTCGAGCGCGGAGCCGCCCATCCCGATCTCGCAGCAGAACGTCGCCCGGTATGCGGTCGGCGTCGTGCCGAGCACGCGGGAGAAGTTCTGGCGGAGGACCGAGGCCGATCCGAACCCGCATTCGTAGGCGATGCGGTCCAGGCCCAGATCGGTCTGCTCGAGCAGGCGCTGCGCGTGGATGATGCGCTGCCGGCCGAGCCAGGCCGCAGGGGTCGTGCCGTAGTCGGCCTTGAACCGACGCGCGAAGGTCCGCGGCGACATGTGCGCCTTCGTCGCGAGCTGGTCGACCGTCAGCTCCATCCGCAGGTTCTCCAGCATCCAGTCGGTCACCGGCGAGAGCGACAGGCTCGCGACTTCGGGGAGCGGATGCAGGATGAACTGCGCCTGACCACCGTCGCGCTGCGGCGGCACCACCATGCGCCGCGCGATCGTGTTGGTCATCTCTGCGCCGAGCTCCTGTCGAAGCAGATGCAGGCACGCATCCAGCCCGGCCGCCGTGCCGGCGCTCGTGATGATGCGGCCGTCCTGCACGTAGAGCACGTCGGGATCGACGTCGATCGAGGGGTACATCTCGGCCATCGTGGCCGCGTACATCCAGTGCGTGGTCGCGCGGCGCCCGTCCAGCACGCCGGCGGCGGCGAGGATGAACGACCCGCTGCACACGCTCAGCAGCCACGCTCCGCGGTCGGCCGCGTGCCGGACGACGTCGAGCACGCGCGGATCGGTGCGTCCCCACCACTCGCGCGGAGTCGGCGAGACCACGACGAGGTCGGCCTCGTATGCGAAGGCCAGGTCGTTGTCGACGTTGAGTGAGAAGCCGAGCTTGGACTGCACGACCCCGGGATTCGGGGTCACGATGCGGAAGTCGAAATTCGGGATGCCGTCGTCCGTGCGATCGAGGCCGAAAGCCTCGCACGCGACGCCGAACTCGAACGGGGCGAATCCGTCTTGGACGATGACGGCGACGGTCTTCATTCGAAACTCCTCGGGATCATCTCGGCCGGAGCTGCCATCGGTGGCAGTCGTGGCAGTATTCCTGCGCTGTGTGTCCATTCTGCCACTCGTGGCGGGATCAAGTCAAGCGTAGCGTTACTGCCATGTTGATGATCATTGTTCTCGCAGCCATAGCCGCTACCGCGATCGGTGCATCGGCCTTCGCTCTCACGAACGACGGCTACCACCGCGTGCCGACCAACCCCGCCCGCCTCCCCTGACCCGCCGCACCCCGAAACGGGGCGGCGGTCAGGCCCGGGCGCGGGCGTAGACCTCCACCATCGCCGCCGTGCGCGACGACTGGCGGAAGCGCTCGCGGACCGACGGATCGGGCTTCACGCCCGTGCCTGCCGTGATCTCCGCGGCCGCCGTCCGCAGCACCTCCGCCAGAGCGGAGGTCGAGGCATCCGTGACCGGCCAGTAGCCCGAGCCGAGCTCGGCAGCGATATCGGGGTCGCAGACGATCGCCGGCGTACCCAGTGACGCGGCCTCGAAGACCGTCATGCCCTGCGTCTCGAAGCCGATCGAGGTCTGCACGACCGCATCGGCCGCGGCGATGCGCCGGAGCGTCTCGACGTACGGCATCCTGCCCGAGAAGACGACGGATGCTTCGTCTCGCTGGCGCTCGCTCAGCACAGGTGCTTCGTCTCGCTGGCGCTCGCTCAGCACAGGTGCTTCGTTCAGCCCCAGCTTCCGGACCAGCCGGCGCGCCGCCCTCTCCTGACCGCCGCCGCCGATGATCTCGACGTCCGCGTCGATGCCCGACTCCGCGACCGCCTCCAGGAACGGAAGCAGTCGCTTCTCCGGACTCATCCGCCCGAGCCACACGAACCGCGGCCGGCCGGGAGCGCGTTCCGCGGCGCCCGCAGCGAGCGCCTTGTCGAGCACGTCGTCGTCGATCCCGTTCCACACCACGTCGACGGCCCCCGGCACGGCACCGTCCGCGCCGGGCACGACCCCGTGCGCTTCGAGACGGCGTGCGAAATGCGACGAGGGTGCGGTCACCGCGTTCGAACGGCCGGCGAAGCGCCGCAGGTAGGACCAGCCGTCCCGCCCGCCGGGGAGCGCCTGTTCGCGTGAACCCAGCGCACGCCGCTGCCACGCGTTCAGAACTCGAAGGACGAGCCCGGGGAAGGGTGCGGTCGCCTCGATGCCGACGTCGACGCGATTGTGCATCGTGTGCACGACCGGAAGCCCGTGCCGCGCAGCGTAGCGATGACCGGTGAACGCACCCCAGAAGTCGGCCTGCACGTGCACGACGTCCACGGGAGGCCTGCCTGTGAGCGCCTGGTCCACGAAACGATCGGTTCGCCGGCCGGGCCACGAGAGCGAGTACTCGCGGTCGAACGTGATCGGGATGGAGGGCGTGTCGACATACGCTTCGTCTCGCTGGCGCTCGCTCAGCGCAGGCGCTTCGTCTCGCTGGCGCTCGCTCAGCGCAGGCGCGTCGTCTCGCTGGCGCTCGCTCAGCGCAGGCGCGTCGTCCCGCTGGCGCTCGCTCAGCGCAGGCGCGTCGTCTCGCTGGCGCTCGCTCAGCGCAGGCGCCTCGTCGCCGACGCCCGCCCTCGGCCCGTGCATCTTCGGCGCGACGATGGTCACCGTGTGCCCTGCGCGCTCGAGGAAGCGGCGCTGCAGGCGCATCGACACCTGCGCCCCGCCGAGCGACTCGACGTGCTGATCGCCGAACATCAGGACGTGCATGGGCCTACGCGGGGAGCGGGTCGCCGCGGTAGAGGGCCTCGAACGTGTCGAGGGTGCGGTTGATGTCGTGGATCACGACGCCGTCGAGCGAGGCCTGCTGCATCCGTCGGCGCTCTTCGGGTGCCGCGGTGAGCACGTCGGTGAGGCGCGCCGCCAGTTCCTCCACGTTGCCGGGCTCGAAGAGGTATCCGTTCTCGCCGTCGTGCACGAGGTGCGGCAGCGCGACGGCGTTGGCTGCGACGATGGGGAGGCCGGAGGCCATGGCCTCCATCGTGGCGATCGACTGCAGTTCGGCGATCGATGCGATCGCGAACAGGCTCGCGTGGCTGTAGAGCGCACGCAGCTCGTCTTCGGGAGCGTGGCCGTGGAAGGTGACGTGCCCGTCGAGGCCGAGCGAATGGACGAGCTGCCCCAGGTTCTTGCGCTGGTCGCCGCCCCCCACGAGGTCGACGTGCACGTCGAGCTTCGGATCGAGGATGGCGACTGCCTTCAGGAGCACGTCGATGTGCTTCTCCGTGGTCAGCCGGCCGACGAACAGGATGCGGTTCGCATCCCGCGGCTCGAAGTCCGGCGAGTAGTTCGAGCGATCGATCCCGCAGCTGATGGGGATGACGCCGTGGATGTCGATGGTCGCCTCGAGGAAGTCCGCCGCTTTGCGCGTGGGCGTGGTCACGGCGCGAGTCATATCGAACGTGCGCTTGGCGTCGGCCCACGCGAGCTTGACGAACACATCGTTCAGGGCGTGCGGCAGGGTCGTGAAGTCGAGGATGTTCTCGGCCATCACGTGGTTGGTGGCGATGATCGGGATGCCGCGCTTGCGGGCCTCGCGCGCCAGGCCGCGGCCGATGATGATGTGCGACTGGATGTGCACGACATCGGGCTTGACGGCATCGAGCGCACGGCGGGCGTGGTGCTTCGCCATCCACGGCAGCACGAACGTGAGCCAGTCGTGGGGGAACCAGCGCCACGAGGGGAGCCGATGCATCGTCATCGGCTGGTCCTCGATGACCTCGGTCGCCGTGCCTCGAGTCCAGTGCGTGGCACTGGGCGCCATCACATGCACGTTGTGACCGCGGGCGACCAGGCCGGCGGCCAGTCGCTCGGCGAAGCGTGCCGCGCCGTTGACGTGCGGGGCGAAGGTGTCGGCGCCGATCAGCACCGTGAGGGGTCGGCGATCGTCCGGCTCGGCGGCGCGAGGATCGTCGGGCGTCTCGGACGGGGTCACGGGATGCTGGTTGCCTATCTGTGCGCGGGGGCGGGTCGCACGAGGTCGGTGCATGCGCGATCCAACTGTACCCGAGGGCTCCTGATCGCCCACCGAGCCGCCGACCACGTGGATCGGGTCGATGCGCCACCTCGTACGCTGGATGCATGCCCC
Organism: uncultured Actinomycetota bacterium; assembly: GCA_963713325.1. Classification (GTDB taxonomy): domain Bacteria; phylum Actinomycetota; class Actinomycetes; order Actinomycetales; family Microbacteriaceae; genus Microbacterium. The sequence goes on from CAVQLL010000001.1 coordinate 54,655, forward strand.
GACTCCAGGCCGACGCCGATCCGAAGCGCTGGGTCGCCGTCACCGATTCGCTCGTCTTCGGCGGGCGCCGGCACCGCAAGGCCGCGATCCGGATGCTTCTCAATCAGGCCAATCGCGCGCTCGGCGTCGCGGAGCGACCCGCCGGCGGCTTCACGGCCTGGGCGATGAGCCAGGCGACGCCGTTCCTCATGCGCCGGGCTGCCGGCCGCGTGCTCGTGTGGGTCTGGAAGGCCGACCCGGAGCTGCTGGTCGTCATGGCGCAGGTGCAGGAGGCGACGTCGCAGCTGCGGGCGTCGCGCGCGATGATGCCGATGGAGTACGACGACACCGAGTCCTTCCGCGGCACATATCTGGGCATGGGCGAGAAGCTCGCGATCCCGCTGCCGCAGGACCAGCGCACCCCGCCGTTCGCGACGTACACGTGGGATACGGGCACGCATTTCGTGACGGTCACCGCGGTGTGCAGCGACCGCGAGCGGTTCGGCATCGTGATCGGCGCCGTCGACGATCTCGCCCGCACTCTTCGCGTCGTCGACGACCTCGCGGTGGGCGAGTCGCCCGAGGTGCTTCGGATCGAGCCGTGACGAGGCGGCGACTCACCCCGCACCAGCTCGGGTCGACGCCGAGGCCTGAGCCGCTCAGACTTTGAGGTCCTGCTTCGGCACGACGACCTCTCGAAGGATCAGCAGTCCGGTCGCGATGACCGGAAGCGCGACGAGGACCCCGATCACCCCGGCGAGTGTTCCTCCCACCATCGCGCCGATCAACACCAGCGCGGCCGGGATCGCCACCGCTCTGTTCATGACGCGCGGCGTCACGATGTACGACTCGATCTGGATGTAGACCAGATACGCGATGCCGAAGATCAGCGCCTGAGTCGGACTCGAGACCAGTGCCGCGAGTGTTCCGATCACCAGGAAGATCACCGACCCGAAGAGCGGGATCAGGGTGATCACGAACGCGATGAGCGCCATGAGACCGGCATAGGGAAGCCCGATGAGCAGATGCAGGACGAACACCACACCGGAGTTGATCGCCGCGAGTGTCACCGATCCGAGCAGAGATCTGCCGATCGAGACGGTCACCCGTTCGGTCATGTCGGAGAGCCGGGGGCGATCGTGCGCGGGAGCCAGAGAGTACAGAGCCTGCTTCATGCCTGTGAGCGAAGCGAGGAAGTACAGCGTCAGGGCGACGATGATGAATCCTGCCGAGATCGCGGAGACGAGCCCGACCCCCACCGCGAGTGCGCCCCCACCGATCGCCGCGATCGTCTCCGGCTTCGCGAGCGCGACGGCCATTTCATCCAGCCCGGCCCCGACCGCGTCCTGGAGGTCGGGGGCGAGGGCGAGGAACCACTCCGACTCCTTCGCCTCGACCAGCGCCTCCGGGAAGTTCTGGATGAACTCGACGACCTGAGCGATGATCGGCGGCAGTACGAAGATGAAGAAACCCGCCGCGAGGAGGGCGAACACGCCGAAGACGATGAGGATGCCGGTGCCGCGTTTCAGTCCCCTTCGCTCGAGCACCCGGACGATGGGATCGAGACCGAGCGAGATGAACAGCGCGAGCACGATGTAGATCAGGATCGTCGTGATGGACGCCAGCGCCGATCCGATGATGAGCCCGCCCAGGACTCCCAGTGTCGCGATGAACGCGATGACCAGCGGACGATCGACGAGGGCGAGGATGCCGCGCCGTTCCACGGTCCGGACGGGCGGAATCGCGGGCACAGCGGATTCGCCCTGCGCTGGGGGGACACCGTCGGGAGCATTCGGCGCGCGTTGGTCGTCGGCGATCCCATCCGAAGATTCAGCCATGGCCGAACCATAGCCAGAAACCGCGGCATCCGACCTCATGCCAGAAGGGTGAAAGGTCCGCGGGTAGGGGTGAACGCAGGGCTATCCCCCGCGCTCGGATGGATCCGGGGCCGTGGCGACGACATCCCCCGACAGCCAGCGCAGCCAGCGTGACCCGGGGTCGCCTTCGAGCACGAGGGCCCTTACCAGCAGCGTGAGCGGGATCGAGAGGATCGCGCCGAGCGGGCCGATGATGAAGGTCCAGAAGATGACGGAGAAGAAGCTCAGCGTCAGGCTGAGATTCACGGCGTCGCTCACGAACTTCGGCTGCACGAGCACCTGAAGAGTGACATTGACCACGCAGTAGATCGCGATCACCGCGAGCATGAGCGGCCAGCCGCCCACGACGAGTGCGAGCACCGCGGGCGGGATCAGGCCGATCACGAAGCCGATGTTCGGGATGAAGTTCGTCACGAAGGCGAGGATGGCCCACACCGCGGGCGCGGGAATGCCGAGCGCCCACAGCGCGAGGCCGTCGATGATCGCGACGACCGCGCCGAAGCTCGCGTTGACGACGTAGTACCGCCGAACCCCCGAGTTGAAGGTCACGAACCTCCGGACGGTCGGCCGCGCCGTCGTGCCGAACACCGCCTCGGCGCGGGTGTAGCGCGCGCCGTCGGCCGCCATGAAGATCACATACGCGACGACGAAGAACAAGGCGGTCAGGATGCCGACGGCTGTTCCGCCGAGAGAGGCGACGAACGACACGATCGTCGAGGGCTGCAGGATGGATGCCGCGGCCTCCGATGCCTCCTCGTGCAGGCCGATCGATCCGAGCCACCCGACGAACGCCTGCGCGGATGCCTGCAGCTCGTCGGCATAGTCGGCCACCAGCCGCACGAACTGGGTCCCCGCGAAGAACAGCAGCCCTCCGAGGAACAGGAGGATCAGATAGGCCACGACGATGACGGCGGTCGTCGCAGCCCAGCGCGGCCACCCGCGCCGCTCGAGCGGACGCCGCACCGGATGGCAGATGATGACGATGACGGCGGCGAGCACGAGCGGGCCGACGAGGTCGCTGGCGAAGTACAGGCCCGCGAGCGCGATCACGGCCGCCGCCAACCCGAGCAGGACGCGCAGAGTCGGAGACAGCACCGGAGCGGCCGGCGGCGGAGGAGCGGGTTCGCGACGTCTCATGCGCTCAGGCTATCCAGCACGACAGCGGCCGGGTGGCTCACGAGCCGGACGGTCGGCGATCCGCGGCGAGGCTCTTGCTCGCCTCTTGGAGCGCGTCGGTGAGAGCGCGCATGTCGGCGCGACTGGCGGGTACCGCGTCGTCGTGCCCGCGAGACGCACGCTCCACGACCCACGACGAGATCGTGGCCACGACGAGGCCGACCACGACGACGCCGCCGGCCATCAGGAACACCGCAGCGACCCGCCCGAGCGGGGTTATGGGCACGTAATCTCCGTACCCCACCGTCGTCACGGTGCAGAAGGCCCACCACACGGCGCTGCCGAACGTCGTGATCGTCGCCCCGGGTGCGTGGCGCTCGGCCTGCAGCACGATCAGGGAGATGTACCAGACGAGCAGCAGCGCAGCGCCCACGCCGTAGATGAGCAGGCGTGCCCGGATCGAGTTGCCCGTCGTCCTGGTGAACGAGGCGATCCTCGTGAACGCATCCAGCAGCCGGATCGGGCGGAGGGCGGGCACGAATGCCAGGACGAGGTCGAGCTTGTGGGTGCGGAACCACAGTCGGCGGGGATGCGACAGCCGCAGTCGGACGAAGTAGTCGGTGATGAACATCGCCCAGATGAGCCAGATCGTGATCGTCGTGGCCACGAATACGCCACCCTCCACGTCGCCGATGACGTGCAGGGTGTACGTGATGAGGAACACCGCGGCGGCGATGGCCAGTGGCCAGTAGGTCCAGCGCGACCAGCGCTGAGTGAGCTCGTTCTCGCCTCGCGCCGCGGAGGGCTCCGTCAGAGTGGTCACGACTGCACTCTAGAGGCGGACGATCATCGGCCCGGGGCGACCCGCTGTGCTCCCTGAGGACGAGCGAGAGCCCCGAGGCCCCGCCTCGCGCGCATCAGTCGTCGTCTTCGAGCCACGCCTTCGACAGCCGCTTGGGTGCCTTGAGGATCCAGGCGTCGGTGATCACCTCGCGCAGCAGGTCGGGCTCGATCGCGTCGAGACGCACGAGCACCGCGGGGTACCCGTCGAAGTGCGGGATCGTGAAGAAGACCCCCGGGAACGTGCCGAGCAGCGCCTCCTTGCCCTCGAGGCCGTCCGTGCGCACGCCCACGACCGGGCCGTCGGGCCATGTGCGACCGAGCGCGGAGAGGGCCGCGACGTCCGCCTTGCTGGGTCCTCGTTCCCAGACGAACACACCGTCCGCCGTGCGCCAGCCGGCACCGCCGCGGTGCCCGTCGATCTTCTCGATCGTCTCGGGGAAGCTCAGCGCGATCGCGCGCACGTCGTCGAGGGTCGGCATCCGATCAGTCTGCCGAACCGCATCGCGCTCTGCCAGGGGTTCGGGCGCTGGTCGTGGACGCGGACGGCGACGCGCCGCCTACAGTTCGGTCAGCTCGAAGCTGCTGCCGAGGGGCACCAGCGGGGGCCGCTCGACCGTCGTATCCAGCGTCACGCGTGCGCCGGTGCGGGCGGATTCGAGCACGGCGGTCATGACCTCGAGCGTGTGCAGCGCGAGGCGCCCGGATGCGCGGACGTCCGCCTCGGTCGGCGCGGCGAGCATGTCCAGGAGTCCGATACCCCTCGCTGCATCGACGTAGCCGGCCTGATCGCCGACGAGTTCCCAGTCGCGCGATCCGAGCGGGCAGAACAGAACGTCCCCCGAGAACGTGTTCGGGTCGGGAACCGAGAGCGAACCGGTCTCGCCGTGGATCTCGATCGGCGCCGCACCGCTCCTGACGCTGTCGAAGCTCGTCGTGAGCGTCGACAGTGCGCCGCCGGCATGCTCGAGGATGCCGGACACATGCGTGTCGACATCCACCGGTATCCGCTCGCCCGCGCGCGGGCCCGAACCGATCACGCGCTCGCCGCGCAGCCGGCTCGCCGAGCCGACGACCGCGGTGACGGGCCCGAGCAGGTGCACGAGCGCGGAGATGTAGTACGGACCCATGTCCATGAGCGGGCCGCCGCCGGGCAGGAAGTAGAAGTCCGGGTTCGGGTGCCACGACTCGGGTCCGGGCGACGACATGACCGCAGTCGCGGCGATCGGACGCCCGATGCGGCCCTCGTCGATGACCGCGCGGGCGGTCTGGGTTCCGGTGCCGAGCACGGTGTCGGGCGCCGACCCGACGCGCACCCCGGCGACGGTCGCGGCATCCATCACCCGGCGCCCGCTCGCCAGATCGACCGCGAGCGGCTTCTCGCCGTACACATGCTTGCCGTTCGCGATGGCCGCGAGGGCGATGTCGGCGTGCGCGGCGGGGATGGTGAGGTTCAGAACCACGTCCACATCGGGATCGGCGAGCAGACCCGGCACATCGAGGGCGCGGGCGCCGGGGATGCCGCTCGCCACGCTCGCGGCGCGGGCCATGTCGAGGTCGGCGATCGCCGTCACCCGAGCGTCCGAGCGCGCGGTGAGCGTCTCGAGGTACACCCCCGAGATCACTCCGACGCCGATGATTCCTATGCGCGGCGCGTTGCCCACAGCATTCCCCTTTCGATGACGGTGCGGACGGTCGGGTGCTCGAGCACCTCGACGGTGTGGCCGGGCGTCGTGACGACGATGCGCCCCTCGCCCCAGCTGCGCGTCCAGATCACGGGTGACACGACGGGGCGGTGCCACGGGTGCCACGCCGGGGCCGGATGCGTCGTGGTGGCGAGCACGTCGATGAGGTCATCGTGCAGCACCCAGTACTGCTCGGTGACGAGGTCGAAGTCGTCCAGGCCGGCGGTGATCGGATGCTGCCCGCCGAGCTCGGTGAATTCGACCGTGTACTCGAGGAAGTTGTCGCTCGGCCCGCCCGACAGCGATCCCGGTTCCTTGCTCGGATGGGTGGCGAACTGGCCGCCGACCAGCTGGAGGTAGTCCGCTCGAGCTGCGGTAGGAATCGGCGATTCCGCCGTGCCAGCCGGTGAAGCCGGTGCCGGCTTCGACGGCCGCGCGCAGGCCCGCGACCTGGTCGCGCTCGATCGTCGACATCGTCATGCACTGCACGATCAGATCGGTCGCGGCCATCGTCTCGGGGTCGGCGTAGATGGCCGGAGAGTCCTCGATCTGCACGTCGAAGCCGTTGTCGCGGAGGAACGGCAGGAAGAGGTCCGTGGCCTCGAGCGGCTGATGGCCCTCCCAGCCGCCGCGGACGACGACTGCACGTTTCGCTGCCACGAGAACCCCTTTCCGAACCCCTCCGACCCTACGAGAATCTCCTCCTCACCGGGCGCGCCGGCTTCAGCGGGAGCGGGGCTCCTCCGGGGGCGGGTCCTCTCCCGCGCCGAGCGAGTGCCGCGGCTGCCACAGCACGACCTCTCGAGTGCGACGGATGCGGGTGCCGTGGCGAACTGAGACGACGGAGCCGGTCGCGCCGGCGGCGAACACGCGCGCGCCCGGCCGGTTCTCGAGCTCCGTCTGCACGCGGGCTTCGAGATCCTGCACCCGGAAGTGAAGCTCGCGCACCCGCTCCTCGAGTTCGATGATGCGCGCGATCGCGGGGAGGCTCATGCCGTCGTTCGACAGCCGGGCGACTTCGCGCAACTGCTGCACGTGGCGCAGCGAGTAGCGGCGCGATCCGCCCTGCGTGCGTGCGGGGACCACCAGACCGATTCGGTCGTACTGCCGGAGGGTCTGCGGGTGCATGCCCGCGAGCTCGGCGGCAGCAGCGATGGCGAGGATCGGAGAGTTCTCGTCCAGCTCGTCGTCCACCATGCTTGCCTCTTCTCGTCGGTCCCTGAGCCTGTCGAAGGGCTACCCGCGCGCCCTCGCCATGAGGTCGGCGCGGGGGTTGTCCTTTGGTTCGAGCTCGTGGAACCTCTCGAGCGCCTCGCGTGCCGCATCGTCCAGATGCGAGGGCACTGCGACCTGCACCTCGGCGAGCAGGTCGCCGGTGCCCTTCTGGGTCTGCACACCGCGGCCCTTGACCCGCAGCACACGACCGGAGGGTGTTCCTGGCGCGACCCTCAGCTTGACCGGGTCTCCGCCGAGCGTGGGCACCTCGATCGTCGCGCCCAGGGCCGCCTCAGTGAACGTCACGGGGACGTTGACCCGGAGGTTCAGCCCCTCGCGCGTGAAGGCCGGATGCGGCCGTACGGTCACCTGCACCACGATGTCTCCTGTCTCGCCGCCGTCCGGCGACGGGCGCCCGCGTCCGCGCAGGCGGATCTTCTGCCCGTCCGCGACGCCGGCCGGGATCTTCACCTTGAACGGCTTGCCGTCCTCGCCCTGGAGCGTGATCGTCTCGCCCTTGGTGGCGGTGATGAAGTCGATCGTCGTGCGCGCGGTGACGTCGGCGCCGCGCTGAGGGCCGCCATAGCCGCGGAATCCGCCGGTGGGCTGGCCGAAGCGTCCGGATCCGAATCCGCCACCCTGCTGCTGGTTGAACATGCTGAAGATGTCGTCGAAGTCCTGAGGCGACTGCCGGCCGCCCCGGCCCTGGCCGAACATGCTGAACACGTCCTCGAAGCCGCCGGGCTGGTCGCCCGCCGTGAAGCGGGCACCCGAGCCCATCGCGCGGATCTGGTCGTACTCCTTGCGCTGCTCTGGATCGGATAGCACGGAGTACGCCTCGCTGACCTCCTTGAAGGTCGCCTCGGCCTTCGCGTCGCCCTGATTGGAGTCCGGGTGGTACTTGCGGGCGAGCTTGCGATAGGTCTTCTTCAAGTCGGCATCGCTGACGTTCTTGTCGACGCCGAGGGTCTTGTAGAAGTCCTTGTCGAACCAGTCCTGACTGGCCATAGCGCCTTAACCGGTCCCTGAGCCAGCCGAAGGGTCGGCCGGCACCGCGACGACCACCTTGGCGGGTCGCAGCTCAACCGAACCCAGGCGGTAGCCGACCTCGACCACCTCGAGGATCGTCGGCTCGGTCACACCCGGCGTCGGTGCCTGGAAGATCGCCTCGTGCTGCTGCGGATCGAACGCCTCGCCGGCGGCGCCGTACGAGACCACTCCGAGCTTCTCCGCCACGGCACGCACCTTGTCGCCGATCGCCGCGAAGGGCGTCCCCTCGACCAGGTCGCCGTGCTTGTCGGCGCGATCGAGGTCGTCGAGCACCGGGAGGAGGCCTTTCACGGCCTCGCCCTTGGCGCGCTCGATCTCGCGCTCGCGCTGGTCTTCGGTGCGGCGACGGTAGTTGGCGTACTCGGCCTGCAGCCGCTTGAGGTCGTTCAGCAGCGCCGATTCGAGATCAGCCAGCACAGCGTCCTCGGCTGCCGCATCCGTGTTCTGAGGCGAACCGAGGATGTCGTCGATCGTCCACTCCTCATCGAGTTCGTCCGGCTGCGAGTCGGGGCCGGCCGCTTCGTGCTCAGCACGGGCAGCCTCTGGCCCCTCCTCGTCCGGCCGAACCTCGTCCTCACCGTCTCCGGTGCCTGAGCCCGTCGAAGGGTCGAAGTTCTTGTCCGCCATGACTACTTCTTCTCGTCGTCCTCGTCGTCGACGACCTCGGCATCGATGACGTCCTCCTCGGACGACGCCGACGCGGACTCGTCCGACCCGGTGCCCGGACCCGCCGACGCGTCAGCCGAGGCATCCGGAGCCGACTGCGTCGCCTGGCTCGACGCGTAGATCGCCTCGCCGAGCTTGCCCTGGCTCTGGTTGAGCTTGTCGAACGCGGTCTTGACCGCGTCGTCGTCCTCGCCGGCGAGAGCGGCCTTGAGCGCGTCGACGTCGGCCTGGACCTCGGTCTTGACGTCCTCGGGCAGCTTGTCGTCGTTCTCCTTGATGAGCTTGTCGATCGAGTATGAGAGCGTCTCGGCCTGGTTTCGCACCTCGGCCGACTCGCGCCGCTTCTTGTCCTCGGCGGCGTGCTCCTCGGCCTCGCGAACCATGCGCTCGATGTCGTCCTTCGGCAGCGACGAGCCACCGGTGATCGTCATCGACTGCTCCTTGCCGGTGCCCTTGTCCTTGGCGGACACGTGCACGATGCCGTTCGCGTCGATGTCGAACGTGACCTCGACCTGCGGGATGCCGCGCGGGCGCTGGCGCGATGCCGGTGAGCTCGAACGTTCCCAGCGGCTTGTTGTCGCGCGTGAAGTCGCGCTCGCCCTGGAAGACCTGGATCGCGACCGACGGCTGGTTGTCGTCGGCGGTCGTGAAGGTCTCGCTCCGCTTGGTCGGGATGGCCGTGTTGCGCTCGATGAGCTTGGTCATGATGCCACCCTTGGTCTCGATGCCCAGGCTCAGGGGCGTGACATCGATCAGCAGCACGTCCTTGCGCTCGCCGCGCAGCACGCCGGCCTGCAGCGCGGCGCCGACGGCGACGACCTCATCCGGGTTGACGCCCTTGTTGGGCTCCTTGCCGGCCTCCTGCTTGACGAGTTCGGCGACGGCGGGCATGCGGGTGGAACCGCCCACCAGTACGACGTGGTCGATGTCGGCGACCTTGATGCCCGCCTCGCGGATGACGTCCTCGAACGGCTTCTTGGTGCGGTCGAGCAGATCCTTCGTGAGGTCCTCGAACTTCGCGCGCGTGATCGTCTCCGACAGCGACACCGGGCCGCTGTCGGTCAGCGACAGGTACGGGAGGTTGACCGAGGTCGACATCGAGGAGCTGAGCTCCTTCTTCGCCTGCTCGGCAGCCTCTTTGAGGCGCTGCAGCGCGATCTTGTCGCCGGAGACGTCGACGCCCGTGGTGTCCTTGAACTGCTTGATGAAGTAGTCGACGAGGCGCTGGTCCCAGTCGTCACCGCCGAGGCGGTTGTCGCCGGCGGTCGAGCGCACCTGGATCGTCGAGAAGTCGTCGTCCTTGCCCACCTCGAGCAGCGAGACGTCGAACGTTCCGCCACCGAGGTCGAAGACGAGGATGAGCTCGTCCTCCTTGCCCTTGTCCAGGCCGTACGCGAGCGCGGCGGCGGTGGGCTCGTTGATGATGCGCAGGACGTTCAGGCCCGCGATCTCGCCGGCCTCCTTGGTCGCCTGACGCTCCGCGTCGTTGAAGTACGCGGGGACGGTGATGACGGCATCCGTCACGGCGTCGCCGAGGTACTCCTCCGCGTCGCGCTTGAGCTTGCCGAGGATGCGCGCGGAGATCTCCTGCGGCGTCCACTTCTTGCCGTCGAGGTCGAACTTCCAGTCGGTGCCCATGTGGCGCTTGACCGAAGAGATCGTGCGCTCGACGTTGGTGACGGCCTGGCGCTTGGCGGTCTCGCCGACGAGCACCTCGCCGTCCTTGGTGAATGCGACCACCGAGGGGGTCGTGCGGAAGCCTTCGGCGTTCGCGATGACCTTCGGCTCGCCGCCCTCGAGCACGCTCACGACGGAGTTCGTGGTTCCGAGGTCGATTCCAACAGCACGGGCCATGTGTTTCTCTCCTTGTTCTGGGGCAGGCGATCGCCGGACCCCGGGGTTGGCATGAAGTCGTCTCGCGGTCAGTCCTCCGGCTTCTCAGGGCGGTCCCTGAGCCTGCCGAAGGGTTGAGCCGCGATGACTCAACATTATCGAGCAGTCCTGAGCGTGTCAAATGAACTTGATACGAGTTGGCTCAAGTTTGAGCGGGAGCGGGTCCCGCGGTGTCAGCCGAGCAGTGTTTCGCCCGATCCCGCTGCCACCGGATCCGGCAGCCGGCGCATCCGGAACCCATTCAGGATCCCGGCGATCCCCGCGAGAATCGGGATCAGCAGCGCGACCTGCAGGGCGAGATGCCGCGCCTCGGTGTTGATCCGGATCATCTCCGCGGAGACCTCGGGGGATTCGTCGGCGAGCAGCTCCTCGAGCCCGGTGTTGGACATCAGCTCGGCATCGTCCTCGAGCACCGTGGAGACCTGCTGCTGCTGCTCCGTGGTCAGCACGCTCGACGAGTCTGCGAGAGCGGTGAAGCCCGCTGCGAGGGTTGCGAGCATGATCGCGCCTGCGAAGGCCAGCCCGAATGACAGGCCGAACGATCCGGCCGCGGAGTTCACACCCGCCGCTTCGCTCACTCGCTCATCCGTGATCGGGGAGAGCGTGTAGTTGTTCAGCTGCGAGACGAGCAGGCCGAGTCCGGATCCGCTGATCAGGAGCGGGATCGTGAGGTACCAGCCCGAGTCGGCGATCGGCACGAGCGGCACGATGACCACGAGCCCGATCACCGTGAACACGAAGCCCCACAGGATGAGGTTCGCCGGGCGGCCCTTCGCGATGCGCCCGGCGATCAGGGCGACGGCGAACATGCTGAGCGACAGTGGGGCGATCGACAGGCCGGCCTGCAGCGCGTTGTATTCGAGCACCATCTGCAGGTACAGCGGGAGCACGATCATCGTGCCGCCCAGCGCGATCTGCTGGAGGAGCTGGCCGCTGACGCCGGCGCGGAACGGCTTCGAGGCGAACAGAGCGGGGTCGATCAGCGTCGGCTTGCCGCGCTTCTTGCGCGAGTTGAGCCAGAACACGAGGCCGCCGAGGGCGACGACGCCGAGTCCGATGATCAGCGCGACATAACCGCCGCCCTCCTGCCACACCAGGATGCCGAGGACCACGCCGCCCATGCCGATGACCGACAGCGCCGACCCGACGAGGTCGATCGACCGGTCACCGGTGAACGGAACGTCCTTGACCAGCTTGATGCCGGACAGCACGATCGCGATGATGACCGCCTCGAGGAGGAACCCCACCCGCCAGGACAGGAACGTGGTGATGAATCCGCCCAGCAGCGGCCCGACGGCCGCTGCGATCGCGGCGGAGGCCCCGACGAGCGCGTAGACGCGCTTCTGGTGTTCCCCCTGGAAATTGCCGTGGATGAGCGACTGCATCGACGGCAGCAGCAGCGAGGCGCCGAGCCCGCCGATGACCGCCCAGAAGATGATGATGGTGTTGAGGTCCTGGGCCAGCGTCATCGCGATCGCGCCGACGGCATACCCGAGCAGGCCGAGGATGTAGGCGAACTTTCGTCCGATGAGGTCGCCGGTCTTGCCGCCGATGAGGATGAACGCCGCCGACACGAGTGCCTCCAGCGCGATCGCGCCTTGCACTCCGCTCGCGGTCGTATCCAGATCAGCGACCACGGCCGAGATGGAGACGTTCATGAGCGACGTGTCGAAGACGAGCACGAACATCGCCATCGCGAGCAGCAGCGCGAGCCGTCCGTTGAACTTGGTTTCGGGCCCCGTCTCGGCATTCATGGTTCACCTAACCACACGGTCCACTGTGGTGTAAGCATCGATGTAGGCGCAGTGTGAGATCGATCGCGAGTCCGGTGAAGGCATCCTCCGCCCACGCCTCGCAATGCCGCGAGCCGAGTGCGGCTGGGAGGATGGTCGCATGGCACTCCCCTGGGACTTCCGGCCGCTCGACGGTGACCGGGTGCGCCTCGATCTCCTGCGCCCGGACGACTTCGATGCTCTCTACGCGATCCAGTCCGACCCCGAGGTCTGCCGGTACCTGCTCTACGAGCCGCGATCGAAGGAGAAGGTCGCCGAGGTGCTGGAGCGGGATGCCGGGGCCACCCGTCTCGCCCAGCCCGACGACTTCGTGCAGCCGGCCATCCGGGACGCGTCGGGACAGCTGATCGGCACGATGTACTTCAAGCTCGCGAGCCTCGAGGACAAGACCGCCGAGATCGGGTGGCTCCTGGACCCGCGGGCGCAGGGCAGGGGATTCGCCCGCGAGGCGGCCGCCCTGCTGCTCGACCTCGCGTTCGGCGAGCTCGGGCTGCACCGCGTCTACGCCGAGCTCGACCCCCGGAACGCGGCATCCGTCGCCCTGTGCGAACGGCTCGGCATGCGCCACGAAGCGCATTTCCGCGAGCACATGTGGTTCAAGGGCGACTGGGCCGATACCGGGATCTACGCGATCCTCGAGCAGGAGTGGGCAGGCGCGGTCGACCTGATCGCCGGCTCCGCTATGCGGACTGACGGGCTCGCCGGTTCGCCTGCACCCGAGCGGTCGCCGCCTTGAAGCTGCGGGCGTCGGGGATGCGGGCCAGCAGCGGCCCGGCGATCATCGTGATCAGTACGTATGCGGTGGCCAGCGCGCCGAGCGACCTGTCCACGCCCGCCGCGACCGCCAGCCCCGCGATCACGATCGAGAACTCACCGCGCGGCATCAGCGCGAAGCCGGCGCGCCACCGGCCGGCTTCGCCGATGCCGGCCCGTCGGCCGGCGATGTATCCCGTCAGGAGCTTGGTGCCCATCGTCACGATCGCGAGCAGGATCGCCGGGACGAGCATCGGAACGAGGTCCCGCGTGTCGGTGGAGAGGCCGACGAACAGGAAGAAGACCGCGGCGAACAGGTCGCGCAGGGGTGTGAGCACCCGCTGGGCGTGCTTGGCCGCGGGCCCTGAGATGGCGATGCCGACCAGGAATGCCCCCACCGCCGACGAGACGTTCGCTCCGGCGGCAAGGCCGGAGACCAGCAGTCCGAGGCCGAGGACCGACAGCAGCAGCACGTCGGCCTCCTTCGACCAGACCAGCCGGGACACGATCCGCCCGTGACGCAGCGCGATGTACAGGATCAGCACCACGGCCACCAGGGCGACGACCACGGACAGAGTCCCGGCGAGCAGGCTCGTGCCGATCAGCAGCGCGGTCAGAACGGGGAGATAGAACGCCATCGCGAAGTCCTCGATGACGAGGATGGACAGCACCACCGGAGTCTCGCGGTTCGTCAGGCGGCCGAGGTCCTGAAGCACCTTGGCGATCACGCCGGAGGAGGACACCCACGTGATGCCCGCCATCGCCACAGCGGCCACCGGCCCCCATCCCAGCAGCAGCGCGATCAGCGCGCCCGGCGCAGCGTTGAGCAGCATGTCGATCAGACCCGCGATCCGCGAGCCCTTCAGGTTGCCGACCAGCTCCTGCGCGGTGTACTCCAGGCCCAGCATCAGCAGGAGCAGGATGACGCCGATCTCAGCGCCGATCTCGATGAACTCCCCGCCCTGGGAGAAAGGGAACAGACCGCCCTCGCCGAACGCGAGCCCGCCGATCAGGATTAGCGGGATCGGCGAGATGCCCCACCAGGAGGCGATGCGGCTGAGGAGCCCGATCCCGAGGACGAGCGCGCCTAGTTCGATGAGGACGAGCGCGCCGTGGTCCATCCGGGGTTATCCCGTTCCGGCGATGATGCGAACGAGGTGGTCGAGCCCGTCGCGGGTGCCCACGGCGATGATGGTGTCACCGGCGTGCATGAGGTCGGCGGGTCCGGGTGCGGGCAGCACCTCGGTCTCCCGGACGATGGCGACGATGGAGCAGCGCGTGCGCGTGCGCGCCCTTGTATCGCCGAGTACGCGGCCGACGAACGGCGAATCGGCACGGAGCGGGATCTGCTCGATCGACAGCCCCGCGACCTGCTCGCGCAGGCCGGCGAGCTGCGTGAGGATCAGCGAGCCGCCGAGCACTTCGCTGAGCGCGGTCGCCTCGTCATCGGTGAGGGCGATCGTCTCGCTGGCGCGGTCTGGGTCGTCCTCGTCCGCCAGGGCGAGCTCTCGGCCGCCGTCGCGGAGGTTGAGGACCGAGAGCCGACGGCCTTCGTCGGTGACGATGTCATGGCGGACACCGATCCCGGGCAGTTCTGCGCGCTCGACGTGGGTGGGCATGCGTACATCATCGCACCAGGCGTGCCGGAAGGAACCGGCAATCGTGGGGTGCGGAATCCATGCGCCGCTGTAGCCTGAGCGAGCCGCAGAGTCGCGGCGTGCGTGCCCCGTTGCACGTGCTGTTCACCGAAGGGCTCTAGCGTGACCGACATGAGCGATCCCGACGTTCCTCGAATGACGCCGAACCTGCCGCAGTTCTCCGGCATCACCCCGACGGATGCCCTCGCGAGCGCGGTCGGAGCGGAGGGTCCCTCGAGCACCCGCAAGCGCGTCGTGCTGGCGTGGGGCCTGTGGGACTGGGGGTCCGCAGCCTTCAACGCGGTCGTCACGACGTTCGTCTTCACGGTGTACCTGACAAGCTCGAGCTTCGGGCCGGAGGGCACGGTCGAGGCCCAGCTCGGCTGGGCGCTGGCCGGGGCGGGTCTGCTGATCGCCGTGCTCGCGCCGGTCACCGGGCAGCGGTCCGATACATCGGGACGCCGCAAACTGTGGCTGGCCGTCAACACCTACATCGTCGTGGCGGCGACCGCGGCGATGTTCTTCGTGCAGCCTGACCCGTCGTTCCTGTGGTTCGGGCTGTTCCTGGTCGCGGCCGGCAACGTGTTCTTCGAATTCGCCGGCGTCAACTACAACGCGATGCTGTCGCAGGTCTCGACGCCGCGCTCGATCGGCAAGGTGAGCGGCTTCGGCTGGGGCATGGGCTACATCGGCGGAATCGTGCTGCTGCTGGTCGTCTACTTCGGCTTCATCCAGGGCCTCTTCGGCGTCCCCGATGAGGATGGTCTGCCCATCCGGGTCGCCATGCTGGTCTCCGCGCTGTGGTTCGGACTGTTCGCCCTTCCCGTCCTGTTCGCCGTGCCGGAGTATCGCGGCGCAGGAGTCAAGCGGGAGCGCGTGAGCTTCTTCGCCTCCTATGCGCGTCTCGGGCGCGACATCGCGAAGCTGTGGCGCGAGTCGCGGCACACGGTCTGGTTCCTGCTGGCCAGCGCCGTCTTCCGCGACGGTCTCGCCGGCGTCTTCACGTTCGGCGGGGTCCTGGCCGCATCCGTGTTCGGCTTCTCGGCGGGCGAGGTGATCATCTTCGCCATCGCGGCCAACGTCGTCGCCGGGGTCTCGACGATCGCGGTCGGAGCGCTCGACGACAAGCTCGGCGCCAAGCCCGTCATCGTGGCGGCCCTCATCGGCCTGATCATCTCGGGGCTGCTGGTCTTCTTCCTGCACGACGGCGGCCAGATCGTGTTCTGGACCGCGGGCCTTGCCCTGTGCCTGTTCGTCGGCCCGGCGCAGTCGGCATCGCGCACATTCCTGGCGCGCATCATCCCGCCGGGGCGTGAGGGCGAGGTCTTCGGCCTCTACGCCACAACGGGCCGAGCCGTTTCGTTCCTCGCGCCGATGATGTTCGCGATCTTCGTGTCGGTCTTCGGCGCGGCGTACTTCGGGATCCTGGGCATCGTGCTCGTGCTGGCCATCGGACTGGTGCTGCTCATCCCGGTGAAAGCCGTCCAGGAGCGCCTTCACGACTGACTCCGTGCGAGGGGAGTCGCGAGATTCCGCTAATCTCACTCCGGGGGTCTGTGCCAACCCGTAAGCGAGAGAGCCCACCCGATCGTGACGATGTCCCTCCCCGAGCGGCGCCGCTCAGCGCGACACCGTCGCGCCCTGGCGTACTGGGCCGTCATCGTCGCACTGTATGCGTCGCTCGCGCTGGGCGCCTCGCTCGCGCCGCCCACATGGCTCCACATGACGGCGCTGTTCGCCCACCTCGGATCGGTCATCATCGGGCTCGGCGCAGCCGTGGTCCTGGAGTTCACCGGACTCCTCTGGGTGGCCGGCCGGCGCTCCCTCGACGATCTGCGCATGAACGAGGGCCTGATCTCGTTCATCGCCTGGGTGGGCATCCTCGGGCTGATGGCCAGCGGCGCTTTCCTGCAGCCGAATCTCGCCGACCCTGGGACGGCCGTGAAGATGCTCGCCGTTCTGCTGGTGGCGATGAACGGTGTCGCGATGACGCGGCTGACCGCCGAACTCGGCCGATTGCCGGCTCAGGCGCGCTTCGCATCCATCCCCCGCAGCCTGAAAATCTGGTGCATCTGGAGCGCCGTGATTTCACAAGTCGGGTGGTGGACGGCAGTGATTCTGGGCATGCTGAACACCGCCTCGCACTGAACTCCCAGTGCTTCCACAGTCGGGGTCGCGTTAGGCTCACCATTGGCACGTCCGACCAACGGGCGCCGCCGAGTACCACCCCCGGTCAGGTTCCCCCGCCTGAGGATCTCCCACATGCCCCAGCAACACTACGACGACGTTCGCGTGTTCATTGACGCCGCGCTCGGAAATCTCCCCTCGGTGTCAGGCCGATGAGCGCGCCACGCCCCAGCGCCATCGAGCAGCGACGCCAGGACCGTCGCGCGCGCCGGCAGCGATTCCTGCTGTGGACGAGCATCGTCGGCATCGTCGTCCTGGTCGCCGCGATCGGCACGGTCTCGACGATGATCGTGACCTCGCTGGCCGCATCCAACACCGCTCAGCCCGGCGGCGGAACCGCGCCGGAGACCGAGGAGCTCATCGTCTTCCCCGACGACGAGCCCGCCTCCATCGCGGGAGTCGGCCCCTGCATCTCGATTCCGGTCCTGTCGTCGTTCGAGAATGCCGAGATGGTCGAGAACCTCGCGATCGGCTACAACGCGCAGCCCCGTGAGATCAACGGGTCGTGCGTGACCGTCACCCCCATGAAGGACAAGTCCGGGATCGCCGCCGAGGCGGCCGCCGCCGGATTCCCCGACCTTGCCCCCGAGTCGCGGCCCGCGGTGTGGCTCCCCGACGCCCACACCTGGCTGTCTCTGGCCCGCGCGAACGGCGGCGAGGCGGTGGTTCCGGCCGAGGCCGCAAGCGTCGCCACGTCCGATATCGTCCTGGCCATGCCCGAGCCGCTCGCTCAGGCCATCGGCTGGGACGAGGAGCCTCCGCAGTGGCAGGACGTCTTCGAGGCCGCCGGCGACGCCGACCTGTGGACCGACCTCGGTCACTCCGAATGGGGCGCCTTCAAGCTCGGAAAGACGAGCCCGGTCGTGGCCACATCCGGCGAGGCGGCGATGTTCGCATCGTTCGGAACCGCCGAGGGTTCGCTCGACGAGATCACCGCGGCGTCTGTGTCCGATGACTCCGTCAAGGACATCGTGCGCGAGCACGAGCTCGCCACGAGCCACTACATGGCCACGCCCGAGCACTTCCTCTGGCACGCGCGCCAGGCCGAGCAGACCGGCTCCGCCGCTGACTTCCTCTCGGCCGTCATCGTCGACGAGAAGTCGGTGTGGGACTACAACCGCGGCATCACGAGCCGCGACGGCGTGACGCGCACGGCCGGGGATCCCCCCGTCGAGAAGCTCGTCCCGATCTATCCGGCCGACGGCTTCTACGCCGCGGACAACCCGGCCGCGGTCCTGACCGGCGACTGGGTCGATGAGAACGAAGCGGCCGCGGCCGCCGACTTCGTCCGCTACGCCGGCACGTCGGAGGGTCAGCAGATCGTGCGCGACTCCGGCTACCGCGACCTCAACCGCGCGCCGGACTCCGGCGTCGCCGCAGTGGCGAACCTGGTCGACGACCCGAAGGGCGCGCTGCCGCTCCCCGGGCAGGACGTGGTTGCGGCTGTCAACACCGCCTTCCCCGAGGTGCGCAAGCGCGCACAGGTGCTCTTCCTCGTCGACGTGTCGGGCTCGATGGACGAGCCGATCTCGGCATCCGAGACGAAGCTCAGTGCAGCCAAGGACGCGATCGCCCTGGCGCTGGATCACTTCACCGCGGGCGACAACGTCGGTCTCGCCGCTTTCGCGCAGGCGCAGGGCGGAGCCCTCGTGCCCGGCGCGGTGTCGCCGATCGCCGACATCAGCACCTCGCGTGATGCATTCCTCGGCGCGCTCGGCGGACTCCAGTCGATGGGCGACACGCCCCTGTACCAGGCCGTCGACATGTTCGCGGGGCAGCAGGCGCAGTCCTGGTCGCCTGATCGCATCACGGCCGTCGTCGTGCTCAGCGACGGCGAGAACGACACACCCACGCCCACGATCGGCGCAGACCAGATGCTCGCGAACCTCGGGCACCTGCACCACGGCGGCACGCCGGTCCTGATCTTCACGCTCGCGTACGGCGCGGACGCGGATGTCGCCACGCTCCAGTCCATCTCGAGCGCGACCGGTGCGCACTACTACGACGCGACCGACCCGACCAAGGTCAAGGCCGTGCTCGGCGACCTGGTGACGAGCTTCTGATCCCCTGACACGGGCGGCGGTTTCCGCCGCTGCGCGGCTCTCAGCGGGGCCAGGAATCCGCGAGCTTCGTGAGCAGCCGCGCCAGTTCGGCGCGCTCCTGATCGCTGAACGCACCGAGCGCGGAGTCGATCGCGGTGCGCCGCTCGCCGCGGAACCCCCGGACGATCGCAAGGCCCCCGTCGGTGAGCGCGACGCGCGTGCGGCGGGCGTCGTCGGGGTCCGCCTCGCGGCGCACCAGTCCCATCTCGACCGCCTGCTGAACGAGCCTGGACGCACGCGGCTGATCCACTCCGACGGCGTCGGCGATCTCGCTGACCGACAGAGGCCCGGATGCCGCGGCGAGCGCCTCCAGGAGTCTCAGCCGCGCCGGACCGCCGATGCGCGGCCCCGCCCCCCATGGAGGCGGACCGGCCATACCGCCGTGAGGGCCGCCGCGCATCCACCCCGGCTCGCCGTGGTGGTGATGGTCGTGACTGTGACCGCCCTCCCACGGAGGGCGCGGCATCCGTCGTCCTCGCAGTCTCGCGAGGGCCGCTGCGATCGCGTCGGCGGGGTCGGTGGGTGGGGACGTCATGGTTTCGAATTTACATGTGACTTGACATATTAACTGATTACATGTCACACTACATATACATGTTCTTCTACATGCAACTACGCGGCCTCACAGCGCCGCCCCGTGAAAGGACTTCTCATGAACAACGAAGACACGAACATCAACGAACCCTCGCAGGAGGGTGTCGACGCGACGCCCGAAGAGGGCACGCCCACCGACCGTCGACCGCTCGGCTTTTGGCTGCGCACCGTCGACGGACTGATCACGCGCGAGTTCGCCGCCGCCCTCGATGGCGTCGGCGCCACCCGACGCGACTGGATGCTGCTGAACGCGCTCTCGGGCGACGTCGAGCTGCCTCCGTTCGCCGAGCGCTTCGCCCGCAAGGGCAAGCGCCTGCGCGGACTCGCCGATCGCGGCTGGGTCGAAGAGTCGGGTGACGGAACCTGGGTTCTGACCGACGAGGGCAGGGCCGCCAAGGAGCAGCTCGGCGCGATCGTCGAGGGCATCCGCTCGCGCGTCGCGGGCGCGGTCACCCCCGACGACTTCGCAACGACCCTCGCCTCGCTCGAGGCGATCGCCCGCGAACTCGGCTGGGACGAGAACGCACGGATGCCGCGCGCCGGCTTCGGCCGCGGTTTCCGCCCGGGATTCGGTTTCGACCCGGGCTTCCGTCCCGGCTGGGGATTCGGTCCCGGTTCGGGATTCGGTCCGCGTCACTTCGGTGGCGAGCACGGACACGGCGAGGGCTACGGCGCACACGGCGAGGGCTACGCCGGACACGGCGAGGGCTACGGCAGCGAGCGCGCCGAGGGCTACGGCCCCCACCCGTGCCACCCGCACCACGGGCACGGCGCGCACCAGGCGCACGGAAGTCACCACGGCGCCGGACACGGCGAGCACCGTGGTCACGGCCGCGGCGAGCGCTCCGGCCGGTCGGCGCAGCGTGCCTACGAGCGCGGCTTCGACGCTGGCTTCACTCGCGGTCGGTCCGCCGGATCGACGGGCAGCACCACCGACGTGGCTTGAAACCGCGACCATCGGTCACCAGCTCACAACGTACATGCTGCGAGACCGTGCGCGATTACGCACGGTCTCGCAGCATACGCGTTCATGAACGAAGATCAGCCGATGGTGAAGTCCGCGACTCGGAAGTCGCCGTCGAACACGAGATAGATGTCGTGGACGCCCCGCGACGCCGACAACGACGCTGTTATTGTCTCGTACTGGTAGACGTCGCCTGTGCTCGTCACCTCGGCCGTACCGACCAGGTCTCCTGTCGGCGAGCCGAGTCGAACTTGGATCGAACCATTCTCGTCCGACGCGTTCGAAACTCGCGCTGTGAACGTCACGTCGTTCGCGCGCAGCTTGGTGTCGCCGAACTTGATCCAGCCATCACCTTCGGCTGAGACTGCCGTGCCGCGTTCCTTGCTCTCGTCGACCAGGAGGACGCCGGCGTAGTCGTCGAAATTCTCCGCACGGGTCGGCTTCGACAGGTTGCGCGCCGGAATCGTCTCGCCCTGTACGCGCACGGTCGCCTGCTGCCGGATGTCGGCGGACGACGAACCGACGAGCATCTCGTACTCCGACGATTCGACCACCCAGCGATCGCGCGTGACATCCCAACGGGCAAGATCAGACGCGTCCAGCTCAAGGCGGACGGTCTTCGTCTCGCCGGGTTCGAGCGAGAGCCGCTCAAATGCTCGCAACTGCTTGTCGGCAGTCGCATCGCGTGAGCTCAACTGCCGGCTGTAGAGCTGGACGACCTCGTCGCCTGCGACGTCGCCGGCGTTGGTGACGTCCACGCTGATGCGAATCCTACCGTCGCCGCCCACGGACGTGCCGGATGTCTTCAGGTTGGAGTAGTCGAACGTGCTGTACGACAGCCCGTGGCCGAACGGGTAGAGCGGAGCGCCGTCGTAATACATGTACGTCCAGCCGCTCTTGACGATGTCGAAGTCGTCGATGCTCGGCAGGTCGTCAACGCCGGCATACCAGGTCTGCGTCAGTCGCCCGGCCGGGTTCTCGTCGCCGAAGACCACGTCAGCCACGGCGTTGCCGGTCTCGGACCCGGCGTGCGTCGTCCACAACAGCGTTTCCGGCTGGTTGTCGAACGTCGTTGGATAGCTGGTTTCCAGCACCACAACCGTGTTGGGATTCGCGGCAGTCACCGCGTCGACGAGTTCTTGCTGGCTGCGACCCAAGGCGAGATCGGTGCGGTCGTGGTTTTCCCTGCCGTACACGAACGGATGGCTGCCCACCACGACGACTGCGGCATCGGCTTGGCCCGCGGCGACGACGGCAGTGTCCACGCCATCCGACACAACCTCAGGCACGAAATGAGCCGCATCCGCTTTGGAACCGGTGCCCACACTCCCGTCGGGCGCGACGGTCACATAGTGCTCGGGAATCCACCACCAGCTCTCGTTCGTTTCGTACCCGACGTATTGGATCAGAACCGTCCCGTCCGGTTGGTCCTCGAACCGGAACTGCTGTTGCACGTACCAACCCGAGGGCTCGTCCGACGACGTCGTGTACGGCCCGAACGCGCCAGCGAGGTACTTGCCGTTATCGGCGTTGCGCAACGTCGAATAGTCAGCCATCCAGTCGTTGACGTCCCACTGCGACGCGACAGATGGCGAGGCGTCGGATGCCACGACGAAATCTGCTCCGGGATCCGTACCGGTTGCGGTGAGGTACCGCCCGGTGGCGGAGTCCTTGAGCGTCAGGCGGTCGAGTCCTTCGACTCCGGTCACGTTCGCGTCCGCGCCAAGCCGCTCGGCGATGCCGTCCAGGGGCGTGACTTCATACGGCATGCTGCCGCCGTAGAAGTCGCTGAACACCGTGTCGTGCAGTGGCCCGATGACTGCGACGCTCGACGTCTGATCCGGGTCGAGCGGCAGGGTGTCGGCGCCATTGTCCAGCAGCACCATGGCGTCTGCTGCGGTCCGCCGGTTCAGGGCTTTGTGCTCCGCGCTGTTCAGGACCTCGGGGCCGATGTCGGCGTACGGTCCGCCGTCGGGGTCGAAGTGGCCGAGACGGAACCGAATGGACAGCACGTGTCTCACCGCGGTGTCCACGTCGTCCTCGGTGATGTAGCCCTTGTCCAACGCAGAGTGCAGCGTTGCCTTCATCGCGGACGGGTCGCTCTCATCGACCGTGAACCCGTCGAGACCCGCCTTCAGGACCGCGGCGTACGCCTCGTCCTCTTCGTCGAAGTAGAACTGAGCCTGCGTCACCGCGTGCGGCCCCCATGCGTCACTGACGTTGTAGAGGTCTTTGTCGGTCCACGAACGGATGTCTTCGTCGATCGACGGATCGACGTGGGTCGGCCGTCCGTTGACCAGGTTGTACGACGCCATCACACCGGTCGCCGCATCTGCCGAAATCACGCTGCGGAACGGCGCCTGCGAGTATTCCTTGCGGATGCGTGGCGGGAGGTTGGACGACGACACGCTGCGATCGTCCTCTTTGTTGTAGCCGAAGTAGTGCTTGATGACCGGCGCCACCTTGAGGTAGAGCGGATCGTCACCCGACAAGCCGGACCCATAGGCAGTGGCAATTTCGCCAGTGAGAAGGGGGTCCTCGGAGTAGCCCTCCTCATTGCGGCCCCAACGCGGATCGCGCAGCGGGTCGACCACGGGCGCCCATGCCTGCAGACCCCAGAGCTGCGGGTCGAGCGTGTTGTAGGCGCGGAGTTCATCGCCGACGGCAGATCCCACGTCGTTGATGAGGTCGGTGTCCCATGTGCTGGCCAGACCAACCGCCTGCGGAAAGACTGTCGCGTCCGTCGCAAGTACTGAGCCCCAGTTGTTGTCGAGGTCGTTGGACCACGCGACGCCGTGCAATGCCTCGGTGCCGGCCTTGAAGTAGGGGATGTCGAGCCGAGGAATCGGCATCTGCGACTGATGCAGGAATCCGAGCTTTTCGTCCAAAGACAGCCGACCCAAGAGATCGTCAATGCGCTCGTCGAGTGGAAGGGCTGGGTCGCGGAATGGATAGTCGTTGTTGGCGCTGGCAGCTGGAACGACCAACCCACTCACGAGCAGTGGTGCGGCCAGCAGGGCGACGATCGCGGCCGACGTGAGGCGGGTTGACGATCGGCGGCTGGGAGTGTGTTTCATGGGTGCGTCCTACTTCCTTGTAGTGGCGGTGACGCCCGATTTACTGGGGGTAGTGAGGTGTTTCGAGGACCGGGGGCCGATGAGAGCCCGCCCTGTCCGCCGTGCGCTCTTGCGTCTGCCCGCTTATTTTGTGCCCTCATGAAACAATATGTCAAGAGGCGCAACAAATCCCTCCACGAAAGCGAGCTGCGCAACGCCAGCTGTCAGATGACCCGGCGAATCGCGCTGACGGCCGCCGCCCAGGCGTAGTCGGCAAAGGAGAACTCGTGGACGTCGATCTCCCAGCGCTCGGAAGCCGGGTCCAGCCGTTCGGCAATTGCGATGTCCATTGCCGCCTTGCCGGCACGAGCTACGGCAAGACCTTCGCCCGTCACGATCACCTTCTCAGGATCGATGACGTTCATCAGCTGAGCGACGACGACACCGAGTGCGTATCCGGCATCGTCGAGCGCACCCTGCGCCGCTCGGTCGCCTGCGGCAGCACGCTCGAGAACACGCTCAAAGCTGGTGTCGGCCGCGTTGTGAAGGATTGCAGGGATCGTGACGTAAGCGGAAGCGCACCCCACGTGGCCCAGATCGCAAGTCGGACCGCTGTGTCGCACAGGGATGTGACCGACTCTTCCGGGATGCCCATGCGAGCCGCGGACGAGTTCGTCGTTTACGACGATGCCGGCTCCAATGCCTGCGCCCAGACCGAAGAGTACGAGGGACCTGCGCCCAACCCCCGCTCCGAACCAATGATGGGCGGCCGTGAGCGCCTGCACGTCGTTGCTCATCGCGATGGGCAGGCCGGTTTCCGCCTCGACGAGAGACTCGAGAGGCACGTTGTCCCACCCGAGGAAGTGCGATCCCACGATGACCGAGCGCCCGCGCACTTGTTGAACGTCGCCGGCCAGGCACACACCCACGGACGCCAGCCGAGGGTGGGAGGCGCTGAAGCCTCTGACGATCTCCGCTATCTGGGTGACCGCGTCGGGAGCGTAGCGAGAGACAAGCGACTGTTCTTCGATCTCGATGACGTTGGCCCGCAGGTCGGTGACCACCGCGTACAAGGCTTCACCAGTCAGCTTCACGCCGGCGAACTGGGCCGCGCTCGGCTCGAGATTCAAGATCTCCGATGGGCGACCACGCCCGTTCGGAGCATTCGTCTCGCCCTCCGTCAGAAGTCCGAGCTCGACGAGATCTCTCGCGAGGCGGGTGAGACTCGTGCGGGACAAGCCTGTGCGGCGAGCAAGCTCAGCGCGCGACGCCGAACCGTCGATGAGTACCTCGAGGAGCACAGCCCTCTGGGCGTCGTGGAGATCCGGCCAAGCCCATGCGGGCTCACTGCGGGAGTCGCCCATACGGGGGAGCCTACTGTCGTGGGCCGCCCTGTGGCCCGCGCAAGGCCGCGGTGGAGGCCCTGCCATGTCGATCCGGCGACGAACTCATGCGCGGTCGCGAATGGGAGTCCGGACCTCTTGCGAGCAGAATGGGTGGGATGTCAGCACCGGCTCTCCTCGCGATCTCGCACGGCACGGCCTCCCCCGCAGGCCAGGCCGCGGTCACCACGCTCATGGAGGCCGTCGCCGCACAGCTGCCGTCCGTCACCGTCCGGCTCGGACACGTAGACGTGCAGCAGCCCGACGTGGCGGCATCCCTCGACGCGCTCGCGCCCGATCAGCCCGTCGTCATCGTTCCCCTGCTGCTGTCGGCGGGCTACCACGTCCGCGTCGACCTCCGCCAGCAGTCCGCGGGTCACGCCGATGTCGCGATCTCGCCGGCGCTCGGCCCCGATCCTCGGCTCGTCGAGGTCCTCGCGGCGCGGCTCGCCGCGCTCGAGACCGGCGCCGATGACGCGATCGTCCTGGCCGTCGCCGGATCGAGCGACGACCGCGCGAACGAGGACTGCCGTGCGACGGCCGCGATGCTCTCCGACCTTCTCGGGCGCGAAGTGACGGTCGGGTTCCTGGCCGCCGCCGAGCCGCGCCTCGGCCCCGCCGTCGCAGCCGCGCGGGCGGGTGGCGGGCGCGTCGTGGTCGCCGACTATCTGCTCGCTCCCGGCTACTTCCACGACCTGGCGGTGCGCCTCGCCGACGGCAGCCCCGTCGCCCGCCCCCTCCTCGACGACGACGCGCCCGCGCAGTCGCTCGTCGAGCTGGTGCGAGATCGCTATCTGGAGGCCGCGTCAACTCTGTGACGCCGCATTACGCCCCGTTCCGGCGCGTGACACCTCGGGATGCCGCGGCATCCATCGCCTCATAGCCTCACGATGTGGGCTCGACGGGGCCCTCCCCAGGCATCTGCCCGGGAGCTGCGGAGGTCCCCCCATGACGATCAGCGATACCGGTGCGCGCAATGCCGGCGCCCCGAGCGCGGAACGCCCGGCGACCGCCGAGACACGTGCGCGGCCGCCGCGGCCGTCGTCCAAGCCCAACGGTCAGTGGAGGATCGACGGCAAGACCCCGCTCAACGGCAACGAGGAGTGGAAGCAGGTCGACAACGGTCTCGCGGTGCGCGAACGCATCGAGAACATCTACGCCAAGGGCGGATTCGCCTCCATCGACCCGACGGACCTGCACGGGCGGTTCCGCGTGTGGGGTCTCTACACACAGCGCAAGCCCGGCATCGACGGCGGCCGGACCGCGACCCTCGAGCCGCACGAGCTCGAGGACGAGTACTTCATGCTGCGCGTCCGGATCGACGGCGGGCAGCTCACGACCGAGCAGCTGCGCGTGATCGCGGGAATCTCGACCGAGTTCGGCCGCGACACCGCCGACCTCACCGACCGCCAGAACATCCAGCTGCACTGGATCGAAGTCGAGTCGATGCCCGAGATCTGGCGCCGTCTCGAGGCGGTCGGCCTCGGCACCACCGAAGCGTGCGGTGACGTCCCGCGCGTCGTGCTCGGCTCTCCTGTCGCCGGCATCGCGGCCGACGAGCTGATCGACCCCACCGCTCAGATCGACGAGATCACCTCGACGTTCATCGGCGATGAGTCGCTGGCGAACCTGCCGCGCAAGTTCAAGTCCGCCATCACCGGGCACCCCAGCCAGGACGTCGTGCACGAGATCAACGACGTCGCCTTCGTCGCCGTCGACCACCCGGAACTCGGGATCGGCTACGACCTGTGGGTGGGCGGCGGACTGTCCACGACCCCTCGTCTGGCCGAGCGCCTGGGCGTCTTCGTCTCGCCGGAGCGAGTGGCCGAGACCTGGCACGGCGTGGCTCAGATCTTCCGCGACTACGGCTACCGTCGCCTTCGCAACAAGGCGCGCCTCAAGTTCCTCCTCGCCGAGTGGGGTGCGGAGAAGTTCCGCCAGGTGCTGCAGGACGAGTACCTCGGGTATGCGCTGCCTGACGGACCCGCCGCGCCGAAGCCGCTCGCGCACGGAGACCACGTCGGCGTCCACAAGCAGAAGGACGGCCGATACTACGTCGGCGCCACGCCGATCGTCGGCCGCGTCTCGGGGCCGGCGCTCGCGAAGCTCGCCGACCTCATCGAGTCGCACGGCTCGACCCGTCTGCGCACCACCCCGCATCAGAAGATCGTGATCCTCGACATCCCCGAAGACCGGGTCGAGTCGCTCATCGTGGGTCTCGACGAACTCGGGCTGTCGGCGCGGCCTAGCTTGATCCGCCGCGGGACGATCGCGTGCACGGGCATCGAGTTCTGCAAGCTCGCGATCGTCGAGACCAAGGCGTTCGCAACCGCCGCGGTCCTGGACCTCGAGAAGCGTCTCGACCAGTTCGAGCTGCCGCATCCGATCTCGCTCCACGTCAACGGCTGCCCCAACTCGTGCGCGCGCATCCAGACCGCCGACATCGGGCTCAAGGGCCAGCTGATCATGGACGACGCGGGCGAGCAGGTCCCGGGGTACCAGGTGCACCTCGGCGGCGGGCTCGTCAGCGCCGACCGCGACGAGGCGGGCCTCGGCCGCACGGTCCGCGGGCTCAAGGTCACGGCCGACGGCATCGCCGACTACACGGAGCGCGTCGTGCGCCGCTTCCTGGATGACCGGGATGCCGCCGCCGACGAGACCTTCGCCCAGTGGGCCCACCGCGCCGAAGAGGAGGCACTCCAATGAGCGCCACTCACGGCGCGCGACGGGCCCACGCAGTCACGAAGGGAGTACCCCGATGACCGTCTCACTCGCACCCCGCACCGTCACTCGCCGCAGTCATGACGAGCTGCGAGAGATCGCCGAGCAGGGCAACGTCGAACTCGGCTCTCTCACCGACCAGGAGGCATCCCCCGCCGAAGTCGTCGCGTGGGTCGCCCGCCACTTCGGGACGGATGCCGCGGCCGTCGCCTGCTCGATGGCCGATGCCGCGCTGCCGCACCTGGTCGCCGAGCAGCTGCCCGGGGTCGACGTGCTGTTCCTGGACACCGGCTACCACTTCGCCGAGACGCGGCATACGCGCGACGAGGTCGGCCGCGTGCTCGACGTGCGGATCGTCGACGTGCTGCCGGATCAGACCGTGGCCGAGCAGGATGCCGAGTTCGGCGCCAGGCTCTACTCCCGCGATCCGGGTCTGTGCTGCGCGCGCCGCAAGGTGGCGCCGCTTCAGGACGCCCTCGGCGGGTACGAGGTGTGGTTCACCGGCGTCCGCCGTGAGGAGGCGCCCACTCGCGCGAACACTCCGCTGGTCGCGTGGGACGAGCGCAACGGCCTCGTCAAGGTGAACCCGGTCGCGGCGTGGACCTTCGACGACCTCCTCGACTACGCCGGCGCGCACCAGGTTCCGGTCAACCTCCTCGTGACGAACGGATACCCCTCGATCGGCTGCGAGCCGTGCACCAAGCCCGTCGCCGCAGGCGAAGACCCCAGGTCGGGCCGCTGGGCCGGGCTCGCGAAGACGGAATGCGGACTGCACCTATGACCGACACGATCGCGCGGCCGCGAACCCACCTCGACGCGCTCGACCAGCTCGAAGCGGAAGCCATCCACATCATCCGCGAGGTCGTCGCCGAGTTCGAGCGACCCGTGCTGCTGTTCTCGGGAGGGAAGGACTCGGTCGTCGTCCTGCATCTGGCGGCGAAGGCGTTCCACCCCGGGCGCGTCCCGTTCCCGGTGCTGCACGTCGACACGGGCCACAACTTCCCCGAGGTGATCGCGTTCCGCGACGAGACCGTGCAGCGCCTCGGCGTGCGGCTCGAGGTCGCTCGCGTTCAGGACTACCTCGACGACGGCCGCCTCCAGGAGCGCTCCGACGGGACGCGCAATCCGCTGCAGACCGTGCCGCTGCTGGATGCGATCGCGGCCGGCAAGCACGACGCGGTCTTCGGCGGTGCCCGCCGCGATGAAGACAAGGCGCGGGCCAAGGAGCGGATCATCTCGCTGCGCGACGAGTTCGGCCAGTGGGATCCCCGCAACCAGCGCCCCGAGCTGTGGAGTCTCTACAACGGCCGCCACACACCAGGTCAGCACGTGCGCGCCTTCCCCATCTCGAACTGGACGGAGCTGGACGTCTGGCGGTACATCGCCCGGGAGGAGATCCCTCTTCCGCCGCTGTACTTCGCGCACGAGCGCGCGGTGTATGCCCGTGACGGCATGTGGCGAGCCGTCGGAGAATTCTCGCCGCCCCGCGCAGACGAGAGCATCGAGCGACGCCTCGTGCGGTATCGCACGGTCGGCGACATGAGCTGCACCGGCGCCGTCGAATCGGATGCCGCGGACCTGGCCGCGATCGTCTCGGAGATCGCCCGCTCCACCCTCACCGAGCGCGGCGCGACGCGCGCCGACGACCGCATCTCGGAAGCCGCCATGGAAGACCGCAAGAAGGACGGGTACTTCTGATGACCGAGCTCGCAACCGTCTCCGTTCCTCGGCGTGACTGCGGACGCACCCACGCTCTTCCGGTTCGCCACGGCCGGCTCGGTCGACGACGGCAAGTCGACGCTGGTCGGCCGGCTGCTCCACGACTCGAAGGCGATCCTGGCCGACCAGCTCGAGCAGGTCGCCCGCACCTCCGCCGAGCGGGGCTTCGCACACGGTGACTTCGACTTCGCCCTCCTCACCGACGGGTTGCGCGCGGAGCGCGAGCAGGGCATCACGATCGACGTCGCGTACCGGTACTTCTCGACCGGTGCGCGATCGTTCATCCTCGCCGACTGCCCCGGACACGTGCAGTACACCCGCAACATGGTCACCGGCGCGACGACGGCGGACGCGGTCGTGGTGCTCGTCGACGGCCGCAAGGGGGTCCTCGAGCAGACCCGCCGGCACCTCGCCGTGATCGCCCTCCTGCGCGTGCCGCACGTGATCGTCGCGGTCAACAAGATCGACCTGCTCGACTTCTCGGAGGACGCGTACGCGCCCGTCGAGCGCCAGGTGCGGGCAGTGACGACAGAACTCGGCATCGACGACGTCCACGTCCTCCCCGTCTCGGCCCTCGAGGGTGACAACATCGTCGAGCGCTCCGAGCGCACACCCTGGTACGTCGGCCCTGCCCTTCTCGAGCTGCTCGAGTCGCTGCCCGCGCAGGACGAGTTCGAGCACGCGCTCGAGGCGTTCCGGCTGCCCGTCCAGCTCGTCCTGCGCCCGCAGGGCGGACTGTCGCCCGAGCTCGCGGCCGACGACGCCGAGGTCGAGCGGCTGCGTGACTACCGCGCCGTCGCAGGGCGCGTGGCATCGGGTTCGGTGCGCATCGGCGATCGGGTCGAGATCTTCCCGACAGGCATCGCGACGACGGTCACCGGCATCCAGGTCGCCGGTGCCGATGTCGATGAGGCCGTCGCGGCGCAGTCGGTGTCGGTGCAGCTCGCCGACGACGTCGACGCCGCACGCGGCGCGCTCGTCGTCGCCGCCGGAACGCTTCCCGCGGCCCGCCGCGACGTCGAGGTGGAGCTGTTCCAGCTCGACGCGCGGACGCTGACACCGGGCTCGCGCGTGCTCGTCAAGCACGGCACCGCGACCGTGCAGGCGGTCGTGGCGCAGATCGCGTCGCGCTACGACCTCGACGCTCTCGTGCACGAACCCGCCGAGGACCTGCGCACGAACGACATCGGCCGCGCGCGCCTGCGCCTGGCCGCCGACCTCCCGCTGGAGCCCTACAGCGCGAACCGTCACGGGGGCTCCTTCCTCGTGATCCATCCGTCCGACGGCGCGACTCTCGCCGCCGGCATCGTGCGCGACTGAGCATGTCGAAGTGAGCATGTCGAAGTCTGAGCCGGTCGAAATCTGACCGGTCACGCACACCACACCCACCGAAATGCCCACCTGAAGGAGGCGAACAGTGAACAAAATCCGCACCGCGACGACGATCACCACTCTGGGACTTGTGGCCGCGATGATGGCCGGCTGTGCCTCTGCGGCAGGCGGCACGGAGCCCGTGGACGAGGTCACCGAGCTGCGCCTCGGCTACTTCGCGAACGTCACCCATGCACCCGCCCTCGTCGGTCTCGAAGAAGGCCTCTTCGCCGATTCGCTCGGCGACGTCGAAGTGACCACACAGGTCTTCAACGCCGGCCCCGCTGCGATCGAGGCACTCTCGGCCGGCGCGATCGACGCGACCTACATCGGGCCCAACCCGTCGATCAACACGTTCATCCAGTCCGGCGGCGAGTCGGCGCGCATCATCGCCGGCGCCGCGACCGGCGGCGCTGCCCTCGTCGTTCGTGACGGGATCGACTCCTCGGCCGACCTCGCAGGCACGACGCTGGCCACGCCGCAGCTCGGCAACACGCAGGATGTCGCCCTCCGCAGCTGGCTGGCCGATGAAGGGTTCGAGACCGACACCTCGGGCGGCGGTGATGTGAACATCACACCCACCGAGAACGCGCAGACGCTCACGCTGTTCCAGCAAGGCGAGCTGGACGGCGCGTGGCTGCCGGAGCCGTGGGTGTCGCGCCTGATCATCGACGCCGGCGCTCACGTCCTGGTGGACGAAGCCGATCTGTGGGAGGACGGCGAGTTCCCGACGACCGTCCTGCTCGTGCGGGCCGACTTCCTCGAGGAGCACCCCGGCGTCGTCGAGGATCTGCTCGAAGGGCACGTCGCAGCCGTCGAGTGGATCGCCGACAACCCGGATGAGGCCCCGGCCGTGATCAACGCGGCTCTCGAGGCCGAGACCGGCAAGCCGCTGGCCGACGAGGTCATCACGCGGGCGCTCGAGCACGTCACGTTCTCGTTCGACCCTCACGCCGACACGTTCGAGACGCTCGTCGCCAACGGACTCGAGGCAGGCACGCAGAAGGAGGGCTCGATCGACGGACTGTTCGACCTGCGTCTGCTCAATGGCCTCCTCGAAGCCTCCGGCTCCGACCCCGTCACGGCTGCGGGACTCGGAGAGGAATAGTCGTGAGTCCGTCCGCTCGCAAGGCCGCCGGCACCGTGTCGATCGACGCGGTGCCCGGCGGCCGCGCGCCGAACCTGCTCGGTCCGAGCTTCGACAGCGTCATGCCGGTGCGCCAGCCCGCGCCGGCTGTCGCGCCGGCCGTGCGGATCGAGCACGTCGGCAAGCGGTTCGGAAGCGGGCCGGTCGTGCTCGACGACATCACGCTCGACATCGCGCCGGGCGAGTTCGTCTGCCTGCTCGGCGCCTCGGGCTGCGGCAAGTCGACCCTGCTCAACCTCATCGCGGGGCTCGATCGGCCGACGACCGGCCGCATCGAGACCCCCGCCGAGGGCTCGGCGGTGATGTTCCAGGAATCCGCGCTCATGCCCTGGCTGACCGCCCGGCGCAACGTCGAGCTGGCCCTGCGGCTGCGCGGCGTGCCGCGGGCGGAGCGCCGGCCGAAGGCGCTCGCGCTCCTGGACACGGTCAACCTCGCGGATGCCGCCGAGAAGCGTCCGCATGAACTCTCCGGCGGCATGCGCCAGCGTGTGGCGCTGGCCCGCGCCCTCGCACAGGACCGTCCGGTGCTCCTGATGGACGAGCCGTTCGCCGCCCTCGACGCCATCACGCGCGATCTCCTCCACGAAGAGCTCGAGCGGGTGTGGCGGGCGACCGGGCGCACCATCGTCTTCGTCACGCACAACGTGCGCGAGGCCGCGCGACTCGGCCAGCGCGTGATCCTGCTCTCCAGCCGCCCTGGGCGCGTCGCCGGCGAGTGGCGCATCGCCCAGACGACCGGGCGACGCATCGAGTCCCCCGAGGTCGCGGCGCTCTCGATCGAGATCACCGATCAGCTGCGGAAGGAGATCCGCCGCAATGCCGCATGACACGCACGTCGTCGCCGAGACCCGGCCGGACTCCGACACCCACGCCGCAGACCTCCGCAGCCTCGAAGCCGGCCTGGACCGGCTTCAGACCGGCTCCGCGAGCACCCCGAGCCGCTGGCGCCGCATCACCGCGAGCGTCGTACCTCCGCTCGTCTTCGTCGCGGTCCTCATCGCGGTCTGGCAGCTCTACGTCGTCATCGCACAGCCACGACCCGACATCGTCCCCGGACCACTGGACGTGCTCGGCGCGCTGGGCACGGCGTGGGACAGCGGGCGCCTGCAGGAGGCCGTCATCACGAGCCTCGAGCGCGGCGTCGTCGGGTTCCTGATCGCGATCGTCGTCGGGACCCCGATCGGTCTGCTGCTGGCCGAGGTGCGACCGCTGCGCCGCGCGATCGGGCCGATCATCTCGGGCCTGCAGGTGCTGCCGTCGGTCGCGTGGGTTCCCGCCGCGATCATCTGGTTCGGCTTGTCGGATGCCACGGTCTACTTCGTCATCCTCATGGGCGCCATCCCGTCCATCGTCAACGGCCTGATCGCCGGGGTCGACCAGGTGCCGCCTCAGCTGCGCCGCGTGGGCACCGTCCTGGGCGCCTCGCGCATCCAGCTCGCGACCGCCGTCATCCTCCCCGCCGCACTGCCGGGATACCTCGCCGGCCTCAAGCAGGGCTGGGCATTCTCCTGGCGCTCGCTGATGGCCGCGGAGATCATCGCGGTCGGCGGCACGATCGGATTCGGGCTCGGATCGATGCTCCAGCAGTCGCGCGAACTGGCCGACCTCGCCGGCGTCCTCGCGACGATCCTCCTGATCCTCTTCATCGGCATCCTGATCGAGCTGCTGTTCTTCGGGCCGCTCGAGCGGCGGATGCTGAACCGTCGAGGTCTCCTGCTGTCCGGAGGTGAACGATGAGAGGAAAGGTCTGGCTGGTCGGAGCCGGTCCCGGTGACGCCGGGCTGCTCACCGTGCGCGGGCTGCGGGCCCTGGAGTCGGCGGACGTCATCGTCGCCGACCGGCTCGGCGCACGCGGCGTGCTCGACGGCCTCGCGGCCGAGGGTGTCGCGCTCACGGCCGAAGTCGTCGACGTCGGCAAGCTTCCCGGACACCACGCCGTCCCTCAGGACGCGATCAACGCACTGCTCGTGCACCTGGCCGAGGACGGCAAGACCGTCGTGCGGCTCAAGGGCGGCGACCCGTTCGTGTTCGGTCGCGGCGGCGAGGAGCTCGCGCACTGCCGGGATGCGGGCGTCGAGGTCGAGGTGGTGCCGGGAATCACGAGTGCGATCTCGGTGCCCGCGATCGCCGGCATCCCGGTCACCCATCGAGGTGTCGCCACCGCGTTCACCGTCGTCACCGGTCACGACCAGATCCGCGAGCTCGGCGGCGGGCGAGACCACACGGTCGTTCTGCTCATGGGCATCGGCACGCTCGCCCACGCGGCGATGACGCTCGCGCGCGGTGAACGCGGGGCGGACTGCCCCGTGGCCATCATCGAGGACGGCTACGGCCCCGGCCAGCGCGTCACGGTCGGCACTCTCGCGACGATCGCGCATCAGGCCGCGCTGCGCGCCGTGCGCTCGCCCGCCGTGGTCATCGTCGGCGACGTCGTGTCGCTCAGCCCCTACGCCCCCTCCGAACTCCGCGCCGGAACCACGGCGCCGCACATCGAACGAAAGGCCACGTCACTGTGACCACTGCGAACCTCGCGCCGGCCCAGGCCGTCGCGACACCCCTCGACCTGCGCGTCGCGATCGTCGGCGCCGGCCCCGCCGGCATCTACGCGGGCAACATCCTCGCGAACTCCGTGAAGGAGGCCGGCGGCACCGTCGCGATCGATCTGTTCGACTCGCTGCCTGCGCCCTACGGGCTGATCCGCTACGGCGTCGCGCCCGACCACCCGCGCATCAAAGGCATCGTGAACTCCCTCCACGAGATGCTCGATGCCGGAACGATCAGGTTCATCGGAAACGTCGAGATCGGCCGCGACCTCGCGATCGACGACCTTCAGGAGCGGTACGACGCCGTGATCCTGGCCACCGGCGCGATCCGCGACGCCGCGCTCGACATCCCCGGCATCGACCTTCCCGGCTCCTTCGGCGCGGCGGACTTCGTGGCGTGGTTCGACGGACACCCCGACGTTCCGCGCGAATGGCCGCTCGAGGCATCCGAGGTCGCCGTCATCGGCAACGGAAACGTCGCGCTCGATGTCGCGCGCGTGCTCGCCAAGCACGCCGTGGACCTGCGCTCGACCGAGGTGCCCGACAACGTCCTGGCCGGCCTCGAGGCCTCCGCCGTCACCGACGTGCACGTATTCGGCAGGCGCGGCCCGCTCGACGTGAAGTTCACGCCCGATCGAGCTGCGCGAACTCGGCGAGGTGCCCGACGTCGACATCGTCCTTGCCGACGAGGATTTCGCCGAGCTCGAACTCGCCGCCGGCTCCAGCAACCAGCTCAAGGTGATCCTGCGCACATTCCAGACGTGGCGCGCACGCGGCACCACCGGCGCGAGCCGCCGCCTGCACCTGCACTTCTGGCACGCGCCGGTCGCGGTCCTGGGCGAAGACCGCGTCGAAGCAGTGCGCTTCGAACGGACCGCCGCGGACGCCGGCGGGGCGGTGCGCGGCACGGGCGAGCTCCGCGACATCCCTGTGCAGGCCGTCTACAGGGCTGTCGGCTATTACGGCACGCAGGTCGTCGACGCCCCGTTCGACGCCGAGCGCGGCGTCATCCCCAACGTCGAGGGCCGCGTGATCGCCGCCGCATCGGATGCCGATGCCGCGCCCGCGCACATCTCCGGCCTGTACGCGACCGGGTGGATCAAGCGCGGACCGGTGGGGCTCATCGGCCACACCAAGTCCGACGCGATGGAGACGATCGCCCACCTCGTGGCGGACGCATCGGCGGGGGTGCTCACCGCACCGGTCGTAGACGGCGACGTCCTCTCGCTCCTCGACGAGCGCGAGGTCGCATACACGACGTGGCGCGGCTGGCTCGCACTGGACGCACACGAGCGTGCTCTGGGTGCCGCCCACCGCCACACGCGCGAGCGCGTCAAGGTCGTGCCGCGCGACGAGCAGGTCGGCGTCTCGCGCGCCGACAGCCTCGCCCTGTCGTGACATACGTCATCGCGCTGCCGTGCGTCGATGTGAAGGACCGCGCATGCATCGACGAGTGCCCGGTGGACTGCATCTACGAGGGCGAGCGCTCGCTGTACATCCACCCGGACGAGTGCGTGGACTGCGGTGCGTGCGAGCCGGTGTGCCCGGTCGAGGCGATCTACTACGAAGACGACGTGCCCGACGAGTGGCAGGACTACTACCGGGCCAACGTCGAGTTCTTCGACGACATCGGATCGCCGGGCGGCGCAGCGAAGGTCGGCGTCTACGCGAAGGATCACCCCCTCATCGCGGCGCTGCCGCCGCAGGACGACGCGCATGGCTGACACCCGCCAGGATGCCGCACCCCTCGTGGCGGATGTGGTGATCGTCGGCGGCGGGCCGGCCGGGCTGTCCGCCGCGCTGAACCTCGCCCGCGCTCGGGCCACCGTGCTGGTGGTCGACGCCGGGCGTCCGCGCAACGCCGCCACACTGCGCTCGCACGGGTTCCTCACCCGCGACGGGATCTCACCGCTCGAGCTGCGCAAGCTCGCGCGCGCCGAGCTTCGCGCCTACCCGACGGTGCGCGTGCTCGACCGGGCGAACGTCACGGCGCTCGGCACGGCCGATGAGCGGGAAACGGGCAATGCCGCGGACGGCATGCGTTTCGTCGCGACGGTGAAGAGCCACGGGTCAGGAACTCCGACGGGCGTCTCGGCCCGCTCGGCGGTGATCGCGACGGGCTTGCGCGAGCTGCTTCCCGCGATTCCGAGCCTGCGCGGCTTCTACGGGATGTCGCTCTTCAGCTGTGCGGCGTGCGACGCGTGGGAACTGCAGGATCGCCCGCTCGCGCTGATCGGCGAGACCCCCGATCTTCCCGACTCGCGCGCGGCTCATCGCACGGTGGACTGACGACCTGACGGTCTTCACCAACGGCGCGGAGGTTGTCGACACGGTTGAAGAGGCCGAGCTCGCGGCATCCGGAATCGTGGTCGAGCGCCGCCGGATCGACGATCTCGAGGGCGACCGCGGCGCAGTGTCGGCGGTTCGCCTGGAAGACGGCACCCGCATCGCGGTCTCCGGCGGGTTCGTGCGCCCGCACTGGGACCCGGCGCTCGACTTCCTCGCGCACCTGGATGTGGACCGAGATCCCGACGGACATCTTCTCGTCGATCGATCGGGTCGCACGAGCATCGCGGGGCTTTACGCCGCCGGGGATGCGGCAGCCCCCGGTCCGCAGCAGCTCATCGTCGCCGCGGGCCAGGGCGCGCGCACGGCGGCCGTGCTGATCCACGACCTCGTGGGCGTGCGCACCGCGCATTGACCCTCACCTCGCGACACCACTGGTGACCGCCTGTGCCATGAGGAATCAGCGCCGGGTCTGCTCCGACCCCGACAGCCTCTGGGCGAGATAGATCGGCACGATCGAGACGATCACGAGCACGACGGCGATGACCGACACGATCGGCGCCTGACTCGGCCGGAACATGTTGTTCAGGATGAAGATCGGCAGAGTGGTGACCCCGGATCCGGCGGTGAAGGTCGTCACGATGATCTCGTCGAAGCTCAGCGCGAACGCGAGCAGGCCGCCGGCGAGGAGGGCGGAGCGCAGCTGCGGGAAGGTCACGAGGCGGAACGTCGTCCAGATTCCGGCGCCGAGGTCGGCGGAGGCCTCCTCGAGGTTCGTTCCGGTGCGGCGCAGCCGGGCGATCACGTTGTTGAACACCGTCACGATGCAGAACGTGGCGTGCGCGATCACGACCGTCCAGATCGACAGCGGGATGCCCATGATCGTGCGGAAGAAGTTGTTCAGCGCGATGCCGGTGATGATGCCGGGGAGGGCGATCGGCAGGATGATCAGCAGGCTGATCGCGTCGCGCCCGAAGAAGTCGAAGCGCTGCAGCGCGATCGAGATGAGCGTGCCGAGCACGAGCGAGATGACCGTCGCGATGATCGCGACCTGCACGCTCGTCAGCACCGCCTCTCGGGCGCCTGCGCTCTCGAAGGCGCGCACCCACCATTCCAGCGTGAACCCGGGCGGCGGCCAGGTCAGCGAGGTCGAGGTGGAGAAGGAGTTGACGAGCACGACCATCAGCGGCACGTAGACCACCACGAGGATGACGCCCGTGACGGCGCCGAGCACGATCCGTGCGGTTCTTCCGAGTCGCATGGGTCGTCCTAGAGGTTGTTCAGGGCGCCCGTGCGGCGCACGATCGCGAGGTAGCCGAAGATGATCACGATCGGGATGAGCGCGATCGCCGCCGCAAGGGGCAGGTTGTTCGCCGCGCCGACGTTCGTGTAGACGAGGTTGCCGAGCATCTGGTTGGCGCCGCCGACGATGTTGACCGTGATGTAGTCGCCGAGCGACAGCGCGAAGCTGAAGATCGTGCCCGCGATGATCGCCGGGAAGATGAGCGGCAGCACGACGCTGCCGAGCGTGCGCCACGTCTTGCCGCCGAGGTCGGCGGACGCTTCGAGCAGCGAGTCGGGCACCCGCTCGAGCCCCGCGTAGATCGGCAGGATGACGTACGGCAGCCAGAGGTACGACAGCGTGATGACCGTCGCGGTGCAGCCCGTATCCGGGCGTGTGACAGCCCGATCGGAGCGAGCAGCCATTCCAGGATGCCGTCCTGCGACAGCACGGATCGCCAGGCGTACGCCTTCACCAGGTAGCTCGCCCACAGCGGCATCAGCACGGCGATCAGCAGGATCCGCTGCGCGCGCGGCGAGGCGACCTTCGCCATGTAGAACGCGATCGGCAGTGCGAGCACGACGTCGATCAGGGTCACCAGCAGCGCGACGCCGAGGGTGCGCAGCGTGACCGTCTGGTACAGCGACCCGGTGAGGACGGTGATGATGTTGTCGAGCGTCCACTCGGTGGTGATCTCGCCGGTGAACGAGTCCACCGACCAGAACGCCGTGACCAGCAGGAGCGCCAGGGCGACGATGTAGACCACGACGAGCCAGAACAGCGGCGCCGTCAGCAGCAGCGCGAGGCGCGTGCGCGGGTGCGTGGTCAGGAACGACGACAGCCTCCGCGGCGGCGTGTCGCGCGGCGGCGGAACGGCGCGCGTCGAGCGCTCATCGGTGACGGGTGACGCGGTCATGTGTGCTCCGGGAAGGTGCCGAGGGCGGCGGTTCGGGTCCGCCGCCCTCGGTGATCGGTGTCGGTCAGCCCTTGATCTCTGCCCAGGCTTCGGTCCATTGGGCGTAGTCGACGCACTCGACGTCGGTCCGGCCGTCGACGCACTCGGCGATCGGCGTGGTCCAGTACCAGATCTGCGCCGCGTAAGTCCGCGTCGCCGGCGTGGTACGCCTCGCAGATCATCGCGGTAGTCGCAGGCTGCCTGGCTGGACGGCGCCTCGCCGAAGTACTCGGTCGCCTGAGCGTTGGTCTCCGGGCTGGCGATCCAGTCGAGCCACACATACGCGCAGTTCGGGCTCTTCGCCTCGGAGGCGATCATCCAGGTGTCGGACCATCCGGTCGCACCCTCCTCGGGAGGACGACATCGGTCGGCGCTCCCGAGCCGGCGAGCACGTTCTGGATGACCTGCCAGGTCGTGCCGACGACCGAGTCGGTCGTCTCGAACGCCTGGATCTCCTTAGGTAGTCCGACCAGTACTCGCTGATGTGCGGTCGCTGCTCCTTCAGCAGGTCCACCGCCGCCTGGAACTGCGTCTCGTCGAGGGCGTACGGGTTCTCGATGCCGAGGTCGGGCTGGTGGTGCATCAGATACACCGCGGCATCCGCGATGTAGATCGGGGAGTCGTACGCGGTGACCTTGCCGGTGTACTCGCCGGCCCGGTCGAACACGACGTCCCACGACGTCGGCGCGGGCGTGACGACCTCCGTGTTGTACAGCAGCAGGTTCGCGCCGTAGCCGTGCGGGACGCCGTAGGAGACCCCGTCGACCGAGTTCCACTCCTGGTCCTTCAGGAAGTCGAAGATGCCCGCGTAGCTGGGGATGAGATCGGTGTTGACCGGGCCACGTCGCCGCCTGCGATCAGCCGGAGCGTCGCGTCACCGGATGCTGCGACGACGTCGTAGTCGCCCGTCTTCATGAGGCTCACCGCCTCATCGGAGGTGCCGTAGATCTTGGAGTCGACCTGCAGCCGGTCTCCTCCTCGAACCCGGTGACCCAGTCGACTTCCGGGTCGTTGCTGCCGTCCTCGACGTAGCCGGGCCACGCGAGGATCGAAACCGAGTCCTCGAAGTCGCCGAGCTCTTCGGCCGCATCGCCGGTGTCGCCACCGCCTGAGCTCGTGCCGCACGCCGTCAGCGCGACGATGGATCCGATCGCGAGCGCGGTGAACGCCGACGCGCCGGATGCCGCGTGTCATGTGCATCATGGTTGTTCCTCTCGGGTGCTGTGTTCCGGGGAGGCGGCTGCCCCCACGGCTGTGCTCCCCCGGTCAGGTGCCCGGGGGTATGAGCGCGACGACGTCCTCGTCGTGCCAGCTCACGTGTACGCGGTCTCCGCGGCCTTCGTCCCCGGCGCGCGAACGGTCGTTGCGCTCGAGGACGGTGACGCGGACGCCGGCGTCGAGATCCACGACACGGCGGATGGCGCTGCCGACGTAGATCGACTCGACGACCGTGCCGGGCGCCGAGCGCACGCCCTCCCCCGAGCCGGGCTCGTGCGACAGCGTCAGCTTCTCGGGCCGGATCGTGTGCTCGCCCTGCCGGCCGATGAGCTGGCTGGAGCGATCGACGTCGAACAGGTTGGATGTGCCGACGAAATCGGCGACGAAACGGGATGCCGGCTGCTCGTAGAGCTCGCGCGGGGTGCCGAGCTGCTCGATGCGGCCCGCGTTGAACACGGCGATGCGGTCGGAGAGCGTGAGTGCCTCTTCCTGGTCGTGCGTCACGAAGATGAAGGTGATGCCGAGATCGCGCTGGATCTGCTTCAGCTCGACCTGCATCTGCTCGCGGAGCTTGAGGTCCAGGGCACCGAGCGGCTCGTCCAGGAGCAGCACCTTGGGCTGGACGACCGTGGCGCGCGCGAGTGCGACGCGCTGTCGCTGACCGCCGGAGAGCTGCGAGGGCTTGCGGTCGGCGAGGTTCTCCAGGCGTACCGCCGCCAGCGCCTTCGTCGCACGCTCGCGCCGCTCCTTGCGGCCCATACCCCGCACGCGGAGGCCATAGGCGACGTTGTCGAGGACGTTCAT
Organism: uncultured Actinomycetota bacterium; assembly: GCA_963713325.1. Classification (GTDB taxonomy): domain Bacteria; phylum Actinomycetota; class Actinomycetes; order Actinomycetales; family Microbacteriaceae; genus Microbacterium. Next base: position 95,490 of record CAVQLL010000001.1, read on the forward strand.
GTGGGGGAAGAGCGCGTAGTCCTGGAACACCGTGTTGACGTCCCGATCGAACGGCGCGCGTGCGGTGACGTCCCTTCCGAAGAGCTCGATCGTTCCGCTCGTCGGGCGCTCGAATCCGGCGATCAGGCGCAGCACGGTGGTCTTGCCCGAGCCTGAGGGCCCGAGCATGGAGAAGAACTCGCCTGCGGCGATCTCGAGGTCGACGTGGTCGACCGCGGTCACGGTGCCGAACTCCTTCGTGAGCCCGTTCAACCGGATAGCTGGCTGCTCCGTCATCAGACGATCCCCTTCGACGTCGGTGCCTACTAAATCATATGGAACCATATGTCTAACAGTGGGTCTGCGTGTTACGGTCTTGTCACGGATTGGAAGCCGCCGGTAGACGCAGGGAGCGCCACACACATGCCGAATGCGACGGGGCATCAGGATGCCGCCAGATCCGTCGTCTTCGCCCCCCTCGACGGCACCGGCCGGGCGGAACTCGTCGAGCAGCGCCTGACCGACGCGATCGTCAGCGGCGTGCTGCGCGACGGCGAGCGCCTGCCCAGCGAATCGGAGCTCTCGCGCAGCCTCGGCGTCGCGCTGGTCACCGCCCGCGAAGCGCTGGAGGGCATGCGCGATCGCGGCCTGGTCCGCACGCGACGAGGCAGGGACGGCGGGAGCTTCGTCACCTACGACCGCGATGCAGCCGCTCGCCTCCTCGAATCCCGCGTCCGCGGCCACTCGCGGATCGAGCTGCGGGATCTGGCACTGCACGTGTCGGCGATCGCCGGGACGGCGGCCGAGATCGCCGCGGACCGCGCCAGCCAGGACGATATCGAGAGCCTGCTCGCCATCCATGGCGGAGCGGACCTGTCGACCGCCGGCGGCGCGCGACGCGCGCTCAGCCGGTTCCAGCTCGAGGTCGCCGCGATCAGCCAGTCTCCGAGGCTCGTGCGCGAGGAGGTCCGGCTGCAGAGCGACGCCGGTCCGCTGCTGTGGCTGTGCCTGCGCGAACAGGAGTACCGTGACGTCAGCGCCGCGAATCGAGCCCGGGTGATCGACGCCATCCGCGATGTCGATCCGGTCGCGGCCCGTACGGCCACCATCGACCAGGCGACCGGGGCGCTGGACTGGCTGGTCGACGAGAAGCTGCGGCTCGAGGCATCCGCCGACCTCACCGGGCAAGGAGCGCGATGAATCCCACGACGTTGAACGGCACGGCCGCTCTCTCACCGCTCCACATCGCCGAGCGCGTCGCCGCCACGATCGACGGCCTCTTCGCGACGATCGACGGGTGGCGCGACCTTCTGCAAGGGCGCCTCGCCGCAGATCGGATGCCGTCCGCGGCGACGCTCGATCCGATCGTCGAGGCCAGCGCGGTCCCTGCGCTCGCGGCCGACGGGCTGATCACAGGAGCGGGCTTCGTCGCTGCGCCGGGGCTGCTCTCGGACGCGCACTGGCACCTGGCCTGGTGGCTCGGCGGTGTCGGCGGCATCCGTCGGCTCGCGACGATCGACGACCCGTCGAACGATCAGTTCCGCGACTACACGACGCTGGAATGGTGGCGCCTCCCGGCGCGCACAGGCGCACGCCACGTGACCGGGCCCTACGTCGACTACGTGTGCACCGACGACTACACGGTCACGATCACGACTCCGGTGGTGGTCGGCGGCACGATGCTCGGCGTCGTCGGCACCGACGTTCTGGTCGATCGCCTCGAGAGCGAGCTTCAGCCGCTGCTGCGGGCGAGCGCGCAGTCGATCGCGATCGTCAACGCCTCCGGACGCATCGTCACCGCGACGGACTCCCGGCGAGAGCCCGGGTCGATGCTCAGGCTCGACGGTCTGGGCGACGCGTTGGCTCCGCTGCGCGAAGCGCAGCCACCGCCGGTGCGTGCGCGTCTGGCCGACGGTGCCGACGTGATCGCATGCGGCGACACGTCCCTCGCACTCGTGGTCGGCCTCTAGCCCACTTCTGTCGCGAGCCGGGTGGCCTCAGCCGCCGGAGGAACCGGCATCCGTCACTCCGACGTCGCTGCGGTGGAAGTTCTGGAACGAGCGGGATGCCGTAGGGCCGCGCTGTCCTTGATACCGGTTGCCGTAGGGGCCCGAGCCGTACGGGTTCTCGGTCGGCGACGACAGGCGGAAGAAGCAGAGCTGGCCGATCTTCATCCCCGGCCACAGTTTGATCGGGAGCGTCGCGACGTTGGAGAGCTCGAGGGTCACATGGCCCGAGAAGCCCGGGTCGATGAAGCCGGCGGTCGAGTGCGTGAGCAGTCCGAGCCTGCCGAGCGAGGACTTGCCCTCGAGGCGCGCCGCGATGTCGTCGGGCAGCGTGACGAGCTCGAACGTGCTGCCGAGCACGAACTCGCCCGGGTGCAGGATGAACGGCTCCAACGCCGGGGTCTCGATCAGGTGGGTGAGCTCGGGCTGGTCTTCGGCGGGGTCGATGAACGGGTACTTGTGGTTGTCGAAGAGCCGGAAGTAGCGGTCGAGGCGCACATCGACGCTCGAGGGCTGCACCATCTCGGGGTCCCACGGCTCGAGCCCGATGCGGCGGGCGTCGATCTCGAGTCGGATGTCGCGGTCTGAGAGCAGCACGCCGCCAGCCTACCGAGCGTCCGGGAGCGGATGCCGGGCCGTGCGTCGCCCAAACCGGGCCGTGCGTCGCTCAAACCGGCAAACGCGCCGAACCAGAGGGCCCCACCCCCTTGTTCAGCCCGAATCCCCTGTCTCGGCGCGGCCGCCACGGAGCTGTTTGTTATGCTGGCCGGGCGCCGAAAGGCCTGCCGGGGATGTAGTTCAATGGCAGAACTTCAGCTTCCCAAGCTGATAGCGCGGGTTCGATTCCCGTCATCCCCTCCAATGCCCTGACGTGCCGCCTTCGCGGCGCGGCAGGGCATTCGCGTGGATGCCGTCGGAATCGAACCCGCTTGCGGGCGGGCCCCACCGCCCCGAGGCTCCGCCCGCCGACGCAGTCGGCGAGTGGAGAGGGCGGAGGGACGATTCCCGTCATCCCCTCGACGCGCACCATGAATTCGCCCGTGCGGCCTGATGAGCGGGCCGCTACACTTCTCGCATTCTGTCTTGCTGAGTCCGGCGTGCCGTGGATCAGCTGCCTCCCGAAAGGCGCCGATGCCCTATGTCCGACCTGGTAACCGCGCGCCCGCGCCGCACCCGTGATGAGGACGGGAACATGCGGGTCGTCGCAGACATCGACGATTCAGAGCCACTGTGGTTCTCCGTCGCCGAAGACGACGAGGAATTGCTCGCCGAGCGAGCTGACCATGTGGCAGTGGCACTCCTGCTGCCTGCTATGCGCTACGGCCGCGATCTCCGCGTCGGTGGCGTGGTGACAGACAGCCTGTTGCACAGGCTGAACCATGACCTCCAGTCGCTCGTGCGAGTCGTGCACCCGAATTACCACGCGGTCGCCGTGACGGCCGACGAGACTGTACCCGCCGGTGCGACCCCATCGGGAGTCGCGACGGGCTTCTCCGGCGGTGTCGACAGCTTCGCCACGCTGACGGAGTACGCGTCGGCCCCCGGGGTTCCGGCCGCGCTGCGGGTCACGCATCTGCTGAACAACAACGTCGGGGCGCACGGCGAGGGGGGCGGGGCACTTTGGCGGAGGCGATTCGACGCGCTGCGGCCCGTCGCGGCGGAGCTGGGCCTGCCGTTCATTCGTGTCGACAGCAACATCGATGTCCACTATCCGCGGATGGGCTTCATGCAGACGGTGACATTCCGCAACGCCGCGGTCATGCATCTTCTCGGCGGCGGCATCGGACGGTCGTACCACGCATCCGAGGGGACGTTTCGGAACCTTCGGATGCCACCCCCGCATGGTGACATCGGCCTGGCCGGGGCGATGACCTTTCCGCTGCTGTCGACGCCCGCGCTGACGGTGGAGTCGACGAGTTCGGGCATGTCCAGGATCGAACGAACGCTGGCGCTCGTCGGCAGCCCCTACGCCCGCTATCTCGATGTCTGCATCGACACCGACCCGAATCGGACGACGAACTGCTCGCAGTGCTGGAAGTGCATGCGCACCATGCTCACGCTGGAGATCGCCGGAAGTCTCGACGAGTTCGTGCCCACGCCCTTCGTGCGTGCGCCGTATGAGCGACGGCGCTCGCAGTATTACGCCGAGCTGTTGTCATCGAGTGAGCCGAACGACATCGAACTCGTCGAGTTCGGCGACAGAAACGGCTGGCGGTGGGGTGCGGTCGCCCGCGGTCGGGCCACGGCTCGGCGTGCCAAGCGCTGGGCGCGCGAGCTGGCGCGGTCCTTGCGATGACGTCTTCCGCGCCGACGATTTCGGCCGTGTCGGAAACCTGAGATTCCCTTCAGACGACACATCACGGCGGAACCAAGCCGGCAGCCCGACCCGCCCACCGAAGTGCCAGAGTGAGACCATGCGCATCGCGGTGACAGGTGGATCAGGCAAGCTCGGGCGAGTGGTCGTGCGCGAACTGCGAGCAGCCGGCGAGGACGTCGTCAATCTCGATCAGCACGGCGAGCGCGGCCCCGGCTTCGTGCAGGTCGACCTGCGCGACTACGGCCAGGTCGTCGATGCGATCGCCGGCGTGAACGACCAGCACGACGGGGTCGACGCGCTCGTGCACCTCGCCGCGATCCCTGCTCCGGGCATCCTGAGCGATGTGGCGACCTTTCACAACAACATCGCCGCGACCTTCAACGTCTTCTGGGCCGCGCACCGTCTCGGCATCCGTCGCATCGTCTACGCGTCGAGCGAGACCGTGCTGGGCTTGCCCTTCGACACCCCTCCCCCGTACATCCCCGTGGACGAGGATTACGCGGCGCGGCCGGAGTCGGTCTACTCACTCGTCAAGCATCTCGAGGAGCAGCTGGCGATCGAGCTCGTGCGGTGGGATCCGGCTCTGTCGATCACCGCGCTCCGGTTCTCGAACGTGATCGCTCCCGAGGAGTACGCGCAGTTCCCGTCGTTCGACGCCGACGCGCGACTGCGCAAATGGAACCTGTGGAGCTACATCGACGCGCGCGACGGTGCGCAAGCCGTCCAGCGTGCGCTGGACGCGTCGATCCCCGGCTTCGAACGGTTCATCATCGCCGCGGCCGACACGGTGATGTCGCGGCCCAACGCCGAGCTCGTCGCCGAGGTCTTCCCCGGCGTTGCGCTCCGCGACGGAGTGGGCGCGAACGAGACGCTCCTGTCGATCGACAAGGCTCGGCGCCTGCTCGGCTACGCGCCACGATTCTCCTGGCGCGACGCGGTCGACTGAACGGCCGTCGCCGCGGCGGCGGCGGTGTCTTCCGATCTCAGGCTGCGGCGAGGAACGGCTGGTGGCGGTAGCCGTCCTTGTCGAGGATGGCGACGGTGGACTCCGGGACTTCGACGAACGTACCGGGCAGATCGTTGAGCGGTTCGGAGACCACGACATGCGCATCGTCTCCGAACAGGTCGAGTCGCTCGGCATCGGGGTACATCTGGCGTATCGCGGGGATGTCGACGGAGTGGAACAGCGAGCGCGAGCGGCCCTGCGTCGAGTAGCGGAAGGTCCACAGGGTCGCGCCGTCCGACACCGCGATCGTCCCCTGCATCGGGAACCGCACGCCGTGCTCACGGCCCACGGACTCGACCAGTCGCACCGTCTCCCGCATCGCCTCCACCGGGTCGTCCTTCAGGCCGAAGGTCAGGGCGAGGTGGAACAGCACCTCCGAGTCGGTGGTTCCCCGCACGTGCGGGTAGAGGGCCGGCTCGATCGCGAACGTCAGGTCCCGCTTGACCTTGCGGAAGTCCGCGAGGAACCCGTTGTGCATGAACAGCCAGTTCTCGTAGCGGAACGGATGGCAGTTGGTCTGCTGGATCGGCGGTCCGCCCGCGGCTCGCACGTGACTGAAGAACAGGGAGCTTCGCACCGCCTGACTGATCTCACGCAGATTCTGATCGTGCCAGGCCGGCTCGATGCTGTGGAACACCGCCGGATGACTGCCCAGTTCGGGGTCTGCCGGATACCAGCCGAAGCCGAAACCGTCGCCGTTGACGGTTTCGGCCCCGAGCGGGGAGTTCAACGACTGGGCGACCAGCGAGTGCTGGGCATCCAGCAGCAGCAGGGACGGTTGGAGCGGTTCACCCCGGTATGCAAGCCAGCGACACATGTGCGGCATCCTCTCAGCGGCAGCCACCGGGCACATCGTGCCGTGCCCGCTCGTGCCAAGGCTACGCGCGACGGGTCGCGCGCGGTGCGCGATCGCGGTGTCCGCGGAAGGGCGAGCATGTCGCAGTACCTGATCGAGCAGCTCGCCGCGAACCCGAACGTGGCGGTCCAGGCGCGGCACGAGGTGGTGGGGCTGCACGGTGCCGAGAAGCTCGAGTCGATCGACGTCATCGATCGGCGCACGCAGACGGTCACCCCGCGAGAGGCAGAGGTGCTGTTCGTGATGATCGGGGCGGATGCCGAGACCTCGTGGCTGCCCGATCAGGTCGCGCGCGATGCGAACGGCTACGTGCTCACCGGTCCGCAAGCGGCGGCATCCGGCGCCTGGACGCAGAACCGCGAACCGTTCGCGCTCGAGACGACGGCACCCGGGATCTTCGCCGCGGGCGATGTGCGTTCGGGCTCGGTCAAACGCGTCGCGGCAGGCGTCGGCGAGGGCGGGATGGCGATCGCGTTCGTGCACCAGTACCTGGCGCTCGCTTCCGCGATCGCAGCGACCTAGCGGTTCCATTCCGAACGCACGCCGCAGTCATGCCAGAGGTCCGGCGAACGGCTCCTCGAGCTCCGACCCGGGCTCAGCAGGTCTCGTTCCGCGATCCTCGGATGCCGCGGCATCCCGAGCCGCCCTGCTGGCCGAGCGCACCGCCCCGATGCTCGCGACGATGACCAGCGCGATGCCGACGATCTCGAGCCAGACGAGCTCCTGTCCGAGCAGCAGCCATCCTGCGAGTGCGGCGGTCGCCGGGGCGAGGCTCATCAGGATCGCGAACGCCGCGGCCGGCAGTCGTCGCAGCGCGATGAGCTCGAGGGTGTACGGGATGGTCGAGGAGAGGATCGCGACCGCGGCACCGAGCGCGAGCAGCTCCGGCCGGAGCAGGGCGGAGCCCGCGGACAGGATGCCGAAGGGGAGTGCGATCAGCGCTCCCGCAGTCATCGCAAGGGCGAGTCCGTCCAGCTTCGGGAACTCGCGCCCCACCCGCGCGGACGCGAGGATGTAGAACGCCCAGCTGGCCGCAGCGCCGAGCGCGAAGAGCACCCCGAGCGGGTCGAGGCGGTCCCATCCGCCTCCGCCGAGCGCCGCGACGCCGGCCAGCGCCAGCAGCGCCCACAGCCACGCCGACAGGCGTCTGCTCGCGACGATCGACAGGACGAGCGGTCCGAGCACCTCGATGGTGACCGTGACACCCAGCGGCAGGCGCTCCAGCGCGAGATAGAACAGGCCGTTCATGACCGCGAGCACGACACCGAAGCCGAGCACGGCGAGCCAGCCCTCGCGCGAATGCCCGCGCAGCCCCGGCCGGGCGATGAGCATCAGGATGATCGCCGAGAACACGAGCCGGAGCATGACCATCCCCAGCGGCCCGGCCTCGGGGAACAGGAGCACCGCGAGGGATGCGCCGACCTCCTGGCAGGCGAGGCCGACGACGACGAGCACGATGGCGGGCGTGGTGCCCGCGCGGGATGTCGCCACCGTCGGATTACGCGGCGGGTGGGGTGCAGATCGCCGCAGCGGCGATCATGTCGTGATACTGCTGCGCGGTCCAGGGCAGTCCGGCCTCGGGTGCCGTCGCTCCGCCGGACGCGGGTGCCTTCGACGCGATCGCGGCGAGCTCCCACGCGAGGTACTCGGCGAAACCGCCGCCGACGGCGGAGTTGTTCAGCACGACCGCGACGGTCAGGCCTGATTGCGGGTCGGCGAACGCGGCGGTCGCGTAGCCGGGCACCGAGCCGAACTGGCCGATGAGCGAACCGGCCTGAATAGCACCACCGCGCGTCGTGTACCAGGACGGCGCCTCGGCGAACACCGCGAGGGGAGCGTCGAACCGGTCGACGCCGGCCGGGAGGATCGCGCCCGCCGCGAGCGCCTGCACGTAGCGACCGAGGTCGTCGATGTCGGAGACGACGCCCGAATCGGTGTAGCCGGTGCTCGCAGACAGCGCGGTGACATCCAGCGGTTCGACGCAGTTCATCACGCCGGCGGCATCCGGCAGCGAGTGATGGCCGTTCAGAACCGGACTGCCGTCATCATCGGGCGTGGCGGCGGCATTGGCGGGCAGCCGGGTCGCCTCCATGTCGAGCGGGTCGAACACGTAGTCCTGCAGCAGGTCGGCGGCGCTGCGGCCGGTGGCGCGCTCGAGTGCGACGCCGAGCAGGATGTAGCCGGCATCCGAATCTCGATAGGCGGCACCCGGCTGGGTCTCGCGCGGCTGGCCGATCCCGTAGCTCGAGAGCTCACGCGGGTTCCACACGCGGGATGGGTTCGAGAGGAAGAGTCCTGAGAGCTGCGGACGGTACGAGCCGATTCCCGACGTGCTGTCGCAGAGCTGTTCGAGCGTGACGTCCGTCAGATCGGGAACGCCCGGCACCCATTTCGCAACCGAGTCCGTGAGCCGCACCGTGTCCTCGGCGGCGACCGCGTAAAGCACGTCGCAGGTCATCGGACGGGTGAGCTGCGCGACCCGGAACTCCATATCCTCCGAGACAGCTTTGGTGCTTCCGGGGGACTCGACGCCCAGGCCCGTGACGAGAGTGCCGCTCCACGGCGCCCACACGCCCACGATGGCTCCGGATGCGCCGGCGGCGGCCATCGCGTGGGTCACGGCATCCTGCAGCTGCTGTGCGGTCGCTTCGGGGAATGCCTTGCCGACCTGTGCCGGCACGTCGATCTCGACATGCTCGTCCGGTGCGCAGCCTGCAGCAACGAGGGAGAGCACGACGGCGGAGGCGAGTGCAAGCACAGCACGCCGTCGTGTGGGTCGAACCCGCATTCATCACCCCCCGGTGTCTGGAATGAATTCAAACACACTGCGTGCGCGGACCGGGCATGGCCGTACGTAGTGTATAAGGATGACCCACCGATTCGACGACACGGTGCTCGCCGCAGTCCTCGCCCACATGAACGGCGATCACGAGGAGGACAACCTCCTGATCGCGCGGGCGTTCTCCGGGAAGCCGGACGTCGTCTCGGCCACCATGATCGGTTTCGACGGCGACGGCGGCGACTGGCTCGCCCGGTCGGCCGAAGGGGACGAGATCGCGGTCCGGGTGCCCTGGTCGGCGGGTCCGATCAGCGAGCGGCCCGAGGTGCGCAGAGAGATCGTCGCCCTGTACGACGAGTCGTGCCGGAGGCTCGGGATCGAACCGCGCCCTCACGCGTAGGCGACGCATGAGTTAGGGGACCCTTATCCCCCTAGACTGTGCACCATGAGCGACCCGATCCCGTTCTCCACTGCGCTGCGCGAGCGCTCGAGCTCCGCGCACTCGAGCAGCGAAGGCGCCGGGTTCATGTCCGACCTCATGAGCGGCGAGGGTACGCGTGAGGACTACATCGCGCTCGTCGTGCAGCACTGGTACATGTACGACGCCCTGGAGCGCGCCGCCGAGCGGATGCGCAACGATCCGGTGGCTTCGGTCTTCATCAGCGACAAGCTGACGCGGCTGCCCGCCCTCGAAGCCGACCTCGAGTTCCTCATCGGACCCGACTGGCGCGAGCAGATCTCGCCTCTGCCGACCACCAAGCGCTATGTCGAGCGCATCGACCTGGTCGGCCGCACATGGGCGGGCGGGTTCGTCGCCCACCACTACACGCGGTACCTCGGCGATCTGTCGGGCGGTCAGTTCATCGGACGACTGATGGCCCGTCGATTCGGGTTCGAGACGAATGGCATCGGGTTCTACGTCTTCGACGACATCGCCGACCCCAAAGCGTTCAAGGAGGTCTACCGTGACCAGCTGGATGCCGCGCCCTGGGATGCCGCCGAGCAGGAGCGTGTCATCGACGAGGTGCTGCTCGCCTACCGCATGAACACCGAAGTGTTCGCCGACCTCGCTGCGGCCAAGGCCTCCCAGGTCGCCTGAGTGGACGTCCAGCACCGGTCGCTGAGCGAGGAGCGAGCGACGAGGCGAAACGAAACGAAACGAGCGACGGTTTCGTCTCGCTCCCTCCGGTCGCGGTTCCTGGCGAGGGCCGCAGGCCCGAGACGAAGGGCGTCAACCTTGAGCCGGGACGCATCAACGCGCGCTATGCGCGCATTGATCCGTCCCGGCTCAACATGAAGCGCTGCACGTCGGGGTCGACGCGGATGTCGCTCGGTCGCAGCGGCCGCGACAGGTAGAGGCCGTCGAGTGAGGTCAGCCGGCTGAGCGCCACGTAGGTCTGGCCGGGGGCGAACGCGCCCGAGCCCAGGTCGATGACCGCACGCTCGTACGTCTTGCCCTGCGACTTGTGGATCGTGACAGCCCAGGCGAGCCGCAGCGGGAACTGCGTGAACTCCGCGACGATCTCGCGGGTCAGCGACTTCGACCCGGCGTCGTACGCGTAGCGGAACCGCTCCCAGACGGCCGGCTCGACGTCGAACTGCTCGCCCTCCACCTCCACGCGGACGGTGCCGCCGGCGATCCGGGTCACCGTGCCGATCGTGCCGTTCACCCAGCGCGGTGGATCTCCGTACGAGCTGGTGTCGTTGCGCAGGAACATGACCTGCGCGCCGACCTTCAGCTTGAGGTCCACATCGGCGGGGTACGAGGCATCACCCCGGCCGAAGTCGCCGGTGATCTCGGCCGACGCCGTCTGCTCTCTGCCGACGAGCTCGTTCAGGTGCCGGCGGTTGATGCTGTTGACGATGTCGTTGCGGGTCGCGAGCGTGATGATGGGGTGCTCACCGTCGGCCGCATCCGGGGGTGTGCGTGCACCGGTGTCGTTGAGCACCTGCGCGATGTCGGCGGTGACCCGGCCGTAGCGGACGGCGTTGAGCATCGCCTTGAACGCAGGGTCGGCCTGCCGATGGATGTCGATCAGCTCGCGGATGTGCAGCTCGGAGCCATGGGCGCCGATGTCGATGATCCCGTCGCCGCCGATGTCGCCGACCCAGACCTTCGCATCGAAGAACCAGAACGAGCGGTAGTGGTCTCGGATGTAGTGCGCCTCGTCGCCGCGCGGCGGCACCGGGGCGAGCTGGTACGGATCGCCGAACATCACGACCTGCGCGCCGCCGAACGGTTCGGCACGGCGCCCGCGCGCCTGCCGCAGCGACCGGTCGATCGCATCCATGAGGTCGGCGTTCACCATGGAGATCTCGTCGATGACGAGCGTGTCGATCGCGTTGAGGATCTTGCGGGTCGCGTCGGACTGGTCGATCTCGCTTCCTGCGATCAGGCCGATCGGCAGGCGGAACAGCGAGTGGATCGTCTGCCCCTCCACGTTGAGGGCGGCGACACCGGTGGGGGCGCACACGGCGATCTGCTTCGAGGTGTTCCACGCGAGATGCTGCAGCAGCGTCGACTTGCCGGTGCCCGCGCGGCCGGTGACGAACACGTGCTCGCGCGTGTCCTCGATGAGCCGGAAGAGTGCCTCCTGCTCGGGCGAGAGCGGAGGTGTGTTCACCGATTCATGTTAACGAGTGGATGCCGCGGCACGGGTCACGCCGCCTCGGGCGGTGGACAGATGGTCCGCATGAGTCTGCTCCGCGAAGCTGTCATCGGGCGCTTCCCCAGGCGCGGTTCCTAGACTGAGGTCGTGGACCAGGGGGCGATGGGCACGGTGGCGCCGCGCGCGCACGTGAACGAAGACGCCCCGGCGCCGCCGGCATCCGGTCGTCGTCCGCGGCTGGCGCTCGACCTTGCTCTGCTCGGAGTCGTCGGCCTGCTGCTGATCGCCGCCGTGGGTGCGGCCGTGGCGACGATCTCGCGCGAGTTCTACAGTCCTTCGGCGTTCGTGGAGCGGTATCTCGGCATGCTTGCGGATGGGCGCGCCGCCGACGCCCTCGCCGTGCCCGGCGTCGCGGTCGACTCCGCGGAACTGGAGGCCGCGCGGCTTCCTGCCACGGCCTCCGATGCACTGCTGCGCCGCGACGCACTGGCCACCCTCACGGATATCGAGATCATCTCGGAGACCGAGGGAGAAGACGGCATCATCCTCGTCACTGCGCGGTACCACGCGGGTGCCTTCCCCGGAACGACGACTTTCGCGGTGCAGAGCGACGGTTCGATCGGGTTTGCGCCGACGTGGAGGTTCGCGACCAGTCCGCTGGCGATCATGGACCTCTCGGTCAAGGGCTCGATGACCTTCGATGTCAACGGGTTCACGGTCGACAAGCGCCAGGTCTCGCCCGAAGGCGTCGAGGCGGACCCGCAGGCGCCGATGTCGCTGCTCGTGTTCTCGCCGGGCATCTACTCGGTATCGGTCGACACGGCGATCTCGGCGACCCGCGGCGCGGCCGTCCTCTCCGACAGCCCGTTCGCCATGGTGCCGGTCGACATCCAGGCCTTCGCGACGCCGGAGTTCGTCGAGACCGTCCAGACGACGGTCGAGGAGTTCCTCCTGTCGTGCGCGACCCAGGAGGTGCTCCAGCCCACGGCGTGCCCGTTCGGATTCGTCGTGCAGGATCGCATCGCCTCTCCCCCGACCTGGTCGATCGCCGACCTGCCGACCGTCTCGGTCGTCCCCGACGGCGCCGGCTGGCGCATCCCGGCCGCCGACGCCACCGCCCGCATCGAGGTCGACATCCGCTCGCTCTTCGACGGCTCGGTGCGGCATGTGACCGAAGACGTGCCGTTCGAAGTGACCGGAACCATCGCGGTGCTGCCCGACGGCAGCGCTTCCATCACGGTGAGCGGACCCGACACGCCCTGACGGACGCCGAGGGTCCGCACGCACGCGTCTGCGTCATCCGCACTGCACGCCGGGGACCGATCCGCGATGATGTGGAGCGGAGGAGGCGAGATGAGCGCCAAAGGGATCGCCCGGTGGCTGCCCGGCGTCGACGTGCTCCGGCAGTACCGGCGAAAGTGGCTGTGGCCCGACATCCGTGCCGGCATCGTCGTGACGGCGCTCCTGATCCCCGCGGGCATGGGGTACGCGGTCGCGGCAGGACTCCCGCCCGAGACGGGCCTGTACGCGACGATCGTTCCGCTGCTCGCATACGCCGTGTTCGGTCCGTCGCGCATCCTCGTGCTCGGGCCCGACTCTGCCCTCGCGCCCATCATCGCCGCATCGATCCTGCCCCTCGCGCTCGGCGACGACAGCCGTGCGGTGGCGCTCGCGGGTCTGCTCGCGATCATGGTCGGCGCGCTTCTCCTGCTCGGCGGCATCCTGCGCCTCGGGTTCGTCACCGATCTGCTGTCCAAGCCCATTCGCGTCGGGTACCTCAATGCCGTGGCGCTGCTCGTGATCATCTCGCAGGTGCCGAGGCTGCTCGGCTTCACGATCGATTCGGTCTCGCCTCTTCAGGACGTCGCGGCCATCGTCGAGGGCGTCGTCGCGGGTGAGGTGCAACTGCTCGCAATGCTCTTCGGCGTCGCGTCGCTGATCGTGATCGTCGTGCTCCGCTGGGTCCGCTCACCGGTGCCGGGTGTGCTCGTCGTGGTCGTCGTCGCCACGGCGATCACCGCGATCTTCGGACTGTCCGGTTCGCTCCCCGTCGTCGGCGCCCTGCCGCAGGGACTGCCGGCACCCGCGCTCGGCGGGCTCGAGTGGGCGGATGTCTGGTCGCTGGCGCTGCCTGCTGCCGGCATCGCGCTCGTGGCGTTCACCGACAGTGCCGTCCTGTCTCGCGCGCTGGCCGCACGTCGCGGCGAGAGCGTCGACGGCAGCCAGGAGATGTCGGGGATCGGCATCGCCAACATCGCGGGCGGATTCCTCGGCGGCTTCCCCGTCTCCGCGTCCTCGTCGCGCACTCCCGTCGCCGAGCAGGCGGGCTCACGCACACAGCTGACCGGCATCGTCGGGGCCGTCCTCCTGGTGGCCTTCATCCTGCTCACCCCGGGTCTGACGGCGTACCTCCCTTCGGCGACGCTCGCCGCGGTGGTCATCGGTGCGGCCCTCAGCCTCATCGACGTGCGCGGCTTCCGACGGCTCGTTCGCATGAACAAGATCGATGCGGCACTCTCCTTCGCCGCGTTCGTCGGTGTGCTCGTCGTGGGCGTGCTCGAGGGCATCGTCGTGACGATCGCGCTGTCGCTGCTCGCGTTCGTCCAGCAGGCGTGGCGTCCCTACCGGGCCGAGCTCGGCCGGGTCACGGGCAAGCGGGGCTACCACGACCTCTCGCGATACCCCGAGGGCGTCCGCATTCCGGGAATCGTGATCGTGCGCTTCGATGCACCGCTCTTCTTCGCCAACGGCGCGCTCTTCGACGACTACGTCCGCTCTCGAGTGAAGGCGGCGGGTCCGGGCATCAAGACCGTCATCCTCGCGGCCGAGCCGATCACCGACATCGACACGACCGCGATGGATGAGCTCGTCGAGCTGGACGACTACCTCGCCAAGAACGGCATCCGCCTGATCCTCGCGGAGATGAAGGATCCGGTCATCGACGTGCTCCGTCGCTACGGGCTCACCGAGCGCTTCACACCCGATCGATTCGCCTCGACGGTCGGCGCCGCAGTCGACGAGCTGACGGGCAGGCTGCGCGGCGATCTGGAGGGGACAAAGTGGGACGACGAGCCGGATGCCGCGCCTGACCCGCCGCCCAAGCCCTGACGTTTCGACGCCCGGCGCGGATCAGCTGCCGCGCGCGTCGCGCTCGGCCAGTGCCGCCAGGTGCGCGTTGTACGCCTCCAGCTCGGCATCCCCGGTGCGGTCGGCGTGCCGGTCGGCCCGCTTCTGCGCTCGTTCGTCGCTGCGGCTCCACTGGATGGCGACGATGATCGCGAGGATCAGCGTCGGCAGCTCGCCGATGGACCAGGCGACGCCACCGCCGATGTACTGGTCCTCGAGCGGCGTCGCACCCCACGTGCGCCCCATCGCGCCGAACCACTCGGCGACCATCAGGCCCGATTGCATCATGATCGCGATGCCGAAGAAGGCGTGAATGGCCATGACCGCGATCAGGACCACCAGACGGCCCGCGTACGGCAGTCGGTAGGCGACCGGATCGATGCCGATCAGGGTCAGCACGAACAGGTACCCGGTGACCAGGAAATGCGCCGTCATCCACTCGTGCCCGAGATGGTCGTACAGCGACCACCGGAACAGGTCGGTGAAGTAGAAGACCCACAGCGACCCCACGAAAAGTCCGGCCGCGACGAACGGGTTGGTGAGCACCCGAGCGACCGGGGAATGCACCCCCCACAGAATCCACTCGCGTCCGCCGCGCGTGCCGTCGTCTCGCTTTCGGATCGCACGTGCGGCGAGGGTGACCGGTGCACCGGCGACCAGGAGCAGCGGGATCGCCATCGTCAGGAGCATGTGCCCGACCATGTGCACGCTGAAGAGGTAGTCCTGGTAGGCGTTGACCGGGCCGGAGGTGACCCAGAACAGCAGCAGCAGGCCGGCCACCCACAGCACCGTCCGGTAGACGGGCCACTCGTCGCCGCGGTGGCGCAGCCGCCAAACGCCTGCCAGATACAGGAAGATTCCGAACCCTGCGGCGAATGCCCACAGCAGGTCGAGGTTCCACGCGGAGAACCAGCGGTCGACCGTCAACTCGGGCGGAAGCGCTGCGCCGGTCAGGATCTCCGCCGGCGTGCGCACCGCGGGGAGGTTGGATGTCGTGGGCGGAGCCGTGCGACCCAGGGCGGCCGCGGCGCCGCTGGCAAGGCCCATGAACGCAAGCTCGAGGGCGACCAGCCCCCAGAAGCGGCGGGATGCTTCGCGCCTCTCCGGGTCCTGAGGCTGCTCGAGGGCAATCACGGCGGATGCCGCCTTGCCCCCACCCATCCTCCCGATCAGCCGCCTGCGGTACCAGGCGCCCAGCACGCCGAGCGCGATCAGGGCACCGACCTTGACGAGCAGGATCGCCCCGTAGGGCGACGCGAGGTTCTCCCACGCGCCGACGGCGATCGCGGCTCGCACCGTCCCTGAGATCGCGACGACCACGAACGCCGCGAGCGCGATGCTCGAGTATCGCGACAAAGCCGTCGCGAGCGAGTCCCGCTCCATCAGCGGACGGATGACGACCATGAGGAGGAGTCCGCCGAGCCAGATCGCCGCGGCGATGATGTGGAGGACGAGGGCCATCACGGCCGAGTCGTGATTCGCCTCCTCGCCGGAATGGCCTTGCGTACCCATCGGGACGAGTGCTGCGATCGCGAGGATCGCCACGAAGAGCGTCGGCGTCCACGAGCGCACTGCGAAGGCCAGAACCGTGATCGCCGCTCCCGCCACCGCGGTGATGAGCCAGGTGCGCCCACCCTCGGTCTCGACGAGGAATCTGCCCAGCTGCGCGCCGAACTCCGGCCCGATTCCGAGGGCCGGGTTGAAGGTGTTGACGAACGTGAGGAACCCGGTGACGGCGGCCGCGACGGTGAAGACCGCTGCCGAGATCGACGCGAGATCCAGCGCCGTCTCGAACTCGCGCTCCCCCGCCTTGAGCGTGAACAGCGCCGTCACGAGCGCGCCGACCATGCCCGCTGCGGAGAGGTTGACCACGAGGGTGGCGGTCGGCAGACCCCAGCGCACAAGGGGTCCCGGGTCGCCGATCGCGAAGGGCGCGGCACCGCCGCCGACGATCAGTCCCCAGACCAGGGTCGCGAGCGCGACCACGACGAGGATCGCGGGACCGGCGGCCCGCAGCGCGCGGGGCGAGCCCACAGCCTCCGAGGCTCCACGCGGTGCACCTGCGCCGTGTGCAGTCGGGGTGGGGATCACGCTTCAAGCCTACGTGCGCTGCGGATTCGGTCGCTGAGCGAGTGCACCGAGACGCAGTCGTACGCCGTTCCGTCTCCACGCAGGGCTCGTCGCTCGACGACGGTTCAACATCGGATGCTGCGATCGTGGCTCGACGTCCCGCGCCGTGCATGCGAAAGGGGATGCCGCGATTGCGGCATCCCCTTTCGTGACGCGCTCTACTTGACGGCGGCCTTGAGCTTCGAGCCCGCGGTGACCTTGACGCGCTGGCCGGCCGGGATCTTGATCTCTGCACCGGTCTGCGGGTTGCGGCCCGTGCGCGCGGAAGTCTCGACCCGCTCGAACGAGATCCAGCCCGGAATCGACACCTTGCTGCCCTTGGCAACCGCGTCGGAGACGGTGGAGAAGAGGGAGTCGAGCACGCCCGACACGGCGGACTGGCTCTGGCCCGTTGCGCTCGCGATGCTCGCAACGAGTTCGGTCTTGGTGATGGACTTGTCAGCCATGTGGTTGTCCTCCAAGGCGGCGCACGCGCCGCCTTTCATTGCTCGGACCGGACGGCAGTGCCCCCGGCTGGTCGGATCGACCGCCCCCGAATATACCCACTTCCCGCGGAATTCCGCGGATTTCCGCCCCCCTTGACGTAATCAATCGGCGTGTCGGTGGTGCCGATGGGGCAGATGTGACTGATGGGGCGCACGAGCGCGCTGATGAGCGGCGAGGCGCCCCGCTGGCTCGATCGCTTCATCGCCGGGCGTGCAGCCTTATCAGGCGCCATGCAGCCGGCGAAGCGCGGCCACGACGTCGGCGTGCCATCGCTGCGCGGCCGGCAGCACCCGGGTGAAGATCGCGGTGTCGTGGGTCACGCCGAGGTACTGCACCGCGCTCGCCTCGACTCCGGCCCGTCGGAGCGCCGCGGCGTATGCGATGCCGTCCCCGCGCAGCGGGTCGTACTCGGCCGTGAGGATCACCGCGGGTGGAAGGCCCTCGTGCGACGCCGCCCGCAGCGGCGACGCATACGGCTCACGGGCCAGTCTCCTGCTGGGCAGATACGTGCGCGCGACCGAGCGCAGTTCGCGCAGCGCGATGAACGTCGGGATGCGCATGGCACGGGTGGCGCGGAGGTCGAGGTGACGGCCGGTGAGGTCGGTGACCGGAACCTCGAGCACCTGAAGGCGGATCGGAAGCGCCGTGCGATCGAGATTGACGAGCGAGAGGGCGGCGCTGATGCACGCGCCGGCGGAAGTCCCCGCCACCGCGATCCGCTCCGAGTCGATGCCGAGCTCGCCCGCTCGATCGAACAGCCACACGAGTGCGGCATGGGCCTGCTCCACCTGCGTCGGATACCTGTGCTCGGGCGCGAGGGCATAGTCCACCGCGACCATCGCCACGCCCGAGTCGAACGCGCGCCGCCGATTCGCGGCATCCGTCGTCGGATAGTCGATCCCGCCGATGCGGAACGCGCCGCCGAAGAAGGTCAGGCACGCAGGGACCACCGCCGCGAGATCGTCTGTCGGGTAGTAGATCCGCACCCGCACGTCCGGGAAGCCCGGCACGGCGACGACGTGCTCCGCCGTGCGCACGGCGGGGCCCGGGGTGCCTACCGTCTCGAGCTCGGTGCGGTCCCACGCCAGCGCGGCCCGTCGGTGCTTCGCTCTCCGTCGTGCCGGCGAGGGCCGCGCCGGCGCCGCGGGGCGGGTGGCGGGCGTGCTCGGCCTCTCGGGTGCAGCGCCGGCGGCCTCACGGGCGAAAGGCCAGAGCGACCGCAGCCGCGTTCGCGCCGTGCCGAGCGCTTGACCGAGCAGGTATCGGCGGTGCACTCGGAGCCGCTCGGCGAAGAACGGGTCGAGCGGCATCCTCACCCCCGCCCGGAGGTGTGCACGGCGATCACGTCGCGCGCGGTGCGGGCGAACGCGGGCGCGACGCGGTCCTCGCCGTCGAGGTATCCGCCGACGAGTGCGGCGTCTCGCAGCAGGACGAGGGATGCCGCGACATCATCCGGATCGGTCAGACCCGCCGCATCCGCGAGTTGTCGGAGCGTGGTGCGGAACCACTCGCGGTGATCGGCGATGAGCTCGCGCACCGGGCCTTCGTCGGGGTACTCGGCGGCGGCGTTGATGAAGGGGCAGCCGCGGGTGTGCCGGCTGCGGATGTCCTCCTCGATGCCGGCGATCGTCAGGTCGAGCAGCACGAGCGGATCGGATGACACCTCCGCCGCCTGCGCGAACAGGGCGCGCAGCTGCTGATCCTCCCCCGCGAGGTAGGCGAGGACGAGGCCTTCCTTGCCGTCGAACTGCTTGTACATCGTCGCTCGGGTGACCCCGGCTGCCTCGATGATGCGGTCGACCCCGACGGAGTGGATGCCCTCGCCGTAGAAGAGCTCGGTGGCGGCATCCAGCAGTCGCTGCCGGGCGGGAGATGGTCGGGATGCCGCTGCCGGGCCGATCGCCGTGGTGCTCATGGTGTTGCCCCCTGTCCTCCCATCGTGCCACCGGGACCGAATCGGCGGGGCGAGGAGGTGATTTCGAACTCTTTAGGAATAAGTCTTGTGTAGATAGAACGTTCGGTCTACTATCAAGATACACCAGCCAGGAGGATCCGGCTCCTGAAACGAAACCCACCACCGCTCACATCCAGGAGAAGAAGAAATGAACACCACGACCAAGGCCCCCATCGTCCTCATCCACGGCCTGTGGATGACCCCCACCAGCTGGGACACGTGGGCCGAGCACTTCCGCGCACAGGGCCACGAAGTCATCGTGCCCGGGCTGGCCCGGAATCGACGACCGCAGCGTCGCCGACATCCGCAGCAACCCGGAGCCGCTGAAGGGGATCGGCCTGAAGCAGATCGCCGACTACTACGAGGGCATCATCCGGGCGCTTCCTCAGAAGCCGATCATCATGGGCCACTCGTTCGGCGGTGTCATCACCCAGATGCTGGCCGACCGCGGATTGGGCATCGCCTACGTCGGCGTAGAGCCCGGCCAGACCGCCGGCGTCACGGCTCTGCCGCTGTCCACCCTGTGGACCGGAACCCCGATCCTCTCGAACCCCTTCGGCCGGAACGGCGCCAAGCCGCTGTCCAAGCGCCACTTCCACTTCACATTCGGCAACGACCTGCCCCGCAGCGAGTCGGACGAGCTCTGGGAGCAGTACGCGGTGAACTCCTACAACCGGGTCTTCTTCGAGGGCGTCACGTCGGTGCTGAACGAGAAGGGCGGCGTCACTCACGTCGACTACACCCGCGCAGACCGCGCGCCGCTGCTCATCCTCACCGGTGAGATCGACCACGTCGTGCCGCCGGCGATCGGCAAGGCCATCGTGAAGAAGTACACCTCGACCGGCAGCCCCGCGATCGTGGAGTACAAGGAGTTCCCCGGTCGCACGCACCGCATCGTCAGCCAGGACGGCTGGGAAGAGGTCGCCGACTACGCGCTCGAGTGGGCTGTCTCCCACGCGCGGGTCACCGCGTAGCGCCGCGGCATCCCGCTCCCTTTCCCGTGAGACTGCATCGGGTGGCCGAGACTGCGGGTGAACCCCACTGTCTCGACCATCCGTTGCAGTTTCACGGGAAGGCGGCGGGCAACAGAAGAGGCGGACCCCCGCAAGGGGATCCGCCTCTTCGACGTGTGTGCTGTCGCCTACCAGCTCGACTTGGTCACACCGGGCAGCTCGCCACGGTGGGCCATGTCACGGAAGCGGACACGCGAGATGCCGAACTTCGTCAGGACACCGCGGGGGCGGCCGTCGATGACGTCGCGGCTGCGCACGCGCACCGGCGAAGCGTTCTTGGGAAGCTTCTGCAGGCCCACGCGAGCGGCCTCGCGCTGCTCGTCGGTGCTGGTCGGGTCGACGAGCGCCTTCTTCAGTTCGGCGCGCTTCGCGGCGTAGCGATCGACGATCACCTTGCGCTGCTCGTTGCGCGCGATCTTGCTCTTCTTAGCCATGGATCAGCGCTCCTCTCGGAATTCGACGTGCTTGCGGATGACCGGGTCGTACTTCTTCAGCACGATGCGGTCGGGGTTGTTGCGGCGGTTCTTGCGCGTCACGTAGGTGTAACCCGTGCCGGCGGTCGAACGCAGCTTGATGATCGGACGGACGTCCTGAGCCTTCTTGGCCATCAGAGCTTCACACCCCTCGCCTGGATGTCACGGACGACGGCCTCGATGCCACGGGCATCGATCACCTTGATGCCCTTGGCCGAGACGTTGAGCTTGATGTTGCGGCCCAGCGACGGCACGTAATAGGTCTTCTTCTGCACGTTCGGGTCGAAGCGGCGCTTCGTCCGACGGTGCGAGTGCGAGATGCTGTGACCGAAGCCGGGAACCGCTCCAGTCACCTGGCACACTGCTGCCATGGTTTCTACTCCTTAATACCGTGGAACCGGACGGTCCCACCCAAGATCCCTTGTCTGCACCCAGCCCTCGTCGGGTCGTTTCCGACCAGCGCGAAAGGGAGAGGGTACGAACTGCGTGCTGGAGTGCGCGCAGACAAAGAGTCAGTTTAGCATGGCTCGTTCCACGCGCTGGACCGCGGTCGCCGCATCGACGCGGGAGAATCGCTCATCACATATACGGAATACGGCATCGCAGTTGTGGAATCATGAGTCACCGCAACTCAATGAGGAGTGCAGATGTCTGAGTCAGACGACGACACGGCAATGTGGCCGGGTTCACCTTACGCGCTGATCGATGCGAGGCTGTGTCCTGGATGCTTCCAGGGGCTCACGGGTCCCACCTGCACGAACTGCGGCCTCGTCGTCGCAGATCCGAGAGCGGCCCGCCTCCTCGAGCTCGGGCAAAGCATGATGGCACCTCGAAGCCGAGCGGCAGCGTCTCATCGACGAGATCCGCCTCGCACATCGGCCCGCACCGACCATGGTCGCCCTTGCGGAGCCCGAGCCGGCACCGGCATGGTGGGCGCTGCCTCCTCCGACCGGAGAGCCGCTGACAATGGTCACGGCGGAACCGGCACTCCCGCCGGTCCCGACGCCGAGCATCGGGCAACCTGAGCCGGTCCTGAGTTCGGTCGCATCCGAGACGGCGATCGCGGATGCGGTTGCGGTCGCGGCGGTCGCACAGTCGACGGATGCCAAAGCAGCCGTCCCGGAGCCAGCCGTCGCGGAGCCGGCCGCTGCCGCTGCGGACACCGCCCTTGCCGACGCAGCTCGTCGCCGACACAGCCGTCGCCGACCCAGCCGTCGCCAACCCAGCCGTCACTGACGCAGTAATCGCCGACGCAGCCGTCCCGGCTGCACCCGTCGCCGATCCTCCGCGGTCGGCGCCGGAGCAGATCGCACCCGTCATCGCACCGCGGCCCCCGCGCCGCCGGCTCACCGTGCCGGTGCTCCTGCTCATCGTCGGCGTTTCACTCGTGGGCGTCGCGGCGATCTTCTTCCTCGTGCTCGCGTGGAACATCGCGGACATCAGGGTGCGGGCGCTGATCATCGGCGTCATCACGCTCGCGACGATGGTCGTCGCCTCACTGCTGCGGAGGTGGTCGCTGACCGCGACCGCCGAGGCGATCGCCGTGCTCGGGGTGATCCTGCTCGCCCTCGACAGCTGGGCGGTGCGCGCGAACGATCTCTTCGACACCGCCGCCGTGGATGCCGTCGTCTATGCCGGGGTGGCGGCGCTCGCCGTCGGTGTCGTGTGCCGCCTGTGGTCCCTCATCTCGCGACTGCGCGGCCCGGATCTTGCCGCCACGCTCGCCCTGCCCACAGGGCTCGGGCTCCTCATCGCCGGCCTCGTTCCGCTCGAGACGAGCGGGGCGATCGCCGCCGGCTTCATCGGCACCGCGGTGGGCGGGCTCGCGCACGCCCTTCCCGCTCCGTGGTCTTCCGCCCGATCCGCATCGGATTCCGTGCCTGAACGCACCGCGCTGGCGGCGATCGGCACCGCCGCATTGCTCGGGGGAGCGGTGATGGTCACCGTCGGCCTCGAGTCGATGCTCGTGCAGCTCGTGGCCGCCGGGCTCGTCATCGTGCTCGGGATCGCCTACGCCTTGCTGCTGCGACCCCGCGACGGACGATCGCTCCCGGCCGCACGCGCACTCGCCGCCACCGCAGGCGCCGTCGCCGGCGCGGTCACTGCATCCCTCGGCTGGCAGATGGCCGCTCAGAGCGAGCTGCCGCTCTACGACCAACTCCTCGCCCCCGTGATCGCCGTCGCCGTCGCCGTGGGGCTCGATCGATTGCGGCGGCGCGAAGCCGCGATCATCGCCGCACGGATCGCCGCTGCCATCGTCGCCGCCCTGCTCGTCGTCGGGCTCGTCCTTTCCAGCGCCGTGCGCGCGGCGTTTGCGATCTTCCAGTGGACGCCGTGGCAGGTGCCCGCATTCGAGAGCGAGTTCATGATCGATGCGGCGATGCTCTCGGCGATCGCAGCGGTGATCGTCGCGGTGCTGTCCTTCTTCGCCCGCACGCTCGATCGTCCCGTCCCGCGTGAACTGCGACCCGTCGCGGCCGCGATCGTCGTGCTCGTCGGAGCACTGGGCACCGCCATCCCGGTCGTGA
Organism: uncultured Actinomycetota bacterium; assembly: GCA_963713325.1. GTDB lineage: Bacteria > Actinomycetota > Actinomycetes > Actinomycetales > Microbacteriaceae > Microbacterium. Next base: position 118,752 of record CAVQLL010000001.1, read on the forward strand.
TCGTGGCCGCCGCGACTCTGATCGCGACGATCGCGCTCGTCGCGCTCGCGCGCGGGAACGCGCGAGTGGGATGGGGCGTCACCGCCGGCATCGCCGCAGTCACCGCCTTCCTCGCCGGACTCGCCACTCCGTGGCTGTGGGCGATCGGCGTGCTCGTGGCGATCGCCGTGCCGATCGTCGCCCGGGCCATTGTGCGACCCAAGGAGATCGGCGGGCTCCTGCTCGCCGTTGCTCCGGTCGCCGTCGCCGCCGTGGCGTCCTTCATCGCTCCCGCGGCGATCGCCGCGGCGTTCGACGTCACGGCCGACGCGCGCGCCGCATTCGTGCTGCTGCAATGGGTGGCCGCCCTCACGCTCGCGTGCGCCGTGGCTCTCCGTCTCGATCCGGCGAGCCGCACAGGCCTTGCGGTCTCCTCCTATGGTCTTTTCGTCATCTCCCTCCTCGGCTTCCTCGCCCCGCCAGCCGCCGAAGACTCGGTGTCGGCAGCGATCGGGGAGCCCATGCTCGGGATCGTGCGGGCCGCCGCGATGTTGGGTCTCCTCGCCGTGGTCGCACTCTGGCGTACGCGCATCGACGCCGCGCCGTCGCTCGGCGCAGCGGCCCTGGTCGCCCCTGCGGCAGCGTGCCTGGCCACCGCCGTGCTCGAGTCCGCCGACGTCACCGAGGACGGATGGGTCGCGCTCGCCGTCACGGGCTGTGCGGCCGCCGTGGTCTGGCTCGGAGCGCTGATCCCGCCTCGGTTCTTCCGGCTGCGCGCACAAGGCGGCACGGCGGAAAATGCGGATGCCGGCAATGTCGTAAGCGCGGCGGCTCAACACGCTCCGGCCGACGCGCGAGGGCGCTTCCAGATGTTCCCCCGTCGGCTCGCCGACCTCGGCGCGCTCGCGACGACGACTCGCCGTCGCCTGGTCCGCGCCGGTGGATCTGCGCTGGGCGATCCTCCTGATCGTCGCCGTGGGCTTCGCCGGGGCGTCGGTCACGCGCGGCTGGGCGGGCGTGAAGGCCGACGAGCCGAGCGGCATCCCGGAGACGCGAGCCGGGGGAGTCGCCCTCGGCGTCGCTCCCCGCCGACTTCTCGCATGGCCGGCGTTCGCCGCCGCGACATTCGCGCTGTGGTCGTGGCTGGATGGTTCCGGTTCCTACCTCATCGAGGCGTTCGTGCTGCCCCCCGCCGTCGGAATGGCCGTGTTCGCAGCGATGCTGGTGTGGCTGCGACGGCAGGTCGAGGCGACGATCGCCGTGGTTGCGTCGTTCACGCTCGGGCTCGTGGTTCCCGCGGTCGTGACCGTCATCGGACCGCTGCTGCGGCCTGGTCTGACGGGTGACCCGGAGTCACCCGTGCGCGGCACCGTCGTCGCGATCGTCGCGGGCGCGCTGGCCGTGGTCCTCGCGTGGACGCCCGTCCGCCGGGTTCGGATGCCTGCTCTCGCAGGCGCGACCGTGGCCATCGTCGCACTGGCGATCGTCGCCGTCGACAGAGCAATCGCCCTCCCGGCGGGCACGGGCTGGCTGCTCCTCCTGGTCGGCGCCGCATACGTCTCGGCTTTCGGCTTCGTACGCAGATCCGCGTTCCGCAAGGCCCCTGTGGCGACTGCCGAAGGCACTCCTGCGCCCCTGTCGGCCGAGATCACGTTCGCCACGCTCGTGCCGACGATCGCGCTCGCCGTCGCAGCGGTGGCGACGGTCCCGTCCGTGGACGAGCCGATCGTCGTGACGGTGGCGCTGGCGATCCTCGGCTTGCTGCATCTGGCCGCAGCCGCCCTGCACCGCACGCCCCTGGCAGCCGCCACCCGCTGGACGGCCTTCGCAGGTGCGACCCTCGTAGCGGGCATGGCATTGCTCCGGGGCGAGATCGACGCGGTCGAGTCGGTCAGTCTGCCACTCGCGGGGGTGCTGCTCGGCGGTGCCGCCCTGGCGATGTGGAGGCGCGATCGCGCCGGACAGAGCTGGCCCGGCGGCGAGCGCATCGCCTGGCTCGCCGGGCTCTCCCTCGCCGTCGCACCGAGCATCATCGCCGCGCCGAACGACCCGCGGACCTGGCTCGTGATCGTCGCGTCGCTTCTCGCCGCGATCGGGTGCGTCGTGGCGCCGATCGCCGACTCGACCGCGCTCAAGGCACCGTCCGCGCTCCTCCTGTCCGCCGGCGCGCTCGCAATGGGGCTGCGGGCTCTCCTCGACCCGGACGTCGCGTCGGGCGATTTCGCGGCGGTGGCCGCGGGTGCGGGTGCTCTCCTGGTCGCCGCGGCGATGGTGTGGATGAGCGATCAAGAAGCCGCTCCGGTCGCCTCGACCGCATTGGCCGCTCCCGCAGCCGCGCTTCTCGTGGCGGTGGTCTTCGTCCAGTCGGACGGCGAGCTCGTGCAGACCTCGCTGACGGCGATCCTCGCGGGCGCGATCGGGGTCGGCGGCGCGGCGCTGCTTCGCTGGCGTCGCTGGACGGGTATCGGCGCGGTTCTCGCCGTCGCGGGGCTGATCGCCGCGCTGATCGCCGTCGGCATCAGATTCGCGCTGGTCGCCGGCGACGCCGGGGTCGAGCCTGATCTCTGGGCACTCGTGGGAGTCGGCATCCTCACCGCGGTCGGCATCATGGCGCTCCGTTCGACGACTTCGGCCGCGGTCGCCACGGCCGTCGGTGTGGCCTTCTCGATCGCCCTCGTGCTCTTCGCGGGCGCCGAGCTGCTGCTTCTCGGCAGTACCAGCGGCGAGGAAATGCGGACCGTCGTCACGATGAGCGCGCTGACCGCAGCGGGCGTCGCCGGGTGGATGTGGCGCTCGCACCTGGGGGTCTCCTTCGCCCCGACGGCCGCGGCGCTGGCTTTCATCTTCGGCATCGTCGCGCTGACGGTCTTCGCGGTTCGTCCCGTGGAACTGGTGACGGTCCCGCCTGCGCTGGGCATGATCTTCCTCGGCGCCCGCGCGCTGCGCAGAAACCCGGCGCTGCGTACCTGGCCGACCCTCGGCCCCGGACTCGCGCTTCTCACGATCCCGTCGCTGCTGCACGATTTCGGCACGACGAGCCTGTGGCGTGTCGTCGCGCTCGGCGTCGTGGGAATCGGGCTCGTCGTGGTGGGAGCGGTATGGCGACTGCAGGCGCCGCTCATCCTCGGCTCGGCGGTCGTCCTCGTCCACGCGGTCAACCAGCTCTGGCCGTGGATCGAGGCGGTCTACGACGTGGTGCCGTGGTGGCTGTGGCTCGGACTCGGCGGTGCGCTGCTCATCTACATCGCGGCTCGCTACGAGCGTCGCATGCGGGCTCTCCGCACCGCTTTCGCGGCGGTGACGAGCCTGCGGTAGGCCGACGACTTCTACGCGTCGACGACGGGACCGGCACCGCGGCCAAATCGGAAGTCCGAGACCGTGGGATCTGCCGGAACCCAGTAGCGCCACGGGAACGCGTCCGTTCCCGCGACTCCCGCGACACCGACCCGGGGGCCTGTGGCGACCCCCTCGAGCGGGGCGGCGCGCAGCTCGAGCCGCGCGATCGCCCCGGCGAGCGCCACTCCGGTGATCGCGTCGATTCCGTCGTGCACCGGATGCCGAAGGCCCACCGCGTCGCCGAAACGACCGGGTCCGCGTGCCAGGTCGCGATCCGATCGGACGACCCCTCGGCGCTCCCGGCGACGGCGGGCGGCGGCATCCTGTCCTTGCAGTACTTCGCCGGCGCGCAGGAGGATTCCTCCCGCGACGCCCTCCGGGCCGCACACGACGTTCACACACGAGTGGATGCCGTGGCTGAGGTACACGTACAGGTGACCGGGTTCGCCCCACATCGTCGCGTTGCGACGCGTGCGGCCCATGCGCGCGTGGGAGCCCGGGTCGGCGATCTCGCCGGTTCCGGCGCCGTGGTACGCCTCGACCTCGGTCAGGCGCACGGCGACGGTCTCGTCGTCGACGACGGTGGTCAGCACTCCGCCGAGCAGGCGCGGAGCGACCTCCACGGGCAGCCCGAGGAAGTCCGCACGGGTCGCGGGTCGCAGGCCGCCGGCGCTCGGCTGTCCGGTCACTTCGGCGGCACCTGACACCACGAGACGTCGAAGCCCGAGAGATCGACCACCTCGGTGCCGGTCGATATCTCGACGATGCGCGACTCGAGGCGCCCGGGCATCGGCAGCTGGTACGTGTCGTAGGGGTTGCTGACGGCATCCGGCGCGACGAGTACCGCGCCGTACCGCCCGCTCGGCGAGACGCACGTCTGCAGCACGACGTCCGTCGACGGCAGATCCATCAGAACCTCGGTGGTGCCGTCCTCTGCCACCGAGGCGACGGTGGTGCCGATCGGGATGCCCGACTCATCGGTCGGGGCGCCGATGCGCACCGTGCCGCCACCGGGCACGGGGGTGATCGCCCCCTCCAACCCGAGGTCGGCGTTCGGGGCGACGAGTTCGGCCTCACCCGGCATCTGACAGGTCGATGACGACCGTTGCGTCGAGCCGCCGGACGATCGCCTCCGATGAACCGCGGGCGATCCCTTCGATCGCGATGGCCGAGCCGAGTGCGGTCGCGTCCTGCCCCGACGATCCGGTCAGCATCAGAGAGCCGTCGAACGCGAGGAGGAGGATGCTGTCGGTGTCGGGCACGAAGCGCCACTCCGCGACGCGCGCTTCGGCACCCGGCACGACGACCTGCGTCGGCTCGGCATCCGCTTCGCTCTCCTTGAGAGACGCGGTGAACAGGGCGCTCTCGAGTCCGCCCGACGCGTCCAGGTCGGCATCCGAGAACGTGTAGCCGATGAGCTCGCCGCGATCCGCGCTCTGCAGGTTCGTCACGTACCCATCTCCGGGAAGGGGCAGCGTGCGCTCAGCGCCCCCATCGAGGTCGGTGACGATGAGCTGCGCTTCGTCATCCGCTCGCACCGAGACGACGAGGTGACTCGAGGTCGCACGGAAGTCCTCGATGTGGTCGTTGCTGAACACCGGAACAGCCTCGTCACCGACCAGGTCGGTGCGGTAGATCGTGTCGCCGCTCGTCGTGCGCTGCAGCAGGAACACCTCAGCCGGCGGCGTGCGGAAGGTCTCGGTGAACGTCGCGGAAGGACCACCCCCCAGCCCCTGAACGTTCGCGAACGCGACCGTGTACTCGGTGTCGTCGAACAGCGGCAGCGTGAAGCGCACCCCGGCGCTGCGCCCGGACGTGTCAACCGTGAACGGCGTCGCAGGCGTCACCGTGACCTGGCTCGCATCCATGTCGGCGAGGGCCTGCGAGGTGGTCACGATGAGACGGGAGCCGGATGCCGCAACCGCCGCGGCCGGGTCCACCTGCACTGACGTCACGCGCGGTCCCTGCGCCACGCCGGCCGCCGCCCCCGCCAGGCCGACTACGGCCAGCGCCGAGATGACGATTGCGAACGTCACGACGAACACCCGGCCGCGGCGCTTGCGCGCACGGCCCGCGCGAGTCGGCCCCTCAGTACTCATACGGGTCCTCGGGCTCGTCGATCGGCTCGACCGAAGTCGCGTCGATCTCGAGCCGTCCGTCGGCGGTCGAGCTCACCGTGCCGTTGATCGTCACCCATTGCCCCGTGTCGGGGAGGGGAGCGGATGCCGCGACCGAGATGCTCGCGGGCTGCGCATCGATGACGCAGTGGGTGATCACGAGCCGCGTCAGGTCGAAACCTCCGGACGCGCCCGGGGTGACGAAGCCCGTGAGGGTCACGGCGTCTCCGTCGAATGCGTCGGGATTCGTCGCCGTCGCGAACACCGTCGCCCACTCGCCGACGCCGAAAGCGGACGTGTCGCCCGTCGCGGCCAGGGTCACGGCATCCGAACCCGCGAACAGCGGCGGGGCGCCGATATCGCGTGACATCGCGAGCTCGGCCGAAAGTGAGGCGGGCGGCAGGATCAGCGTCAGGAGCACGACACCGGATGCCGCGACACCGCCGACGACGGTCGCCGCCAAGGCCACGGGGTGCACCGCCTCGCCCTGAGCATGCCGCGGGGTCAGCCCGTCGACGAGTTCATCGTGGTGGTGACCGTGGGGAGCGTCGCCGTGATCATGGCCGTGGTCGGCCTCGGCGCCGAGCGGCAGCGTGAAGCTCAGCGCCGCCCCGACCAGCACGACGATCGACATTCCGACCGCGAACCACGACGATTCCGGATTGATGTAGAGACCGAGTCGCCCGGTGAGGGCGAGCCCGAGCGTCACGACGGCGAGCACCGCGGCGAGCCCCACACCGAGCCATCGGGTGAGGATCCACTTCATGCGCAACCGCTGCGCGGAGAGCCGACCGCCGTCATGCAAGGAGGTTCACCACCGTCCCGATCGCGAACGCAGACAGGATGACCACGACGACCAGGCCCGCCAGGGTGCGCGTGGTGAAGGTCGTGCGCATCAGCGCGAGCATCTTGACGTCGACAAGGGGGCCGACCAGAAGGAAGGCGACGATCGAACCTGGCGTGAACGTCGAGGCGAACGACAGCGCGAAGAACGCATCGACGTTCGAGCAGATCGAGACGACCATCGCGAGCGCGATCATCGCGACGATCGACAGCGCGGGGTTCGATCCGATCGCGAGCAGCGCCTCCCGGGGGATGAGCACCTGCACGGCTCCGGCGAGCGCCGAGCCGATGACCAGGGCCGGCATCACGGCGCGCAGCTCGATGACGAACTGGGCGAGGCTGCGGCGCCCGCGTCCGCCGGGCTCGTGGACGACGAGGTCGCACGTGTCGCGGAAGCGCTCGGTGAGCAGCCCGTCCGGGTCGGGATGGCGGCTGTACAGCCACCCGATGAGGTTCGCGATGGCGAAGCCGCCGATCAGGCGTGCGATGAGGATGCCGTCACTGAAGCCGAAGGCCTGGTGGGTCGTGATGATGACGATCGGGTTCACGATCGGCGCGGCGATCAGGAACGTGAGGGTCTCGGGCACGGTGAAGCCGCGCATCATCAGACCCCGCGCGAACGGCACGTTGCCGCACTCGCACACGGGCACCACCATGCCCAGCAGCGAGAGCACCGCCCTGCGCGCCCACGCTCGCCGCGGCATCCACCGTTCGATGGCGCCGGGCGGCACCCAGACCTGCACGACGATCGAGAGCACGACGCCGAGTGCGACGAACGGCAGTGACTCGATGAGCACGCTGATCGCGAGCGTCAGCCCGTCCTGCGCACGGGTGGGCAGCGACGCGGGGAAGAGCGTCGGTGCGAGCGCGTCGATCAGGAAGAGGCCGGCGATGACGAGGACGCCGATCGCCATGGCGATCAGGGGGCCCCGTCGGGCTCGATCCGTCTTGCTGGAGCGCGCCTGCCTACCGCGCGGACGCGCAGCAACAGGCGTGGTCTTACTCGCCTCCACGCTCACTCGCTCGGGCCTGCGCGCAATCAGCGCACAGCCCGAAGATGTCGACGACGTGCTCGGCCTCGCTGAAGCCGTGCACGGCGGCCGTCCGGCGGGCCCACTGCTCGACGTCCGTCGCCTCGATCTCGACGGTGAGTCCGCAGGAGCGGCAGATCAGATGGTGATGATGGCCGGGTGTCTTGCAGGCCCGGTACAGGCTCTCGCCGTCGGGACTCTGCAGCGAGTCGGCTTCGCCCTGGGCGGCGAGTCCGGCCAGCGCGCGGTACACGGTTGCCAGCCCGATCCCGGTGTTCTCCTCGCGCAGGGTGGCGTGGAGGCTCTGCGCGCTGACGAACCCACTGGCGCCGCCGAGCGCTTCGCGCACCCGATCGCGCTGCCACGTGTTGCGCTGGACCATATGCGGAATTCTACCGATCGCCTCTGGACGGGAGCTTGGAGGAGGTGGCGGCGGCTCGGCTTCTGGTCGCCGAACGCGTCGAAGCGCCGGGTGAAAGCGCGCTCATCGCCGCCGACCTTCCGAGTCCCCGCCGATTCCTCCCGGCCGTTTCACGCCGACACCGTGACCCGATCGCGTTGCGCCCCGATGCCGCGGCAGACGAGGTAGATCACGAACGAGATCGTCGTGATGTATGGGCTCACGGGCAGGGTTCCCATGATCGCGATCAGGATGCCGCCCACGGCCGAGACGAAGCCGAAGGCCGCCGCGAGCACCGGCACCGCGATCGGTCCGGTGGCGATGCGCATCGCGGCCGCGGCGGGGGTCACCAGAAGCGCCATGACCAGCAGTGCCCCGATGATGTGGACGCTGACGGCGACGATGAGGCCCAGCAGCAGCATGAACGCGAGCGAGACGGCGGTGGTGGGAACGCCCCGTGCGGCCGCGGACTGAGGGTCGAGCGAGTCGAATCGCAGCGGGCGCCAGATCAGCAGCATCCCGATCAGGACGAACGCGCTGATCGCGATCAGCCAGCCGAGCTGTCCGGTCTGCACCGACACGATCTGGCCGGTGAGCAGGCTGAACCGGTTCGCGCTGCGGCCGTCGTAGAGCGAGAGGAACAGGATGCCCAGACCCAGCCCGAACGGCATCAGGACGCCGATGATCGAGTTGCGGTCGCGCGCCCGTGCGCCGAGCCAGCCGATGATCGCCGCGGCGACGAGGGAGCCGACGATCGAGCCGGTCACGACGTCGAAGCCGACCAGCAGTGCGAACGCGGCTCCGGCGAAGGACAGCTCGCTGATGCCGTGGACGGCGAAGGCCATGTCGCGCTGCATGACGAAGACGCCGACCAGCCCGCCCACGAGCCCGAGCACGGCGCCGGCGATGACGGAGTTCGAGACCAGCAGGAGGATCTCGCCGTAGTCGGCCAGGCCGCCGAACATCGCGTCCCAGATGTCTGGCCAGTTCACTCGTGGCCCTCGTGGTGATGGTGCGACTCCTCGGCATCCGGCGCGCCGACCACGACGAGCCGGTCGCCCGCGCGCAGCACGAAGACGTGCGCGCCGTACAGGTCCGTGAGCACGTCGGAGCGCAGGACCTCGCCCGGCGTGCCCAGCGTGAATCTGCCGTTCGCGATGTAGAGGATGCGATCGACCTTGCCGAGCAGAGGGTTGATGTCGTGGGTCACGAGGAGCACCGCGGCACCGGAGTCTTTGCGGTGCCGGTCGATGAGTCCTACGACCGCCTGCTGGTTGGCGAGGTCAAGACTCGTGAGCGGCTCATCGCACAGCAGCAGGCGCGGGTCGTCGGCGAGCGCCTGCCCGACCCGCAGCCGCTGCTGCTCGCCACCTGAGAGAAGTCCGACGGGGAGGTCGGCGAACTCGCGCGCCCCGACCTCGTCGAGCAGGCGGTCGACTCGGCCGCGGTCTCCGCGTCGCGGGAAGGGGAGCCCGAAGCGATGGCCGTCCACACCCAGGGTGACGAGGTCGCGCCCCCGCAGAGCGGTGTCGCGGGGCAGTGGCCGCTGCTGAGGGACGTACCCGATACGTCGATTGCCGCGACCGCGCACTTCTTCCCCGAGCGCCTCGATGCGTCCGGCGCTCAGCCGCTCGAGGCCGAGGATCGCGCGCAGCAGCGTGGTCTTTCCCGATCCGCTCGGCCCGAGGACCGCGATCAGCTCGCCCGGCTTGACCGTGAGGTCCAGGCCGCTCCACAGCTCGCGATCACCGCGGCGCAGCGCCGCGCCGCGAATCTCGAGGGGCGCGGGGCTCACGATCGGGGCAGTCACGAATCCAGCGCCCCCGCCAGGGCGTCGATGTTCGCCTGCATCCACGAGAGGTAGGTCTGGCCGTCCGGGAGCGTCTCGGAGAACTCGATCACGGGGATCGACTGGGCCTCCGCCTCGGAGATCACCTCGGTCGTCTCCGCGCCACCGGTCTGCGAGTTCACGATGACGGCGCCGATGTCGCCGGACCGCAGCAGCTTGAGCGACTCGAGCAGCGTCGAGGGGGCGACATCCTGCCCCTCTTCGACGGCCTCGCTGAAGTCTTCGGGGGTCACGTTCTCGAGGCCGGCGGCTGCCAGCAGGTACACCGGCACCGGCTCGGTCGCGAAGACCTCGGCGCCCGCGTGCGCGGCGTCGATCGCGGCGAGCCCGGTCTCCAGTTCGGCGATCCCCTCGGCGAACGTGCTCGCAGCGGCGTCGAAGGTCGCAGCCTCGGCGGGCAGAAGGCCGGAGAGTTCGCGCGCGATCTCCTCGGCGAGGTGCTGCATCGTGTGCGGGTCGTACCAGACGTGCTCGTTGAAGCCCTCGACGTGCTCGTGCTCCGCGTGCTCATCCTCGGCCTGGTCGGTCTGCTCGCCCGCGGCGTGGTCGGAGTGATCCTCTTCGCCCGCTGCCGCGTCGGCACCGGCATCCGCGGCGTCGTGGCCATCGTTGCCGGGCCAATCGTGCGAGAACTCGGCCGCGGTGATCACCGGCGCCGTGGATCCGCTCGCCTCGACGAGGGCTTCGACGAACGCGTCGTAGCCGCCGCCGTTCTCGATGATGAGGTCGGCCCGTTTGACGGCCAGCTGATCGCGCGCGCTCGGCTCGAACGCGTGAGGGTCCTGCGCCGACGAAGACACGATCGCCGTCGCATCCACGAACTCGCCGCCGATCTCCTCGACGATCTGCGCATACACGTTCGTCGAGGCCACGACCTGGATCCGCCCGTCCGAGGCGCCGGCGCCGGATGACGCGCAGCCGGCAAGGACGAGGGCGGATGCGGCCGCGAGGGCAGCGGCGGTGGCGAGGCGTCGGCGGGGCATGTCCCCAGCCTAACGCTATTGATAATCGTTATCAAACACGACTGCTAGTCGAGCAGGAGCGCCGGCTCCTCGAGCACGGAGGCCACATCGGCGATGAATCGCGAGACGCCGTCGCCATCGACCACACGATGGTCGAAGGAACCCGAGACGGTCGTGACCCAGCGGGGGCGAACCTCCCCGTCGACCACCCAGGGCTTCTGGCGGATCGTTCCGAGAGCGACGATCGCCACTTCGCCCGGGTTGATGATCGGCGTGCCGGCATCCATCCCGAACACTCCGATGTTGGTGATCGTGATCGTGCCACCGGACTGGTCCGCCGGCGTGCTCTTGCCCTCGCGCGCGGTCACGGTCAGCTTCTCGAGTGCGCGCGCCAGGTCACGCATGTTCAGGTCCTGCGCGTCCTTGATGTTGGGCACGAGCAGGCCTCGCGGAGTCGCCGCGGCGATGCCGAGATTGACGTAGTGGCGCACGCGGATCTGCGCTCCACCGCCTTCCGCGTCATCGATCCAGGCTGCGTTGACCATCGGCGTCCGGCGCACCGCCCAGATCACGGCGCGCGCCATGAGCAGCAGTGGTGAGACTTTGATGTCGGCGAAGTCCGGCGATGCCTTGAGTCGCTTGACGAGTTCCATCGTGCGGCTGGCGTCGACATCGGTCCACACCGACACGTGCGGCGCCGTATAGGCGCTGCGCACCATTCCGCTGGCGACCGCCTTGCGAACCCCTCGGACGGGGATCGACTCCTCGCGCCCTTCGACCGGCTCGGGCAGGGTGCGCGACGGGGCAGCGGGCGCGGATGCCGTGGCCGGCGGCGTGACCACCGGGATGGTCTCCTCGCGGACCTCGCCCCAGTCGGGGGTCTCGATGTTGCGGAAGACGCTCGCCTGCGACGCCTGCTTCATGACGTCCTCGCGGGTGACCTCGCCGGCCGGACCCGTCGGCACCACATGGGTCAGCTCCACGCCGAGGTCGCGGGCGAGCTTGCGGATCGGGGGCTTGGCGACCACTCCGACGGATGCCGCGACCGGCCTCTCGGCGGGCTTCCGACGGCGGGACTGGACGTGACCGCCGGAGCCGTAGCCGACCAGCACCGCACCGCCGGCATCCGCCTCGTGCGGCTCGCCATGCTCGCTCTGCCCCGTCGTGGCCGGCGGCGCCGACGCATCCGCGCCGGCGATCGTGATGATCGCCGCACCGACGGCGACCGTGTCGCCCTCTGCGGCGAGCAGATCGCCGACAACCCCCGCGAACGGCGAGGGAAGTTCGACGAGCGACTTGGCGGTCTCGATCTCGACCAGAACGTCGTTGACGGCGACATCGTCACCGGGTGCCACTCGCCACGACACGATCTCGGCCTCGGTGAGACCCTCGCCGACGTCGGGGAGGAGGAACGTCTGAGTGCTCATCCGGTGTCCTTTCGGAACAGCGTCAGGTCAAAACGCGAGAGTGCGGTCGACGGCCTCGAGGATGCGGTCGGCGTCCGGGAGGAACGTGCCTTCGAGCTTGGCCGGGGGGAAGGGTGCGTCGAACCCCGACACGCGCAGGACCGGGGCCTCGAGCGCGTAGAACGCCTTCTCCATCACGGTGGCGGCGACCTCGCTGCCGAGGCTCGTGAACCCGGGCGCCTCCTGCGCGTAGACCATGCGACCGGTGCGCCGCACCGAATCGAGGATCGGTCCGTAGTCGACGGGGGAGAGCGACCGGAGGTCGATGACCTCGCAGCTGGTCCCCTCGGACTCGGCGAGCGCCGCCGCCTGCAGCAGGGTGGTCACCATCGCGCCATGCCCCACGAGCGTCACGTCGGTGCCACGGCGGACCAGGCGGCTCGCGTGCAGCGGGAGGGCTCGGGCCGAGGCATCCACCTCGCCCTTCTGCCAGTACCGGCTCTTGGGCTCGAGGAAGATCACCGGGTCGGCCGAGGTGATCGCGTCCTGGATCATCCAGTACGCGTCGTTGGGGGTGGAGGGGCTGACCACGCGCAGGCCGGGCGTGTGCGTGAAGTACACCTCCGGGCTCTCCTGGTGGTGCTCGACCGCGCCGATGTGCCCGCCGTAGGGGATGCGGATCACGATCGGCATCCGAACGGCGCCCTCGTGCCGGTTCGTGATCTTGGCCAGCTGCGACGTGATCTGATCGAAGGCGGGGAACACGAATCCGTCGAACTGGATCTCGCACACCGGCCGGAATCCGCCCATCGCGAGTCCGATCGCCGTGCCGACGATCCCCGACTCGGCCAGAGGCGTGTCCAGCACGCGGCGTTCGCCGAACTCGGCCTGCAGCCCCTCGGTGACCCGGAACACCCCGCCGAGGCGGCCGATGTCCTCGCCCATGAGCAGCACGCGGTCGTTCTCGGCCATGGCGCGACGCAGCCCGGCGTTGAGCGCGCGGCTGAACGGCATCGTCTCGATCGTCGAGGGGACCTCGGCCACCGCGGCCGGCGGCGCGACTGTCGCCGATTGTGTCGAAGCGTCGTTCACGATGCCCCCTCCTCGAAGGATGCCTCGTACTCGGCCAGCCATACGCGCTGCTCGTCGATGAGAGGGTGCGGCTCGCTGTACACGTGGTCGAACATGAGATCGGTCGGCACCCCGCCGAGCGCGCTCGTGCGGACCCGGGCGTCGTCGGCCACCGCGGCCGCCTCGGCCTCGACCTCGGCGAAGAACGCGTCCGATGCCCCACGGCCGCGCAGGTGCGCGTGCATCCGCGCGATCGGGTCGCGTCGTGCCCAGGACTCCTCCTCGTCGGAGGTGCGGTACTTGGTCGGGTCGTCGCTCGTGGTGTGCGCGCCCATCCGGTAGGTCATCGCCTCGATCGCTCGGGGGCCCGCCCCGGAGCGCGCTTCATCGAGCGCGACACGGGTGACGGCGTAGCTGGCCAGCACGTCGTTGCCGTCGATCGGGATGCTCGGGATGCCGTAGCCGGCGCCGCGGAGGTGCAGCGGCGAGCGGGACTGTGTCGCCACGGGCACTGAGATCGCCCACTGGTTGTTCTGCAGGAAGAAGACCTCCGGGGTGCGATAGCTCGCCGCGAAGACCATCGCCTCGTGCACGTCGCCCTGGCTGGACGCGCCGTCGCCGTAGTAGACGATGACGGCCTCGTCGCGGTCGGGATCGCCCGATCCGGACCTGCCGTCGAAGGCGAGCCCCATCGCGAGGCCGGTCGCGTGCAGCGTCTGCGCGCCGAGGACGAGCGTGTAGATGTGCGTGTTGCCGTTCTTCGGGTCCCACGGATTCCACCCGCCGTGGGTGAGTCCGCGCATGAGCCGGATGATGTCGACCGGGTCGACACCGCGGATCGTGCAGACGACGTGCTCGCGATAGGACGGGAAAAGGTGGTCCTGGGCACGTGCGGCGCGGGCCGATCCGACCTGCGCGGCCTCCTGACCGAAGCTCGGCGGCCACAGCGCGAGCTGACCCTGGCGCTGGAGGTTCGTCGCCTGCTGGTCGAACGCGCGGATGACGAACATGTCGCGGTAGAAGCCCTCGAGGTCGGCATCCGCAAGTCCGTCGATGATCCCGAGGTACGGCTCTGCGGCCGGAGTCGGCGCCAGAGATCCGTCGGCCGCGAGCACACGGACGAGTTCGGGCGCGTCACCCGTCACGGCGTTCTGAGGCGAGGTCACCGTACTACGCTAGCCCGCGCCCCGGATGGCCCTCTGGGAGGTCTCTCACAATGGATGCCGCGATCCCTAGGACCTTCTCGACAGAGTCCTCTTCGCCCACGCTGATCCGCAGGCCGTCACCGGCGAACGGCCGCACGATGAGTCCGGCGGCGTCGAACGCGGCGGCGATCGCCATCGTCTCGGCTCCGCCGTGAAGCCAGACGAAGTTGCCCTGCGCCTCCGGGACATTCCATCCGTTCTCGCGCAGCCCGGCTGCGAGCCGGTCGCGGCGTCGCGCGATCGTCTTCACGCGCTCCAGCAGCGCCTCCTCCGCATCGAGGCTCGCGAGCGCCGCCTCCTCCGCCTGTGCAGTGACCGACAAGGGGATGCTGGTGCTGCGCGCCGCGTCGAGGATGCGAGGGTGGCCGATCGCATACCCGATTCGCAGACCCGCCAGTCCGAATGCCTTCGAGAAGGTGCGCAGTGCCACGACGTTGTGATGCCCTTGCGTGCCGAGCACGCGCATCCCGTCGACCGCGTCGGGGTCGGTGACGAATTCGGCATATGCCTCATCGAGAATGATCAGGATGTCCGAGGGCACCGCCGCGCGGAACTGATCGAACTCCGCGTGCGTCACGATGGGACCCGTCGGATTGTTCGGGCTGCAGACGATGATCGCGCGAGTGCGTGGGGTGATCGCGGCCACCATCGCCGGCAGGTCGTGGCGGGCATCGGCGGTGAGCGGGACCTGGACGGGGGTGGCACCCGCGACGATGGCGAGCCACGGGTACGCCTCGAACGACCGCCACGCGAAGATGACCTCATCGCCCGGCCCTGACGTTGCGAGCACCAGCTGGGCGAGGATCGACACACTGCCGGCGGCGACGTGGATCGACCGGTCATCGACGGCGAACCGCTCGGCGATGCGATGGCTCAGGCGTGCGGCGGTGGCGTCGGGGTAGCGGTTCAGCGCCGTCGCCGCCTGCATGGCTTCGAGCACGCCGGGCAGCGGGTCGAACGGGTTCTCGTTGCTCGACAGTTTGAAGGCGTCGGCGCCTGCCTGCTTGCCCTGCTTGTAGGGCGGGAGGGCGGCGATCTCGGGGCGGACGCGGACGGGGATCGCCGCGTTGTCGGGCGGAAGGGGGGCGTCGTTCACCTTGCCGAGTCTAGGGCGCGCGTCAGCAAGCCGGGGGTGTGGGGCGGAGCCCCACAAAGCAGCGCGCGTCAGCAAGCCGGGGGTGTGGGGCGGAGCCCCACAAAGCAGCGCGCGTCAGCAAGCCGGGGGTGTGGGGCGGAGCCCCAGTAAGGAGAGCGCGTCAGCAAGCCGGGGGTCTGGGGCGGAACCCCACCTGAGAGCGACGGATGCCTGCGGCATCCCCCGCACGCCTCCGGGAGCGTAATCCGCGCGTCCGCGCGTGCGCCATGGCAGACTGACCGACTATGGGCTTCCTCATCCGTGTCGTCGTCAATGCGTTCGCGATCTGGGTCGTCACGCTGATCCCCGCACTCCAGGTCTTTGTCATCCCGTTCCCGCCGGGCGAGACGCTGCAGCTCGTCCTCACGCTGTTGATCATCGCGGCCATCTTCGCGCTCGTGAACACGTTCATCGGCACCGTGATCAAGGTCCTCGCGTTCCCGATCTACATCCTCACGCTGGGTCTGATCGGGCTCATCATCAACGCGTTCCTGCTGTGGCTGACCGCCTGGATCACGAGCTTCTGGAGCTGGGGTCTGCGCGTCGAGGACTTCTGGTGGGGCGTCGTCGCGGCGATCATCATCTCGCTCATCAACTGGGTGTTCGGGATCATCCTGCGGCCTAAGAAGAAGGACTGACCGCAGGCGCCGGTCGCGGCTGCGGAACCGGCAGGACGCGCTCGGCCGCGTACTCGGTGACCTCGACCGTTGCGGCATCGCCTAAGTCGTCGAAGACCTGACGCACAGCATCCATGCGGGCGTCGTCCGAGGCATCCAGCAGTCTCGCCGTCTGCGTGTACTGATCGATTCCGTGAGCCGGCATGCCGAAGTCGTGCGGGCCGGTCAGCGGGTCGACCGTCCGCTCCGCGATGAAACTGCCAGGGGCCCCCACGGTCCCCGCGTGCCCCCCGCCCGCCAGAGCGGCGACCGGATCGTCGCCGTGCCGCAGCGCGATACTGAGGGTGCCGTCGCCGACATCGGCTTCGACGGGCGAGCCGAACGAGACGAGTGTGCTGCGTATCGAAACCGCCCTCCAAAGCGAGATGGGCGGTGACCATCGCCCCCTGCGAGTGGCCGAACGCGTGCACGACGTCTCCTGGTTCCGCCCCTGCCTGCCGGAGCGCCGCAAGCGTCGCATCGTAGGATGCCGCGTGCTCGCCCGCGTACAGCTCGACACCGGACCCCATGTCGAAAGGCTCGCGCGTCCGCGGTGCGAGCGTCTGGGTGCCGGCGACGTAGACGGCGAACTGGCGCGAGCCGTCTGGCATCGTGTACCGCTCCACCCGGATGCGGGCGTCGCCGTGCGGGATCCGCTCGGCCGCGCCTGCGAGCGAAGTCGGCGCAGTCGCCGGTCCTCGCACCGCGACCGGAGAGACGATGACCTCGCCGGGGCGGCCGTCCAATCGTGCCCCCGACGGCACCGTCCCTGCGCCGAGCGCGCCCACCGCTCGCTGGAGCGCCCAGGCGGTCGGCACGGCGAGCGCGTGGAAGCCCGGCGTCAGCCACCACAGCGCCCCTGACGCCTGGCGGGCGAGCTCGCCCGGCCACGCGAACCAGTGGCCGAGCGCTCCCAGCGTGGCTCGCCGCTCGGCGCCGGGATGCGCGAGGAACAGCGCGTCGAGCCGGGCGTCGATGCGTGCCACGGCCGCCGAGTCGCCGGCAGCCTCCGCTGCCGCACGCTCCGCTCTCAGCTCGACGATCTCGTACACCGCGGCTGCGTCGCGGAGCCCGGCTGTGAGCCCATGCGCGTCATCGCTGACTACGACGATGCGGCGCCGCGCCCCCTCCGCGGCCGACGAGGCTTCCCAGGCGTCGCGGGACAGGGCGAAGAGGCGGAGTGCCGCGGAGCCGACGAGCGCGGCGATCTCATCGAGTTCCACCGCGAGGCTCTCGAAGCGGTCTGCTGTCGCGCGAAGCGTCGTCGTGTCCACCGCGACCGCGCCCCCGCCGCGGATGTCGAGATCGTCGCTCACAGACCGTGCTTCCAGGCGTGCGCTTCGACGCGCGAGCGGACTCTCGCGACTTCATCCTGCGCGCCTTCGACCGATCCGGACAGCGTCGCGACATCGCGCCGCCACACCTCGGCGGTCGCATGGAACAGTGTGGCGGCATCCGTACGCCAGATGGTCTGGTCGGCGAGGCTCGCGGATCTCGCGGAGGCGTCGGCGAGGCGTTCCACTGCGTCGCCCAGCTGCCGCCGGACTGTCTCGAGCGCGCTGAGCAGCTCCGCAGCAGCTGGGTCCGAGGGGATCGACATGTCGTCCACCCTGATCCGCTCCGGTGTGCGTCGGCATCATGGTCGACCGACCGGGGAAGAACGGCGTATCGATGGCCGCTGTGCAGGAACCGGTTCGCCGTCGCAGAATGTACGCATGACTGCCAGCGCCGTGGAGCCCTTCCACGTCGTCTTCGTGTGCACGGGCAACATCTGCCGGTCACCCATGGCCGACGTCGTGTTCCGATGGTTCGCCGATGCCGCCGGCCTCGGTGACCGCGTGGCATCGACGAGCGCGGGCACCGGCGACTGGCACGTGGGCGAACGCGCCGACATGCGCACGATCGAGGCTCTGGCACGACACGGCTACGACGGCACGCGGCACCGCGCCCGACAGTTCACCCACGGGGACTTCGCTCGCAACGATCTGGTCGTGGCGCTCGACCGCAGCCACGAGCGCATCCTGCGCGGGTGGGCACGCACCGAGGCGGACGCCGACAAGATCGCCCTGCTGATGTCGTTCGAGAACGGGGCTCGCACGCTGGACGTGCCGGATCCGTACTATGCGGGTCCTGGAATGTTCGACGAAGTGCTGCTCACGATCGAGGGTGGCAGCCGCGCACTGTTCCGTCAGCTCGAGCCCGCGATCCGCCCCGCGGGATGACGCGGGGCGGATCGCAGCCGAGTTACTTCTGGACTCGCACGGTCGTCGTCGCCGTCTCGCTGTTGCCCGCGGCATCCGTCGCCCGGTACGTGAACGTGTAGACCGCGCCGGGGGCCGCAATGACCGAGAAGGTCGTGTCGGTCAGCTCCCGAATCGATGCCTTCTTGTTGCCGGCGGCGAGAGCAGACACCAGCTCTACGGTGACCTCTCCGGAGTCGTCCGCCGCGTCCACGTCGATCGTCACCGTGCGCGCCTTCCCGTTGGGCGGGAAGACGGACGCCGGTTCGGCGGTCAGTTCGATCGTCGGCGGCGTCGTGTCGGGCGGCGTGAGCTCGAGGCCGACGACGACCGGGTCGTGGTCGCTCGAGCGGTACGGATCGGCTGCGAACAGCTCGGCGACCTGATCCGCGGACTTGAACTCCTCGTTGTAGTCGAGCAGCCCCGGCTCGTCGGCGTTGATGCGCCACACCTCGGCACCGGTCACGTCTTCGGCGAGCGAGGTGCCTG
This sequence comes from uncultured Actinomycetota bacterium, assembly GCA_963713325.1. Taxonomy (GTDB): domain Bacteria; phylum Actinomycetota; class Actinomycetes; order Actinomycetales; family Microbacteriaceae; genus Microbacterium. Next base: position 137,471 of record CAVQLL010000001.1, read on the forward strand.
CCAGCGCGTAGTCGAGGTAGCCGAGCAGCCCGTCGAAGACGTAGGAGTACGCGTTCTCGCCCTGCTTCGCGAAGAGCATGTCGGTGTACCCGTTGCCCGTGAGCACGTCGATCGGGTCTTCCTTGTCGTAGGAGTTGAGGTCTCCGATGATCAGCTCGCGGCCGTCGGCCTCTGTACCGGTCGGGTCCCCTGCGAGCCAATCGACCAGCGCGTTCGCTGCCATCGTGCGCACGCCGTTGCAGCTGTCCGCGCCCTGACCCGCGTCGGGGTCACCCAGCGCCGCGCAGACGTCGCCCGAACCCTTCGACTTGAGGTGGTTGACGACGACCGTCACCGGCTCGCTCCCACCGACCTGCTGGAATGTCTGCGCGAGGGCGGGACGGTTGATGTTGAGGAAGCGCTCGTCCTCCGTCGCCCAGAGCGTGGCATGGAGACCGATCGGCTCGACGACCGCGGGCTTGTAGATCAGCGCCGTCGTGATGACGTCGCTGCCGATCACCCCGGTCTGGATGTGGTCGTAGGTGTCGGGTCCGACGACGGCGTTGAGCGCGTCGACGAGCGCCGCCACTGCGGTGCCGTTGTTCTCGATCTCGATCAGCCCGACGATGTCGGCATCGATGTCGGCGAGCGCGCTGACGATCTTCGACTCCTGACGTTCGAACTCCTCAGCGGTGTTCGCGCCGCGCGAGTTCAGCGTCGTGAAGTAGTTCAGCACGTTGAAGCTCGCGACGGTGATGTCGCCGCCAACATCGGGGACCTCGGGTCGAGGGTTCGCCGCCGTGTAGTCGGCGCCCTCGGTCGGCTGCACCGTCCACCCGCCGAAGCGGTATTCGAGGATGCCGGTGATGTTGGAGAGCTGGTCACCGCCGCGGAAGTTGTTTGCCAGCGTGAACTCGGAGCCGTTCGGGTGGAGCGCCGGGTCGGGGTTCTGGATGCTGCGGCCGTCGTCGAGCGTGATCCGCTCGAGGGCGTTCTGGGCGGCGAGTGCCGTCGCCTCGGCTGAGCCGGGCTCGTACACTGCGGTCGGCGTCATCTGGCGGGTCGAGGCCCACGTCGACGGTGCCGAAGCGCCCGAACTCGAAGTACTCGAGGATCGACAGCGCCTGCGGGAAGGTCACATACATGCCCTCGACCGACTCGCGGGCGGCCGCATCGGCGGGCAGCTTCACAGTCGTCGCCGCCGGCAGCGCGGCTCCCGTGGCGCAGACCTCGATGTCGGCAGCCGTGATCTCGGTGAGCGACCCGCCGGCCGAGGCGAATTCGCTTACAGCTCCGGCGACGTTGACGATGTCGCCGACGTTCACGGCAGCGCCGTTCAGCGCGTAGATGAAGATGCCGTCCGAGGTCGCCGGGTCGCCGTCCCCGCCATCCTGCAGGTAATAGCCGTCGAGGCCGCCGGCGGCTTGGAAGTCGCCGACGACGACGCCCTCGACGCGCACGGTCGTGCCGACCGCCGGTGACGTTGCGCCGGAACCCTGGATCGAGCCGATCGTCGGGACGTCGGCGGTGCAGTCTGCGTCACCGGGAGGCGGGCCGGGATCGACCCACGGTGTGTTGACGGTTCCAGGCGTATTCAGCGCCTCGCCCTCGATGAGCGTGCCGGTGAAGTTCGGGATGCCGGCGAGGTTGAAGTCGTTGCGCATCCAGTCGCCGGTGGTGTCGGTGTCGGTGCCGTCGGGAATGCGCGACGCACCGCCTGGCGCGAACGGCTGGCCGTCGTACGATACGCCGGACAGAGGGGAAACCAAGATATTTCGCCGCGCAACGCTTGGCGTGCCTCGACGTTCAACCCGGACTTTCCAAACGAAAGAGGAGGCACTTTTCATGAAGCGTACCCTTCTGACCCTGGCTCTCTTGACTGCCGCTGGCGCCGCGGGCGCGCAGACCGTGACCACCCCGCCGGTCGGCGGCGCCACCGTGACCCCGCCGTCGGTCGGTGGCGGTGCTGTGACCACGCCGCCGATGGCCCCGCCGGCCGTCAATACCCCGGCCGCGCCTTCCCGTTCGGTCGGCGCGGGGGGCGCGACGGTGACGACGCCGCCTGTCAGCGGCGGCACCGTGCAGGCTCCCACGACCGGTGCGGCTGGCGTCACCACGCCGGGCGTCAATCCGCCGAGAGCCAGCACGCCGGGCATGCCGTCCCAGTCGGTGACGGCGCCCAGCCAGGCCAACCTACCGGCGGCGCCCAACGCCCAGGGCTCGGCCAACGCGGTCAAGAAGATCGAGGCCGACGGCTACAAGAACGTGCAGGGCATGACCCGCAACCGGGACGGTAGCTGGAGCGGCAAGGCGCTGCGCGGCGGCGCGATGGTCGACGTCCATGTCGATGCGCGCGGCAACGTCGTCACCAAGTAGACGCGTAGCCTCCTGATCAGCCTATCCGGGCCCGCCCCGTCAACCGACGGGGCGGGCTTCCGTCGTTGTGCTTGCGGCTATCCAACAAGCCTGCAATCGTTCGGCTCACGCACTGTGGGAGGTTTAGTATGCCGGACGTCACAGCCGCAAATCCCGACATCGCCACGCCCGAGCTCATGAAGGCGATCTCGGCCGCCTTCAACAGCCGCGACGTCGATTGCATCGTCTCGCACTTCACCGACGATGCCACCTTCTGGCTGGCGCGCGGGCCCGAGCCGGTCGGCCGCACGCTCAAGGGCAAGGAGACGATACGGAAGACGCTGGCGGCGCGCTTCGCCGTCATCCCCGACATGCGCTGGGACCACAAGGAGTACGTCTTCGCCGGCAACCGCGCGATCTCGGTGTGGACGGTGAAGGGCAAGGGCGCCGACGGCGAGGAGCTGAATTACCAGGGCTGCGACATCTACACCTTCCGCGGCGGCAAGATCTCAGCCAAGGACACCTACTGGAAGATCGTCGAGCACAAGGACCGCCTCTGATGACCCTCGATCTCCTCATCCGCGGCGGCACCGTCGTGGACGGCTCGGGCCTGCCGCGCTATCGCGCCGATGTCGGCGTCAAGGGCGGCCGCATCGTCGAGATCGGGCGCATCCGCGCCGCCGCCGAGCGCACGATCGACGCCGACGGGCTGATCGTCTCGCCGGGCTTTATCGACGGCCATACCCACATGGACGCGCAGGTCGCCTGGGACCCGATCGGCAGCTGCTCGTGCTGGCACGGCGTCACGTGGGTCGTGATGGGCAATTGCGGCTTCGCGCTGGCGCCGTGCAAGCCCGAGGACCGCGAGTGGTTCGCCCGCTGCCTGACCGCGGTCGAGGACATCCCGACCGAAGCGATGATGGCCGGCATCGACTGGAACTGGGAGACCTTCCCGGAATACCTCGCCAATGTCGAACGCCTGCCGAAGGCGCTCAATTACGGCATGTATATCGGCCACTCGGCGCTGCGCATGTACGCGATGGGCAAGCGCGGCCTCGACGAGAAGGCGACCGAGGACGATCTGCGCGCATGGCGCACGCCGTGGCCGAGGCGCTGCGGGCGGGCGCGATGGGCTTCTCGACCTCGCGCGCCTCGACCCATGTCACGCCCGACGGCGCGCCGGTCGCCAGCCGCATCGCCGACTGGGAGGAGATCGACCGCTGGTCGGCGCGATGGCCGAGCTCGATTCCGGCATCTTCCAGATCGGCCCGGACATTTCGGGCGGCGAGGCGCAGCGCGTGTTCCTCGACCGGCTGCGCCAGGTGGCGCTCGACAGCGGGCGGCCGATCATGTTCGGCACGCTGGCGACAAAGCAGGGCGACGACCCCACCTGGGATACCAGACGCGCTGGATCGACGAGACCGTGCCGCAGGCGGCCGCATGTGGGGCCAGGCGACGACCCGCTCGATCAACGCGATCTTCTCGCTGAAATCGTACCTGCCGTTCGACAACCTGCCGGAATGGCAGGAGATCCGCGCCTTGCCGCTGGCCGAGCAGAAGGCGCGGCTGCGCGACCCGGCGGTGCGCCGCGGCTGGTCGCGGCCGAGGCGCGGATGAAGCCGAACGGCAACGAATTGCAGGGCGGCGGCGCGGCGACCACCGACCCGCGCAAGCCCGACTACGCCAATCTGTTCCCGATGCTCGACGTCGACTGGGACGACCCGAGCGTCGCCGAGCTCGCCGGCACGCAGCCAGCACCCGGTCGAGATCATCATCGATCTGTGGCTGGAAAACGACAACCGGGTGTTCGTGCAGCCGCTGGTCAACGAGTCGCCGGAGGACGTGCTCGGCCTGCTGAAGCACCCGCGCACGCTGGCGACCTTCTCCGATTCCGGCGCGCATGTCTGCCAGGAGATGGGCTCGTCGCTGCAGACCCACCTGCTGAGCTACTGGGTGCGCAAGCGCGGCGCCTTCACGCTCGAACAGGCGGTGCGCATGCTGACCTTCGACAACGCCTCGGCCTGGGAACTGCCGGACCGCGGCCTCGTCCGCACCGGTTACGCCGCCGACCTCGTGGTGTTCGACGAGGACGGCATCCGGCCGCGCCTGCCGACCGTCGAGGAGGACCTGCCGGGCGGCGCCCGCCGCCTGGTGCAGAAGGCCGACGGCATCGCCGCGACAATCGTCAACGGCGCCGTCGCGTTCGAGAACGGCGAGGCGACCGGCGATTATGCCGGCCAGGTGCTGAAAGGGAAGATCGCGTCATGAGATGTTTGGCGCTCGCTCTCATGGTCGTCGGCGTTGCCGGTGCAGCGGCGGCGCAGACCAAACCGGCGACAACTCCGGCGCCGGGCAGCGCCAGCGCGAAGACGCAACTGCAGACGCTGCACTATGGCAACGTCCGCGATCTGCGGCGGGGCCCCGACGGCCAGTGGACGGGCAGGGCCACGCAGAACGGTGTCGAGAAGCAGGTGACGGTCAGCCCAAAGGGCGTCGTCACGGCCCGTTGATCAAGGTAAGTGACCGATGGATATCCCGCTGATCGAGCAGGCCAAGATACAGGCCCAGGTGCTGGTCCCGCTCGTCAAGGCACTGCAGGCGGACCTGGGCGAGGAGCGGGCCAACGCGTTGGTCCGCAAGGCGCTGGGCGATCAGTATCGCAAGTTCGGCGAGAAGTGGTGGAAGAGCCAGGGCGCGCGCGACCTTGGGGAGAAGATGGCCTCGGCCTTCGAGGGCTTCGCGGCGGCAGATGCGCTCGACTACGATGTGCTCAGGAAGGACGCGCAGTCGTTCGAGGTGAACGTCACCGGCTGCCGCTTCGCCGAGTTCTACAAGAGGATCGGAGCGCCCGAACTCGGTTTCCTGCTGGTCTGCAGCTCGGATTTCGCCTTGGCGGAAGGCTACAGCGACCCGGTGCAGCTCGACCGCACACAGACGATCATGCAGGGCGCCAGCCACTGCGATTTTCGTTACAAGCTGGAGAAGGCTTAAGGGAGCGCGCCACTCCGTGGCGCGCTCCCAGCATGACTAGCTGAGCTCCTTGCGCACCATCGCCGCGCCCTCGGCCAGGGCCTTCAGCTTGCCGAAGGCCGTCGCGCGCGGCAGGTACTTCATGCCGCAATCGGGGGCGGGCAGGAGCTTGTCGGGCGGCAGGTCTTCAGGCCGGCGCGGATGCGGTCGGCGACCTTCTGCGGCGTCTCGATCTCCGGGTCGTTGAGGTCGATCACGCCCAGCATCACCTTCTTGGGCGCGAGGTCCTTCAGCACGCCGAGGTCGAGCTTGGGCTGCGCCAATTCGATCGAGATCTGCTGGGCGATCCAGTCGGCGAGCTGCGGCAGGAAGGAATAGCCCGCCGGCTTGCCGCCGGTGACCACGGCGGCGTAGCCGAAGCAGAGATGCACGACCGTCGGCACGTTGATGTCCTTCGAGCGCGCGGTCGATCACCTTGACGGCGTAGCGCTTGGCCTCCTCCGGGTCGTTGCGCAGCCACGGCTCGTCGAGCTGGATCACGTCGGCGCCGGCCTTGTCCAGCTCGAGCGCCTCCTCGTTCACCGCCGCGGCGAAGTCCATGCACATCGCCTCGGCGTCCTTGTAGAACTCGTCCTTGACCTGCTGGCCCATGGTGAAGGGGCCGGGCAGGGTGATCTTGGCGAGCTTGTCGGTGTTGGCGCGCAGAAACTGCATGTCGCGCAGTTCGACGGGCCCGGTGCGCCTG
>CAVQLL010000002.1:0-16245 GCA_963713325.1 uncultured Actinomycetota bacterium
CTGAGTGCCGACCGCGACCAGATCAGGACTCGGGCGCTGCCCCGCTTCACCGAACTGCGTACGCATGTGTACGAGCAGATCCAGCGCGCCAAGCGGGGCGAGGCCGTTCGCCCAGCGCCGTGACCGATCCTGTGGAGACGACTGAGAAGGGGAGGGGTATGCGCAGCCGCCAGCCGAAGCAGCTTCTCCTCGCCTTCTTCGGCGAGTACGTCGTGGACCAGAACGTGCCCGCGTTGCGGACGAGCGCCCTGATCGAGGTGCTCGAAGGAGCCGGCATCGCCGCCCCGGCCACCCGTGCCACGCTGGAGCGAATGGTTCAGCGGGGGCTGCTGAGTCGCGAGCGCCGAGGCAGGGAGATCCTGTTCTCCCTGACCGGCGAGGGAAGCGCGGTGCTCCGCGAGGCCACGGACCGCGTGCGCGGCCCGCATCCTTTCGAACCCCTCGGTACCGGTTGGACGCTCGTCACCTTCACCGTGCCCGAGGAGCAGCGCACCCTACGGCATCGCCTGCGCTCGGCCCTCACATGGGAGGGCTTCGCACCGCTGCGCGACGGGCTGTGGCTCGCCCCCGGCGAGGTCGACCTCGCCGCGGCGCTGGAGCCGTTGCGCGGGAGTCTGCCGGTCGGCGCCATCACTGCTTTCCACGCGCGCGAACTGCCCGGCTACGCTATGGCGGACAGCGTGCGCGGCGCCTGGGACATAGACCGCATCCGCGCCGAGCACCTCGCGTTCATCGAGACCTGGAGCGACCCCTCGACCGCAGCTGAGGCCGGGAGTCCGCTCGCCGCCCGCACGATGCTCGTCGCCGACTGGCTGGCGCTCCTTGGAGTCGACCCCCGACTGCCGAGGGCGTTCATGGACGACGACTGGCCCGCGCTGCGCTCCTACGAGGTCTATTGGGGAGTGCGCAACGGGCTGGAGGAGGCAGCTGCCGAGCAGTTCGCCGCCTTCACGATCGACGGTGAACGCCGCCGCGCCTCATGACTCCCGTCGGTGCACGGTCAGCGCCCGAAGCGCGTCCGCAGCTCCGCCTTGCGAACCTTTCCCGACGCGGTGCGCGGCAGCTCGTCGATGACGACCACGTTCTTCGGCAGCTTGTAGCGGGCGATCCTGCCCTCCAGGTGGGCGCGCACCGTCGCGGTGTCGACGGATGCCGCGTCCCGGACGGTCACGATAGCCCAGGGCACTTCCCCCCACTGCTCGTCGGGGACGCCGATCACCGCGACACCGGTCACGCCCTCGATGTCGTTCATCAGATTCTCGACCTCGGCGGGATAGATATTCTCGCCACCTGAGATGATCATGTCCTTGAGCCGGTCCGAGATGTGCAGGTACCCGTCGGCGTCGAGATAGCCGAGGTCACCCGATCGGAACCAGCCGTCCGCCGTGAAGGCGCCGGCCGTCGAATCGGGGAGGTTGAGGTAGCCCGGAAAGACGTTCGGACCGGTGATCTCGATCTCTCCGACCGTGCCGTGCGGAGCGGTCGCGCCGTGCTCATCGGCGATCCGCACGTCGGTGAAGAAGTGGGGAAGACCGACGCTGCCCTGCTTGGCTCTGGTCATCGCCGGGGAGAGGGATGTCGCACCCGGTGAGGTCTCGGTCATTCCGTACCCCTGTGAGAAGTGAAGGCCGCGTTCCTCATAGGCGTTGAGGATGCGGGTCGGTACCGCCGACCCGCCGCAGGTCAGCTTCGTGAGCGTCGAGAGATCCGTCGTGGCCCAATCGGGGTGATCGGCCATGAGCTGGTATGTCGTCGGAACCCCGCTGAGCATCGTGACGCCGTGCTCGGCGATGAGGCGCAGGGCGCGCCCGGGTTCGAAGCCCTTCTCGAGGACGATGGTGCCGCCCTTCAAGATGACCGGAAGCGCGCCCATGCCCAGTGACGCGACGTGGAACAGCGGCGAGATCATGAGCGCGACATCGGTCGACACGATGTCGTAGTCGACAAGACAGTTGAGCGCGACCCACGTGAGGTTCTGGTGGGTCAGCACCGCGCCCTTCGCGCGCCCGGTGGTGCCCGATGTGTAGATGACCGCGGCGGGATCCTCCGGTGCCGCGTCCGCCTCGGCATACGCGTGCATGCTCGATCCCGCGGCCGCCAGACCACCTGTCTCGATGACGTTCGCGATGTCGGCGGCGGAGACGAGCGGGGCGAGGCGCGCCGCGTATTCGCGGTCGTGGATCAGCGCGCGGGCGCGACTGTCCGCCAGGACGTGGAGGATCTCGGGTGGTGCGAGGCGCGTATTGACGGGCACGAAGACAGCGCCCAGCTGAGCGCATCCGAACAGTGTCGCCAGGAATTCGGGGCTGTTCTCTCCCATGAAGGCGACAGTGTCACCCTTGGCCACTCCCCAGGATGACAGCAGAGACGACACTCTGTCCGTGTGGTCGGCGAGCTGCCCGTAGCTCATCGTCGACCCGTCGTCGAAGACCAGCGCCGTCTTGTCAGGAGATTTGAGGCGCCGCTTGCGCATCCAGGTTCCGAGGCCGGGGTTGTGCATTCGTGATCTCTTCGTTGAGGCTCAGTGGGCGGAATCGAACAGGGTCAGGCGTAGAACCGGTACAGGCCGCGAGCCACGACGGCGGGCTTCGCCCCGCCTTCGATCTCGATGGTCTGGTCTACCGCGAACTGGTAGCCGCCCGCGATCTCGGTGACCTCCGCGATGACGGCGGTCATGCGCACCCGGGCGCCGACCTTCACAGGTGAGATGAAGCGGACCTTCTCGAGCCCGTAGTTGACCTTTGTGCCCACACCCTCGACCTCGAACAGCTCGGTCCAGAACGTCACGGCCAGAGAGAGCGTCAGGAACCCGTGGGCGATTGCGCCGCCGAAGGGACCGTCCTTCGCGCGCTCGGGATCGGTGTGGATCCACTGGTGGTCACCGGTCGCATCGGCGAACGTGTCGACCCGCTCCTGGGTGATCTCGAGCCAGTCGGTGTAGCCGAGGTCGGTGCCGGCCAGCCCGGCGACGTCGGTGTAGGCGACGGTGGTGGTCATGATGCTCCTTCTGATGTGCGGTCGGGGGTGCGGGTCAGCCCGAGGAGACGGGCTGCGTTGTCCTTCATGATCCCGGGCATGACCTCGGGTTTGAGCGCGGTCTGCTCGACGTCGCGCACCCAGCGGTCCGGCGTCAGCAGCGGGAAGTCGGAGCCGAACAGTACACGCTTCCTGAGGATCGAGTTCGCGTGGCGGACGAGTTCGGCGGGGAAGTACTTGGGACTCCAGCCGGAGAGGTCGATCCAGGTGTTGTGCTTATGGGTGGCGACCGACAGCGCCTCGTCCTGCCAGGGCACCGAGGGGTGGGCCATGATGATCTGCAGGTCGGGGAAGTCGGCGGCGACCGGATCGAGCAGCATCGGATTCGACAGTCCCAGCTTGAAGCCATATCCGCCGGGCATCCCGGCGCCGATTCCGGTCTGGCCCGTGTGGAAGAGCGCCGGCACGCCGAGCTCTTCGATAACGGCGTAGAGCGGGTAGTAGACCTCGTCGCTGGGGTCGAAACCCTGCACGGTGGGGTGGAACTTGAACCCGCGGACTCCGCTCTCCTCGACGAGACGGCGCACAAGATCGACCGCCGACTGCCCGCTCAGCGGATCCACCGACCCGAAGGGAATCAGCACGTCGCTGTTGCGGCCGGCGCCCTCGGCGATCTCGGCGCTGGAGAGCGCGGAGTGACCGAGTCGGGTGGTGGCGTCGACGGTGAACACGACTGCCGCCATCCGCCGCTCGCGATAGTAGGCAGCCACGCTGTCGAGGTCGGGACGAGGGCCGTCGGCGCTGAAATAGGCGCTCGCCGCCTCGACGAGGTCGGGCGGAAGCGAGCTGTGCCCGCGGCTGTCGACCTCGATGTGCACGTGCATGTCGATCGCCTCGATCGCGTCGAGGTCGATAGCGGGTTCGTAGCGAGTCATTCGCCTGCCGGTCGCCGAGCCCGTCGGAGCGTCGTCACGCACCGGCTCCGGGCCGCTGCAGCTCGTCGGGCAGTGGCGGGAACTTCTCGCCTACCGACTGCAGGCGGCCGCCGAACTCCGCGGCGAAGTCGGCCTCGAGTGCCTCGTACGACCACCCGCCGTCGCGGTATGCCGTGACGACTGCCTCTGGGTGCGACCACAGCTGCACGCGGTCGCCGCCCACGCCGATGGCCTGCCCGGTGACGCCGGCCGCGGCATCCGATGCCAGGTATGCGACCAGGCCTGCGACGTCGTCGGACGTGCCGAAGCCGAGGTCGTGGCGGAAGAAGGCCGGCATCGCCTCACCGGCGGCGTCCGCCTCGACCGCGGCCGCGAAGTACGGCACGGTGGCGGTCATGGCGGTCGCGGCGACCGGGATGACCGCGTTCGCGGTGATGCCGGCGCGCTTGAGCTCGAGCGCCCAGGTGCGCACCATGCCCACGATGGCGGCCTTGGCTGCGGCATAGTTGGTCTGCCCGAAGTTGCCACGCTGACCGGTAGGCGAGCCGATGCAGATGATTCGGCCCTGCACCTCGTTCTCGCGCATGTGGATCACAGCCTCGCGCACGGTCGTGAAGGTGCCGCGCAGGTGCACGTCGATCACGGTGTCGAAGTCGTCGTCGCTCATCTTCCACAGCACGGTGTCGCGAAGGACACCCGCGTTGGTGACGACGATGTCCAGACGCCCGAATTGCTCGACCGCCGCCGCGACCAGCTTCTTCGCGGTCTCGGTGGGTCCGACCGGAGCGACCACCGCCACGGCGGTGCCGCCGTCTGCCTCGATCGAGGCGACCGCCGCTTCGGCGGTGGCTGCGTCGACATCGTTGATGACGACGGATGCGCCCTGTCGAGCGAGTTCCGCGGCGTAAGCGAGGCCGAGGCCGCGGCCTGAGCCGGTGACGATGGCGACTCTGCCCTGGAGGGGCTGCGCGGTGTCGGGCATGGAGACTCCTTTGTTGCGGCGCATGGACCGATAGCCTCATTCAAGTCAAAACCGTTGAAAAAGTCAATGATTGAGATTCCAATGTTTTGCTACGATCGCCTCATGGCGAAGCAGACGGACTACGCGGGGTCGACCTCCGCGGTGGATGCCGCCGCCGAACGCCTGCGCCACTCGGTGATCACCGACGACCTCAGTTTTCTCCTGGCGCGTGCGAACGCGCTCTCGCTCGCGGCCGGCAACGTGGCGCTCTCCGAGCACGGGCTGCGTGCGCGCTCCTATTCCGTGCTCGCACTGGCCGCCGGCGACGCCCGCCCGTCGCAGCGCGAACTCGCCGAGTTCCTGCGTCTCGATCCGAGTCAGGTCGTGGCGCTCGTCGACGACCTGCAGGCACGCGGCCTCGTGCGGCGCGAGCCCGATCCGAACGATCGTCGGGCCAACGTCGTGATCGCCACTGCGCAGGGATTCGCGCTGTTCGAGCGAGCGCAGGCATCCGCTCGCGAGGCTGAAGAGGACCTGCATCGCGAACTGACCGTTGCTGAGCGCGATCAGCTCGGTCGCTTGCTGCGACTCCTCGCGTTCCCCGCCTGACCTGCGGGCAGTCTGTCCGCAACGCTCGCAGGTGCGGGGGCTTCCACTGAGCGTGGTGGCGCCCGCGAGACCTCGGGGCTATCGTCGGGTCCATCGCGATCGGCCACCAGGCGAGGAGTCAGTCATGACGAACCACACGTACCGAGTCACAGAGATCGTCGGAACGTCGCCTGATGGCGTCGACGCGGCCATCCGAGGTGGAATCGAGCGCGCATCCCGGACGCTGCGCCACATCGACTGGTTCGAGGTCGTCTCGGTGCGCGGGCACATGGAGGACGGAGCGATCCATCACTTCCAGGTGACGCTCAAGGTCGGCTTCCGGCTCGACGACGCCGGCTGAGCTCAGGGCTCCGCTGCGGGCGATCGCGTTTCCGGACTGATCGCGCCACCGCGTTCCAGCACGAATCTGTCGCGGCCGACGAGGATCCCGATCACGAGCTGCCCGCACAGCACCAGGCCGACGAGGATCAGCGGCGCTAGCCAGCCGCCCGTCACGCTCAGCAGCGCACCGAATAGGACGGGCCCGGTCGCGGCGATGAGGTATCCGCCGGACTGCGCCATGCCCGACAGCGCACTGGCGCCCTGATGGGTTCGGGCGCGCAGGCTGAACAGGCTGAGCGACATCCCGAGTGCCGCGCCGCATCCGACGCCGCAGACGATCGTCCAGATGACGAAGAGGTCGGGCACGGCGATCAGACCCGCGATCCCGAGAAGGGTGAGTGCCGGGATCGCCGCTGCCGCCGACCGCGCGAGCCGGCCGCGCAACAGGAACGGGACGATCAGCGTGCCGCCGAAGCAGAAGAACTGGTAGATCATGACGTCGATGCCCGCGACGACCTCGGTGCGGCCCAGCGACTGCGCGATCGGCGCGAACCAGGTGACCAGCATGTAGAAGGTCATCGACTGCAGGCCCATGTAGAAGAGCACCTGCCAGGCGAGCCGGTCGCGCCAGATGCCGGTGCGGCGGGCGCGCTCGGCCGGTTTCTCGTGGCGCCGCTGATGCCTCATTGCAAGCATCCACGCGATCACGGCGAACGGGAGAAGCGCTCCGGTCCACAGCAGAGCCGCCTGCCAGCCGAGCGGCGAGCCGTCGACCTCGATGTGCGAGATCGGCACGACCACACCCGATGCGACGGCGCCCATGCCGGCCAGGCACGCGGTGAAAACGGCAGTCACCGAAGGCACCCGGTCGGCGAAGTCGCGCTTGATCACGGCGGGCATCAGCACGTTCACGATCGCGATCGATGCGCCGATGAGCGCTGTGCCCAACCACAGGTTCGCGGCCGAACCCGGAAGCGAACGCCACACGGTACCGATCCCCAGCAGCACGAGCGACCACAGCACGGTGCGCGACATCCCGAAGCGGGCGCTGATCCCGTGCGCGAGGGGCGAGACCACCGCGAACGCGATGAGCGGCACCGCAGCGAGGGCACCGAGCGCGGCCGCAGTCGTGCCGAGATCCTCCGAGATCTGCGCGAGCAGCGGCCCGATGCCCGTGATCGTCGGGCGGAGGTTCAGCGCGATCAGCAGGACTGCGATCAGGAGCATGACGCGGGATGCCGGGGCCTCCACCGGCCTGCTCATCGGCTGACCCCCGCGCCGCGCGCACCGAGACACCACATCGCGCTCGAGACACCACGCAGCGCGTGCGATCTCGGCGGGGATGTGGTTTCTCGGATGGCGGCGGGCGCTCTCAGTGCGCCTGCGACGCCAGCGCCTCAGCGTCGATGTGGGCGATCGACCGGGTGTCCTGGAAGGCGCGGATGCCCTCGATGCCCTGCTCGCGTCCGAATCCGGACTGCTTCATGCCGCCGAACGGTGCGCGCAGGTCGAGGCGGGTCGCGCCGTGGTCGTTGACCCAGACGTAGCCGCAGACCAGCTTGCCGCCGACCCGGTTCGCCGAGTCCACGTCGGCGGTCCAGACCGATCCGCACAGGCCGCCCCACGTGTCGTTCGCCGCGGCGACGGCCTCGTCCTCGGTGTCGAACGGGATGACCGGGATGACCGGGCCGAACTGCTCCTGGGTGACCACCCGCAGCGCCGGGTCGGGGTCGATGATGATCGCCGGGCGCAGGAAGTTGCCCCCGGAAAGGTCGCCGCCGGGCAGCTCGCCGAACTCGCGCACGTCGGCGCCGGCATCCTTGGCCTCTTCGATGATCTCGGCCACGAACGCCTTCTGCACGGGCGAGTGCAGCGGTCCCATCGTGGTGCCCTCGTCGAGCCCGTAGCCGATCACGGCCTTGTCGAGCCGGTCCGACAGCCCGTCGACCAGTTCGTCGAGCCGCGAGCGGTGCACGTACAGCCGCTTGGCGTTCATGCAGATCTGACCGGTGGTGTCGAACACGGCGGCGTAGATGCGGTCGAGGTGAGTATCGTCGAGGATCGCGTCCTCAAGGAACACCGCGGGGTCGTTGCCGCCGAGCTCGAGCGTGACCCGGGTGAGCGACTTCGACGCCATCTCCATGATCCGCTTGCCACCGCCGACGCTGCCGGTGAAGCACACCTTGGCGATGTCGTCGCTGGTGATCAGGGCCGCCATGTCGGCATCCTTGCCGGTCACCACGTTGAGCACGCCCGGTGGCAGCTTCTCCGCGATCCGCTGCACCACGCGGGTCGTGGCCAGCGGTGCCGAGGGCGGCGGCTTCACGATCGCCGTGTTGCCGGCCAGCAGAGCGTGCGGGAGCGAGGCGCCCAGGATCGCGATCGGCCAGTTGAACGGCACGATCACCGTCACCACGCCGAGCGGCTGGTACGCGACGGTCGTCTCGACCGGGATGCCGGGCACGACAGGCAGCACCTTGCCGGTGTCGACCTCGTCGGCGATCATCAGGGCAAGATTCCAGCGGATCTCGAACACGAGCGCGTCGATCCAGCTCTCGAAGCGGATCTTGCCGTTCTCCTGCGACAGGATGGCGGCGTCCGTGTCGCGCTCGTCGGCGATGCCCTCGATCGCGGCACGCATCTTCTCGGCGCGCTCGGTGGCGGAGAGAGCCGACCATGCGGGGAAGGCGGTCTTCGCCGCGGCGATCGCGTCATCCACGTCCTGAGGCGTTGCGGCCGCCGCATGCCCGACGGTCACGCCCGGCTTGCCGGGGTCGGGGATGTCGAGGGTCGCCGCGGTGTGCCGCTCCTCGCCTCCGATGTAGAGGCCGGTCCGAACTTCCGATGTCGTGCTCAGTGTGTCGCTCATCAGTCACACCTCTCTGTGCGATGTTTCCGGGTTGGGGTTGGGGTTGGGGTTGGGGTTGGGTTCGGGGCTGGATATGGGAGTTGGGTCCTCGATCCGCCAGGCAGTCTCATTCCATCACCGATTCGGCGGAATGGGGCCGGAAGTTTCCGCCTCGGCGACGCGGATTTCAGTGCTCGTTCTTGACCACGGGAGTTCCATGCGTGTGGAAGCTCTCGATGGTCTTCATGCCCCATGCCTGCCCCTTCTTGCGCTCCTCGGAGCTCCACTCGACGACCGGGGAGTCGGGGTCGAGCAGCAGACGTGCGCCGGCGTTGGCGAATTCGATGCGATTGCCGCCGGGCTCCCAGACGTAGAGGAAGAACGTCTGGTTGATCGCGTGCTTGTGCGGGCCGGATTCGATGTAGATGCCGTTCTCGAGGAAGATATCGGCGGCCTTGAGGATGTCTTCGCGGGTGTCGGGTGCGAACGCGATGTGGTGCAGTCGGTTGCCGTGCTTGGTCCAGTCGTCGGAGTAGACGACGTCATAGGACTTGTTGTTGAAGTGGAACCACCACGCCGCGTAGCCGCCGGCATCCAGATTGATGCGCTCGCTCTCGCGGCCGGCGAGCGCATGGGCGATGAATTCGCCGTTCGCGACGACGTCCTTCGCCAGGTAGTTGATGTGGTCGAGCCGTCGCGCGTTCACACCGCGGCCGGGGAACGCGGATGCCTGGTTCTTGAGGGCCGGCTTGTCGTCGGTGGCGACGTAGCGCTCGGTCTCGTAGTAGATGCCCATTGCGTGGCCGTCGGGATCGCGGAACAGGTAGGTGGGGCCGGTTCCCTCTTCGCCGTCGACCCAGCCCTCGCCGAGCCCGAAGCCGTCGATCGCCGCGACCCGCCGCTCGAGCGCGTCCTGGCTCGACGTGCGGAACGTGGTGCGCCCGACACCGGCGTCACCCGAGGCGGTGAGCTTGATCGTGTAGCGCTGGTATTCGTCCCACGTCCGCAGGTAGACGGAGTCGCCCGCCTCGGCGACCACCCGCATCGCCAGCAGATCGCGGAAGAACCACAGGCTCTCATCGAACTTGGCGGTCAACAGCTCGATGTTGCCGATGTGCGCGACATCGTACGACGTGTAATCGGTCATGATGGGTCCTCTCTGGCGGGCGGAAACGGACGGTGCGCTACGTGCGCGGTCGTGGGAAGACGACTCCGTCGAAGATCTTGCGGGCGGTGCGCAGCGATGTGGACGTAGCCGACCACGTGCCGTCGGCCCCGCTCTCCACGTGCACACGCGCCGGGAACGTGCCGCTCGGGTGCTCGATGCCGTCGGGTCCGGAGGCAGGCAGCTGGGCGAGGTCGGCGCCGACGGCGCCAGGGACGCGGATGCCGGCGGCCACGGACGCCGCCATCAGCACGCCGATGGAGGTGTGCACGCGCACCGGGATGAACGCCCGGGTGGAGATCGCCCCACCGTGGCGGGGCGGCGAGAGCAGCAACATCTTCGGCACGGTGGCCGCCGCCACGTCGCCCAGCCCCATCAATGGGCCGGCCAGGCGCCGGATGCGCTCGACCTCGGCTTTCAACCCGGAGCGCTCCTCGAGTTCGGCCGGAGTCTCGTCGCCGGTGACGCCGAACTCGTCCGCGCGCAGCAGCACCACCGGCATCCCGTTGTCGATGAGTGTGGCGCGGTGGCCGTCGACCTCATCGGCGACATTGCCGGTGGGCAGAAGGCGCGCGTCCGGGCCGCCGCCCAACTCGATGTCGATGCCGGCGGCGGTTCCGGGCACGCCGTCGATCGCGACCGTGCCGTCGTAGTCGACTCTGCCGACCGGGGTCGCGAAGGTCTCGGTCGCGAGATCCCCGGTGTTGATCAGACGGATGCGCACCGTTGTGGTCGTCTCGCCCGCGGTCACCAGCCCACGTTCCACGGCGAACGGTCCGACACCTGCGAGCAGGTTGCCGCACGTCTGCGCATCGCTCACCGTCGGCTCGTCGACGACGACCTGCAGGAACAGGTAGTCGAGATCGGCATCCGGCTCGGTCGATCGCGACACGATCGCCACTTTGCTGGTGAGGGGGTGGGCTCCTCCGAGGCCGTCGATCTGCGTCGGGTCAGGGCTACCCATCACTCGGAGCAGCAGGTCGTCGCGCTCGGCGGAGTCGGAGGGCAGATCCTCCGCGAGGAAATAGGCGCCCTTGGATGTGCCGCCGCGAAGCAGCATGCAGCGGATGCCGTCGTCCGCGGTGTCAGCCATGGTCATATTCCGACTGCGTGATGTAGGTCACACCGAGGTCGGCGAGGAGTGGTCGGAGGTTGTTGAGGTCCATCGAGATCTCACCGGACTGGTAACGCAGGCGATTGGCCGCTTCCTTCGCGGCGCGCGCTTTGGCGGCGGTGAGGGTCTCGGCCGCGCGATCGCGCGGGACGATCGTGACGCCGTCGTCGTCAGCGACGACGACGTCGCCCGGGTTCACGATCACTCCGCCGAGTACGACGGGCACGTTGACCGATCCGGGGGTGTCTTTGACTGTGCCTTCCGCGCTGACGTGGGCAGTCCAGACAGGAAAGCCCATCGATCGCAGCTCGCCGGTGTCGCGGACACCGCCGGAGGTGACGTAGGCGCGTACTCCGCGCACCTGCATCTGCGTGGCCATCAGCTCGCCGATGAATCCGTACGGCGAGTCGGTCATCGGCACCACGACGATCACGTCGCCGGCCTGGGACTGCTCGATCGCGGCGTGCACCATCAGGTTGTCGCCCGGCGCGGTCAGCACGGTGATCGCGCTGCCCGCGATTGCGGCATCCTGCTGGATAGGGCGGATGCGGGGACCGGCGTACCCGGTGCGCCCCATCGCCTCATGCACCGTGGCCGACCCCAGACCCGCAAGCGCATCGACGATCGCGGAATCCGCGCGCGTGATGTCGGTCACGACTACCGGGCCGCTGCTCATTCGAGGACGTCCGTCACCTGCGGGTAGTAGCGCATGTACGCCTCGCCCATCGTGTCCACCGGCAGGCCGAGGTTCGGGCCCGCGTTGCGCTTGACCTGCACGCCCCGTCGGATCGCCAGCGATGTGTAGTAATCCCACATGTGCTTCTGCGCAGGGAGGCACTCCATGGCCTTCTGCTTCAGCGGGAACGCGGCGGTGATGTCGAGCAGGACGTTCGGCTTGAAGTCGGACTGCTCGGGCTGGTGCGGCTCGAAGAAGAAGACGGGGGGCGCGCCGATGATCTCGTCCGTGGTCGGGAACGTGCCGTCGGAGTTCGCGACGCCGATCGCCTGGGCGAGCACGCGCGCCTGCAGCGTCATGCGCGCGGCCGCCGGGTGGTCGCCGTTGTAGGGATCGGAGAGGGGATGGGTCAGCACCACTGTGGGCTGCACGCGGCGGTAGACGTCAACCAGCTTCTCGATGGTCTCGTTGGACTCGACGAGCGGGTAGTCGCCGGCATCGAGGAACTCGATCTCGGCGCCGAGAGCGGATGCCGCGGCCGCCGCCTCATCGCGGCGAATCGCTTTGATCTCATCCAGGGACTTCCCCTGCAGCCACTGGCTCGCCGATTCGCCCCGCTCGCCGTAGGAGACGCACACCACCGTGGCACGCTCGCCGCGCATGGTCGCCGCGGCGATCGCCCCGCCTGCCCGCCAGACGAAATCGCCGGCATGGGCGCTCACGACCAGAAGTGAAGCGGCTGTCTCGGGCAAGGGGGGACTCCTGTCTCCGTGAATCCCGCCCGGAAGCGGGTGGCGGCACACGTCTCTGCATCGAGGCGGCCGGTCTCGGTCATCTCAGCGAACCACACCCCTAGCGCAATGGTCAAGATTTTGGTTACAATTCTGGTGACCCTGAATCACTCTGGACATAGGTAAATGTCGGACGTACCATCGCGGTCAGGACCACACGACGAAGATGTTGAAGGGAAATGACATGGCCGGCAATCTGCAGGACGTCCTCGATGAGGCGGGAAACACCGTCGAACACCTGCGCAACTCGCAACTGGGTACCTACATCTATCCGGTGGTGCCCGCCGAGTTCACCAACTGGCGCCGCGAGCAGAAATCGTGGCGCGAGACGGCTGTGCTGTTCGATCAGACCCACCACATGGTCAACTTCTTCATGTCAGGCCCGGACGCCCTGAAGCTGCTCTCCGACACCGGCATCAACAGCTTCGCCAACTTTCCGCTGAATACGGCGAAGCAGTTCGTCCCGACGGCATCCAACGGCGGAGTGATCGGTGACGGCATCCTCTTCCACGAAGGGGAGGACGAGTACGTGTACGTCGGCCGGGCGCCCGGCGCCAACTGGCTGCAGTTCCACGCCGAGACCGGCGGATACGACGTCGAGGTGCGCTACGACGACCGCTCGCCGTCGCGGCCCTACGGTGCGGCCGTGAACCGCGAGTACTACCGCTTCCAGATCCAGGGTCCGAACGCCTGGCAGATCATCGAGAAGCTCCATGGCGGCGAACTGGAGAAGGTGCGGTTCTTCCACATGGGCGAAATGACGATCGCCGGTGAGAAGGTGCGGACCCTCCGCCACGGAATGGCAGGTGCCCCCGGCCTGGAGCTGTGGGGACCCTACGAGCAGCACGGCAGGATCCG
This sequence comes from uncultured Actinomycetota bacterium, assembly GCA_963713325.1. Classification (GTDB taxonomy): domain Bacteria; phylum Actinomycetota; class Actinomycetes; order Actinomycetales; family Microbacteriaceae; genus Microbacterium. The sequence continues at coordinate 13,255 of CAVQLL010000002.1, forward strand.
CGACGCGATCCTCGAGGCGGGGCAGGAGTTCGGCCTCGAGCCGTGCGGTTCGCGCGCCTACTCCTCCAACACGCTCGAATCGGGTTGGATCCCCTCGCCGCTGCCCGCGATCTACTCCAGCGAAGGTGAGCGCGCGTACCGCGAGTGGCTGCCGGCTGACAGCTACGAGGCCATCAACGCCCTCGCCGGCTCGTTCGTCTCCGACGACATCGAGGATTACTACCTCAACCCGTGGGAGCTCGGCTACGGATCGTTCGTGAAGTTCGACCACGACTTCGTCGGTCGCGACGCCCTCGAGAAGGTGGATCCCGCAGCGCAGCGCAAGAAGGTCACCCTCGCCTGGAACGACGAAGACCTCGCCAAGCTGCTCACGACGCCGATCGACCGTGACGGCACCGGCTACCAGGTCTTCGACCTGCCCAACGCGAACTACGGCTCATCGAATTACGACGCCGTGATCGACGCGAACGGAGACACCGTCGGCCTCTCGCTCTTCACCGGCGTCACCGCGAACGAGAAGCGCGGGCTGTCGCTCGCAACGGTCGACCCCGACGTGCCCATCGGCGCCGAGGTGCGGGTGGTGTGGGGCGAGCCGAACGGCGGCTCGAAGAAGACGACGGTCGAGCCGCACGAGCAGCTCGCCGTCCGCGCGGTCGTCAGCCCGGTGCCGTACGCGGTGACAGCGCGCACCGAGTATCACGGCGGGTGGCGCACGGCGGCGGTCAGCGCCTGAGGGTTGGTCGAGACGGGGGCGGATGCTGCGGCATCCGCCCCCGCTTCGGTCTGTGGGCGGCCGGGAGCCATGTGTACGGGCGCGTAGCGCGTTTCCGTTGACAGAGCTACGGGTTGCGAGCCTCGCCGTGAATCGCGAAGAACTCGCCATGCGTGCCCCGAACCGCGCGGACCACCGTGTCGTAGAGCCAGTCGAGCGCACCGAGCTGCTGCGTCGTGGTGCGTCGGTACAGGCACACCTCGACCGCTTGCATGTCGAGCGGGAGTGGCTGGACGATCAGGTGCCAGCTCTGCGCCCACCCGGTCGCGATCGTGTCGGGAACGGTCGCGATCAGGTCGGGACTGGCGGCCAGCAGCGACGGCAGCGAGGCGAAGTGGTTCAGCACCACGTCGGATCGCAGTGCCGCACCGGCGCGGCGCAGCGCCGATTCGAGCCGGGGGAGTCCCGAGTCGCCCGACACGACCACCTGATCCGCGGCGATGTAGTCCTCGAGCATGAGCCCACCGGCGACGCCGGCGAGGCGGTGATCGCGCGACATGAGCACCGCGTATGCCTGCGACTTGAGCACGACGTGGGGGAAGCCGCCCGCGACCGGAGAAGAGGTGACCGCCAGATCGATCGTGCCCTGCGAGAGCCACTCGGGTAGAGCCTTCACGTCCAGAGGCACAGCCTCGATCCTCAGGTGCGGCGCGACGGCGCGCACCGCGCGGAAGATCGCCGGAAAGTATCCGATCTCGCCGAGCTCCGACAGCGCGATCCGCGCGCGGCGGCTCGAGACCGCCGGATCGAAGCCCACGACGCCGTCGATCGTCCGGTCGATGCCGGCGATGGCGTCGCGGAATCCGGGGAACAGGCTGACCGCCAGCGGGCTGGGCTCCATCTCGCGCCCGACGCGGCGGAACAGCGGATCGTTCAGGTCGCGGCGGAGGCGAGCGAGCGCCTGGCTCACGGCCGGCTGTGTCACATACAGGCGTGCCGCGGCGGCCGTCAGGCTGCGCGTCTCATAGATCGCGACGAAGGAGCGGATGAGATTCAGGTCCACGAGTGCCGGCTTAGGCATCCTTTCGTGCGGATAAGCACTGCTTATGCAGAATGGTAGGCCCGATATGGCTGCGCGCATAGCATGGAGGCATCAGGAACGAAGGAGTTCACCCATGTCCGAGTCCGTCTCCGAGGCGATCGACCGCACGGGAAGCGCGGTGGAGCTGCTGCGCAACGCGCAGTCCCGCCCGACGATCTTCCCCGTCACGCCCGAGTTCACGAACTGGCGCTCCGAGCAGCTGTCGTGGCGCACCTCGGTCGCACTGCTGGACCAGTCGCACCACATGACTGATCTGTTCATCTCCGGCCCGGACGCGCTCAAGCTGCTGAGCGATACCGGCGTGAACAGCTTCGCGAGCTTCGAGGTCGACAAGGCCAAGCAGTTCGTCGCCGTCAACCACGAGGGCTACCTGATCGGCGACGCCATCCTGTTCCACCTCGGAGAGGACTCCTTCGATCTCGTCGGCTGGTTCATGGTGCTGGATTGGGTGCAGTACATCGGCGAGACAGGCGACTACGACGTCACCTTCGAGCGCGACGCCAACTCGCTCATGCGCGAACCCGGCAAGAACCCGAAGCTCTACCGCTTCGAGCTGCAGGGACCGCACGCCCTGACGCTCATGGAGAAGCTCACCGGGGCGCCCGTGCCGCCGACGAAGTTCTTCCACATGGCCACCTTCACCATCGACGGTCTGCAGGTTCGCTCGCTCCGCCACGGCATGGCCGGGCAGCCCGGCTTCGAGTTGTTCGGACCGTGGGAGGAGGGCGACCGCATCCGCAGTGCGATCGTCGCGGCAGGGGAGGAGTTCGGCCTCACCCTCGTCGGGGCCAAGGCGTACTCCTCGGCGAACCTCGAGTCCGCGTGGGTGCCGTCGCCGCTGCCCGCGATCTTCACGGGCGAAGGCACGGCGGACTACCTCCGCTGGCTTCCCGCCAACCGTGCGGGCTCACTCGCCGGGAGCTACACATCGGACGACATCGAGGACTACTACCTGACGCCTTACGATCTCGGCTACGGTCGCAGCGTCGCCTTCGACCACGACTTCATCGGCCGCGCGGCCCTGGAGCGGCATGCTGCCGGCAAGACCCGCACGAAGGTCACGCTCGTGTGGAATCCCGAGGATGTCGCGGCGGCACAGCGCTCGATGTACGAACCGGGTACTCCGGCGAAGTACATCGAGTTCCCCAAGGCCCGTTACGGCGTGTATCAGGTCGAC
>CAVQLL010000003.1:0-13008 GCA_963713325.1 uncultured Actinomycetota bacterium
CCGAGGAGGTCTCCGAGTTGGCGCGGCACGGCGATCCTTCACTTGCGAGGCAGCCACTGTCCCTATCCGGCGCTGAGCGGGTTCGAAGCGAGGTCGTCTGGATGCGACCTACGGAACTCGTTCCCGCCGTCACCGGGCGCGTCGCGGGCCAGGGAATCGACCTCGAGTCCTCGCTCGCCCGGCGAGCGCGCGCTTTCCCGACGCAGGGGGTCGCGGCAACTCGCCGCGCAATCCGTGAACGGGCGCTTCACCTCCCGCCGGTGGAGGCGTTCGGAAACGGCCGCGCTGATCACGGGTCCGTCCGCCGCTCTGGAATCGGTCGGTAGCGAGGTTGCCATGTCGAGCCAGGGTTCCCGGTCAGCTGCCGCCGCATCGGTGCACTCGCAGCGCATTCCGGACTCGTCCGAGTCGGCGAGCGTGCCCGCTGCGTTCGAGAGCTCGGAGGGGCTGCGCGAAGTGCTCGAACGCCTCGCCGCGCAGGACCACGGCGCGTGGCGCCGCGACGCCGAAGCCGCAGCGCTCATGGGGTATGTCGTTCGGCGTTACGCAAAGCTGGCACGCAAGCACGGGCTCGATCCATGGGATGCAGCCGCGGCCGCATTCGACGCGATGCGCTCGTCGGCCGTGCGCAACGCCGACGATCCCTGGGCGGTAGTCACACGGGCGGTGCAGGTGACGCTGATCGCGGAGGAACGGGCGAACGGCCTGCTGTGCTCGGTCTACCAGGCGCGCCGACCCGAGTTCTCGTCGTTCCATGACCCCGAGCGATTCAGTGACCGGGAGAACCCCTTGAGCGACTATCACCCGGCACTGCGTGTGCAGTCGATCGGGGACGCGCCCGATGACGGCTGCTCATCTGACGGCGCCGGGATCGGTGAGGCAGTCGAGAATGCGATCGCCTTCATGACCCTGCTCGGCTGGCCGCGCACGCCCGCGCGCACCGCGATGGAGTACATCTGCGCACGACTCAGTGAGGTTCCCTCGCGTGCGACCGCCTGGGAATCGCTCCGGCGCGACGTTCACGGAAGAACCCTCCTCGACCTGTCGTCCGCATCGTGGAACGGATTGCTCCGCGCCGTCCTCGGCAACCCGGAACCGGAAGTCGCCCGGACGACAGCCGGCCGCGGCATCCTGCTCCGCCTGCTGATCGGTGAACCGCTGCGTTCTCTGCTGACGGATGACGACCTCGTCCTCGCGGTGAGTCTCGCCGCCCCCGCCGAGCGATCGAGGCGGTGACCGTGGGAACCAGAGTCGGCCACATCGAGCTCGAACGATCGATCGAATCGATCATCGTCGGGAAGCGGCACCGTACCGAGTTCGGGGACATCGATGAGCTCGCCGAGTCGATCACCCGCGACGGACTGCTACAGCCGGTCACCGTGACACCGGAAGGCGTCCTGGTGTGCGGCGCTCGTCGGCTCGAAGCGCTGAAGCGGCTTGGTGAGAAGACGATCAAGGTGTGGGTGAGGTCCGGGATCTCGGATCGGCTCGCCGAGCTGTTGGCAGAGCAGGCAGAGAACGTCCTCCACAAGCCGCTCACGCCGACCGAAGCGGCCGCGCTCTACACCGAGTTGAAGGATCACATCGCCGACGACGCGACTCGCCGCCAGGCCGCGACGCGCTTCAGCCGTCCGGATGCTCGGGATGGAAGAGACGGTGGTGCCACCGTGGCACCACCGCAGTTCAAGTTCGGCAAGAGTCGCACGCAGGCAGCCCAGATGGTCACCGGCAAGGCGTCGTACACCACGCTGGAGCGGATCGCCGAACTGCAGCGCCTTGTCGCTGACCCCGGCGCAGACCCTGCCCTGAAGGAGAAGGCGAGCGAAGAGCTACGGCTCATCGACGAGGGCGGCAGTGTCGCGGCGTCACACGCGCGAATCCGACAATTCCTCGAGCCGGAGCCGCCGCAGCAGTTCGAGGACTTCGAAGCGCCCGACGACTTCGAGCCGCCCGACGAACTCGAGCAGTTGGCGAATGCGGCTCTCGCGAGAGTCAAGGAGGCCAAGCGCAATCGGCCGAACGTCCAGGTCTCGTGCCGCTACCGCACATGTCTTTCCCGTCCGTGCGTTCGTGCGTGTGTGGGAGGACCTGGATCTCTGGTGGACCCATTTCGACGTCGCGGCTGTGGCTACTGAACTGACTGACGAGCAACTCGAGCAGTTCGAAGCGACGCTCGCTTCGACCGTGGAGTTCTTCGCGGCGCTCCGCAGCGCACGTGTCCAGCTGGGACGGGAGATCGCGTGATGGCCGCCACCGTGCGCCCCGGGCGGCGCCTCATCGTTCTCCTCGCGATCGGGTTCGGTGTGCTGGCCGCACTTGTCGGCGTCGGGCTTGTACGGCCTGGTACTGGCGCCGACGCCCAGCACGCCGACGACCGCCGTCGAGCCGACAGCCCCGGCTGCCTCGACCGTCGATCCTGAACCGAGCGCCTCGAGCGCAACGCTTCCCCCGATCCGCTCGACATCGGATGCCGAGTCCTTCGCGCGCGACGCCGCCTACGCGCTCATCAACTGGGACGCCGCCACCGACTTCGATCCGGCCGACTACGCCCAGGTCATCGTCGACGCAGGGGATCCCTCTGGTACCGAGACCGCCGGGCTTGCCTCCGATGTCCGCACCTATCTGCCGACGGCGGACGCCTGGTTGACGCTGCGCACCTACGGCACGCGCCAGTGGCTCACCATCGATGAGGCGTTCGTGCCGGCATCCTGGAGCGACGCGGTCGATCAAGCGGCACCTGGCCAACTACTCCCCGGAACCATCGCGTACACGATCACGGGAACACGCCATCGCGCCGGCATCGTGGGGACGCAGGCTCAGGAGACGTCTCGACCGATCGCGTTCACCCTCTTCATCGCGTGCGAGCCGAGTTTCGACGAGTGCCGCCTGCTCCGGCTCTCTGAGGTCGACAATCCGCTCCGGTGACGGACGCCGAACATGAAGAAGCTCGTGATCGCTCTCGCCGTCGCGGTTTTCACCCTGCCGTTCGCAGGCTTGATCGCAGCTCCCCCTCGTTCTCTCCCCCGCCGCGCTCGCTGCCTGCCAGACATCCGGCCAGCTCGTCGTCACCGACGTGCCGGAGAACTTGACTGCGATACGGAGCGACGGGGTGTCGGTGACCCTCGGGCACACACAACTCACCCGTGCCGCGACGATCATCACGGTAGGCAGCGGTATTGAGGGTGTCGGGCGGCAGGGGGTGCTGATCGGGCTGATGGCCGCGCTCACCGAGTCGACCCTGCGGATGCTCGCGAACGCCGCCCATCCCGCATCGCTCGGCATGCCCAACGACGGCGTCGGCAGCGACCACGACTCACTCGGCCTGTTTCAGATGCGCCCGACCTCCGGCTGGGGCACCGTCGACGAGCTCATGGATCCGGACTACCAGGTGCGCGCATTCTTCGGCGGAGCAGAAGGACCCAACTTTCCCTCCCCCGCGGGGCTCCTCGACATCCCGGGCTGGCAGTCAGCTGATCCCGGCTCGGCTGCGCAAGCTGTCGAGCGCTCGGCCTTCCCCGACCGCTACCAGGAGTATCAGCCCGTCGCGGAAGCCATCCTCGTCGCGCTGACCCGGCCGATCGCGTCGGCGACCGGAGGCGGCGCACCTCTCGATTCCGTCCCCGAGACGACCCGCATCGTCTTTCCCCTCCCGAGCGACACGTGGGTGCGGGCCAGCGGCTATGGCGGGCGAACCGACCCCATGACCGGTCGACCTGCGTTCCATGCAGGAACCGACTTCTCCGCGGCAGACGGCACACCCATCTTCTCGATCGCGGACGGGATCGTCAGCTGGGCAGGGCCGTATGGGGGTTACGGACAGCTGATCGTCATCGAGCACACGGTCAACGGAGAGCGGGTGGCGTCGGCGTACGCGCACATGTGGGCGACCGGCGTACACGTGTCGGTCGGCGAGCGCGTCACCGCCGGCCAGCACATCGGTGACGTAGGGTCATCCGGCAAGTCCACGGGATCGCACCTGCACTTCGAGATCCGTCCCGGCGGAGCGTTCGAGCCGGCTATCGACGCAGACCCGTGGCTCGCCGAGCACGGGGCCGAAGGATTGGATGCCGCGACCTCTGGCAGGACGGCGTGCGCGACAGGCGCATGAGGTGACCGAAATGGACATCTTCCCGGACTTCGGAGCAGTTGGAGGTAGCGGGTGACCTCCGCGCGATCGTCGGCGCGCTCCTCATGTATGTCCTGGTCTTCGCGGTACTCGCGATCCTCATCTGCGCCGCCACATGGGCGATCGCGTCGACGAGCGGGAACTACCAGTCGGCCATGCGAGCCCGTACCGGCCTTCTTGTTGCTGTCGGCGCAGCGGCACTTGCCGGCGCGGCGGTCGCCTGGATGAACTTCCTCATTGGGGTCGGCCAACAGCTCTAGCCAGAGTGCGTGCACGGACTGCGCGGGTCGACGGATCTCGGGGACGCCGCACGCACCTTGTACGCAGGTTCGTTTCTGCGCAGACAAGGAGCACGACCGTGATCGACATCGTTCCCAACGGGTCGGGACTTCCCGGCATCGAGCAACTCCGCGTCATCGTCGGCGCAGTGATGACAGTCGGGCTCATTCTCGCCGTGCTCGCCCTCATCATCGCCGCTGTCGCGTGGGGGTATGGAGCCAACTCATCGAACCCCCATCTCGCCTCACGGGGCAAGCTCGGCGTTCTGGTGGCGTGCGGCGCGGCACTCATCTGCGGGGCGTCGGTCACGCTCGTGAACTTCTTCTGGGGTGTCGGCCAGTCCGTCTGAGCGAGACGCGGCCGATTGAGAGGAACGACGCGAGTGGGCGGGGTCTGCGATATCCCGGCGATCGCCGAGGTATGCCAGACCGTCGGGTCGGGTGTCACTTCGCTCGTTGCCGCGCCCTTCGATTGGCTCGCCCACACGCTCGCCGCAGCCGCCGCGTGGTTCTTCGAAGCCGTCTGGGCGGTGTTCGACACGACCACCCTCGTCGACGTCACCGGTGACCAGTACACCCAGGTGTACAACCTGCTTTTCGGCGTCGCGCTGTTCGTCATGCTCGTGTTCTTCTGCCTGCAACTGATCACCGGATTGGCGCATCGCGATCCGACTGCGCTCTCCCGGGCTGCTGTGGGGCTCGGCAAGTCCGTGCTCGGATCGTTCGTCGCAATCGCCCTGACGGCGACGCTGCTGGAGGTCACGGATCAGCTGGCCATCGGGATCGTCCAGGCAACCGGAAACACGATGGAGGGAATGGGCGACAGAATCGCCCTGATGGCCGCCGGGCTGGTCGCGATCAACATCGCGAGCCCCGGCGTCGGCGCGATCATGACGATCTTCCTCGCAGGACTCGCGATCGCAGCCACCGCGATTGTGTGGTTCTCGCTCCTCATCCGCAAAGCCCTGCTCCTGGTGGCGATCGTGTTCGCGCCGATCGCACTGGCCGGATTCTCCTGGGATGCTACCCGCGGCTGGTTCGGCAAGTGGGTGGCGTTCGTTGTGGCCCTCGTGTTCTCCAAGCTCGTGCTTGTCGTCCTCTTCCTCGTCGCGATCAACCAGACCGCGGCGCCGATCGACCTTGATCTCGCCTCCATCAGCGATCCCGTGGCCGGAGTCGTACTCATGCTCGTCGCAGCCTTCGCGCCATACATGACCTACAAGTTCATCTCGTTCGTCGGCGTCGATATGTACCACGCGATGTCGACCGAACAGGAGGCTAAGGGAGCGCTGAATCGGCCCGTCCCGGTGCCGGTTAGCCCCGCGACTGCGAAGTCTGCGAAGTCGATCCTCGACGGAGGTGGCACCTCGAGCGGGTCGGCGGCCCCGGTGGCAACGAGCGCCGCCGGCAGCGCCACCGGATCGGGTGCCGGCGCGGGAGCGTCTGGGGCAGCAGCGTCAGGCGCAGGAACTTCAGGAGCTGCGGCGGCCGCCGGCCCGGCCGCCGCAGTCATCGTCGGCGGTCAGGTGGCTGGCAAGGCTGCCTCCGCCGGACCCAAGCTCGGCAACGCCACCGGATCAGCAGCCATGGGACATGCCGAGGGTGCCATTCCGGCAGACATACCACCGGCACCGACAGCCTCGCCGGCTGCCGGGCAACCGATCCCACAGCCGCGCACACCGAACCCGCCCCCGCGACCGATCCCCACTCCGCGCGAAAGGACGACAGCATGACAGCGAACAACCCCCCGCGCGCGAACCAGCTGCACCCGGTTCAGTTCTCCCGTCTGTCCAAGCGAGGCGTGATGCTCGGCCTCTCCCTGGCACAGCTCGTGACGCTCGCCATCGGACTGATCGCGTTCACCAGCGCCGTGTACCTGGGCGGCGGCATCCTCTTCGGCCTCACCTCACCGATCTGGGTGACAAGCGTCGCTCTTGCCTTCGTCCCCGTGGGTGGTCGGAAGCTCATTGAATGGGTGCCGATCTCAACGCGCTGGGTGTGGCGAAGCGTCGGCGGCCAGCTGCGATTCCGCGCGGACTTGGTCAAGCCGCGCCCCGCGGGCACGCTCGCACTCCCTGGCGACGCCGCCGCGCTCCGAGAGTGGGTCGACCCCGAGACGGGCGCCGCCATGATCCAAGACCCTCACGCTCAGACCCTGACGGCGATCGCCGGCATCACGCATCCGGCTTTCGTTCTTCTCGACAGCGGCGAACAGGAGCGTCGGGTGGCCGGCTGGGGGCGAGTGCTCGCGACGGTCTGCCGGTCGGGCCGCATCGCGCGCGTGCAGATCTCCGAGCGCACAGTGCCCAGCTCCGGAAGCGGGCTCGCCGAATGGTGGGCCCGGCACGGCGTCGACGATGACTCCTGGCCCGCGGTCACCTACAAGGAGCTCATTGAGCGCGCCGGCCCCGCAGGCGAACGACACGAGACGACAGTCGCCCTCGCGCTCGACATGCGCGCGGCGGCCCGCCAGATCCGCGCCGCCGGGGGTGGCATGAAGGGGGCCGCGAGCGTACTGCGTCAGGAGATGACGACGTTCGCGGCAGCACTGCGGGCAGCCGACCTAACGCCCACAGGCTGGCTGAGCCCAGGCGAGGTCGCGGTCGTGCTGCGCTCCGCATACGATCCCGCAGCCGCTCCCGCGCTCGAGAGACACGGCGACATCGGTCGATCTCTCGCAACGGCCGGCCCCATCGCAGTCTCCGAAAACTGGGACCGGCTTCGTACCGACTCGGCCCACCACGCGGTTCTCTGGATCTCGGAGTGGCCGCGGTCACAGGTGTACCCCGGCTTCCTCTCCCCCTTGCTGCTGACCTCGGGCATCCAACGCACATTCACTCTGACGTGCACGCCGGTCCGTGCCGACCTCGCCGCGCGGGACATCAGGAGAAAGAAGGTAGGGCTTCTCTCGGATGCTGCGCAGCGGGCGAAGGTCGGGCAGATCGAGGATGCCGCGCGCACCGCCGAATACAACGACGTCGTGCAGCAAGAGTCAGACCTCACGGCTGGTCACGGCGTGCTGCGTTTCACCGGGCTCGTCGCAGTGTCGGCGCCGAGCGTCGACGAGCTGGATGCCGCAGTCGCGGCGATCGAGCAGGCCGCCGTGCAAGCTGCCTGCGAAACACGGAGGCTCGTGGGTCAGCAGGCGCAAGCGTTCACCGTCGCCGCGCTGCCCCTGTGCCGAACCGTATGACGCGCGGGGACACCTCGCGCACCTGACTGACGACTTCTGTTGCAAGGGGACACGCAATGCCTACATTCCAGGATCCTGTCGTCGATGGCGAGGAAGCGTGTCACGCATTGCGCGCTCTCGCGCACGCCACGCGCACGTTCGATGACCCGGCACAGACGTACGAGGTGGTCGGGGATCTGCTGGGCGGCCTGAGATCGCTCGAACAGGTGCTCGATCAGCTCGCGTTCGCGCACACCAGCTCGGACGCGATCGCCCGAACTGACGACGGCGATCACTGGGCCGGGGTGGAGGAAGCCCATGCAGCCGCCCTCGCGCTGCGCCGTGCGTCGACCCTTGTCGCTCGGGCCGGCTTGGCCCTGGATCGGGCATCTCAGCACTCCGGCCGAATTGCATGGGGCTCCTCCGCCGTCGCCGCGCCGCCGGTCTCGGAATCACTCGCGCCCCGCGTCAATCCGAACGACTCGTTTCAGCGCCCTGGCCACTTCGCCTTCCAGGGGTCTGGTGCGAAAGTTCACCGCCGCAACGGGATGTCGCTGTGAACGCGCAAGGGGGTGAGCGCATACACACCACAACGCTCGTGGACCCGGCAGGCGAACGCAGGAAGGAGCGTCGCGCCCGACGAAAGGCATCCCAGCGTCTCAGTGCCGCCACTCGCGCTGCCACCACCGCATCCGACCGTGCCGAGGCCGAAGCGCAGCGCGCGGATCTACGCGCGACGGCCTACCTGCCCGCCTCCGGCGAGTCGCGGCCCACGGCGCTCCGAACCCCCGGCCGCCTGCGGATACCGCGCCACCAGGACACCAGTGCGACGCTCGCCGGAGCGTACCCGTTCCTCGCCGAAGGCGGACTCGGCTCGCAAGGCGTCTTCGTCGGCCAGGACCTCTACTCGGGTGCGTCATTCGTCTATGACCCGTGGGTGCTCTACTCACGTGGGATGATCACCGCGCCGAACATCGTCCTGGCAGGGATCGTGGGCTCCGGCAAGTCATCGCTCGTGAAGAGCCTCTACACGCGCTCGATCCCCTTCGGCCGCCGCGTCTACGTACCCGGCGACCCGAAGGGCGAACACACTGCCGTCGCCGAAGCGGTCGGTGGGCAGGCAATCGTGCTCGGGCACGGCATGGCGAACCGACTCAATCCGCTCGACGAAGGGCATCGCCCATCCGGCGTTTCCGACGAGAGCTGGGCCGGTCAGGTCGCCTCTCGTCGCCGCGACCTCATCGGCGCCCTGACCGAAACGGTGCTCGAACGACCACTCAGCCCGCTGGAGCACACCGCGATCGACCTCGCTCTCGCGGACACTGTCCGCTCATGCGAGACCCCGATCCTGCCGATGGTCGTGGAACGCATCCTCTCCCCGGACGCATCTCAGCAAGCCGACCGCCGCCTCGTCGAGGACGGCAGGGTCGTCGGGCACGCACTCCGTCGGCTCGTCGCCGGAGATCTCGCCGGCCTGTTCGACGGTCCCAGCACCGTCACCTTCGACCCGAGCCTGCCGATGATCTCGCTCGATCTGTCGCGCGTTGCCGAGAACACGACGCTCGTCTCCGTCCTCATGACCTGCTCCTCCGCCTGGATGGAGTCCGCCCTCCTCGACCCTCACGGTGGGCAGCGTTGGGTCATCTACGACGAAGCCTGGCGCCTCATGTCGCATCCCGCCCTCCTGCGACGCATGGATGCTCAGTGGCGACTCGCCCGCCACTACGGAATCGCGAACCTGCTCGTCTTCCACAAGCTCTCCGACCTCGACAACGTCGGCGACCAGGGCTCCGCGATGCGCGCGATCGCGTCATCCCTCCTCGCCAACGCGGAGACCCGAATCATCTACCGGCAGGAAGCGGACCAGCTCGGAGCGACTGCGACCGCGCTGGGCCTCACCGGCACCGAGCAGAGCCTGCTGCCCGGCTTGGCAACGGGTCAAGGTCTCTGGCGGATCAAGGATCGCAGCTTCGTGGTTCAGCACCAACTGCATCCCGCGGAGCTTGCAGCATTCGACACGACGAGCCGGATGACGGAGGGCGTGAAATGACGACAGCGCACGCATTACGACGATCCACCGACGCGATCCGCGTGCCGGCGGTCCTTCCCGTGATCACCATGACGATCTCGGCGGACGGCACGATGACCGTCGCCGTCGATGGGACGCCGTTCGAACCGCCTCGGTTCGGGGCACCCTGGGCCCGCGCGTCCTTTGCGGAAGTCATAGACACGGTCCTGCTCGCTCACGGGTCGCCGGTGCGGGTCGTCGTCCACGAGGCAGACGGCACGGTCTTCACCGACCTCATCACCCGGCCGCTGCAGGGCTCGGTCGCCCCGAGTGCGCCGCCGCAGGTCCGGGACGGAGGGTCGAGCGCTCCGGCGGAGCCACTGGCCGCACCCGCAGCACTCATCGATGCGACGCCCTTGATCGAGCCGCCTCGCGTTGTCTGCGGCGAAGAGGGTTTCCTCCCGGGCGAAGAGGTAGCCCTAGCGATCATCGTGCGTCACATCAAGGCTTCTGCGGACGGGTCCGCTCGAGCGTTGCTGGAACCGGGGCTCTGCCGCGTGAGCGCCGAGGGCGAGATTGTCCTCGTGGGGAGAATCTCCGGCACGTGTGTCTTCGGGATCGTCACATGACGGGTCCCCACGGTGTCGGTGTCTCCGGTCCCGACGGGCTGACCAACGTCGCGTTGCTCGCTCTCGGCGGGGCCGTTGCGATCGCCGGCATCCTGCGTGTGGGCGGCAATCTCGCCGCCTTCCTGTCAGGAGCGGAGCAGCCGACAGGTGGTCTGGCAGCGGGGCTCGGTGTCTTCGGCTCCCCCGCTGACCCGGGGGCGGCACTCGGATCTCCTGGGCTCAACGCCGTGGCGTACTGGGCGGTCGTCGTGGCGTTCGTGGCGCTGCTCAGCGTTTCGGGGTGGTGGGTGTGGCGCGTCATCCGGAACCACACTCGTCACGCCAGGTCCGACCCGAACCGGATCGCTGGGATCGCGACGTCGGCCGACGTGCGCCGCGCTGCCTCCGATCACGCGCTGCTGAAGCGCGCTGCCCACCTTCGCGCGTCCGTCGATAAGCCGCGATCCGAGGACGTCGGCTATCTCGTGGGCGTGGCACGAGGAACGAAGGTGTGGACGTCGGTCGAGGATTCGATCCTCGTGATCGGCCCTCCCCGGTCGGGCAAGGGCGCCCACATCGTCATCAACGCGATCCTCGACGCACCTGGCGCCGTCGTCACGACCTCCACCAGGCCGGACAACCTCACGACCACCATTCGCTCGCGCATGAGACGGGGGCCCGTCGCCGTGTTCGATCCGCAACATCTTGCTCCGGGCGTACCGGCGGGCTTGCGGTGGTCGCCGGTACGCGGCTGCGAGCTCCCACTCACCGCGATGATTCGCGCCGCGGGACTCGCAGCCGGTACAGGCCTGTCGAGCGTTGGGGTGGAGAACGGCGGCTTCTGGGAGGGCAAGACCCGTACAGCCCTTCAGTCGCTGCTGCACGCCGCGGCGCTCGACGGCCGCTCACCTGGTGAGCTCTTTCGCTGGACGCTCGACCCGGCCGCGGCGAAGGATGCCGTCGCGATCCTCACATCCAACCCTGCCGCCGCGACGGGATGGGCCGAGTCGCTTGAGGCGATGATCGACGCCGACCCCCGCACGCGCGACTCGATCTGGCAGGGCGTCTCCCTGGCGTTGGCGGCTCTGGCTGACCCTCGTGTTCTCGATGCAGTCAGCCCGAGCGAGGACGAGCAGTTCGATCCGGAGACCTTTCTCCGACGCAACGGCACCCTGTACCTTCTCGCGACGGGCGCCGGCGCCGGCGCATCCTCCTCCCTCGTCGCCGCGCTGGTCGAAGACCTCGTCGAAACCGCGAGGCGCGTTGCCGCGAGATCCCCAGGCGCCCGCCTCGACCCGCCGCTGCTTCTCGCGCTGGATGAGATCGGCAACCTTGCCCCTCTGCCGTCGCTGCCTGTCCTGATGGCCGAAGGCGGAGGCACCGGTGTCACCACGATGCCGGTGCTTCAGTCGCTCGCGCAGGCCCGTCAGCGGTGGGGCGACAACGCAGCCACGGCGATCTGGGACGCGAGTATCGCCAAGATCGTGCTCGGCGGCGCCTCAGGGTCTCGAGACCTCCAAGACATCGCCACCCTGATTGGCGACCGCGACGAGGCCACCGACTCGATCACGATCGGTGAACGCGGCATGCGCTCTAACCAGCGATCAACGCGCCGGGTTCCGATCATGCCGCCCGACGTGATTCGCACGCTGCCGTACGGCACGGCGCTCCTACTGCTGAGGTCGGCGCCACCAATCGTCACGCGCATGCGCGAATGGACTGCCCGCCCCGACGCCGCGGACCTCCGTGCCGATCGGGCTCGCGTCGAGGAACAACTGCGGCGGGGATAGGCGACGCACCTACCAGGTGATGGCCGACCTGCGGCCCTTTGGTAGGAGCATCCGATGACTATCCACACCCAGCAATCTCTCTCCGGGTTCATCGCGTCGCAGCCTCAACTCGCATTCAACGCGAAAGGCGAAGCCCGCTTCTGGGTGCGCATCGGGCAGGAGCACTTCGAACGCAATGAAGACGGCACCTTCACCCAGACTGAGACCACGTACCACGACCTCGTCATGTTCCGGCGCAACGCGGAGCGGGCCTACGCGATGTTCAACAAGGGCGACGTATTCATCGCCGAGGGATACACGCACACCTCGACGCGGGAACGCGACGGCGAAACGGTCGAGACCGAGGAGTTCGTCGCGAAGCGCCTCGGCCACGACTCCGCGCGCACGAACTACACCCTGCAACGCCGACGCAACGCGCTTCCGCCGGTGGCGGCATCCGCCCCGTCGACGGCAAAGCCCGCCGTTCGACCCGTGGCCATCTGAGGCACCTGATGACCGCCGACGAGCCCCTGCACTTTCCCGGTTACGAGTTCGAGCCCCCGACGCCGGACGGCCCTGAAGGTGAGGCCGATGGCCTGCCGAGCGTGCCCCGCCCGGTGAACTGGAACGTGCTCACCTCGGATCGAGCGGCATTCGAGTGGGTCGAGCTCGACAGGTGGGTGAACTGGCTACGACGCACCTACGGGCTCGGACCGTCGATCATCCCGCCGCTGTGGCATCGACACTCCGAACTCGTCTGGGAACTCTCCGCCCTGCACCTGCACTGGCTCTGCGCCTACGACGAGGAGCAGCATGGCTCCGCTCCCCTCGGCTGGCACCAGGACTTCGCCGAGGCCCGCGAACGCCTGCACGACTGGGTCGCTGCCTGCGGCTCACGCCTCGACCGCGACAGAGCGACACGTCAGACCGCGTGGCCCGGGGAAGATCCGGCACCGTCGGTCGAAGACGTCACGATTGAGGACCGTGGAGCCGACTTCCGCAGATTCGTCGTTGAAGACGTCGCCCGCAGGCGGGCCGTCGAGGACG
>CAVQLL010000004.1:0-223893 GCA_963713325.1 uncultured Actinomycetota bacterium
AGTTCAGCGCTGAGGTGAGCCGGGCGAGGCCGTCGAGGAAGGTCGCCTTGGTCGGCTCGTTGCGCCACTGCTCCAGGGTGAGTTCACGTCCGGCGTCCCGATATCCCTGCTCGACCTCGCGCATGGCAGCGACGAAGGACGTGCCGCGGACCAGGAGCGAGGACTCCGCATTCAGGCTGAACGAGCGGATGTCCATGTTGCTCGAGCCGATGAAGGCGATGTCGTCGTCGATCGAGAGGTGCTTCGCGTGCAGGATGTACGGCGCGGGGTAGAGGAAGATGCGCACGCCCGCCTCCAGCAGGTCGCTGTAGTACGAGCGCTGAGCGTGGTACACGAGCCCCTGGTCGCCGATCTCGGACACGAACAGCTGCACTTCCAGGCCGCGCTGGCACGCCGTGGTGATTGCGTAGACCATCGCCTCGTCGGGGACGAAGTAGGGGCTCGTGATGATGACTCTCTCGGTTGCACCGTAGATGAGCGAAAGGAACATCCGGAGGTTGTTCTCGGTCGTGTAGGCCGGTCCGCTCGGCACGACCTGGCAGACGAGCTCGTCGGGAGACGTGTTGCGGGCCAGCTCCGCGGCGGGCACGTGCTCGCTCTCGAGGAACTCGCCCGTCTCGATCATCCAGTCGGAGAGGAAGACCGCATTGACGGATGCCACGACCGGGCCGGTCAGGCGGGTCATGAGCTCCTGCCACTGGAGGCCGCGCTTGATGTTCTTGGGCGAATCGTAGGTGCGGGCGATGAGGTTCTGCGATCCCATGAACGCCACGCGGCCGTCGACGACGACGAGCTTGCGATGGTTGCGCAGGTCGGGGCGCTGATACTTCCCCTTGAAGGGCATGACCGGGAGCATCCACGACCATTTCACGCCGATGCGATCCAGTTCCGCGAAGGTCTCCTTGCTGCCGGGGATCTTCGCGGACGGAAGGTGATCGGCCAGGAGCCGCACGGTGACCCCGCGTGCTACGGCGCGCTCCATCGCGGAGAAGAAGCCCCGTGTGGTGTCGTCCCACGCCACGATGAAGAACTCGACGTGGACGAACGTCGTCGCCGTGTCGATCTCTGCCGCCATCGCGTCGATCGATCCGGTGTAGTCGCCGAGCAGGGTCGCGCTGTTGCCCCCGAGCGCGGGCAGCGCCGTGAGCTTCAGATTCTGGTCGACGAGGCGCTGGAACCAGCGCGGCCACGTCGCGGCTTCGGCAGGTTCGTTGCGCCCGGCGACGCGCTCGGTGATCAGCGCGTTGATCCTGGCCTGATCGTCACGCCGCTTCTTCGGCAGCTTGAAGGTTCCGATCAGGAGGTACAGGATGATGCCGACGTAGGGGATCAGGAAGATCGCGAGCAGCCACGCCATCGCGGCCGTGGGCTTGCGACGCTTCGGGATGATGATGAGCGCGGCGATCTTGATCGCGAGGTCGACGAGAACCGCGATGATCCAGACGAGGTTGGTTCCGAAGGTGTCCATTTGCGCGTCACGTTATCGCTTCGAGAGGCCGTGCACGTCATCCACTTGGGACGAACCCAGTCGTCGTGGCGGCTCGGATAGGCTCGCACTGCGGCCAGTGACCACGAAGTTCGCCGCGAGAGGGACGAGAGCATGAGCACGACACCCCCGGGCTGGTACGACGACGGACGCGGCGCGCTGCGCTGGTGGGACGGTGCGCAGTGGACAGAGCATGTTCAGACGCCGGATCCCGAACCCGCTGTCGACGAGCAGTCGGCTGCCGCGGAGGCAGAGCAGCCCGCGACTCCCGGCGAAGCAGGGACGGACGCCGCGACCGGTGAACGATCGGACACGATGGACGCGCTCCTCGCGCCGGCGGTCGGGTCGGCCGCTGACCCGGACCAGTCGGGCGCATCCGCTCCGGATGCCGGCATGGCAACGACCGATGGCCCGCCCGCGGTCGCCTCCGACACGGCGCCGGAGGGCGGCTACCCGCCTTCGGCACCTCCCGGGTACCCCGGGGGATTCCCGGGCGGTCCGGCTCCGTCGGGAGCGTTCATCTCGGCGACCGAGCCCAGGAAGTCCAAGCTCTGGATCCTGTGGGTCGTGCTCGGCGTGGTGCTTCTGGGCATCGTGATCCTGGCCACCGTGTTCATCCCCATCATCATCGGGATGTTCAGCAACGCGGGTGGCGGTGCCGCGACCGAGGACGAGACCGCCGCGGTCGCAGCCGTCGAGCTCTACGACGAAGCGTGGGGCACAGCCGACTGCGACAAGTTCGTGGCGGCGACGACCGAGGAGTTCCGCGAGGTGCTTCAGCTTCCGGATTGCGAGACGTTCTCGGCCGCGGCGCAGGGGTTCATCGACTCCGTCGATGGATACCAAGTCACCGTCCTGAACGTCGAGACGGGCGAGGACCAGATCACGGTCGAGACCTCGGAGACGTACACGAGCATGTCGGACCCCGACGGCAACCCGACCGAGGAGCCCGTCGAGTACGACGACCGCTACGAATACAGCGTCGTCCCGTCGGGCGAGGACTGGGTCATCAACGAGGCGATCGCGCAGAACTGATCGCTCAGGCGCTGCCGGCTTCGGACGCATCCGATGCGTCCGCGGCAGGCCGGAGCGGGGTGATCGCCCCGCCTTGCCTGGCCGGGTCGATCCCGAAGACGGCGGCGAGCCCGGCTTCGAAATTGTCGACGCGGCCGCTTGCCGCGAGTTCGCGCGCCCGCTGGGTCGGGTCGTGCAGCAGGGCGCCGGCGAAGTGACGAAGGGCCTCAGTGACTGCCGCCGCCTGCTCGGGGGAGACGGACTTCGACGCGAGTCGCGCGAGCTCGCTGTCGAGCGCATCGAACACGTGGCTGCGCAGGGCGACGATCGCGGGTGCCGCGGTCTGCTCCGCCGCGAACGCCCCGGCCGCGGAAGAGACGAGCTCACGTGCGGTCGCATCGGGTGCGAGCTTGGGCAGTCGGGCATGGGTGGCGATCAGCTCGAGATCCATGAGCTCGACGCCGGGCAGCTTGCCGACGGCCGGATCGACGTTCCGCGGCAGTCCGAGGTCGATGATCGTCCGGCGTGACTCGTCGGGGATCTCCTCGGTCGTCACCGAGTAGGTGTTCGTGCAGGTGATGACGACGTCGGCCGCGGCGATGGCATCACGGAGGTCGCGCTCGGCGCGCACACCGTACTTCTCGGCGAACTTCTCGGCGCGACCGCTCAACGAGTACACCGCCAGCTCGGGGACCCCGAGGTTGCGCAGAGCAGCCACGGTGGTCGCGGCGTAGTTGCCCGTGCCCACGATCAGCGCCCGTGTCTGCCGCCAGTCCGTCAGGCGGGTGCCGGCCAGCTGCAGCGCGAACTGCACGAGCGACCGACCCGTCTTGCCGAGCGACGTGGCGGCGCGGACGTCCCGCGAGACCTTCGCGGCGCGCTGGAATGCGGTGTCGAGTTCCGGAGTCGTCGACTTCGTCTCGCGGGCTGCTTCATACGCACGCCGGACCTGACCCGCGATCTCCTCTTCGCCGATGGCGATCGATTCGAGGCCGGAGGTCACGGCGAACAGGTGGTGCAGGGCGGGTGCTCCGGCCAGCACGTCGGCGCGCTCGCGGAGCGCATCATGGGGCAGCTCGGCCACCCCTGCGAGCGTGCGCAGCGTGGCCTCCGCGATGCTCGTGTCCGCTCCGGGCGCGACGTCGAGGTATGCCTCGACCCGGTTGCAGGTCGAGACCAGCACGGCCCCACGCGCACGTCCGTCGGCCAGCAGGGTCGCCGCGGCACCCGCGGTCGCACCCTCGGAGAGGCGACCGAGCAGATCGAAATCCGCTGTCCGGTGAGACACGGAGACGCAGAGCAGCACCCTCCCATGGTACGGAATGAACGGGGAAGGCATGCCGAACGGCGGTGATCGGGCGTCATGGAGGGATGCCGCGCGGACCGAACGCCGCGCCAGCGGTGGGAGGATGGAGGATATGTCCTCCCACTCGTCGCACCCCCTGAGTGACGGTCGGACCAGCACGTCGGCGCTGGTCACAGCACTGCGCGGTCAGCGTCCCGAGCGCACCCCGGTCTGGTTCATGCGTCAGGCCGGCCGCAGCCTTCCCGAGTACCGCGCGCTGCGGGTCGGGACCGCGATGCTCGATGCGTGCCTGGATCCTGAGCTGTCCAGCGAGATCACGCTCCAGCCGGTCCGCCGCCACGGCGTGGATGCGGCCGTGTTCTTCAGCGATATCGTCATCCCGCTGCGACTGGCCGGCGTGCCCGTCGAGATCGTCCCCGGGCGCGGGCCCGTGCTGGATTCCCCGATTCGCTCTGCGTCCGACATCATGCGCCTGCGCCCGATCGATCCCGACGCCCTCGCGCCGATCCGCGAGGGGGTCGCGCGCACCGTCGCCGAGCTGGGCGGCACGCCGCTCGTCGGATTCGCCGGGGCACCCTTCACGCTCGCGTCCTACCTCGTCGAAGGCGGACCGTCCAAGGATCAGCTGCGCGCACGAAGCCTGATGGTCTCCGACCCGCACGCGTGGGCGCAGCTGCTGAACTGGTGCGCCGACGTGTCGGGCGCCTTCCTCCGGGCACAGGTCGAGGCCGGCGCCAGCGCGGTCCAGCTCTTCGACTCGTGGGTCGGCTCCCTCTCGCGCAGCGACTATCAGCGTCGTGTCGCTCCGCACTCGCGCCGCACGCTCTCCGCCCTCCGCGGACTGGACATGCCGATCATCCACTTCGGTGTCGGCAGCGGCGAGGTGCTCGACCTGATGGCCGGCATCGGAGCGGACGCGGTCGGCGTCGACTGGCGCATCCCGCTCGACGAGGCCTCCCGCCGGCTCGGCGGCGATGTCGTCGTGCAGGGCAACATCGACCCCGCGCTGCTCACGGCGCCGTGGGAAGTGCTCAGGGCGCACGTCCTCGACGTGCTCGAGCGCGGCAGGGCGGCACCGGCGCACGTCGTCAACCTCGGCCACGGCGTGCCACCCGAGACCGATCCCGAGGTTCTGACGCGCATCGTGACACTCGTCCACGAAGCCTCGGTCGGCGCCCTCGCGGTCTGACATGAGCCAGTCTCCGGCGCAGCCGGTATCGCAGCCAATGCCGCCATCGGCCTCCCAGCCGTCGGCGCCCTCGCCGCCGTCTCGGGTGGTCGTGATCGGTGCGGGCGTCGCGGGGCTCGTGGTCGCGCGTGACCTCGCCCGGTCCGGCATCCCGGTCACGGTGGTGGAGGCATCCGATCGGGTCGGCGGCCAACTCGCGGCGATCCGCATCGCGGGGGTGGATGTCGACGCGGCAGCGGAGTCCTTCGCCACGCGCGGCGGCGCCGTCGCCGCGCTCGCCTCCGAACTCGGGCTCGCCTCCGATCTCGTGCTGCCGGCGGACTCGCCCGCGTGGATTGTGGGCATCGCGCGGAGCGCATCCGCTGCCCGCCGCCAGCGTGCTCGGCATCCCCGTCGATCCGCGCGCGAAGGACGTCGTCGATGCGATCGGACGTCTCGGAGCGTGGCGGGCACAGCTGGATGCGGTGATGCCCCTGCGGCGTCCCGAGTCATACGGCTCCCTCGGCGACCTCGTGCGTCGACGCATGGGCGCCCGCGTGCTCAGCGGCCTCGTCGCGCCGGTGGTGCGCGGCGTCTACTCGACCTCACCGGACGCGCTCGCGCTCGCGGCCGCCTCGCCCGGGCTGCCCGATTCGCTGCGCGCGAGCTGGTCCCTCGGCGCCGCCGTCGAGCGGCTGCGGGCGGCAAGTCCCGCGGGCTCGCAGGTCGCGGGGCTCCGCGGCGGCGTGCACCGGCTCGCGGCAGCCCTCGAGGCGGACGCGCGCGCCGCGGGCGCGCAGTTCGTGCTGGGCGCCCGGGTGGTCGGATCGGACGCCGCCGGCGTGCGGCTCGACAACGGCGACCGCCTCGGCGGGCACGTCGTCAGCGCGAGCGCCGATGCGGCGGGCCCCGCCGTGCGCACGCGCACGATCACGGTCGCGATCGCCGCGGTCGATGCGAACGGCCTCGACCGGGCACCGCGCGGCACCGGGGCGCTCGTCGAAGCGGGGGCCGTGGGCGTCACGGCCCGCGCGCTCACGCACTCGACCGCGAAGTGGCAGTGGCTGGCGGATGAACTGCCCGCGCATCGGCACGTGGTGCGGCTCTCATACGATGAGATGCCGGACGACCCGGAGGCGACGGTGTCCGCCGACCTGCGAGCGATCACGGGTGCGCGGATCGACCGGCTGGTCGAACTCGACGTGCGCACCTGGACGCGCACCCTCGAGGCGCACGAGACCATGAGCGGTCAGGATGCCGTCGGCGAGGCGGCCTCCCTCACCGGGCTCGCCTCGATCGTGCCCGCTGCCAGGGCGATCGCCGAACGAATCAGCACCGACGTGAGAGCCGCCCGCACGGGCGGTCCGGAAGGACGACGATGACGAACGAGACGCAGGCGAGCGGTCGGCTACACGCTGTGGGCGGTCTTCACCCGCCCGACCGACGGAACGGCCGCCGAGTCCGGCTCCGCCTCGCTCGCGACGGCGATCGACGCGCTGAGCGAGACCGGCGTCACGCTCCGCGGAATCTACGACGTCTCGGGACTGCGCGCCGATGCCGACCTGATGCTGTGGCTCACCGGCGACGATGCGCAGCGTCTGCAGGCCGCGCTCCGGACGCTGCGCCGGTCGGGTCCGCTGGCTTCGCTCACGCCGCGGTGGAACGCACTCGGCGTGCACCGCGACGCAGAGTTCAGCCGCGATCACGCACCCTCGTTCATGCGCGGGCTGCCGCCGAAGCAGTGGGTCACGGTCTATCCGTTCGTCCGCAGCCTCGACTGGTACATCCTCCCCGAGGACGAGCGCCGCGGCATGCTCGGCGAGCACGGCCGGATGGGCCGCGAGTATCCGCAGGTGCAGGCCAACACGGTCGCCGCGTTCGCGCTCGGCGACTACGAGTGGATCCTGGCGCTCGAGGCCGACGACCCGATCGATCTGGTGGACCTCATGCGGCACCTCAGGGCGACCGAGGCGCGCCGTCACGTCCGCGAGGAGATCCCCTTCTTCACCGGCCGGCTGATCGGGGTCGAGGAACTGGACGAGGTGCTCTCGTGAGCGATGCCGCGGTACTCGCCGCCAGTCCGGCGGCAGCATCCGGCGAGCCTCACGTGGAGACGCCGGTCGCCTACGACGGCATCCTGCTCGCCGGCTTCGGCGGCCCCGAGGGGCAGGACGACGTCATCCCGTTCCTGCGAAATGTGACGAGGGGCCGCGGCATCCCCGATGAGCGCCTCGAAGAGGTCGCGCACCACTACCGGCACTTCGGCGGAGTCAGCCCCATCAACGCGCAGAACCGCGCGCTCAAGGCCTCCATCGAGGCCGAGCTCGCCGCGCGCGACATCGACCTGCCGGTGTACTGGGGCAACCGCAACTGGGCTCCGTACCTCGAAGATGCGATGCAGGATGCCGCCGCCGACGGCCGCACGACCCTGCTGGCGATCGCGACCAGCGCGTACAGCTCGTACTCGAGCTGCCGCCAGTACCGCGAGGACTTCGCCCGCGTGCTCGAGGCGACCGGCCTCGGCGGCACGGTCAGGATCGACAAGGTGCGCCAGTTCTTCGACCACCCCGGATTCGTCCACGCGTTCACCGAGGGCGTGACCGCGGCGGTGCGCGAGCTGATCGACGATGGGGTGCCCGCGAGCGGCATCCAGGTGCTCTTCTCCACGCACAGCATCCCGACCTCCGACGCGCAGCGATCGGGACCGCGCGACCGCGACTTCGGGGCGGGCGGCGCGTACGCGGCGCAGCACGAGGCGGTCGCACGCGTCGCGATGGCCAGGACCGTCGAGGTGGTCCCCGAGGCCGCCGGAGTCCGGTGGGAGCTCGTCTACCAGTCCCGCTCAGGGCCCGCGACGCAGCCCTGGCTCGAACCCGACGTCTGCGACGTGATCGGCGAGCTGCCTTCGCGCGGAGTCGAGGCGGTCGTCATCGTCCCGCTCGGATTCGTGAGCGACCACATGGAAGTGCTGTGGGACCTCGACACCGAGGCGATGGATGCCGCACAGGCCGCCGGGATCCGCGCCGTGCGCACACCGACGCCGGGCATCGATCCCGCGTTCGTCAGCGGTCTCGTCGACCTCGTCGTGGAGCGCCGCGACGGCACGCCGGCGAAGGAGCGGCCGCACCTCACCCCGCTCGGCCCCTGGTTCGACGTGTGCCGACCGGCCTGCTGCGAGAACGTCCGTGCCGGGTTCAAGCCCGCCGTCGCGGGGGTGGCGCCATGACCGCCCTCTTCAAGCCGGGTGCGCCGATCCGGGTCGGAACCCGCGCGAGCGCGCTCGCGGTGGCGCAGACATCCGCGACCGCGGCGCAGATCGGCGCGTACGAGCTCGTGACGATCACGTCTGAGGGCGATCGCTCGACCGCTCCGCTCGCATCGATGG
The DNA here is from genome assembly GCA_963713325.1 of uncultured Actinomycetota bacterium. Classification (GTDB taxonomy): domain Bacteria; phylum Actinomycetota; class Actinomycetes; order Actinomycetales; family Microbacteriaceae; genus Microbacterium. Next base: position 8,360 of record CAVQLL010000004.1, read on the forward strand.
GTGGCACCGGCGTGTTCGTCTCGGCACTGCGCGACGCGCTCCGCGCCGGCGAAGTGGACCTCATCGTGCACTCGTTCAAGGACCTCCCCACCGCGCCGGCCGACGGCATCCGTCTCGCGGCGGTGCCGATCCGCGCGGACGCTCGGGACGCCTTCGTCGCCCGCGACGGCGTGACCCTCCGCAAGCTCCCCGGTGGTGCCCGTGTCGGCACCGGTTCGCCACGGCGGCGGGCGCAGCTGCTCGCTGCACGGCCGGATCTCGAGGTCGTCGGCATCCGCGGCAATGTCGACACCCGCCTCGGCCGCCTCTACGACCCCGACGATGACCGCCGCGTGGATGGTCTCGTGCTCGCGGCCGCCGGCCTGGAGCGCCTCGGCCGGCTCGGCGAGGCTTCGGAGCTGCTGCCTCTGGAGTCGTGGCCGACCGCGCCGGCGCAGGGCGCGCTCGCGCTGGAGATCAGGGCGGATGCCTCCGCTCAGCTTCTGGAGCGTGTCGCCGCGATCGACCACTCCTCGACGCGCATCGCGGCGACTGCAGAGCGCGGGGTGCTCGCACGACTCGAGGCGGGCTGCTCCGCACCCATCGCCGCGCACGCGACCCTTGTCGACGGAATGCTGGTCCTCACCGCGACCGTGTACGCGCCCGACGGAACCGGCGAGCTGACCATCGTCGACACCGAGGCCGCCGGCTCCGATCGGGCGCCCCTCGATCTGGCCGATCGTGTCGCGGCGGCGCTGCTGGATCGTGGCGCGGCCGAGCCTCGCGCCCCTCGGCGGTGCGCGATGAGCGCAGGGAAGGAACCACTCATGAGCGCAGCGACCGGGCCCGTGCCCGACATCCGCCCCCGCCGCACCCGCGGCAGCGCAGCATGGCGGCGACTGGTCGCCCAGACGCGCCTGCACCCCGCAGACCTCGTGCTTCCCATGTTCGTCCGCGAAGGCGTGCGCGAGCCGGTGCCGATCTCATCGATGCCGGGCGTCGTCCAGCACACCCTCGACTCGCTGAAAGCGGCGCTGCATGACGCCGCCGAGGCGGGCATCGGCGGCGTCATGCTCTTCGGAGTTCCGGAGCACAAGGACGCGATCGGCTCCGGTGCGGACGACCCCGACGGGATCCTCAACGTCGCGACCCGAGTGGCCGCGGCCGAGGTCGGCGACGCACTCGTCGTGCAGACCGACCTGTGCCTGGACGAGTTCACCGACCACGGCCACTGCGGTGTCCTCGACGGGGCCGGGCGCGTCGACAACGACGCGAGCCTCGAGCGGTATCGCGCGATGGCGCTCGCCCAGGCCTCGGCAGGATCCGCGCTGCTCGGCCTGTCGGGCATGATGGACGGCCAGGTGCGCGCCGTCCGCGACGCGCTCGATGCCGAGGGGCACCAGGATGCCGCGATCCTCGGATACGCGGCCAAGTACGCCTCCGCCCTCTACGGTCCGTTCCGCGAGGCGGTCCAGTCTTCGCTCGAAGGCGACCGGCGCACGTATCAGCTGGATCCGGCGAACGGCCGCGAAGGCGCTCGGGAGGCAGCCCTGGACATCGATGAGGGCGCCGACATCGTCATGGTCAAGCCCGCCTCGCTGTATCTGGACGTGCTGTCCCGTGTCGCAGCGACATCGCCCGTGCCGGTGTGGGCCTATCAGGTCAGCGGTGAGTACTCGATGATCGAGGCGGCGGCCGCCAACGGCTGGATCGACCGCGAGCGGGCGGTGCTCGAGTCGCTGGTCTCCATCCGACGCGCGGGCGCCGATGCGATCCTCACGTACTGGGCCGTCGAGGCGGCACACCTGATCCGCGAGGGGAACCGAGCGTGAGCAACGAGACCGAGTTCGCGCGCGCCCGCGAGGTCATCCCCGGCGGAGTCAACTCCCCGGTGCGCGCCTATCGATCGGTCGGCGGCACCCCGCGGTTCCTCGTGTCCGCCCGCGGCCCGTACGTCACCGATGTCGAAGGCCGCGAGTACATCGACCTGGTCGGGTCGTGGGGTCCGGCGCTGCTCGGCCACGCGCACCCCGATGTGGTGGCGGCCGTTCAGGATGCCGCCGCCCGAGGCCTCTCGTTCGGCGCGACCACGCCAGGTGAAGCCGAGCTGGCCGAACTGCTGCGCGAGCGCACGACCGTGAACGGCACGCGCCTGTTCGACAGCATCCGCCTGGTCTCCACCGGCACCGAGGCGACGATGACCGCCGTGCGTCTCGCGCGCGGGGCCACCGGACGCGACCTCGTCATCAAGTTCGCCGGTCACTACCACGGACACTCGGACGGCCTGCTGGCCGAGTCCGGATCGGGCGTGGCCACCCTGGGTCTTCCAGGCTCGGCCGGGGTCCCTGCCGCCGTGGCGGCGCTGACGATCGTGCTGCCCTACAACGACCTCGCCGCCGCCGAGGCGACCTTCGCCGCGCACCCCGGACGAATCGCGGCGATCATCACCGAGGCGGCCGGGGCCAACGCGGGCGTGCTCGTCCCTGATGACGGATTCAACGGGCGCTGTCCGACCTCGCCCATCGCGAGGGCGCGCTCCTGATCCTCGACGAGGTGCTCACCGGCTTCCGTGTCGGCCCCGCCGGCTGGTGGGGACTGGAGACCGCCCGCGCAGAAGGCGCGCCGTGGCGGCCCGACCTCGTGACCTTCGGCAAGGTCGTGGGCGGCGGGCTGCCGCTGGCCGCGGTGGCCGGCCGCAAGCGATGTCATGGAGCTTCTCGCGCCGCTGGGACCCGTCTACCAGGCGGGCACTCTGAGCGGCAATCCTCTGGCCGTGGCGGCAGGGCTCGCGACCCTCCGCGGTGCCGATGCCGCCGTCTACGAGCGCATCGACCGCTCGGCGGCGCGCCTGTCCGGCGCGGTCGAGGACGCGTTCGCCGCCGAGGATGTGCCGGTCACGGTCTCGCGTGCCGGCAGCCTCTTCTCGATCGCGTTCCGCGACCGTCCCGTCCGCGACTACGACGACGCGAAGTCGCAGGACGCGTGGCGATATGCGCCGTTCTTCACGGCCATGCTCGAGCAGGGGGTCAGCCTCCCGCCGAGCGTGTTCGAAGCATGGTTCCTCTCCGCAGCGCACACGGACCTCGAACTCGACCGGATCGTCGACGCACTGCCGGCGGCGGTCCGCGCCGCGGCGGATGCTCCGCGTCCGCTCCGGGCAGGGTAGTCCCATGCCCGATCCCGAGGCGCCCGGTACGGTCCAACCCAGGGGCGCCAGGTACATCCTGACCTGCCTGGGCATCGGGCTGCTCGCCGGGCTCCTGTCCGGTCTCTTCGGGGTCGGCGGCGGGACGGTCATCGTCCCCCTCCTCGTGCTGATCCTCGCCTTCAACCAGCGACTTGCGGCCGGCACGTCGCTCGCCGCGATCGTGCCCACGGCGACCGTCGGCGTCATCTCGTACGCACTCAACGACTCAGTCGCCTGGATTCCGGGGTTGATCCTGGCCGCCGGCGCCGTCGTCGGCGCTCAGATCGGCACGTGGCTGCTGCCGCGGGTGCCGCTGAACGTGCTGCGCTGGAGCTTCATCGGCTTCCTCGTGGCCGTCATCGTGAGCCTCTTCCTCGTCATCCCGTCGCGCGATGCCGGCCTGCCGCTGACGTTCCTGTCGATCGCGGGCCTCGTGGTCCTCGGAGTCGCTACCGGGACGGTCGCGGGTCTCATCGGCGTCGGCGGTGGCATCGTCGTGGTGCCGGCCCTCATGCTGCTCTTCGGCACGAGCGATCTGGTCGCGAAGGGCACATCGCTGCTGATGATGATTCCCACCGCCGTCTCGGGAACCATCGGCAACCTGCGGCGCGGAAACGTCGACCTCCTCGCGGCCGCACTCATCGGGGTCGCCGCATGCACCACGACGGCGCTCGGCGCGTGGATCGCGACACTCGTCGATCCGTTCTGGGGCAACGTGCTCTTCGCGATCTTCCTCACCTTCATCGTCGTCCAGCTGGCGGTGCGGACGCTGCGCGAGCGGCGCCGCTGACCACGGAGCCCGGAGCCGCGCTCGGTAGGATGGCACTGTGCCAGTGAACCCCGAGCTCGTCGGGCGCGTCTTCCCCCCAACAGCGCCCTATCTTGTCGGTCGCGAGAAGGTGCGCGAGTTCGCCCGCGCCGTGTTCTCCGACGAGCCCCAGCACGTCGATCCGGCGGCCGCGCAGGCACTCGGCTATCCCGACGTCGTCGCGCCGCCCACCTTCGCGATGGTCGTGCAGGACCAGACGCTGCAGCAGCTGCTCGCGGAGCCGGACTCCGGCATCGTGCTGTCGCGCGTCCTGCACGCCGAACAGCGCTTCCGCTACTCGCGCCCGATCGTCGCAGGGGACGAACTGACCGGCACGCTCTCGATCACGGGCGTGCGCGCCATCGGCGGCAATGCGATGGTCACGAGCGAAGCCGACATCAGGGATGCCGCCGGCGAGCACGTCGTCACCGCGACATCCGTCCTTCTCGTCGGGGACGGTGAGCAGTGATCGCCGTCGGAGACATCGTCGCGGAGCGCTGGGTGCATCTGTCCCGCGAATCGCTCGTGCGCTATGCCGGCGCATCCGGCGACTTCAACCCGATCCACTACCGGGACGACGTCGCGGCCGCCGTGGGGCTGCCCGGCGTGCTCGCACACGGGATGCTCACGATGGGCCTCGCGGTCGAGACGATCGTGCCGTGGCTGGGCGATGCGGGCCGCATCCTCGAATACGGCGTGCGCTTCACCCGGCCCGTCGTCGTCGCGCCCGAAGCCGGTGCTCAGCTGCAGATCGTCGCGAAGGTGGGTGCGGTCGATGAGGACAGCGCCCGCATCGACCTCACCGTCACCCATGGCGACACGACAGTGCTCGGCAAGGCGCAGGTCCGGGTTCGACTCGCGTAGCCGATGCCCGACGTCGAACCGATCCCGCTCGCCGAGCTGACCACGCTGCGCACCGGCGGCGTTCCCGAGCGCATGATCGACGCGCACACGACCGAGGAGCTCGTCACCGCGCTGCGCGAGGTGTGGTCCGGCGGCGAGCCGCTGCTCGTGCTGGGCGGCGGATCCAATCTCCTCGTCGGCGACGAGCCGTTCGACGGGACCGTCATCCGCGTGCTGACCGGCGGCATCGAGCGCCTGCCCTCCTCACGCGAGGGCTTCGTGCGGCTCCGCGTGCAGGCGGGTCACGACTGGGACGCCCTGGTCGACTACGCGGTGCGCGAGGGACTGGCCGGCATCGAGGCGATGTCCGGCATCCCCGGCACCGTCGGGGCGGCTCCCGTGCAGAACATCGGGGCCTACGGGCAGGAGATCGTCCAGACGCTCGCCGAGGTGGAGCTCATCGACGAGGTCGGCGGCGAGGTCTCGACCGTGCCGGCCGCCGAACTGGGTCTGGGCTTCCGGACATCGGTCCTCAAGCATCACTACGGCTCGGCGCCGGCGCGCGCGGCGGTCATCCTGACGGTGACGCTCGAGCTCGAAGAGGTCGGCCAGGGCGAACGCCCCGTCGTCGGGGAGCAGCTGCGCACCGCCCTCGGCCTCGAGCCCGCGGCATCCGTCTCGCTCGCATGGGTGCGCGATCACGTGCTTTCGACCCGCCGCCGCAAGGGCATGGTGCTCGATGCGGACGACCCCGACACGTACAGCGCAGGATCCTTCTTCCAGAACGCGATCGTATCCGCATCGTTCGCACGCACCCTTCCCCCGGAGTGCCCGCGCTGGCCGATGACGGCCGACCTCGATCCCGTCCTGGTCATTCCGCTCGCGGCATACGAGGGTTACGTTCCCGCCCCCGCGAGCCGTGAGTCCGATGTCAAGGTCAGCGCGGCGTGGCTCATCGAGCACTCCGGGCTGCGCAAGGGGTTCAAGCTTCCCCGTTCACGCGCCGCACTGTCGACCAAGCACGCCCTCGCGCTCACGAACCGAAGCGGTGCGTCGGCGGAGGAGATCGCGCAGCTGGCGCGCTTCATCCAGGGTCGCGTGCAGGCAGAGTTCGGTCTCATCCTGCAGCCCGAGCCTGTGCTGGTCGGCGTGGAGCTGTAGGGGCTATCCTCGCGACCGAGGGGGTGCGGCGTGAACAGACATGCCGGACTGATTTCGATCGGGGTGCTCGCGTTCGCCGCCTGCACGACCTGCGGCTGCGTCGCCGATCCGACGACGCCGCATCCGACCTCCACGGGGTCATCCGAGGACTCGAACGCTCCTCTTCCGGGTGAACCGCTGCCCGCCGAAGAGATCGAGGAATTCGGGGCGGTGGCGGCGTTGAACGCCGGGTCCGCCTGCAGCGGAACCCTCATCGACACCGGGGTTCCGCAGGGTCCGGCGTATGTGCTCACCGACGGGCGCTGCGTCGGGGGCCTCGGCCGCCCGCCGCAGTCGACCGCGGTGGGACTGGAATGGAGCGGCACCGCGGAGTTCCTCCGAGCCGCGGAGACACCGGACCGTGCCATCCCACTCGAGGTGGTCGAGCTCACCTACGCGACGATGCGGCACGCCCCCATCGGAATCGTCCGGCTGAACACCACGCTCGCCGATGCCGAAGCGCTCGGCATCGGCGTCCTCCCGATCGCCGACGAGCAACCGCGATCCGGAGACGAAGTCGCGAGCATCGGCGTGCCGGTCATCGGTCTGGAGCCGGACGCACAGGTCCTGCGTCGCGCCGACTGCACGCTCGGCTCCCGTCACTCGCTGATCGAATCGTTCTGGCTGTTCCTGGATGCGTTCTCGACCGACTGCGACGGCGTTCTCGCGGGTTCGAGCGGTTCGCCACTGGTCCGCATCGACGAAGACGGCCGTCCCGTGGAGGTCGTCGCGATGATCACGGCGTCGACCTCGGGTGCGAGCCGTTCCGATGCCGGAGCGTGCGAGATCAACCGACCCTGCGAGCTCACCGAGGCGGGTGCGGCTCCTGTCGGCCGGACCGACTACGCCCAGAGCGTCGCGGGCATCGGTCGGTGCTTCGACCCGTCGACTGGTCTGTTCACGCTAGGCGGGGCGTGCCCGCTGCGCGTCTCGGACGTGTGGGCCGAGCGCGGCGGCGGCGTGTTCCGCCCCGGCCAGCTTCCCGACACCGCCGGCCGCCTACCCGAGGCAAGCTTCGTCGGTGCGAGCGTCGGGGTGCTCAGCACGGCACTCGTTCCGATCGGAGACGGCACGGTCTGCGCTGACAAGGAGACGTACGCGGATGCCGACACGCACCTGCTTCCGCGCGCAGGGCAGCCGTGGGAGGCCGTCGGGGTGATCGTGGCGCCCGAGCTGCCCGGCGCTGAGGGCCACTATCTGCTTTGCGCCGTCAGCGGCGAGAGGTACGATTCCGCGGCATCCGTGATCTTCGAGGTCGACCGCACGCCTCCGACCGTCGCCGCCGGGGCGGAGGTCGAGCGACTCGACGGGGGAGGCGTTGCCGTCCGGCCACTCCTGAGCCCGCCGGAACTTGCCGCGGTGCGCTATACGTGGGCCGAACCCGACACCGTCGACTGCGACGACCTGGATGCCTTGCAGGAGTTCTCGGTCGCTCCGCTCATCATCGCGGCCGCGGATCTGCCGGCGGTGTACTGCATCTACGGGCTTGATGCGGCCGGCAACCGGACGCCGGTCACGAGCATCGACATCCCGCGAACCCGCTAGCGGCAGCGGGGCTTCAGCGCCGATTCAGCCGGCATCCGCCACGATGGACTCATGCGCCTCCTGGTGGTCGACGACGAGCCGCGCCTGGCCGAGGGGCTCAGACGCGGACTCGAAGCCGAGGGCTTCGCGGTCGACGTCGCCCACACCGGAATCGACGGTCTCTGGCTCGCGCGCGAGCAGCAGTATGCCGCGATACTCCTCGACATCATGCTCCCCGGCATGAACGGCTACGTCGTCTGCCGTACGCTGCGCGCGGAGGAGAACTGGACGCCGGTGCTGATGCTGACCGCCAAGGACGGCGAGTGGGATCAGGTCGAGGGCCTCGACACCGGCGCCGACGACTACCTCACCAAGCCCTTCTCGTTCGCGGTGCTGCTCGCGCGGCTTCGCGCGCTCATCCGCCGCGGGGCCGGCGCCCGCCCTGCCACCCTCGAGGTCGGAGACCTCACGCTCGACCCCGCGACACGCGTGGTGAGGCGCGGCGGCGCAACCATCGACCTCACCACGCGCGAGTTCTCCGTGCTGGAGTTCCTGATGCGCAGATCGGGAGAGGTCGTCTCGAAGGCTGAGATCCTCGACGGCGTCTGGGACTTCTCGTTCGACGGCGATCCGAACATCGTCGAGGTGTACATCGGGCACCTGCGGTCCAAGATCGATCGGCCGTTCGGTCGCGACAGCATCCGCACGATCCGTGGCGCGGGGTACCGGATCGGCGACGACGGTGACTGACGCGTCGCGAACGCGGCCTCGCCGCCGCGCGGGGATCCGCGTCCGGATCACCGCCGTGGCCGCATCCGTGGTCGCCCTCGCCCTGGCGCTGGGGGCCGTGGGGTTCTGGTTCACGCTGCGCACCGCGCTGTACGGTCAGCTCGAAGCGGCCGCGACGCAGGATGCGGTCGCGTTCGCCGAGCAGGTCGACACCGGCGGGCCGGAGTCACTGCCCGACATCGACGACGACCGGTTCTGGCAGGTCATCGACCGAGACAGCGGTGCCGTGGTGGCGGCGAGCGACGCCGCCGAAGACCTCGGCGCGATCGCCGACCGCGACGGCGGCGCACCCCCCGTGCTCCGGCTCGAGGACGATGGTGCGCCCTTCGCGACGGCGGTCGAGCGAGAGGGCGGCGACTGGATCGTCGTGGTCGGGCGAAGCACCGAGGACGTCGATGCGACGCTCGCGACGGTGGGTGCGCTGCTGGCCGTGTCGGTGCCGCTCATCGTCGTGATCGTCGCGCTGACCACCTGGTTCGCGGTGGGGCGATCGCTCGCCCCGGTCGAGCGGATGCGGCAGCAGGTCGAGCGGATGTCGGCATCCGACCTGTCGCGCCGGGTGGACGAACCCGAGACCCGCGACGAGATCGGCCGGCTCGCACACACGATGAACGGGATGCTCGCGCGACTCGAGGAGTCGCAGGCCGCCCAGCGGCGATTCGTCTCGGATGCCTCGCACGAGCTGAAATCCCCCCTCGCGTCGCTCCGGCAGTATGCCGAGGTCGCCCGCTCGCACCCCGACCGCATCAGCGCCGCCGAGCTCAGCGACGCCGTGCTGGACGAAGGCGCGCGGCTGGAGCGCCTCGTGCAGGGCATGCTCGTCCTGACGCGCGCCGATGAGGGCGGACTCGCGCTCTCGGTGTCCGAGGTGGACCTCGATGACCTCCTCCTCGCCGAAGCGTCGCGCCTTCGAGCGCTGGGGCGGATCGCGGTCGACGCCGCCGCCGTCCATCCGGCCCGCGTCCGGGGCGACCTCGCGCTGCTTCGCCAGATCACCCGCAACCTCGCCGACAACGCGGCCGCGCACGCGCGCACCCGAGTGGCGTTCGGCGCGACCCAGACCGCTGACGGCGCCATGCTGACGGTCGAGGATGACGGCGCCGGCATCGCACCGGCCGATCGCGACACGCATCTTCGAGAGGTTCGTGCGCCTCGACGAGGCCCGTGCCCGCGACGCGGGCGGGAGCGGGCTGGGGCTCGCGATCGTCCGCGAGATCGTGCGCGCCCACGGTGGGGATGTCCGGGTGGATGCCGGCACTGCAGGCGGCGCGCGGTTCGTCGTCTCGCTGCCCGCTTGACGGATTCCGCCGGCTTCAGGCTGGCTTCAGGAGCCGAGCGAGATCGTGGAGTCCTACTCAGGAGGACACCATGCGAAAGCCCATCATCTGGATCACGAGCATCGCCGGAGCGGCCGTGCTGATCGGCGGCGGAACCGCCATCGCCTTCGCGACAGGCTCGATCCCGAATGCCCCTTCGCCGTCCGCGACCCTGTCCGATGACGACTCCAGCCGTTCCGCGACGGCATCGCCGTCCGCATCCGCCGTCCCGGACGACCTCGAGGGAGCAATCGCCGCGGCACTGGCCGAAGTCGGCCCAGGGACCGTGATCGATGCCGACACCGACGACAACGCCGCCTACGCCTACGAGATCGACATCCGCCTCGACGCGGGAGGAGTCGTCGAGGTCAAGCTCGACTCGTCACTGGACGTCGTCTCCACGGGGGCCGACGACGACAGCGGCGATGACAGCGCCGATGACAGTCGTGGCGACGACGCGGTCCCTGACGCCGCCGCGGTGGACAAGGCGTCCGCCGCCGCGCTGGCCCATGTCGGCTCGGGAACGGTCACCAGCGTCGAGCTCAGCGACGACAGCGACCACGTCTACGAGGTCGAGATCGACCTCGGCGACGGCGAAGACGTCGACGTCGAACTCGACGCCCAGTTCGCGGTCGTCAAGGCGGACTGACCCGAGTTCGCAGTGCCGCCCGTCGCCGGACGCGGCGCGGGCGGCGCTTTCGCGTTCTACGCGAACAGCTCCTGCATGCGTCGCACGCCCTCGAGCAGCGCGTCGTCGCCGAGGGCGTACGACAGTCGCAGGTAGCCGCTCGGACCGAATGCCTCACCGGGGACGACGGCGACTTCGACTTCGTCGAGGATGAGGTCGGCCAGTTCCAGCGACGTCGTCGGGGTCTTGCCCCGCCACTCGCGTCCGAGCAGGCCACGCACGTCGGGGTACACGTAGAACGCCCCGAGCGGGTTCGGCACGGTGACGCCGTCGATCTTCGAGAGCTCTTCGACGATCAGCCGGCGACGGCGGTCGAATGCGAGCCGGAAGTCCTCCGCCTCGTTCTGCGGGCCGGTGAGCGCCGCCAGCGCAGCCCGCTGGGCGATGTTGTTCACGTTGCTCGACAGGTGCGACTGCAGGTTCGCGGCGAGCTTGACGGCATCCTTCGGCCCGACCATCCAGCCCACGCGCCAGCCGGTCATCGCGTACGTCTTCGCGACGCCGTTCACGAGGATCGTCTGGGCGGCCGCATCCGGCACCGCCTCCACGATCGAGACGGCGCGAGCGCCCTGGTAGACGAGGTTCTGGTAGATCTCGTCGGTGATGATCCAGATGCCGTGCTCGAGGGCCCACTCGCCGATCGCCCTTGTCTCTTCGGGCGTGTAGACCGAGCCGGTCGGGTTGGACGGCGACACGAACACCAGCACGGTGGTGCGGTCCGTGCGAGCGGCCTCGAGCTGCTCGACGGTGACTTTGTATTCCTGGTCGGCGCCGGCGAAGACCTCGATCGGGACGCCGTCGGCCAGGGCGATCGCCTCCGGGTAGGTGGTCCAGTAGGGCGCGGGAAGCAGCACCTCGTCGCCGGGGTTCACCACTGCCTGGAAGGCCTCATAGACGGCCTGCTTGCCGCCGTTCGTCACCACTATCTGGGACGGGTCGACCTCGAGCCCGGAATCGCGCAGCGTCTTGGCGGCGATCGCCTCGCGCAGCACGGGAAGGCCGACAGCGGGGGTGTAGCGGAAGTTCGCGGGGTTGCGCAGCGCTTCGGCTGCGGCATCCACGATGAACTGCGGCGTCGAGAAGTCGGGCTCGCCTGCGGCGTAGCTGATCACCGGTCTGCCAGCGGCCTGGAGGGCCTTGGCCTTGGCGTCGACTTTCAGGGTCGCCGACTCGGCGATCGCACTGAGCTTGCGGGATAGAGGAGCGCGTTCTGTCACCCTACGAGCGTAGTCGCCTGACGGAAAATCGGCCAGGGGACATGAGAGCGCGGCCGCACCGCTACCGTGTACGCATGGACGGATTCATGTGGGGCACCGTCGTGATGGCGATCGTGATCGTCATCGCGGGTGGCATCGCATGGTGGCTCGCGCACGGATGCGTCGTCACGATGATCGGCGCAGCCGGAGCCGTCGTCGGCGGCCTGGCATCGCTCGGCTGCCTGGTGGTCGTGCTCGACCCCGATGCCGCCCTGAGCGCGGCTGCGATCCTCACCGCCGCATCCGGCGTCTGGCTGCTCGCGTGGGCACTCGCCGGGGGAGTGCGCGGTCAGCGGTCCGTTCGCGTCGCAGACGCCGAGCAGTTAGACGTCGGGCCCGCGCTCGGCGGCCGAGCCTGGCGCTCGGAAGCCGCGGCGCCCGGAGCGGGACTGCCGGGGCGCGACCCTGACAGCGCGCCCCGGCATCCCGGCTCAGCCGAGCTCGAGCGGCCAGACCGGCCGCAGCTCGATCGTTCCGTGCGTGGCCATCGGATGCCGCGTCGCAATCTCGATGGCCTGCTCGATCGTGTCGCACTCCAGCAGATCGAAGCCGGCGATCCACTCGTGCGTCTCGACGAACGGCCCGTCCGTCACGGTCACCTTGCCGTTGCGGCGCCGAACGGTCTTGGCGTGCGAGGGGGGCCGCAGTCGGTCGCCGTCGGTCGCCTTGCCCTGGCCATAGGTCTCATCGACCCACTCCTCGATCGTGAGAACCGGTTCCTCGTCCGTGCTGCGGTCGGGATCGGCTATCACCAGCATCAGGTACTTCATCGCGTGTCCTATCTGTCAGAGCGACGTCAGAGCGACGTTACGTGAAGGACGTCGAACCCGGCACGGGCGGATCGACAGATGTCCCGAAGAATTCCGGCGCCGGGTGCTCGCGCTCAATACACGCACTACGGCGCGAGTCCACTCATCCCGCCGACGTCGGCGTGCGGATTCGAGCCCCGAGATGTGGATTCGAGAGTTCAGACGAACGGATGCCCCGGCACGCGATCGCGCCGGGGCATCCCGTCCGCACTGCTACTCGGTCTCGACCAGGTACCGCGAGTACGCGGTCAGCGTCAGGAACGTGGGGAATTCCTCGCGGAGAGCCACGTCGCGGAACACGTCGGCCGCGTCGTCGAAACGGTCGCCGTCACTGCGTGCGGCCTCGTCGAGCACCGACCCGATCAGCCCCTCGATGTACTCGCGGGTGATCGGCGTCCCGTCCTCGGTCGTTCGGTCCTGATGGATCCACTGCCACACCTGACTCCGCGAGATCTCGGCGGTCGCGGCATCCTCCATCAGGTTGTCGATCGCGACCGCGCCCAGTCCTCGCAGCCACGCCTCGATGTATCGGATCGCGACCGACACGTTCGCGCGGACGCCCGCGGCCGTCACCGGCCGGCCGATGTGCACGTCGAGCAGCTCGGCGGCGGTCACCTCGACGTCGTCGCGCTGACGGTCGACCTGGTTCGGCCGCTCGCCGAGCACCGCGTCGAATTCCGCCATCGCCGTCGGGATCAGGTCGGGGTGCGCCACCCACGTGCCGTCGAAACCGTCGCCCGCTTCACGCTTCTTGTCGGCGGCGACCTTCTCGAACGCGCGCTGCGTCACCTCCGGGTCACGGCGGTTCGGGATGAACGCGCTCATGCCGCCGATCGCGAACGCTCCGCGCTTGTGGCACGTCTTGACGAGCAGCTCGGTGTATGCCCGCATGAACGGCACGGTCATCGTGACCTCGCTGCGGTCGGGGAGCACGAAGCGCGCCCCGCGGCCGCGGTAGTTCTTGATGATCGAGAAGATGTAGTCCCACCGCCCGGCGTTCAGGCCCGCGCAGTGGTCGCGCAGCTCGAACAGGATCTCCTCCATCTCGAATGCGGCCGGCAGCGTCTCGATGAGCACAGTCGCGCGGATCGTGCCGTGCGGGATGCCGATGTACCGCTCGCTGAAGGTGAAGACGTCGTCCCACAGCTTCGCCTCTTCGCTCGATTCGAGCTTGGCGATGTAGAAGTACGGGCCGCGGCCGCCGGCGATGAGCCGCTGCGCGTTGTGGAAGAAGTACAGGCCGAAGTCCACGAGCGAACCGGATGCCGTCATCTGGCGGCCCATGCGATCGGTGAAGCGGAGGTGGCTCTCGCTCAGGTGCCAGCCGCGCGGCCGCATCACGATCGTCGGGGTCCGCTCGGCGGTGACCTCGTAGGTCTTGCCAGGTGCTGATTCAGTACCGGGGCCGGTGAAGGTCAGTTCGCCGCGGATCGCGTCGCGCAGCGACAGCTGCCCCTCGATGACGTTCTTCCACGTGGGGGATGTCGCGTCCTCCTGGTCGGCGAGCCAGACGCGGGCGCCGGAGTTCAGCGCGTTGATCGTCATCTTCGGGTCGGTCGGACCCGTGATCTCCACGCGGCGGTCCTCCAGACCCGGTCCGGCGCCGGCGACCCTCCACTCGGCATCCTCGCGGATGTGCGCGGTGTCGTCGCGGAAGCGCGGGTCGTGGCCGTTGCCGATCTCGAAGCGCCGGCGCATGCGGTCGGCGAGCCGGTCGTGCCGGCGGCCGCCGAAGCGCTGGTGCAGCTCGGTCAGGAACGCCAGGGCGTCCGGGGTGAGGATCTCGTCGTACCGGTCGCGCAGGACGCCGACGATCTCGATCGACGGGGTGTGCATGCGTGTGGTCCCTGAGCTTGTCGAAGGGTCGGTGATGGGCGGGGAGCCCGTGTCTGTCATGGTCATGTTCTCAGTCCTTGCGTTCATGTGGTGCGTTTCGTCTCGCTGCGCTCGCTCACCGAGCGGGGCTTCGTGACTCCCGGTCGTTGAGCGACGAGCGAAGCGAGGAGACGAAACGCGATGGTCAGTGGAACTGCTGCGCCTCGGTGGATCCCACGAGGGCGAGGGTTGCGCTGTCGGGGTTGAGCGCGGTCGACACCCGGTCGAAGTAGCCGGTTCCGGCCTCTCGCTGGTGCTTGGTGGCGGTGTAGCCCTGGGCCTCGGCGGCGAATTCGGCCTCCTGAAGCTCGACGTATGCGCTCATGGCGCGGTCGGCGTAGCCGGTGGCCAGTTCGAACATCGAGTAGTTGAGGGCGTGGAAGCCGGCGAGGGTGATGAACTGGAACTTGTAGCCGAGATCGGCGAGCTCCTGCTGGAACGTCGCGATCTGCTCGTCGTCGAGGTGGCGCTTCCAGTTGAACGACGGCGAGCAGTTGTACGCCAGCAGCTTGCCGGGGTACTGCGCGTGGATCGCCTTCGCGAACTCGCGCGCCAGCTCGATGTCGGGCTCGCCCGTCTCGACCCAGATCAGGTCGGCGTACGGGGCGAAGGCCAGGCCGCGACTGATGACCGCGTCCAGCCCGGGGGTGATCCGGTAGAAGCCCTCGCTCGTGCGCTCGCCGGTCGTGAACGCCTGGTCGCGCTCGTCGACGTCGCTGGTGAGCAGGTCGGCCGCGAGGGCGTCGGTGCGAGCGATGATGACCGTCGGCACGCCGGCGACGTCGGCGGCGAGCCGAGCAGCGTTGAGGGTGCGGATGTGCTGCTGCGTGGGCACCAGCACCTTTCCACCCAGGTGTCCGCACTTCTTCTCACTCGCGAGCTGGTCCTCCCAGTGGATGCCGGCGGCGCCGGACTGGATGAGCGACTGCGCGAGCTCGTATGCGTTGAGGGGTCCGCCGAATCCGGCTTCGGCATCCGCCACGATCGGCGCAAGCCAGTCCTGGGTGATCTCACCCTCTGCGTGCTCGATCTGGTCCTGACGGATCAGCGCGTTGTTGATGCGGCGGACGACCGCCGGAACGGAGTTGGCGGGGTAGAGGCTCTGGTCGGGGTAGGTCTGCCCCGCGAGATTGCCGTCGGCGGCCACCTGCCAGCCCGACAGGTAGATCGCCTTGAGCCCGGCACGCACCTGCTGGACGGCCTGACCGCCCGTGTACGCGCCGAGTGCACGGATGTAGTCCTCGGTGTGCAGGAGGTTCCACAGGTTCTCCGCACCGCGATGCGCCAGTGTCGACTCCTCGCGAACCGAGCCGCGGAGGGCGACGACGTCTTCGGCGGTGTACGTGCGCTCGATGCCGTCCCAGCGCGGGTCGGTCTCCCAGATCTCCTGGAGTTCGGCCGCGGTCTGGGTCTGGTCTCCTGGGCGGAGCGGGGGGTGGCCGGGGGTGGCGTGGAACGTCATGGCGGTCTCCTGTGTCGGATGTCGGGCTTTTCTTCTCGGCTGCTGAGCTTGTCGAAGCACGACGGCTGGTCGTGGCTCCACTCTGAGTGAAGTTCGGAGGGCGAACTGGCCAATTCCGATGTGAAGTTTCAGCAAAGTTCTGCTTTCGTGAGAGAATCGCGGTATGACGATGACGCCTTCCCGCGAACAGGGTGCGGAGCTGCACGACGATGAAGAGGTGGACTCACTCACCATCGGCCGCCGGATCCGACAGCTGCGCACAGAGCGCGGGATGACCCTCGACGAGCTCGCGAGCGCCGTCGAGCGCGCCCCCAGTCAGCTCTCGATGATCGAGAACGGCCGCCGCGAGCCCAAGCTGACCCTGCTGCGCACGATCGCGCGTGCGCTCGGCACGACGCTGGACGCCCTGCTGGAGTCCGAGCCGCTCGATGAGCGTTCGACGATGGAGATCGCACTCGAGCGCGCCATGCGCGGTCAGACCTTCCAGGCCCTCGGCATCCCGCCCTTCCGCATCGGAAAGACCGTGCCGAACGAGGCGCTGGCGGCGATGCTGGCGCTGCAGGGTGAGATCGAGCGGCTGCGCGACGAGCGCGCCGCCACACCCGAGGAGGCGCGGCGCGCGAACGTCGCACTGCGGAAGCTGATGCGCACGCAGAACAACTACTTCGCCGAGCTCGAAGAGCAGGCCCGGCGCCTTCTCGGTGCCGTCGACCACCCGGGCGGACCGCTGACGCAGCGGACGGCATCCGACATCGCAGCGCACCTGGGCTTCACCCTGCACTACGTGCCCGATCTGCCGCAGACGACCCGCAGCGTCGCCGACATCAAGAACGGGCGGCTCTACCTCTCGAGCCGGCTCGCCTCGAAGGGCGATCCGCGCACGGCTGTCCTGCAGGCGCTCTCCAGCCGCATCCTCGGGCACCGCGAGCCGACGAGCTACGCGGACTTCCTCCGCCAGCGCGTCGAGACCAACTACCTCACCGGTGCCCTGCTGATCCCCGAGGAGCACGCCGTCGCGTTCCTTCAGGAGGCGAAGGAGCGCCGCGCGATATCGATCGAGGATCTGCGCGATGCCTACTCGGTCTCGTACGAGACAGCGGCGCACCGCTTCACGAATCTCGCGACCGTGCACCTCGGCATCCCGGTGCACTTCCTCAAGGTGCACGAGTCGGGAACGATCACCAAGGCGTACGAGAACGACGACGTGAACTTCCCGACGGACCGACTCGGTGCGATCGAGGGTCAGATGTGCTGCCGGCGATGGACGTCGCGTGTCGTCTTCGACGAGGACGACCACTTCAACCCGTACTACCAGTACACCGACACCGGCAACGGCACGTACTGGTGCACGGCGCGGGTCGAACTCTCGAGCGAGGGCGCGCACTCGGTGAGCGTGGGTGTGCGTTTCGACGACACGAAATGGTTCATCGGCAGGGACACGCCCAATCGGGGGGTGTCGAAGCACTCGGTGGAGGTCTGCTGCCGCCGCGCTCCCGCCGACCTGGAGGCGAGCTGGCGCGATCAGTCGTGGCCGAACGTGCGAACGCCCCGCACGCTGCTGGCGACGCTGCCCACCGGCAATTTCCCGGGAGTCGACACGACGGATGTCTACGAGTTCCTGGAGGCGCACGCGCCACGCTGATCCGCATCGATCGCGCAAGGGGTTGTGTTAATACCTGACATGCGTAAGGTTTTAGGGAACGACGGTTCCCGTGCGGAGCCGCTTTCGATGAGGAGAGCAGCATATGAAGCACATCTTGGCGACGGTCGTCGCCGCCGGACTCGTTCTCGGAGGAGGGTCGGTCGCCGCGGTCGCCGCGCCTCCTGACGATCAGCTCGAGCGCTACGCGCAGGACACCTGGACGTCGCTGGCGGCGATGACGGACGAGGGCACCGGCCTCCCCTCCGACAACATCGAGGGTGATCTGACCGCCCCCGCCGCCTACACCTCGCCGACGAACATCGGCGGCTACCTCTGGTCGACCGTCACCGCGCGCGACCTGGGCATCATCTCGGCCGACGATGCCCGCGACCGCATGGCGACGACGCTCGCAACGCTCGCAACCCTCGAGCGCAACACCGCCAGCGGGATGTTCTACAACTGGTACGACCCGGCGACCGGCGCCAAGCTGACGATCTGGCCCGATTCGGGGGATGTCGTCCACCCGTTCCTCAGCACGGTCGACAACGGCTGGCTGGCGGCCGGGCTGCGCATCGTCCGCGAGGCCGAGCCGACGCTCGCCGCCCAGGCGGACGAACTGTACCGGTCCATGGACTTCGCGGCGTTCTTCAACCCCGAGGGCGCGCCGGGGCTTCCCGCCGGGACCAACCGGGGCGGATTCTGGGAGGTCGCGCCTCCGGGCTGCAGCACGGCCGCACCGATGTACAACGGGTCGGGCGTCGAGGCGTTCTACACGTGCCACCACTACGACACCACCGTGAGTGAGAGCCGCATCGCGACCTACCTCGGCATCGCGAACGGCAGCATCCCGCCGACCGCGCTCTACGGAACGCACCGGACGATGCCGCCGGGGTGCGACTGGGCATGGCAGGAGCAGCTGCCCACCGGCACCGTGCGCACGTATGACGGCTTCGACGTCTGGGAGGGCGTCTACTCGTACCGCGGCATGAGCTTCGTGCCCAGCTGGGGCGGGAGCATGTTCGAGGCGCTCATGCCCGATCTGCTCGTCCCCGAGACGAAGTGGGGCCCGCGTTCGTGGCGACTGAACCACCCCATCACGGTCGAGGTCCAGAAGCAGCACGGACTCGATGACGCCGGCTACGGGTACTGGGGCTTCTCGCCCGCGAGCAACCCGTTCGGCGGGTATGCGGAATACGGCGTCGACCTCGGCGGCATGCGCTCGGACGGCTACACGTCGGACGTCGAGAAGACGGATGTCGACATCGACCGCCCCGGCTGCACCACCGGCACGAACCCCGATCCGGAGTTCGGCGACGGCGTCGTGACCCCGCACGCGAGCTTCCTCGCGCTGCCGTACGACCGCGACGGGGTGCTCGCCAACCTCGAGGCGATCGAGACCGAGCTGGCCGGGTACGGGCCGGGAGGCTTCTACGACTCGGTCGCGGTGGAGAGCGGCACGGTCGCGGAGCGCTACCTCTCGCTGGACCAGTCGATGATCATGGCCGCGATCGGCAACGAACTGACCGGCGATAGCCTGAAGCAGTATTTCGTGGACAAGGAGATGGAGAAGCGGCTGCGCCCCGCGATGGCGGCGCAGGTCTTCAGCTCCGAGTGGAAAGCGCACGAGTGAGCGATCGGTCTGTGGAGGTCGGGACATCCGAGCAGGATGCCCCGACCTCCCGCGCGCGCTCGCCGCGTGGCAGCTACGCAAAGGGCCAGGCGCGGCGGCAGCGCATCGTCGATGAGGCGCTGGTCGTCTTCGCGCGCAGCGGCTTCCACAGCGGATCGCTGCGGGAGATCGCCAAGCGCGTGGGCCTGACCCCGACCGGGCTGATGCACCACTTCGCGAACAAGGAGGAGCTGTTCACCGAGGTGCTCCGCCAGCGTGACGAGGCGGTCCGCGAGGCAGCCGGCGATCCCGCAGAGCACACCCTCATCCAGCAGGCGACGAAGGTCGTGGCCTACAACCAGCAGGATCGCGGGCTCACGTCGCTGTACGCCACGGTCTCAGCCGAGGCGACCGATTCCGAGCATCCCGCGCACGAGCATTTCGCTCGTCGCTACCGCGAGGGCGCGGATTCAGCGACACCGATTCTGGTGGCGGCGCAGGCGGACGGCGAGGTGCGGGCCGACATCGACCCGGCACTTGCGGCGCGGCTGATCAGCGCGGTCATGGACGGCATCCAGCAGCAGTGGCTCCTCGACGAGAGCGTCGACATGAACGCCCTGTTCGCCGAGTTCGTGCGCGGCTATCTGCTCCCGCGGCCCAGCGCGGCCGATTGACCGATCGGGACGAGGTCAGGTCCGGGGGAGTGCGCCTGCGCGAGCGACCTCGCCGAGCCACGCGAGGCTGGGCTTCGGATGCCGCTCGAACGTCTCGCGATCCCATCCGATGAGGCCGAACGTCGGGCGGTAGCTGCCCCACTCGTAGTTGTCGAGCGCGCTCCAGTGCAGATATCCGCGCACGTCGATGCCCTCGTCGATGCACGCGCGAACGGCCTCGAGGGCGCCTCTCGTGTAGTCGATGCGCCGGCTGTCGTCGGCGGTCGCGATGCCGTTCTCGGTCACGTAGACCGGAGCGCCCGACCGTGTCCAGGCGTTTCGGATGCCCTCGCCGACGGCGGCGGGGTAGTACTCCCAGCCGGTGAGCGTGCGCTCGGCGTCCGCTCCGATCGGCAGGGGGCCGTCCGCGCCGATTCGCGTGCGCGTGTACGCCTGGACCCCGACCCAGTCATCGCCCCGAGCCGCATCGAGGAAGACGTCCTCGCGCGAGGCGCCATACTCGGCGGCGACGTCTTCGGCGCCCGGGACGGGCTGATACGCCTGCGTGGCCACCGACCATCCGGCGAGTTTGCCCGCCCGGCGGACGATCTCGACCGCTCGCCGGTGCGCGTCGACGAGTGTCGCGGTGACCGCCGGCACACCCGGGGGGAGTCCGGCCGACGGGAAGCCGACCTCGGGATCGGCGAGCACCGAGACCATGTTCGGCTCGTTGATAGTGCAGACCAGGTCGACGTCATCGAGCACCGGCAATGCGGCTTCCGCGTAGCGGGCGAACCGCTCGGCCGCGGCATCCGAGTGCCACCCTCCGTCGCGGGCGAACCAGATCGGGTTCGTGAAGTGGTGCAGGGTGACCATCGGCTGGAGGCCGAGGTCTCGAGCCGTCGCGACCATGCGGCGATAGTGATCGATCGCGGCGCGCGAGATCCATCCCTCCTCGGGCTCGATCCGCGCCCACTCGATGCTGAAGCGGTAGGTGTCCAGGCCTGCTGACGCGAGCAGTGCCATGTCTTCTGCGTAACGGTGGTAGCTGTCGGCGGCGTCGCCGGACGGCGACTCGACCGGCGCGCCCGGCAGATGACCCCACTCGCGCTGCCACCAGTCCGAGTTGACGTTGCCGCCCTCGATCTGGTGGGCCGCCGTGGAGGCACCCCAAAGGAATCCTGGAGGGAAGCTCATGCGTGCACGGTCCTTTCAGTGGACGGGCGGGTCACTTGATTCCGGTGAGGGCGATTCCCTGCACGAAGTAGCGCTGTAGGAAGAGGAACAGGATCAGGATCGGCACCACGACCACGACGGCGCCGGCCATCATCAGCCCGTACTGGGCCGCGTTCTGGGTGACGGAGTACAGGGCGAGCGCGACCGGCAGCGTGTACATGTCCTCGGTGGTGGCGACCACCAGCGGCCAGAGGAAGTTGTTCCAGCTGCCGAGGAAGGTGAGGATCGTGAGGGTTGCGACGGCCGGGCCGCAAAGGGGCATGATGACGCGCAGGAAGATGCGCCACTCGCTCGCACCGTCGATGCGCGCCGCCTCGATGATGTCGTCGGGAAGGCTCAGCATGAACTGGCGCATCAGGAACACCCCGAGCGGCGTGATCAGGAACGGCAGGATGAGCCCGGGGTAGGAGTTGACCAGGCCGAGGTTCGCGGTCAGCACGAACAGCGGCACAAAGGTCACGACCCCCGGAATCATGAGGGTGCCCGAGCACCAGAGCGAACAGCAGTTTCTTGCCGCGGAACTCGAGCTTGGCCAGCGCGTACCCGATCATCGACGAGAACACGATGTTCCCTAGCGTGACGAAAACGGCGACGATGAAGCTGTTGAGGAAGAACGTGGTGAAGTCGAGCCTCACGAACAGCTCCGTATAGTTGTCCAGCGTCGGGTCGCGCGGAATGAACTCGGTCGGGTACTGGCGGATCTCGGTTGTCGTCTTGAACGACCCGAGGATCATCCACACGAACGGGATGATCATCGCGATGACCCCGATCGTCAGGACGACGTAGAGCCACCAGCGGGGCCGCGGCCCACGGCTCCTGCGGCTGCGGGGAGTCTGCTCCTCGTCGATCGGAGCGGTCATCTCGGTTGCGAGGGCCATGTCAGTCCTTCCTTCCGAGCAGCCGGAACTGGATCAGCGAGAGCACCACGATCGCAAGGAACAGCACGTAGCTGGACGCCGAGGCGACCGCGTAGTTGCCGAAGCCGAACTGGTCGTAGGTGTACATCGCGGATGAGAGGGTGGCATCCAGCGGACCGCCCTGCGTCATCACGTACGGCTCTTCGAAGAACTGCAGGTAGCCGATGCCCGTGATGACGGCGGCGAACAGGAGCGTGGGTCGCAGCGCGGGGATCGTGATGTTGGTGAAGCGCTGGAAGACGTTTGCGCCGTCGACCATCGCCGCCTCGTGGTGCTCGTGCGGGACACCCTGCAGGCCGGCGAGGAAGATCACCATCAGTGTCCCCAGATTCCGCCAGACGGCCATGAAGATGAGTGACGGCAGGGCCCACGCCGGGTCCTGCAGCCAGTTCGGGCCTTGGATGCCGAACAGGCTCAGGAAGCCGTTGAGCAGCCCGTCGGGCTGCAGGATGAACCGCCACACCACCGCGATGGCGACGATGCTCGTGACCACGGGGGCGTAGAAGCCGACGCGGTAGACGGTCCGGAACCGCTTGATGCCCGTGTTGAGCGCGAGCGCGACCAGCAGCGCGATGCCCATCGTGAGGGGCACTCCGACGAACACGAAGATGAACGTGTTCAGCAGGCTTCGCAGGAATCGCGGATCCTGGAAGAGGCTCACGTAGTTCTCGAAGCCGACGAGGTTGACGTTGAACGGAGTCTGCAGGTCGCGCGTCGTGAAGTCCGTGAAGCTCATCGCGAGGCTCGCGACGATCGGACCGGCGAGGAAGACGAGGAACAGGACGACGAACGGCGTCGCGAACCCCCACGCGATGAAGGTCAGATGGTTCCGGCGGCGGCGGGAGCCGCGCGCCTCCGGTTGGGGAGGGCGCGACTTCCGCTCGGCCGGAGCGCTGGTCAGGGCGACCATGGCGGTCGACTACTGTCCTGTGCCGATGGACTCGGCCTGCGACTGCAGGCTGGCGAGGGCCTCCTCGGCGGTGGTCTGGCCGCGGGTGACCGCCTCGAGCTGCTGGTCGATGACGGCCGACACCTGTGCCCAGGTGGGGATCGCCGGCGGAGCCTTCGAGTCGCCCAGCTGCTCGGCGAAGACGCTCAGGTACGGGTCGTCGGCGAAGATCGGGTCTTCGAAGGCGGACTGCACACTGGGCAGGTCGGTGGAGATGCCGTACCACTCGATCTGCGTCTCGGGCTGGCTCAACCAGCGCACGAACTTCCACGAGGCATCCCGGTTGTCGGTGTCGTTGAAGACTGCGAGGTTGCCTCCACCGGTGAAGCTGGTGCGCGAGTCCGCGCCCGGAACCATCGCGACGGCGAACTTGTCCTCGAACTCGGCGCCGCCCTGGTCGCGGAGCAGGCTCACGTGGAACGGGCCGGAGTAGAACGATCCGACCTCTCCGGAGATGAACTTCTGCTCGATCTCGCCACCCTCAAGACGCACAGGCTCGGAGAGTCCCTCTTCGAAGAAGCTCGCGTAGAAGGTGAACGCCTCCTGCCACTCGGGGGAGTCGAACGCGAACGCCGAGCCGTCCTCGGTCATCACGTCGCCGCCCTGCTGCCAGACGAGGGGCAGGACGTACTGCCACGAGTCGAAACCGCCGGGCGGGAGCGAGACGCCCGACGTGGCGCCCTGGTCCTTCATCGCCTGCGCGAACGCCTTGTACTCGTCCCAGGTGGTGGGCGGCTCGACGCCGGCGGCCTCGGCCATGTCGGTGCGGTAGTAGAGCACGCGGGTGTCGACGTACCACGGCACGCCGTACGCGACATCGTCCACGACGGCCGTGCCCCACGAGCCCTCGAAGAAGCTCGACTCGTCGACGAGGCCGTCGGGAGTGGGCTCGAAGGCGCCGGTGGCCGCGAACTCGCCGACCCACGTCGTGCCGAGCATCGTCACGTCGGGCACCTCGCCACCGGCGATGGCCGTGGCGATGCGGTCGTGCGCGCCGTCCCAGGGGACGGCCGTGACGTCGATCTCGACGTCGGGGTTCTCCTCCTCGAACGAGGCGGCGAGCTCCTTGAGGACTTCGCCCTCGTTGCCCATCGCCCAGATCTCCACCGTGCCGGTGGCGGGAGAGTCGTCGATGGCCGCTCCGGCTTCAGGGCCGGCGGTGCCGGCTCCATCCGTGCGTCCGCAGCCTGCGAGCGCGAGCGTGCCGATCGCGGCGACCGCGGTGACGGCGATCCATCTCTTCGTGTGGCGGGAAGTCAGTGTCTTCATGGGTCTGGAGCCTCCGTATGTTCGCCGCATCTGCGCGGCGTCTTTGCCTGGGGCCGCGCAGTCGTCGCGCGGTGATGCGTCCCCACACTAGCCCTAAAACCTGACACATGAAAGGTATTGGCCGGAACGAGTAGGGCCTTGACTTACCCTGGAGCCCGCGCTAGCGGCCGTTTGCGGACGGTGTCTGCCGCTTCAGCGCACCGGCAGAACAGCACGCTTCGTCCGTAAACGGATGGAGCGGGTCAGCGGCCCGAGATCAGATCGGCGACGTGCGCGAACGCAGACGTGCGGGCGGACCGGCCGGAGGCCTCGGCGCGGTCGGCAGCGTGGTACGCCGTGTAGATCGCGTTCACGGCGAGCCACCGCAGCGGCTCGACCTCCCATCTGCGCGCGCGGTGACCCACCCACGGGAGCCGCGTGAGCTCGGTGTCGCGGCCAAGAACAAGATCGGCAAGGGTGCGTCCGGCGAGATTGGTCGCCGTCACCCCGGTTCCGACGTATCCGCCGGCCCAGCCGAGTCCGGTCGCGGCATCCACTCCGACCGTCGCCGCCCAGTCGCGCGGCACCCCCAGAACCCCTGCCCAGGCGTGCGCGATGGGAACGTCGGCGGCGGCGGGGAAGAACGCGCGAAGCAGGGCGGTCAGCGCGCCGATCGTGCGCTCCTGCGTGCGGCCGTCGCTGTCGACGCGGGATCCGTAGCGGTACGGCACCCCGCGGCCGCCGAACGCGATGCGGTCATCGGCCGTGCGCTGCGCGTACATGTAGACGTGGGCGAAGTCGCCCAGCACCTCCCGGCCATCCCATCCGATCCGCTCCCACGCCTCGGCCGGCAACGGCTCGGTGGCGATCATCGACGAGTTCATCGGCAGCACGGTGCGATGCTGGCCCTTCAGGTCCGGGGTGAAGCCCTCGGTCGCACGCAGCACGAACTCGGCACGCACCGTCCCTCGTGCGGTCACCGCGCTGCCTGGTGCGATCTCGGTCACGCGGGTGTTCTCGTAGATCGTGACGCCGAGCCGCTCCACGGCGACGGCGAGACCCGACGCGAGCTTCGCCGCATGGATCCGCGCGGCATGCGGATGCCAGAGGCCGCCGACCGCGCCGGCGACGGCGATCCGGGATGCTGTCGCCGCGGCATCCCATTCCTCGACGTCGGTGAACGGCCAGGCGCGCTCGTGCGCGGCGGCGGCGCGGAGCCGAGCCAGCTGCGCCGGGGTGCGTGCGATGTTGAGCTCGCCGCCCTTCACGATGTCGGCGTCGATGCCCTCGCGGGAAGCGACCGACATGACCTCGTCGACCGAGTCGTTCAGAGCGCGCTGCTGCGCGATCGCGGCATCCCGACCGTGCGTCTTCGCGTACTGCTCCCGGCCGCCGGTGACGGAGTTGGTCAGCCAGCCGCCGTTGCGGCCGGACGCCCCGAACCCGGCGAAGCGCTGCTCGAGGACCGCGATCCGGAGGTCGGGCTGCGCGCGCTTGAGGTAGTAGGCGCTCCACAGCCCGGTGTAGCCCGCGCCCACGATGCAGACATCGACCTCGAGCGCGCCCGGCAGCGGGGGGCGCCGGGTCGGGACGCCACCCAGCTGCGCCCACCAGAACGAGACCTCGCCGTTGCGCACGTTCACGCGGCCAGGCTATCCGCGTGTGCGCGTCTGCCGCTGAGGGGCTCCGCCGGTCGATCCGTCGCGAACTCATCGTTCATCCGTCACATGTGTACGTCGTTCGCGGTTCTTCGCGCGCACAGGTGACGGACGAACGGCACGGGAGTGCCCGCCCCGGGCCGCTCGTGGAGCACCCGGGCGGCATGCGGGTCAGGACGTGAGACGGAGCGCGGCCCAGATCTCGGCGCGCGCAGGGAACGAGCCGAGATCGGTGTCGAGCACCCGCTCGGCCGCCCCGATCCGTGCGCGCACGGTATGACGGTGGACGCCGAGGGCGCGGGCGGATGCCTCGTGCGAGCAGTCGTTCGCCAGCCACACCCGCACCGTCTCCAGCAGAGCCGTGCCCTGCTCGAGGTCGTGGCGCACGAGCGGGGCGAGCGTGGCCTCGGCCACAGTGCGCGCCTCGGCGGACGGCGCCACCGAGAGCACGCCGGTGCGCGCCATGTCGGCGAAGTGCGAGACGAGTCCCGCGCCGCGGTCGCGGGCCAGCCTCGCCTGATCGATGCCGACCGAGAAGGCGTCGTACGTCGTCGGGTCGGACACCCCGAGCCGCACCTCGAACTTCTCGGCGAACTCGTCGAGTGCGTCGGCATCGGTCGTGCCCACGACCAGCACGAGGCCGTCGTCGCCGCGACCGAAGAACAGCCCGCCGCTGCGTTCGTCGGCGCGCAGCTCGAGCCACTCCCGCACAGCGTCTCTGCGCCCGGTGGCGGCATCCGTCATCGCCACGAGAAGCGGCGCCGCCGGGAGTCCGCCCCAGAGGTCGCGTGCGATGCGGCGGGTGAGGGCCGGATCGTCGCTGCGCAGCGACTGCACCAGCCCCGCGCGCAGGAGCGTGCGCGCACGATCCAGACCCTGCTGCTGCTCGAGGGCGAGGCCGGCCATCGCCACGACGGCGGTGACGACGCCGCGTCCTTCCTGGTCGAGATCGCTCGCGGCCATCGCGATGACACCGCGCAGGTGTCCGCCGCGGCCGAGTGTCTGCAGCGTGAACGGCATTCCGCCGATGCGCAGCGACGATCCGGCGCGCGCACCGCGGCGCAGAACGACACCTACTTCAGCGAGCAGCTCCTCGGCCACGGTGGGCTCGAGCGAGGACGGATGTTCGCGCGTGAGCGTCCCCGCGGCGTCGAACATGCCCACCCAGGCGTCCAGCTGCCGGGCCAGCTCGGCGAGGGTGGCGCCGAGTCCGTCGGGACGGAGCGCGGCGAGCGAGATCGCGCGCTGTGCCGCCAAGGCCCAGCTGCGCCGAGCGTACGACTGCGCGGCGATCGCCTCGGCGCCCGCTCGCGCCACGGCGATGAACGGTGTGCGATACGGCACCTCGAACAGCGGCATCCGGGCGACCCTGCACGCCTCGGCGAGCATCGGTGGGATGCCGGCACGCACGACCTCGGTGCCGAATCCGAGTCCGACGACTCCGCGTGCCGAGAGGCGCCGGACGTAGTCGGCGTACACGGACGGGTCGTCGGCGGCACCCTGGAACTGCGTACCGGTCGTCAGCAGCGCGAGTCCCTCGGACAGGAACGGCGTCGGGTCGGCGAGGTCCGAGCTGTGCACCCAACGCAGCGGGCGATCGAGGGCCCCGTCCTCGAGCGCCGCGGGCTCGCCCTCCAGCCGGAGGTGCAGATCGCGACGACCCAGCAGCGCGCGCAGGGTCGGGGCGTCGGCGGCGGTCTCCACGAGGTCTCCGATCGATGTACGAAGCGTACGGTCACTACCCCCAGAATGTACATGGCGGCACGTGCGGTCGCTGCATCCCACCGCCTACGCTCGCGGTCATGAGCCCGTCTGCGCCCGACACCATCTCTGCCACCGGCACCGCCGCTCCCCTCGGAGGACCCACGCTTCCGCAGGAGCGTCGCCTCGTCACGAGCATCCCGGGGCCGCGCTCGCAGGAGCTGCTCGACCGCAAGGCGGCAGCCGTCGCCGCCGGAGTCGGGCACACCGTCCCGATCCAGGCCGTCGCCGCCGGCGGCGGAGTCGTCGTCGACGCCGACGGCAACTCGCTGATCGACCTCGGCTCGGGAATCGCCGTCACGACGGTGGGCAACTCCCACCCGAAGGTCGTCGCCGCAGTGCAGGCGCAGGTCGCACAGTTCACGCACACGTGCTTCATGATCTCGCCGTACGAGCCGTACGTCGCCGTCGCCGAGGCCCTCAACCGCATCACTCCCGGCGATCACGAGAAGAAGAGCGCGCTGTTCAACTCCGGCGCCGAGGCCGTCGAGAACGCGGTCAAGATCGCCCGCAAGTACACGAAGAAGACCGGCGTCGTCGCGTTCGATCACGGCTATCACGGTCGCACGAACCTCACGATGGCGCTGACGGCAAAGAGCATGCCCTACAAGAGCGGCTTCGGTCCTTTCGCCTCCGAGGTGCATCGTGCCCCGATGTCCTACCCCTTCCGCGACGGACTGAGCGGACCGGAAGCGGCCAAGCGCGCGATCTCGGTCATCGAGAAGCAGGTGGGGGCCGACAACCTCGCCGCGATCATCATCGAGCCGATCCAGGGAGAGGGCGGGTTCATCGTCCCCGCCGACGGCTTCCTGCCGGCGCTGGTGGACTGGTGCCGCGAGAACGACGTCGTCTTCATCGCCGACGAGGTGCAGACCGGCTTCGCCCGCACGGGCGCGATGTTCGCCAGCGAGCATTTCGGCATCGTCCCGGACCTGATCACGACCGCAAAGGGAATCGCGGGCGGACTGCCGCTCGCCGCGGTGACCGGCCGCTCCGAGATGATGGACGCCGCGCACACGGGCGGACTCGGCGGCACGTATGGCGGCAATCCGGTCGCCTGCGCCGCCGCCTTGGCTGCGATCGACGCGTTCGAGCACGACGGGCTGATCGAGCGCGCGAACGAGCTCGGCGCGATCCTCACCGAGCGGCTGACGGCGATCCAGGCATCCGACCCGCGGCTGGGCGACATCCGCGGGCGCGGGGCGATGGTGGCCGCCGAATTCGTCGACCCCGAGACGGGCGAGCCGGATGCCGCCCTGACCGGCGCGGTCGCCAAGGCCTGCATCGCAGCGGGGGTAATCGTGCTCACCTGCGGCACGCACAGCAACGTGATCCGGTTCCTTCCCCCGCTCTCGATCTCCGACGATCTGCTCCGTGAGGGACTGGACGTCGTCGCGGACGCGCTGAGCGCCGCGTGAGCAGTCCACGCTGGACCCGGTGGGGGAGCCGGGTCCAGCGCGGCTCAGGCACCTCCCCGTCCCATCGAGCAAAGGAGCCGACATGGTCGAGCTGAACCGTGACGTCGTGATCGTGGGGGCGGGAGTCGCCGGGCTGACGGCCGCGAACGAGCTCAGGAAGGCGGGGCTATCGGTCGCGGTGCTGGAGGCCCGAGACCGCGTCGGCGGTCGCCTGTGGACCGACGTCATCGACGGCGCGATGCTCGAGATCGGCGGCCAGTGGGTCTCGCCCGACCAGGACGCCCTGATCGACACCCTCGCGGACCTCGGTCTGGAGACGTACGAGCGGTACCGCGAAGGCGATTCCGTGTACATCAACGAGGCCGGCGAGCTCACCCGGTTCACCGGAGAGATCTTCCCGGTGCCGGCGGCCACCGAGAAGGCGATGGTCGAGCTGATCGAGAAGCTCGACGCCCTCGTCGCGCAGATGGACCCGGACCGGCCGTGGGAGCATCCGGATGCCGAGGCGCTGGACCGCGTCTCCTTCGAGGCGTGGCTGGCGGACCAGACCGACGACCAGGAGGCGCGCGACAACATCGCCCTGTTCATCGCCGGCGCGATGCTCACCAAGCCCCCGCACGCATTCTCCACGCTGCAGGCCCTGCTCATGGCCGCCAGCGCCGGAAGCTTCTCGCACCTGGTGGATGCGGACTTCATCCTCGACAAGCGCGTGGTCGGCGGGCTCCAGCAGGTTCCGGTGCTGCTGGCCGAACGTCTGGGCGACGACGTCCACCTGGGACAGGCCGTGCGCACCCTCGAATGGGACGACCCTCCGACGGGCTCAGGGACCGTGACCGCCGTCGCCGACGCCGTCACTGTCCGCGCGCGCTTCGCGATCGTCGCACTCGCACCGAATCTCTACTCGCGGATCTCCTTCGTGCCTGCGCTGCCGCGGCTTCAGCATCAGATGCATCAGCACATCTCGATGGGCTTCGTCATCAAGGTGCACGCCGTCTACGACCGGCCGTTCTGGCGTGAGCAGGGGCTCTCCGGCACCGCCTTCAGCCCGTACGAGCTGTCGCACGAGGCGTACGACAACAGCAACCACGGCGACGAGCGAGGGACACTCGTCGGGTTCGTCTCCGACCGCAACGCCGATGACGTGTTCCGCGTCTCGGCCGAGGAGCGCAAAGAGCGCATCCTCGAGTCGCTCTCGCACTACTACGGTCCCGAGGCCAAGGAGCCGATCGTCTACTACGAGAGCGACTGGGGCTCCGAGGAGTGGACCCGCGGCGCGTATGCCGCGAGCTTCGATCTCGGCGGGCTGCATCGCTACGGCGCTGATCTGCGTGACTCCGTCGGGCCCATCCACTTCGCGTGCAGCGACATGGCCGGCGCCGGCTACCAGCACGTCGACGGCGCGATTCGGATGGGGCGCCTGGCCGCATCGCACATCATCGAGGAGGCCCGCGCATGAGCGGTCGTATCGTCGTCGGCTACACGGCCACCGACGCCGGAGAGGATGCGGTGGCCCTCGGTGCGCGCCTGGCCGCCGCATCCGGGTCGTCATTGGACGTGGTCGTCGTCCTTCCGGCCGACGACCGGAGCGTCATCACGCCGCCCGACGCGAGCTACGACCGCTATCTCCAGGATCAGGCCGCGACCTGGCTGGATGCCGCGACCGACGGCATCCCGGAGGCGGTGGCCCACAGCACCAACGTGCGCTACGCCGACTCGTTCGCGGAGGGACTCGTTGCGGCGGCATCCGAATTCGGCGCGTCGCACATCGTCGTCGGCGCCGCCAACGGCGGACTGCGCGGGCGTCACCGGCTCGGCTCCGTCGCCACCGAGCTGCTGCACTCGTCGAACGTTCCCGTGGTGCTCGCCCCCGAGGGTTCGCGCCGAGTCGACACGTCGACCGGGGTGACGCGGATCACGGCGGCGATCGGCACGCGGCCGGGCGCCGACGCGCTGCTCGAGGAGGCGACCTCCCTCGCCGACGCCACCGGCGCCGAGCTGAGGCTCCTCTCCCTGGTCACGGTGGACCTGCCCCCGAGCGTCGACACGGGCGTCATCCGGATCGCCGGAGCCGCCCACGCGGACGAGGTGCTCGCCCAGGCGCGTGCCGGGCTGTCGGGCAACAGCGACGCCGAGGTGATCGTCGGCCGCGGAGACAGCATCGAAGACGCCGTGCAGCACCTCAGCTGGGAGCCGGGCGAAGTGGCGATCGTCGGCTCCAGCCGCCTCGCGCAGCCGAAGCGCCTGTTCCTCGGCTCGACCGCTGCCAAGATGCTTCGTGAACTGCCCGTTCCCATGATCGTGGTGCCGCGAACGCGCACCCCGGAAGGAGAATCGCGATGAGCGATCACATGGGCGCTGCGGCGCCACTCGCGCCCATCGGCGAGAAGGGGACGCCGACCGGACTCTCGACGAAAGGGCTGAGCGCCGGCACCGTCGGACTCATCGGCGCCGTGGTGATCGGCATCTCGTGCATCGCGCCGGCCTACACGCTGACGGCGGCCCTCGGGCCGACCGTGTCGGAGGTCGGGTTCCAGGTGCCTGCGATCATCCTCATCGGGTTCATCCCGATGCTGCTGGTCGCGTTCGGCTACCGCGAGCTCAACCGCCAGATGCCCGACTCCGGAACGTCCTTCACATGGGCCGCCCGCGCGTTCGGGCCATGGGTCGGCTGGATGGCCGGGTGGGGCCTGATCGCCGCGACCATCCTGGTGCTGTCGAATCTCGCCGGCATCGCCGTCGAGTTCCTGTTCCTGCTGATCGATCAGATCGCCGGCAGCCCTGGCACGATCGCCGAGCTGGCGTTCAACCCCTTCATCAACGTCGCCGTGTGCCTGCTGTTCATGCTCGGCGCCACGCTGATCTCGTACCGCGACATGCAGACCACGCAGAAGCTGCAGTACGTCCTGGTCACCTTCCAGGTGCTGGTGCTCGTGATCTTCTCGGTGGCGGCCTTCGTGCACGTCGCGCAGGGCAACGCGTTCGATGCGAGCCCGGTCGAGCTGTCGTGGTTCAACCCGTTCGCGGTGGGCTCGTTCACCGCCGTCGTCGCGGGGCTCTCCCTGTCGATCTTCATCTTCTGGGGGTGGGACGTCACCCTCACGATGAACGAGGAGACCAAGAACCCCGAGAAGACGCCGGGGCGAGCGGCCACGCTCACCGTCATCACGATCGTGATCCTGTACCTGCTCATCTCGGTCTCGCTGCTGGCCTACGCCGGAACGGGTGTCGAGGGACTGGGCTTGGGCAACGAGGAGATCCAGGCGAACGTCTTCTTCTTCCTGTCGGGTCCGATCCTCGGGCCGCTCGCATTCCTCGTCTCGCTCGCGGTTCTGACCAGCTCGGCGTCCTCGCTCCAGTCGACGTTCGTCTCGCCCGCCCGCACGCTCCTGGCGATGGGCCACTACGGGGCGCTGCCGCCGCGATTCGCCGAGGTGAGCCCGCGGTTCTTCACGCCGGGCTTCGCGACGATCGTGTCGGCCATCATCGCGTCGGTGTTCTACGCGATCATGCGATTCGTCAACGAGAACGTCCTTTGGGACACGATCACGACCCTGGGTCTGATGATCTGCTTCTACTACGGCATCACCGCGTTCGCGTGCGTCTGGTACTTCCGCAAGCAGTGGTTCGACTCGACCCGCAACGTGTTCTTCACGCTGCTGTTCCCGCTCATCGGCGGCCTCATCCTCGCGGTGCTGTTCGGCATCACGCTCGTGGAGAGCATGGACCCGGACTACGGCAGCGGCACGGAATGGTTCGGACTCGGCAGTGTGTTCGTGCTCGGAGTCGGGATCATCGGCTTGGGCCTGGTCATCATGATCTGGCAGGCGATCAAGCGCCCCGCCTACTTCCGCGGTGAGACCATCTCACTCGACGCCCCCGCCAGCCTGCGCCGCCCGCGCCGGTGACGGCAGACTTTCCACACATCAGCGAACGGAGAAACCATGAGTGAGTACGCAGTCATCAACCCCGCCACGGGCGAGACCCTGGCCACCTACCCCATCGCCACCGACGCCGAGCTCGAGCAGGCGCTGGCAGGGGCGGATGCCGCAGCCAAGGGCTGGGCGCGCACCTCCACCGTCGCCGAGCGCGCTGCGCTCATCCGCCGCGCAGCCGAGCTGCATCGGGAGCGCCGGGACGAGCTGGCCGCGATCATCGTGCGCGAGATGGGCAAGCCCCTCGCCGCAGCGGTCGGCGAGGTCGACTTCGCCGCGGACATCACCGAGTACTACGCCGACAACGCCGAGCAGATCATGAAGGATCAGCCGATCGACATCCTCGGCGAGGGCACCGCCGTGATCCGGAGGTCGCCGCTGGGTGTGCTGCTGGGCATCATGCCGTGGAACTTCCCGTACTACCAGGTGGCGCGCTTCGCGGCGCCGAACCTGCTGATCGGCAACCCGATCCTGCTCAAGCACGCGTCGCAGTGCCCGGAATCCTCCGCGGCGATCGCGGCCATCTACCGGGATGCCGGATTCCCCGACGGCGCGTACACCAACCTCTACCTGACCAACGAGCAGGCCGCCGAAGTGATCGCCGATCCCCGCGTGCACGGGGTGTCGGTCACGGGCTCGGAGCGCGCCGGTGCCGCCGTGGCCGAGGTCGCCGGGCGCAACCTCAAGAAGGTCGTGCTCGAACTGGGCGGATCGGACCCCTTCATCCTGCTGTCGACGGACGACCTGGATGCCGCGGTGCAGGCCGCAGCGGACGCGCGTCTGGACAACACGGGCCAGTCGTGCAACGCCGCCAAGAGGTTCATCGTCGCCGACGACCTCTACGAGCCGTTCCTCGAGAAGTTCACCGCGATCATGACCGGCTCCAAGCTCGGCGACCCGTTCGCCGACGACACCGTGCTCGGTCCGCTCTCGTCGGAGATCGCCGCCGAGCGGCTCGCCGAACAGGTCGACAAGGCGGTCGAGCAGGGAGCGACGCTCGTCGCCGGCGGCCCGCGCGACGGCGCGTTCTACCCGGCCACAGTGCTGACCGATGTGACGCCCGAGATGGACGCGTATCGCGAGGAGTTCTTCGGTCCGGTCGGCGTCGTCTACCGGGTGGCCGATGAGGACGAGGCGGTCAAGATCGCCAACGACACCCCGTTCGGCCTCGGCTCGTACGTGTTCACGACGGACGAGGCGCAGGCCGAGCGCATCGCCGACAAGATCGAAGCCGGCATGGTCTACGTCAACCTCGTTCTGGCGGACTCGCCCGAGCTGCCCTTCGGCGGCGTCAAGCGCAGCGGCACCGGCCGTGAGATGGGGCTGCTCGCCGCCGACGAGTTCGTGAACAAGAAGCTCGTTCGCGTCGGCGCCTGACCGTTCGCGGCGCGTGCGCCCGGCGCAGGCGATCTGCCCAGGACAGGGACGTCACAAAGCGACCCGACCTGTTCTCGGCAGATCGCCTGTTCTGCGACGCCGCGGAGCGGTGGAAGGCGCCCGAGGTCGAGCGCCTCAGCTGCCGAAAGCCGAGCGTGCCTCGGCGATCGCCTCGTCGGCCCACCGCACCTGCTGCGGCGTGCCCCAGCGGAGCGCGGCATCCCGCGACCTCTCGAACGACGTCAGCGCGTCGCCGAACCGGCCCGCGTCGAAATGCGCCCAGCCGGCGTTGTTGTGCAGGCTCACGGCCCACCGGAGGGTCCGCGGGTCGTCCGTCGCCTCGAGCACAGCCAGCGCCGCGCGGGTCCACTCGGCCGCGCGATCCGCATCCGCGATCGCGAGCATGTGCAGCGCATCGACGCGCAGGAACACCAGCCCGGCGGATGCCGCGGCCTCCGCCGCCGCGACGAACAGCGGCACAGCCGACCCGGGATCGCCCGCGGAGTTGCGCAGCCGTCCGCGCTCGAGCGCGATCCGCACAAGGACCACCGGCGCGTCCGAGCTGATCCGGTCCAGAGCGCCCTCGCCATCGGCGAAGCGCTCCTGCATGCCCAGCGATCTGGCCACCTGTGTCTCGAGCTCGGCGCGATCGTCGTCATCCGACGCCTGCTCCGCGGCCTCGCGCAGGCGTGCCTCGGAGGAGGCGGCATCCGAGAAGTCCCACAGGTCGTCGAGCCGGGTCTGAGCGATCGTCACCGCTCGATCGTAAGACCGCCGCAGGACCTCCGCGGGTTCGCCCGCATCCAGCCCATGCCGTACACTGGAGCGTGCAGTTGAAGTCTGCATTCTTTCGCCGTGCCCGCCGTTCGGGCTGGCTCCCTCTCATACAGGTTGGGGTGGAAGACTGTGGGCATCCCGAGGCCGCGGGCCTCTAGGGCGGTAGCTCAATTGGCAGAGCAGCGGTCTCCAAAACCGCAGGTTGCAGGTTCGATTCCTGTCCGCCCTGCGCGTCAGTCAAACTGACACATGGAAGGTAATCAGGTGGGTTCGATGGTCCAGGACGAGCCGAAGGGCGAGGTCGTCGCCAGCAGCGGCGCACCCCGCGAGAAGAAGCCCAACGTCTTCGCTCGCATCGCTCTGTTCATCCGTCAGGTGTTCGCGGAGCTCCGCAAGGTCGTCACGCCGACCCGACAGGAGCTGGTCAAGTACACGGGCGTCGTACTCGGATTCGTCGTCGTGATGATGGCGCTGGTCTACGGCCTCGATCTGCTGTTCGTCTGGATGACGACCGTCGTCTTCGGCGTTCCGGCCTGACCCACTTGAGTTGCACCGCGGGGCGGATCACTGCATCCGGCGCCCACGAAACGGAAGAGAACGCAATTGTCTGAAAGATATGTAGACGACGCCGACTGGGCGACCGCTGCAGAGCAGTCGTCCGAGGATGACGAAGCCCAGGAGGGCAACATCCTCGCGGAGGAGGATCGCGCGAACACGCCGGCCGAGCACCTCGCCGTCCACATCGTGGACGATGACGAGGACGACCTCTCCGATCTGGACGACATCGACATCGACGACCCGGAGGCGGACGCGATCGTGAACGACGCTCTGAACATCGACAAGACCAACGAGGCCGAGGCCGCTGCGGAGGTGCTGACCGACTCGCTCGCCGAGGAGGAGGCCGAGTACGCCGCCGAGCACGCCGATGACGTGACCCCCTACGACGGTCCCGACATCAACGGCGACGAGGACGAGCCCGTTCTCGACGACGAGTTCGTCGCCGAGGTGGATGCCGCGGCCGGTGTCGTCGACGACGTCGAGGCATCCGTCGATGCGGCCGACGCCGCGACGGTCGAGGGAGACCTCGACTCTGCCGATGCCGAGGTCGCCGACGCGGATGACGCCGTCGCGGATGACGCCGTCGCCGACGACGAGGACGAGGACCCGTACGAGGCGTTCCGCGCCGAGCTGCGCACGCTCCCCGGCAAGTGGTACGTCATCCACTCGTACGCGGGCTTCGAGCGCAAGGTGAAGGCCAACATCGAGCAGCGCAAGTCGACGCTCGAGGTCGAAGAGGACATCTACCAGATCGAGGTCCCGATGGAGGACGTCGTCGAGATCAAGAACGGTCAGCGCAAGATGGTCACGCGCGTTCGGATCCCCGGCTACGTGCTCGTGCGCATGGAGCTCAACGAAGACACCTGGTCGGTCGTGCGTCACACACCCGGTGTCACCGGTTTCGTGGGCAACGCGCACAACCCGACCCCGCTTCGCTTCGAAGAGTCCTTCAACATGCTCAAGTCGCTCGTCGAGGTCAAGGAGGTCGCTCCGGCCAAGGGCACGGCGACCAAGGGCGGCCACGCCGTCGCGCGCAGCATCCCCGCCGAGGTCGACTTCGAGGTCGGCGAGACCATCACGATCAAGGAAGGCTCGTTCGCGGGTCTGCCCGGCACGATCAGCGAGATCAAGCCCGAGAGCGGCAAGCTCACGGTCCTCGTCTCGCTCTTCGAGCGCGAGACTCCCGTCGAGCTGTCGTTCGACCAGGTCACCAAGCTCTGACGCACTGACCTCCACAACGCCTCGCCGGCTTCACCCGGCGGGGCGTTGTCGTTTCACACGGAGCCCTGCCCGCAGCGGCGGGAAGGCTCCCAGCCCGGGTGAGGCGCGAGTAGATTCCTGGTTTGTGTGCGATCTTCGTGCGCCGTGAGATCCCCGCGCAGATACCCGATCAGGCAGTTCAGGAAGAGTCCGTCGAAAAGCGCGTACGCCGTGTCGCGATCGATGTTCGGGCGTGTGCCGCGCAGTTGCGCGTGCCGCTCCACCACCGCCCACACCATGTCGGTGAGCAGACCGTCGATCGCCACGATCGTGTCGCGGAATCCATCCTCGAACAGCGCCTGATTGCGCAGGTCGTACCAGAGCCGATGCATGTCGGATTCATCCCGCAGCGTCGCCGAGATCTCCACACCGAAACGATCGACCAGCTCTTCGGCGGTCGTCGACGTCTCCACGATCGGGTCGTACCGTCGCGCGCACTCCGACTTGTACTGCCAGATGGCCTGCGCGATCAGGTCGTCCTTGCCGTCGAAGTAATAGTGCAGGATGCCGGTGGAGAGGTCTGTGCGAGCGGCGACGTCGCGCAGGCCGGTGTGTGCGAACCCGTGCTCCGCGATGGCCGCCAGGGCGGAGTCGGCGAGCTCCCGCCTGCGAGCTTCGAACTTGTTCGCGCTGGCGCGTTCGGCCCGTTCAGCTGAGGTGCTCATGACTTCTCCTTTCGCGTGGTTTCGTCGATGATACGCGGCCGCAGACGGCTGGCGCAGTCATTTCGAGAAAAAAATTGGACAACTGTCCGAATTCTACTTGTCACCCGTCCAGTTTTCTGGTGTGCTGAGGCCACCACTTTCAAAGTCGAAAGAAATGGAGCAGTCATGACCGCAGATCTGACGGGAGCCCGAGTGCTCGTCACCGGAGGAGCGAAGGGGCTCGGGCTGCGAACAGCACAGACGATCCTCGCGGGGGGCGGCGCCGTCGCGATCGCCGACATCGATGAGGGGGCCGGCGCGGAGGCAGTGGCAGCTCTCACGCAAGGACGGGGGCACGGCTGTCTTTATTGCTCTGGATGTGACCGACGACGCATCCTGGGAGAGGGCGAGCGCTGAGGCGGTGCGAAGCCTCGGCGGTCTCAGCGGCGTGGTGAACAACGCAGGGATCGAGATCTCCGAGCTGTTCGTCGACCTCGACCCGGAGGGGATTCGCAAGATCCTCGAGGTGAACGTGCTCGGCACGGCGCTCGGCATCAAGCACGCCTTCCGTGCGATGCGACCGGAAGGATCTGCCGGAGCGGGTGGCGAGATCGTGAACATCGCCTCGGTGGCGGCCACGATCGCCTTCCCGGGGATTGCCGCATACTCAGCCTCCAAGTGGGCGGTCGACCGGCTCACCAAGGTGGCCGCGGCCGAGTCCGGCCGGATGGGCTACGGGGTGCGGGTGAACACGGTCTGCCCGGGTCTTGTGCCCGAACGCGATGGGGGCGAAGCTCGCGGTCGACATGGAGAGAGCTCGGACTCTTCCACTCGGTGGATGAGGCCGTCGGAGCGGTGGTCTCGCTGACGCCCTCGGGACGATTGGCGACAGAGGACGACATCGCGAACGGAGTCGCGTTCCTCCTCTCGGAGGATGCGGCGTTCATCAAGGAGTGACGCTGTCCATCGACGGCGCAATGGGAATGTGAGGGGCCGAGCATGAGCACAGACAAGCCAGTCGTCGTCTACGGCGTCAGCGGATACACCGGCCGCCTGATCTGCGAGTACCTCCGCGAGCTCGGAGTTCCGTTCGTGGCTGCTGGTCGCGACTCGGAACGCGTTCGTGCGGTGGTGGAGAAGATTCCCGGGCATCGAGACCGCGGACTACGAGATCATCGGGGTCGAGAACGATGCGGAGGCTCTGGCGGCGGCACTGGAGGGCGCGCAGGTGATCTGCAACACCGCCGGCCCGTTCATCAAGTTCGGGCCAGAAGTGGTCGAGGCCGCACTCAAGATCGGCGCGCACTATCATGGATACGACTGGAGAGCAGGACTGGGTGCTGCATGCGCGCGACACGTGGGGCGATCAGTTCGCCGCGGCGGGCCTCCTGCTGGCACCGGGTATAGCCCACATGTACACAAGTGAGCGAAATCGCGGCGAACATCGCCCTGGAGCCCGGCGGATACGACACCCTCGACATCCTGGTGCTGTGGAAGGGGCTTCCCACGTACGCGTCGACCCAGACGATCTTCACGATCCTCAAGGCGGACTGGTTCTATCTGGAGCAGAACAAGCTGGTCGAGTGGGATCACACCTCGGCTTTCGATGTGCCGGTGCCCGGCTACCACGAGCTGGCGATCGCGGTTCCGTGGGGTGGGATGTCGCACCCGATCTGGTTCCAGAACGACCCGAGAGTCAGCAACGTGCGAGCGATCGGCGGGGTGCTCAATCGAGCGGTGATGGAAGGCGTGGGGCAGACGGTGAAGATGTTCGAGGAGCAGCTGCGTCCGCTCGACCGGGCGGCGCAGGAGAAGGCGCTAGGGCGACATCGCGGCGTCGCTGCAAGCCGACATGCCGCCGCGAGAGAACCCGCGGCATGAACCGGTCGGTGGACTCGGTGCACGCATCGGGTCCGCTCGGACGGTCACACGTCGTGATCCACGGCAACAGCAACTACAAGCAGACCGGACTTCTACAGGCGTTCGCGGCGTACTCGCTGATCCAGCAGACACCGCATCGGGTCGGATTCGCCTCAGCGTGTCAGGCGTTCGGGCACCACGAACTGCTCGGGCAGCTGCGCGGATTCGGGCTCCTCTCGGCGCCGGTGATCACCCGCGTCTGATGGCTCGGGGATGCCGCCCGAACCCCAGCGGGCGGCATCCCTCTCGCCCACGGAGGATCCACATGCACTTCTCGAACACTTCCCAGACGACACGCGCCGAGCACGCGCCGGATGCGCCGGCGATCCGCGACGAGGCGGTCGCGCTGACGAATGCGGAGCTGCTCGCGCGCGCGTGCAGCAGGTCGCACGGCGCGCTCGCTGATCGGGGGATGGGCCGAGGCGACGTCATCGCCGTCTTCCTCTCCAACCGAGTCGAGCTGATCCTCGATCCTGCTCGCCGCGTGGCGGATCGGCGCGGTGGTCACGCCGATCAATCCGGTGCTCGGCCCGACCGAGGCCGCTTACCAGGTGGAGGATGCATCGGCGAAAGTAGATCGTCGCCGAGGACGGAGCGCCACGACCTCGGTGTCCCGACACTGACGCTCGATGAGATCAGCAGCTCGGCCCACGCGAGGTCGCCATACGACGGAGGGCCTTGCGGATAGCGACCTGGCCCTGCTGATCTACACGAGCGGCACGACGGGCAGCCCCAAGGGCGTCATGCTCACACACGCGGAACCTCGACGCGATGACCTCGTCGTTCATCGAGTGGTTCGAGATGGACGACCGTGATCACGGACTGCTCATGCTTCCGCTGTTCCACGCGAACGGGATCGTGCTCGGCACGCTGTCGCCGCTGCGGGCCGGTGGGCAGGTGACGATCTCGCGGCGGTTCGCGCGCGATCGATTCTTCGCGGATGTCGAGCGATTCCGCCCGACCTTCTTCTCTGCGGTTCCGGCCATGTACGCCATGCTCAATTCCGCGGCCGATGAGCACGTTCACCCCGACATGTCGTCGGTTCGCTTCGCAGTGTGCGGTGCGGCACCGATGCCGGCCGAGGCGATCCGCCGCTTCGAGAAGCATTTCGACGTGAAGATCGTCGAAGGGTACGGGCTGTCGGAGACGACGACAGCATCGACGATCAACCCGCTGCACGGTGTGCGCAAGCCGGGAACCGTTGGTCTGCCGCTGCCGGGTCAGCAGGTCGCGGTCGTCGACGAGAAGGGCGATCCGATTGCGGCAAGGAGAACGAGGGTGAGGTGGTGATCGCGGGGCCTGTGGTCATGGCGGGCTACCTGGGGCGACCGGAGGAGACCGCGCGCACGATCGTGGACGGATGGCTGCACACCGGTGACATCGGCCGATTCGACGAGGACGGATACCTCCAAATCGTCGACCGGATCAAGGACATGATCATCCGCGGCGGCGAGAACGTGTACCCGAAGGAGATCGAGAACGCGTTCTATGCGCACCGGGCGCGAACTCACCGCGGTCCGGAGATGCCGGACGCGCGGGAGAACGGAACCGTCCCTGAGCGAGGCGCGACAGCGCCGAGACGAAGGGGCATCCGCTCGATGAAAGGAAAAGGAAATGGCACCCAAGAAGAAGGTGACCGGCCTGATCAAACTCCAGATCAAGGCTGGCGCCGCCAACCCGGCGCCGCCGATCGGGCCCGCGCTCGGTCAGCACGGCGTCAACATCATGGAGTTCTGCAAGGCCTACAACGCAGCCACCGAGGCGCAGCGCGGCAACGTCATCCCCGTCGAGATCACCGTCTACGAGGACCGCAGCTTCACGTTCATCCTGAAGACGCCCCCGGCGGCTGAGCTGATCAAGAAGGCTGCCGGCGTCGCCAAGGGCTCGCCGACCCCGCACACGACCAAGGTGGCCAAGCTCACCAAGGCTCAGGTGCGCGAGATCGCAGAGGTCAAGCAGCCCGACCTGAACGCGAATGACATCGAGGCCGCCTCGAAGATCATCGCCGGCACCGCCCGCTCCATGGGCATCACGGTCGAGGGCTGAGGGGATAACGACAATGGCTACCAAGTCCAAGGCCTACCAGGCCGCCGCGGCCAAGATCGCGGCTGACACGTTCTACACGCCCACCGAGGCCGTCGCGCTCGCGAAGAAGACCGGCTCGGCGAAGTTCGACTCGACCGTCGAGGTCGCGCTGAAGCTCGCCGTCGACCCGCGCAAGGCCGACCAGATGGTGCGCGGCACCGTCATCCTGCCCCACGGCACCGGCAAGACCGCCCGCGTCATCGTCTTCGCGACCGGTCCGGCCGCTGAGGCCGCGATCGCGGCAGGCGCTGATGAGGTCGGCGGCGCCGAGCTCATCGAGAAGGTCGCCGCTGGGTGGACCAACTTCGACGCAGCCGTCTCGACCCCTGAGCTCATGGGCCAGGTCGGTCGTCTCGGAAAGGTGCTGGGTCCGCGCGGCCTGATGCCGAACCCGAAGACCGGCACCGTGACGCCGAACCCGGCCAAGGCCGTCGAGGAGATCAAGGGCGGAAAGATCGAGTTCCGCGTCGACAAGCACGCCAACGTGCACTTCGTCGTGGGCAAGGCGTCCTTCTCGGAGGACCAGCTCGACGAGAACCTGAAGGCCGCGCTCGAGGAGATCATCCGCCTCAAGCCGTCCAGCGCCAAGGGCCGCTACATCCAGAAGGGTGCGGTGTCGACCACGTTCGGCCCCGGCATCCCGCTGGATGTCAACTCCCTGTAAGCGGGTTCTCGACTCGCGGCGTCGGCCGCGAGATCGACCCGCGATCGAAGGGGCTTCGCCGGAAGGCGGGGCCCCTTCGTCGTGCCTGCCATTATCTTCAGGGCGATCTTGCGGCCGGAACGAGCTCGGCGCTACCGTTCCCACACGATGCGAGCGCTGCCTCCCGATGCAGTCGGAGCGCGCTCGGATGGGAGCGTGATGGCCGCATCTGGAGCACTCGAGCTCGGTCGATCCGCCGCGGCAGCTCACCGATGGCGCGAGGCGTGCGAACGATTCGCCGAGGCCCGATCGACGTCCGCAGGCGAGCTTTCCGGGCCTGATCTCGAGCTGTTCGCGACGGCGTCCTTCCTCCGCGGTCAGCACGAGGCAGCTGTGCAGGCGTTGACGACCGCGCACGAGCGGTACCTCGCCGACGAGGACCTGGTCGGTGCAGCCCGCACGGCGGGATGGCTCGCACTCGAACTGCTCGAAGTCGGAGAGGTGGAGCTGAGCGCGCACTGGATCGCGCGTGGCCTGCGTCTCGTGGAGCGGCTGGGCGACGTGAGTTCGGTCGGAGGGTTCGTGGCCCTCGTGCCCGCCGCCTTCACCGCCATGTTCGTCGGCGATCTTGGGGAGGCGATCCGTCGGTTCGACGAGATCGCCGCGATCGCCGAACGGACGGGCGACCGGGAACTGGCCGCGCACGCGGCATTCGGCCGGGGAAAGTGCCTGACGACGATCGGGAGGACCTCAGAAGGATTCGCCAGTCTCGACGAGGCGATGGCGGCGGTGAGCGCAGGAGAGGTGTCGCCACTCACGACGTGCATGTTCTTCCGAATCGTCCTCGATGTCTGGCACGAGGGATTCGACCTGGAGCGCGCGCAGGTGTGGACGGCGTTCTTCGAACAGTGGTGTGGCGAGCAGCCCGAACTCGTGGCGTACAGCGGTCAATGTCACGCATATCGCGCCCAGCTGTTCCTGCTCCACGGCGAGTGGGGCGAGGCATCCGCAGCCGCCAACCTCGCGGAGGAACGTCTGCGGGCCGGGGATTTCAGCGCGGCGTACGTGGCGAATTACCAGCTCGCGGAGTTGCATCGACTGCGCGGCGAGTTCCGCGCAGCG
Source organism: uncultured Actinomycetota bacterium (assembly GCA_963713325.1). Lineage (GTDB taxonomy): Bacteria > Actinomycetota > Actinomycetes > Actinomycetales > Microbacteriaceae > Microbacterium. The sequence goes on from CAVQLL010000004.1 coordinate 51,505, forward strand.
GATGAGCACTATCGGCGCGCCGCGGAGACGGGATGGAGCCCGCAGCCGGGTCTCGCGCTGCTTCGCCTGGCGGCGGGTGAGGCCGGGCTCGCGCAGACGCTGATTCGCAACAGCGTTGCGGGCGCTGACGAGGCGACCCGCCGACGCCTGCTTCCGGCACTGGTGGAGATCGAGGTCGCGGCCGGCGACGTCGCCGCAGCGCGGACGGCGGCCGGCGAGCTGACCGCACTGAGTCGATCGGCCCCCACCCCGATGCTCGCGGCGATCGCCGCACTCGCCGAGGCCCGGGTACTGCTCGCAGAGGGCGATGCACCGGGCGCTCTCGAATCGGTGAAGACGGCGAGTTCGGCCTGGTCGGCGCTCGACGCGCCCTACGAGGTGGCGCGGTGCGCTGTGCTCAGAGGGCGGATACTCCTCGCGCTGGGCGAGTCCGACGCTGCGGCCGCGCAGCTCGAGGCGGCGCGCGCCGTATTCCTCGACCTCGGTGCACGGTCCGCCCTCACCGAGCTGAACATGCTGACAGGCGAACGCCCCACCGGCACCCTCACCGCCCGTGAGATCGAGGTGCTGCGCCTGGTGTCGACGGGGCTCACCAATCGAGGGGTCGCAGGCAGGATGTCGCTGAGCGAGAAGACGGTCGCGCGTCACCTGAGCAACATCTTCGGCAAGCTCGGACTGTCGTCGCGGGCGGCGGCGACTGCCTACGCGTACGAGCACGGCCTGATCTGAGGCACGCGAGACTCCGTGCGTCGCGCGACTGCATATGCTCGGCGCCGACCCGTCTGCATAATTCTGCCCATCGCGCGATCGCGTGAGAATGGGCGGTTCTCTCGAAGCGGCCGAGCGGACGTCCGCTCCTACCGTTGCCCCATGGACATCCCGATCGTCGCCGGCACGGTCTCGACCGTCGTCTTCGCGGTCAGCAACCTGCCGATGCTGCGCAAAGCGCTGCGCACGCGGGATGTCTCGTCGTACAGCCTGTCCAGCCTGGTCATGATCAACGGCGCCAACGTGCTCTATTCGCTCTACGTGTTCACGCTGCCGGTCGGTCCGATCTGGGCGCTTCACACGTTCTATCTCGTGTCGTGCGCCATCATGCTCGTCCTGTGCCTCAGCCAGCGCCGCTCCGCCGCCGACCATGCGGTTCCCCTTCGTCGCTCGCGGCGTCACATCCGTGCGGGAGGCGCGGCTGGGGCGTAGCGTCGAAGCGCCCGCGTCGCGAGGGGAGCGCCATGTCCGAAACGCTGGAGAGCCTGCTGAGGATCGACGAGCCGATCGTGCTCGGACCTTTCGGCGGCGCGTCCTCGGTCGAGCTGACTGCGCTCGTGAGCGAAGCCGGCGGGCTGGGTTCGTATGGGCTGTACGGCTACTCGGCCGAGCGCATCCACGACACAATCACCAGCCTGCGAGCCGCGACCAGCCGACCGTTCGCGGTGAATCTGTGGATTCCGACCGGCGACGAAGCGGCACCCGGCGACGTCGATCTCGCACCGTACCTCGATGCGCTGGCGCCGCTGTACGAGGAGCTCGGCGTGCAGGCGCCGACCCCGCCGCCGGCATTCCTCCCCGCTTTCGACACCCAGCTCGACGCGGTTCTCGATGCCGCGCCGGCGGTCGTGAGCTTCGTGTACGGAGTCCCTTCATCGGATGTGATCGACCGCGCACATGGGCGCGGCATCCGTGTGCTGGCCACGGCGACGACGGTGGCCGAGGCACGGGCCCTCGACGATGCGGGCGTGGATGCGATCGTCGCCAGCGGCGCCGAGGCGGCCGGCCACCGGGTGTCGTTCCTGCGTCCTGCCGAGCAGTCCCTCGTCGGCGTCATCTCGCTCGTGCCGCAGGTCGTGGATGCGGTGCGAGTGCCGGTGATCGCTGCGGGAGGCATCGCGGACCGGCGCGGCGTCGCCGCGGCGTTCGCGCTCGGTGCGTCCGGTGTGCAGGTGGGCACCGCCTTCCTGCGCACGCGCGAATCGGCCGTGCCCGAGTCGCACCGGCAGGCGATCGCCGACGCGTCCGACACGACGACGGTGCTCACCCGTGCCATGAGCGGCCGCCTCGCGCGCGGCATCCCGAATCGGGCCATGCGCGAGATCGAGACAACCGGACTCATCGCGCCGTTCCCGGCGCAGAACTGGCTGACGGGGGTCTTCCGGAGCGCGGCGGCGGCTCAGGATCGTGGAGATCTCGTGTCGCTGTGGGCAGGTCAGTCCTCGGCGCTCGCGACCCGCGAGGACGCGGCCGACGTGTTCGCGGAGCTCCGGGCCGGCGTGCCGCGGATCCTGCGACCCTTCGAGGGGTGAGGTCAGGCCGTCACCGGCCGATGCGCGCGCGCATGCGTGACCTCGACCCACGGGCTCCACACGAACCACGTGGGCAGGGCGGCGGCCAGCCGCGGCGGGCCGCTCACCGTGATCGCGCCGGATGCGACCGACTCCTGCCACCGGCAGTAACCCTGGAACACGTCGGCCAGGTCGGCTGTCGCCATGGTCACCACGAGGTCGACCTCGAAGCCCGGATGCTGCGTGCATACCGATACCGCACGGTGCTCGATCACGAACCAGATGGTCTCGGGAGCGGGTGCCGTGTGGCGCCACTCGATCACCACGCGCCGGGGCGGGAACAGATCGGGGTGCACCCGACGGTGCATCCACCACATGAGCGTCGTCGGCTCGACCTCGTGCGGCTCCATGTCGTCGAACAGCCACTCGATCGCCCAGCGCCCGAGACTGTCGATGACGCGCTCGAGGTCGCGGCCCGCCGGAGTCAGGTAGTACTCGCTGCCGTGACCCGTCGGCGAGGGCCAGGTCTCGAGCACTCCATTGCGCTCGAGGTGCCGCAGGCGCTGCACGAGGAGCGATCGCGAGATGCCGGGCAGCGCGCGTGCGATGTCGTTGAACCGCGTGTTGCCCAGCACGAGTTCCCGCACGATGAGTGGTGTCCAGCGGTCTGCCATGACCTCGCTGGCCATCGCGACCGGACAATACCGTCCGTAATCTGCCATGTCTCCATGGTCTCGCCGCGGGGCGGGGAAGGGTAGTCCCGAATCTGGACCGGCCGGGTCGCGATTCCGCACTGGAGCGCTCGGGCCGACAGACGGATGCTGGCTTCATGACCACCATCGACTCGACTGCAGTGAACACATCCACCTCGCTCACCGATCGCGCGAACGAGATCGGGCCCATCCTCGCGGAGAACGCGGCTCGCCACGATCGGGAGGGCACATTCGTGACCGAGGCCTACGATTCCCTCCGCGACGTCGGGCTGCTCCGAGCCGGCGTCCCGGTCGAGCTCGGCGGCGACGGCGCGACGATTCGCGACCTCGTGGGCCTGCAGCGCACGCTCGCGCACTACTGCGGCGCAACGGCGCTCGCGAGTGCGATGCACCAGCACGTGACCTGTTTCACGGGATGGCGCTACCGGCGCGGACTTCCGGGGGCGGAGGCGACGCTCCGCCGCATTGCGGACGAGCAGATCGTGCTCGTCTCCACGGGCGGCGGCGACTTCACCCATCCCGCCGGCGAGGCCGTCGCGGTCGAAGGCGGATTCCGCGTCAGCGGGCGCAAGCGTTTCGTCAGCCAGTCCGCGGGCGGCACGGTGATGTCGACCATGTTCCCGTTCCGCGACCCCGAGCGCGGCATGCGCGTGCTGAACATGGCGGTCCCGCTCGCCTCCGAGGGTGTCACCGTCGACGACAACTGGGACGTGCTCGGCATGCGCGGAACAGCCAGTGACGACGTCGTGCTGACGGACGTCTTCGTACCGCAGGAGCGCGTGCTCGCCGACCGACCGTATGGGGTGATCGATCCGCCCCTGCAGATCATCGCGAGCATCGGGTTCTCGATCATCTCGGGTGCGTACCTCGGTGTGGCCGAGGCCGCGTACGCGGAGGCGGTGACCGCCGGTGCGCGACACCGCGACGACCCGACCGTGCAGCGGGCGATCGGCCTGATGCGCCAACGCCTGCTGGTCGCAGCGTGGGCACTCGAGGGTGCTCTGGGCCAGCTCGGCGACGATCCGACGCCCTCGTACGACGGGTTCCTCGCGGTCATGGCAGCAAAGGCGGAGATCGCCCGCGCGGGGGTCGAGGTGTGCGACCTGGCCATGCAGGTGGCCGGCGGCAGCTCGTACTTCAAGGGTTCGATCATCGAGCGCTGCTACCGCGACATCCGGGCGGCGGCCTTCCATCCGCTCACGCCGGAGGCGACGCTCGTCGCCGCCGGCCAGCACGCGCTCGGTCTGCCGGACGACTGACCAGGGCCGCTCCGCCGCCGACCGGGGGAGGACGGTCAGCCGCGCACGTCGAACCCGCGCTGGCCGGTGGGGGCGGCATCCGTCACCTGGGCCGCGTCGACGCGGGACCCCGGCGGGCCACCCGCCATCCACGCGAGCACCTCGTCGACCTGCGCCGGGGTGCCCTCGACCTCCGCTTCGACCGTTCCGTCGCGGCGGTTGCGCACCCAGCCGGCGACCCCGGCCTCGACGGCGACCATCCGCATCGTGTAGCGATAGCCCACGCCCTGCACGTCTCCCGACACGACCACATGCACGCGCTTCATGCCTCCATCGTGCCGCCCGCAGGGGTGCGCTGGCGAGGACCCGATGACAGGATGCCGTCATGGGAACCGTCGATGACTATCTGAGCGAGCTCGACGCCGCAGACCGTGAAGTCATCGGCCGCGTCTACGCCCTGGCCCGCGAGGAGGCGCCCGGCGCGGAGCAGGGCAGAGGGTACGGAATGCCTGCGCTGGTGTACCGCGGCAAGCCGCTCATCTCGGTCATGCGCGCGAAGAAGCACATCGGGGTCTATCCGTTCAGTCCGGATGCCGTCGCCGCCGTCGCCGACGAGGTTCAGGTGATCGAAGGCTCGGGTTTGGACAAGGGCACGATCCGGTTCCAGCCCGAGCATCCGCTGCCCGACGATGTGGTGCGTACGCTGGTGCGCCGGCGCAGGGATCAGATCGACGGCTGACCGCGGCGCGCAGAACGTCTCAGTGCGGAAGAACGAGGCTCACGCCGATCCCGATCATGACGACCGCGATCACTGCGTCGAGGATGCGCCAGGCCCGCGGAGTGCCCAGCCACCGGCCCAGGTAGACGAGCGCCCAGGGCGAGAGCGAAGAACCACACGACGCTCGCCGCCATGGCGCCCGCGGCGAAGATCCACCGAGCGTCGCCGTGGGTGTTGGCGACGGTTCCGAGCAGGAACACCGTGTCGAGGTACACGTGCGGATTCAGCCACGTCAGGGCGAGGCAGGTGAGTGCGACCGGGAGTGCGCGGGTCGCGGCCCGCGTGGTCGCGGTGCGCGACCCTCGTGACGGGCCGAGGCATCCGGGTCGGGGTCGGCATCCGCCTCTGGTGCACCCAGCGTGTGACCCGACGGCCGCCATGCGCGCCGCGCCGCGAGCAGCCCGTACCCGACCAGGAACGCGGCGCCCGCCCAGCGCACGACGTCGATGAGCCACGGCACCGCTGCGACCACCAAGCCGATGCCCGAGACCCCGAGGGCGATGAGTGCCGCGTCGGACGCGGCGCAGATCGCCGCGACGAGGATGACGTGCTCCCTGCGCAGACCCTGGCGCAGGACGAAGAGGTTCTGGGCGCCGATGGCGATGATGAGCGAGAAGCCGAGTCCGACGCCGGCGAGAAGGGGGGAGAGCACGCTTCGACGTTACGGTTGCATCCGCTGTCAGTCCAGCTGATGGTTCTACAGATGCATTAGCCTGTCTAATGATGAGGATTCCCGTCGAGCTGGCTGAGACCGTCGCCGCCGTGGTCGACGAGGGGACGCTGGATGCCGCCGCCCGTCGGCTGCACATCACCCCGTCGGCGGTCAGTCAGCGCATCAAGGCGCTCGAGGAGCAGTTAGGTCGGGTCGTGCTCGTCCGCTCGAAGCCTGCCCGCCTCACGGAGGCGGGTGCCGCGGTGGTCCGGATGGCGCGACAGGTCGCGCTGCTCGAGCACGACACGCTCGCCGAACTCGGCGATGACAGCGACGAGGGCTCGCGCACCACAGTGCCGCTCGCGGTGAACGCCGACTCGCTCGCCACCTGGTTCCTCCAGCCGCTGGTCCGCCTGTCCGAGCAGCATCCGGTCGTCTTCGAGCTGCACCGCGACGACCAGGACTTCACCGCAGGACTTCTCGAGTCCGGCACCGTGATGGGCGCGGTGACCTCCCGCTCGACTCCCGTCGCCGGGTGCCGCGTCAGTGCGCTGGGGGCGATGCGGTACGAGGCCGTCGCGACGCCGGCTTTCGTGCGGCGATGGATGCCGGATCCCGCGACGCCGTCCTCGCTCGTCCACGCGCCCCTCGTCGACTTCGACCGACGCGACGACGTGCAGACGCTCTGGCTGCGGTCCCTCGGGATCGACGAATCGTCGCCCGCCCGCCATTACGTGCCGGCGTCGAGCGACTTCGCGGCGGCCGTGCGCATCGGGCTGGGCTGGGCGCTGCTGCCGGGCTTCCAGTCGAGGGAGGCGCTGGATGCCGGCGAGCTGGTCAAGCTCGGCGGGCCGCCGATCGACGTGCCGCTGTACTGGCAGCAGTGGAACCTGCGCTCGCCGTTGCTGGACGCGATCGCCGACGAGATCGTCGCCGAGGGGCGTCGCGTCCTGAGTCCGATCACCGCGCGCTCGTGACCTGCCCGTGCGCCGTCAGTCGTCGCTGACCCGCAGCACGATCTTCCCGCGGGTGTGGCCCTGTTCGAGTTCGGCGTGCGCGGCCCCGGCATCCTTCAGGTCGAACACGCGGTCGATGTACACCTGCACCGCGCCGGAGTCCAGCAGGCGCCCGATCGTCGCCAGCGCGCTCCCGTCCGGGATGACCTTGTAGCTCGTGGACCGCACGCCGGCGTCGGCCGCCGCCTCGGCGTAGCCCGGCCATGACCCGGTCGGAACGACGACGTACAGACCACCGGGCCGCACCACCTTCAGAGAGCGCTCGCCGGTCTTCGCGTGCACATTGCCCACCAGGTCGATGACGACGTCGACATCGGCGATCACGTCCTCGAAGCGGGTCGTCGTGTAGTCGATCACGACGGACGCACCCAGCTCGCGCAGCCACGACGCGTTGCGGGCGGAGCCGGTCGCGGTCACATGCGCGCCGAAGTACGCGGCGAACTGCACGGCGAAATGCCCCACGCCGCCACTGCCGGCGTGGATCAGCACCCGCTGTCCTTCGTGCGCGTGGGCGGTCTCGACGACGAGCCCCCAGGCGGTGAGCGCAGCCACTGGCACGCCGGCGGCCTCGACGTGCGAGAGCGACGAGGGCTTGCGCGCGACCGACAGCGACGGGACGACCGCGTACTCGGCGTAACTGCCGCCGGAGCGGGGGAAGGGCAGCATTCCGTACACGGGCGTGCCGGGATGCAGCGGGTGGGACTCGTACGGTGATCGCACGACGATGCCGCTGAAGTCGTAGCCGAGGATCGCGGGGTAGGCGGCGATGGCGCCTGAGACGCCCGCGCCGCCGCGTGTCTTCGCGTCGATCGGGTTGACGCCCGCCGCCACGATGCGCACGAGGAGCTCGCTGAGCACCGGGGCGGGTACGGGGACGGACGCCTCGTGCAGCACGTCGATGTCGCCCGTCGCGTCGATGACCGCAGCTCGCATCTTCTCGGGTGGGTCCGCGACCGCCACGAGGGTGGCGTCGGGGGCTGATGCTGGTTGCAACGGCCGGAATCTCATCGGGGAACTCCTTCGGCGTGCTTGTCGACGTCGGCAGCACTCGTTGCCTGGTGAGAAACAGTCAACCCTGCCTATGTCTCGCCCGTGTTACGCCGGTGCTACCAGCCGACTAAGCCCACCCGGGTGTTCGGTGTGTGCAGGTCAGGGCGTCTCGCCGGCCGTCAGGGCGTGCAGGAGCCGCGCGAGGTCTCGGATCTCGTCGACGGACCACGCTTCGAGCCGGTCCAGCAGCACGGTCTCCTGCGGTCCGCGCGCTGCAGCGAGTCGCTCCAGGCCCTCGGGCGTGGGGGACAGAAGGCTCGATCGTCCGTCGTCGGGGTCGGGCGTGCGGGTGATGAGTCCGAGCCCCTCGAGCTCTCGCACGGTGCGGCTGATCTGACCCTTGTCGGCCATCAGCGACTCCGCGAGGGCGGAGAGGGTCACGCTCTCGCGGCGCACGATCGTGGTGAACACCTTGTATTCCCCGGGCAGCATGCCCGGGCTGACGCGCTGCGCGTTGTCGGCCATCATCCGTCGCATCCGGCCGATGAGCTCGCTGAACTCGGCCTCGAGGGCGCGCACCGCCTCGGTGCGCGCCTCTCGGACTTCGGGATCGGACATCGCGATCGACACTAGCGGCGTCCGGACGACCGGCTGTGATCGGCTGCGTCGGCTTCGGCATCCGCCGACTCTCCGGTCGCGGTATCCGTGACGGTGCGGACGGATCCGGTCGCCTCGAGCGCCGCCATGCCCTCGGCGGTCGAGACCGTCGCGAGGTCGGCCTCGCCGGCGGCGAGGCGCTCGGAGGTCGTCATGCGCGTCAGCGGCTTGTTCGGAAGGAAGATGATCGCGATGAGGCTGATCACGGCGATCGGCACGGCGATCAGGAACGAGTGCGCGATGCCCTGGGCGTAGATGTCCTCGACGATCACCCGCACGGCGGTCGGCAGCGCGCTGACCTGCGGGAGAGTGCCGGACTGCAGCTGCTCGGCGACCGCGGCGCCATCCGCGCCGAGGCCCATGATCGCCGCGGTCAGCGCCTCCTTGCTCGAGGCGAAGAGGTCGGTGACGGATGTCGCCAGTGCGGCGCCCATCACCGAGACGCCGATCGTGCCGCCGAGGCTCCGGAAGAACGCGACGCCCGAGCTTGCGACGCCCATCTCCGACGGGTTGGCCGTGTTCTGCACGATGAGCACGAGGTTCTGCATCGTCATGCCGACACCGGCTCCGAGCAGGAACATGTAGAGCGAGACAAGCACGAAGTTCGTGTCGTAGTGCAGCGTCGACAGCAGGAACGACCCCGCGATGAGCAGGACGCCGCCGACGATGAGGTACGGCTTCCAGTGCCCGAAGCGACTGATGAGCTGCCCGACGACGATGGAGGCGATGAGCAGACCGGCGATCATCGGAAGCGTGAGCAGGCCTGCCTCGGTGGGCGTCGCGCCGCGGGCCATCTGCATGTACTGGCTGAGGAACACCGACGTGCCGAACATCGAGATGCCGGTGGCGATCGAGGCGACCACCGCGAGCGTGTAGGTGCGGTTGCGGAACATCGACAGCGGGATGAGCGGCTCGCGCGAGCGGAGCTCGACGATGACGAACACGATCGCGGCCAGGAGCGCACCACCCGCCATCAGGATCGTCTCGAGGCTCCACCACTCGTAGGACTTGCCCGCGTTGGTGATCCAGATGAGCAGCAGCGAGACGGATGTCGCCAGCAGGACGATGCCGAAGTAGTCGATGCGCGCCTTCTTCTTCGGGCGCTTCTCGATGTTGAGCGTGATCTGCAGGATCACCAGGGCCGCGATCGCGAACGGGATCGCGACGTAGAAGTTCCAGCGCCAGCCGATGCCGTCGGTGATGAAGCCGCCCAGGAGCGGGCCGCCGATCGTTCCGAGCGCCATCACCGCGCCGAACAGGCCCATGTAGCGGCCGCGCTCGCGCGGGCTGATGATGTCGGCCATGATGACCTGGCTGAGGGCGGCGAGGCCGCCGGCGCCGATGCCCTGCACCGCACGGAACGCGATGAGCGTGCCGGGATCCTGCGAGAACCCGGCGGCCGCGGTCGCGAGCACGAAGATGATCAGGGCCAGCTGGATGAGCAGCTTGCGGTTGAACAGGTCGGCGAGCTTGCCCCAGATCGGTGTGGAGATCGCCGTGGTCAGCAGCGTGGCGGTGACGACCCACGTGAAGGCGGACTGGTCGCCGCCGATGTCGTGGATGATGACCGGCAGCGACGTGGAGACGACCGTCGCCGCGAGGATCGAGACGAACATGCCGAGCAGGAGGCCCGACAGCGCCTCGAGCACCTTGCGGTGCGACATGCGCGGGGGAGCGACGACTTCGGCTTCGCCGGTGGTGGTGACAGAGGCCATTGAAGGGCCCTTTCGGAGCAGGGAGCGTGCGCGACGGCGATGGCGCGATTGGTTGACTGGCGTCAACTATATAGCAAATGGTTGACTCCGGTCAACCATTTGCTCAATCGGCGAGGGCCAGTGCCCGGAAGGGCTCCCGAGTGACGACTGGTCGCGGCATCCGCTCTTCCTGGAGGCCATGGGAGTTCCGCAGCGTGGTGCGCCGATGCAGCTCGTCGATCAGCGCGGTCGCAAGGCCGACGAGCTTCGCGATCTCGGCTTCGTCGCGGTCGACCCACTCGCATCGCGGTTCGTCTCCGACGGGCACGAACGCGTCGTGCTCCTCCCACGCCACGAGGGTGCGCTCGGCGCCGAGCACGTGCTGCTGCCACCACACCTGCCGCAGGTACGAGCGGGGGATGCTGCGCCACGACTTGTTCGTCGTCTTGATCTCGCAGAGCGTGACCCGCCCCGCGCCGTCGACGACGACGCCGTCGGGGGTGGCGAGGTGCCGCTTCTCGACGACGGCATGGAAGAGCGCGCTCGAGGGGAGGATGCCGTGCGTGCCGGCCACCCATCGTGCGATCTCGGGTTCGCGCTCGCGCCCGTGCGCGGTGTACGCGTTGCCCGAGAAGCCCGAGCCCATCAGCTTCGCGTCCGCCGCCTTCGCGATGGCGTTCGCGGAGGTCAGGGTGGCGACATCCGTGGCGGTGATGCCCCGCGAGCGTGCCCGCGCCCACGCGACTCGGTCGCGGGAGTCCGCGACGATCCGGGCGGCGAGTTCGGGGGTCACGTTTTCGACCCTACGCCGGGTGGACGACTCGCGCGGGGCGACATGCGGACCGGCCTGCAGCCGCATGTCCTTCGGCGACGTCGTCTGGACATAATGTCGTCCGCGGTGGCGTGGCTGCCTCTTGCATTGACAGCCGGGAGTGGCATCGTCGGAGGTATGGACACCATCACCCCAGCCGAATTCCGCGCCGCCGCGGGAGTCGAGGACTGGCGCGCGCGAGTGACCGGGGCGTCTGCGCTGTTCCGCACCCGCGACTTCGCCACCGGCGCGAAGCTGTTCGGCGCTATCACCGAGCTCGCCGAGCAGGCGAACCATCACCCGGATGTCGACGTCCGCTACGGGACCGTCCGCGTGCGACTCCTCACCCACTCCGCACACGGGCTCACGACCAAAGACGTCGCCCTCGCGCAGCAGATCTCCGCGGCCGCGCGCGAACTCGGCATCGAGGCCCGGACCGACCGCATGCAGGAACTCATGCTCGCCGTCACCACCCCCGACCCGGCGGCGATCATTCCGTTCTGGAAGGCGGCCACGGGGTTCGACGAGGTCGCCGAGGGCGTCCTGTTCGACGCCGACGGCCGCGGCCCGCTCATCTGGTTCCAACCCGTGCAGCGGTCGCTCCGCGGGAAGTCGCACCTCGACGTGAACGGCCCCCGCGACGTGCTCGAGGCGCGCGTGGCGGCCGCGATCGAGGCGGGTGGCTCGGTCGCGGATGACAGTCACGCACCGAATTGGTGGACCCTCTCGGACGCCGACGGGCACAAAGTCGACCTGTCCCCGTGGCGCGGCCCTGCGTGAATGAATCGGCGAGCGCGCTGGGCGCCGTTCGCAGAGCGGCTGTCAGAACCCCGCGACACCCGCCTCAGCGACGGAGTGGTCCTGCTCGCCCGAGCCGCCGCTGACACCGACCGCGCCCACGACCGCGCCGTCGCGCACCAGCGGGATGCCGCCTGCGAAGATCGCGACCTTCCCGCCGTTCGTGGCGTGGATGCCGTAGAACTGCTGGTTCGGCTGCGCGTTGTCGCCGAGATCCTTCGTCGAGATGTCGAACGCCTTCGAGGTCCAGGCCTTGTTGATCGAGATGTTGACGCTGCCGATCCACGCGCCGTCCTGCCGGACGTGTGCGACCAGGTTGCCGCCCGAATCGACGACGGCGATGTTCATGGGCTGGCCGATCTCATCGGCCTTCTTCTCTGCTGCGGCGATGACGCGGCGGGCGTCTGCCAAGGTGACGTTCGTCATGATCGTGCTCCTTCTGCTTTCTGTTCGATGGGGGAGTCGGGGGGTCAGGCGGCCGTGATGTACCCGTTGGGGTTGAGGACGTACTTGGTGGCGGCGCCCGCGTCGAACTCGGCGTAGCCCTGCGGCGCGTCGTCGAGCGTGATCGCCTTGGCGTTGACGGCGTCCGCGATGTGGACCTTGTCGTGCAGGATCGCCATCATGAGCTTCCGGTTGTAGCGCATCACCGGGCACTGCCCGGTGGTGAACGACAGCGACTTCGCCCACCCGGTGCCCAGGCTGATCGAGAGCGAGCCGACCTTGGCGGCATCGTCCACCGCACCCGGGTCGCCGGTGACGTACAGACCCGGAATGCCGAGCGCACCGCCTGCGGCCGTCACGCCCATCAGGGAGTTGAGCACGGTCGCCGGCGCCTCCTTCGCCTGTGCGCCGTGTCCTTCGCTGCGCGCCTCGAACCCGACCGCATCGACGGCGGCATCCACTTCGGGCACGCCGAGGAGCTGCTCGAGCTGATCGGGCACAGAGCCTTCGCCGACGTTGACGGTCTCGCATCCGAAGCTGCGCGCCTGTGCCAGGCGGTCCTCGTTGAGGTCGCCGACGATCACGACGGCCGCGCCGAGCAGTTGCGCACCGGCGGCCGCCGCGAGACCCACGGGGCCGGCGCCGGCGATGTAGACCGTGGAGCCCACTCCGACGCCGGCGGTGACGGCGCCGTGGAAGCCGGTCGGGAAAATGTCGGACAGCATCGCCAGGTCGAGGATCTTCTCAAGCGCCTGGTCGCGGTCGGGGAAGCGGAGCAGGTTCCAGTCCGCGTACGGCACGAGCACGTACTCGGCCTGTCCGCCGACCCATCCACCCATGTCGACGTAGCCGTAGGCGCTGCCGGGCCGGTCGGGATTGACGTTCAGGCAGATCCCGGTCTTGCCCTCCTTGCAGTTGCGGCAGCGGCCGCAGGAGATGTTGAAGGGCACAGAGACGAGATCGCCCACCTTGATGAACTCGACGTCCGGGCCGGTCTCGACGACCTCGCCGGTGATCTCGTGCCCGAGCACGAGTCCCTCGGGTGCTGTGGTGCGGCCCCGCACCATGTGCTGGTCGGAACCGCAGATGTTCGTCGCGACCGTTCGGAGGATCACTCCGTGCGGAATCCTCCTGCCGACGTTCGCGGGGTTGACCCCCGGCCCGTCATGGAGCTCGAAATCGGGGTAGTCGGTGTCGATCACCTTCACGACGCCGGGCCCCTCGTAGGCGACCGCTCTGTTCGCAGACATCCTCGTCCTTCCTCTCGGAGCGAGTCGCCCCCGCCCCTCCCCGATCCTGATCGCTCCATTCGAGTAGTGCGATCGCTCCTCAGGGTCGTTCTCCCTACCCGAACGGGTAGGGCATCCGTATCGTGGGGTTCATGACCTCAGTGCAGAGCCATGCCGGTCTCGACGACGTGGCGCAGGGCGTCGAGACGATCCGAGGTCTCGCCGAGGTGCTCACCGCTCCGCCCGCCCTCATTCCGCAGCGGCTCTCCGCGTTCCTGGCGCCGCTGATCCCGCACTCCGCGCTCGTGTTCCTCGTCGCCGACGCCGCCGGCGGTCAGCGCGAGGGCGCGGGTGCGACGTCGTTCGTCGACGGCGTCTCGTTCCTCGCCCTCGACGAGCTGCGCCGAATGCTCGGACCCGGCCACACGAGGCGGGGCGCGATGCCGACGGCGACCGGGGAGGTCTACGCCTTCCAAGCGCTGTCGAACAACGGGGCGCTGCTCGTGCTCGCGGAGCCCGGTGGCCAGGACAGCGACGCGGCGGTGCTGCAGCTCTGGAACATCGTGGCTCTGCGGGTCCAGGAGCTGGCGGATGCGGCATCCCCCGACTATCTGCAGCTCGCCCGCGCCACTTCGAGCGTGCGTATGGAGGCGCTGACCGAGCTCGCCGACGAGTACTCCACGACCCTGGAATCGGTCCTCGCGGCCCTCCGCTCGTCCACGCTGGACGACCGGGCGGCGCGACGGACGGCAACTCAGATCGCCGCGGAGGGCATGGTTCACCTGCGGACGGCGAGCGACCGCGTCCGAACGTTCACGGAAGAGCCCGTCACGACTGCGTTCGAGCGGCTTCGGGACGACCTCCGTCCCCTCGTGCGCTACCGCGACATCGACGTGCAGTTCGTCGAACCGCCGGTAGACGGCCGCGCACTCCCCAGCGAGATCGCCCACGGAGCGCGGGCGGTGGTGCGCGGGTCCATCCTCGCCCTCGTCGACCGGCACGACGTCAGCCGTGTGCGGGTGCAATGGGACTGCGACGGGACGAACCTGCTGATCAACGTCCGCGACGATGGGCCGGGCGACCTCTCCGATGAGAGCGTTCAGCTGCGGCTCGTCCGTCAGCGCGTGCTGGCGCTGAACGGCCGGCTCTCGTTCGAGGCGACACCGGGGTGGGGCACCGAGATGTCGGTGGTGATGCCGCTCGACCCGCCCGCGGCGCTGGCCGCGCCGCCGCGCGCGTGGGATCTCGGCCCGCGCGAGGCGGAGGTCCTCAGCCTGCTCATCGCCGGCCAGCGCAACCGGGAGATCGCGGCGAACCTCGGCATCAGCGAGAACACCGTCAAGTTCCATGTCGCGAAGATCTTCCGCAAGCTCGGCGTCGGCTCCCGCGCGGAGGCGACCGCGTTCGTTCTGGCCCGCCGGCCCGCTTCACCCGGGTCGGCCCGCTGAGGCGGGCACCGCGATTTGGCCGGGCGTCCGGCATCACGTATTCTGGTCGGTAGCCAAAGACCGCCGGTCATCGGAGTGCGCGCAAGCGCATGAAGATCGAAGCTCTGCAGTGCAGGGGCCCGCGCAGGTGTGCGAAAGAATCTCTCCGAGAATCCTGCTCCGTGCGCTTGCGCCGGAGCTTTTTTCATTGCGGTGCAGGATCGCGTGACCGGATGCCGAGGCCGACGCCCCGCCATCGTGGAGCGTCTCGTACACACAAGGAGTGGCCATGGCGCAGAAGGATGCATCGGTCGCCGAGCTCACGAAGCATTTCGAGGACTCGACCGCCGTTCTGCTGACCGAGTACCGCGGTCTGACGGTTGCCCAGCTCAAGGAGCTGCGCAACAGCATTCGTCAGGACGCGGATTACGCCGTGGTGAAGAACACGCTGACCAAGATCGCCGCCAACAAGGCGGGGATCTCGACGCTGGACGAGGACCTCAAGGGTCCCTCGGCCATCGCTTTCGTGCACGGTGACCCGGTCACCGTCGCAAAGGGTCTGCGCGCCTTCGCCAAGGCACACCCTCTTCTCGTGATCAAGGGCGGGTACTTCGACGGTGCCGCCCTGACCGCGGATGAGGTCAACAAGCTCGCTGACCTTGAGAGCCGTGAAGTCCTGCTGGCGAAGCTCGCCGGTGCGATGAAGGCCTCGCTGTTCGGCGCCGCATATCTGTTCAACGCCCCGCTGTCGAAGGCCGTTCGCACGGTCGACGCGCTGCGTGAGAAGCAGGAGTCCGCCGCCTGACCAGGGCGCGGCTGACAGAAACCCCAAGCAAGGAGAAACATCATGGCAAAGCTCACCACTGACGAGCTCCTCGACGCGTTCAAGGAGCTCACGCTCATCGAGCTCAGCGAGTTCGTGAAGAAGTTCGAGGAGACCTTCGAGGTCACCGCCGCGGCGCCCGTCGCCGTGGCCGGCCCGGCTGCCGCCGGTGCCGCCCCCGCCGAAGAGGTCGAGGAGCAGACGGCGTTCGACGTCGTGCTCGAGGCCGCGGGCGACAAGAAGATCCAGGTCATCAAGGTCGTCCGCGAGCTCACCGCTCTCGGTCTCGGCGAGGCCAAGGCCGTCGTCGACGGCGCCCCCAAGGCCGTGCTCGAGGGCGCGACCAAGGAGGCCGCTGACAAGGCGAAGGCTGCTCTCGAAGAGGCCGGCGCGACCGTCACCCTCAAGTAGTCACGGGCGCCTCAGGCGCTCACGACTTCTCGAACGAATGCCCCGGATGCTTCATCCGGGGCATTCGTGCGTCTCGACCGCTCGCCGGGGACGCGACCGAAGGCTTGGGCCGCGGTCATCGTGCGCGTCAGCGTTGGCCGTGCTGCCTGCCGTCGATCGCGACGGCCGACAGCCGGGGGTCGAGTGCGGAGGTGGAGTTGCGCACCACCAGCTGAGCCTGCATGCGCACGGTCGTAGGTGCCCGCCCGGGATCGTCGAGGTGCGCAAGCAGCAGCTCCACGGCGACACGACCCTGCTCCCGCGGTGACTGGCGAAGCGTCGTCAGCGAGAACATCTCGGCGAACTCGTGGTCGTCGATGCCGATGACGCTCAGGTCGCTGGGAACCTGCACCCCGAGCCGTCGTGCGGCGATGATCGCGCCGATCGCGACCTCGTCGCACGTCGCGACGATCGCGGTGGGACGAGCCCGTGCATCGCCCAGCGCATCGACGGCCGCCGCGTAGCCTCCGGGCAGCGTCACGTCGGAGCGGATGTGCGCGATGTGATCGGCGAGTCCGGCATCCTTCATCGCAGTCAGGTAGCCCTCGAGCCGGCGCCGATCGACCTGCGCCCAGTGCACGCCCGGCCCACCGCCGAGGAAGGCCACATCACGGTGCCCGAGGGCCACGACGTGCTCGGTCGCCCGCCGCGCGGCGTAGTCGTCATCGACCTGGATGACCGTCGTCGTGTCGCCGGACCCGACGACGCTGACGACCGGCTTGCCGATGGTCAGGAGGCGTTCGAGCTCGTGGTGATCCGGCTCGAGCCCGATCGCAATGAGGCCGTCGAACCGCTTGCGGGCGAGGAAGTCCTCGAAGATCTTGCTGCGCGCTTCGGTTCCGGGCTTGGCGTCGTAGAGCGTGAGGTCGAGGCCTCGCTCCAGGAGCGCTCCCTGGATGCCCTCGAGCACCTCTGCGAAGAACCACCGGTTGACGTAGGGGATCACGACGCCGACGTTGCGCGTGCGTCCGGTCACGAGACTCGCCGCATTCATCGAGGGGACGTATCCGAGGGAGGTCGCGACGGCTTCGACCTTGACCCTCGTCTCCTCGGACACGTACCCGGTGCCGCTGAGGGCTCTGCTCGCGGTCGATTTGGAGACGCCGGCGAGGCGCGCGACGTCCGAGATCCCGCTCATCGGTGCTCCTTCGCGTCTGCGAACTGCGCCATCCCCGAACTCGGGGCCGTCGCCTCGACAGCCGAATGTGGAAACGATCCCACACCACGAAGACGCCTCTGCCCGAGCGCAGGGATCAGCATAGTGGTCAGCATCCGGGCGGCGAATAGCCTTGACAAGGCACGGTTACCGAGTTGTGACAATGGGTGATTGTGCGGCGCTCGCGTTGTCCCCTACGTTGGCTATGGAATCGGTTCCCGACTAGTTCACAGCGATTGGGGACCGGGTGCGCGCGCGCCGCGCGCGGCACTCAACGAGGAGGCAGAAATGACTGGAATGCGTTCACCTGCAGGGCGTCGGACATCGATCGCAATCGGCGTGATGGCGATCGCGACATTGACCCTGGCCGGCTGTGCCGAGGGCGGTGGCGACGACTCAGGGGACTCTGGATCGGTCGAAGGCGAAACCGTCAGCATCTCGGGCGGCATCACCGGCATCGAGGCCGAGAACATGCAGAAGTCCTTCGATCAATTCACCGAAGACACGGGCATCATCGTCGAGTACACCGGCGACAAGGCCTTCGAGGGCAACATCGTCACGAAGGTCCAGGGCGGCGACGCTCCCGACATCGCGATCGTGCCCCAGCCCGGGCTGCTCAAGACACTCGTCGAGACGGGCGAGGTCCAGCCTGCGCCCGAAGGCGTCGAAGCCAACGTCGATGAGAACTGGTCGGAAGACTGGAAGGCGTACGGCACGTTCGACGACGTCTTCTACGCTGCTCCGATGCTCGCGAACGTCAAGGGGTTCGTGTGGTACTCGCCGACCTCATTCGCGGAGTGGGGCGTCGAGGTTCCGAAGACGTGGGACGAGCTGCTCGAGCTGACCGCGACCATCCAGGAGAAGACGGGCGCCGCTCCCTGGTGCGCGGGCTTCTCGTCCGAGGCCGCCTCCGGCTGGCCGGGCACGGACTGGATCGAGGACCTCGTCCTGCGCCAGTCGGGTCCCGAGGTCTACGACCAGTGGGTGGCCAACGAGGTGAAGTTCACCGATCCTGAGATCGCGGACGCCTTCGACGCCGTCGGTGAGATCCTGCTGAACCCGGAATACGTCAACGCGAGCTTCGGCGACGTGGCGAGCATCAACTCGACGGCGTTCGCCGCCGTGGCCGCTCCTGTCGCGACCGGAGCCTGCCCGCTCACGCACCAGGCGTCGTTCCTGTCGGCGAACTTCCTGGACACCGAGAATGCCGAGGGACAGGTGCCGACCGTGGCTCCTGACGGCGACGTCTACGCGTTCGTGCTCCCCGGCTTCGAAGAGGGCGCGGCGACGGTCGAGGTCGGCGGCGAGTTCGTCACCGCATTCTCGGACGACGCGGCGACCGTGGCAGTGCTCGAGTACATGTCCAGCGCTGAGTGGGCGGACGCGCGTGTCAGCCTCGGCGGCAACATCTCCGCCAACCTGAACGCCGACCCGAGCCTCGCCTCCAGCGAGTTCCTCACCGAGACGATGGAGCTGCTGCAGGATCCGAACACCACCGTGCGTTTCGATGCTTCGGACCTGATGCCCTCCACCGTGGGTTCGGGATCGTTCTGGAAGGGCATGGTCGACTGGATCGACGGCAAGGACACGGCAACAGTCCTCAGCGACATTCAGGCCGGCTACGAGAACTAGACAGTGACGGCGACGAGCGGGGTCATCGAGATGGTGACCCCGCTCGCACGCCGACCTAAGGCCGCAGGTCGCGGAACGCGCACTGCGGTGTGAGGCATCCAAGAGTCCAACGACGCACTCGGAAGGGGATCCATGTCTGAAGCAAAGGTGGAGACCGGCACCACGCCGGCTCCCGACAGAACGGATCTGGACGCCGTCGAACGGCGTAACCGGCTGGCCAAGAAGCACAGGACGACGATGATCGTCGTTTCCATCGGCTTCATCCTGGTGGCCGCGCTGTTCATCTTCATGATCACACGGCCGCCGATCGAGGATCCTCGGCCGGTCTCGCTCGGGGTCTCGCTGAACAGCTTCTTCAGATGGCTCGGAGACCTGGGGCCGATCGTGCAGATCCCCCTCGTGCTGATCGTCTTCGGAGCGGTCGTCGGGTTGATCCTGCTGCTCATCGAATACGCGCCACGGTCGGGCCGCGGCTACTTCTGGCTGCGCGTGGCAGCGTGCTTCATCCTTCCGGTGATCGCCTTCATGCTCCTTCGCCCGTACCAGGGCGCGGTGGTCTACGTGATCCTGATCGCGATCATCCTGGGTGCGCTGCTCTTCTACGCAGACCTGCGCGCGCGTCAGGGCGCGGGGTACCTGTTCCAGCTCATCATCTTCAGTGCGCCGGCGGTGATCCTGCTCCTCATCGGGCTCATCTATCCGGCCATCGCGACGATCTTCGCGTCCTTCTTCGACAAGACGGGCCAGACCTTCGTCGGACTCGAGAACTACGTGTGGACCTTCACCAACCCCGAGGGTTTCTGGTCGGTCATCAACACGATCATCTGGGTTCTCGTCGCTCCCACGTTCGCGACGATCATCGGCCTCGCGTACGCCGTGTTCATCGACAAGGCCCGCGGCGAGAAGTACCTGAAGGTGCTCATCTTCATGCCGTTCGCCATATCGTTCGTCGGCGCGGGCATCATCTGGAAGCTGATGTACGACTACCGCCAGGGAGAGCAGATCGGACTCCTGAACGCGATCGTCGTGGCCTTCGGGGGTCAACCGATATCCTGGCTCGCCGTCGAGCCCCTCTTCAACACGCTGTGCCTGCTCGCGGTGTTCATCTGGAGTCAGACGGGCCTTGCCATGGTGATCCTCTCCGCGGCGGTGAAGGCGGTTCCGATCGAGCAGATGGAGGCGGCAGAGATCGACGGAACCAACGCGTGGCAGCGTTTCCGCAATGTCACGCTTCCCGGCATCCGGTCCTCCATCGTCGTCGTCGTCACAACGGTCGCCATCGGATCGCTGAAGATCTACGACGTGGTCGCGGTGATGACCGGAGGCCGGTCGAACTCGACGGTCCTCGCATTCGAGATGGTCAACCAGCAGCAGCGATTCCAGAGCTACGGACACTCGGCCGCCCTGGCGGTCGTGCTGTTCCTGTTCGTGGTGCCGCTCATCGTCTTCAACGTCATTCAGATCAGGAAGCAGAGGGAGATCCGATGACCATCGAGGTTATCGAGCCGGTCGCCGACCCGCGCAGCGCTCGCCAGCTCGCCCGCGACACCCGCAAGCACGAGAAGTCGGCGCAGAAGCGGCTCACCTCCAAGGGTGCGACGATCGCGGCGATCGCCATCGCCTTCTTCTGGACGATCCCGACGTTCGGGCTTCTCGTCACTTCGTTCCGACCGCCCGCCGACACCCAGACCTCGGGGTGGTGGACCGTCTTCACGGATCCGGACTTCTCGCTCGGGAACTACGCCGCTGCGCTGACCTCCGGCGGAACGACGCTGACGCTCGCGGAGTCGTTCCTGAACTCGCTGGCGATCACGATCCCGGTCGTGGCGTTCTCACTCGTGGTCGCATCCCTGTTCGCGTACGCGTTCGCCTGGATCGATTTCAAGTTCAAGAACCTGCTGTTCATCGCGGTGTTCGCGCTGCAGATCGTCCCGATCCAGATGGCACTGGTGCCGTTGCTGAGCCTGTTCTCCCGCGGACTGACCATCAACGACGTGATGATCTTCCCTGGCTTGGAACTTCGGGAGATCGACCACAGCTTCGCCACCGTGTGGATCGCGCACACGATCTTCGCCCTTCCCCTCGCGGTGTTCCTGCTGCACAACTTCATCGCGGAGATCCCGAGCGAGATCATCGAGGCGGCACGGGTCGACGGCGCAGGGCACGGCCAGATCTTCTTCCGGATGATCCTGCCCCTTGCGGCCCCCGCGCTGGCGTCGTTCGCCGTCCTCGAGTTCATATGGGTCTGGAACGACCTGCTCGTGGCGACGATATTCGCGCCATCGTCGTCTCTGCCGATGACCCAATCCCTGGCATCGCTATCGGGCACCTGGGGCAACCAGTGGTTCCTGCAGGCGGCGGGCACCTTCCTGTCGATCCTGGCGCCGCTGATCGTGTTCTTCGCGCTCCAGCGGTTCTTCGTGCGGGGGCTCCTCGCCGGCGCGACCAAGGGCTGAGTCACCAGGGGAGTGCGTGCGGCGCCACGCACTCCCCGGGTCGCCCCCAATAGGGTGTGACCCATGGATGCCGTGACGGACGTCGACGCCCAGCCCACGCCCGTCGACCCGGCGATCGGCCTCACGCAGGTCGAGGTCGCCGAGCGCGTCGCGGCCGGCACCACGAACGCGTTCACCGCGGATTCCAGCCGGAGCGTCTGGAACATCGTCAGCGCCAACGTCTTCACTCTGTTCAATGCGATCGTCGGCGCCTGCTTCCTCATCCTTCTGCTCCTCGGTCGGTGGCAGGACGCGCTTTTCGGCCTCGCGGCGTTCGCGAACGCGATCATCGGCTGCGTCCAGGAGTTCCGCGCCAAGCGCGCCCTCGACCGGCTCGCCCTGCTGAACGCCCCGCGCGCGCGGGTGCGTCGCGACGGGCAGGAGCTCGAGATCGCCCCGGCGGAAGTCGTGCTCGACGACATCCTCGTGCTGCGTGCCGGCGACCAGGTTCCCGCCGACGCCGTCGTCGTGGACGACCGCGCCCTGCAGATGGACGAATCGATGCTGACGGGCGAGTCCGACCCCGTCGACAAGAGCCACGGCGACGACGCGCTGTCCGGGTCGGTCGTCGTCGCGGGCGAGGGCGATGCTCAGGTCACGCGGGTCGGCGCGGACTCCTATGCGAACAAGTTCGCCGGGGAGGCGAAGCGGTTCTCGCTGGTCTCGTCGGAACTGCGGACCTCGATCGACCGCGTGCTGAAATGGGTGGGCTGGGGGATCGGCCCGATCGGCCTGCTGGTGCTCAACGCGCAGATGATGGTCGCGGGCGGATGGGTGCAGGCGTGGGAGAGCGGCACGTGGGTGCAGGCCGTGGTCAACACGATCGCGTCGCTGACCGCGATGATCCCGCTCGGACTGGTGCTGGTGACCTCGATCGCGTTCGCCGTGGGCGCCGCCAGGCTCGCGAGCAAGCAGGTGCTGGTGAACGAGCTTCCGGCGGTGGAGGGCCTGGCACGCGTCGACGTGATCTGCCTCGACAAGACCGGCACCCTCACGGGCGGCGACATCGTCTTCGACGGCTCACATCCGCTCGCGGGTGCGGGATCCGGCTGGGAGGGGACGCTGGCGTGGTACGGGGCGGCACCGGATGCCAACGCCACCGCACGGTGCCTGCGCGAGCCGTTCCCGGCGGATGCCGCGCCGCAGGTCACCGCGTACATCCCGTTCTCCTCGGCCCGCAAGTGGAGCGCGGTCTCCTTCGCCTCGCCGGAGGGCGGCACGTGGGTGCTCGGCGCGCCGGAGATGGTGTTCGGCGATGCCGCGTCAGACCCCGCCGGAGAGCTCGGCCGCACTGTCATCGATCTCGCCTCGTCCGGGCGTCGCACGCTCGTCCTCGCGCGCTCCGCCGCCGCGCTCACCGAAGCCGATGTCGAAGCCGAGCGGCTTCCGGCAGGCGTCGCCCCGGCCATCGTGCTGACGTTCCGCGAGCAGGTGCGACCGGATGCCGCGCACACGCTCGCGTACTTCAAGGCGCAGGGGGTCGGCATCCGGATCATCTCCGGCGACAACCCGCGCACGGTCGCCGCGATCGCGCGCGAGGTCGGCCTCGATACGGCGGAGGGGTTCGACGCCCGCAAGCTCCCGGACGACGACGCGGAGCTCGGCGAGATCCTGGAGAGTCACACGGTGTTCGGTCGCGTCACGCCCGAGCAGAAGAAGCGGATGGTGGTCGGGCTGCAGGGCCGCGGACACACCGTCGCGATGACCGGCGACGGGGTCAACGACGCACTCGCGATCAAGACCGCCGACATCGGGATCGCCATGAACTCGGGCGCGGCCGCGACGAAAGCCGTGGCGCGGCTCGTCCTGCTCGACGGCCAGTTCTCGCACCTGCCCGACGTCGTCGCCGCTGGACGCCAGGTCATCGCGAACGTCGAGCGCGTCTCCATGCTGTTCCTGACGAAGACCGCCTACGCGACCGGGCTGGCGATCCTGTTCGGGATCCTCGTGCTGGAGTTCCCGTTCCTGCCCCGGCAGCTGTCCATCACCGACGGGCTGACCATCGGCATCCCGGCCTTCTTCCTCGCTCTGATGCCGAACTCGCAGCGTTACGTGCCCGGGTTCCTCAAGCGATCGCTGAGCTTCGCGATCCCGTCCGGGGTGATCATCGCCATCGCGCTGACCCTGTACACCCTGGGCGCGATGGCGATCGGCGTCGAGGAGGCGCAGCTGCGCACCGGCTCCACGATCATCCTCGCGATCGTCGGAATCTGGGTGCTGACGGTGCTCTCGCGTCCGCTCAACCGATACAAGGTGCTCGTCATCGGCGCGATGTTCATCGCCCTCGTCGTGATCTTCACCGTCCCGCTCTCGACCGAGTTCTTCCAGCTCGTCGATCCGGGCGAGGAGTGCGCGTACCTCGTGGCCGTCGTGACGGTGTGCACGATCGGCGCGATCGAAGTGGTGCGGTTCTTCCACCGCCGGTTCGTCGCGAAGTCGCTCGCCGCGGGTACGAGGAGGATCCCCGAGCCCGCAGTCGAGCTCGATCAGGCTGCCGCGGCGTCGGCGATCTCGTCGACGCGGACTTCGCCGAAGTAGCGCGAACCGGGCGGCGCCCACAGCGCGATCACGATGAAGGCATCCACGGCCATCTCCGTCAGCGCGCTCCAATCCCACGACTCGGTCGAGATGATCGTGACGACCTGAAGCGTGACCTGGATCCCGATGTAGATCGTGAGAAGGAGCCGCGCAAGGCGGCGGCCGCGCGAGACACCGGAGGCGACCGCGAGGGTGAGCAGACCGAACAGGATGACCGCGGCGCCGAGCAGGGATACCGGAAGGACCTGGGCCGGCTCGACGCGGTACCTGCTCAGCAGGATCAGCGTGCCCATGGCCGCGGTCGTCACGCCGCTGATGTACACCAGGATCACCGCGATCGTCACCGTGACCGGTCGGCGCCGGGCGGGTGCGGTGGGCTCGCTCACCCGTTCACTGTAGCGAGGCGCCGCCGGGTCGCACGGTGCCTGCGCACCCACCCGGCAAGTCAGCCGCCGCAGCCCAAGCGGGCCTGCATGCTCTTCATCGCGTCGATCTCGGCGGACTGACCGTTCTTGATGCTCGTGGCCACGACGAGCACGCGCGGTTCGGACGCTTGCTCGAGGATCGCCTCGGCCATCGGGATCGCGCCTTCGTGGTGGCGGATCATGAGACGGAGGAACAGGCAGTCCGCCTCGCCGCCGGTCGCAGCGCGCAGTTCGGCGAGCTCGGCATCCGTCGCCAGTCCCATCAGGGCGCGCAGCTCGGCCTCGTCGAGGGGATCGGCCGAGGAGCCCTCATGGTCGCCGTGCCCGCTGTCGACATCCGCCATCCAGCTCATGAGCGGGGCGCCCGCCTGCGGCAGACCCCACTGCACGAGCCAGTCGAACATCTCGCCCCGCTGCGCGGACTGCCCGGTCGCGATGTCGTACGCCAACGTGCGCAGCTCGGTGTCCTCTGTCGTGCGGTAGATCTGCATCGCCATCTCGACGGCCTGCCCGTGATGCACCTGCATGTCGCGGGCGAACCCCGCCTCAGCGGAATCCGTCGACGGCGCGGCGACGACCGACGACGCGCTGAACGTCGAGAAGCGCCCGATCGCGAACGCCAGTCCGCCGATCGCAAGGCACGCGAGAACGACGAGGATCCAGCGCCGCGGCGCCGTGGCGGCGGGCGCGTCGTCGCTCATCGCGGCTACTGCCTGCCCGGACCGTCGAGCGCGCCGGAGCAGGAGGCGTTCGGCTCGGGCGCGTTCTGGTTGCGCCAGTACGCGGTGAGGAACTCCGAGACGCGGGCGTCGTCCGCGGAGTCGACCTTCAGCTGCGCGTTCCACGCGCTCAGCGTGATCGGCGAGTCCATGCCCTCGTAGGGGGAGAGGATGACGTAGCTCGACGGCAGCTGAGCGCGAAGCGCCGAGAGCTCCTGGTCGCTGACCGCGGCCGCGTCATACGTGACCCACACGGCGCCGTGCTCGAGCGAGTGCACCGCGTTCACCTCGGGCACCGGCTCGCTGTAGATACCGCAGTTGAGCCAGACGACGTTGTGATCTCCACCCGCGGGCGGTGTCTGCTCGTACTCGACGACGCCTTCGACGTGGTTCGAGGTGTTCTCGAAGGTCTCGACGCCTTCGATCCCGCTGCCGTCGCCGTCGCCGGGGCTGAGCGTCGGCGGGGGCGTCGGCGCGAAGACGATGGAGGCGACGATGGCCACGATGACGCCGATGGCGACGACCGATCCGACCGTCCACGACACGAGTTTGCTTCGACGGCGCTTCGCGAGCTGCTTCTGGTACTCCGCGAGCTTCTCCTGGCGCTTCTGCTCGCGCTGCTGTTTCACGGTCTGCGAGATCCGCGCCTGTGTGGCGGGATTGCCGCTCGTCTTCTTTTCGATCGGGCGCGATGGTGTCGGGGTCATTGTGTGTGATCTCGGCTCGGGCGCCCGTCGGGAACGAGTGGGCTGCAATGGGGGAAGATGCGTCCATCCTATTCGAGCGCATGCGAAGAGGACTGAGAAGGCGCCGACAGTGGCCTGGCTGAACCGTGTGCGCGCCGAGCGGTCGGGTCATGGAGGCGCTCCGGGCATCCGGTATCATGGATGTGTCGAATCGATTCGGGACGTTCGACGAACTCGCTCCCTGCGCCTGAGCCGGACCGCCGGTGTCGACGCTTCTTCCCGCCTCGCCGCCGAAACGAAACGACTTTGCTCGATACCGCGTCTACTCCCACTCAGAAGCCCACACGAAACTCCGAATCCGCGACGCCGCGTACATCGAACGCCCCCACGACCGCGCCCACGAACGCCGCGCCCACGACCCCCGAGACTGCGCGCATCGCTGCGGCGACCCCGCGACCGCCCGCGCTGACGACCGGGGCGATCCGCACCCTGGGCAGGAATCCCGCTACCGCGCCCATCATGCTCCACCCGGGCGATGCGATCCCGCATCGCCGCCGGGTTCTCTACATCGTTCTTCTCGGAGCGCTCACCGCGCTCGGACCGTTCACGATCGACCTGTATCTGCCCGCATTCCCGGTGCTCGAGACCGACTTCCGAACGACCGCAGCGGTGATCCAGCTCACGCTGACCGGCACGATGGTCGGCTTCGCTCTCGGGCAGCTGATCGTCGGTCCGCTCAGCGACAAGGTCGGCCGACGCGTCCCCCTGCTGGCGGTGACCGCGCTGCACGTCGTCGCCAGTGTCGCTGCCGCGCTCGCCCCGTCGATCGAACTTCTCATGATCGCCCGGGTGGGAATGGGGATGGGCGCTGCCGCCGGCGGGGTCGTCGCCATGGCGATCGTCCGCGATCTGTTCGGCGGCAAGCGCCTGGTCGTGATGCTCTCGCGCCTCGCGCTCGTGTCGGGTGTGGCGCCGGTGGCCGCACCGCTGATCGGCTCCGCGCTGCTGGCGATCATGCCGTGGCGGGGGATCTTCGTCGTCCTCGCGATCTACGGCGCCGTCATGCTGCTCTGCACGATCTTCGTGATCCCCGAGACCCTGCCCAAGGCTCGTCGCAGCGACAAGGGCAGCACCACCGTGCTGCAGCGCTACCGCAGCGTGCTCCGCGACCGCGTGTTCATCGGAGCCCTCGTGATCGGCGCGATGACCTTCAGCGGACTGTTCTCGTACCTGTCGGCATCCTCGTTCCTGTTCCAGCAGTCCTTCGGCTTCGACGCCCAGCAGTACGGACTGCTCTTCGCCGCCAACTCCTTCGGCGTGGTGGTCGGCGTCCAGTTCGCCTCCCGTCTCGCGGCGCGCTTCGGTCCGCAGTGGGTCATGGCGTACTCGACCGCGGTGCTCGTCGTCGCCGCATTCGCGATCATCGCCTTCGATCAGCTCGGGTTCGGCCTGTGGGGCACCGTCATCCCGCTTTTCGTCTTCATGACCGCGTGCGGGTTCACCTTCCCCTGCGTCCAGGTGCTCGCCCTCGACCGGCACGGCAAGGCCGCGGGCACCGCGGCATCGCTGATCGGAGCGACGAACTTCGGCATCGCCGGCGTGATCTCGCCGGTCGTCGGATGGATCTCGCGCGATGCCGGCATCACCGCGACGACGATGGCCGCCGTCATGGCCGGGTGCGCCGTGATCGGCGTGCTGGCACTGTGGCTGATCGTGCGGCCCCGCACGGTCGCGATGCTCACGCCCTGACGGCCGCTCGGCAGCGGACTACCTGCGCACCGGCTGCAGGCGGAAGATGCGCGCGGTACGTCCGGAGTCGCGTTCGTAGTCGCGATAGTCCGGCCACTGCGCCTCCATGATCGCCCACGCGGCATCCCGCTCGTCGTCCGGGATCAACGTCGCGTGCACGGCCATGCGCCGCCCGCGGACCGTGATCTCGGCATCCGGGTGCGCGAGAAGGTTCGCGGTCCAGGCCGGATGCCGCGCTCCGGCGAAGTTCGTGCCGGCCACGATCGCCCGACCGGATCCGTCGGCCGTGTACATGAGGGGAGCATCGCGGGACTCACCCGATTTCGCACCGATCGTGTGGAGAGTCAGCGAGGGGACGATGAATCGCGGTCAGCTGCACGCGACTGCGCGAAATGCGGCGGAGGAAGCGCTCGATCGGTGGCATGCCCGTCGTCGCGAACCGGCGGAACCACCGGGTGCGAGTGAGCGGAGCGATGGCCGCACGGACGACGTCGACCAGCCGGGTCATGCGCCCATCACGCCTCCGGGCTCCGGACGGGCTGGAGTCGGAACAGTCGCACGGTCCTGCCGGAGTCGCGTTCGTAGTGCCGGTAGCCAGGCCACTGGGACTCGATGCGACTCCAGGCAGCGTCCCGCTCCTCGGGCGGGATAGGGGTGGCCCGCACGGCCATCCGCCGGCCGCGGACAGTGATCTCGGCATCCGGATGAGCCATCAGGTTCGCCGTCCAGGCCGGATGCCGGCCGCCGGCGAAGTTGGTGCCGGCGACGATCGCGCGGCCTGAGCCGTCCGGCGTGTACATGAGCGGCGCTTCACGCGACTCACCGGATCTGGCGCCGCGTGTGCGGAGGATCAGCGACGGGACCAGCAGGGCGCTCAGCTGCACGCGCCCGCCCGATAGCGCAGCGACGAATCGCTCCACGGGCGGGAGCGCGATCGGCGCGAACCGGCGGAAGAACCTCGTGCGGGTGAGCGGCGCGATCACTGCGCGGACGAGATCGACGACACGGGTCATGCGACCATCTTCGCGCGCCTCACGGCTCGGCGTGGGTGCGTCGCGGCCGGGCGCAGGCAGAATAGGACGATGACGACGGTAGACAGAGCACGAGCGGACAACCTGTCACGGCCCGTGCTGTTCATCGTGGGGGCCGTTATGGTCGCGGCAGCCTGCGGACTCGGGGCGCTGATCTTCTTCCGACAGGACCCGTTCGCGGTCGACACATGGTGGAACCTGCTGTTCGTGCAGGACGCAGCCCCGTTCCTCGTCGGCTTCTCGCGCGTCATGAACTTCCTCGGCGGCGGGTGGTTCGGGACGCTCGTCGTGCCGATTGTGTGCGCTATCGGACTGATCCTGCTGAAGAGACCCTGGTCCGCTGCGTTCTTCCTGACTGCTACCGCCGCATCGGCGGGAGCGGTGCAGATCCTCAAGCATGTGTTCGGCCGAGCTCGCCCCGAGGAGATCATCGTGTTCTCGGACTTCGGCTCATTCCCGTCGGGGCATGTGGCCAACGCCGCGACGATCGCGACGGTCGCGTTCGTCCTCTTCCCGCGACTCTGGGTCGCGATCGTCGGCGTCGCATGGGTGCTGCTCATGGCTCTCAGCCGGACGGTGCTGCACGCCCACTGGCTGAGCGACACGCTCGGCGGCGCTCTGATCGGAGCAGGCGTGGTGCTGATCGTGGCGGGGATCTTCGCGCCACTGCTCCGGCGCGAGAGACCGGATGCCGCTCCATCAGCACCTCAGGTCACCACAACCCCTCAGTAGGCTGAGCGCATGAGCGCGCCTGACACGACCGATCCCGCCGTCGCCGCAGCAGAAGCCGAGCTCGCGCGGCTCCGCGCCGAAGCCGAAGCCGCAGAGGCTCAGCTGAAGGCGGCGCAGGCCAAGGCGGCGCTCGCGGCAGCAGAAGCGGAGGCAGCCAAGGCACGCGCGACCGCTCCCGCTGCTGAGACCGAGCCTTCGGTCGGTGCGCGTGAGCCTTCGGTCGCGGAGCCGGTCGACGCGTCGCAGCCCGCGACCGACCCTCGACCAGTTCGGGGACCGAGGCCGCGCCCTCGACCGATCCCTCGACAGGCTCGGTGACCGCGGCTCCCGCCCCCGAACCACCACTCGACGGGCCGCTGGATGAAGAGCAGGTGAAGGCCGTCATCGCCGGCTACACGTTCACCGCGACGACCCTGGACCTCGGTGCCCTCATGAACGGCGCCGCCGTACCCGAGGCGCAGATCCGCATCCCGCTCGGCATGATGAACCGGCACGGCCTGGTGGCGGGGGCCACCGGCACGGGAAAGACGCGCACCCTGCAGGGTCTTGCCGAACAGCTCGCCGCGAAGGGCGTTCCCGTGTTCGCCGCCGACATCAAGGGCGACCTGTCCGGCGTCGCCACGCCGGGGGAGTCCAACGAGAAGCTGCTCGCGCGCACTCAGGCGATCGGGCAGGACTGGCGACCCGAGGCATCCGTGACCGAGTACTACGCCCTCGGCGGCATCGGCAAGGGCGTCCCCGTCCGCGCGACCGTCTCGGGATTCGGTCCGCTGCTTCTGAGCAAGGTGCTGGGCCTGAACGAGACGCAGGAGTCGAGTCTCGGACTCGTGTTCCACTACGCCGACGCGAACGGGCTGGCGCTGGTGGACCTGGCCGACCTGCGCGCGGTGCTGACCTATCTCACCAGCGACGAGGGCAAGGCCGAGCTGAAGGAGCTCGGAGGACTGTCGGCAGCCACAGCCGGCGTCATCCTCCGGGAGCTCATCACGTTCGCCGACGGCGGCGCCGACGTGTTCTTCGGCGAGCCGGAGTTCGATGTGAAGGAGTTCCTGCGCTCCGTGCCGGACGGTCGCGGCATCATCAGCCTGCTCGAGGTGCCGGGCGTCGCCGACAAGCCGGCCCTGTTCTCCACCTTCCTGATGTACCTGCTCGCCGAGCTGTTCGAGATCCTTCCCGAGGTCGGCGACCTCGACAAGCCGAAGCTCGTGTTCTTCTTCGACGAAGCGCACTTGCTCTTCAAGGACGCGTCGAAGGATTTCACCTCCGCGATCGTGCAGACCGTGCGGCTCATCCGCTCGAAGGGGGTCGGCGTCTTCTTCGTGACTCAGACCCCGAAGGACGTGCCCTCCGACGTGCTGGCCCAGCTCGGCTCGCGCGTTCAGCACGCGCTGCGGGCATTCACACCCGATGACGCGAAGGCGCTCCGGGCGACGGTCGGCACGTATCCCCGGTCGGGCTACGACCTGGAGCGCGTGCTGCAGGAGCTCGGCACCGGCGAGGCGATCGTCACGGTGATGAGCGAGAAGGGCGCTCCGACACCGGTGGCATGGACTCGCCTGCGAGCCCCGCAGGGATTGATGTCGCCCACGCCGGATGCCGCGATCGACGCGGCGGTGGCGGCATCCCCTCTGATGCCCAGGTACGGCACGGCGATCGACCGCGAGTCCGCGCGGGAGATCCTGACCGCGAGGATGAATGCCGCCAACGAGGCCGCTGCGGCCGAAGAGGCCGCGCTGGCCAAGGCGAAGGCGGATGCCGAGTTCGCCAAGCAGCAGGCGGCCATCGACAAGGCGAAAGCCGCCGCCGACAAGAAGGCGCAGGCGGAGTACGAGCGACTGCTGAAGAAGACGTCGGGCACGACCCGCACCACGCGCTCCACCCAGAAGTCCCCGCTCGAGCAGATCCTGGGCTCGAAGTCGACCCAGACGATCCTCAACGGCGTCATCCGGGGAATGTTCGGCACGGGCCGACGCTGACCGCTGCGGCGCGGCCGCAGTCCGGTCGGACGCACTGCCAATACCTATTGAGATAGGTATTCACGCGATCTCGGGCGTAGCATGGAACCATGGCGATGAAGCCCCCGAAGACAGACATCGACGAGGCGAACGTCCACGTCAGCGGCCGCAAGAAGGTCGCGGTGGGCGTGCCCGCCGTGCTTCACGCGCTCAAGATCTCGAACGACCAGATGGGCGTCAAGCGCAGCATCCAGACTCTGCTCGCCGTCAACCAGAAGGACGGCTTCGACTGCCCCGGCTGTGCGTGGCCGGAGGAGGACAAGCGGCACATCGCGGAGTTCTGCGAGAACGGCGCGAAGGCCGTGGCCGAGGAGGCGACGATCCGCCGGGTCACTCCGGAGTTCTTCGCCGCGCACTCCATCGACGAGCTGCGTGAGCACGACGACTGGTGGCTCGGCCAGCAGGGCCGGCTGACGCATCCGATGATCCTCGACGAGGGTGCGACGCACTATCGTCCGATCACGTGGGACGACGCGCTGCGCGAGGTCGCCGACGCGCTGCGAGGCCTCGACGATCCGAACGAGGCGATCTTCTACACCTCCGGCCGCACCTCGAACGAGGCTGCGTTCCTCTATCAGCTGCTGGTGCGGGGTCTCGGCACGAACAACCTGCCGGACTGCTCGAACATGTGCCACGAATCGTCCGGCTCGGCGCTCACCGAGACTCTCGGCATCGGCAAGGGCACGGTCTCGATCGAGGACATCCACAAAGCCGACCTGCTCATCGTCGCCGGTCAGAACCCCGGAACGAACCACCCCCGCATGCTCAGCGCGCTCGAGAAGGCCAAGGACAACGGGGCGACGATCGTTGCCGTGAACCCGCTTCCTGAGGCCGCGCTCATCCGCTACAAGAACCCGCAGACGCCGAGAGGCGTGATTCTCGGAGGGAAGAAGCTCGCTGACGAGTTCGTGCAGATCCGGCTCGGCGGCGACCAGGCGCTGTTCCAGGCGATCGGAAAGCACCTGCTCGAGGTCGAGGAACGCGAAGGCGGCGTACTCGATCACGCGTTCATCGACGAGCACACGACCGGCTTCGTGCAGTACGCGGCCGAGGTCGCGGCGGTGCCGTGGCGCGAGCTGGTGGCGGCCACCGGAGTGCCCGAGAAGGCGCTGCGCCGCGTGGCGGAGCGGGTGCGGACCTCGAAGGCCACCATCGTGTGCTGGGCGATGGGGCTGACGCAGCACAAGCACGCGGTTGCGACGCTGCGGGATGTCGTGAACGTGCTCCTCCTGCAGGGCAACATCGGCCGGCCGGGCGCAGGCGTCTGCCCGGTGCGCGGGCACTCGAACGTTCAGGGCGACCGCACGATGGGCATCTACGAGAAGCCGTCGGAGCACTTCCTCGCCGCGCTCGACCGCGAATTCGCGTTCACCGCCCCCCGCGCGCACGGACACGACACCGTCGAGGCGATTCGCGCGATGCGCGACGGCTCGGCCCGCATCTTCATGGCGATGGGCGGGAACTTCGTCTCGGCCACGCCCGACACGAAAGTCGTGGAGGCCGCCCTGCGCAACGTCGACCTCACCGTGCAGGTGTCCACGAAGCTGAACCGCTCCCACGTCGTGACCGGCAAGCGCGCGATCATCCTGCCGACGCTCGGCCGCACCGACCGCGATGTGCGCGGCGGGGGAGAGCAGCGCGTCACGGTGGAGGACTCGATGAGCGCGGTGCATGCATCCCGCGGGCGGCTCGTGCCGCCCGCCGACGACATGCTGAGCGAGGTGGCGATCATCGCGCGGCTCTGCGCGCAGCTGTTCGGGTCGGATACCGGCAGCCGTTTCGGGCCGCAGATCGACGGCGAAAGCGCGGTCGACGTGGACTTCGGTCAGCCCGAGCATGTCGGGATTCAATCCGACGCTCCGGCAGAGGAACACTGGCCTCCGGATCGACCCGAGAACGACGGTGCGCGGCGTCCGCAGTCGGTTCCACATGCGGACTGGGCGGCGCTCGAGGCGGACTACGCCCTCATCCGTCGGCACATCGCGGCGGTCATCCCGGGCTTCGACGACTTCGAGGGACGCATCGAGAAGGGCCGCACGCTGTTCCTGCCGAACGGTCCCCGCGACGCCCGGAGCTTCGCCACCGCGACGGGCAAGGCGATGTTCACGGCCAACCCGCTCGAGTACCCGTTCATCCCCCGCGGCCGGCTGCTGCTGCAGACTCTGCGCTCGCACGACCAGTACAACACCACGATCTACGGCAAGGACGACCGTTACCGGGGCATCCACGGCGGACGCCGGGTGATCATGGTCAACCCCAAGGACATCCAGCAGCTCGGCTTCGCGGAGAACGACATCGTCGACCTCGTCTCCGAATGGCGTGACGGCGTCGAACGGCGTGCCGAGGAGTTTCGGATCGTCGCGTACTCCACGCCGCGGGGCAATGCCGCGGCGTACTACCCCGAGACCAACGTGCTGGTCCCGCTGGACTCGACTGCCGATGTCAGCGGAACACCGACGTCGAAGTCCGTGATCGTGCGGCTGGAACGCCGCGCGTCGACGACCTGATCAGCCGTCCGAGCGCCAGCTCTCGGCGAGCGCGGTGATCTCGGCGACGCTCGCACGCACCTGATCGGGGGTGCCGCCGGCTCTGCCCGCAGCGAGCCCCGCGACGAACGCGCTCAGCGGAGCCGCGGGCCGCGCGACGCCGATCGCGACGTCGCGAGCAAGGTCGAGGATGAGCGGGATGGGGATGTCGTCGGCTCCGAGTCCGAACTTCTCGCGCAGTGCCTCAGCCCACGCGTCCAGTGCCTCAGGGGGCAGGTGCTCGCTCACGGGTTCCTCCTTCGCGCCTCGTTCAGATCGTCCCACGTGTCGATGTCGGCCGCGAGGTCATCCGGCGCCTCGATCGTGGCGATCGTCAGTCCGCCGAGCAGAGCGCGCACCGCCGCATCCTGCCCTCGTCGGGGCAGCGCGGCACCGGCGGCGCGCAGCGACTCGGTGCGGTACAGCCCGGTGAGCCACTGGCGTCGGCCCTGCTCGTCGATCAGGCAGATGCCGTCGTCGTCGAACGGCTCATCGATCAGCAGCTGCACGGCCGCGCCGACACGTGGCAGATCGCACGCGAGCACGAGGGTGCGGGATGCCGTCACCAACGGCAGCGCAGCGAGGATCGCCGCGACCGGACCGCCGAACGGCGGATCCTCGCGCACCCAGGCGATCTCGCCGATGGGCGCCCCGGCGCCGGCGACCGGCGCGCCGACGCCGATGATCTGATCGCAGCCGGCGTCGCGCGCCGCGGTGATCGCAGCATCCAGGAGAGTCGTGCCGCCCACCTCGAGGAGGGGTTTCTCGACGCCGCCCATCCGCGAGCCGCGGCCGCCCGCCAGCAGGATCGCAGCGATGTCGCTCACGAGAAGAGCATGACATCCACGATGTCGCCGGCGGCGACCGCATCGATCTCGGCGGGGATCACCGCGTAGCCTTCGGCACGCGCGAGCCCACCGGCCAGGTGGGAACCGCCCGTTGTCGCGGGGGCGACACCGCCCTCGACGAAGCTGATCGGAAGATACTGCCGGCGCCCGCGCGGCACGCCCCAGCCCTGCGCGGCGGGCAGGCGCAGCATCCGCCGGTGCAGTCGCGCGCGGCCCTGCATCGCCAGCAGTGCCGGACGCACGAAGGCTTCGAACGACACGGCGGCGCTGACCGGGTTGCCCGGCAGACCGAAAACGAGCGGATGCCCCGCGGCAAAGCCCTGCGGCTTGCCCGGCTGCATCGCAACCTTCGTGAAGGTCATGTCCGCGATCGCGGTCCGGACGACCTCGTAGGCGCCGGCACTCACCCCGCCGGAGGTGATCACGGCGTCCGCGCGTCGCGCGGTCGCGTCGGCGAGGACCCGCTGCAGGTCGGCGTCGATGTCTGCGACCGTCGTCTGCAGCACGACCTCCGCGCCGGCCTCGGCGGCGAGTGCTCCGAGCAGCAGGGCGTTGGACTCGGGGATCTGCCCGCGCAGGAGCGACGACCCCGGTGCGACGAGCTCGCTTCCCGTGGAGACGACGGCGACGCGCGGCCGGCGAGAGACGGTGACGGTGTCGACGTTCGCGGCGGCGATCGCCGCCAGCTGCAGCGGTCCGAGCTCGACTCCCGCGGCGACGAGTTCCGTTCCGACGACGAGGTCTTCGCCGCGCCGGCGGATGTGGGCGCCCGGACCCCGCGGTGCCTGCAGCACGCGCACGTCACCGAGCGAGTCCTCGAGCCCGCCCGCGGTGGCCTCGAACGGCACCACGGCGTCGGCGCTCGCGGGCACCGCGGCCCCGGTCATGATGCGGGCCGCCTCGCCGGGGCCGAGCGCCGGGTCCTCCGGCGAGCCGGCGGGCAAGTCGGCGACGACCCGGAGCACGACGGGGGATGCCGCGCTCGCCGGGCCACGTCGGCGAAGCGCACCGCGAACCCGTCCATCGCGGAGTTGTCGAACAGCGGCATGTCCACTGCGGCGTGCACCGGAACGCGGAGGGTGCGTCCGAGCGCCTCGGCGAGCGGGACGGCGGTCTCCTCGATCGGCCGCACGGCGGCCAGGATCTGCGTCAGGTATTCGTCGACGTCGATCATGTCCACCCGGCGACGACGCGAGCGGGCAGCAGCATGAGCCCAGCGTATCCATCTGCGTCTGCGGGCGACGGTGCCAAGATGCTCGCGGAACACCCCGAGCGACGGTGCGCGCCCACGTCGTCGCAGGGCCCCGCCTGCCCGCACGCGCGTAGGCTGGCGGCATGGGTCGAATCACCGTGCGGCGCCCCGTGACCAAGCTCACAGTGGGCGCTGAGCCTGTCCGCCGCTCCGACACCCTCGCCGTCGAGGAGCCGCTCGAGATCCGCGTCGGCGGACTGTCGCTCGCTGTCACGATGCGCACGCCCGGCAACGATGTGGAGCTCGCCGCCGGGTTCCTCGTGTCGGAGGGCGTGATCTCGCGCGGCGACCAGTTCCGCTCCGCGATCCACTGCGGCGGACCGGGCACCGGCGGTCCGATCACGGGCATCTCGATCGGTGCAACGGCGGACGGAAACACGTACAACGTGCTCGACGTGACGCTCGCACCGGGGGTGCGACCACCCGACCCCGAGCTCGCCCGCGCCTTCTACACGACCAGCTCGTGCGGACTGTGCGGCAAGGCCTCGATCGACGCGGTCGAGACGGTGTCGGCGTACGACGTCGCAGGCGATTCCATGACGGTCGACGCCGCGACCCTCGCCGGCTTCCCCGATGCGCTGCGCGCGCAGCAGGCCGTCTTCGACAAGACCGGCGGACTCCACGCGGCCGCCTTGTTCGACGCCGCAACGGGCGAGCTGCTGGTGCTGCGTGAAGACGTCGGCCGGCACAATGCGGTCGACAAAGTCGTCGGATGGGCCGTTCTGAACGATCGCCTGCCGCTTCGCGGAGTCGTCCTGCAGGTTTCGGGCCGAGCGAGCTTCGAGCTCGTCCAGAAGGCCGTGATGGCCGGCATCCCGATGCTCGCCGCGGTCTCGGCACCGTCGTCGCTCGCCGTCGAGCTGGCCGCATCGTCCGGACTCACCCTGGTGGGGTTCCTCCGCGGATCGTCGATGAACATCTATGCGCGCGACGACCGCATCCTGGACGAGCTGTCGCCGGCCGAGGTGCAGGCGGAACAGCCGGCCGTCGTCGGATCGGCTCGGTCCTAGACTCGTCGGATGCCGCGCATCCGTCCGTTCCGTCCCGGCGACGAGGCCGCGGTCGCCGCCATCTGCCTCAAGACCGCGGATGCCGGTGCCGACGCCACAGGGATCTTCGAAGACGACTCGATCTGGGCCGAGATCTTCGTGCTGCCTTATGTTCACCGGCATCCCGAACTCGCATTCGTCGTCGAGGCTGACGACGGTCGCGTGGTCGGCTACATCGTGAGCGCACCCGACACGAATGCGTTCGAGGACTGGTTCCACGACGAGTGGTGGCCGCAGCGCGGAGCGCGGTGGCCGAAGCCGGAGGTCGAGCGGACGCGGCAGGACGGTACCCTGATCTACGCGTACTCGCGCCGCGCAGGTTCAGAGCCCTACGGCGCCGAGTATCCCGCCCACCTGCACATCGATCTCCTGCCCGAACTTCAGGGTCAGGGCTGGGGTAGGCGGCTGATCGAGACGCTCATCGCCGCTCTGCGCGAGCGGGGCGTGAGCGGACTGCATCTCGTCGCGTCCTCCGACAACGAAGGTGCCGTCGCGTTCTACCCGCGGGTCGGCTTCACCGCTATTCCGTCGCACGCGGGGGTTCAGGCGTTCGGCATGCACCTGCCGCCGGACGGCCCCACGCCGCTCAGCCGGGCGTAGCTTCGGAGGATGGACGATCTCACCGCGCCGACCGGTCGCGAAGAAGTCCTCCGTGCGCTCCCGCGCGGCGGAGTCGACGGGCAGGGCGGCTCCGAACCACTGGCCCTCGTGCTCGGCGCGACCGGCTACCTCGGCGGCCGCCTCGTGCCGCGCCTGCTCAACGGCGGCTACCGGGTCCGCGTGCTCGCCCGCGACGCCGGGCGGGTCGCCGCGTTCGACTGGGGGAGCAGGGTCGAGGTCGTCGAAGGCGACGCGACGGACTCCGTCGCGGTGGGAGAAGCAGTCCGCGGCGTCGATGTGCTCTACTACCTCGTCCACTCGATGGGCGCGGGCAAGGGCTTCGAGGCTGCGGATCGCGCTGCCGCGACGACGGTCGCGGAGGCGGCGGCGGCAGCATCCGTCGGTCGGATCGTGTACCTCGGCGGGCTGCACCCCGAAGGGGCCCGCGCGACAGCGGTGTGACGCTGTCGCCGCACCTGCGCTCCCGTGTCGAGGTGGGGCGGATCCTGCTCGACAGCGGCGTTCCGACGCTCGTCCTCCAGGCCGGCGTCGTCATCGGATCGGGGTCGGCGTCGTTCGAGATGGTGCGCCACCTCACCGAGGTGCTCCCGTACATGCCTGCGCCGAAGTGGGTGCGCAATCGCATCCAGCCGATCGCGGTGCGCGACGTGCTGCACTACCTGCTCGGCGCGGCGCGGGTGAGCCCCGACGTCAACCAGGCCGTCGACATCGGCGGTCCCGACGTGCTGCGGTACGGGCAGATGATGAACGGCTACGCGCTCGAGGCCGGTCTGCCGCAGCGCGCCATCGCCGCGCTGCCGGTGCTGACGCCACGGCTCGCCGCGCACTGGGTGAACCTCGTCACACCGATCCCGCGTCGGGTCGCGATGCCGCTCGTGGAGTCGCTCCAGAACGAATGCATCGTCAAGGACCACGCGGTCGACGCGCTCATCCCGCCGCCTGAGGGCGGCCTGACGCCGTACCGCACCGCGGTCGGCCTCGCCCTGCGGCGGGTGGAGGTCGATGAGATCGAGACGAGCTGGCAGGACGCCGACGTGCTCGGCGTGCCGAGTGATCCGCTGCCGAACGACCCCGACTGGGCCGGCCAGGCGGTCTTCACCGACGTCCGCACGGCCGAGACGACCGCTTCTCAGGAGTCGCTGTGGCGGGTCATCCAGGGGATCGGCGGCGAACGCGGGTGGTACTCGAACCCGCTGCTCTGGGCGATCCGCGGTTGGGTGGACAAACTCGTCGGAGGTGTGGGCCTGCGCAGGGGCAGACGGCACCGCGATCGGCTTCTCGTCGGGGATGCCGTGGACTTCTGGCGCGTGGAGGCGATCGAGCCGGGCTCGCTGCTGCGCCTGCGCGCCGAGATGCTCGTTCCGGGGAAAGCATGGCTCGAGCTGCGTGCGACGTCGGACGGCGACGGCTCACGCTACGACCAGCGGGCGGTCTTCTTCCCGCTCGGGCTGGCCGGCCGGCTCTATTGGCTCGCCGTGCTGCCGTTCCATGGGTTCATCTTCGCGGGCATGGCGAACAGCATCACTGCGGCGGCCGAGGCTGCGGATGCCGAGGCGGCCGACAGCGCGACCCGTACCGCGGCCTGACGGTCCGGCCGTCAGTCCGACACGCGCCCGCGCACGAGGCGGACTTCGCGATCGATCATGCCGGCCGGCACGGCGACATGCGAGATCACGACGACGGACTGGTCCTCGCCGACCGCCGAGAGCAGGTCGGTGAGCAGAGCATCGGATGCCGCGGGGTCGACCCCCGCGGTCGGCTCGTCGAGCACGAGCACGGGGAAGCCGCGCAGCAGCGCCCGCGCGAGGGAGATGCGCTGCGCCTGGCCGCCCGAGACCAGCGCGCCGCGCTCGCCGACCCGAGCGTCCAGGCCCCCGCGAGCTCGGACCCAGTCGGCCAGGCCGACGCGGTCGAGCACCGCGAGCAGCTCGGCATCGGTGGCCGTGTCTTTCGCGAAGAGGAGGTTCTGCCGGATGTCCTCGTCGAAGAGCATCGGCCGCTGCTCGCAGAGGCCGACGGTGAGTCGAACGTCGTCGCCTGCGAGGTCGTGCACCGATCTGCCGCCGATCGTGAACGAGCCCTCGATTTCGAGGAAGCGCACCAGAACGTGCGCGAGAGTGGTCTTTCCCGCACCGCTCGAACCGACCACGAGCACCCGCTCGCCACGACGCACGTCCAGGTCGACGTCGCGCAGCGAGTCATCCGCGGCTCCGGGCCATCG
This sequence comes from uncultured Actinomycetota bacterium, assembly GCA_963713325.1. GTDB lineage: Bacteria > Actinomycetota > Actinomycetes > Actinomycetales > Microbacteriaceae > Microbacterium. Next base: position 91,198 of record CAVQLL010000004.1, read on the forward strand.
TGCCGACACCGCGCGGAGACGGAGCCCCTCGCCGAGTTCAGGGGCAGCCCCGGTCGACGGCACGCGCTCGTCGACCAGTCCACCGGGCAGTTCGCGGGGCAGCGCGTCGGCGATCCGCGTCGCGCTGGCCCGCACCTGCCGCCATGCCGACGCGGCCAGCGGCACAGAGCCGAACACATCGAAGACGGCCATCGGCACCAGGACGGCGACGGCGAGCCACGGTGCCCCGATGCCGCCGTCCGGCGTACTGAGGGGCCGTGACCATCAGCGCCGCCACCGATGCGATGCCGGCCAGCAGCGAGACGACAGCGGCCGTGCCCGCCTGCCCGAGCGCCCGGCGAACCACCGCGCGCCGCACCGCGGCGTCTGCCGTGCGGATCCGCTCTCGAGCGGCGTCCTCCGCCCCGAAGGCGATCAGCACGTCCAGGCTCCCGAGGTGGTCGAGGACGGCATCCGCCAGCTGGGCGCGCAACGGAGCGATGTCGCGCTCGGCCCGGGCGCCTGCCGCCCACCCCCACAGGATCGACGCCGCGCCGGCTGCGACAAGACATGCGAGCAGCGTGAGCGCCGCAGGCCACGAGACGAACGCCATGAACACGACGGAGAGCGTGGCGACCAGCGCAGACGAGACGAGCGGCTGCACGACTCGAAGCGGGAGGTTCTGCAGGTCGTCGACGTCGTCCACCAGTGCCCCGAGGATCGACCCCCGGCCGGTGCCGCCGAGGCCGTCGGGCGCCAGCGGGATCAGACGGCGCACCAGGGCGGAGCGCGTCGTGGCCAGCTGCCGCAGCGCGGCATCGTGCCCGGCCAGCCGCTCGAGGTAGCGGAACGCTGCCCGAGTGAGCGCGAACAGGCGCACGCCGACGACGGCGACCGACAGGTAGATGATCAGCGGCTGCTCGCTCGCCCGGACGATGAGCCATGCGCTCACCGCGAGGAGCGCGACCGCGGACGCCTCGGACGCGAAGCCTGCGGCGGCCCCCGGCCAGAATCGGCGCAGCGGCGGCATCGCTCCCCGAAGGACGTCGGCGGTCGACCCTGCGGAGGTCACGTCAGCACCTCCCGCGGCTCCAGGCGCACGATGTCATCGGCGATCGCGCGGGCCGTGATCCGGTGCGAGATCAGGAGCACGGCGGCGCCCCGATCGGCAAGGGCGCGCAGATGCTCCCACAGCGCGGACTCGGTCGCAGCATCCAGCGCCGCGCTCGGCTCGTCGAGCGCGATCACCTCCGCACGACCGGAGAGGTGCCGATAGATCGCCCGCGCGACCGACACCCGCTGAGCCTGCCCTCCGGACAGGCCCGCACCCTGCACGCCCAGCACGAGCCCGGGATCGATCGCGTGCGCTTCGGCCAGGGCGAGCGACGCTGCGACCCGCGAGAGGTCGGGGGCGGCATCCCCGAGCGCCACGTTCTCGGCGACCGTCCCGGCGATCAGTCCGCTCTGCTGACCCGACCATGCCAGCCACTGGGAGGGGCCGAGCGTCGCGAGGTCGGCGCCCCCGTACGTCGCGACGCCCGACCACGTCGCCGCGCCGCGGAGCGCGGCCATCACACTCGACTTGCCCGACCCGCTCGGACCCTCGATGAGGGTCACCGTGCCCCGGCGCGCGATCAGCGACACCGCGGGCAGTGTCAGATCGCCGTAGCGGATCACGACGTCCTGCAGGACGAGGTCGCCTCGGGGGCGCGCGTCAGCAAGCCGGGGGTTTGGGGCGGAGCCCCATTCGGGCCGCGCGTCAGCAAGCCGGGGGTTTGGGGCGGAGCCCCATTGGGCGCGCGTCAGCAAGCCGGGGGTTTGGGGCGGAGCCCCATCGGGGTGGCGCGGCCGCCTCGAGGTTGCTCGGCCCGGAGGCCGCCCGCGCGGCATCCAGCACTTCGAAGACATCGTCGGTCGCAGCGACACCCTCGGCGGCCGCGTGGAACTGGACGCCCACCTGGCGCAGCGGCAGATACGCCTCGGGCGCGAGAAGCAGCACGAACAGCCCGATCCCGAGCGAGAGGTCGCCGTCGAGCAGCCGGAAGCCGATCGAGACGGCGATGATCGCGACCGAGATGCTCGCGAGGAACTCCAGCGCGAAACCAGACAGGAACGAGACGCGCAGCACCCGCATCGTCTCGCGCCGGTAGTCGTCGGTGACCCGTTCGATGGATGCCGCGGCCCGCCCCTGCCGGCCGAACACCTTCAGGGTGCTGAGGCCGTGGACGGTGTCGGAGAACCGGGCGGCGAGGCGGCGCAGCGTCTGCCACTGACGCTGCTGCACTGCACGCGTCGCAAGACCGATCAGCACCATGAAGATCGGGATGAGCGGCAGCGTCAGCAGCACGGTGAGGCCGCTGATCCAGTCCTGCGACCACATCACCAGCACGATCACCGGAGTCGCGATCACGGTCAGAATCAGCTGTGGCAGGTACCGGCCGAAATACGCGTCGAGTGCGTCCAGCCCGCGCCCGGCCGTGACGGCGAGCTGGGCGGAGTTGCGGGTCGCGAGCCACCCGGGCCCGAGCCGACCGACGGCCTCGACGAGCCCTGCCCGCAGCTGGGCCTCCACGCGCGTCGCGGCGCGCGCGCTCGCCCACTCCCGCAGCCACAGCAGCACCGCGCGTGCGACGATCGCCGCGACGAGCCAGTGAGGGTCATGGCGAGTTCGGCCGCCGGCATCCCGTCGATCACTCCGGTGATGGCGCGCGTGAGCAGCCACGCTATCGCGATGATGATGGCCGTCTGCGCCGCGCCGAGAACGGCGATCAGCGCGAAGTACGAGCGCGACGCCCGCGCGTAGCGCAGCAGGCGGGGGTCGACCGGGCGCATCCGCTCACCGGGCCATCGTGACGTCGGCGCGCTCAGCCGCGTCTGACTCTTCACAACTCTTCGACCCTATCTGCCGGCGTTCACGGACGAGCCGAGCCGTCTTGCCCGCGAATCAGACGGCGTGTGCGGTCCGCGACCGAGCGAAAGGACGCAGCCGTGATCAGTGAGCGACGACGGCAGCCGCCTTCTCGATGCGCGAGCGCGACACGCGCTTGCGGAAGATCCAGTAGGTCCACGCCTGGTACGCCAGCACGAGCGGGAGGAAGATCAGCGCCGCCCACGACATGATCGTGAGCGTGTAGTCGGTGCTGGACGCGTTCTCGATCGTCAGGCTGTTCGCGATGTCGGTCGATGACGGCATGACGTAGGGGAACAGCGCGAACCACAGGGTCAGCACGGCTGCCACGATCGTGGCCGCGCCGAACCCGAACGCCCAGCCCTCGCGGTCGCGCAGGTTGAATACCAGCGACAGCACCAGGGCGATTGCCGCCAGCGCCGCACACGCGATCACCCAGACCATGAGCGGGGCGCCGTGCCCGGCGGCGATGAAGATCGTCCACACCAGGAATGCTGCTGCGACGACGACGGTGAGCAAGCCCGAGCGGCGCGCAAGACGACGCGCGTCTTCGTGCACCTGCCCGTCGGTCTTGAGCGCGACGAAGTAGACGCCGTGGGTGAAGAAGAGCAGCAGCGTCGTGAGACCGCCGAGAAGGCCGTAAGGGTTCAGCAGCGTCAGCAGCGATCCGGTGAACTCGTGGTCGGCATCCAGCGGCACGCCCTGCACGATGTTCGCGACCGCCACGCCCCACAGGAGCGCAGGCACGGCCGAGCCCACGACGATCATCGTGTCGAAGCCCTTCCTCCAGCGCAGGCTGTCGCGCTGATGGCGGTACTCGAACGAAACCCCGCGCAGGATCAGGGCGAGAAGGATCAGCAGCAGCGCCAGGTAGAACCCGCTGAACAGGGTCGCGTACCACTCCGGGAACGCCGCGAACAGGCACGCACCGGCGACGATGACCCAGGTCTCGTTGAGGTCCCACACGGGGCCGATGGTGTTGATGATCTGGCGGCGGCTGATGTCGTCCTTGCCGAGGAAGGGCAGTGACATGCCGACGCCGAAGTCGAACCCGTCGAGGACGAAGTAGCCGACGAACAGGAATCCGACGATCCAGAACCAGAGGTAGGCGAGATCCATGGCGAACTCCTAGTAGACCGTCGTCGGGGTGTCTGCGACCGAGGTCGGCTCGGCGGGACTTCCGGGATCGGGCAGCGGATCGGGGCCCTTGTGAGCGGTCTTCATGATGAGCCCGACCTCGACCACGGCCAGCACCGCGTAGATCGCCGTGAACGCGACCAGCGAGATCAGCACGGTCCACCCGGGCACGCTGGGCGATACGCCGTCTTCGGTGAGCATGAGGCTGAAGACGATCCAGGGCTGGCGGCCCATCTCGGTGAAGATCCAGCCGACGAGGATCGCGAGCAGGGATGCCGGCCATGCCCAGATCGCGAGGCGCCATGCCCACTGCGGCGGCTCCTTCGCCTTCTTGCGGGTCAGCCACAGCCCGACGACGGCGGTCAGGGCGGCGATCGAGCCGAGGCCGATCATCCAGCGGAACGACCAGTACGTGATCCACAGGACCGGAGCGAAGTTGCCGTCGACCTGGTCGGCGAACTGCGGGAACATCTCCGTCGTGTAGAGCATGTTGAGGTCGTTGATGCCTTCGACGCAGCCGTCGAGCGAGTGCGTCGACAGGAGCGCGAGCAGGTACGGCACGCGGATCGAGAACAGTTCGGTCGATCCGTCGGGTGTTCCGAGGGTGAAGATCGAGAACGAGGCGTCCGCGCCGCACGCACTGTCGAACATCGCCTCCGCGGCCGCCATCTTCATCGGCTGGGTCTGCACCATCACCAGGCTCAGCTGGTCGCCGGAGACGGCGACGCCGGCGAACGCGATGATCATCCCCCACAGGCCGTAGCGCAGCGCCGGCCGCATCATCTCGACGTTCTGGTGTCGGGCGAGGTGCCACGCGGCGATCGAGATGATCACGCCCGCGGTCATCATGAACGCGGCGAACAGGGTGTGGGGGAGCGCGGCGAGCGCCACCGGGTTGGTGAGGACGGCGAAGAAGTCGGTCATCTCGGCGCGTCCGCCGTCTTCAGCCATCTTGAAGCCGACCGGGTTCTGCATGAAGGCGTTCGCGGCGAGGATGAAGTACGCGGAGAACCATGCGCCGATCGTGGCGATCCAGATGCTCGCGAGGTGCAGACCCTTGGGCAGCTTGTCCCAGCCGAAGATCCACAGGCCGATGAAGGTCGCCTCGAAGAAGAAGGCCATCAGGCCCTCGAAGGCGAGCGGGGCGCCGAAGACGTCGCCGACGAAGCGCGAGTACGACGACCAGTTCATGCCGAACTGGAACTCCTGCACGATGCCGGTCACGACCCCCATCGCGAAGTTGATCAGGAAGATCTTCCCGAAGAACCGCGTGAGGTGCAGCCACTTCAGGTCGCCCGTGCGGTACCACGCGGTCTGGAAGATCGAGACCGTCAGCGCCATGCCGAGCGTGAGCGGCACGAACAGGAAGTGGTACAGCGTCGTCAGGCCGAACTGCCATCTCGCCAGCAGCAGCGGGTCGAGGAGATCCATTCGTGCACCTTTCGCCTGGTACCTGCTCGTCACGGTACACAGCGCGCGCGACCCGACAAAAGGTCGAGGGCCGTGCAAAATGCCCGCGTGCGGATCTCAGGCGATCGAGAGCTCCACGACGCAGTCGGTCGGGCGCGACGAGGATCGGATGCACGCCGCCTGCAGCGGACCCCCGGCCTCGGTGAGGACGGCCTGCATGAGCCCGAGGTGCACCGCGCACAGCGTCTGCCGGTGCTCCGACTGGCTCGCGGCGTGCGGGCACGCTGACAGGTCGATCGTCAGATCGCTCTCGTCGACGATCGGGTCGAATCCCGATTCGGCGAGGTGGTCGACGATCGCGTCGAGCTGATGGGTCGCCGTCTCGCCGATGCTCTCGACGCTCGCACTCGTCCACGGCATGACGCGACGCATGATGTCGCCACGAACGGCCGCCTCGCGCACCTTGCGCCGCGCGATCGGGCTCGACGCGTCATCGTCGCCGGTCGCGGCGCTGTAGAGCGTGCGCGGCCGCCCGCGCGTCGTGCGGCGCTCCGTGGTCTGAATCACGTGGCCTGCCTCGGCGAGGCGCTGCAGGTGCTCGCGGACGGTGTTGGCGTGAAGGCCGGTCGCCTCGGTCAGCTCGGCGATCGTCCGCTCGGGCCTGGCCTGCACCAGCGCGAGGATCTCGACGCGCGAGAAGCTCGAGATCGCGCTGTAGCCGGCACGAGGCGTCGTCATGCGATCCATTATCCCGGGTGCTCGGAGAGGTCGCGGACCCGCCGGATGTCGCGCAGCGCCCGCGGCGGCTCGCCACCGACCAGCTCCTCGTCGTCCCTGGAGACGCCGTCCTCGCGCCAGCCGTGGCGCTCGTAGAAGGACGCCGCACGGTCGTTGCCGTCGAGCACCCAGAGGTGCGCGCGGGTGAAGCCGCCCGCGCGCAGGCGCGCCTCCGCTTCGATCATCAGCGCATGCCCGACGCCCGCCGACCAGAAGCGGGGGAGCGCGTAGATCGCGTACACCTGGCCGTCATCCGGGAGATCGTCGTCGATCGAGCGGCCGAGCAGCGCCCAGCCCGCCAGCTCGCCGTCGACCTCGGCGAGCAGCTCGGCGCCGCGCGGGTCGGCGTGGTACTCGTCCCACAGCTCTGCCCGCCGCCGCGCTTCACGGTCGATGTCCATGCCGTCGAGCACGTCCTGGGCGATCAGCCCCGCGTACGCCTCACGCCAGGTCTGCACGCGCACGGTGGCGATCGCGCGGGTGTCCTCACGGGTGGCGAGCCTGACCGTGACCGTCATGACCTCGACGCTAGCGGGTCGTCTCGCTCTGTTCCCGCCCGTATGCGCCGACTATGGTGGACGAGACCGGCTGGAAGAAGGGAGTGATCATCATGGCTGACGTTGCCGCGCGCCTTCATCACCCCGACTTCCCCGAGGTCGCCCGCTAGTTCGCGAGGTGACCTCCCACCCCGGAGCTCACCTCATGTCTTTCGAACCGCCCGCGCCCTACCGCGCACTCGATCTCGACCTGCCCGCCCTTCCCGACCTCGACGAACCGGGCCCGGATCAGCGATGGTCCACCTGGCCGTCGACTGCGCCCTCGGAGCGCGGACCCCAGCCCTACCCCGACTGGCTCGTGACCGCGGCCGCCGCCTTCGACACCGAGCTGGGCATCGTGAAGACCGGGAAGGAAGCGGATGTCTTCCTCCTGGAGCGGGCGATCTCAGGGACCGGTGGATGCCTCCTCGCGGCGAAGCGGTACCGCGACTCGCAGCACAGCGACTTCCATCGCGAGGGCAGGTACGAGGAGGGAAGGCGAATGCGGCGCTCGCGCGACGCACGGGCCGCCGCCCGCAAATCGACCTACGGCCGGATCATCTCCGCGGGTCATTGGGCCACCAGCGAGTTCGACGCCCTCTGCAGGGCGTGGGATGCCGGCATCCCGGTGCCATACCCCGTGCAGCTGAGCGGCACGGAGCTGCTGATGGAGTTCATCGGCACGGGACGCGCCGCGTCGCCGCGGCTGGCGCAGACGCGGCTTCGGGGGAGCGAGTTGCGGGGCCATTATGAGCAGGTCATCGAGATCCTCACGTCGTTCGCGAGGAGCGGTTTCGCGCACGGCGACCTCTCGGCGTACAACCTGCTCATCACCGGCGATGGCCGCATCGTCGTGATCGACCTGCCGCAGATCGTCGATCTGGCGGCAAACCCGCACGGGCTGGACTTCCTGCACCGCGACGTCGTCAACGTGTGCACGTGGTTCGCGCGCCGAGGGCTTGATGCCGACCCGGAGGAGGTCTTCGCCGGTCTGCTCGCCCAGCTGTGGTGAGCGAGACGCACGCAGGGAACCATCCGAAAGCGCTCTCGCGACGAACAAGGGGTGAGGTGGGGGAAGGCCCCGCGGATGCGGAGACCGGCGATGGCGAACATGGCGCGTCGAACGAGGCTCAGCTTCTGGGCGCTGGCGGCGCTCGCCGGCGTGGTCAGCGCCGCGGTGTTCCTCGCGGTCGCTGAGCTGGTCGCGCTGCTGGTGGCGCGGGAGAGCAGCCCGATCCTCGCGGTCGGATCGTTCGTCATCGACATCGTGCCGCAGCCTTTCAAGGAGTTCGCGATCGCCACCTTCGGCGAGTACGACAAGATCGCTCTGCTCGTGGGTCTCGCGCTCGCGGTGCTGTTCGCCTCCGCGGCCGCCGGAGTGCTGCAGTACCTCAGACCGCCGCTCGGTGTGGTCGCCCTCGTGACAGCGGGGGGCCTATCGCTCGCCGCGATCGTGACGCGCGCCGGCGCGACCCCGCTCGCCTCGCTGCCGCCGATCGCGGGCACGATCGCCGGGAGCGTCATCCTGTCGTTCCTCGTCGCGCGTCTCCGGCGCTGGTCCGCCGCTGCCGTCGAGCCGTCGATCGCGAGCGCGGCCGAGGCGACAGCCGAGAGCGGACCCGGCGGCCCCGCCGAGCGCCCGACCGTCCACGAGAAGGGGGCTGCCGCATCCGTCGATCGGCGGATGTTCCTCCGCGTCACAGCGATCGCCGGCGCATCCGCCGTGATCGTCGGCATCGGCGCCCGCGCGCTCATCAACGCGACCTCGTCGTCGATCTCCGCCGTGCGCAAGGCACTCCGGCTTCCAGCCCCGCGCTCCACGGTCACGATTCCCGCTGGTGCCGAACTCGACATCCCCGGTCTCTCGCCGCTCTTCACGCCGAACGCCGACTTCTACCGGGTCGACACGGCGCTGACTGTGCCGACGGTGGATCCCGACGCGTGGCGACTGGTGATCGATGGGATGGTCGATCGAGCGAGTCGAGCTGAGCTTCGAGGACCTCGTGTCGATGGGCGTCGACGAGTACGCGATCACACTGACCTGCGTCTCGAACGAGGTCGGCGGGCAGCTGCTCGGGAACGCGACATGGCTCGGCATCCCGGTTCGCGACGTGCTGCGATTGGCCGGTCCGCGCTCGGGTGCGGACATGGTGCTCTCGCGCAGCGTCGACGGGTTCACCGCCGGCACGCCACTGGAGTCGCTCACCGATGACGGACTGGACGCGATCCTCGCCGTCGGCATGAACGGCGAGCCTCTCCCGCTCGAGCACGGCTTCCCGGTGCGCATGGTCGTGCCGGGACTGTACGGCTACGTGTCGGCGACGAAGTGGCTGAGCGAACTCAAGGTCACCACCTTCGCCGAAGACGAGGCCTACTGGACGCCGCGCGGGTACAGCGCGAAAGCGCCGATCAAGTTCTCCTCCCGCATCGACACTCCTCGGACCGGCACCCCGGTGGTGGCCGGGCGCACGCCGATCGCCGGTGTGGCGTGGGCGCAGACGGTCGGCATCGAGCGCGTCGAGGTCAGCATCGACGACGGGGGCTGGCAGGCGGCGACCCTGTCGACGCCGATCAGCAACGACACGTGGGTGCAGTGGTTCGTCGATTGGGATGCCGCGCCGGGCTCGCACTACCTCGCCGTCCGTGCTGTCGACAAGAACGGCGAGCTGCAGATCGAGGAGCGCGCGCCCATCGCCCCCGACGGGTCGAGTGGCTGGCAGCGCACCCTCATCCAGGTGACCTGAGTCGAGCGCCCCGCCGCCCTGCCACGCGCGGCATGCGCTGTCAACGACCGGATGCCGCACGGACGCGCGTGGGATCATGGAGGGGTGACAGATCTCCGATCGTCCGGCCCTGCCCGCTCCGGCGAGCTTCTCGATGGACGCTATCGGCTCGACGAGCTGATCGGCGAGGGCGGCATGGGATCGGTCTGGCGTGCCACCGACGAAGCGCTCGAGCGGACCGTCGCGGTCAAGATCTTCTGGATGGACACGGCCGAGGATGCCGATGCCGCGCGGCGCGAATCGGAGAAGCGCCTGCTCGCCTCGCTCAGCCATCCCGCTCTCGTCACGCTCTTCGACGCTCAGCTCTCCGAGAGCGAGCGCTCGTACCTCGTGATGGAATACATCGACGGTGGAACACTCGCGGACCGCATCTCGAGGGGCCCTGTGCGTGCGCCGGATGCCGCGTCCCTCGCCGCCGACCTCGGGGAGGCTCTCCACGTCGTGCACGCGGCGGGCATCGTGCATCGCGACGTGAAGCCGGCCAACGTCCTCCTGCGCCCACCCCTGACGCCGCAGCACACATTCCGTGCGGTCCTGGCGGACTTCGGCATCGCGTACCTCGCCGACACCGCGCGGGTGACGACGCCGGGCACGGCGATGGGGACGGCGGCCTACATCTCGCCGGAGCAGGTGCGCGGCCAGCCGCCGACTCCGGCATCCGACATCTACAGCCTCGGCCTCGTGCTGCTCGAAGCGCTCTCAGGCGAACGCGCGTTTCCGCAGCGCACGCCCGCCGAGGCGATCGCCGCACGCCTGTCGACGCACCCGACGATCCCGGGCGACTGGGGCTACGGGTGGCGCTCGCTGCTGACGGCGATGACCTCGATCGACCCCGACGATCGTCCGACGGCGCTCGACGTGGCGACGCGGGGCCGCGCGCTGGACGCCGGCGACGCCGAACCGGATGAGACCGGCATGATGACCGCGGAGGCCGCGGTCGCCGCGTCCGTCGTATCCCGGGAGACGGTCGACGCGACCCGCGTGCTCCCGCCGCTGCCCCCGCTGCCCACCGCGCCGACGACGGTCATCCGCGACCCCGGGTCTGCGGAGCCCGCGGAGGCGGCGAAGGATCGTCCGGCCCGCGCCACCGCGAAGCCGGGCGCCCGTCGCCGGCTGACCGCGATCATCGCCGGGGCCGCCCTCGCCGTGGCGGCCATCGTTGTCGCGGTGATCGTCTGGAACGGCATCGCGACCGCCCCCGCCGCCCCGCCGGATCTGCCGCAGCTCGAGGAACCGTTGGGCACCCATCTTCAAGACCTGATGGACGAGGTATCGCCATGAGAGCCCGGGTGCTCACGTTCGTCACCGCGCTCATGCTCTCCGCGAGCGTTCTCGCGGGGTGCGCGAACACCTCCCCGGAGATCTCCAGCGGCGCCTCGACGCAGATGCAGACCGTGGTCGTCTCGATCGCCGAGTCCGCGGCGGCGGGCGACGCGGTGAGCGCGCTCGCGCAGCTCGACCAGCTTCAGCAGGTGTTGGACGCCGCCCTCGCCGACGGGTCTGTGACCGCCGAGCGGGGCGCTTCCATCCAGACCAGGATCGATCTCGTGCGCGCCGACCTGCAGCCTGAGCCGGTGGTGGAGCCCACGCCCGAACCGACCACGGCGCCGACGACCGATACCGATGACGGCGAAACGGACAATGACAACTCCGGGCCGGGCAACAGCAATGGGAATGGCAACGACAAGGGAAAAGACAAAGGCGACGACTGAGTCGCCGCTCGCCGCGGCCTAGCCGTCTGCGCGGATGACCGCCTCGGGCCGCAGGTCGAGTCGGCGGAGCAGTTGAGCGTTGAGGGCGACGACGATCGTCGAGACCGACATCAGGATCGCACCGACCGACATCGGCAGGACGAAGCCGATCGGAGCGAGCACGCCCGCGGCGAGCGGCACGGAGACGAGGTTGTAGCCGGCAGCCCACCAGAGGTTCTGCTTCATCTTGCGGTAGCTCGCCCGGGACAGTTCGATCACCGACACCACCGATCGCGGATCGTCGCTCGCGAGAATGACTCCGGCAGACGCGATCGCCACGTCGGTGCCAGCCCCGATCGCGATGCCGACGTCCGCGCGGGCGAGCGCCGGGGCATCGTTGACGCCATCCCCGACCATCGCGACCTTGCGCCCCTCGGACTGCAGCTGGGCGACCTTCGACGCCTTGTCCTCGGGACGGACCCCGGCGAAGAACCGGTCGATGCCGAGGTCGGCGGCCACCGCGGCAGCGACCGCCTCGGCATCCCCGGTGATCATCACGACCTCGACCCCCCGCGCCTGCAGCGCAGTGACGGCCTCACGCGATTCAGGACGTGTCTCGTCGGCGAGCCGCAGCGCGCCCGCGACGTCGCCGTCGATGACGACGTGCAGGATGATCGCTCCCTCCCGGCGCCATTCGTCGCTGACAGGCAGCTCCGGCAGACCCTCCCGCTCGAGCAGGTGCGGTCCGCCCACCTGAACGGCGCGGTTCTCGACCATGGCGCTGACACCGATGGCCGGCGCCGAAGTGAACTCGCCGGCCCGAAGGGGCGTGAGATCGCGATCGCTCGCCGTGCCGGACGATCGCGCGGGCGAGCGGGTGCTCCGAATCGGACTCCGCGGCGGCCGCGAGAGCCAGAAGCGCGTCGGGCGAAACTCCGTCGACGGTCTCGATCGCGGTCACCGCGGGCGCGCCCTTGGTGAGGGTCCCCGTCTTGTCGAACAGCACCGTGTCGACCGTGCGCATGCTCTCCAGGGCCAGACGGTCCTTCACGAGCACCCCCGCACGGGCAGCGCGTTCGGTCGCGATCGAGACGACGAGCGGGATCGCCAGACCGAGCGCGTGCGGGCACGCGATCACGAGCACGGTGATCGTGCGGACGACCGCTTCGTCCGGCATCCCGAGCAGTGTCCACACGACCGCTGTGATCGCCGCGGCGATCAGCGCGAACCAGAAGAGCCAGCCCGCTGCCCGGTCGGCCAGGCGCTGCGCGCGTGACGTCGAGTTCTGCGCCTCGGCGACGAGGCGCTGGATGCCGGCCAGCGCCGTGTCGTCGCCGACGGCGGTGACACGGACGCGGAGCCCCGAATCGGTTGCCACCGTGCCGGCCACCACCGGGTCGCCGTCACCGCGCCGCACCGGACGGGACTCCCCGGTGATCATCGACTCGTCCATGCTGGCCGACCCGTTCACGATTCGTCCGTCTGCGGGGACGCGGCCGCCGGGTCGCACGAGCACGACGTCGCCGACGGTCAGCTCGGACGGTGCGACGGTCACGGTCGATCCGTTCTCGACGCGTTCGGCTTCATCGGGAAGGAGGGCGGCGAGCGAATCGAGGGCGGATGTCGTCTGGGCGAGCGACCGCATCTCGATCCAGTGCCCGAGCAGCATGATCACGATCAGCAGCGCCAGCTCCCACCAGAAGTCCAGCTGGTGATCGAGAAGGCCGAGGCTCGCGCCCCACGACGCGATGAAAGCCACGGTGATCGCGAGCCCGATCAGCAGCATCATGCCCGGCTTGCGGGCGCGCAGCTCGCTGACGGCGCCGGTCAGGAAGGGCGAACCGCCCCACAGGTACATGACGGTGCCGAGCACGGGGGAGACCCACACGACCCACGCCGCGTCCGGCAGTTGATAGCCGAGGATCATCGAGAACGTCATCGAGAAGCCCACGACGGGCACCGCCAGCAGCAGCATGATCCAGAACAGCCGGCGGAACCGGGCCACGTGATCGCCGTGACCGGAGTGGTCTCCGTGACCGGAGTGGTCCCGTGACCCTCGTGGTCAGCGCGACCCGCTCCCGGCATCACCTCGTGCCCGTGGGTGTGCGATGGTTCGACGACCCGGTCGGCTCGGTGCTCGGCGTGCGGGTCCGGAGGCGCCGCTGCGGCGTCACCGGCCGTGCTGTGGGAGTCGTGGTGGCTGTGTCCGCTCATGACGAAGCTTCCTCTCGGCGCATGCCTTGAGGAACATGATACCCCCCTAGGGTATTCCGCCGACAATGAAAATCTTGAGCGCGCTGCGACGCGTCGGACCTACTTCGCCGGTGCGCTCTCTGTCGGCGGCGCCTGGGGCATGATCCGGAACTCCGGCGCGTGCGAGACCATCAGCCACGCCGGCAGCACGACGATGCACAGCACAGGGAGCAGGGCGATGTCGCCGGGAATCGCGACCGCGATGAACAGCGCCAGCCAGCCGTCGCGCGCGACGACGAGCACGATGCCCATCGCGGCGCAGGCCACCACAAGGCTCATCGGCAGCGCGGGGAACAAGGCGCTCACCATCAGACCGAGCGCGACACCGATGAAGGTGGCGGGAAAGATCCGGCCTCCACGGAACAGCGCCGATGCCGACACGAGCAGCGCGACGATCTTGATTCCCGCGATGACAGCGAGCTGGCCGGCGTCGTACTGGGACGGGTCCTCGAGCAGCTCACCCATCTGCGTGAGCCCCTTGAACATCGTTATGGGGCCGCCGATGAAGCCGAGGATCCCGAGGATGAGGCCGCCGACCGTGGCGATGATGATCGGATGCCGGAGCGCGTGAAGTGCTCGGTAGACGAAGGGGAAGACGGCCAGTGCCGCGAGTCCGACCACGACGACGCCGCACGCCACGAGTGTGCCCGTGAGCAGATCGATCGCCTGCGGTGGGCCGTAGGCGGGCATGTCGAAGGCGAAAGGCGGCGCCCCGAGAAGGTGCATCGTGATCGCCGCAGCTCCGGCGGCGGCCAGCGGGAGGAAGAGCCGGTCCCAGAGCGACCCGCCGGTGCGCACCGCGGCCACCAATCCGGTGAAGACGAGGGCCGCAGCGACCGGAGTGCCGAAGAGGGCTCCGACCGTCGCGGCGGCGGCCAGCAGCATCGAGACCTGAGGCGACACCTTGGGGATGAACCGCGCGAACACCGCGACGATGATCGCCGCGTTGATGGCGATGATCGGGTTCTCAGGACCGAGGCTGACGCCGCCTGCGAGTCCGAGGAGCGTCACCAGGGCCAGGCCGGGCAGAGTTCGAAGCGGCAGCGGTGCAGCGACGAGCTCGGTCGTCGCCGAGTCAGGACCGCCGTGACCAGGCAGCACCTGCAGGGCGATCCCGACAGCGAGTCCCGTCAACGTGAGGATCAGGATGATCCACCATCCGTTCGGGTCGACGCCCAGGGCGTCGGGCAGGCCGTCCCAGATCACGTTCGACAGCGCGTCGGCCGCACGATCGAGCGTCCAGAGCAGCAGCGCGCAGAACACGCCGACGAGGATCGCCGGGATCGCCAGCAGCAGCAGGCGTCCGGGTGTGACATTCGGGTCGGTCTCCGGCCGTGCGAGGCTCATCCGCGCGCACCCCTCCCGCTCGACCACGGCTGATCCGTGGTGGTGGACGGAACGTATCACGCGGCCCCCGCGGCGTGCGACGCCCGACCGCAGGACCGTTGGACGGCAGTGTCTGCGGCGACTCCCGCCCATAGAATCGCGGTTGTGAGCATCTGGGCGTTCGAGGCAACCGTCGAAGAACTCAACTCGATGGCGAGCGGGTCGATGCTCGCGACCCTTGGGATCGAGGTGACCGAGATCACCGACGCGAGCCTGAAGGGGCGGATGCCCGTTGACGGTCGGACGACGCAGCCCGCGGGGGTTCTCCATGGGGGAGCGTCGGTCGCGCTCGCCGAGACCCTCGCCTCCTGGGCCGGTTACCTCGCCGTCGATCGCTCGCGTTTCCACGTCGTCGGACAGGAGATCAACGCCAACCACATCCGCCCGGTCGCATCCGGTGCATGGGTGTACGCCGAGGTCACGCCCGCGGCGATCGGACGGCGCTCGCATGTCTGGGAGGTGCGGATCACGAATGAGGAGGGCAAGCTCGTCTGCATCTCGCGGTGCACCCTCGCCGTGATCGAGATGCAGAGTTCGTATGCGCCTGAAGCCCGCCGCGGCGCCTGAGCAGCTCGTCCCTGGCCCTCGCGCCCCGGCGTAGCCTTGAAGCGTGCGCATGAGGTCGTTGGCCAATCCCGGTGTGCAGGCAGCTCTCGCGGCGGCGGTGCTGTTCGGAGCCGGAACCCCCGTCGCGAAGCTGCTGCTGAGCGACGCGAGCCCGTGGATGCTCGCCGGGCTGCTCTATCTCGGCTCGGGCATCGGGCTGGGTCTGTACCGGCTGATCCGCAGACCTGCCCGGGTGCGGCTGGAGCGCCACGATCTTCTCCCGCTCGGCGGGGCTGTTCTCGCGGGCGGAGTGATCGGACCCGTCCTGCTCATGTTCGGCCTCGTCGGGATGCCGGCATCCGGCGCGTCTCTGCTGCTCAACGCCGAAGGAGTCGCGACCGCCCTTCTGGCGTGGTTCGTCTTCAAGGAGAATTTCGACCGCCGGATCGCGCTCGGCATGGTCGCGATCGTGGCGGGCGCGGTCGTCCTCTCGTGGCCGGGCCAGGCCGACTTCGCGGGCGTGCTGCCGACCGTGGCGATCCTCGGCGCGTGCGTGGCGTGGGGCATCGACAACAACCTCACCCGCAAGGTGGCGCTGCACGACGCCACGTGGCTGGCGGCGGTGAAAGGCCTCGTCGCCGGACCGGTGAACCTCTGCCTCGCGTTCCTGCTCGGTGCGTCGCTTCCGCCGCTGCTGAGCACGGGTGCGGCGATGCTCACGGGGCTGCTCGCGTACGGGATCAGCCTGGTGCTGTTCATCGTCGCGCTGCGCCACATCGGAACCGCCCGCGCAGGGGCGTACTTCTCCATCGCCCCATTCTTCGGCGCCGTGCTTGCGATCCTGATGGGCGAGCCGCTCACAGTGCCGCTCCTCATCGCGGGAGCACTCATGGCACTCGGGGTGTGGCTGCATCTGAGTGAGAGCCATTCGCATCCGCACACGCACGAGCCGTTCGAGCACGAGCACTGGCACACGCACGCGGACGGCCATCACGATCACGAGCACGACGAACCGGTCGCGGCCGGCACGCGGCACCGGCACCGTCACGCCCACGTCGAGGTCACCCACACGCACGAGCACTATCCGGACAGCCACCACCGGCACTCGCATCCAGCCGACTGACCTTGGTCATGCTGCCCGTGCGGCATCCCACCACGCGAGCACGCGGGTGACCGAGGAACGTGAGCCATTTGCTGCTGACCGCTCAGCGGGGGGCGTTCGGCGGACCTTCGCGTCTCGTGGACTTCCTCAAGTGGGCCAGATGCGCCTGATGTGTCGCGAGCTTGAGCGAGTTCGCCCAGCCGATCAATTCGCCGCCCACCTCCGCGCGATACCGGATCTCACCGTTCAGCCGTCGGATCTGGATCGTCCCGTACACACGACCTTGCGCATCGATCATGCGCCAGGTGCCCGTCGGTCCTTCGTGGGCCGCGAGGATCGGGTGCCACTCGGGAGCCATGGATCGATTATCGAACAAACATTCGACGATCGCCAGACGTGGGCGTCGCATCCGACGATCGCATCGCGCCGCCGAATCGCAATAGACGGCGCAGGACTCGCGTTGTATAATCAATTATTCTGTTTTTAGAACGGAGAGAAAGATCGAAGGAGATCAACCATGTCCGAGCAGAGCCTCTACGAACGGCTCGGTGGCGCATTCGCCATCGCCGCCGTCGTCGACCACTTCAGCGAAGCCGTCGTGCAGAACCCGATCGTCGGTCAGCAGTCCCAGAACCCGGCCCTTCGTGAGTGGCACACCCAGAATCTCGGCCGCCTCCCCGGCCTGAAGTTCATGCGCACACTGTGGGTGTGCAACGTCTCGGGTGGGCCGTTCCAGTACACGCCCACCGTGCCGGGGAGCACGGTGCTCGGCCTCGAAGAGGCGCATCGCAGGCTTCGCATCTCGCCCGACGGAGTTCGACGAGGTGGCCGCCGAACTCGGTCGCACGCTCGATGCCGTCGGCGTGCCCGCGCAGGAGAAGGGCGAGGTGCTGGCGGCATTCGCCGCGCACAAGGGAGAGGTCACCGAGGGATACACGAGCTGAACGCGGTCGCGAACGAATCGGACCCGCGAGAGGCATCTACGGCTGGACGATCGGGAACCAGAATGGGAAATCGTCGAGGAGCGAGAACAAGGTTGACACGCTCTCGCCATCACCCGTGACGGCCAGATCATCGACCGGAGACCTGTCAGTATCGGACGCACCGAAGACCGCAGCCGCAAGTGCCGCGCGCGTAGCAGATACGGCCGCGTCGGGATTCACGAGTGACTTGCCCGGCGTGTAGATCAGGCATCCGTTGCGTAACTCGAGCGCGTACGTCGTAGGCTGCCCGGGAGCAGCG
This sequence comes from uncultured Actinomycetota bacterium, assembly GCA_963713325.1. Taxonomy (GTDB): domain Bacteria; phylum Actinomycetota; class Actinomycetes; order Actinomycetales; family Microbacteriaceae; genus Microbacterium. Next base: position 108,948 of record CAVQLL010000004.1, read on the forward strand.
TCCGTGACCTCCCATTGAAGCCTCGTACTGTGCTCTGCAGCCCGAGGACCGTTGAGCTTGATTCCCATGAAGTCGAACACCATCTCGGGCGACATGGCGGCCAACACGTCGTGCGTGGCGAGCTGGATCGCGCCGAGATCCCGAACGCCGCCGCGCAGCTCCTGCGCTCCCATCAGGTACTCGTTTCGCCAGGTCGGGTTCTCGCTCTGATAACCGAGTTGCTCGAGTGTGTCGGCTTGCAGGAGTGCAGCGTCGCGGTTATCAGGCTGTGCGAACACGAGGTGGGAGAGAATTTCTGCCGCCCAGCGGTAGTCCCCGGCATCGAAGGCGGCGCGGGCTTCCTCGAGAACGGCATCTGCGCCGCCGATCAGGTCGACGTACCGGGCGCCCGCTTCGGCAGGGGGCAGCGCATGGAGGTGGGCGGGGTTCGAGTCGTACCAGCCGAGATAGCGCTGATAGACGGCTTTCGCGTTATGGCTGACCGATCCGTAGTAGTCGCGGTTGTACCACTGCCCGGAGATCCCTGCGGGGAGGACGAGCTGCTCTGCGATCTCGAGCATCGTCTCGCCCTTGTTGGCCAGGTGAAGCACCTGGTCGTGGAGATACTTGTAGAGGTCGCGCTGGTTCTCCAGATAGGCCACGATGTCGTCTGAACCCCATCGGGGCCAGTGGTGCTGAGCGAAGATGACGTCCGTGTCGGCGCCGAACAGCTCTACCGTCTCATTGAGGGTCTTCCACCACGTTGCAGCATCCCGCACCTGCGCACCGCGCAGCGTGTAGAGATTGTGAAGAGTGTGCGTGGCGTCCTCCGCGGCGCACAACGCGCGGTGCTTCGGAAAGTGGACGAGGAACTCGGACGGCGCTTCCGTGCCGGGTGCCATCTGGAACACCATCTCAACGCCGTCGACGGTGCGGGTCTCGCCCGTCCTGCCGATGTAGTCGGAGGGGGCTATGAGGGTGGAGGATCCGAGATTGGACAGAGCGTTGGCGAGTCCGGCGTTGATGTGACCCTGAGGCCCAGGAGGAATCATCGGTCCGTACATGTAGATCGCACGCCGTGACATCGCATTGCCCGCGTAGACGTTCTCCGCAACCGCTTCGTAAAGGAACCCTTCGGGCGCGATGACGCTCGCTCGGCCCGAGTCGACGTCCTCCTGACTGAGCACCGCCTTTGCGCCGCCGTAATGGTCGGCGTGACTGTGCGTGTAGATGAGTGCCTTCACAGGGCGGTCGCCCCGGTGGGCGCGGTAGAGGTCGAGCGCAGCCTGGGCGGTCTCGGTGTAGACGAGCGGGTCGATGACGACGATGCCCTCGTCGCCTTCGACGATGGTGATGTTCGACAGATCGAGACCGCGCACCTGATAGATGCCCTCGGTCACCTCGAACAGCCCGTGCGGATGGCTCACCTGCGCGTGTCGCCACAGGCTGGGATGCACCGTGTCGGGGGCGTCTTCGGACTCCAGCACGAAGTCGTGCGCGGAGACGTCGATAACAGGGAATCCGTCCGAGCGTCGGATCACCGGGTCATCGAGGGTGGCGACGAACCCACGGCGAGAATCCTCGTAGTCGCGTCGGTCAGTGAAGGGAAGACCATCGACAGCGGCCGCGTTGGCCGCGCGGGTGGGGGCGGTCGCCGGCTTCGCGGCGGACTCAGCGGCATCGGACATATCAACTCGAATCGATCGGTGGTCGACGGACGGTCCTCACTTTAGTGGCGGGCTTGGGGCCGATTCGAGGGACTGGATCGGACGCTCTTGCGCAACGGCCATGCACTTTCGATCCCGCGGCCTTCGCGCTTGACTGGCACCAGGGCAGGCTTGCTGCGACGAGGGGCGGATGCATGTCCAGGACTCTCGAGACCGATGTGTTGATCGTGGGTGCCGGTCCGACCGGCCTCATGCTCGCGAATTGCCTCACTAAGCTCGGCGTGAAATCGGTCCTGATCGACGGGAAGAGCGAACCGACTCGAGAGTCGCGTGCTCTCGTCCATCAGGCCCGCACGATGGAGATCTACGATCAGCTTGGCGTGGTCGACCGCGTGCTTGCCCAGGCCGAGGTTGCGAGCGAGATCGTACCGGGCTTCGAGGCTCGACGGTTCCGATCGGTCAATCTGCAACGGCTCGCCACCGGCGTGACGCCGTATCCGCACCTGTACGTACTCGAACAGAGCAAGACCGAGCGGCTTCTTGTCGATCATCTCGAGCACCTCGGTGGGAGGGTGTACTGGTCTCACCCCGTCCGCCGGTTGAGCGTCACCGCAGCTGGTCGCATCGAGTGCACGACGGGCGGCGCCGATTTCGACACGGTCCGCGCGCGGTACTGCGTGGGAGCCGATGGCAGCTCCTCGATCGTGCGCGAGCTGATCGGCATCCCCTTTGAAGGCAAGACCAATGACCACACGTTCTACGTCGCCGACGCCACGCACGTGCAGGGCCTGCCCGCGAAATCGATCAATCTTCGATTCGGGGTGAGGGACTTCCTTCTCGCCTTCCCCATGGGCAACGAAGCCGATCAGCGCCTCCTGGGCGTGGTGCGTGGCAGCGCGGACGCGGTCACCGAGGCATCCACGAAGCAGACACTTCGACGCGTGTTCGGTGTGACATACGCCGCGTCGCGCTGGTTCTCGACCTATCACGTGCACCACCGGGTCGCCGCCCAGTTCCGCGAGGGTCCTGTCTTTCTGGCGGGCGACGCCGCTCATGTCCACTCGCCGGTCGGCGCTCAGGGGATGAACACCGGGCTGCAGGACGCGCACAATCTCGCGTGCAAGATCAGCGATGTTCTCACTGGCATCGCCGCTGAGAGCTATCTCGATCGGTACGGTGCCGAGCGCAGACCCGTCGCCCAGAGGCTCGTCTCGACCACCGATGCGATGTTCGGCGTCATCACATCCGACCGCGCGATACCGCGCGCCCTCAGAAGCTCCGTGGTCCGCTATCTCGCTCCGATCGCAGCGTCACTCGTCCCGCGGCTCGTACGATCGTCACGGATCTTCGAGTACCTGTCGCAGACACGGATCCACTACTGGATGAGCGACGCAGCGCGTCGCGCATCTCACGGTCGAAGGGGAAAGGTGGTGGGCCGCCGCCTCCCGTGGAACGGCGACAACTACGAGTCGCTTCGCGCCATGACTTGGCAGGTGCACGCGTACGGCGGTGTCGACCGTCGAAGCCTCAAGCGCCTCGGCAGGCGGTTGGAGCTTCCGGTCGAGTTCTTCCCGCGTGTGCGAAATCGCAAGATCCGCAACAGCACCTGCTATCTCATAAGACCGGATGGCTTCGTCGCAGCAGAATCTCCGCTTGCCACTGCGGCAGAGCGATTCGCCGAGCACCGCAGGATGATCGCCCACGGCTGACGAGAGGCGTGCGCTCTACCGGCGGATCACGAGCAATCCACCCACTGCGCACACACCCGCCATCACGAATCCCATTGCCGCGTACGACCCGAGAACCGCAGCCGATGTTGCAGCGGCGCCAGGAGCGAGGGCGGTGAGGGCGGAGACGGGCCCCGCGAGCATGCCGTTGAGTCGACCATACGAGTGGGATCCCCACCGATCGGCGATGGCGGATGCCTGCACCAGAGTGAGGGCACCGCGGATCGCGCCGGCGATGATCGCCGTCGTGAAGATCCAGATCGGGTGTCCTGCGGCGGCGTAGCCGGCGAGGATGATCGCGCCCAGGAGACCGATTGCGGCCGGAGCGATCCAGGACGCGGCCGTGTGCGGCATCGCGAGGTAGAGCAGTCGGCCCAGTACTTGGCCGGCGCCGATGAGCCCGAGCACCCAGGAGGCGGTCTGAAGATCCATGCCTTTCTCGACGGAGGCCGGCACCGCAGACAGGGTGACCGCGTAGAGCGAGAAGGACAGCAGCGCGAGTGAACCGGTCGAGACCCAGAAGCGGGCCGTGCGCAGGACGCCCGGCGGGCCTCGAAGCTGTCGCCTGGCTGACGGTCGAGGTGGGCCCAACTGCGCTCCACGGTGAATGCGTACGTCGGGATGAGCACGGCGGCGAGGAGTCCGGCGAAAACGACGAACGCCATCCGCCAGCTGGTCTGGTCGACGATCCAGGCGGTGAGCGGCGCGAAGAGGGTGGACGCCAGGCCACCGGCAAGAGTGACCAGGGTGAGCGGGCCGCGACGTCTGCTCGGTGGCGGTGCGTGATGACGGTGAAAGCGGCTTGATAGAGCACGGCGGCTTGCGCCGCGCCGCACACGATCCACGCGGCCGCGAAGAACCAGATGCTGGGGGATGCTGCGGCGCTGAGCAGCGCGACGGTTGCGAGCTATCGCGCCGGCGACCATGACGCGTCGGGGAGGCTGTCGAGCTGTCGTCCGACTGGGATCGCACAGACGGCGGATGTCAGCAGATCCGACGGTGACGGCGAGGAAGACAGCCTGCTCTGTCCAACCGGTGTTCGGCGGCGATGGCGGGTGCGGCGACGAGCACGGCATAGTAGAGCACGCCCCAGGCCACGACTTGTGTGAGCGCGAGAGCCGCCAGCCCGGCGCGCGGGCGGGTGGTGTGCGGCCATCAGCCGTCGGATGCGGCCGGATCGGGCGTCGTGACGGGGAAGAGGCAGCGGACAGCGGCGAGCCCGAGTGCCGCGCCGATGAGCTGTGCGCCGATGAACGGCAGGGCGGATGCCGGGGCTATGCCCGCGAAGGTGTCGGTGAACACGCGGCCTACGGTGATCGCCGGGTTGGCGAAGCTCGTCGAGGAGGTGAAGAAGTACGCGGCGCCGATGTAGGCGCCGACGGCCGGGGCCGCCAGGTGGGAGCGCCCGGTGCGGACGAGGGCGAAGATCACGAGGATGAGCCCGGCGGTCGCCACGGCCTCGGAGAGCAGGTGCGGCCATCCGGAGCGATCGGTCCTGCTCCACGCGACGGCCGGAGCGGCGAACATCAGGTTGGCAAGGACCGCGCCGACGATGCAGCCGAGCGACCTGGACGGGCAGATAGACCGCGGCCGATGGCCGGTTCTGGCGGTGCAGCGTGATGTCGACGAGGGTGACGACGGGGTTGAAGTGAGCGCCGGAGACGGACGCGAAGACGAGGATCAGGACGGACAGCCCGAGCGCGGTGGCGATGGCGTTCTCGAACAGCTGCAGGCCGACGTCGGCGGGGGACAGGCGCTGCGCGGCGATGCCGGAGCCGACGACGACCGCGGCGAGTCCCGCGCTGCCGAGGAACTCGCCGATGGCAGCGCGCAGGGCCGGGCTCACGAGGCGACGAGGAGCTGCGAGATCCGGTCGAGTGCGCCGGGGACGAGCGTGAAGTAGGCCCAGGTGCCCCGCTTGCTGCGCGTGAGGAAACCCGCCGTCGTGAGGATCTTCAGATGATGCGACACCGTCGGCTGGCTGAGTCCGATCGGCTCGATGAGATCGCAGACGCACGCCTCGGCATCCTTCGACGCCGCCACGATCGACAGCAGGCGCAGCCGCGCAGGATCGGCCAGGGCCTTCATCGTCGTCGCGAGCTGCTCCGCCTCGGCGGCGCTCAGAGGCTCGCGGACGAGCGGGGCGCAGCAGGCGGCGGCGGTGACGTCCGTCACCTCGAGCATCGTTGTCATATATCGAGGTTAGTCGATATTGACAGATGTCGATAGACGCGCGCAGAATCAAGCATTGAAGTTGATCGATATCCATTGGAGGATGCTGTGACCCTGCTCGATCTGACACCCCGCGTCGCGACACCGACCGTCTGGCGTCGCTTCCTGTCGCGATCATCGGCGCCGGCCCCATCGGCCTGGCCGCCGCGGCCAACCTGGTAGAGCGCGGCATCGACTTCGTCGTCTTCGAGGCCGGCGACGAGATCGCCGCCAGCGTGCGGGCGTGGGGACACACGCGACTCTTCTCGCCATGGAGGCACCTGGTCGATCCCGCATCCCGCCGCCTGCTCGAGGAGCGCGGGCTGGGAGCTGCCCGACCCCGAGCGCGCCCCGACCGGCACCGAACTGGTGGAGAAGTACGTCGCGCCGCTCGCCGAGGTCGAGGAGATCGCCTCCCGTGTGCGCACCGGCGTCGAGGTCGTCGGCGTCACGCGAGAGGGCATGGACCGCACCCGCACGCGAGCTCGCGCCACGACGCCCTTCGCCCTGCGCATCCGCACCTCGGACGGGGAGGTCGAGGACATCCCGGCACGTGCGGTGATCGACGCGTCCGGCACCTATCTCTCGCCGAACTCCCTGTCCTCCAGTGGACTCGATCTTCTCGGCATGACCGAGATCGCCGAATCCGTCGCGCCGGCCCTGCCCGACGTGCTGGGGCAACACCGCGAGCGGTTCGCTGGGCGCCGCACGACCGTCGTCGGAGCCGGTCACTCGGCCGCGAACACTCTGCTCGGCCTGGTCGAGCTCGCGCGGCAGGTGCCGGGAACATCGATCACGTGGATCATCCGCAACGCGCAGGCGGTGCGCGTCTCGTCTTCGGCGGATGATGAGCTCGCAGACCGGGCCCGCCTGGGCAGCCGCGTCGACCAGGCGGTCGCCGAGGGCCGCATCACGGTCCTCGACGGCTTCGAGATCATCCGCGGACGCCGCGCACCCGACGGCGTCGAGCTGGTGGGTCACCGCGGCGGCGAGGTCGTCGCCCACGCCACCGACGTGGTCGTCAACGCCACCGGATTCCGCCCGAACCTCGACATCCTGCGCGAGATCCGCCTGGAACTCGACGAGATCGTCGAAGCTCCGAAGCGCTTGGCTCCGCTCATCGACCCGAACGTCCACTCCTGCGGCACCGTCGAGCCCCATGGCTTCCGCGAGCTCACCCACCCCGAGCCGGGCTTCTTCATCGTCGGCATGAAGTCCTACGGTCGGGCTCCGACCTTCCTGCTCGCCACCGGCTACGAGCAGGTGCGCTCCGTCACGGCGTGGCTCGCCGGCGACACTGCGGCCGCCGCCACCGTGGAACTCGTGCTCCCCGCGAGCGGCGTCTGCTCCACCGATCTCAGCGACGGCGGTGGATGCTGCTCGTGACCAGCGTCCGTGAGATGACCGCCTCCGACTGGCCGGCCGTCGAGAGGATCTACGCGCAGGGCATCGAGGACGGGGAGGCGACCTTCGAGGTGGCCACCCCCGGCTGGGCGGTATTCGACGCGGCAAGAGTGCCCGGTCTGCGACTTGTCGCCGTCGATGAGAGCAGCGCGAACACAGGCTGGGTTGCGGCATCCGCGGTCTCATCGCGCCCCGCGTACGTGGCGTGTCGAGCACTCCGTCGATATCGCCCGGGCGTGCGCGGTCAGGGTACCGGTCGGCTGCTGCTCGACGCGTTCATCTCGGCGGCCGATGCCGGGGGTGTGGACGATCCAGTCGAGCATCTTCCCCGAGAACGCCGCCAGCCTGAAGTTGCACAGCCACGGGTCCGAGTGATGGGCCGGAGCGAGCGGATCGCTCGCTCATGCGACGCGTCGGGGCGTAAAAAAAAAAAAAAAAAAAAAAAAAAAAAAAAAAAAAAAAAAAAAAAAAAAAAAAAAAAAAAAAAAAAAAAAAAAAAAAACGGCCACCCGAGCGGAATGTCGCTCATGCGACGATGTCGGTACGAGCTTAAAAAAAAAAAAAAAAAAAAAAAAAAAAAAAAAAAAAAAAAAAAAAAAAAAAAAAAAAAAAAAAAAAAAAAAAAAAAAAAAAAAAAAAAAAAAAAAAAAAAAAAAAAAAAAAAAAAAAAAAAAAAAAAAAAAAAAAAAAAAAAAAAAAAAAAAAAAAAAAAAAAAAAAAAAAAAAAAAAAAAAAAAAAAAAAAAAAAAAAAAAAAAAAAAAAAAAAAAAAAAAAAAAAAAAAAAAAAAAAAAAAAAAAAAAAAAAAAAAAAAAAAAAAAAAAAAAAAAAAAAAAAAAAAAAAAAAAAAAAAAAAAAAAAAAAAAAAAAAAAAAAAAAAAAAAAAAAAAAAAAAAAAAAAAAAAAAAAAAAAAAAAAAAAAAAAAAAAAAAAAAAAAAAAAAAAAAAAAAAAAAAAAAAAAAAAAAAAAAAAAAAAAAAAAAAAAAAAAAAAAAAAAAAAAAAAAAAAAAAAAAAAAAAAAAAAAAAAAAAAAAAAAAAAAAAAAAAAAAAAAAAAAAAAAAAAAAAAAAAAAAAAAAAAAAAAAAAAAAAAAAAAAAAAAAAAAAAAAAAAAAAAAAAAAAAAAAAAAAAAAAAAAAAAAAAAAAAAAAAAAAAAAAAAAAAAAAAAAAAAAAAAAAAAAAAAAAAAAAAAAAAAAAAAAAAAAAAAAAAAAAAAAAAAAAAAAAAAAAAAAAAAAAAAAAAAAAAAAAAAAAAAAAAAAAAAAAAAAAAAAAAAAAAAAAAAAAAAAAAAAAAAAAAAAAAAAAAAAAAAAAAAAAAAAAAAAAAAAAAAAAAAAAAAAAAAAAAAAAAAAAAAAAAAAAAAAAAAAAAAAAAAAAAAAAAAAAAAAAAAAAAAAAAAAAAAAAAAAAAAAAAAAAAAAAAAAAAAAAAAAAAAAAAAAAAAAAAAAAAAAAAAAAAAAAAAAAAAAAAAAAAAAAAAAAAAAAAAAAAAAAAAAAAAAAAAAAAAAAAAAAAAAAAAAAAAAAAAAAAAAAAAAAAAAAAAAAAAAAAAAAAAAAAAAAAAAAAAAAAAAAAAAAAAAAAAAAAAAAAAAAAAAAAAAAAAAAAAAAAAAAAAAAAAAAAAAAAAAAAAAAAAAAAAAAAAAAAAAAAAAAAAAAAAAAAAAAAAAAAAAAAAAAAAAAAAAAAAAAAAAAAAAAAAAAAAAAAAAAAAAAAAAAAAAAAAAAAAAAAAAAAAAAAAAAAAAAAAAAAAAAAAAAAAAAAAAAAAAAAAAAAAAAAAAAAAAAAAAAAAAAAAAAAAAAAAAAAAAAAAAAAAAAAAAAAAAAAAAAAAAAAAAAAAAAAAAAAAAAAAAAAAAAAAAAAAAAAAAAAAAAAAAAAAAAAAAAAAAAAAAAAAAAAAAAAAAAAAAAAAAAAAAAAAAAAAAAAAAAAAAAAAAAAAAAAAAAAAAAAAAAAAAAAAAAAAAAAAAAAAAAAAAAAAAAAAAAAAAAAAAAAAAAAAAAAAAAAAAAAAAAAAAAAAAAAAAAAAAAAAAAAAAAAAAAAAAAAAAAAAAAAAAAAAAAAAAAAAAAAAAAAAAAAAAAAAAAAAAAAAAAAAAAAAAAAAAAAAAAAAAAAAAAAAAAAAAAAAAAAAAAAAAAAAAAAAAAAAAAAAAAAAAAAAAAAAAAAAAAAAAAAAAAAAAAAAAAAAAAAAAAAAAAAAAAAAAAAAAAAAAAAAAAAAAAAAAAAAAAAAAAAAAAAAAAAAAAAAAAAAAAAAAAAAAAAAAAAAAAAAAAAAAAAAAAAAAAAAAAAAAAAAAAAAAAAAAAAAAAAAAAAAAAAAAAAAAAAAAAAAAAAAAAAAAAAAAAAAAAAAAAAAAAAAAAAAAAAAAAAAAAAAAAAAAAAAAAAAAAAAAAAAAAAAAAAAAAAAAAAAAAAAAAAAAAAAAAAAAAAAAAAAAAAAAAAAAAAAAAAAAAAAAAAAAAAAAAAAAAAAAAAAAAAAAAAAAAAAAAAAAAAAAAAAAAAAAAAAAAAAAAAAAAAAAAAAAAAAAAAAAAAAAAAAAAAAAAAAAAAAAAAAAAAAAAAAAAAAAAAAAAAAAAAAAAAAAAAAAAAAAAAAAAAAAAAAAAAAAAAAAAAAAAAAAAAAAAAAAAAAAAAAAAAAAAAAAAAAAAAAAAAAAAAAAAAAAAAAAAAAGACCTCGAGGAGTTCGACGAACCCGTAAGTGACCGCCTTGTTAGAGCGCAGAACTGGCCACGGGGCCATCAAGGATGCTCACGCCGGGTTCGCCCTAAGGTGATCGAAGACTCGAACGGCGCGTCGTGTGGCGCGATCGCCCTCGCCCTGCTGATCCTGCCGGTCATCATCATCACCACGCGTGAGGCGCTGAGGTCCGTCCCGCCAGACATCCGCCACGGCTCGCTGGCACTGGGAGCGACCGGCTCCAGACGGTGTGGCGGCAGAGCCTGCCCTCAGCCGTACCCGGCATCGCCACCGGCACCATCCTGGCGCTCTCGCGGGCCCTCGGGGAAGCTGCCCCCTCCCGCGCTCGGTGGCCTGGTCTTCGTCAACTACGACCCCGACGGCCTGATGTCGGGGTTCACCGCGCTGCCGATCCAGATCTACTCGTGGATCCAGACAGCCGCAGGCAGACTTCCGCGAGAAAAAAGCGGCCTCAGCGGCCTCTTGATGCTGGTGCTGCTGCTGATGAACGCCTTAGCCATCGTGATTCGCAACCGCTACCAGAGGCGTTGGTATCCCTGAGCACCTCCACATCGACCGAGACCCACGATGTCGCACCACCCCAGCAGCCACCACGTGGAGCGCTCGGGTGCTCCGCAACACCCCCGGCGGCCTGATCGAGTGCGAGAACGTCGACATCTACTACGGCGACTTCCGTGCGGTGACAGTGTCACCTCGGCTTCGGCGCAGAAGGAGATCACAGCGCTGATCGGACCCTCGGGAGGTGGCAAGTCGACGGTGCTGCGCTGCGCTGAACTGTATGAACGACCTCTTCTCGGGGCGCGGGTCGAGGGAGGTATCTCCTACCACGAACGACGACATCACGGGTCGGACGTCGACCCGATCGAGGTCCGCCGGCACATCGGCATGGTGTTCCAGAAGCCGAACCCGTTCCCGAAGTCGATCTACGACAACGTCGCCTATGGACCGCGCGTGAACGGGATGAAGGTCGACAGCATGGATGACCTCGTGGAGGAGGCACTGCAGGGGCGCTGCCCTCTGGGACGAGGTCAAGGGCAAGCTTAAGCAGTCGGCGTACGGCGCTGTCGGGCGGTCAGCAGCAGCGGCTGTGCATCGCTCGCACGATCGCGGTGCGGCCCGAGGTGATCCTGATGGACGAGCCGTGCTCGGCGCTGGACCCGATCGCGACGGCGCGCATCGAGGATCTGATGCAGGATCTGCGCGAGGACTTCACGATCATCATCGTCACGCACAACATGCAGCAGGCGGCTCGAGTGCTGACCGGACCGCGTTCTTCACGGCGAAGGAAGGCGAGGGGACGGGGGACCGGACAGGTGAGCGGGTGGAGTACGACATGACCGCGCAAGATCTTCGAGAACCCGCCGACCAGCGCACTGAGGACTACATCAGCGGACGCTTCGGATGACCCTCACCGCCGAACCGATCGCAGGATCCACGCGCGTCGTCGTCCTCTCCTCTGAACCGGCGTCGCGCGAGGCGGCGCAGCCGAATTCCGGCGCTTCGGGCTCTCGATCGTGCTCCGCGAGGACATCCTTGCGGCGCTGACAGAGGTCGTCCACGACGCGACGGCGATGCTCATCGTGTCCGCCGACATCCCCTGCCAGGAGCTGCGTGACGTGCTCGATCTTGCAGTGGCGACCTGCGGATCATCAGTGCTCTTGGACTGACGGCGACGACGGATGCCGCGGCCATCAGTGCTGCCTTACGCGCCGGTGTCCGCGCGACCGTCGACCTGCCCCTCAGCCCGGAACGATTGGCCAGGACGCTGAGGGTACTCCCACAGCGAGCGCAGTCGCCGAGCCCATCCAGATCGGACATCTCACCGTGGACAGCGCACGTCACCGGATTGACTGGGCAGGAATCCCGATCGAAGCCAGCCCGCGGGAATTCGCGGTGGTGCTCGAACTGGCCGAGAACCATCCGCACATGGTCCCGCTCGATCAACTCGCTTCGGGATACCAGGGGGACCCGCCGACCCGCACGCTGCGGTTCGGGTCGTGATCAACCACTTGCGATCGCGAATCGCACACGCAGCTGGGCCGCGCGGGTCGGCGGTCATCGAAACTGTCCGCGGCGTCGGCTACCGCATCGCTGGCTGACCGGCCAAGCCCATCTCAGCGAGCAGAACTTCTACGTGGACCCGGATGCGATCGCGAACCGCCCCGATGCCCGCATCATCAAGCGCCAGCGGGTCGTCCAGCTCCCAGTCCATGTACCGCCGCCCGGGGTACACCGGACACGCGTCGCCACATCCCATCGTCACGACATAGTCCGCCGCCTGAACGACTCGTCGGTAGCGCGCTTCAAGCCATAAACCGCCACTCGGCAGGCGTTGATCCTCGCGGGTGCACGATCGCGGCCGGCTCCGAGCCCGCTGTGCGCACATGCACGGCTCCGCCTGCCAGGTGACGAAGGTATGCGGCGGCGATCTGCGATCGCCCGGCATTCTGGACGCACACGAAGAGCACTTCTGGGATATCTGGAGTGTGAGGCCCTTCGCGGATGCAAGTGCGTCGAGCCGGTCAGCGGCGTAACGAGCTGTCAATGCGGCCAGATGGGTGCGCACGCGCGCCCGCTGACTGAGCAGCAGGTAGCTCTCAGCGACGTATCGCGAGACCGTTTCGGCATTGAAGGTCGAACTGAACCGGTACGACAGGTCTCGGGCCACAGTCTCAATCGTGTCCGGAAGGGCAGTGATCGGCGGCTCGCTCGCGGGAGTGGGAAGCGCGGGCACGCCACTGACCAGAAGACGGCCGAACCTCACCCACGCTTCAGCGGTGAGAGTGTACGCACCTGCACCGCCGTCCTGGATGATGCCGACGGATTCGAGAATGGCCAGAGGACCGGTGACGCGCGCGTCCGGACATGCAGGGTTGTTCCGAGTTCGGTCGCGGGGACGCCGGAAGCCAATGCGCTGAGCACCCGCAACGTCAATGTGTCCCCGAGCGCTGCCGCTTGCGAGGCACGGGTCTGTGCTGCCGCGAGGTCAAGCGGGCGACCGACGCGGTGGGGGGCTTCGGAGCTGATCGCAGCAGATCCTCGATCGCTGGACGACGATCAGCTGCCACCGACAGCCAGACGAACTTGCCATCGGGTTCCCGATCGAGGAGGCCGTCGTCCACCAAGATCCGCACGTGGTGCGTGACGGTCGGCTGCCGCAATCCGAGCGCATCGGTGAGCTGGGTAACGGTGGCACGCCCATCCGCAGAGTCGAGGATGACGCTGAGCAGCTGCAACCGGGTGGGGTCCGCGACTGCCAGCAAAGTCCGGGCGAGGTCCTCGGCCGCCGAACGTCCCAGCGGGGGACTCGATCCCGAGCTGGCCGGCGTAGGAAGCGGAGACGGCACGTCCTGATCCTACCCGCGGATAGACTCTCGTCTATGAGTGCGGCGGTCTCTGCGCGAAGTGTGTCAGTACTGGCCGACCCGACCCGCGCCGCGATCCTCGGCCTCATGCTGGCGACCGACGACGGCCGGGTACTGGTTGGACGGACCGCCGACGCGCTCGGATTGCGGCAGCCGACCGTGAGCCACCACATGAAGGCCCTGCTGGACGAGGGCATCGTCACCCGCGAACCGTCCGGCCGGCAGACCTGGTACGCGATCGCCACCGATCACCGTGACCGGGTTCGCGCCCTATTCCGCGACGACCGTGAAGCGGATCATTCCCCGTCCGACCTGACACACGTCATCGCCGATCTCACGGTCCGTTTCGAGGGCCGCTTGGGCCGCAAGACGGTCGAGCGCTACGTCCTCGAAACACACGACCTGCTACAGGCAACGTCACACCCCCGACTTTTGGCCTCCCGCACTGCAGCATTCGCCGCTGACAGACTCGATGGCCTTGCCCGGAAGAACGCCCAGCGCGACCGGCCGGAGGTGCTATTTGTCTGCGTTCAGAACGCCGGGCGGTCCCAAATCGCCGCGGCCGTGCTGCGCCATCTCGCCGGGGACCGCATCCGGGTTCGCACCGCGGGATCCGCCCCATCCGACGACGTGCGGAACTCGATCGTGACCGCACTCGACGAAATCGGCGTTCCCCTCGGCGCGGATTTCCCGAAACCGCTCACCGACGACGCCGTTCGCACAGCGGACGTCATCATCACCATGGGATGCGGCGACGTGTGCGCCAGGTACCCGCGGAAGACCTACATCGACTGGAACGTCGACGACCCGGTAAGTCGACCTCAGGACGAGGTCCGCGCGATCCGCAACGACATCGACGTTCGGGTGCGACGTCTCCTGCGGGATCTCCTCAAACGCTGACACCTTCCGTTCACCGGCCGTTGTAGTCTGATACATAGATGATCCTCTATGCTTCGAGCCCACAGGAAGTGAGAAACCATGCCTGACAAGCCCACCGTTCTCTTCGTCTGCGTCCACAACGCAGGACGCTCCCAGATGGCTGCGGGGTTCCTCCGCGAGATTGGGGGCGGTGAGATCGACGTGCTCTCCGCCGGATCCGCCCCTAAGGACCAGGTCAACCGCAGTGGCGATCGATGCCATGGCTGAAGAGGGCATCGACATCGCCAACAACACCCCGAAGGTGCTGACAGTTGAGGCGGTCAAGGAGTCCGACGTCGTCATCACGATGGGCTGCGGGGATGTCTGCCTCATCTTCCCTGGCAAGCGCTACGAGGACTGGGTCCTCGACGACCCGGCCGGGCAGGGCATCGAGACGGTTCGCCCGATCCGCGAAGAGATCCGTCGCCGTGTCCAGGCGCTGGTCGACGATCTGCGTTCTCAGCGAGGCGCAGCGTGATCGGCGGCCGAGGACAGGACGCGCTGTTATCTCCAGATTCCGTCCTGCATCGTGCGGCAGAGCGGCTGGCGCATCAGTTCGCCGGCATGGTCAGCGAAGAGACCGTTGAACGCGTGGTCTTCGAGTCGTACACCGCGCTGGCCCGGACGGCCACGGTGTCCACGCACCTCGCGTCGCTGGCAGAGAAGTTCGCCCGCGATCGGCTCACCGCCCTCGCTCAATCTCGGGGTTTCATCGCCAAGCCAGTTCCCGAAGTCCTTTACGTCTGCGTGCAGAACTCCGGCCGCTCCCAGATGGCCGCGGCGCTCACCCGACACATCGCCGGTGACCAGATCCACGTGCGCTCGGCCGGTTCGCAGCCCGGCGCCGGCATCCTCCCGTCCGTCGTCACAGTGCTCGCCGAACTCGGCATCGACGTGTCAGAGGAGTTCCCCAAGCCGCTCACCGACGATGTCGTGCGGGCGGCGGATGCGGTGGTCACGATGGGATGCGGAGACGCATGCCCGCTCTATCCCGGCAAACGCTACCTCGACTGGGAACTCGCCGACCCCGCTGATCTCAGCCTCGACGGCGTGCGCGCGGTCCGCGACGACGTTCGGACGCGGGTCGAGCACCTTCTGTCCGAACTCATCCCCACCGCCACGAAATAGGGAGTCCATGCACTTGTCGCCGTCGGCGCAAGCGATGCGCGCATCTCCGCCGCACTACGCGCGAGCGAACTTGGACGGCGGTGGTCCATCAGTCGCCCTTGTCTTCGGCGCAGCATCGCTCGCCTTGCGAGCTCTCGACGCTCTTCCCGGCCCTGAGGTGGGTCGCTGGGAGTGCCTTGCGACGGGGACTCGGAGGCCTACCCGGGCAACGGTCAGTGGCCTCCGCCGAGTCCGCCGCTGAGTTGTCCGTGGAGTTTGGTGGTCACCTCGTTCATCCCTTCGAGGACGACCTGCTTGCCGTGATGTTCGTACTTGGTGACGATCGCATCCAGGGCGGCCACGGTGGAATTGTCATGATTCGTTCCCGTGCCCATTGTTGGTCGCGCCGTCGCCGCTATTCGGCGACCTGCCGGGCTGCAGATAGCGCCGGCGGCTTAGACTCATCCCCGTCGCGTTTGGGGACGAGCAGCCAGACCACGACCGCGGGGACGAGCGGCGCGATCGACGCGTAGACGATATCAGGACTGCCGAGAACGATCGCCTGGTACGCCAGGATTACTGTTGCGCTCAGGACATACGACGCAACCCCGACCAGGTTCCGCCGCGCGAGGGAGAGACCGCCCGCCGCGATGAACGCGAGCCCGAAGTTGATGAGGAACGGACTCACAAACAATCCTTGGGTTTGCAGGCTCAATGACTGTTCGGCGTCGATGGTCGCGCCAGCCATGATGGCGAACGCCACCGATATCACGGCGTAGCCGACGAAGGCCAGCGATGCGGAGACCAGTGCGCGCACAAGACGTTCGAAGACTGGCGGAAGAACCGCAAGTAGGCCTTGCGGGTGCCGTTCGTAGAACGCGACGAACACGCTGAACGTGAGGGTCTGCACGAGCATCTCTGGCATCCCGATCGCGTGATACCAGAGCGGCAGTTGTGTGTAGACGATGCCTTCGATCGAGGACGGCGCCGCTGCCGAGGTGGACAGGATCCCGATGCCGACAAGGAGCAGCCATAACCAGAGCCAGCCCAGTCGCCCTGCCAGGACGCCTCGGAACGGCAACAGAACGGCCGCGATGATGATCCCGCGCAGCACCTGGATGACCGGGCCGACGAACAGAGACACCGACCCAAACTCGACCATGTAGTCGCGGATGACAGGCTGGGCGAACAGCGACGCGTAATCGAGCACGACCGACGCGACGATCCCGACCAACAGATACGAGACGACGTGCAACATCGTCGTGCGCAGGAGAAAGCGCCAGGTCCCGCCCCCTCTGCTCAATTTGCTTTCCATACGAGGATTCAAGCCTCGCGCGCCAGGGGACCGCGAGAGGCGAAGGTCCCGGCGGGGTCGGCTAATGCAACATCGAGATGCTGGGCGCAGTGGCTATTTGCATGATTGTGTTCAGCGTGCGGGCCGCGAGCACTCGTCGTTGTGCCGAAGGACCTTCGACCTGAGTGGTGGGGAGCTGGGCGAGGAGGATGGCGGTGACATGAAGTTCCTTGAGAACCCGCCACGATTTCTGTTCTTCACCGGTAAAGGCGGCGTGGGTAAAACATCGGTCGCGTGTGCCGCGGCGGTCCACCTCGCGACCCTGGGCCGACGCGTGCTGCTCGTGAGCACCGATCCGGCATCCAACCTCGGACAGGTGTTCGGCATCCCGATCGGCAATCACGTCATGGGCATCACCGGCGTGCGAGGTCTGGCCGCCATGGAGATCGATCCCGGGCAAGCGGCCGACGCCTACCGGGAGCGCGTCATCGCGCCCATGGCGTGGCAAGGTGTCCGAAGCGGAGATCGCAGGGATCACGGAAGGCCTCTCCGGCTCGTGCACGACGGAGATCGCGTCCTTCGACGAGTTCACTCAGCTCCTCACGGACGAATCCGCGTACGGGCAATACGACCACGTCATCTTCGATACCGCTCCCACCGGCCACACCATCCGACTCCTGCAGTTGCCGGGGGCGTGGACCGAGTTCCTCTCGACCGGCGGCGATGCGTCGTGCCTCGGCCCACTCGCCGGACTCGACAAGCGCCGTGCGACATACGCGGGCGCGGTGAAAGCGCTCACCGACCCGACCCTCACCAGGCTCGTCTTGGTCGCACGTCCTCAGCCCTCCGCCTCAAGGAGATCGAGCGCACGTTCTCCGACCTGACGGCGATCGGATGAGCAACGGATTCGCCGTGATCAACGGTGTTCTCCCGGCATATGCGGGTGAGGAGCCCCTCGCGTTGGCTCTGCACCAACGGGAGGCATCCGCGATGGAGTCGATGCCGGCCGCAATCGCCGATCTGCCGCGCGACGTGCTGGAGCTCAAGGCTGAAAATGTGGTCGGTTTGGATGCGCTCCGTGCGTTCTTCGGGTCGGACGCCGCCGACACGATGGCCTCCGACGCGGCGGATGTCGCGGATGTACCCGATGCGCCTCTGGTGGCGCTGGTGGATGACATCGAGCGCGACGGGCACGGACTCGTGATGTGCATGGGCAAGGGAGGGGTCGGCAAGACGACGATCGCCGCAGCCGTCGCACTCGCCTTGGCCGCGCGCGGCCACGAGGTGCTTTTGACCACGACCGATCCGGCGGCCCACCTCACCGACACTCTTGGTGCGGCGGTGGACGGCCTGACGGTCACGCGTATCGACCCGGACATCGCGCTCGAGCAATACCGCGCGCACGTCATGGCGACGAAGGGAAAGAATCTGGACGACCAGGGCCGCGCGGCACTGGTCGAGGATCTGATGTCACCGTGTACCGCGGAGGTCGCGGTGTTCCAGCAGTTCTCGCGCGCGGTTCACGACTCGAGACGCACGTTCGTCGTCATGGATACTGCGCCGTCCGGCTACACGCTGCTGCTCCTCGACACCGCCGGCTCCTACCATCGTGAGATCGCACGCCAGCTGGGATCCGCGAACATGGCGTACTCAACACCATTGATGCGCCTGCAAGATCCTCTGCAGACCAATATCATTCTCGTCACGCTCGCTGAGACGACGCCGGTGCTGGAATCGAAGGGTCTGCAGGATGACCTGGAGCGGGCCGGCATCCATCCGTGGGCGTGGGTCGTGAACAGCTCGATCGCGGCCGCGCAGCCCCAGTCCATGTTTCTGCGCACGCGTGCCCTCAACGAGGTCGCACAAATCGCGCGTGTCCGCGAGTTGGCAGATCGCGTCGCGATCGTTCCTTTGCTCCCGGAGGAGCCGATCGGTCTCGAGCGGCTGTCGGCCTTGACCAGCGGCATCCCTCAGATCTCGTAGGCACACAGATGGATGCGGACATGTGCGCGTTCATCCTGAAAAGGCGATACCCCGGGGGGTATGCTACTCTAGAGCATCGAACCGGAAAGGTGACAATAATGTGCAGTCGAGTGACCTGCGAAGCGTGCGGCAAGGCGACCTGGGAGGGTTGCGGGCAGCATGTCGAGGAGGCTCTTCGGGGCGTGCCCGATGAGCAGCGTTGCGCAGGGCACAGTGATGTCGCGACTTAGTCGACTGAGGTCTCCGAACCTCGGCGTCGCGGCGCTTGCGCTGGCGCTCGGTATCAGCGGCTGCGCCGGTTCACCGGCATCAATCGAACTAAGCGCTGACACCGTGATCGTCGACGTTCGCACGCCGGCTGAGTACGCGACCGGGCATCTCGATGGCGCGGTCAACATCGACTTCCAGTCACCGTCGTTCGACGACACTGTGGCCGAACTCGACTCCGAGGCCGACTACGTCGTCTACTGCCAGTCCGGAAACCGGTCAGCTCAAGCAGTCTCCGTCATGGTCGCTGCCGACCTCGACGTCCAGGATGCCGGCGGCATCGACGAGGCTGCGAAAGCAACCGGCCTGCACGTCGTTCCTTAGACCTTCCACAATCGCAAGAATCCACAGGCAGACCTCTGCCTCGAAAAATACCCTGGGGGGTAATCAACTCATGACGACCACGGAGATCACCGAGGCCGGCCTGCCGGCCGTGATCGCAGACAACGACATCGTGTTCCTCGACTTCTGGGCAGCCTGGTGCGGCCCGTGCCGTGCGTTCGCGCCGGTGTTCGAGCGCGCTTCGGACGCCCACCCCGACATCGTGTTCGGCAAGGTCGACACCGAGAGCGAGCGAGGCCTCGCTGCGGCGTTCCAGATCCGCTCCATCCCCACGCTCATGATCTTCCGGGCGGGGATTCTGGTCTTCTCCCAGCCGGGAGCGCTCGCCGCACCCCAGCTGGATCAGCTCATCGACGCAGTGCGGGCGCTGGACATGGATGCCGTCCGTGCTGAGGTCGCTCGCGCCAACCAGGAAGCGGAGGTCGTCCGATGAGAATCGTGATCGTCGGCGGAGTCGCCGGGGGAATGAGCTGCGCGGCACGCGCCCGTCGTCTTGACGAATCAGCGGAGATCATCGTGCTCGAGCGGGGCGCGCACGTCTCCTTCGCGAACTGCGGACTGCCGTATTTCGTCGGCGGCGAGATCACCGACCCGCGCGCACTTCTCGTGCAGACGCCCGAATCGCTGCACGCAGCGCTGGCGCTTGATGTGCGACCCGGCAACGAAGTGATCGCGGTCGACGCGGATGCGCACACGGTTACCGTCCGATCGGCAGACGGACTTGAGCAGATCGCCTACGACGCGCTCGTGCTTTCGCCGGGTGCCTCGGCGTTCATTCCGCCGATCCCGGGCGTGGAATCGCCCAGGGTGCGCACCCTGCGAACCGTCGAGGATGCACTCGCCCTTCGTGACAAGGTCACCGCTGGCGCTCGCCGCGCGGTCGTCCTGGGTGCGGGATTCATCGGGATCGAAGCGGCCGAAGCGCTGGCGGCGCAGGGCCTCGACGTCTCGGTCGTCGAGCTCGCGCCGCAGCCGCTGCCGCCGGTCGAGCCGGAACTGGCCTGGCTGGTGTCCGAAGAACTGCGCGCACTCGGTATCGATCTGCGTGTCGGGGTGGCGGCGACGTCAATCCATCACGGACCGGATGCCGACACCGTGGTGCTGGCCGACGGCACGGAACTCGTGGCAGACCTGATCGTGATGTCCGTGGGCGTGCGCCCTGACACTGCGATCTTCGAGGAAGCCGGAGTCGCCTGCGAGCGGGGAGCGATGATCGTCGACAGTCACGGTCGCACGAGCGTCCCGGGCATCTGGGCAGTGGGCGACGCGACGCTGAGCGTCGACGCCGTCACCGGTGCTCGACGCCCCGTCGCTCTCGCCGGGCCCGCGAACCGCGCCGGCCGACTCGTCGCCGACGACATCATCCGGCCCGAGACCGCTCGCGAGATCCCGCAGCCCGTCGGGACCGCCATCGTTCGAGTGGGGTCGCTGACTGCTGCGCTGACCGGCGCGAATCGGATGGCCCTCGACGCCGCCGGGAATCAGCTTCCGCACACTTCATCTGCACGCGAACCAGCACGCCGGCTACTTCCCCGGCGCGAGCCAGATCCACCTCGTGGTGCATATCGATCCCGACTCGGGTCGGCTGCTCGGGGCGCAGGCTGTCGGCACCGAAGGGGTGGACAAGCGCATCGATGTGCTGGCCACCGCCATCCGCGCAGGTATGGCCGTCGACGAGCTCATCGATCTCGACCTCGCGTACTCCCCGCCCTACGGACAGGCGAAGGATGCCGTCAACCTCACCGGCATGGTCGGCGAGAACGTTCTGAACGGCACGCTGAAGCTCTGGTACGCCGAAGACCTCGACGACGTGCTCGACGAGGCGCTGATCCTCGATGTTCGCCGGAGTGACGAGTGGGTCACCGGGCACGTGCCCGGCGCGCTGCACATCCCTCACACCGAACTTCGGGGCCGCATCGACGAGGTGCGCGAGCAGGCGGCCGGTCGTCCGGTCCGGGTGATGTGCGCCTCAGGCGTCCGGTCCGCGATCGCCCACCGCGTGGTCACCCAAGCCGGCCTGGACTCCGCGTCGCTCTCCGGCGGCATCCTTACGCTGCGCGCCACACTCGGCGCGCGAGCCGTGAACATGCTCGAGACCGAAGGCGTGCTGCAGGGTGTCTGACGCCCAGAAGCTCATCTCGAATCGGCTGCGTCGCGCGCGGGGACAGCTGGACGCGGTGATCGCCGCGGTCGAGGCCAACGAGCCCTGCCGCGACGTCGTCACCCAGCTCGCGGCCGTCTCCAGCGCTCTGAACCGTGCCGGTTTCGTCATCGTCTCGACAGCGATGAAGGAGTGCGTCGCCACGCCCGACGCCGAACGAGGCGACAACGACCTGACAACCGAAGAGCTCGAAAAGCTCTTCCTCATGCTCGCCTGATCAGCCCCCAAGAGGAGACAGCCCATGTGCAACGCAGTGACATGCAAGAAGTGTGGAAAGACAACCTGGTCCGGGTGCGGACAGCACGTCGACCAGGTCATGCGCGGGATCCCCAGGGCCCAGCGGTGTGAAGGTCACGCCCACGAGCCTTCCAACGGATTCTTCGCCCGGCTGTTCGGTCACTGAACCGTCGCCGGGGGAGTGGGCCCTACGCGAGCGTCAGGAACAGCTTCTCGAGCTCCTCAGGCGTCATCGACGTGTCCTCGGGGTCGGCGATGCAGGTGCGCATCGCCGAAGCCACGATCGCGTAGCCTGCGCGATCCAGTGCCTTCGAGACCGCCGACAGCTGAATGACGATGTCGCGACACTCCGCGCCAGAGTCCACCGCCTTGATGACCGCGCTCAGCTGACCTTCCGCGCGGCGCAGCCGGTTCACGATCTTGCGCTGCTGGGCGAGAAGGTCCGCCGCGCGATCCACATCGGAGACGGACGCATCGATGCTGTTCATGAGAGTTCCTCGCTCGTCGGTTGCCACCTACACCCAACAGGATACCCACCTGGGTATTCCGGTCAACCGCCGCTGATGACGTCCGCTCAGGAACCAGGGGCATGATTGTCCAGGCGATTGAGGAAGACGGTGACCATATGACGGCAATGAGCATCCCAAGTCCACCTCCGGAGTGGGCGCAGTTCCAGCTCGGCCCGCTGACGATCCACACCTACGCGCTGTGCATCATCACCGGAATCATCGCGGCAACGCTCATCACGCAGCGACGGTTGTCTCGTCGAGGCGCGGAGAACGGTGTCGTGCTCGACATCGTGCTGTGGGCGGTTCCGCTCGGCATCATCGGCGCCCGGTTCTATCACGTGCTCACTCATGGTGAGGACTATTTCTACCCCGGCGCCAACCTCTGGGACGTGTTCGCCATCTGGGACGGCGGCAACGCGCTGTACGGATCGCTGATCGGCGGTGCGGTGGGCGCGTACATCGGATGCCGCCGCACCGGCATCCGGCTTTGGTCTTTCGCGGACGCCCTCGCCCCCGCGATGCTCGTCGCCCAGGCGATCGGCCGACTGGGCAACTACTTCAACCACGAGCTGTTCGGACTTCCGACAACCTTGCCGTGGGGTCTGGAGATCCTCCCGACAGACACCATGTTCCCCGAGAGTCTTCCCGCCGGAACTCTCTTTCACCCCTTGTTCCTCTACGAGATCATCTGGAACCTCGTGGGCGTCGCGATCATCCTCCTCCTCGAACGACGGATCGACTTGCGCTGGGGGCGCGCGTTCGGCGTCTACCTGATCTGGTACGGGCTCGGCCGAAGCTGGCTTGAAGCGATCAGAATCGACCCCAGCAGTGACGCGCCCCTCGGGATTCCCGCGAATGTGTGGGCCTCGTTCGTCGCCATCGGGCTGGGCGTCCTGCTGATCGTGGTGCAAAGCCGACGGCATCCCGAACCGGAAACTTCCGTCTACCAACGAGGGCGTGAACCGACGCCGATACAGGCGCGCGATGCGGTCGACGATCACTCCGGACCACCGGCTACGTCGCGGCCTGACGCTTGATCATGCCGTGCGGATGACACCCATCATCCCGAGGTCTTCGTGGTCGAGGACATGGCAGTGGTAGACGGTCTTGCCCTTCGGGCCCGAGAACGAGATCCGAACCACAGTGCTGGCGCCGGCGGGAACGGGGACGACATCGCGGCAGTCCGTGGCAGTCACGCCAACACCGGCAACCTCGATGACCTGCATCGGCCAGACGTGCAGGTGGAAGGGGTGGTCCATCGTGCTCGTGTTCACGAGCGTCCACTCCTCGAGCGCGTCGTACTCGATCTCGGTGTCGATGCGGCCCTCGTCGTACCGCTTGCCGTCGATGGTGAAGACCATGCCGCCCATGCCGCCGGGGCCGCCCATTCCGAGTGTGAGAGTGCGCTCACGGGTGACCGGCTCGAGCCGGAGGTCCCGCAGTGGCGGCAGCGCCGCCATTGGGGCGGCGCTGGGGGCCGGCGTGCCACTCACCACGAATGCGGCCAGGTCAGCGCCTGTCGTCGCGCTGCTCGGTCCTCCCACCCCACCCATCTGACCCATACCGCCCATGCCGCCACGGTCTACGGGCAGAGTCCGAAGCACGGAACTCCCTTCCACGGCGGTCACCATCAGGTCGGCCCGGTTGCCCGGCATGAGCACGACTTCTTGAACATCCACAACCTCTGCGTAATGGCCGGAATCGATGCCGAGCAGGCTCAGTTGCTGACCGTCCATCCGTAGACGGAGGAACCGCGAGCTGCATGCGTTGACGATCCGCCACCGCTCCCGATCTCCGGGCTGCGCCATCAAGGTGGCTCCTACCTGGCCGTTGACCATGACGATGTCACCTTCTCGTCCCAGCATCCGCTCCATCTGGGATGGCGCGCGCACGTTGCCTTCCGAATCGAAGGCGATGTCGGAGATCACCAGGAGCCGCTCGCGAGTCGATTCCACCAGTGGGTCGCCTTCGACGATGATCGCGCCGTACAAGCCCGCGAACAGCTGCTCGGCGACATGGCCGTGGTGGTGCGGGTGGTACCAGAACACACCCGGCGGATGGTCGACGCCGAGCTGATATTCATAGTCGAACGTGTCGCCCGGCTCGATCATCACGAACACGTTGTCGCTGTC
Source organism: uncultured Actinomycetota bacterium (assembly GCA_963713325.1). Lineage (GTDB taxonomy): Bacteria > Actinomycetota > Actinomycetes > Actinomycetales > Microbacteriaceae > Microbacterium. The sequence goes on from CAVQLL010000004.1 coordinate 132,950, forward strand.
GCCCTCCGGCGAGACCACGAGTCCGTGAGTGTGCAGATTCGTCGCGGCACCCATCTCGTTGCGGACAGTGAGGGTGATTCGATCGCCCGGACGAACCCGGAGTGTCGGGCCCGGTAGAGTGCCGCTGTAGGTGAGGGCACGGACTTGCGCGCCATCCACTATGGTGACGGTCATCGCCGCAGTGAGAGTGAGTTCGAGCCGGCCGCCGGAACTCGTCAGGACCTCTGGCTCACGCAGATTCCCGGACGATGCGGATGCCGCGGGTGGCTCTTCCGGCCGGCTTGTCGCGGGGCGCGACAAGCCGGGTGCGTCCTGCAGCTGAGTCCACAGAGCGAGCCCGCCGCCGACGGCCACGGCCGCGCCCGTCGCGCCCAGAATCAGTACACCTCGCCGACTGAGCGGCTCCATGCTTGCTCCATACTGTGGTCAGCCCCTAAGCGACCAAACCGCGATACGTTGCCGACGACACAGCCGGACTGCCAGCTGAGGCATCTGAGATCTGCTGTCGACCGTACGCTCTCGCGCATGCAACGATCGGGACCTTTGTCCTACGCAGAGCGGGCTCTCGAGCACTCGGCCGCCAGCATCCATCACCGCTTCAAGTGGGTCCCCGCACTCATCGACGGGACCTTCGCCCTGCCCGATCGGCGCGGTAAAAGATGAGCATTGAGATGCGGGCCGGCCATCTGCCCGCCACAAGAAAGGTGGACGGCTGATGATGTACGGAAACGGCCCCGGATGGGGATGGATGTGGTTCGGCGGCATCCTGCTCCTACTGATCCTCGCGGCGCTGATCGTGCTGATCATCCGCGCCTCGACTTCGGGCTCGTCTGGGCATGCCGGGCAGGTGCCGCCCACGCCGACGAGTTCCGCACGGCAAATCGCGGAGGAACGCCTCGCGCGGGGTGAAATCACTCCTGATGAGTTCCGACAGATCGCGCGCGCGCTCGAGGAACGCACATAGGAGACCCACCCGCTATCTCGAAGGATCAGCTCAAGCGCTTCCATCGGCAGCTCGAGGTGAACGGCAGGAAGGACCTCGGGCACATCGGTGATCCGCTCGGTGCTGCCACTGTGCGGCACATCCAGGTGCTGATCTCGCAGGTGTTGCAGCATGCACTCGAGGACGGCGTCATCCGGTCCATCCGGCGAAGCGCGCATCACCGCCAGCAAGCTCGAGGCCGCTCCACCCGAGATGGCGACCTGGTCAGCAGAGGACGCCCGGCTCTTCCTTGACTGGTCGGAGTCGTCGAGGACTACCTCGGGTTGGTTTGGCTGACGCTGCTGGGAACAGGTATGCGGCGCGGTGATTCTCGGCATCCGGTGGAAGGATCTCGACCTCGAGACCAACGTCATCACGATCGCCCGAGCGATGTCGTACGTCAAGGAAGCAGGCAAGAAGCCGATCATCGACTTCCGAGCAACCAAGAGCGGCCGTGTGCGGAACGTAGACACGCAACCGGCACAAGCCGACAACGGCGCGATCCGCGGAAAATCGTGCCTCAGAAGGGGTCGATCTCCGGGGTTAACTGTGCCACGGGGAAAAGGCCTGCAGCCAACCAACAACAAGAGCCCGGCCGATGGCCGGGCTCTCATTTGTGACATATGTCGCGACTCAGATGAGACACATGTCGCGACTCATCACACGGCGGAGGATAGGGGATTCGAACCCCTGAGGGCTTTCACCCAACACGCTTTCCAAGCGTGCGCCATAGGCCACTAGGCGAATCCTCCGTGGCCCTCTCGGGCCGCAGACCATCCTACCTGGTGCGGGCAGTCGCCCCCGAACCGGCGTAGACGCTGCCCGGACGCACGATCAGCGATCGGGGCACCAGCAGCGCCAGCAGGCGCCGCGGAGTGTCCACCGACGCCAGCATCGCGCCGCGCACAGTGACAGCGGCGTCCGCGATCGCGTCGCCCTGCCAGAAGGCGTGCTTGCCGCCCGGCGCGTAGCTCGCCCGCTCGATGGAGCTGATCAGGAGGCTCATCTCCGCGGCGGGCGCGCCGTGCTCCTGGACCAGCCGGGTCCCGAGCGTCCGCGGCGTCTCACTGGCAGGCACATCGATGCCGAGGTCGATCGCGGCATCCTGAACGGCGAGCCATGCAGCTGCGGCATCGCCGCTGCGGGACGCTGTGAGCATCTGCCGACGCCGCAGCTCGCGAAGAAGCGCAGGGATCGCGAGGGCGAACAGGATCCCGAGCAGCACTGTCAGTGCCGGCATCGGGTCCACCGCGGTCGTCCCCGAGCCCGCCTCGCCGCCGGTCTGGTTCTCGTCGATGTCGGCGGTCTGGCCCGGACCGAGCGAGGACGACGCACTGGGAGCAGGCGTGGCGAGGCTCGGGTCATCCGCGTCGCCCGCCGTGGTTCCGGCCGGCGAGAACGTGGTGGGCACTCCGAGGCCGTTGGTGGGTTCGAAGGGCACCCACCCGATTCCCTCGAAGTACACCTCGGGCCACGCGTGCAGCTGCCCGCTCGTGACGGAGTACACGGTCTCGCGCTCGACCGAGTCGCTGGTCGCGCTCCCCGGCAGGTAGCCGACGACGATGCGACTCGGCATTCCGAGGGTGCGTGCCATGAGTGCGAACGCCGACGCGAAGTGGATGCAGTACCCCTCGCGCGCCACCAGGAACTTCGCCACCGCGTCGGTGCCCGATCCGTCGAAGCCCTCATCGACGGGCGCTTCGAGCGAGTAGCGGAACTCGGAGCCGCGGAACCACGACTGGAGCGCGACGAGCGCGTCGTAGTCGCTCGTGGTCTCGGCGGTGACCTCGGCCGCCAGCTCGCCGACGATGGGCGAGATGTCGGCGGGCAATGACGTGGTCCCGTCGCGCTGGTCGGGCCCGCCCGCCGGGTGCGCCCGGATCTGCTCGAGCGTGGGTCGCGGAACGTTGGTCACGACCTCGTAGTGCTGGCCCTGGGTGCTCGCCGCCTGAGTGAGCACCGTGCGGTTGTACGGAGCCGCCACCCAGCGGCCCGAAAGCCCGCTGACCGCGACCGCCGGGTACGCCACGGGCAGCCACGGCGACGCGAGGTTGAGCACCTCCACCGTGGTGATGTACTCGGCCAGGCGGATCTCCTCGTCGACGGGGACACCGCCCAGAGGGTTCTCGCTCTCCAGAGGAACGGTGCGCACCTGGTCCGGCTCCCACACGTCTCCGTCGAACTGGGAGAGGGTCGTCGCTCGCAGGTACGGCGCGGTGGGGGCGTTGCTGCGGACGAGGAGCACCTCGACCTCGCGGGGGCGTCGCAGATCGTCGCCCAGCTGCAGCGTCGCATCGATCCCGGGCCCGGTGCCCACGGTGCCCGAGCCCGCCCGAACGATCGGCTGGGGGAGCATCGGCGCTGCGACGAGGGTCACGACCACCGCGATGGCGCCGATGCCCAGAGCGGTCGCCGGGACACCCGCTGTCCTGCTGGCCTCGCGCCCCGACGGCGCTTCCCGGGATCGGGTGTCGGTGCGCATCAGGAACAGGATGGCTGCGGCGAGGAGCACGAACGCCATGATGTCGACGTCGCCGGGCACCGCGATCGAAGGGATCAGCGAGACCGCGATGAGTCCGATCGCCGCCAGGAGCGGCATCCGCGCGGTCAGCACGACGTGGTCGACGATGATCGTGAGCAGGCCGGTGCCGCCGACGATCAGCAGGGACAGTGCGAGGCTCGCGTCGAGGGGAGCCGCCCCGCTGGCGATCTCCTCACTGGCCTCGGCGAGCATCCCGGGCAGCGCGCGCATGGTCTCGGGCGTGGGGATGACCCACAGCAGCGCCGTGTCGCGAAGGAACACGAGCATCATGAACACGACCCAGACGGATGCCTCGATGAGGCTCACCGCGACGGCGGGGAGGCGATACCGGCGCGCGATGAAGCCGGCCGCCAGCACGGCGACCGACAGCACGATCGCGCCGAGCAGCCAGCTGCTGGGGCGGACGACGCGCATGAGCGGCAGAAGCGCCGCGAACACCGCGGCCAGGACGCCGATCGTCAGGGTCAGATCGGCGCCGCGACGTACTGGACGCTCATCGGAGGACATGGCTCACCCCCCGCTCGGCCGCGCCGGTCCAGGCTGCGGACAGATCGCCGTCGGGATCGATCTTCGCGGTGTGCCAGCCGAGGTCGGCGGCGCGCTCGAGGGAGTCTCCGACCGGACCGACCGCGAGCAGCATCGCGAGCGTGCTGTGGTGGGCGACGGCGGCGATCGTCTCGGCGTCGGCGGGGTCGAACCGGCCGACGATCAGGACGACGGGGCCGGTCATCACTCCGGCGAACACGCGCACGAGCTTGCCGAGGTGATCGTCGCGGCGGGCGGTGACGGTCGCGAACTGGTTCACGAGACCCTCGACCTCGGTCATGTCGCCGCCGTCGATGCGCTCCGCGAGCATCGAGCCGTCGCTGTCGATGACCTCGACCGCGTAGCCGTCGTGCACGAGCCGGGTGACCACTGAGACGCAGGCCGACACCGCGGCCTCGAAGCCCGGGTCCGTGCCCGGAGCCTGCATCGCCTCGGGCGAGAACCGCAGTACGCCCCGGTCGAGGACGACAGTGGCCTCGGGCGTGGACTCCTGCTCCTCCTGCCGGACCATGAGCTCGTCGCGGTGTGCGGTCGCGCGCCAGTGGATGCGCCTCATCGAGTCGCCGGGAACGTACGGCCGCGCGATCAGGTTGTCGGCGCCCTGACCGAGCTGGTTGTTCGTGGTGTGCAGCGTGCCGCCGGCCTCGCCGGCGAAGTTGTTCAGCGCAGGCAGGTCGATCACGGCCGGCGCGACCGTGACCCTGGTGCGCTCGCCGAAGATCGTGGTGCGGCGGGCGAGCCCGAACGGATCCGTCGAAGTAACCTGCAGCGGACCGAGGGGATGGATGCCGCGTCGCGCGCCGGTGACCCCGTAGGAGAGCTCGACGACCCGATCCGCTCCACGAAGCCCTGAGCCCAGTGCCGGGAACACACCCTGCGCCTTCGCGGTGAGCCCCTTCGAGACCGTGTCGCGCCAGGTGCCCGGTGCGGTGGGAAGCGCGGTGCGGACACCGACCCGGACGGTCACGAGCGCATCGCGGCCGACGGTGGCGACATCCGGTGAGAGCGAGCGGGTCACCGTGTCGGATCGACGAGTCAGGTACAGGGAGGCGACGCTGACCGCCAACGCAGCGATCAGCAGGATGCCGAAGTACATCAGCTCGACGATGCCGACCTCGTTCGCGATGACGAAGCACGCGACGGCCAGGATGAGAGCGCCCGTCCCGCGGGCGGTCAGTGGCCAGAAGCGTCTCATCGGGGACTCACTGTCGGGCTGCGATGGGAACGCGAACGCTCCCGGCGATGCGTTCCAGGATCGACGCGATCGCGTCGGCGGTGGTGCGGGCACGCGCGCCGCCGGCGGAGCGCGTGGGGATGAGGCGGTGCGAGAAGACGGGGATCAGCAGCGCGGTGATGTCGTCCGGGATGACGAAGCCGCGACCGTCGAGCGCGGCCCACACCTTCGCGGCGCGCACGAGCTGCAAGGTTGCGCGGGGGCTTGCCCCGAGGCGCAGATCGGAGTGCGTGCGGGTCGCGCCGGCGAGGGCGACCGCATAGTCCTCGATGGTCGGGGCGACATGGACGGAGCGCGCCCACGCGATCAGCTCGGCGATCTTCGTCGACGAGGCGACCGGGCCGATGGCGTCGAGCGGGTTGACGGTGTCGCGCTGACGGAGCATGAGGGCTTCGCTGCGCGGGTCGGGGTAGCCCATCGAGATGCGCATCATGAACCTGTCGCGCTGCGCCTCGGGCAGGGCGTACGTGCCCTCCATCTCGAGAGGGTTCTGCGTGGCGACCACCAGGAACGGGTCCGGCAGCGGGTGCGTGTGACCGTCGACGGTGACCTGACCCTCCTCCATCGCCTCCAGCAGTGCGGACTGCGTCTTGGGCGACGAGCGGTTGATCTCGTCGGCGATCACGATGTGGGCGAAGATCGCGCCGGGCTTGAACTCGAACTCGCGATCGACCGGGTTGAACACGCTCACCCCGGTCACATCGCCCGGCAGCAGGTCGGGGGTGAACTGGATGCGGCGCACGGTCGCGTCGACGGATGCCGCAAGCGCCCGAGCGAGCATCGTCTTGCCGACGCCCGGCACATCCTCGATGAGGAGGTGACCTTCGGCGAGCAGGCACACCAGGGCGCTGCGGACGGCTTCGGGCTTGCCGTCGATGACCCGGCCGACCGAGGCGAGGATGCTGTCGGTGACCCGTGCGAACCCCTCGGCTGTCATTCCGCCGATTTTGGCGTCCGTCATCGCGATCTCGGCCAAAGCGACCCCCTTGGATTGGCGTCTGCGGGCATCGACGCCCATCTTCGATCGTATCCTGCGCCCGCCCGCGATGGGTCTGGGAGATCGCTGTCCATCCGCCGCGACGCGCCGCGGACCGCGGGACCAAGGACCTGCGATCCGGTCCGGTCTCCCGGCATGATGACAGGCATGAGCGACATCGACAGGCGATCACGCCTCACCCTCGCCGCGCTGATCGGGGGTGTCGTCCTCGTCGTGGTCATCGCCCTGATCGCGGTCTTCGCCCGCGGCGGTGCCGCGCCGCTCGACCCCGCGACGCCCGAGGGGGTCGTGCAGCGCTACTCGCAAGCCGTCGTCGACGGCGACACGCAGACCGCCCTGACCTATGTCGTGCCCGAAGTGGCCGACGCATGCGTACGCGATATGTCAGTGACGAAGACACGCGGATCACCGTGCTGGAGACCACGGAGCGTGGCGAGACCGCGCACGTGCGCGTGCTCATCGTGACGGTGTACGGGACAGGTCCACTGGGCGCGGACGAGTACGAGGCGGAATCGTCCTTCGACCTCGTCAAGGTCGACGGGGATTGGCTGGTCGAGGTGGCGCCCTGGCGACTGGCCGTCTGCGACGAGATGGGGACCCTGTGAGCGGTCGTGCGCAGTCGAGCGGTCGTGCGCAGTCGGTCGTGCGCCGCATCATCCTCTTCGTGATCCTGTTCGCTCTCGTCGCGGTTGCGGCGACGGGCCTGAGCGGCCTGATCGAGCGGGTGATCGGTGCGGGCAGCGTGATCGTCTTCGAACGACGCCGGACTCGCCCTGTCGCTCGCCTTCGCGCTCATCGCGGGTCCGCTCGCCGGCGTGCTGTGGTGGTGGGAGCGCCGCAGACTGATCGCCGACGCCGCCGAGCGTGCGTCGCTGATGTGGGCGCTGTACGTGACCGCGATGTCGCTCACGTCGCTCATCGTGGCCACCACGGCGCTGGTCGGCGCGGCGGCCGCGGGCATCGATGGGCAGTGGCGGCCCGCCGAGCTGTCGACCGGAATCGTCTGGCTCGGCGTATGGGTCTGGCATCGGCACATGCGCCGCAGCGCGGCGACGGCGCCCACGCGGCTTGTCGGCGTGCCCGTCGGACTGGGCGCGGTTTACGGACTCGTGGTCGCCGCATCCGGTGCGATCACCGCGATCGCCGTGCTGATCTCCCAGGCCCTCGTGGGCGGCTCGGTCCTGATCGTCGGATCGCAGTACTGGATCGTCGTCGGGCTGCAGGCTCTGCTCTGGTGCGCGGTGGGCACGCTGGTGTGGTGGTGGCACTGGTTCCGGGAAAGGCGAAGGATGCGCCCGGCAGGTTCGCCGCGGTGCTGCTGGTCGTCGTGGTCGGCGCCGCAGCGGCAACCACCCTGTTCGCGATCGGCAGCGCCCTGTTCGTCGCGCTGCGACTGCTGTTCGACACGGATCCGGCTGCGGAGGTCGTGTCGGACCTCGACGTCGCCATCGCGGCCGCCCTGATCGGCGCGATCGTCTGGGTCTATCACGCGCACGTGCTCACGAGCCGTTCGCCGCGGACCCGTCGCGCTGGGCGACTCGTCGTCTCCGCGATCGCCCTCATCGGCGCCGCGAGCGGCTTCGGCGTCGTCGTCAACGCGTTGCTGGCCACCTTCGCCGGCACGCTCGTCGGCGACGACCCTCGCACACTGCTGCTCGGCGGCATCAGCGCGCTCGTCGTCGGGGCGACGGCCTGGGCGATCGCCTGGCGACCGGCGCGCGCGGTGGACGCCGAGGAGGCCGCCGATCCCGCACGACGCGTCTACCTTGTCGCGGTGTTCGGGGCGAGTGCGGTGGTCGCGATCGTCACGCTCCTGATCGTCGGCTACCGACTCTTCGAGTTCGCCCTCGACGCCGGAGGATCTGACGGTCTCGTGGAGCGCATCCGCGCCCCGCTCGGACTGCTCAGTGCGACCGCGGTCGTGTTCGGCTACCACTTCGCGATCTGGCGCCGTGATCGCGCCTCGCGCCGGCCGCCGCGCGTCGGCAGGTCATCGGCAAGGTCATCCTGGTCAGCGCCGGCGATGTGGCTGCCCTGGCCGAGGCCATCGGCGCCGAGACCGGTGCCGGCGGTGTCGCTGTGGCCGGTCGCGACGGGAACGCCCGGCGTCGTCGACGCCGACGCCCCGGCGGTGCTCGCGCTGCTTGCCGCGACCCCGGCGCCGCGCGTCTTGGTGATCGCACAGGAAAATGGGGGCGTACGCGCCATCCCGCTCGCAGACTGACGAGGTCGATCTGCGAACCGGTTAGACTTGTCTCAGCTCTCCGCGAGGCGGCATCCAGGCCAACTCCCCCAGGACGGAAACGTAGCAAGGGTAACCAGGCTCTGCCGGGTTCGCGGAGAGTCTTAATTTTTCCGGGCGGCAGCGCAGCCGTCAGCGGGCGAACGGACCCTCGATCGCGGCCCACTGCAGCAGCATGATCGTCTTCGCATCCTGGATGCGGCCGTCGCGGATCATCGCCAGCGATTCGTCGAAGTCGATCTCGAGGACGTCGATGTCCTCACCCTCGTGCTCCAGGCCGCCGCCGGTACCGGTCCGGGACGACGCGTCGTACGCGGCGGCGTAGAAGTGGATGCGCTCGGTGACCGAACCCGGGCTCATGTACACGTCGTAGACGTGCTGCAGCTCGCCGATCTCCACTCCGGTCTCCTCGGCCGCTTCGCGTCGGATGGCGGTCATCGCATCGTCATCGTCGAGCAGTCCCGCGGCGGTCTCGATCAGCATCCCGTCGGGGTGGTCGTTGACGTACACCGGGTAGCGGAACTGACGCGTGAGCAGGACGGTGTGCAGGTCGCGGTTGTAGAGGAGCACCGTCGCGCCGTTGCCGCGATCGTAGGTTTCCCGCTGCTGGCGCGACCACGTGCCGTCGGCGCTGCGATAGTCCAGCGTGGTGCGCCGCAGCACGTGCCAGCCGGCGGCCAGGAGCTCGACGTCGACGACGCGCACCCGCGGGTTGCCGGCAAGGTCCCGGCCGACCTGGTCGAGCCCGGTGCGCCCGCGGTGATCGGGAACATCGACGCCGGGAACGGGAACCGAGGATGCCTCATCAGTCATGTCCCGGAGCCTAACGTCGGGTCTCCGGCGGAGTCTCGACAGGCACTTCCCGCAACGGGACCGCGCCGTAGTCTGGGACGGTGGCGCAGAGCATCTTCATCACATCGGCCGAGGGACACTCCGGTAAGTCGACCATCGCGCTCGGGGTGCTCGACACACTGAGCCGCGCGACCCCGCGCGTGGGCGTCTTCCGCGCCGTGGCCCGCTCCATCGTCGAACGCGACTATGTGCTCGAGATGCTGCTGGCGCACGACGGCGTGGACCTCGGGTACGACGAGTGCATCGGCGTGACGTACGACGACGTGCGCCATGACCCCGAGGGCGCGCTCGCGCGCATCGTCGAGCGGTACAAGGCCGTCGAAGCGCAGTGCGACGCGGTCGTGATCGTCGGCAGCGACTACACGGACGTCGGAAGCCCGGCCGAGCTCGGGTACAACGCGCGGATCGCCGCGAACCTCGGCGCTCCGGTGCTGCTGGTGCTCAGCGGCCGGGCCGGCCAGGGGGAGCAGCTCGGCGCCTCGAGTCCGCGCACACCGGAGCAGGTGGGGCAGATCGCCTCACTCGCGCTGTCCGAGCTCGCGCACGCACGAGCGAGCCTGTTCGCCGTCATCGCCAACCGCACCGAACCGGGAGAGCTGGACGAGGTCATCGCGTCGCTGGAGGGCGTGCTGGCCGCTGCGCGGCCCGGCGGCGCTGTCGACGGCGACGTCCCGGTGTGGGCGCTGCCGGAGGACCGATTCCTCATCGCTCCGTCGGTCAGGGGAATCCTGCGCTCCGTCGCCGGCCATCTGGTCAAGGGCGACCCCGACCTGCTCACGCGCGAGGTTCTGGACGTCGTGGTCGCGGGCATGTCGATGGTCAACGTCCTTCCCCGTCTGACCGAGAGCGCGATCGTCGTCATTCCGGCCGACCGCACCGAGGTGCTGCTGGCGACAATGCTGGCCAACGCGTCCGGAACCTTCCCATCGGTTTCGGGGGTCGTGCTGAACGGTCCGTTCCCGCTGCCCGAGACGATCGACCGGCTGATCGACGGGCTGGGCTCTTCGCTGCCGATCATCGCGACCGACCTCGGCACCTACGACACGACGGTGCGGATCATGAACACGCGCGGGCGCCTGGCCGCGGACTCGACGCGCCGATACGACACGGCACTGGGGATGTTCGAGCGCCACGTCGACACCGCGGAGCTGACCCGCTCGCTCGGTCTCGCCCATTCCAGCGTCGTGACGCCGCTGATGTTCGAGTACCAGCTCATCGAGCGGGCACGCGGCGAGCGCCGTCGCATCGTGCTGCCCGAGGGCGGCGACGATCGGGTGCTGCGAGCCGCAGCGACCGTGCTCGCCAGGGACATCGCCGATCTGACGATCCTGGGGGAGGAGATCGAGGTGCGCAGCCGCGCGATCGAGCTCGGCATCGACATCCGCGCCGCCGAGGTGCTGAGCCCGTTCGATGCGGTGCACGTCGACCGCTTCGCCCGCGAGTACCAGCGCCTGCGCGCCCACAAGGGCGTCACCTTCGCCAAGGCGGCCGACACTGTGACCGACGTGTCGTACTTCGGCACGCTCATGGTGCACCTGGGGCTCGCCGACGGCATGGTCTCCGGTGCGGCGCACACGACGGCGCACACGATCCGCCCGGCGTTCGAGATCATCAAGACCAAGCCCGGCGTCTCGGTGGTCTCGTCCGTGTTCCTGATGGCGCTCGCCGACCGCGTGCTCGTCTACGGCGACTGCGCCGTCATCCCGGATCCCGACTTCCGAGCAGCTCGCCGACATCGCCGATCTCCTCCGCCGGGACCGCGACGCAGTTCGGCATCGAGCCGCGCATCGCGATGCTGTCGTACTCGACGGGCGAGTCGGGCTCCGGCGCAGAGGTCGAGAAGGTGCGCGCCGCAACGGTCCTGGTCCGGGAGCGTGCTCCTGAGCTGATGGTGGAAGGGCCGATCCAATACGACGCTGCGGCGGACGCCGCCGTCGCGGCGGCGAAGATGCCCGGGTCACAGGTTGCCGGCCGCGCGACGGTGTTCATCTTCCCCGACCTCAACACGGGCAACAACACGTACAAGGCCGTCCAGCGCTCTGCCGGCGCGGTCGCGATCGGGCCGGTGCTGCAAGGCCTGAACAAGCCCATCAACGACCTCTCGCGGGGCGCCCTGGTCGACGACATCGTCAACACGATCGCGATCACCGCGATCCAGGCGCAGGCGGAGGATCCCGCGTGAGCGTGGTGCTGGTTGTCAACAGCGGCTCGTCGTCATTCAAATACCAGCTGATCGACATGGATGCCGAGACCGTGCTCGCCTCCGGACTCGTCGAGCGCATCGGAGAGGGACTCGGCCGGTCCACGCACACCGTGACGGCAGCGGCGTTCGCATCGGTCCCCGAGCTCGTCGAAGGGTCGAAGGCCGGCCACGCTTCGACAGGGTCGGTGACCGGCATGCCCACCGTCCTCGACGCCACCTACACGCGCGAGCTGCCGATCCCCGACCACACCGCCGGGTTCGCCGTCATGCTCGACGCGTTCGCGCAGAACGGCCCCTCGCTGACCGAGCATGCACCCATCGCGGTGGGCCATCGCGTCGTGCACGGCGGTGCGCGCTTCTTCGAGCCGACCCTCATCACGCCGCTGGTCGAGATCAACATCGACGAGCTGTCGGTTCTCGCGCCCCTGCACAACCCCGCGAATCTCGCCGGGATCGTCGCGGCACGCGAGGCGTTCCCCGACGTTGCGCACGTCGCGGTGTTCGACACCGCCTTCCACCAGACCCTTCCGCGGGAGGCGTACACCTACGCGATCGACGCCGAGCTGGCGGCATCCCACCGCATCCGCCGCTACGGATTCCACGGCACGTCGCACAAGTTCGTCAGCGAGGCCGCAGCCGAGTTCCTCGGCCGCCCGCTCGGAGAGCTCAAGCAGATCGTGTTCCATCTGGGAAACGGCGCCTCCGTCACGGCGATCGACGGCGGACGCTCGGTCGAGACCTCGATGGGGCTCACCCCGCTCGAGGGCCTGGTGATGGGCACGCGCTCGGGCGATATCGATGCGGGAGTGATCTTCCACCTCGCGCGCCGGGCGGATCTGTCGATCGAACAGCTCGATGAGCTGCTCAACAAGCGCAGCGGACTGCTCGGACTATCGGGCTACGCGGACTACCGCGACATCCGTGCCGCCATCCAGCGCGGCGAGGACGATGCCCTGCTCGCGTTCGAGGTCTACGTCCATCGTCTGCGCGGCTACGCGGGCGCGTACCTGGCGCAGATGGGCGGCGTGGACGTCATCTCGTTCACCGCCGGTGTCGGCGAGAACACGCCCGGCGTGCGCGCCGCGGCGCTCGAGACGCTCGGGTTCGCAGGTGTGGAGATCGACCCGGCGCGCAACGAGGGGCCGGGCCGCGGCATCCGTGTCATCTCGACCGACGCGTCACGCGTGGCTGTCCTCGTCGTGCCGACGAACGAGGAGCTCGAGATCGCCCGGCAGACCCTCAGCGTGGCCGGTCGCTGAAGGCGGCCGGACCGGCCGGCGGGCGCGCTTCAGCACCCAGACGGACTGCGCCCGCCGAGCCGCGCGGACTACGCTTGGACAACGGCGCGACGACGAGCCGCTCTCCCCCCGAACCCGCACCTCGCCTGGAGGTTACATGGCCTCGAATGCCCCGCCCGACCTGACTTCGTACGATGCCGTCCTGTTCGATCTGGACGGCGTGCTCACGCCGACCGCCGAAGTGCACATGCACGCGTGGCAGACGATGTTCGAGGAGCTTTTCGCTGCCTGGGACATCCAGCCGCCCTACACGGAGCGCGACTACTTCGACTACCTCGACGGGAAGAAGAGGTACGACGGTGTCGCGAGCCTGCTGCGCAGCCGCGACGTGGAGGTGCCGTGGGGTGAGCCGTCCGATCCGGTCACGGCCGACACGGTGTGCGGGATCGGCAATCGCAAGAACGAGGTGTTCTCCCGGGTGCTCAGGGCCGAGGGCATCGCGCCGTATCCGGGGTCGGTGGCGCTTCTGGACGAACTGGATGCCGCCGGCATCCTCACCGCAGTCGTGTCGAGCTCGAAGAACGCCGAAGAGGTGCTTCAGACGGCGGGCCTTCGCGAGCGGTTCCGCGTGGTGATGGACGGCGTGATCGCCGAGCGCGACCATCTGGCATCCAAGCCGGCGCCCGACGTGTTCGTGGAGGCGGCACGGATGCTGGAGGTGGATCCCGCTCGCAGCGTCGCGGTCGAAGATGCCATCAGCGGCGTCCAGTCGGCCGTCGCGGGCGGTTTCGCACTCGTGATCGGCGTCGATCGCGGCACCGGCCCTGATGAGCTGCGCAGTGCGGGCGCCGATCTCATCGTCGAGGATCTCGCGGAGCTGCTCCGTCACACCGATTCCACCCGCCCGACGAACGCCCAGGAGAGCCCCGCATGATGGACCGCGACCGATTCCCCGTCGACCCGTGGTGCCTCGTCGAGAACGGCTTCGCACTGGATGACGTCGGCGTGACCGAGACCCTGTTCTCCGTCGGGAACGGCTACCTGGGCCTGCGTGGCAACCAGCTCGAGGGGCGCTTCGCGCACGAGCACGGCACGTTCATCAACGGGTTCCACGAGACCTTCCCGATCCGGCATGCCGAGCAGGCGTACGGGTTCGCGGAGGTCGGGCAGACGATCATAAACGCCCCCGATGCCAAGGTCATGCGGGTCTACGTCGATGACGAGCCGCTGTCGCTGGATGTCGCGGACGTGCGCGAGTACTCGCGGGTGCTCGACATGCGCGCCGGCGTCCTTCGCCGCCGGGTGCGGTGGACCACGCCGTCCGGCAAGGACGTGGTCATCGAAGACGACCGGCTGGTCTCCTTCGAGGAGAAGCACCTCGCGATCCTGCGTCTCGAGGTGACCGTGCTCAATGCCGATGCGCCGGTGACGATCAACTGCCAGGTGATCAACCGTCAGGACGGCGAGAACGTCTACGGCGGCAGCCCCACCGTCTCGAAGCGGGGCGGCTTCGATCCGCGCAAGGCCGAGCGGATCCACGAGCGCGTCCTGCAGCCCGAGGAGTACTGGCAGGACGGCGGGCGCTCCGCCCTCGCCTACCGTGTGACTGAATCCGAGATGACGCTGGCCGTCGTGGCCGACCATCTGATCGAGACCGAGAACGAATACAACGCGCGCACGCTCGTCGAGCCCGACATCGCCAAGAACGTGTTCCGCGTCCAGGCGAAGGCGGGCGTCCCGATCCGGCTGACCAAGCTCGTGAGCTACCACACCTCTCGAGGTGTGCCGGCGCGGGAGCTGGTCGATCGCTGCCGTCGCACGCTCGACCGCGTCGAGGTCGAGGGGGTCGAGCGCCAGTACGAACGGCAGCGCCTCTGGCTCGACGAGTTCTGGAAGCGATCGGACGTGCGCATTCCGGGACACGACGACCTCCAGCAGGCCACGCGATGGTGCCTCTTCCAGCTCGCGCAGGCCGCCGCACGCGCCGACGGGCAGGGCGTACCCGCCAAGGGCGTGACCGGTTCGGGATACAGCGGCCACTACTTCTGGGACACCGAGATCTATGTCCTGCCGTTCCTGGCGTATACGACGCCGCTGTGGGCGCGCAACGCGATCCGGATGCGGTACCTGATGCTCCCCGCTGCCCGCCGCCGCGCGCATCAGCTGAACGAGCACGGCGCACTGTTCCCGTGGCGCACGATCAACGGCGAAGAGGCATCCGCCTACTATGCCGCCGGCACAGCGCAGTACCACATCAACGCGGACGTCTGCTTCGCACTGGCGAAGTACATCCGCGCGACCGGCGACAACGAGTTCCTCTATCGCGAGGGTGTCGACATCGCCGTGGAGACCGCGCGGCTGTGGGCGACGCTCGGGTTCTGGCGGACGAACGACAGCGACGGCGAGGAGTCGTTCCACATCCACGGCGTGACCGGGCCCGACGAGTACACGACGGTCGTGAACGACAACCTGTTCACGAACGTGATGGCGCGGTTCAACCTCCGATTCGCGGCGCGCACCGTTCGCGAGATGGCGCAGGACGATCCCGACGCGTACGACAGGATGGCGGACCGGCTCGGCCTCGATCCATCCGAGCCGGAGGGCTGGGAGCGGGCGGCCGAGGCGATGCACATCCCGTTCAGCCCCGCGCTGGGCATCCACCCGCAGGATGCCGTGTTCCTGGAACGCGAGGTGTGGGACCTCGAACACACGCCGGCCGATCAGCGGCCGCTGCTGCTGCACTTCCACCCGCTGGTCATCTACCGGTACCAGGTGCTCAAGCAGGCGGATGTCGTGCTTGCGCTGTTCCTGCAGGGCAACCACTTCTCCGACGAGGACAAGCTGGCCGACTTCGAGTACTACGACCCGCTGACCACCGGCGATTCGACCCTGTCCGCCGTCGTGCAGGCGATCCTCGCGGCCGAGGTCGGCTACCAGGACCTCGCTCTGGACTACTTCCGCGAGTCGATCTTCGTCGACCTCGGCGACCTGCATCACAATGCTGCCGACGGCGTGCACGTCGCGTCGGCGGGCGGCGTCTGGACGGCCCTCGTGTGCGGCTTCGGCGGGATGCGCGACCACTTCGGGGAGCTGACCTTCGACCCGCGGCTGCCCGCGGAATGGCCCGAGCTCTCTTTCACGCTGCACTGGCACGGGACGCCGCTGGACGTGACGCTCACGCGGGAGTCCCTGCGGGTTCGTGCGGGCGAGGGCGGGCCGCTGGTGTTCAGCGTCCGAGGTACCCCGTTCGCGATCGGCGCGGGCGAGGAAGTCGTCGTGCCGCTCATCGGTCAGGGACTGGTTATCGCCGGCAGGCCCTCGCTCAAGCAGTTCGCGGACTCGCGACGCGAGGACGGGACGCTGCTGTCGGCATCCGTCCCCACGGTCACCACGTCGATCCCGATCATCGGCGTGGCAGCGGATGTCGAGCACGGCGCCGACGCATGATGGACGGCCGGCGGACCCGGCCCACCGCGATGTCCCAGCCACGCCGTAGGCTGGGTCCGTGACGACCGCTCTCTACCGCCGATACCGTCCCGAGACGTTCGGCGAGATGATCGGCCAGTCGCAGGTCACCGAGCCGCTGATGACCGCGCTCCGCGGCGACCGCGTCGGCCATGCGTACCTGTTCTCGGGTCCGCGCGGCTGCGGGAAGACCACCTCCGCGCGCATTCTCGCCCGCTGCCTGAACTGCGCCGAAGGACCGACGGACACCCCGTGCGGAGTGTGCGACAGCTGCATCGAGCTCGGGCGCGGCGGTGGCGGGTCCCTCGACGTCGTCGAGATCGACGCCGCGAGCCACAACGGCGTCGATGATGCCCGCGACCTGCGTGAGCGGGCGGTGTTCGCCCCCGCCAGAGACCGTTTCAAGATCTTCATCCTGGACGAGGCGCACATGGTCACGCCGCAGGGCTTCAACGCGCTGCTGAAGCTCGTGGAAGAGCCGCCCGATCACGTGAAGTTCATCTTCGCCACGACCGAGCCCGAGAAGGTCATCGGCACGATCCGTTCGCGCACGCACCACTACCCGTTCCGGCTGGTGCCTCCGGCGGCCATGCTCGAGTACGTCCAGACCCTGTGCGAGACCGAGGGCGTCACCGTCCAGCCCGGTGTGCTCTCGCTCGTGGTGCGGGCGGGCGGCGGATCGCCGCGAGACACGCTCTCGCTGCTCGACCAGCTGATCGCCGGCTCGGAGGGCACCCAGGTCAGCTACGAGCGCGCCGTCGCGCTCCTGGGCTACACCCACGCGGAGCTGCTCGATGAGGTGGTCGATGCGTTCGGCGCCGCGGATGCCGCAGCCGCCTTCGCCGCCGTCGACCGCGTCGTGCAGACGGGCCAGGATCCGCGCCGGTTCGTCGACGACCTGCTGGAGCGGCTGCGCGACCTCATCGTGATCGCCGCGACCGGCCAAGGAGCCGCTGCGGTGCTGCGGGGCGTCTCGGCGGACGACCTGTCTCGCATGATGCGCCAGGCGGACGTGTTCGGCGCGCTGCGACTGTCGCGCACGGCCGATCTGGTCGTGGCAACCCTCGACGAGATGACGGGCGCGACCTCGCCGCGTCTCCAGCTCGAGCTCATGGTGGCTCGGGTGCTCGCGCAGAATCCCGCTGCAGCCGCCTCACCGGCCGCGGCCGCCATGCCGGCGGCGGTCTCCGCTGCTCTGGCCGCCGCTCCTTCAGCCCCGGTCGCGGCACCGGTCGAAGCACCACCCGTTCCTCCCGCCGCCACGGCTGCGGAGCCTTCCGCGCCGGCCGCTGAGCCCGAAGCGCCGCCCGCAGGCCAGTCGCCTGCGCCGGCAGCCCCACCCGCATCGTCGGGTCCGGTCACGCTGCAGCACATGAAGGATGCCTGGCCCGAGGTCCTCGGACGCCTCGAATCGGCCAGCCGGTCATCCTGGCTGATCGCCTCAGGCGCGCGCGTCACCGAGCTGGAGGGCGATGTGCTGACCCTCTCGTTCCAGAGCCAATCCGACGTCGCGAAGTTCAAGAAGCTCTCCGCCGGCGCCGGGCCGAGCGAAGACCTGCGCCAGGCGATCCTGGGCGTGATCGGCATCCGCGTGAAGTATCTGGCCAAGCACGACAGCGAGGCAGGGCCATCGACCCCCGCGCCGCCGTCGCCCGCGCCATCGTCGTCCCCTGCTCCCGAGCCTTCGCGCTCCACCCCGGCCGGTGCGACCCGTGCTGCCGCCGCCGCCCCGGTGACGGAGTGGGTGGTCGCCGCGATCCCGAGCGACGCCGATGCGCCGCCCGCCGACGAGGCCGAGCCGCCGAGCGCGCAGGCGCAGTTCGCCGTCGACGACGAGCCGGAAGACGCGGCGTCGCGCGCCCATGTCGCCACGCTCGCGCCGCCGCGCGAAGGCGAAGTCCTGCCCGCGCAGGACGTCGAGCCGTCCATCGAATCGGACGACGAAGACGAGATGGATGCCGAGACCGATGCGCCCGTGCCTCCGGTGGTGGCTCCGCCGATGCCGAACGCGGCGACCCGGCCCGCCGCCAAAGGCACGCAGCGCTACGGCGAAGCCGTGGTGCGCCAGGTGCTGGGTGCCCGGTTCGTGCGCGAGGAGCCGTACGAGCCGCCGACGAGGTTCAGCTAGGCCATGTACGACGGCATCGTCCAGGATCTGATCGACGAGTTCGGGCGCCTTCCCGGCATCGGTCCGAAGTCGGCTCAGCGCATCACCTTCCACATCCTCCAGTCACCGTCGTTCGATGTCTCCCGATTGGCGCAGCTGCTGGCAGAGGTGCGCGAGAAAGTGCGCTTCTGCGAGATCTGCGGAAACGTCTCCGAGCAGGACCGATGCGGGATCTGCCGCGATCCGCGACGCAACCCCGCCGTGATCTGCGTCGTCGAAGACGCGAAGGATGTCGCGGCCATCGAGCGCACGCGCGAGTTCCGCGGCCTGTACCACGTGCTCGGCGGCGCGATCAGCCCGATCGCGGGCATCGGGCCTGAAGACCTACGCATCACGCAGCTCATGCAGCGCCTGGCCGACGGCACTGTCCAGGAGGTCATCCTCGCCACCAACCCGAACCTCGAGGGCGAGGCCACCGCAACCTACCTCAGCAGGCTCCTGCACACCCTCGAGATCGCCGTCACGCGCCTCGCCTCCGGACTTCCCGTCGGCGGCGACCTGGAATATGCCGACGAGGTCACGCTGGGTCGTGCCTTCGAAGGCCGCCGCGCCGTCTGATGACCGCCGCGATGCAGCGCTTCGGCACGCGCGGATGGCTCCTGTTCGCCGCGATGGCGGTGCTCTGGGGCATGCCGTACCTGTTCATCAAGCAGGCCGTGGACTCGTACTCGCCGGCATCCGTCGTGGCCGGGCGCACACTGCTGGCCGCGCTGCTGCTTCTCCCGTTCGCGCTGCGCCAGAAGGCGCTGCGACCCGCATTCGGCAAGATCGGCTGGGTCCTCGCGTTCGGCGCGATCGAGATGGCGGGGCCGTTCCTGCTGCTCTCGCATGCTGAGCAGACGCTGCCGTCGGGCCTGACCGGCTTGCTCGTGGCGACCGTCCCCCTGTTCGCGGCACTCATCGCGTTCACGGGCGGTGACCGGTCCGTGCTGAGGCCTTCTCGCATGATCGGGCTCATCGTCGGATTCGTCGGAGTCGGCATCATCGTCGCGGGGCCCGGGCTCGCGGCCGGTGGCACCGCCAGCCTGGTGGCCGTGGGCGAAGTGCTGCTGGTGGCGATCCTGTACGCGATCGCGCCGTTCATCGTCGCCCGGCAGCTCAAGGGCGTCCCGGCTCTCGGCACCGTCACGCTCTCGCTTGCCGCGGTCGGGCTGTTCTACCTGCCGATCGCGCTCATGACCCAGCACGAAGTGCCCACGACGCAGAGCACGGTGTCGCTGATCGCACTCGCCGTCCTGTGCACGGCCGTCGCCTTCATCGTCTTCTTCGCACTGATCGACCACGTCGGTCCGGCGCGGGCGCCGCTGTTCACGTATGTGAATCCGGTCGTCGCGATCATCCTGGGGGTCATCGTCCTCGGTGAGGAGATCACCCTCGGCCTGATCATCGGCTTCCCGCTGGTGATCCTGGGCTGCTGGCTCGCCGCGACGGGCGGCACCATCCGCACTCGCGAGACGGCGGACGACCTTCCGCCGGTCGCGCCCGGCTGAGCCACGTCAGCGCAGCACTTCGACCAGAACGACCCACGACACGATGATCCCCGCGACGATCGCGAGGACGCATCCGGCCGCAGCGAAGGTCAGACCCGCAGGGTGCCCGACCATGACGGCGACCGCGCTCACCAGGTACGCGAGGATGGGCGTGAAGCCGAAGGCCGACTTGACGAACTTCGCGCGGGCGGCAGGGTTGCGGTCGGCGTAGATCGCGCGCGTCGCCTCCACCTGGAACGAGCCCGCGATGAGGGTGGCGCCCAGCAGCAGGATGCCGAACCAGAACGGCGTGATCGTCGGAATCAGACCGAGTGCCGATGCGACGATCGCCAGCACGAGCGCGGCGATCCCCGCGCCGAGACGCGCTGTCAGCGACTTCGCTTTGATGATCTCCCCGATGTTGACGCTCGAGGCGACGATCACAAGGCCCGCCAGAGCCGCGGTCGCGCCGACCATCGCCACGTTGAACTCGGCCCACAGCTCGAACTCGTCCGTCATGATCGGGATGCTATCGCGACAGGTCACGTGCACGGGGGCGGGATGGCAGCATGCGCGAACCGGTGGGCCGAATTGCAGATCCGCACGCCCATCCCCTGGCGAGGATGGCCGGTCACGAGGCACGATGGTCAGGAACTCACACCGGCGTGGGAGGCCACATGGATGCGACACCGAGTCCGACGCACCGCACGGTCGCCCTGGTGGGCGGCGCGGGTTCCGGCAAGACAACCCTCGCAGAGGGCCTGCTGTTCCGTGCCGGTGCGATCCCGCGCCGAGGCGCCATCGAGCAGGGCACGACCGTCTGCGACCACGATCCGGAAGAGATCGCACGCCAGACGAGCCTCGGCATCTCGCTCGCGTACCTGACGTGGAACCGCCCTGACGGTGGCGAGAGCGAGATCACGCTCATCGACACTCCCGGGCACCCGGACTTCGTGGGCGGTGTCGATACCGCGCTGGCGGTGGCGGATGTCGCAGCCGTCGTCGTGAGCGCCGTGGACGGCGTCACGCCCGGGACGCGGAGGGTGTGGGCGGCGGCGCAGGAAGCAGGCGTGCCGTGCATCGTGATCGTCACCCAGGAGGACCGGGCGCGCGCGGACTTCCGCAGGGTCCTCGCCGAGCTGCGCGCGACGTTCGGCGACCACCTGTGGCCCCTTGAACTGCCGCTCGGCGAGGAGCAGGACTTCCACGCGGTCGCCGATCTCCTCGGCGAGCATGCGCTCGTCTACGACGAGAGCGGGCACCACCACGAGGAGCCGCTCCCGGCCGCCGCGGAGGCGGAGGAGCACGACCTCCACGTGAGCGTGACCGAGGAGATCGTCGCGCACGACGACGCGCAGCTCGAGGCATATCTCGAGGGCAACGAACCGTCCGCGGATGAGCTCGAGCGCACTTTCGCACACGAGGTAGCCTCCGGCGAGGCGGTGCCGGTCCTGCTGTGCTCAGGTCTGACGGGCACCGGGGTCGACCGCATCGCCGATCTCCTGTGTTCGCTCTCGCCCGCCGCGCGCGATCATGACAGTCGGATCGTGGTGGGGACAACAGACGACGGCGATGGCGGCACCGAGGTGCGCGTCGCGCCGAACCCCGACGGGGAGACCGTCGTGCACGTCTTCCGGACCGTGGCCGACCCGTTCGTCGGTCAGATCGCGATGCTCAAGGTCCTCTCGGGGACGCTGCGCCCCAGCGACCGGCTGCGCAACGCCACCACCGGCGCCGAGGAGCGGATCCCGGCGCTGTTCCGATTGCGCGGCGCTCAGCACCTGCCGGCCGATGCCCTTCGCACCGGCGAGGTCGGCGCGGTGGCCAAGCTCGTGGGCTCGCCGTCGGGATCGCTGCTGTGGTCGCGGCCGCGCGGCGCCGCGCGACCCGCTCCGCTGCCGCACCGGCATCCGGTCTACGCCGTCAGCCTCGCCCCGGCGACCCAGTCCGATGACGCCAAGCTGTCGACCGCTCTGGCGCGGCTGCTCGCCGAGGACTCGACGCTCATGATCGACCGCGCGGGGGGCGAGACGCTGCTGCGCGGTCTCGGCGAGACCCACGTCCACGTCGCGGTCGAGCGGCTCGCACGCGTGCTCGGCGTGACCGTCACCACCGGGCCGGCTCCAGTCGCCTACCGGGAGACGATCGCGAGGCCGGCGCAGGCGGAGGGCAAGCTGAAGAAGCAGTCCGGCGGCCACGGCCAGTTCGCCGTCGTTCAGCTTCGGGTGAGCCCGCTCCCGCCGGGTGGCGGCTTCGAGTTCGTCGATTCGGTCGTCGGCGGTTCAGTGCCGCGGTCCTACATCCCCGCCGTGGAGAAGGGCGCGCGCGACGCCCTCGCGACGGGTGGGCCGCAAGGGCACCCCGTGGTCGACGTGCGTGTCGAGCTGTACGACGGCAAGGCGCATTCGGTCGACTCCTCGGAGATGGCCTTCCGCACCGCGGCCTCCATCGGCGTCAAAGCCGCGCTGGCCGATGCCGGATCCATCGTGCTCGAGCCCGTCTCGATCGTGACCGTCACGGTGCCCGCCGACCTGCAGGGCCCCGTCCTGACCGACCTGTCATCCCGTCGCGCGCACGTCAACGCGACCGAGTCGACGGAGGATGGCGGCACGCGTATCGTCGCGAGCGTGCCGGAGGCGGAACTCGGGCGCTACGTGCTCGAGCTTCGCTCGCTCACGGGCGGACAGGGTCAGCTGACCATCACGCCCGACCGCTACGAGCGGGCTCCCAGCACGACGAGCGGCCAGCTCCGGCCGGCCTGACGCATGGCGGGTGCGGCATGGCGGCATCCGTAAGATGGTTCGTTGGGGCGCGGCATCCGTTCGCCCGTCCGTCATCACACGCGCGTCACCCGGCGTGGCGCCCTCGGGAGTATTCATCGTGGCGTTGTTCGTGCAGAAGTACGGTGGGTCCTCGGTCGCAGACGCCGCGAGCATCAAGCGCGTCGCCAAGCGCATCGTCGACACGCGCCGTTCGGGGCACGACGTCGTCGTCGCCGTCAGCGCGATGGGCGACACCACCGACGAGCTGCTCGAGCTCGCCGCGCAGGTCGCGCCGATCCCCGCCCCGCGTGAGCTCGACATGCTGCTGTCCAGCGGCGAGCGCATCTCGATGGCGCTGCTGGCCATGGCGATCCACTCGATGGGGTTCGAAGCGCGGTCGTTCACCGGCTCGCAGGCCGGGATGATCACGGATGCCACGCACGGGTCGGCGCGCATCGTCGATGTCACCCCCGTCCGCCTCCGCGAAGCGCTCGACGAGGGCGCGATCGTCATCGTCGCCGGCTTCCAGGGCTTCAACCGCGACACGCGCGACATCACGACGCTCGGCCGGGGCGGCTCCGATACGACCGCCGTGGCGCTCGCCGCCGCTCTCGAGGCCGACGTGTGCGAGATCTACAGCGACGTGGACGGCATCTTCACGGCCGATCCCCGCGTGGTGCCGAAGGCGCAGAAGCTCACGCACGTCTCGAGCGAGGAGATGCTCGAGCTCGCCGCCAACGGCGCGAAGGTGCTGTACATCCGTGCGGTCGAATACGCGCGCCGCCACGGAGTGCTCATTCACGCACGGTCGACATTCAGTTCGGGCGAGGGCACCTGGGTGCTCGGTCCGGGGATGGCGCTGCCGGCGGCCGGAGAAGGAGAAGAGATGGAAGAGCCGATCGTCGCAGGAGTCGCGACCGATCTCAGCCAGGCCAAGATCACGATCACCGGCGTGCCCGATGTGCCCGGCAAGGCCGCGGAGATCTTCAAGATCATCGCGAAGTCGGGCGCGAACGTCGACATGATCGTGCAGAACGTGTCGGCGGCATCCACCGGCCGCACCGACATCTCCTTCACGCTGCCGAAGGAGGATGCCGCCATCGCGCTGCGGGCTCTGGCCGGGGAGCAGTCCGAGGTGGGCTTCGAGAACCTCGTCCACGACGACCAGATCGGGAAGCTCTCAGTCGTCGGCGCCGGCATGCGCACGCACTCCGGGGTGTCGGCGACCCTGTTCGAGGCGCTGAGCGTTGCCGGCATCAACATCGAGATGATCTCCACGAGCGAGATCCGCATCTCGGTCGTCGTCCGCGGCGACGACCTCGCCGAGGCGGCGCGCATGGTGCACACTGCCTACGGCCTCGACGGCGACGACGAAGCGGTCGTCCACGCCGGCAGCGGCCGCTAGCGCGGCTCTCCGGCGCGGCGCGACGCAGGCGAACCGCCCGCGACAGGTCGGTGCGTGGCAGAACCGCCTGTTCCCGGCAGGTCGCCTGTGTCGGTCTCAACGAAAGCAGCCGCCGCGAGCCGCGTCGTGGGCCGGATGCCGCGGACGGCGTTCTCAGCGTGACTACAGCCTTCGGCTCTAACGTTCCCGATGTCGAGGGAGACGCGCGTGGGGCGCAGGAAGATGTCGGTGCGGGCTCGCTGGCTCTGGGGGATCGGGGCGGCAGTCGCTGTGACGGCCGTCGTTGTCGGCGGTCTGGTGTTCCAGCCCTGGCTGCTTTTCATCGACGTCCGCGTCGAGGATGAGATCCCCGCGGCCGTTGCGACCAGTCCTGCGCCGGCCCAGCCGACCGTCGCGCCGGCCGATGACGTCACGCCCACACCGGCGCCCCCGGCGGCGCCGGTCACCATCCTCAGCGGCACCTTCGTGAGCCACGAGCACGCGACCACGGGGTCGGCACGGGTGATCGAGCACCCCGACGGCAGCCGTCAGCTCGCTATCGAGAGCCTCGAGACCACGAACGGCCCCGATGTCCACGTCTGGCTGAGCGCGGGTCCCGTGGTCGAGGGCTTCGACGGCTGGTTCACCGCCGCCGGGCACGAGTACGTCGATCTCGGGCCGATCAAGGGCAATCTCGGCGACCAGCTCTACGACATACCGGCGGGCGTCGATCTGGATACGTTCCGTGCCGTCGACCTCTGGTGCGTGCAGTTCGCGGTGTCGTTCGGTGCGGCCGCGCTGTCATAGCAGCGGAATCCGGCATTCGGCAGGAATCATGCGTGCACCGGCGGTCAGGGGAAGGTAACAGCGGCGGCCGTCCCAGGCGCGCCCGGTAGAATCGGGCGAATCCCGCGCACCGATGGTGTCTGCGCGCCCGCTCTGCACCGAGGAACCATCATGACCCGCATCTCCGATTCCGGACTCTCCGTCGCCGTCGTCGGCGCCACCGGCCAGGTCGGCACCGTCATGCGCGAGATTCTCGCCGACCGTGCGTTCCCCATCCGCGAGCTTCGTCTGTTCGCCACAGCGCGCTCCGCCGGCACCGCCGTCGAATTCGCAGGGCACACCGTGATCATCGAGGACATCGAGACCGCCGACCCGTCGGACATCGACATCGCGCTCTTCTCCGCCGGCGCGACCGGCAGCCGCGCACACGCGCCGCGCTTCGCCGGGGCCGGCGCCACCGTGATCGACAACTCCAGCGCGTGGCGCATGGACCCTGACGTGCCCCTCGTCGTCAGCGAAGTCAACCCCCACGCGATCCGCGAGGCGCGCAAGGGCATCATCGCGAACCCGAACTGCACAACGATGGCCGCGATGCCGGCCCTCAAGGTCCTCGATGCGGAAGCGGGCCTCGAGCGCCTCATCGTGAGCACCTACCAGGCCGTCAGCGGCTCGGGGATCTCCGGCGCCGAGGAGCTGCTCGGGCAGGTCGAGGGCGTGCTCGCGCAGGGTGACACCCTCCGCCTGGTCCACGACGGCTCGGCGATCGACTTCCCGCAGCCCGAGAAGTACATCGCGCCGATCGCGTTCGACGTGATCCCGTTCGCCGGCAACCTCGTCGACGACGGCCAGAACGAGACCGACGAGGAGAAGAAGCTCCGCAACGAGAGCCGCAAGATCCTCGAGCTTCCGGATCTGCGCGTCGCCGGCACTTGCGTGCGCGTTCCGGTCTTCACCGGCCACTCGCTGAGCATCAACGCCGAGTTCGCGCGCGACATCACCCCGGAACGCGCGCGCGAGGTGCTTTCGGGCGCCCCCGGTGTCACGCTCGAAGAGGTGCCGACCCCGCTGCAGGCGGCCGGCAAAGACCCGAGCTTCGTCGGCCGCATCCGCGCCGACCAGTCCGCGCCCGACGGCAAGGGGCTCGTCCTGTTCATCAGCAACGACAACCTGCGCAAGGGCGCGGCCCTGAACGCCGTGCAGATCGCCGAGCTGGTGGCGGCGGGTCTGACCACCCACGCCTGAGGTCTTTCCCCGGGGTCAAGAAGTGCGGAGTTTTCGCGCCGGGGGATCGCCCCCGTCCGGGTGTCCAGTTCACGCGAACTAGACTTCTGGAGTGACAGAAACCGTCGATGTCGTGCTGATCGGTGGCGGCATCATGAGCGCCACCCTGGGCACGCTTCTCTCAGAGCTGCAGCCCGACTGGAAGATCGTCGTCTACGAGCGGCTTCACGACGTCGGGCTGGAGAGCTCCAACGCGTGGAACAACGCGGGCACCGGTCACGCCGCCCTGTGCGAGCTGAACTACACGCCCGAATCGGCCGACGGCACGATCGATCCCGCCAAGGCGATCTCGATCAACGAGCAGTTCCAGCAGAGCCGTCAGTTCTGGTCGTCTCTTGTCGAAGAGGGCGCGCTGGATGCTCCCTCGACGTTCATCAACTCGACGCCGCACATGACTTTCGTGCGTGGCGAGAAGGACGTCGCCTTCCTCAAGAAGCGGTACGAGGCGCTGAAGGATGAGCCGCTTTTCGCCGGCATCCAGTACAGCGAGGACTCGCGTGTGATCAACCAGTGGGCGCCGCTGCTGATGCAGCGCCGACGCGCCGGTGAGCCCTTCGCTGCGACCCGGGTGCCCGCCGGAACCGACGTGGACTTCGGCGCGCTGACGCATCAGCTCTTCGACAACCTCCGCATGCGCGGTGCCGACGTGGTCACGAACCGCGAGGTGCGCGGGCTCAAGCGTCAGCAGGACGGCACCTGGCTGATCAAGTGGCGCAACTCGATCGGGCGAACGCCGGGCCAGACGAAGGCGCGCTTCGTGTTCGTCGGCGCGGGCGGATGGGCGATCAAGCTGCTGCAGCGCTCCGGCATCCCCGAGATCGACGGTTACGGCGTCTTCCCGATCGGCGGGCAGTGGCTCAAGACGAGCAACCCGGCGATCGTGGCCAAGCACAAGGCGAAGGTGTACTCGCAGGCCTCGGTCGGCGCACCGCCGATGTCGGTGCCCCACCTCGACACCCGCGTCGTCGACGGCGAGACGTCCCTGCTGTTCGGGCCGTTCGCCACCTTCAGCCCCAAGTTCCTCAAGAACGGCTCGATGCTCGACCTCGTCGCGCAGGTGCGACCCGGCAACCTGTGGCCGATGATGAAGGTCGCGATCGACAATCCGTCGCTGATCACGTACCTCGTCGGCGAGCTGCTGAAGAACCACGCGAAGAAGGTCGACAGCCTGCGAGCGTTCATGCCGACCGCGAAGGACGAGGACTGGGAGCTGCTCAACGCCGGGCAGCGCGCGCAGGTCATGAAGAAGGACCCCAAGAAGGGCGGCGTCCTGCAGTTCGGCACCGAGGTCGTCACGGGTGCCGATGGGACGATCGCCGGTCTGCTCGGCGCATCGCCCGGCGCCTCCACGGCGGTTTCGATCATGCTCGGTCTTCTCCAGTCGTGCTTCCCCGACCGCATCGCGGAGTGGGAGCCGCGCCTTCGCGAGCTCATCCCCAGCTACGGGGAGCAGCTCAACCCGCGGCCGAAGGCCGCGGAGGAAGTCCTGTCCGAAACGGCGGAGGCGCTCGCACTCACGGCGTAGCGGCAGTTGCTCGATGGGGCTTCGCCCGGGCCCTAGTGTGGGGGCATGCGGGGAGCCTGGGGACGGCGGTCGCGGCGCGCGATCGCCCTTGTGATCACGTTCGTGCTGTCGATGCTGCTGGCGGCCGCGCCCGCCACTGCGGCGGTCACCGCGCCGGCGCGCGCCGCTGCTGCTGCGCCGGCATCCGTCGAGAACTTCACGTACGAGTCGTTCGAGGCCGACTACTACCTCGTGCGGGGCACCGGCGGCAAGAGTCATCTCCTCACCACCGAGACGATCGTCGCGCAGTTCCCCGAGTTCGACCAGAACAAGGGCATCGTGCGATGGCTCCCCAAGGTCGACTCGGGGATCGCCCACGACACCCGGGTCGTGAACGTCACGGGCGCCGGCGGGCAGCATATCCCGTGGTGGACAGAGGAGGACGAGGACTGGGTCTACGTCCTGACCGGCGACGACTCCTACGTCCGCGGCGCGCAGACGTACGTCATCACCTACACGATGAGCGATGTCGTCCTGCGATACGAAGACACCGACGCCGACGAGTTCTACTGGGACACGGTCGGCACGGCCCACCCGCAGCCGTTCGGCTCCGTCACCGCCCACGTGCACATCGCGGGGGATGCCGCATCCGGACTGCTCCCGGACCGGACGTTCTGCTACTCCGGCCCGGAAGGATCGACCGACACCTGCGAGATCGCGTCGGCGGAGGCCGCCGAGTGGCCCGAGGACGTCGCGACGTGGGCTGCCGGCCTCGGGGCGACCGATCTGCGCAGGTCGGTCTCGTTCACGGCAGGAGATGTCGACGTCGGGCCCGACGAGAACGTGACGGTCGCCATCGGGTTCGAGCAGGGCACATTCTCCGCGCTGACCCCGCCGCCACCGCCGCCGTACCCGTGGTGGGAGTGGATCCTCCCCGCCCTCGCACTCCTGTCGGGGATCGGCGGGCTCATCTTCCTGCTGATCATGCGGGTCGTCCTCCGCCGCAATCCTGACGATTCCCCGGTCATCGTGCAGTACACGCCCCCCGAGGACGAGTCGCTGACCCTGTCGGCGGGAGTCCTGGACGTCCCGGAGCGAGCGATGGCCGCGCACGTGGTCGACCTGGCGGTTCGTGACGCCGTCGAGCTGCGCGCGTCGGGTGACCGCAAGGATCCCGATGACTTCGAGGTGGTGCTGCGCAGCACCGATGGCCTGGAGCACGACGACCTTCGCGTGATCCAGACTCTCTACTCGAAGGATGCCAAGCCGGGCGCGGAGGTCGACCTGGGCACGTTCGCACGGAAGCCGCCTTCCCGCGCGGTCACATACGTGCGGCGCATCGACGAGTTCACCGTGCAGCGCGGCTACCGCAGCAAGCTGCCGCACTGGATCGGGATGGTCCGGGCGGCGTCCTCCCTCGGCGGCTTCTTCCTCGCGATGGGTCTCATCTTCTTCGCCGACAGCGCGTTCGCCGTGCTGAACGAGGTCGAGCCGGTGGGCGGCGTCATCTACATCGTGGCGATCGCCAGCGGATTCTTCGCGTTCATCTTCCTTCCCTTCGTCAGCCTGCCGAAGTCGACGCTCACGCTGGCGGGCGGCATGCACAAGACCTACCTGGACGGCATCCGCGAGTATCTGCGGCTCGCCGAGGAGGACCGCTTGCGCGCAGCCCAGTCGCCGCGCACCGCCGACCTGGTCTCCTCCGGCCGCCGCGCTTATGGCGACGGGCCCAACGCGCCCGGCGACAGCATCGTGAACGTCTACGAGCGTCTGCTGCCGTACGCCGTGCTGTTCGGGATGGAACGCGAGTGGGTGGACGTCATCCGCAGCGCATCGCCGGTCGCCGAGGTCGCGACGAAGGTCTCGCTCTTCGACGCGGTCTCGTCGAGCTCGCTCTCCGACGCCTCGTCGTCGATCGGTCGCCTCGCGGCGACTCCCGTCACGCGCTCGGGCTCGTCGAGCAGCTCGTCGTCGAGCTCGAGCTGGTCGTCATCCGGCGGTTCGTCCGGCGGCGGATCGTCCGGCGGAGGAGGCGGCGGCGGAGGGTTCGGGGGCCGTTGAGCCCGACGTCGTGACGGCGACTACGCTCGGCACGTGGCCAAACTGTACTTCCGCTACGGCGCGATGAACTCGGGCAAGTCGTCGTCGCTGCTCCAGGCCGCCTACAACTACGAGGAGCGCGGTCAGCACGTTCTGCTGGCGAAGCCCGCGATCGACACCAAGGAGTCCGACCGCGTCTCGAGCAGGCTCGGGATGTCGCGTCCTGTCGATTTCCTCATCCATCCGGATGCCGATCTGCGAACGCTCTTCGCCGAGCATCGCGCCCGCGTTCAGGAGTCCGGCGCGGACGCCCTGATCCCGGAGCAGACGCCCTCCGGCAGGCCCGTGGATGTCGCCTGCCTCCTCATCGACGAAGCGCAGTTCCTCACCCCGGCGCAGGTCGACGATCTTCTCCGGATCGTCGTGCTGGACGGCATCCCGGTGCTGGCCTACGGCATCCGCACCGACTTCCGCACGGAAGCCTTCCCCGGCTCGCGGCGTCTGCTCGAGCTCGCCCACAGCCTCGAAGAGCTCAAGACGATCTGCCGCTGCGGACGCAAGGCGATCTTCAACGCGCGGCTGGTCGGGGGGCGGTTCGTGTTCGACGGCGACCAGGTCGCGATCGACGAGCTCTCGGCCGACCGTGTGACGTACGAGTCGATGTGCGCCGAGTGCTACCTGCGCGAATCGGGCGGGCGCCTCGACGGGCGCTGAGGTGCTCTCGGCCGAAACATCGCCTCGGTAGGCTCGAACCATGCGAGTACTCCTTGCCGGCGGTGCCGGCTACATCGGCGCGCACACCGCCGTCTCACTGCTGGAAGCCGGACACGACGTCGTCCTCCTGGACGACCTGTCGGGAACGAGCGCGATCGCCTCGGACCGCATCGCGGCGATCACCGGCAAGGACGCGCCGCTCGTGGTCGGGGACGCCGCCGACGACGAGATCGTCGAGCGGGTCTTCGCCGACCACGGCCCCATCGACGCCATCGTCCACCTCGCGGCCTTCAAGGCGGTGGGGGAGTCGACCCAGAAGCCGCTCGAGTACTACTCGAACAACGTCGACACGACGTTCGCGCTTCTGCGGGTCGGCCTGAAGCACGGCATCCGCTCGTTCGTGTTCTCGAGCACGGGCACCGTGTATTCCGACCCTGCCGACCTGCCGTTCACCGAAGAGTCGACGACCAGCATCGACCTGTCGAACGCGTACTCGAAGTCCAAGCGCATCAACGAGGTCGTGCTCGCCGATGTGGCGCGCGTCAACCCCGAGCTGAACGTGACCGTGCTGCGCTATTTCAACCCGGTCGGCGCGCACCCGAGCGGGCTCATCGGCGAGGACCCGGCCGGCATCCCGAACAACCTGATGCCGTTCGTCGCACGCGTCGCGGTCGGCAAGCTCGACCGGATCGGCGTCTTCGGCGCCGACTACGACACCCCCGACGGCACGGGGCTGCGCGACTACATCCACGTCGTCGACCTCGCCGAAGGACACGTCACGGCCCTCGAGCAGGCGCGACCGGGATATGCGGTCTACAACCTCGGCACGGGTCAGCCCGTCAGCGTGCTGGAGCTGATCGCATCGTTCGAGAAGGCGGCCGGCCGCGACCTGCCGAAGCAGATCCTCGACCGCCGGCCGGGAGACGTCGCTGCGACCTACTGCGACCCTGCGAAGGCCGAGCGCGACCTGGGCTGGAAGGCGCGACTGACGATCGACGATTCATGCCGCGACTACTGGAACTGGCAGTCCAAGAACCCCGACGGGTACGCGACCGTCTGACGGGTGACCCTCAGGCGGGCTTCGGGGCGTCCGCGCCGCGGCGCGGTGGCAGCGGGACGAGCATCGACGTCGCCCTCTGGTATTCGGCGTAGGCGGGGTACTTCGACGCCGTGATCGACTCGGTGAAGATCGTCGACCCGATGAACAGCAAGCTCAGCAGCGCCGCGCCGATGATCGTCCAGTTGAGCGCGCCGCCCCACAGCCCCAGGCCGGATGCCGCGGCCGCCGTGGCCCCGATCGGCGTAGAACGCCCACCACTGCGCCTGCTCGAAGAAGAAGTTCGGGTGCCGGCTCACCCGGAAGAGCCCGGTCGTGACGAACCCGGGCTCGAGGTGGCCGCCCGCGGCCGCCTTGGCCTTGTGGAAGTCCCACTGCTGCTGGTCGGCGACGAACTCACCGACGAGGAACCCGGCGAACAGGATCGCGAATGCGGCATCCCACCCGTTCAGGGGAGCGGGATTCTGCCAGGCGATGAAGGCGGGCAGGGTGATCAGCACGAGGAGCGCGTTCTGGTACAGCACGATGAAGAGGAGGTTGAAGATCTGGAACTGCCATGGCTTCATCCGACCCCGCAGGATCGCCCAGCGGTAGTCCTCCATGCCGGTGTAGCCGCCCTTGCGGGCGAAGTTGAAGGTCAGCCGTGCGGCCCAGGCCGTGACCAGCAGTGCCATCAGGATGAGTCGGGCGGCGTCGTTCCCGTCCACGATGCCCGCGATGGCGAAGATCCACACGTATACGGCGGGCACGATCGACCAGATGCGGTCCACCCACGACGTGTCCTTCGTGACGAGCGAGGCGATCCAGCAGCCGGCGCACGTGAGCGCGGCGACGATCAGGACGAGAGCGAGCGGATCCATGCGATCAGGATACGCGCGGGTTCGTCACGCGATCTCGCATGTGTGGTCTGACCACATGGTACTGTGGTCAGACCACATGAGGAGGCCGCATGGACGCGACGACGACGGCGCCGGCCGCGCGCGCGTGGCGGCTCGTCCTGGAGCGCATCGAGAGCGACCTCCTCGAAGGCCGGCTCACCCCGGGCGACCGCCTGCCGCCGGAGCGGGAGCTCGCCGTGCGCCTCGGAGTCGGACGCTCGAGCGTGCGTGAGGCGCTGCGCGTCCTCGAGGTGCTGGGACTCGTGCGCACCGGAACAGGGTCGGGCCCGAGCTCCGGTGCCATCATCATCGCGACGCCCCGCGGCGGCATGTCCGCACTGCTTCGGCTCCAGGTCGCCGCGCACGGGTTTCCGCTCGATGACGTCGTGCGCACCCGAATCGTGCTCGAGTCGGCGGTCGTCGAGGCGGTGGCCTCCGACCCGGCACGTTCGACGACGGACGCTCGCGCCGTGCTCGACGCGATGGATGCCCCCGATCTCACACCCGGGGAGTTCCTGGCACTGGACGCCCAGCTGCATCTGGCTCTGGCCGAGGCATCCGGCAATGTCGTCATCGCCGCGATGATGGCGGGCCTGCGCACGGCGATCGAGTCCTATGTTCAGGCGGGTGCCGCGGGTATCGCCGACTGGGACGCCACGGTCGACCGCCTGCGTGACGAACACCGCGCGATCCTCGACGCCGTCGACGCCGGCGACGCCGCCACCGCACGAACTCTGATCCACGACCACATCACCGGCTATTACGCCGGGGCGGGCCTGGCCCGCAACCACGCCTGACAGAAGGAACACTCATGGTCCAGCGCCAGCTCCCCAACCCCGCCGAACTCCTCGAGCTCATGCAGTTCAAGAAGCCCGAGCTGAACGGCCGGAAACGCCGCCTGGACGCGGCTCTCACGATCGGCGATCTTCGCAAGATCGCGAAGCGCCGTACGCCGAAGGCCGCCTTCGACTACACCGACGGCGCTGCCGAGGGCGAGCTCTCACTGAGCCGGGCTCGGCAGGCGTTCGAGGACATCGAGTTCCACCCCGGCATCCTGCGCCCGGCCGAGCACGTCGACATGTCCACGACGATCCTGGGCGGGCCGAGCGCGCTCCCGTTCGGCATCGCGCCGACCGGCTTCACGCGGCTGATGCAGACCGAGGGCGAGAGCGCCGGAGCAGCCGCGGCCGGTGCCGCCGGCATCCCCTTCACCCTCTCCACGCTCGGCACGACCTCGATCGAGGACGTCAAGAAGGCGAACCCGAACGGCCGCAACTGGTTCCAGCTGTACGTCATGCGCGATCGCGACATCTCATACGGGCTCGCGCGGCGCGCGGCCGCTGCCGGCTTCGACACCCTGCAGTTCACGGTCGACACGCCGGTCGCCGGAGCGCGACTGCGCGACAAGCGCAACGGCTTCGCGATCCCGCCGCAGCTGACGCTGGGCACGATCGTCAACGCGATCCCGCGCCCGTGGTGGTGGTACGACTTCCTCACGACGCCCAAGCTCGAGTTCGCCTCGCTGTCGTCGACCGGCGGCACTGTCGGAGAGCTGATCAACTCGGCGATGGATCCGACCATCAGCTTCGAAGACCTCGCGATCATCCGCGACATCTGGCCGGGGAAGCTCGTCGTCAAGGGCGTCCAGAACCTCGAGGACTCCGTGCGGCTGATCGACCAGGGCGTCGACGGCATCGTCCTGTCCAACCACGGCGGTCGACAGCTCGACCGCGCGCCGATCCCGTTCCACCTCCTCCCGACGGTCGTGCGCGAGGTGGGCAAGGATGCGACGGTGATGATCGACACCGGCATCATGAACGGCGCAGACATCGTCGCCTCGATCGCGCTGGGCGCGAAGTTCACGCTCATCGGCCGCGCCTACCTTTACGGCCTGATGGCCGGGGGACGCGAAGGGGTCGACCGCACGATCGCGATCCTGCGCAGCGAGATCGAGCGCACCATGAAGCTGCTCGGCGTCTCTTCGCTCGCCGAGCTCGAGCCCAAGCACGTGACTCAGCTCACGCGCCTCGTTCCGGTCGGACAGCCCGCGGCGCGTCCCGTGCGCGCCCGCGCCAAGGCGCCTGCGGCCAAGGTCTGACCCGGTTACCTCGCAGGCAGCGTCGGGAGGAGCGCGTCGAGGTACTCGGCCGTGTCTTCCCAGCCCTCGACCGCGTGGCACGGAACGCCGATCGCCAGGACCGGGTAGTCGTTGCCGTCGGGGTCGAGGCGGTCACCGACGAACAGCATGTCATCCAGCGGGATGCCGGTCTGCTCGGCGAGGCGGCGCATGCCGTAGGCCTTGTCGATGCCGCGATGGGTGATATCGACCGAGGTCGAACCACCCGAGCGCACCTCGAGGTCGGGCAGCTGTGCGGCGACCGCATCGCGCAGCCTGCTCTTCTTCGCACCGGTCGGATCCCAGGCGGTCTTGGCGACGAGGGGGGCGCGCTGTCCGAGTGCCGAGAAGGTGATCTGCGAACCGCGATCCTCGAGGATGTCGCCCCAGGTCTCCGACTCCCAGAGCCCGAGGCGTCGCGCCTCGCCTTCGACTGCGTCCAGAGCGCGCGTCTTCTGATCCTCGGTCAGCGAGTGCGCGTAGATCGTGACGATGCGATCGTGCTCGAGCCGGTAGTACTGGGTCCCGCAGGTGGGCAGCAGGTGCACGTGCGAAAGCGTCTCGGTGGAGCGCATCCGGCAGTCGGTCGACCACCTGTGCGCGGAACTGCTCGAGCTGCCCGCCGGAGATGATCGCCACCTCGACACGCTCGGCGAGCGCGATCAGGAGCGCGCCGATGCGGGGATCGATCGCGGCCTTGGACGGCGCCAGAGTGTCGTCGAGGTCGAACGCGACGAGGCGGGGGATTCTGTCGGTCACAGTTCTCCAGTCTGGGATACGCGAAAGGCCCCGTCGCTTGACGGAGCCTCTCTGCGGTCGGGGTGACAGGATTTGAACCTGCGGCCTCGTCGTCCCGAACGACGCGCGCTACCAAGCTGCGCCACACCCCGTGGCAACCCCCCGAGTCTACCCGATGGCCGGGAGTGGTCCGAACCCGGCTATGCCCGGGGGAGGAGGGTGATCAAGGATGCCTCGGGGCGGCACGCGAAGCGAACCGGGGCGTAGATCGAGTGCCCGAGGCCCGCGCTCACGTTGAGCGGCACCGTGCTGCGCGCGTGCGTCCAGTCGCTCAGGCCGCGCGCCTGCTTCAGCGGGATGTCGCAGTTGGCCACGAGCGCGCCGAAGCCTGGGAGCCGCACCTGGCCGCCGTGGGTGTGCCCGGCGAAGATCATGTCGGCGCCGAGATCGACGAACGAATCGAGCACCCGCCGGTACGGGGCGTGCGTCACTCCGATCGTGAGGGTGGCGGGTGCGACGTCGGCGCGGAGCTCCTCCATGAGATCGGGAAGCACGTCCAGCTGATCCCAGCCGCGGTGCGCGTCGCTGACGCCGAACGCGTCGATTCGGAGCCGGCCGACATCGAGGGAGCCGACCGTGTTGTTCAGATCCAGCCACCCCAGCTCATCGGTCAGGTACCCGTCAAGCGCCTGCGTGTCCAGCGGCTCGCTGGCCGACTTCACGGTCGACGGACCGGTGAAGTACCGGAGCGGATTGCGGGGTGAGGGGGCCGCGTGATCGTTGGATCCGTGCACGAACACGCCGGGGATGCCGCGGAGCGGATCGAGCGCGACGCGAAGGCCTCGCAGCCCATGCTCGTGCCCGAGGTTGTCGCCGGTGTTGACGACGAGGTCGGGCTGCCACTCTGTGGCCAGAGCCGCCATCCAGCGCTGCTTGCGGCGCTGCCACGGCGCCATGTGGGCGTCGGAGAGATGCAGGACCCGGAGGGGGGTGGTGCCGGCGGGGAGGATGCGCACCGAGTGCTCGCGAACCGTGAACAGGTAGCGCTCGATGCCGATGCCCCAGATCGCCGCACCCGCGCCGACCGCCCCCACCGCTGCGAGAGCGGTGAGGGCGGTCTTGGCCTGAGTCGGCGGCACTAGTCGCACTTGGCGCGGCTGTAGGCAACCGTGATCGCCGCATTGCGGTTCACTACGGTCCCGGCCGCGGGATTCGTCCCCGTTGCCTTGCCCTGGTTGCCGGCCGCTGCGTCTTCCGTACACGTTCCGGGTTGGACATTGCCGAACCCTGCGGATCGCAGCTCGCTGACCGCCTGGTTGAGACCCTTGCCCGCGACATCCGGCACAGCCACACCCTGCCCGTTGCTCGGGAAGATGGTGACCTCCGTGCCGCCGCCGACCTTGCCGGCACTCGGGCTCTGCGCCGCGACGATGCCGGCGGCCTCACCGGAGTCCACAGCCTCGCCCACAGTGACACTGAACCCTGCGTCCTCCAGCGTGCTGGTGGCCTGATCGACGGGCATGCCCACGACGTTCGGCAAGTCTCGGAGCACCTGACGAGTCAGGTTCGAATCCGCACCCGGGAAGTTGTCGCCGCCGTACGCGGCGTTTGCTGCGCGCTGGATGCGGGGGGCGATCTCGTGGCGCAGCTGCGACATCTGGACGCCCTTGTACTCGCGCGTGAAGATGTCGCCCTCACCGATCGAGTTGCCCACCCAGACTGCCGTGGCGACCTTCGTGCTCGACTCGACCATCCAGGTCTGGAACTGCTCGTGGGTTCCCGTCTTCCCGAGTACGGGCACGCCGTCGCCCGGGTTCGAGGCCGAACCGGTTCCGCCGCTGCGCATCACGCCCTGGAGCGCGAAGGCTGCCGTCGCGGCGACCTTGGGGTCGATGACCTGCGTGCACGCCGTCTGCGGCGGGGTGATCTCGGCGCCCTCGGAGTCGGTGACCCGGTCGATGGCCTTCGGCTGGCAGTAGATGCCGTTGTTGGCGACCGTCGCGTACGCGCCGGCCATCGCCATCGGCGACACGTTGTTCGAGCCGATCACCGAGAACTGGGTGTCCATGGTCACGGGCACCCCGTCACCACGCATGACGCCCATCTTCGTTGCGACCTTCTGGATGTCGCACAGGTCGAGCTTCTCGGCCATGGCGAAGAAGCCGGAGTTGAGCGACTGCGCGGTGAAGGTCATGGGCGTTCCCGTGTAGCCGCCGCCGCCGCCGAAGTTGCCGATGCGGTCGTTCGCGACGTTGACCCAGTCACCCGTGCAGCTGTTGGCCATCCGCTTGATCACGCGGACGCGGCCGTCGAGCACCTCGTTGACGGAGTGGCCCTTCTCGAGCCAATCGATGAGGGTGAACAGCTTGAACGTCGATCCCGCCGGGAAGCCGGTCGAGTTGCCGTACTGGTAGTCGGCCGCGTAGATCAGCGACGAGTAGTTCGCATCATTGGCCAGCGCGGCATCCTCGCTGAAGACCGTGTTCTGCGAGATCGCGAGGATTCGTCCTGTGGTCGCCTCGATGCTCACCGCCGCGGAGCCGAACTTGCCGCTCGCGGGATCCCACATGCCTTCGACGGATGTCGGCGCCCACTCCACCATCGCCTGGTCGGCGGGGATCTGGATGCGGTAGTCGAGGGTCGTGTAGACATTGAGGCCGCCGCGCTGGAGGGTCCGGATGCGGTCCTCTTCGGTCGCGCCGAACGCGGGATCGGTCTTGATGATGTTCTTCACGTACTGACAGAAGTACGCGGCACCGCCGGCTGCGGCGCAGCCGGTCGTGGCTGGGGTGATCACTGGGGTCAGAGGCTCGATTGCAGCCGCGACGTACTGCTCCTGGGTGATCTTGCCGTCGTCGAGCAAGCGGCTGAGCACGTAGAGTTGGCGACCCTTCGTCGCGCTGTACCCGTCGGCGGCGGCGAGGTACTGCTCCTGCGTGATCGTTCCCTCGGCGAGCAGGGAGTCGAGCGCAGCGAGCTGGCCTGGGTCGACGTCGTCGATGAGGCCGTCCGGCGCCTTGTTGTAACCGACGTCATCAGCACCGAAGATCGAGCCACCCGGCTTGTCGATGCGGTACGTGTTGGGGTTCTGCACGATGCCGGCGAGCGTCGCGGCCTGCGAGAGCGTGAGGTCCTTCGACGAGACGCCGAAATAGTACTTCGCTGCAGCATCGACCCCGTAGTTCTGGCCGCCGAAGTTGGCGATGTTGAGGTAGCCGAGAAGGATGTCGTTCTTGGAATACTTCTGCTCCAGCGCGATGGCGTAGCGCATCTCCTGGAGCTTGCGCTGGATGCCCTCCGTGCCTGCTGCGGTCGTGGCATCGGTCCAGCAGTTCAGCAGCTCTTCGCTCGATGTGGCGTCGCGCTCGCATCGCTGGATCAGGATGTTCTTGACGTACTGCTGGCTGATGGAGGATCCACCCTGGGTCTCGCCGCCGCCCTGGACGTTCTGCAGCAGTGCGCGGGAGGTGCCGATCAGGTCGACACCGCCGTGCTGGTAGAAACGCGGGTCCTCACTGGAGAGGATCGCGTCGTACATGACAGGCGTCACCTCGTCGAACACGACCGGGGAGCGGTTCTGGTCGTAGAACTTCGCCAGCTCGACGTCCCCACCGGTCGCAGGGTCCTTCGCGTACAGGGTCGTCGGCAGCATCAGCTTGTCGATGTCGAGCACGCTCGGAAGGTTGTCGAACATCGTGATCGCGCTGGTCGCGGCGGCACCGGACAGAGCGATTGCGGGGGTGACGGTGGCGGTGATGAGCACACCCGCAGCAGCGCTGAGACCGACGAGTCCCAAGAGGCCGCCGAGCACACCGCTAGCCGTCCGTTTCGTATCAGGCATAGGCTTGATCGTAGGGGAGCTACCTGGGCGAACCCTTGACGGACCCGCCCTCTCACGGCCATTTCCCCGCATCCGCCTGCGACTTTTCGGAGACTTCATGACAACGTGGGAGTACCTCACCACCCCACTTCTGATCCATAACACGGCGGCCATCCTCAACAACTGGGGCAAGCAGGGCTGGGAGCTCGTGCAGGTCGTCCCCGGCCCTGAAGGCGGGCTCGTGGCCTACCTCAAGCGGCCCGTCGGCGGCGGCTCCGCGAACGCGGGGCTGGATGCTGCGGCACTGGCAGCGCAGCAGTTCGAGGAGCCGACGAAGTGAGCGTCTCCGACCGGCTGGCCGAGCTCGGGATCGATCTGCCTGCGGTCGTTCCGCCGGTGGCCGCCTACGTCCCGGCGAAAGCGCATGGCGATCTGGTCTTCACGGCCGGCCAGCTGCCGATGGTCGCGGGGGCGCTCCCTGCCGCCGGCAAGGTCGGCGACGGGCATGGACTCGTACCCGCCGCGGATGCGAACGCGTACGCCCGTCAGTGCGCCCTCAACGCCGTGGCCGCGGCCGCCGCGGCCGTCGGCGGAGTGGATCGCCTCACCGGCGTCGTGAAGGTCGTCGGCTTCGTGGCGTCCGTTCCGGACTTCACCGGTCAGCCCGGCGTCATCAACGGCGCGAGCGACGTGCTCGGGGACATCTTCGGGGAGTCGGGCCGCCATGCCCGCTCGGCGGTCGGCGTGCCGGTCCTCCCGCTCGACAGCCCGGTCGAGGTCGAGGTCGTCTTCTCCTACGTGTGAGCGGGCGGGGCTCCCGCGTGCGACCACGCGTGAGCGGGGCGGGGCTCCCGCGTCCGAGAACAGGCGATCGCCCCGAAACAGGCCGCAACCCCGCGGATCGCCCTGTTCTGGGCGGAGCCCTGTTTCCGGGCGACCGACGTCACCTGACCTGCGCTGAGATCACGCTCATGACCGCCGTGTCCGCGAGCGTCGTCGTGTCTCCGACCTCGCGTCCCTCCGCGACATCCCTCAGCAGTCGGCGCATGATCTTGCCGGAGCGCGTCTTCGGAAGCTCCTCCACGATGTAGACGTCGCGGGGCCGGGCGATCGGTCCGATCTGCGCGCCGACCCACGCCCGCAGCGTCTGCGCGAGGCCGTCGGGGGAGTGCTCGGCAAGGTAGCTCCGCTTGATGATCACGAACGCGGCGACGGCCTGACCCGTGGTCTCGTCGGACGCGCCGACCACGGCGGCCTCCGCGACGGCCTCGTTGGCCACGAGTGCCGATTCGATCTCGGTGGTGGAGAGCCGGTGGCCTGACACGTTCATCACGTCGTCGACGCGGCCGAGGAGCCACACCTCTCCGTCGTCGTCGAGCCGGGCGCCGTCGCCGGCGAAGTAGTACCCCTGCGCGGCGAACTTGTCCCAGTACGTCTCCTTGTAGCGCTCCGGGTCGCCCCAGATGCCGCGGAGCATGCTCGGCCAGGGCTCGGTGATCACGAGCAGACCGCCGTTTCCGCTGCCCACCTCCGCGCCGTCGTCGTCGACCACATCGATCGAGATACCCGGCAGAGGCACCTGGGCACTGCCCGGCTTGGTCTCGGTGACTCCGGGCAGCGCCGAGATCATGATCGCCCCGGTCTCGGTCTGCCACCACGTGTCGACGATCGGCGCGGCCTTGCCGCCGATGATCTTGCGGTACCACATCCACGCCTCCGGGTTGATCGGCTCGCCCACCGTGCCGAGCAGGCGCAGCGATGACAGGTCGAACTTCTTCGGGATGGCGCGGCCGATCTTCATGAACGACCGGATGGCGGTGGGTGCGGTGTAGAGGACCGTCACGCCGTACTTCTGGACGACCTCCCACCAGCGCCCCGGATGCGGTGTGTCCGGCGTCCCCTCGTACAGCACCTGCGTGGCGCCGTTGGCGAGCGGACCGTAGGTCACGTATGTGTGTCCGGTGATCCAGCCGATGTCGGCCGTGCACCAGAACACATCGGTCTCCGGGTGGATGTCGTGCACCACCTTGTTCGTGAAGGTCGCCTGCGTGAGGTAGCCGCCCGACGAGTGCATGATGCCCTTCGGCTTGCCCGTCGTACCGGAGGTGTAGAGGATGAACAGCGGTGTCTCGGCAGGGAATGCCCGGGCCTCATGGTCGGCGGGCGCCTGCGGCACGACCTCGTGCCACCAGATGTCCCGGCCGTCGGTCCACTCGACCGCGTTCTCGCCCCGGCGCACGACCAGGACGTGCTCGACGGTCTCCTGGATGCCCGAGCCGTTGCGGTCCGACAGGGCCATGTCGACCGCCGGCTTGAGGGGTGAGACCTTGCCCTTGCGATAGCCCCCGTCGGCCGTGATGACGAGCCTCGCCCCGGCATCGTCGATCCGGGAGCGGAGGCTGTCCGCGGAGAACCCTCCGAACACGACCGAGTGGATCGCGCCGAGACGCGCGACCGCCAGCATCGCGGCGATCGCCTCGGGGATCATGGGCATGTAGATCGCGACACGATCGCCTTCGCCGATGCCGAGTCCTTCGAGCACGTTCGCGAGGCGCTTGACCTCGTCGGTCAGCTCGGCGTAGGTCACGCGGCGCGAATCGCCCGGCTCGCCCTCCCACAGGAGGGCCACGCGATCGCCGTTGCCCGCCTCGACGTGGCGGTCGAGGCAGTTGTAGGCGACGTTGAGCTCGCCGTCGCCGAACCAGGTGGCGAATGGCGGGTTCGACCAGTCGAGAACCTGCGTGAACGGAGTGTGCCAGTGCAGCTCGCGGGCCTGATCGGCCCAGAATCCGAGTCGGTCGGCTGCCGCTCGCTCGTACAGCTCGGCCGTCCCGACCGCTTCCGCGGCGAACGACTCGGGCGGCGCGAACCGCCGGCTCTCATCGAGGAGGTGATCGATATAGCTGCTCATGCACTCGCTCCTTCGCGGGTCGTTGCCGGGACTGCACGGTCGGGGAGACCTGTCGCAACGACACGGTCAATCTACCCAGCCCTCATGCTCCTCACTACCTCCGATAGTGGGGGCCGTCGCGGATCCGGACAGGACTTTCCGGACTCGATCGATATATCGGTCACAGCCTGATGAGTTTGTTTTGACGGTTGCCTGATGTTGCGTATGCTCTTCACCGGCCGAACATTCGATTCTGGCATTGCGGCACCCGACCCACCCCCGAAATGCGGTGTCGCGCGTGGCGGCATCCCATTCCCCCCATGGGATGCCGCCCTCTCTCGTTTTCGGCTCGATTTCGGCGGCTCCTCCCCAGGATCCCGCGTCGTTACCGGAGTGCACCGGCGCTGTTCGTCTCGACCCTGAGGGGCGGCCCCGGCTTTAGCTTCGACCCATGCCCGAGCGCTTCGTCGTCCAGCCGCGGGCCGCGATCGGCTCGCGGCCGTCGGCGTCGACTTCCCGCGCGCCTGACGCGTGGGCTGCGCGGCAGGGCGTGGAGCACGAACCGCACACGGTGCCGGCGACAGCGCCTCCTGCTCGATCCCGTCCTGTCGCTGCGAGGCATCCGGCTCTCGAACCGCTGGCGCGCTTCCTCGACGATCCGGAGGTGACCGACCTCTTCGTCAACGGTGCCACCGGGCTGTTCGTCGATCGCGGGCACGGCGCAGCCGCCGCCCCGGAGTGGCGCGCCCACGAAGAAGACGTGCGCGATCTCGCTGTCGCGCTGATCGGGCTCGGCGGGCGCCACATCGACGACGCGACCCCGTGCGTGGACGTCAGGCTGGACGGCGGCATCCGCGTGCACGCCGTGCTCCCGCCGGTTGCGGCGGAAGGGACCGCCATCTCTATCCGCGTGCCCCGGCTCGACAGCCCCGACCTCGATGCGCTGCAGTCCCACGGCATGTTCGACGCGGATGCGCGAGCACTGCTGGAGGATGCCGTCGCCCGGCGCGAGAACATGTTGATCACGGGCGCTGCAGGGGCCGGCAAGACGACCCTGCTCGCCGCCCTGCTCGGCCGGGCACCGGCGTCCGATCGGATCGTCACGATCGAGGATGTCGCCGAACTGCGGGTGGAGCATCCGCATCACGTCCGCCTCGAGGCGCGCCAGGCGAACCTCGAGGGCGCCGGTGCGATCGGCCTCGCGCGGCTCGTGCGCGAAGCCCTGCGGATGCGGCCCGACCGGCTCGTGGTGGGGGAGTGCCGAGGCGAGGAGGTGCGCGAGCTCCTCTCGGCGCTGAACACCGGTCACGACGGCGGCGCGGGAACTCTGCACGCGAACGGGCTGCGCGACGTGCCGGCACGGCTCGAGGCGCTCGGGGCGCTCGCCGGTCTCGACGACCGAGCCCTGGCACGTCAGGCGGCGAGCGCGATCGGACTGGTGCTGCATGTCGCTCGTGGCCAAGACGGTGTGCGACGGCTCGCAGCGGCGGGTCGCCCCGTGATCGGCGCCACCGGTCGCCTCGAGATCG
Source organism: uncultured Actinomycetota bacterium (assembly GCA_963713325.1). Lineage (GTDB taxonomy): Bacteria > Actinomycetota > Actinomycetes > Actinomycetales > Microbacteriaceae > Microbacterium. The sequence goes on from CAVQLL010000004.1 coordinate 176,386, forward strand.
AGGAGTCGACGTGGCACGCGCCGTGACGCCATCGACGATCGCCGAGACGGTGCTGCGGCTCGCGGTTCTCCTTCAGGCGGGCGTGGCGCCGGCTCGCGCGTGGGCCTACCTCGCCGAGGCCGGCGACCCCGACGCCGCCAGGGTGTGCGCCGCGGCCGCCGGGGGCGTCCCGCTTCCCGCGGCGATCGCCGCCGCGGCACCGACTCCGCGGCCGCGTCGAGCGTGGGCAGCTGCCGACCACGCGGGCGGCAGCGCGTGATCCCTGGCGCGAGGTCTCCGCCGCGTGGGACGTGGCGACCGCGGTCGGTGCGCCACTCGCGGAGAGTCTGCGTGCGCTGGCGGTGGCGTTGAGAGACGCGCAGGAGGCCGCCGACGATGTGCGGGTCGCTCTCGCCGAGCCCGCTGCCACGGCGAAGCTGATGGGTTGGCTCCCCTTGGTGGCCGTCCTGCTCGGCGTCGCCCTCGGGTTCGACACGTTCGGCACGCTCATCGGCAACCCGATCGGAATCGCGTGCCTCGTGCTCGGCGCGGCACTGATCATCGGCGCACAGCGTTGGAACGGCGCGCTGGTGAAGCGGGCGCGCGCAGGATCCGGCATCCCCGGCCTCGGCGCCGAACTCCTGGCGATCGCCCTCAGCGGCGGCGTCTCGATCGACCGTGCCCGTCGCCTCGTCCTCGACGCGACCGGTGCGGAGGCGGATCCGGCGACGGATGCCGTCCTCGATCTGTCCCGCACGGCCGGGGTGCCGGCGGTGGAGCTGCTTCGGGCTTCGTCCGCCCTCGCGCGACATCGTGCCCGGGTCGAGGGTCGCGTCCGTGCCGCGCGCCTCTCGTCGCGTCTGCTGCTGCCGCTCGGGGTCTGCACGCTCCCCGCGTTTCTGCTGCTCGGCGTCGCACCGATGCTCCTCAGCGTCATGACCGCTGTCCCGCTGCCTCTCTGACCGTGCCCACGTGCCCTGACCGTGCCCACCGACCGTGCCCACCGACTGTGCCCATCCACACACCGGAAGGAAGATCATGTCCCTGCCCCGACTCACCCGATCCCGCGCCGCCCGTCTCTTCGGAGACGACAGCGGCGCAGCCACCGCGGAGTATGCGATCGCGACGATGGCCGCCGTCGCGTTCGCGGGGCTCCTCGTCGTCATCATGCGCAGCGACGAAGTGCGCGGAATCCTCACGGATCTCGTGCGACGCGCGCTGACCGTCGCATGATGCGGCGCGGATTCGGCGACGACCGCGGTTCGGTGGTCGCCGAGTTCGCCGTCGCGCTGCCGGCGGTGGCGCTGGTGCTGCTGCTCGCGGCCGGGGCGCTCGGCGCGTGCGCCCGGCAGGTGACGATGCAGGATGCCGCAGCCGACGCCGCGCGCCTCGCCGCCCGCGGTGAGCCGGGCGCGGCACCGACCGCGGTCTCGTCGGCGGTCCCCGGCGCCGACGTCGCGATCCAGAACCGCGGCGATCTGGTCTGCGTCACCGTCACCGCATCCGCGGCGGGCACCCTGCCGATCGTGCTGAGCGCCGACAGCTGCGCGCTCGACGGCGGACGCTGATGGCCGGCACTGTGCTCGCTGTCGGTGTCGTCGTGTGCACCGCGAGCCTGTCGGTCGGGTTCGTGACGGCCGGCGCGGCCGCCGTTCACTCGCAGCGCCTCGCGGGTGTCGCCGACGCCGCAGCCCTCGCGGCAGCGGACGCCGCATCGGGTGCCGTCGGCGGCGAACCGTGTGCGCGCGCGGTCGAGGTCGCGGACGCGTCGGGTGCTCAGGTGACGGTGTGCGACCTCGAAGAACTCGTCGCAACGGTCACCGTCACGGGCGCGTTCGGACGGCTCACCGCGGCGGTCTCGGCCCGCGCAGGCCCGCCGCAATAGTTCAGGGCTCACAGCGCTCGTGTGCCGAGTGGTGTGTATGGTGTGCTTCGAAGAAAGGACGCCCCCGTTGGCAACAGGCAAGAAACTCGTCATCGTCGAGTCACCGACGAAGATGAAGTCGATCCAGGGGTACCTCGGCGACGACTATGAGGTGCTCAGCTCGGTCGGCCACATCCGCGATCTCGCGAGTAAGAAGGACATCCCGGCCGACAAGAAGACGGCCTACGGCAAGTACTCGATCGACATCGACAACGACTTCGACCCCTACTACGTCGTCAACGACCGCAAGACCAAGACGGTCGCCGAGCTCAAGCGCGCGCTCAAGGGCGCCGACGAAGTCCTGCTCGCCACCGATGAAGACCGCGAGGGCGAAGCCATCGCATGGCACCTTCTCGAGGTGCTCAAGCCCAAGGTTCCCGTCCACCGGATGGTCTTCCACGAGATCACGAAGGACGCCATCCGCGCCGCGGTCGACAACACCCGTGAACTCGACCTCGCCCTGGTCGACGCACAGGAGACCCGTCGAGTGCTCGACCGGCTCTACGGCTGGGACGTGTCGCCGGTGCTCTGGCGCAAGGTCGGCAGCGGCCGCGAGGGTGCCGCGCTCAGCGCCGGCCGTGTCCAGTCCGCCGCGACGCGCATGGTGGTCGACCGCGAGCGCGAGCGAATGGCGTTCGTGTCCGCCGGCTACTGGGATGTCGAAGCGCTCGCCGTCAAGGCGGCGGAATCATCGTTCACGACCCGCCTTGCCCGAGTCGACGGCGCACCACTGGCGCGCGGAACCGACTTCGACGACCGCGGGCAGCTGAAGAAGGTCGTCGTCGTCCTCGACGAGGTCAAGGCGCGCGCACTCGCTGCCGCAATCGAGCGCGTGGGCGAGGCATCCGTCACCGCGCTCGAGTCCAAGCCCGGCACACGCAGCCCCAAACCGCCGTTCACGACCTCGACCCTGCAGCAGGAGGCGGGGCGCAAGCTCTCGATGAGCGCCAAGCACGCGATGAGCGTCGCCCAGCGTCTCTACGAGAAGGGCTTCATCACCTATATGCGCACCGACTCGGTCGCCTTGAGCGCTCAGGCGATCAGCGCGGCGCGCGAGCAGGCCGTCTCGCTGTACGGCGAGAAGGCCGTGCCGCTGAACCCCCGCGTCTACCGCAGCAACAGCAAGAACGCCCAGGAGGCGCACGAGGCCATCCGCCCGTCGGGTGAGCAGTTCCGCACGCCGTCGTCGGTTGCGGGCGAACTCGACCGCGACGAGCAGCGCATGTACGACCTGATCTGGAAGCGCACGGTCGCCAGCCAGATGTCGGACGCGAAGTACGAGACGACGACGGTGACGCTCGCCGTCGACGCTCCCGTCGACGGCGCGGTCCAGCGTGCGGAGTTCACGGCATCCGGCACCGTCTACACGTTCAAGGGATTCCTCGAGGCGTACGAGGAGGGCCGCGACGAGAAGCGCAGCGACGCCGACAAGGCCGACGATCAGTCGCTGCCGGTGCTCGTCGTCGGCGACACTCTCCGCATGAAGGAGGTCGAGCCGAAGGGGCACGTGACCACCCCGAAGCCCCGCTTCACCGAGGCGAGCCTCGTGAAGGCGCTGGAGGAGAAGGGCATCGGCCGTCCATCGACGTTCGCGAGCATCATCGACGTGATCCTGGATCGCGGCTATGTCACCAAGCGCGGACAGGCGCTGGTTCCGAGCTGGCTCGCATTCAGCGTCATCCGGCTGCTCGAGGAGCATTTCGCCGACCTGGTCGACTACGACTTCACCGCCGCGCTCGAGGACGACCTCGACGCGATCGCCCGAGGCGAGCAGCAGCGCACCGCGTGGCTCCACGACTTCTACTTCGGCTCCGACGCCCAGCCGGGTCTGCGCAACATCGTCGAGAATCTCGGCGAGATCGACGCGCGTGAGCTGAACGCCACGCGGATCAGCGACACCATCACGCTGCGATTCGGCAAGTACGGTCCCTACCTCGACGCGATCGACCCCGCCGAGCCCGACGCCCCGCCGCGGCGCGTCAACATCCCCGAGGAGCTCGCGCCCGACGAGCTGACGCTCGAGAAGGCGCAAGAGCTGATCGACGCGCCGGTCGCCGGCAACCGCGTCCTCGGCGAGAACCCCGACAACGGCAAGCTCATCGTCGTCAAGGATGGCCGCTTCGGTCCTTACATCGAGGAGACCGACCCCGAGGATCCGGCAGCCGTCGACGAGGCGACCGGCGAGATCATCGAGGAGACCGCGAAGAAGCCCGCTTCCAAGACCGGTACGGCGAAGAAGGATGCCGCGCCGAAGCCGCGCACGGCCTCGCTCTTCAAGTCGATGTCGGTCGAAACGATCGATCTCGACACCGCGCTCCGCCTGCTCGAACTGCCACGCACCGTCGGCACCGACCCGGAGTCGGGTGAACTGATCACGGCGCAGAACGGCCGGTACGGTCCCTACCTGAAGAAGGGCACCGATTCGCGCACGCTGGATTCGGAACAGCTGATCTTCGACATCGCCCTCGAGCAGGCGCTCGCGATCTATGCGCTGCCGAAGTACGGTGCCCGTCGCCCGTCGACGGCGCTCGCCGAGTTCGATAACGACCCGGTCAGCGGCAAGCCGATCCGCGTCCGTGACGGACGGTTCGGCGCCTACGTGACCGACGGGGAGACCAACGTCACGATCCCGCGCGGTCAGACCGTGGCCGACATCACCTATGAGATCGCCGTCCAGATGATCGCCGACAAGCGCGCCAAGGGTCCGGCGCCCAAGCGCACTCCGGCGCGGAAGGCGACCACGACGCGCAAAGCGCCGGCGAAGAAGTGAGCTTCGAGGTTCCTGAGCCGGTTGCCTCCGTCCCCGGATCCGCCGAGGGACTCTTCGTCACGTTCGAAGGCGGCGATGGCGTCGGCAAGACCACGCAAGCCGGGTTCCTGGAGGAGTGGCTCGCTTCGCGGGGTCGCACCGTCGTGCGCACGCGCGAGCCCGGCGGAACCGAAGTCGGGGTCCTGATCCGAGACATCGTCCTGCACCACCGCGGCGAGGTGACGCCTCGCGCTGAAGCCCTCCTCTACGCCGCCGATCGCGCACACCACATCGCGACCGTCGTTCGGCCCGCCCTCGACCGCGGCGACGTGGTCATTCAGGATCGCTACCTCGACTCTTCCGTCGCATACCAGGGCGCGGGTCGCGTGCTCGGGCGTGACGAGGTGCGCGACCTCTCGCTCTGGGCGACCGAGGGCCTGCTGCCCGACCTCACCGTCCTGCTCGATCTGGACCCGTCGCTCGCCCGACGTCGACTCGATGCCGACGAGAAGCCGTTCGACCGGCTCGAGTCCGAGCAGACGGCCTTCCACGACCGTGTGCGCGCGGAGTTCCTCGCGCTCGCCGATGCGGAGCCCGACCGCTTCCTGGTGCTGGACGCGTCGCGCGCTCCGGCCGACCTCGCCACCGACATACAGGGACGCGTACATGCCCTGCTCGCCGGCAGGCCCGGCGCCGACGCCGTCGGCAGCGCCGATTAGGCTGGGGCCATGGAGAGCGCGGCGGTCGCGGCTGCTCCCGCGGTGACCGCAGTCGACGTCCCGTGGGGTGCCGTGTGGGGTCAGGACGAGGCTGTCGCGACGCTTCGCGCCGCGGCATCCGATCCCGAGGCGATGACGCACGCCTGGCTGATCACCGGCCCTCCCGGCTCGGGTCGTTCGACTCTCGCGTACGCCTTCGCCGCCGCGCTGATCGCCGAGGAAGGCGACGAGCAGACGATGCGCCAGGTGCTCGCCGGCACGCACCCGGACATGACGGCGCTGCGCACCGAAGGCGTCATCATCTCCATCAAGGACGCGCGGGCGCTGGTCGAGCGCTCCTACTTCGGCCCGTCGCTGGGACGGCATCGGGTCATCGTCATGGAGGATGCCGATCGCATGGTCGAGCGCACCTCCAACGTGCTGCTCAAGGCGCTCGAGGAGCCACCGGAGCGGACCGTGTGGGTGCTGTGCGCACCGAGTGACGCCGACCTCCTGCCCACGATCCGCTCCCGCGTCCGCACGCTGCGCCTGCGTGAGCCCGACATCGCGGACGTCGCACGGCTGATCTCGCAGCGCACCGGCATCGACCTCGCGATCGCCGAACAGTCCGCGCGGCACGCCCAGCGTCACATCGGCATGGCGCAGCGTCTCGCGACGGATGCCGCAGCCCGCACTCGCCGGGACGAGATGCTGCGCGGCGTACTCGCCGTGCGCGGCGTCGGCGATGCGGTCGACGTCGCGGGCCGTGTCGTGCAGGCCGCGACCGAGGACGCGAAGGCGCTCACGACCGAACGCGACAGCGCCGAGCGGGCCGCTCTGCTGCGCACGCTCGGCATCGCCGAGGGTGCTGCCGTGCCGCCCGCAGTCCGCTCGCAGCTCAGTGCGCTCGAAGACGAGCAGAAGCGCCGCGCGACGCGCAGCCTGCGCGACGGCATCGACCGCGTGCTGACGGATCTGCAGTCGATGTTCCGCGACGTCGTGATGCTCCAGTTCGGCCGCGGCACTCCGGGCGACGGCGACCTCATCAACCGCGAGCTCGAACCGGAGCTGCGTGCCCTCGCCGCCGCGTGGTCGCCGGCGCGCACGCTCGTCGTCCTCGATCAGATCGCCGAGACGCGACGCAACCTCGAACAGAACGTCGCACCAACCCTCGCCATCGAAAGCATGCTCGTGACCGTCGCGAGCGGGAGGATCCCGTGAACCCCGAAGCGCCCCGCTCCACGAGCGCATCCCGCAACGCAGCGCCGCGTCGCTTCCGGCGACTGGTCGTCGTCGTCGCCGGTCTGGCCGCGGCATCCGTCGCCCTGTCCGGGTGTCTGTACTCGCTCATCCCGGAGTCAGCGCCCACGTCGTCCTCGAGCCTCGCCCCCGACACCGAGGGCGTCGACGAAGAGCTGCTGCCTTTCTACGACCAGACGATCTCGTGGTCCGGCTGCGCCCCGTTCGAGTGCGCGACCGTCACCGCACCTCTGGACTGGTCGGATCCCGGGGCAGGGGAGATCGACCTCTCGGTGATCCGGCAGCCCGCGCAGACGGGTGGTGCGATCGGGTCGCTGCTGACGAACCCCGGCGGTCCGGGCTCAAGCGGAGTCGCGCTCATCCGCGACAGCATCGACTTCGCGGTCGGCGAGGCGCTGCAGGACGAGTTCGACGTGGTCGGCTTCGACCCGCGCGGTGTCGGGGAGTCGACCGCGGTGCGATGCTACGACGCCGCAGAGATGGACGCATACCTCTTCGACATTCCCGCCGACCCCCGGGACTCCGCCGCGTGGACTGCCGAACGCACCGAGTGGAATCAGGCGTTCTCCGACGCGTGCGAGGCGAACAGCGATGGCATCCTGTCGTTCATCACGACGGAGAACGCCGCCCGTGACATGGATCTGCTGCGCGCCGTGCTCGGCGACAAGCAGCTCAACTTCCTGGGATATTCGTACGGCACCTTCCTCGGCGCCACCTACGCGAAGCTCTACCCCGAGCGCGTGGGGCGGCTGGTGCTGGACGGCGCGGTCGACCCGGCGGTCTCCGTCGTCGACGTGAACACCACTCAGGCCATCGGGTTCGAGTCGGCGCTGCGCGCTTACATGGCCGATTGCCTGCAAGGGTCGGACTGCCCGTTCCGCGGCACGGTCGACGAGGGGATGGCCGACCTCGGCACGATGCTCGCGAGCGTCGAGCAGTCGCCGCTGCCGGCGGGCGACGGGCGGCTGCTGGGAGCTGATTCGCTGTTGACCGGCATCATCGCCGCCCTGTACGCAGAGGGCAGCTGGCCCTTCCTCACGGCTGCGTTGGAGGACGTGCTGCAGGGCAACCCCGACATCGCCTTCCAGCTGGCGGACTTCTACTACAACCGGGTCGACGGCGCGTACCTCGACAACTCCACCGAAGCTTTCCGTGCTTACAACTGCATGGACTATCCGAGCGACATCACCGATGCGGAGCGGGCCGCTTCCGACGCGCTGGTCACAGCCGAGGCGCCGACCGTGGCACCGTACTGGTCAGGCCCCGATCCGTGTGATGGCTGGCCGTATCCGCCTACCGGCGCACGCGGCGAGATCGCCGCAGCGGGTGCTGCGCCCATCGTCGTCGTCGGAACCACGAACGACCCGGCAACCCCGTACGAGTGGGCGGTGTCGCTCGCGGACCAGCTGGAGTCCGGCGTGCTGGTCACGCGCGTCGGTGAAGGACACACCGGCTACAACAAGGGCAACGCCTGCGTCGATGCGGCCGTCGAGGCGTATCTGCTGCAGGGCACGGTTCCCGAGGACGGCCTTCGCTGCGAGTAGAGCGGATGCCGCGCCCCTGGGCGCGTTCGCAGGCGACCCGGCGACCCTGTAAGATCGATGATCGTGCATCGCGCAAGCGCGGCGCGCCACCTTAGCTCAGTCGGCAGAGCGATTCACTCGTAATGAATAGGTCAAGGGTTCGATTCCCTTAGGTGGCTCGGATGGGTCAAAAGCCCGCTCTAGACGGCACGAGGCCCGCTTCGGCGGGCCTCCGTCGTAGGCCCTGATCTAGACCAGCGACAGGGGTGGGTCAGCGACATGGACGCAGCGATCGACGCGGTCGTCGAGATCTTCACCTGGGTCGGATTCGGTGCGGGAGCGCTGCTGGCCGGGATCGCCCTCGTCGCCTACCTCTTCGACGGCACGTGGGTGCCCGTGCGCGCCGTGGTCGAGACGACCGACCAGGGCCGTGTGGTCCGCTGGTTCGACGAGGACGGCGGGGTGAACGAAGCGCCGCTGTCGCATGAGCAGGATCACGTCATCGGCGGGGCCGGAATGTACGACATCTTCGCCCGCCGCGGCTGGAGCAACCGGATGCGCTTCACGCAGCACTCGCCGTTCGTGCGCGCTGTCGCGCTGCTGGCCGCCGGTCTCATCGGACTCGGGGTCGTCGCGCTGATCATCTCGTGGGTCCTGCTCTTCTCCCGCGGCTGACAGCACACGCGACCCCGGTGCCCCCTCCGGGCATCGACCTTCCGCGGGCGGTCAGGCCAGAGCCAGCATCCCGCCGGCGATGAGCGCCAGTGCAAGCCCCGCCCACTGCACGCCGGCGACCCGTTCCCGCAGCACGATCGCAGCGAGCAGGATCGTTCCCGCCGGGTAGAGCGCGGTGAGCGCCGACACGATCGACAGGTCGCCGATCCGGAGGGCGAGGAGCATGATCGCGTTCGCCACAGCGTCCACGAGCCCGCACACGATCGCCAGCCACCACGCGCGGGCGCGTGACGAGGGGATGCCGGTCGCGCCGGCGGGCGCGGAGACCGCGTGCTCGAGGTCGGCGTGGCCGGTGGGCGTCGCGCCGACCTGCAGGCCCGACACATCCAGCACAGAGGCGGCACGGCGTCCTTTCGCCACGGCACGCACTGCCAGGACGCCGACGATGACGAGCGTGATCACTGTGTTCGTCGCGCGGTTCACGATGAGCGGCACGAGCCCGCTCTCGTCACTGGTCTGGTCGATGACGATGAGGAACGCACCGATCGCGAGTCCTGCTCCCACCGCCATGACGAGGCCCCGCGTGCTCGGGCGCACGACCTTCTCACCGGGGATGAACCCGACCAGCACAACCGCGACGAGCGCGACTCCCAGTCCCGCATACCCGACCGGTGAGAGCGTCTCGCCGTCGACCAGCAGGCCCCACAGCATCGGCGCGATGGCCGAGACCACGGCGGTCAAGGGCGAGAGGATGCTCATCGGACCGATCGCGAGGCACGCATAGAGCAGCGCGATCGCGACCACGCCGAAGACCCCGGAGAGCAGTCCCCACGCGACATCGGCGGATGACCACTCCCCGCCGATGAACGGGAAGGCGAGGCCGAGAATGACCAGACCCGATGCGGCGGCGACGGCGGTGACGACGATCGAGCGCAGTCGCTTCGCGGCGAGCCCGCCGAAGAAGTCGGCCGCGCCGTAGACGATGGCGCCGACGAGAGCGAGCACGGCCGAGAGCATGGTCGCTCCAGCATAGGGAGAGTTGCAAGAACGAGCATTTCGCTAGATAAGCTAGCGATATGAACCGCGTTCGCTCCGCCGACCGACAGCCCAGCCGTTGGCTTCGGATCGGCATCCCGGTTCTCCTCGTGCTCGTCTGGCTCGTCGGCGGATCCATCGGCGGGCCCTACTTCGGCAAGGTCGACGAGGTCGCCACGAACAACCAGTCCTCATTCCTGCCGGAGAGCGCTGAGGCGACCCAGGTCAGCGAGCGTCTGCCCGACTTCCTCGGCGACGACACCATTCCCGCCGTGGTCGTCATCGCCGGCGAGACTGCGCTCACCGACGAGCAGCTGGCGGACATCCAGACCCTCGTCGACGAGATCGCCGGCATCGATGGCGTGCTCGACGACGTCTCGCCGCCACTGCTGTCCGAGGACGGCGAAGCGGTGCAGATCTTCGTCCCCATCGACGCATCCGGTGAGGTGCGGGTGGTGGTCGAGGAGATCCGCACCATGGTCTCCGAGCAGCTGCCGAGCACGCTCCAGGGATGGGTCACCGGGCCGGCGGGGTTCACGGCAGATCTGGTCGAGGGATTCCTCGGCATCGACGGCCTGCTGCTGATCGTCGCGCTCATCGCGGTGTTCATCATCCTGGTCATCGTCTACAGATCGCCCCTGCTGCCGGTCCTGGTGCTGCTGACCTCCGTCTTCGCGCTGTGCGTGGCGCTGCTGACCGTGTGGTGGCTCGCCTACGCCGAGATCGTCGTGCTGAACGGCCAGGTGCAGGGCATCCTCTTCATCCTGGTTATCGGCGCCGCGACGGACTATGCGCTCTTATATGTCGCGCGGTTCCGCGAGGCCATCGGCGAAGGCGCGCGGCGATGGGACGCCACGACCCAAGCCTGGCGGGGCGCGTTCGAGCCCATCATCGCGTCCGGCGGAACGGTCATCGCGGGTCTGCTCTGCCTGCTGCTGTCCGACCTCGCGACCAACCGGGCGCTCGGACCGATCGCCTCGATCGGCATCGCGTTCTCGGTGCTCTCGGCGCTGACGTTCCTGCCGGCGCTGCTCGCCCTGTTCGGCAAGGCGGCCTTCTGGCCGTTCATCCCGAAGCAGGGCATGGTGTCGCTGCCGGATGACCTGACCCAGCCGGTGAAGGGATTCTGGCCGCGCCAGGCGCGTTTCGTCGCGCGCAACGCGCGGCCCGTGTGGATCATCAGCACGGTCGTCCTGCTGGTGGCCGTCGTAGGCGCGCTCCAGTTGAAGGCCGACGGAGTGCCCTCGAGCGAACTCGTGCTCGGAGCGTCCGAGGCTCGCGACGGACAGGAGGTGCTCGCCGAGCACTTCCCTGCAGGGTCGGGCAGTCCCGTGTACGTGATCGTCCCCGAAGACGATGTCGTCGAAGCAGTCGAGGTCATCACCGCGAGCGAAGGGATCGAGTCGGTGGCCGCAGCATCCGACGACTCGCCGACAGGGCAGGCGACCGTCAGTGTCGAGGGCGGCGAGGCGGTCTACGCCGCTCCCGGCCCGCCCGGAGCCGCCCCGCCGACGCCGACCGTCTCGGATGGGGACGTCCTCCTCGTCGCGACCTTGACGGATGCCGCCGATTCGGCGGCCGCCGAAGACAGCGTGCGCGAGTTGCGGACGAGCCTGGAGGATGCGCTCGGCACCGGCACGGCTCTGGTCGGCGGCGTGACCGCGACCGACATCGACTCGAACGACACGTCGATCCGCGACCGGTCGGTCATCATCCCCGTCGTGCTGCTGGTGATCCTGCTGATCCTGATGCTGCTGCTGCGGGCCGTGCTGGCCCCGGTGCTGCTGATCCTGAGCGTCATCCTGTCGTTCGGCGCCGCGCTCGGTGTGAGCGCGCTCGTCTTCAACCAGGTTCTGGGCTTTCCCGGGGCCGACCCGGCCGTGCCGCTGTACGGGTTCGTGTTCCTGGTCGCGCTCGGGGTGGATTACAACATCTTCCTCATGTCGCGTGTGCGGGAGGAGACCCTCTCCCACGGCACGCGTCCCGGCATCCTGCGTGGGCTCGTGGCGACGGGTGGCGTGATCACCTCGGCAGGGCTCGTCCTTGCGGCGACCTTCGCCGCGCTCGGCGTGATCCCGATCCTGTTCCTCGCGCAGATCGCCTTCATCGTCGCCTTCGGCGTGCTGCTGGACACCTTCGTGGTGCGATCGCTGCTCGTGCCCGCGCTCTCGTACGACATCGGGCCGGCGATCTGGTGGCCCTCGAAGCTGTGGCGGCGCGGTCTGGACGGCGCCCGCGCAGAGCATGAGGCCGCCGAGGCTCGGGTCGTTCAGCCGGCCGATGCGTCGGAACCGGCTCACAGCCCTGCGGACGCCGATCATCCGATGACTCGCGCGGAGTACCGTCGTACGCTCGATTCATGAACCGAGCGCTGTTCATCGTCGACGTCCAGAACGACTTCACCGAGCACGGCGCACTCGGCGTGGAAGGCGGCGACGAGGTCGCGGCGCGGATCAACCGCTTCGTGGCCGCCCACGCCGGTGACTACGAGATCGTCGTCGCCTCGCGCGACTGGCACGACGGCGACAACGACAACGGCGGCCACTTCTCGTCCGAGCCCGACTTCATCGACACCTGGCCTCCGCACTGCGTCGCCGGCACGTTCGGTGCAGAGTACGAGGAAGTCTTCGACACGTCCGTGGTGACCCACCACCTCAAGAAGGGTCAGGGCAAACCCGCGTACTCGCTCTTCGAGGGCGTGGCCGACGACGAAACCACCGCGTCGCAGCTGCTCGAGCGTCACGGCATCATCGACATCGACGTCGTGGGCCTTGCCACCGACTACTGCGTCCGCGCCTCGGCGCTCGATGCCATCGAGCACGGACGCCACGTCCGCGTCTTCACGGACCTCGTCGCGGGCGTGCATCCGGTTTCGAGCGAGAAGGCACTGGCCGAGATCGCCCACGCCGGCGCGGAGCTGGTCGAGTCTGGTGCCTGAACAGGTCGCCGTCCGGCGGGTTCGGCTCAGCGAGGGCGAGCGGGTGCGCAGCATCCGTCTGGAAGCGCTGCGCGACCCCGTCGCCTGGATCGCGTTCATCGAGACGCTCGCAGAGGCAGAGGATCATCCGACGGAGTTCTGGCACGACCGCGCCGCGGGAGCAGCGCTCAGCGACTCCGCGGCGCAGTTCATCGCCGAGGCGGGCCGCGACTGGGTGGGCACACTGACCGTTCTCATCCCGGAGCCCGGAGCGCTCGACTACTTCGGCCGACCGGCGATCGTCGGACGCGCCGATGTGGTCGCTGTCTACGTGCGCCCGTCGCATCGGGGCCACGGCATCCTCGGCGAGCTCATGGAGGCCGCGGCCGACTGGGCGCGGACGCAGGGTCAGACCGAGCTGGCGCTCGACGTCCACACCGACAATCCGCGCGCCCAGACCGCCTACACGCGAAACGGATTCGTCACCACGGGGGAGACGTGGGAAGGCCCGCACGGCCTCGAGCGCGAGATGGTGCGGGCGCTGTGAGCGATCGGACCGGCGCGGAGGCGGTGCGTGCGGCGCTGCAGGCTGCGGCATCCGACTCCGAACGGGCCAAGATCGCGGGGCGCATGACCGACGAATCCACTCGCGTGATCGGAGTGCGCATGGGCACGGTCTTCGACATCGCGAAGACCAACAGCGGGATGCCGCTGGCCGAAGTCGACCGTCTGTTGGACTCGGACGCGTACGAGGAGCGGATGGTCGCCGTCAGCGTTCTCGACTTCAAGGCGCGTGCGAAGAATGCGGACCGCGCAGCTCTGTACGAACTCTGGATGCGGCGGCTTGACCGCATCGACACCTGGGACTACATCGACCGATCGGCGCCTCGAGTCGTCGGGTGGTATCTGCTCGACAAGCCGCGCGACGTGCTGTTCGAGCTGGCCCGGTCGGAGGATCGCTGGCACCGCCGAGCGGCGATCACCGCCGCGTTCTGGATCATCCGTGCGGGCGACCTCGACGACCCGATCGCGCTCTGCGAGATCCTCGCGGCCGACCCCGAGCACCTCGTGCAGACGAACGTCGGGGTGGCGCTGCGCGAGATCGGCAGGATCGATCGCGGACGGCTCGAGGAGTTCCTGGAGCGGCGCGGCGCGGACCTGTCGTCGCAGGCGAGGCGGACGGCGCGGTCGGCGCTCTAGGGCGTGCAGGGTCGTCGTTGAGGCACGGCGTTACGGCGTGCGAGACCGCCTGGGTGGAGATGTCCGCCCGCTTGGCGAGGGCGGCGCTCCGAACGTCCGCAGGACGTGTTCGAGGGTCGAAGTGAGCAGCTCCTGTGTCTGCTCGCGGGTGGCCTCGCCGCGCAGCCAGCGGCGTGTCGCGGAACGGTTCAGTCCGGTCCAGCACTCCAGCGCGTAGCGCAGGCGCGGCGAGTCCTCGGCGATGTCGTTGTGGAAGACCGTGAGCAGGACGACGGCTCGTCGCACGAGATCTGCGACGGCGCGTCTCACGTCGGGGTCGGCCACGCTCTTCACCGGGTGCCATCGCCGCGAGGTAGATCGTACGGTTCGCCTCCGTCCAGTCGAGCCAGCGCGATACCGAGTCCGCCACGCGCGCACGGGCGGTTCGACCCACGGGTGGTCGCAACTCCTCCTCGCGGATGGTCTCGAGCCTCTCGAGCAGCGCGATGTAGACCTCTTTGCGCCCGCCGAAGTAGTGGTGGATCAGTCCGCGTGTGATGCCTGCCTCTCTTGCGATGTCGTCGATCGAGACTTCCTCGTAGCCGCGCTCGGCGAACAGCGCGTTGGCGGCGTCAAGGATCTGATCCCGCCGCTCTGCGGGGTCGAGGCGGCTGTAGGGGGGCGGAGGGCTCATGGAGCAATGATAGGGCTAATTAGCGTTTCGTCAATAGATCTGTTAGCATAGTGTCAATAAACCATCGCGCGACGCTGGAGTTGTACCTGCGAGACGCGGCTCCGCACACCCATTGAAAGGCACCATCCAGCATGCGCAAGAGAATCCTCGGCCTCGTGGCCCTCGCCGCGATCGCCGCCCCCATCGCCTTCGCCTCCTCGGCCAACGCCGCCACCACCGACGTCGACGGCGTCGTCACCGTCGACAAGGGCGAGATCATGGCCCAGTTCCTCGGCATGAACGAGAAGGCGTTCCAGAAGATCGCCATGGCCGACGGCCAGTCGCTCACCGGCTCCAACGTGTTCACCGCCACCACCACCACCGGTGTCGGCTGCTCGGACGGCACCGTCCAGAACCACTGTCCGCAGCACCCATCATCACCAGCCCGATCGCGATCACCGAGGTCTACAACGGCTCGGCTGACAAGGTCACCGGCTGGACACCTCGGCGCCAAGGGCGCGAGCGTCATCACCGAGAGCAACACCTACGGCACCGCGCGTCGGGCCGCTTCCCGGACTACGACACCATCTGCGCCGGACACGGCTCCGTGACGAACCCCGTCGCGAGCCTCGTGCAGAGCCACAGCGACGTGACGTCGTTCAAGTTCAACGGCACCGACGTCAGCATCGTCGTCAACCCGTACGTGGCCCCGGCCCTCTGATCGACACGCACCACCAGCAGCCCGTCCCGCTTCGGCGAGGCGGGCTGTTCTGATGTCTGCCTCGGCGCTCGGTTCGCGAGCACGCTCCCGAGCACGGACGAGGCTCGTCCCACACGAATGGCGAGCGCCCGCGCGACCAGGAACCGCGTGTCTCTGCGGCTTATCGCGTCGGGTCCGTGGGGCTCGAAGCTGTGCTCATCGCGTGCAGTTCTCGCAACACACGGAGCACATGAAGAAGCGGGGCGTCCCGGTCGGGACGCCCCGCTTCTTCGTGGGCCCCGTGGGGCTCGAACCCACGACCCGCGGATTAAAAGTCCGATGCTCTACCGACTGAGCTAGAGGCCCTCGCCTTCCAGCCTACTTCGGCCGGAGAGTCGGCTCGGAGCATCGCAGACGCAGAACGACCGCCGACGCCACCTCGCAGGCGTCGGCGGTCGCACCGCCCCCCAAGGACCCGGCCGAAGCCGGGAGTCTTGTTATGCCGCCGGCGGCATCAGCACCGTGTCGATGAGGTACACGGTCGCGTTGGCGGTCTGGACGCCACCGCAGATGACGGCGGACTGGCCGTTGACGACGAGCTCGTCACCGCTTCCGGTGACCTCGAGGTCGGCGCCATTGACCGTCGTGTGGGTTCCGGCGATCGCGTCGGGCGTGATCTGGCCGGGCACGACGTGGTACGTGAGGATCGACGTCAGCAGCGCGCTGTCGGTCTTGAGAACCTCGATGGTGGCCGGGTCGATCTTCGCGAAGGCGTCATCCACCGGGGCGAACACGGTGAACTCGTCGCCGTTGAGGGTATCGACGAGGTTCACGTCGGGGTTCAGCTGACCCGAGACCGCCGCGACGAGTGTCGTGAGGATCGGGTTGTTCGACGCGGCGGTGGCCACCGGGTCCTGAGCCATGCCCGCGACCGAGCCGGCGCCGTCCGGAACGGCTTCGGCGTATGCGGCGCAGCCGGCGCCCACGAGGTTGGCGGCGGGGTCCATCTCCTCTTCAGGTGCCATGGTCTCTTCCGCCGCAGGCGGGGCGGTCGTCTCTTCAGGCGTGGTTGCGCTGGACATCGGCGAACACGCGCTCAGAGCGATGACGGCGGCGAATGCCACCGGTAGGCCGAGCAGATACAGCTTCTTGCGGGACATCTTGTCCTCCTAGGTTTCGCGACCCCGGGTTCGGCGTCGCAGTGCCAGTGGTGCTGTGGCCACTCGAAGCGGCCTACACGGGGTCTTCGGCGCCCTCGATGGATCGGATGGGAGATTCCCGGCATCCGATCGAAATCGGTCCCGATCAAACCGGAACCGGTCGCGCTCCGAACAAGAGGTGCACGTCGCCCGCGACCGAGGGCCGGACCGCGTCACAGGGGTCTGTCAATCCCAGAGTCGCGAGCGGTGGCCGGGAGGGTACTAAGGCATGCTGGTACGTGTGGTGATCGATGGTGTGGATGTGCCCGAAGACGGCGCCGACCCGGTCGACCATGCCGGCGAGCTGCTCCTGAGCATCGCCCAGGGCGATCAGTCCGCCTTCGCGCGCCTCTACGACATGCTGTCGCCTCGCGTGTTCGGTCTCATCCTGCGCGTGCTCGTCGACCGCTCCCAGAGCGAGGAAGTGCTCCAGGAGGTGTTCCTCGAGATCTGGCAATCCGCGGACCGATTCGCTCCGAACAAGGGTCAGGGGAGATCGTGGGTGCTGACGATCGCACATCGCCGGGCGGTGGACCGCGTGCGGTCCGCACAGGCGAGTACGAATCGAGATGTGCGAGCGGGATTCCGCGATCTCGGTGTCGCATATGACGGCGTCGCCGAGGAAGTGGAACTGCGGATCGAAGGTCAGCGCGTCACCGAGGCGCTCGCGACCCTTCCCGACCCGCAGCGCGAGGCCATCACCCTCGCGTATTACGGGGGTTACAGTCAGAGCGAAATCGCGGCACTCGTGGGAGCGCCGCTCGGAACGATCAAGACGAGGATGCGGGACGGCTTGTCCCGCCTTCGGGTGGAGATGGGGGTGACGACGTGAACGAGCAGGACTTCGCCGAACTGGCGGCCGGCTTCGCGCTCGACACCCTGTCGCCCGAGGACACGAGAGCTTTCGAGACCGCGCGTCGACAGCATCCGGAGTGGGAGCATCACGTGACAGCGGATGCCGCAACCGTGGCCCTGCTCGCCGACGGCGTCGCCGATGTCGAGCCGCCCGCCGGTGTCCGCGCCGCGCTTCTGGCGCAGATCGCCGAGTCGGCGTCAGCGGTTGCGCCGGTCGTCGCAGACACGCCCCGACGTGCGCCAGTCGTCGCCGAGACGTCGCCCAGGTGCGCCGGTCGTCGCCGAGACGTCGCCCGAGGAGCGGCCTCCTGCACTCCGGGCGGATCGCCGTGCCGCCGCAGACGCATCCGAGCCCGAGCCGCAGCGGCCGCGCCGCTGGGGCGCGCGATCCTGGTTCGCTCTGGCGGCATCCCTCGCCATCCTCGTCGGAGTCGGATGGGGTGCGGTGTTCGTCGGCGACCAGCTCACCACCCCGGCATCGGTCGTCGCCCTCGACGAGATCGAGGCCTCCCCGGACGCGCAGTCCGAGACGGTGACCCTCTCCGACGGCGGCGAGGCGACCGCACACTGGTCGGAGACGGTCGGCAAGGCCGTCCTCGTGACGGATGGACTGCCGACCCTGGCGGACGACCAGAGCTACGAGCTGTGGTTCGTGCGCGATGGCGCCCCGATCTCGGCCGGTACCTTCACCGCCGACGACGGCAGCGCGACGGCACTGCTCGCCGGCGCCATGGAGCCCGGCGACGTGATCGCGGTCACCGTCGAGGTGGCCGGCGGGTCTCCCACGGGTCAGCCGACATCGGAACCGATCGTCATGATCTCGACCGCGTGACCTCGGTCGCTCATCCGCGCCGACGCGGTCTCGGCTGAGCTCGGCGAGACCTTCCGCGGGTAGCCTGGAATGGTGAGCGACGATTCGAGGGAGTTCCACAAACCAGTCAGGCGGCCGGCCGAGCTCTTCGATCGTCGGTTCGCAGCGGAGGACCCTGCGGAAGTATCGCGTGTCGCGCACTCCACCGCTCAGGCGCTCCTGGCGCGGGCGCGGGCCGATCCCGACGGCGAGGTCGTCGACCGGCTCGTCTCGTTCACGGACGAGCACGGCATCGACGACATCGCCGAGCTCTGGTCGCGCTCGCCTGCCCGCTCGCTGCCGGGTGCGCTGTGGCGTCTGTACCTGATCCAGCTCATGATCCACGACGACCCGCACACCGCCGCACTGCTGTACGAGCGGGGGAGGGTCGAGATCGTCTCGGTCGATCCTGTCGTCGCGGGCGCTCCGACTCCAGCCGGCCCGGACGAGCTCGTCGACCTCGTCGACACGATCCTGCGCGGTCTGTTCCAGGGCGACTTCGCGGTCGCGCTCGATCGCGCCGCCGCCTTCTGCCGGGTGCAGGCGTCCGGCGCGAGCCACCTCGCCGACGACTACGAGGCGACCGAGCCCGACCGCGCATCGGCGTTGACCACGCGCGCGCTTCGACTGGCCGACTACGCGACCGACCTCGCCGGCTGCGCCGCGCTGTGGCGCCGCGAGTCGCTGACCTGAGGTCTAGGCCGGGCACAGAAGTGTCGGGCCGCAGAACGCCCGGAGTGGGATCCCGCTGCGCGGGAGAGTCGTTCTCCGGCCGGGCAGAGTAGTGCCGGGCCGCAGAACGCCTCTCGGCGCGAGGCCGCTCGCAGCGGCAGAAGATGGAGCCCGGGGTTACTGCGGCCCGGCCGTTCCAGTGTAACCGAGGGCCCGGCGCGGGCATTCCCGTGGCGGCGCGTCGATAGGCTCGACGCATGGCTTGGCGCTTCGCCCTCATGATCGATCCCGCGGAACCCGATGACCCGCGCACCGACTTCAACGGCACCTTCTCGGCCGTCGACCCGGCGGCGCCGGCGCTGAGCGTCGGCGAGCTCAGCACGCAGCGCGGCGACGGCATCTTCGAGTCCGTCGGCGTGATCGACGGACACGCGCAGGAGGTGCAGGCGCACCTCGATCGGCTCGCCCATTCCGCCGAGATCTGCGACCTCCCGGTCCCCAATCTCGAGCAGTGGCGCGAGGCGGTGGCGATGGCGGCAGAGCACTGCGGGCTGGGTGAGAGCGTCATCAAACTCATTCTCAGCCGCGGCGTCGACCATGGCCCCGCCCCGACCGCGTGGATCACAGCGGCGCCCGCGGCGGACTTCTCGGTGGCGAGGGCGAGCGGCGTTCGCGTGGTGACGCTCGATCGCGGGCTACAACAGCGACGTGCCCGCGCGCGCCCCGTGGCTGCTGCTGGGCGCGAAGACCCTGTCGTACGCGGTCAACATGGCGGCCATCCGCGAAGCGAAGCGCCGCGGCGCTGACGACGCGATCTTCGTCTCGTCGGACGGCGTCGTCTTGGAGGCTCCGACCGCTTCGCTCATCGTGCGGATCGACGACGTGTACGTCACGCCCGCCCCGACCGGCGGCATCCTGCAGGGCACGACCCAGCTGAGCGCGTTCAGCTGGCTCGAGCGTCAGGAGCTGACGACCGAATACCGCGACATCGCGACGGAGGAGCTTCATCGAGCGGATGCCGGATGGCTGGTCTCGTCGGTGCGGCTGGCCGCCCCGATCACCGAGATCGACGGCACGCCGATCGCGATCGATGCGGAGTTCACGGCGCGCCTGAACGAGTACCTGCTCAGCCCGCGCGACTGAGCCTCGTCTAGGCGCGCGTCACTCCGGACAGTGCCCGCCGGGAACGGCCGATCATGCCGCGCATCACGAACGGCAGCATGGCCCGCACCGGCCACGACCAGCGCTGCACATGCGCGCCCTTGAAGCGCACCGCGGTCACCACGCGCACCAGCGCGGCATCCTCGTCGACGCCGACACCGACGCGCAGGTCGAGCAGGCGCGCGTTCATCGCGACGAGCGCCTCTTCGCCGGCGACGTGGTCGACGCGGAACGCATCGCACCAGCGCGGGCGCCCCAGCCGGCCGTTCAGCAGCAACCGCGCCGAGAGAGCCCACGACAGCACCCGGGGGAGTGAGGTCGGCGAGAAGAGGTGGCGTGCCCACGCCGCCGGATCGGCGGTGGCATGAGCGGGGAGAACGTCGACCGCGATGTGCGTGTAGTCCGGATCGGTGATCTCTGCCAGCGCGAGTGACCAGAAGGTCGGTTGCCTCATCGTCGTTCCCTCCGAGCCCACGGAGGCGTACATACGCCACCGTACGGTAGTGGAACAGAGACTATACGGTACCGTATGTTCATGGCAAGACTTACGCGCGAGGACTGGGTGGATGCCGCGTACGCGCGTTTCCGCGACAGCGGGATCAGCGCCGTGAGCGTCGAGGCGGTCGCGCGCGACCTCGGCGCCACCAAGGGTTCGTTCTACTGGCACTTCGCCGACCGCAGCGCCCTCGTGGACGCGGTCCTCGCGCGGTGGGAAGACCTCGAGACGGAACGTCTCATCGATCTGGTCGAGCAGGTCGAAGACCCGAGCGAACGGCTGGCGAAGCTGCTCGAGGTCATCGCGCACCGCACGACGGAGCGCAGCGGCGAGCGCACGCTCTTCGCGGAGGCATCCGCGCTGGGCATCAGCGACGTCGTCGCGCGCGCCCTCGAGCGCCGTGTCTCGTACACCGCTCGGACTGCTCGAGGGACTGGGGTTCGCCCCCGCGGACGCGCGGCGACGCGCGGCGATCGTCGTGGCCGCCGTCGTGGGCTACCAGCAGCTCGTCGCCGGGGGATGGGCGCCGGATGCGGACACCGAGCCGCGTCCCCTCATCGAGACCCTTTTCGCGGTCGCGACGGCCGGGGCTCCCAGCGCCGGCTGAGCGCTACCCGAAGCGACCGGAGACGTAGTCCTCCGTCGCCTGAACGGTCGGCGTCGTGAAGATCGAACGCGTGTCGTCGTACTCGATCAGCTTGCCGGGCTTGCCGGTGCCGGCGATGTTGAAGAACGCCGTCCGGTCCGAGACGCGCGAGGCCTGCTGCATGTTGTGCGTCACGATCACGATCGTGTACTCGTTCTTCAGCTCGCCGATCAGCTCCTCGATCGCGTAGGTCGAGATCGGATCCAGCGCCGAGCACGGCTCGTCCATCAGGAGGACCTGAGGCGAGACCGCGATCGCGCGTGCGATGCAGAGGCGCTGCTGCTGGCCGCCCGACAGGCTCGAGCCGGGCCTGTCGAGGCGATCCTTGACCTCGTTCCACAGGTTCGCGCCGGTGAGCGACCTCTCGACGAGCGCATCCGCGTCCGACTTCGAGATCCGCCTGTTGTTGAGCTTGACGCCTGCCAGCACGTTCTCCTTGATCGACATCGTGGGGAACGGGTTGGGCCGCTGGAAGACCATTCCCACCTGGCGGCGCACCAGCACCGGGTCGACGGTGGAGCCGTAGAGGTTGTCGCCGTCCAGCAGCACCTCACCCTCGACGCGCGCGCCGGGGATGACTTCGTGCATGCGGTTCAGGGTGCGCAGGAACGTGGACTTGCCGCATCCCGACGGGCCGATGAAGGCGGTGACGCTGCGCGGCTCGATCTGGAGGGACACGCCCTCCACGGCCATGAAGTCGCCGTAGTAGACGTTGAGGTCGTTGACTTCGATGCTCTTGGACACGAGAGATTCCTTCTGCCGGCTCAGCGGCCGGTCTTGGGTGCGTACACCTTCGCGACGAGACGCGCGACGAGGTTGAGGACCATGACGATGACGATCAGGATGAACGCCGCCGCCCACGCGCGGTCGATGTACGCCTGCGCGGGGATGCCCTGGTTCATGTACTGGGAGTAGGCGAAGACGGGGAGCGTCATCATCCGCCCCTCGAAGAGGTTGTAGTTCATGGACGCGGTCACGCCCGCGGTGATCAGCAGGGGCGCGGTCTCGCCGATGACGCGGGAGATCGACAGCATGATGCCCGTGGTGATGCCCGCGATGGAGGTGGGCAGCACGACCTTCACGATCGTGAGCCATTTCGGGACGCCGAGCGCGTAGGAGGCCTCGCGCAGCTCGTTCGGCACCAGGCGGAGCATCTCCTCGCTGGAGCGGACGACCACGGGGATCATCAGCACGGCCAGCGCGACCGAGCCCATGATGCCGAGGCGGATGCCGGGGCCGAAGAAGATCGCGAACAGCGCGTAGGCGAACAGACCGGCGACGATCGACGGGATGCCGGTCATGACGTCGACGAGGAAGGTGATGCCGCGTGCGAGCTTGCGGTCCTGCCCGTACTCGACGAGGTAGATCGCCGTGAACAGTCCGATCGGGATCGAGATGATCGCGGCGGCGAGCGTGATCAGCAGCGTGCCGACGATCGCGTGGAGCGCACCTCCGCCTTCGCCGACGACGTTTCGCATCGAGCTGGTGAGGAACTCGGCGGACAGGCCCGCGATGCCGTTGGCGACCACAGTCCACGCGACCGAGACCAGCGGGACCATCGCAAGGAGGAAGGCCGCGGCGACGACGCCCGTGACCAGGCGGTCGACGCCCTTGCGGCGGCCCTCGACCACGCTGGAGATCACGAGGACCAGGATGAGGTACACCAGCGCGGCGACAACGGCGAGCCCGGCGACGTTGATCCCGGTGCCGCCGGCCATCGCGACCACGGCGAACACGATGAGGCTGAGCACGACGCTGCCGCCGAGGATCGCCCACGGGGCCCACTTCGGGAGGTGGCCGCTCGTGAGCCTCAGCGGCGCCTCTTCTGGCGCGGGGGGACGGGTGGCGGGAGGGGCGGTGGTCACAGTCATGTCAGTTGGCTCCCGAGAATTCCTTGCGACGGCTGACGATCCAGCGCGCGAGGGCGTTGACTGCGAAGGTGACGACGAACAGGATCAGGCCGGTCGCGATCAGGACGTTGATGTTCGTCCCGTACGCCTCGGGGAACGTGAGGGCGATGTTCGCCGGGATCGTTCCCGGGTTCTCCGCCGTGAAGAGCTGGAATGTGACCACGTTGGCGACGGACAGGACCATCGCGACTGCCATGGTCTCACCGAGGGCTCGCCCCAATCCGAGCATCGACGCCGAGACGATGCCGCTGCGGGCGAAGGGGAAGACGGCCATCTTGACCATCTCCCAGCGCGTCGCGCCCAGCGCGAGGGCCGCCTCCTCGTGCAGGACGGGCGTCTGCAGGAAGATCTCCCGGCAGATCGCGGTGATGATCGGCACGACCATCACCGCCAGCACGATCGCGGCCGTGAAGATCGTGCGGCCGGTGCTGGAGACCGTGCCGCTGAACAGCGGGAACCAGCCCATGTTCGCGTTCAGCCATGCGTAGACGGGCTGCACAGCTGGCGCCAGGACGATGATGCCCCACAGGCCGAACACGACCGACGGGACGGCTGCCAGCAGATCGACGATGTAGCCGAGCGTCTGCGCCAGGCGCCGCGGGGCGTAGTGCGAGATGAAGAGCGCGACCGCCACGGACAGCGGCACCGCCATGAGCAGCGCGAGGAGCGAAGCCCAGATGGTTCCGAACGCGAGCGGGGCGACATACTCCCAGAACGTGCCGGTGAGCAGGGATGCCGTGTCACTTGTCGCGGTCAGACCGGGGATCGACTGGATGATGAGGAAGAGAGCGACGGCGGCGAGGGTCACGAGGATCATGGATCCCGCGAACAGTGCCGTTCCCGAGAACCAGCGGTCTCCGGGCCGCAGTCTGACCTTGACGGCCGGAGCGGCGGTAGTGGTGGTCATGTCTTCCTGTTTCTCGCAGTTCGTGGTTTCAGTCTGATCCCCGACCCGGTGTCGAAGCGACACCAGGTCGGGAATCGGGCGACTATTCGACGACGATCAGTTCGATCGCCGCGTTGATCTGCTCGGCGAGCGACTCCGAGATCGGCGCGCTGCCCGCAGCGTCCGCGGCGGCCTGCTGACCCTCGGGGCTGGCGACGTACTGGAGGAAGCCCTTGACGACCGGCGCAACAGTCGGGTCGGCATACTCCTCGCACGCCAGCATGTAGCTGACCAGGACGATCGGGTAGACGCCGGCCTCATCGGAGGTGCGGTCGAGCTCAATGGCCAGGTCACCCTCGGCGCGACCCTCTTCGAACGGGGACGCGTCGACGATCGCGGCGGCAGCCTCCGGCGAATAGGTCACGAACTCGCTGCCGACCTGAATCGCGGCAGTCGCGAGACCTTCCTCAGCGGCGCGCGAAGCGTCGGCATACCCGATGGTTCCGTTGCCTCCCGAGACGGCCGACACGACGCCCGAAGTGCCCTGTGCTGCTTCGCCGCTCTGCAGCGGCCACACACCGTCGGGCTCCGAGGTCCACACATCGCCGGCGGCCTGGAACATGTAATCGGTGAAGTTCTCGGTGGTGCCCGAGTCGTCGGAACGGTGCACAGGTGTCACCGCGAGATCCGGAAGGGTAACGCCCTCGTTCAGCGCCGCGATCGCCGGGTCGTTCCAGTTGGTGATCGTGCCAGAGAAGAGGCCGGCAAGGGTTGCCGCGTCGAGGTTGAGCTCGTCGACGCCCTCGATGTTGAAGATCACCGCGATGGGGGAGATGTAGGTCGGAAGCTCGACGATGTTCGTGCCTTCGACGCAGCCGTCGAACGGACCCGCCTCGACCTCTTCGATTGTGAACGCGCGGTCGGAGCCGGCGAATCCGACAGCGCCGGCCTGGAACGACTCGCGGCCTGCGCCGGAGCCGGAGGGGTCGTACGTGATGGTGACATCAGGGTTCGCAGTCTGGAACCCAGCGGTCCACGCCTGGACGGCGACTTCCTGAGCGGACGAGCCCGCGCCGGCAATTTCGCCGGAAAGCCCTGCGGGAGCGGACGGGTCGGTGGTTCCGCCGCCTGCCTCGTTCGCGGCGCAGGCGGTGAGTGCGAGGGCCGCGATCGCGCCGATGGCGCCGATCTTGGCAATTCGGGTGAGCTTCACTGTGAATCCTTCACGGTTATCGGGATGCGCGCCCGGTGCGGGGCACGCACTGACCGTAGACAGCGACTCTTAAGAGAGTGGGCGACGACGGTGAACGGAAGGTGAACGCAATGAGGTCAGAGGCGAGATTCGCGATCCTCGGATGCGCGCGCCGGGTCGTTCCCTGAGTTCGTCCGTCACCTGTGCACGCGATCGTCGTGCTTCCGCGTGCACAGGTGACGGACGAACGGGACGGATGCCGCGCCCGCAGCGCCTCGCCCAGCGACCCTCGACGTCGCTGCGGGGCAGCGACTGGCGCGCCTCAGACCTTCGGAGCGTGCGTCTCGATCGCGACGATGCCCGACCCGGGGTTCTCGACCGACAGGTGCACGACCGAGAAGGCGCCGGCCTCCAGGGCCGACGCGCTCCCGAGATACGAACCGCGCAGGGTGCCCGTGGCGAGGGCGATCTCCGTCAGGATCTCCGGCAGCACCGGGCCGTGACTGCACAGCACGGCGGGTTTGCGGGTACGCACGCGCTCGCCGACGACCGAGCGGGCATCCGATTCGCCCTCTTCCCACGCGTCCTGACTGATCAGCGCGCTCTTGTCGATCTTGCGGCCGAGCGCGGACGACAAGTGGTGCGACGCTCTTCATGCAGCGCGTGGCGGGGCTGGAGATGATCCGGCGAACGCCGAAGGCGAGCAGCGGCCCGACGATCGAGTTCGCCTGCTTGCGGCCGCGAGCCGAAAGCGGGCGAGCCGCATCCTTCCCGCTCCATTCCTCGCGTGTCAGAGCCTTGGCGTGGCGCAGCACGATGATCGGGAACGTGCGCAGCACGCCCTCGTCGATGAGGCCGGCGAAATGCTCGAGGATCTCGACGTCCACCGGATAGCTCAGGCGGCCCATCGCCTTCTTCAGAGCCACCCATTCGAGTGCCGCGATCTCCTTGTTCGGTACGAAGGCCGACGAGCGGATGGCGGCATCAGTCGCCTCGGCCGCCCAGTAGTGCACGATCTTCTCGCGCTTGTTGGGCATGCGGTAGCGCGATACGCCCACCGGAACGCCGAGGCTCACCCGGATGCCGGTCTCCTCGAAGATCTCCCGGCTGGCGGTCTCTGCGAGCATCTCGCCCGGGTCGACCTTGCCCTTGGGCAGCGTCACGTCCCGGTACTTCGTGCGGTGGATGAGCAGCACGAGGATCTTCTCGTCGACGATGCGCCACAGGACGCCGCCCGCCGCGTAGACGGCGGTCTCGGTCATCGGGCCGTCCGCGCCCGACGACGACGCTGCACGTTCGTCATGGTGCGATCCTGGATGTCGACGAGGGCCTTGCCGTCCGCGTCGATGCTGTGACGCGTCCAATCACCCTCGGGGCCAAGCCACCACGAACTGGTGGAATCGCTCATGGCGAGCTCGAACAGGTCGGAAAGCTCCTTGAGGTGCACCGGTGCGACCACTCGGACGAGCGCCTCGACCCGGCGATCGAGGTTGCGGTGCATCATGTCGGCGCTGCCGATGTACACCTGCGGGTCGCCGTCGTTCGCGAACATGAACAGACGCGAATGCTCCAGGTAGCGTCCCAGGATGCTGCGCACCCGGATGTTCTCGCTGACGCCGGGGACGCCGGGCTTGAGCGAGCAGATGCCGCGCACCCACACGTCCACCGGGACGCCGGCCTGACTGGCGCGATAGAGGGCATCGATGATCTGCTCGTCGACCATGGAGTTGACCTTGATGCGGATGCTGGAGGGCCTGCCCGCGAGCGCGTTGCGGCGCTCCTTCTCGATGAGCCGGAGGAGGCCCTTGCGAAGGTGCAGGGGAGCCACGAGCAGCCGCTTGAACTTCTTCTCGATCGCGTACCCGGACAGCTCATTGAACAGGCGGGTGAGATCGCGGCCGACCTGGTCGTCGACCGTGAACAGGCCGAAGTCCTCGTAGATGCGGCTGGTCTTCGGGTTGTAGTTGCCGGTGCCGACATGGCTGTAGTGGCGCAGCCGGCCGTCCTCCTCGCGGATCACAAGGGCGAGCTTGCAGTGGGTCTTGAGCCCGACCAGACCGTAGACGACATGCACGCCCGCCTTCTCGAGCTTGCGAGCCCACACGATGTTGGCCGCCTCGTCGAAGCGCGCCTTCACTTCGACGAGGGCGAGCACCTGCTTGCCCGCCTCGGCGGCATCGATGAGAGACTGCACGATCGGGCTGTCGCCCGACGTGCGATACAGCGTCTGCTTGATCGCGAGGACGTGCGGATCCTTCGCGGCCTGCTCGAGGAACGCCTGCACGCTGGTCGCGAACGACTCGTACGGGTGATGCACCAGGACGTCGGCGCGGCGGATCGCCGCGAAGATGTCGGCCCGCCCGTTCTGCTCGGCGGGCTGGAACGCCAGTGCGGTCGTCGGGACGTGGGGTGGGTAGTGAAGCTCGGGTCGGTCGATCTTCGCCAGGTCGAACAGGCCCCGCAGATCCAGCGATCCCGGGAGGCGGTACACCTCCTGCGCCGTGATGTCGAGCTCGCTGATCAGCAGGTCGAGGGTGAGGTCGTCCATGTCGTCGCCGACCTCGAGGCGGATCGGCGGGCCGAAGCGGCGACGCAGCAACTCGGCCTCGAGGGCCTGGATGAGATTCTCGGTCTCGTCCTCCTCGATGACGACGTCCTCGTTGCGGGTGAGACGGAACGCGTGGTGGTCGAGGATCTCCATCCCCGGGAAGAGGTCATCGAGGTGGTTCGCGATGAGCTCCTCGAGCGGGAGGTAGCGCACGGTGTCGCCATGGCGGGAGACGTCGACGAAGCGCGGGAGCATCGGCGGCACCTTGAGCCTGGCGAACTCCTGGCGACCGGTTCTCGCATTGCGGATGCGGATGGCGAGGTTCAGCGACAGGCCCGAGATGTAGGGGAACGGGTGGGCCGGGTCGACGGCGAGCGGCATCAGGACCGGGAAGACCTGACCCTGGAAGTACTCGGACAGTCGTGTGCGCTCGTCGTCCTCGAGGTTCTCCCACGAGATGACCTCGATGCCGGCCTCCGCGAGCGCGGGCCTGACTTGCGAGGTCCAGGCATCCGCGTGCCTCAGCTGGAGTGCGTGCGCGTCGGCGGAGATGTCGGCGAGCACCTCCTGCGGTGACCGGCCGACGTTCGTGGGAATGGCCAGGCCGGTGATGATGCGGCGTTTCAGTCCGGCCACGCGGACCATGAAGAACTCGTCGAGGTTGCTCGCGAAGATCGCGAGGAAGTTCGCACGCTCGAGGACGGGGAGGGCAGGATCCTCGGCGAGTTCGAGCACGCGCTGATTGAAGGCGAGCCAGCTCAGCTCGCGATCGAGGTAGCGGTTGTCGGGCAGCTGAGAGTCGAAGACCTCGGACAGGTCGAAGTCGTCGTCGTCCGCGTCGCCGAGTCCTGCGTCGAGCACGTCGTGTTCGATCATCCACTCATCATTGCAGGGTGAGGTGACGAGCGTGTGAACGAGCGTTGCCGGCGGCTATGCGCCCGTGCGCTCGCGTGGTGCGGGGAGCTGGTCGTCCTCGTACACGTTGAAGCGGTAGCCGACGTTGCGGACCGTGCCGATGAGCTGCTCGAGATCGCCGAGTTTGGCGCGAAGGCGTCGCACATGGACATCCACGGTGCGCGTACCGCCGAAGTAGTCGTAGCCCCAGACCTCGCTCAGCAGCTGCTCACGCGTGAAGACCCGTGAGGGATGCGTGGCGAAGAAGTGGAGGAGCTGGAACTCCTTGTAGGTGAGATCGAGAGGCTTGCCGTGCACCTTGGCGGAGTATGACGACTCGTCGATCGAGATGCCCGAGGTCTGGATGCGGGTCGAGACCTGGTCTTTGGCCACCCGGCCGATCGCGAGACGCACGCGGGCGTCGACTTCCGCAGGTCCTGCGGTCACGAGGATGACGTCGTCGACGCCCCAGTCGGTCGAGACGGCGGTCAGGCCGCCCTCCGTGACGACGAGCAGCAGCGGGGCATCCAGGCCGGTCGTGTTGAGGATCTTGCAGAGCGACTTCGCGCCCACCAGGTCGACCCGCGCATCGACGAAGATGATGTCTGCGCTGGGGGCGTTCACCAGCGAAGCGGGCTCCGCCGGAATCTGTCTGACGCGGTGGCTGAGCAGCTCGAGCGAGGGCAGGACAGGGCCGCCGCCGTGTGCGGAGCTCAGAACGAGAAGCTGTGCCAAAACGCCGTCCTTCGGGCGCAGGGGGAGCGCCGTTCACTCAGTTTAGGGCGTGGGGAGCGTCGACCCCCTTCCGAGTGTGATCGGCCACCTTGGCACCGGCGCCCGACGCGGTCGTGCGCGCGACCGTGACTTGCGGGAGAATGAACCCGTGACGACTCCGGAACTGGCTCCGCGCCGCACCTTCGGCGGCGTGATCGCCGTCTGGGTGCTCGCCGCTCTCATCGGCATCTCGATCGGCCTGTTCGTGCCCGCGGATTGGCGCGCGGCGTGGCTCACGGTCGGCCTCGGCGGATGCCTCGTGGTGGCGTTCGCGATCCAGCTGTGGTTCGGCCGCTCGCAGGGGTTCACCGAGCGGGTGGCCGCGAGCGTTCTCGGCGCGCTCCTGGTGATGGGCGTCATCAGCCTGGGCTTCGGCCTGTCGTCGATCATTCCCGGCTAGCGCCGCGTGGCGCTCCGGATGGTCCCCGGGTCAGCGCCGCCGGGGCGAGGGCGTGGGTTTCGGATTAGACTGCATCCATGGATCTCGTCGCGCTCGAACTCTTCTTCGTCGGGCTGCTCGGCCTCGCGTCGCTCGCGATCGTCTTCGTCTCCGGCGTCGTGATCAAGAACCTCTATCGCGGCCAGCGCTGACGGCGGCCCCGTCGTGCTCGACCTTCCCACGGATATTCCTGCCGACCTCGCGCCGCTTTCCTGGCTCATCGGGGTCTGGGAGGGCACCGGCGTCATCGACTACGAGGTCGGCGATCATCGCTTCTCGGGCGAGTTCGTCCACCGCGTCAGCTTCAGCCATGACGGCGGACCGTACCTGAACTACTCGGCCAGTGCGTGGCTGCTCGACGATGCGCCCGTCTCCGACGAGACCGAGCGCTCCCGCACCCCGCTGGTCTCGGAGATGGGCTACTGGCGACTGTCGCGCTCCGCGACGGATGCCGATGCCGGTCCGGGCCTGCTCCCCGCGGTCGACGAGCCGGACGAGCGCACGGCGGATGATGTCGAAGAGCTGCGCAACGCCGAGGGCGGCTTCGACATCGAGGTGTCGATCGTCCACTCCGACGGCGTGAGCGAGCTCTACCTCGGCCAGATCCGCGGGCCGCGGATCGACATCGTGACCGACGCCGTCGTGCGAACGGCGGCCGCGAAGCCGTATGCCGCCGCGGCCCGGATGTACGGTCTCGTCGACGGCCATCTGCTCTGGGCGTGGGACATCGCCGCGCTCGGCCGAGAGCTCTCCTCCCACGCTTCGGCGCGTCTGGCGCGGGTCGACTGATGCCCGGTCCCTTCGCACGCGTCCCGGGCGCCGTCACCGACGAGTCGGGGCTCCGCCACCTCGGCAGCCCGCTCGCAGAGCAGCGCGCCCTCGCGGGGGGCGGAGCCGTCGCACCGCTCGGCGACCGCGCCGTGCTGGCCGTACCGGGCGAGGACAGACTGTCGTGGCTGGACTCGCTCACCTCGCAGGCGCTCACCCGGCTCGCACCCGGGGAGAGCACCGAGCTGCTGATCCTCGATCCGCACGGTCACATCGAGCATGCGGCATCCGTTGTCGACGACGGCGAGACGACGTGGCTGATCACCGACCGAGCGGATGCCGAGGGACTCCTGTCGTGGCTGCGGAAGATGCGATTCCGCCTGCGCGTCGATCCGCGGGACGCGACCGAGGACTACGCCGTGATCGGCGGCACTCGAGCCGCGCTCGCGGCGATCTCGCCCGCGGAGCCGGCCGGCATGCCGCTGGTCTGGAGCGATCCGTGGCCGCACGTCAGCGTGGGCGGTCATGCGTACGCGACCGTCGAGCCGCACCCTGGCGCTGAGCGGGACTGGTCGGAGGCGATCGTGACCCGGGCCGAGGAGGAGCGCATCGCGGATGCCGCTGTTGCGGGCGATATCGCGCTCGCCGGCCTCACCGCTGCCGAGGCCCTCCGCATCGCGGCATGGCGGCCGCGATGGGCGAACGAGGTGGACGATCGGGCGCTTCCGCACGAGCTGGACTGGCTGCGCACCGCGGTGCACCTCGAGAAGGGCTGCTATCGCGGTCAGGAGACCGTCGCGAAGGTGCACAACCTCGGCCACCCGCCACGGCGGATCGTCGCTCTGCAGCTCGACGGGAGCGACTCGGTCCTGCCCGCCCGCGGGGACGAGCTGTTCGTGGGCGAGAACGCGGTCGGAATCGTCACCTCCGCCGCCCTGCACTTCGAGGACGGTCCGATCGCGCTCGCCGTGGTGCGCCGCAACACCGCGGTCGACGCGGAGTTCGTCGTGCGGACCGCCGACGGCGCGATCGTCGCGGCGCAGGAGGTCATCGTCCCGCCCGAGGCGGGCGCGACCGCCAACATCCCGCGCCTTCCCCGGCTCGGCCGCCGAGCCGGCTGAGGCGGAGCCGTGGGCGATTCGCCGCAGCCGACGACGACGGCGATCGCGACCGGCTGGCAACGGCGCTTCGACCCGCGTCGAAGGCTGTCCCGCGTGCAGCATTCCTCGATCGCGATCCTCCAGATCGTGGTCGCGACGACGGGCGCCTACGCGTTCGCGCACTACGTGCTGGGGCATCCGGCGCCGCTGCTGGCGGCGACGGTGTGCGTCTCGAGTCTCGGCCTTGTCCGCGACGCCCGGCCGCGACGCGTGCTCGAGACGGTCGTGGGGATGCTGGTGGGGATCCTCGTCGCGGAACTGCTCCTGCTCGTGGCGGGGTCGGGATGGTGGCAGCTCGCGCTGGCGCTGGGTCTGACGCTCGTGGTGGCGCGCTTCCTCTCCGCACAGGCGAGCTTCGCGATCGCCGCTGCTATCCAGGCGCTGATCGTGATGGTGATCCCGGCCGACGCGCCCTTCCTGCGTCTGGTCGACGGCGTCGTCGGCGGCGCTGCCGCGCTGCTTGTGACGGCGCTCATCCCGCGCACCCTGCAGCGCGAGGAGGGTCGCCAAGGCGCTGCGGTCTTCCGTGCGATGGACTCCGCGATGGCCACACTCGCGCAGGCGCTGCGCCGCGGCGACCGCCTGCGCGCCGAACGAGGCCTCGAGAAGGCGCGAGCCCTGCAGCCGCTGGTCGACGCATGGTCCGAATCGCTCGATTCGGGGATCGCGATCGCACGCATCTCGCCGTTCCTGCGCCGGCAGCGCTTCGAGCTGCACCGCCACGAGCGCATCCGCCAGTCCACCGATCTCGCGACGCGCAACCTGCGTGTCATCGCCCGCCGCGTGGTTTATCTCTGCGACGACGGCGCGGCGCGACCGGTCGCCGCCGACATCCTGGCGGAGCTCGCGCGAGCGGCGGTCGAGGTCTCGCGCTCGCTCACCGACATCTCGCTCGAACCGGTGGCACGTGAAGCCGTTCGGGCGGTTGCCGGACGGCTCGACCCGGCCCTCCTGCTCCCGGATGCATCAGTCGGAGACCAGGGGCTCATCGCCGCGCTGCGTCCGTTCGCGGTCGACTTGCTGACGGCGACGGGGATGTCCAGCGCGGACGCTCGGGCGTGCGTGCCGCGGATCTGAGCGCTCGGCGGGCGGCGCGCGGGCGCCCGCATATCATGGGGGGCATGACCGCGCCCTACACGCTGATCCTCCTCCGTCACGGCCAGAGCGTCTGGAACGAGCTCAACCTCTTCACCGGGTGGGTCGATGTCCGCCTGTCCGAGCAGGGCGAGGCCGAAGCCACGCGCGGCGGGGAGCTCCTCGCCGAAACCGGCCTGCTGCCCGACGTCGTGCACACCTCGGTTCTGAGCCGCGCGATCCAGACGGCGGACCTCGCGCTGGATGCCGCCGATCGTCTCTGGATCCCCGTCAAGCGATCCTGGCGCCTCAACGAGCGGCACTACGGAGCCCTGCAGGGCAAGGACAAGGCGCAGACCCTGGAGGAGTTCGGGCCGGAGCAGTTCATGCTGTGGCGCCGGTCGTTCGACGTGCCGCCGCCGCCGCTGGCCGACGACTCCGAGTTCAGCCAGGTCGGCGACCCGCGCTACGCCGACATCGACGGCGACGTGCCCCGCACCGAGTCGCTCAAGCTCGTCATCGACCGCTTCCTGCCGTACTGGGAGAGCGACATCGTCCCCGACCTCCGCGCGGGCAAGACCGTTCTGGTCACCGCGCACGGCAACTCGCTGCGCGGCCTGGTCAAGCACCTCGACGGCATCAGCGATGCCGACATCGCCGAGCTCAACATCCCCACCGGGATCCCGCTCGTCTACAAGCTCGACGAGAACCTCGAGCCGGTCGGACCAGGCGAGTACCTCGATCCTGAAGCCGCCGCCGCCGGCGCTGCGGCGGTGGCGAGCCAGGGCAAGAAGTAGGAGTCGGCCCGAACATCAGACGAGCGGATGCCCCTCCCGGGGCATCCGCTCTCTTGTCCGTTCTCCGCTAGGGCGTGCGCGTGATGATGTCGAGCGTGTCGGTCTCCACGGTCCAGTCGCCGGTCGAGAGGTACACGACCTTCTTCGCGACCGAGACCGCGTGGTCGGCGAAGCGCTCGTGGTAGCGGCTGGCAAGTGTCGCGTCGACGGTCGCGGACGCCTCGCCCTTCCAGCTGTCACTGAGCACCTTCTCGAACACGCTGATGTGCAGATCGTCGAGCTGGTCGTCGTCGTTGCGGATCTCCTCGGCGAG
This sequence comes from uncultured Actinomycetota bacterium, assembly GCA_963713325.1. Lineage (GTDB taxonomy): Bacteria > Actinomycetota > Actinomycetes > Actinomycetales > Microbacteriaceae > Microbacterium. Next base: position 210,332 of record CAVQLL010000004.1, read on the forward strand.
CGCCTGGTCTTCAGTGCGCAGAAGCTCCGTGAGCTTGCGTGCGACGTTGACGTCGAGCTCGCCCATCTTGGTGAAGGTCGACTTGAGGCCCTTCGGGATCGCCCGTTCGGGGAAGCGCATGCGGGTGAGCTGGGCGATGTGCTCGGCGATGTCGCCCATGCGCTCGAGCGAGGCACTGATCCGGAGCGCGCTCACGACAATGCGCAGATCGCGCGCGACAGGCTGCTGACGAGCGAGGATCTCGATCGCCAGCTCATCGAGGGCGACGGATTTCTCGTCGATGACGACATCCGCCTCGATGACCTCTTCGGCCAGAGCGACGTCGCTCGAACTGAACGCGCGCGTGGCTTTGTCGATGGCGATCGTGACGAGTTCGGCGATCTCGACGAGGCGTCCCTGGACGTCCTCGAGGGACTGATGGAAGACTTCGCGCATTGCAGCACCTTTCGTGTTCCGCAGCAGGCACACGAGCCTGGCGACCTGGCGATTGTCGCCATCGAAGGTTAACGAACGGTGCCGCGAGAGTGAATAGTACCCGGCGCCGTCGACCGCTCGACCGAAACGGTCCAGAAGCAGAACCGCCGCGCCCCTACGCTGGAACCATGGACCAGACGCAGCTTGCGCTGCTCGCCCTGCTTCTCGGGGCGATCATCGGGGGCTCCGTGTCGGCGGTCATCGTCGCCTCGATGAGAGCGCGCGACCGTGCCGCCGCACAGACGTCGTCGGTGATCCCCGACGGAGTGCGCGAAGTCCTGCACGGCATGGACGACGCCGCCGTGGTGGTCGACACGTCGGCCACGATCCTGGCTGCATCGGCCGCGGCCATGCCCTTCCACCTTTCCGAAGGCGGTGTCCTCCCGTCGGACGAGCTGCGCGGGGTGGTCCGGCGCGTCCGTCAAGAGAAGTCCGCGATGACGGTCACGCTGCGCCTGCGTCGTGGCGCTCCGCCTGCCGAGCCTCGGCTCGTCATCGTCCGGGCGACTCGCATATCGCCGCGCCTTACCCTGCTCGTGCTGCGCGACATCACCGAGCGCGAGCGCGTCGAGCAGATGCGGCGCGATTTCGTCGCGAACACGAGTCATGAGCTGAAGACGCCGGTCGGCGCGGTCAGTCTGCTCGCCGAGGCGATCGAATCGGCGGCGGACGATCCCGACCAGGTGCGCAACTTCGCCTCACGACTGACCGCCGAAGCATCCCGCCTCGCACTGCTGACCTCGCGCATCATGAACCTCTCGCGGCTGCAGGCCGCCGACGAGTTCACCGACGAGCGCGCAGTGGCCGTCGATGAGATCGTGGCCTCCGCCGCGGAGGCGCACGCGATCCAAGCGGGATCGGCCGGCGTCGAGATCGTCCGCGGCGGCTCACGCGGAGCGTACGTCCGCGGCGACGCGCAGGTGCTCAGCGAGGCCGTCGGCAACCTGCTGGCGAACGCCATCGCGTACTCGCCGAAGGGCTCCAACGTCGGGGTCGGCGTCAAGGTGGTCGACGGCGTCGTCGAGATCGCCGTGACCGACCGAGGCATCGGCATCGCCGAGGGCGATCAGGAGCGCATCTTCGAGCGCTTCTACCGCGCCGACCAGGCACGCTCGCGTCGCACCGGCGGCACGGGCCTCGGGCTCGCGATCGTCAAGCATGCGGTGCAGCGTCACGGCGGCGAGGTGCGGCTGTGGTCACGCCCCGGGCGCGGCTCGACCTTCACCATCCGCCTCCCGGAGATCGACCCACCCGCCGACCAGGTCGTTCAGCCCAAGCGGCGCCGCAAGAAGCGGCCGACACCGAAGCCCGCTGCGGCAACCCACCCCACGAACGGAGCCAACGCATGACTCGCGTCCTGATCGTCGAGGACGAGCCGGATCTGGCCGATCCCCTCGCCTACCTGCTGCGCCGAGAAGGCTACGAGGTGGAGATCTCGGAGGACGGGCCGTCGGCACTGGCCGCCTATCAGGACCGCGGCGCCGACATCGTGCTGCTGGATCTCATGCTTCCCGGGATGTCGGGAACCGAGGTCTGCCGTCAGATCCGGGCGACCTCGCGCGTGCCGATCATCATGCTGACGGCCAAGGACTCGGAGGTGGACATCGTGGTCGGGCTCGAGCTCGGCGCCGACGACTACGTCACGAAGCCCTACTCCTCGCGCGAGCTGCTCGCGCGGATGCGCGCGGTCCTGCGCCGGCTCGCCCAGACCGATGCGGACCTCGAGGACCATGTCCTCGACGGGGGTCGGGTCATCCTCGACATCGATCGCCACACCGTGGCCGTCGACGGGCGGGAGATCAACATGCCGCTCAAGGAATTCGAGCTGCTCGAGGTGCTGATGCGCAATGCCGGGAGAGTGCTGACTCGCGGACAGCTCATCGACCGCGTGTGGGGAACCGACTACTTCGGCGACACCAAGACACTGGACGTCCACATCAAGCGCATCCGCTCGCGGATCGAGCAGCACCCGAGCGAGCCGTCGATGCTCATGACCGTGCGGGGCCTCGGGTACCGCTTCGAGGGCTGACATCGCGCGAGCCAGGCACAGCCGAGGCGGCGTTCATGCCACCGGCCGGGATACGCTTCGCCGTGGGTCAGGGTGCGAGGTCGGCGAGGTAGTCCAGCGAGCCGTCGAGCACGGGCACCGCGGCGAGGATCCCCTCGCTGTCGCCGGACTGGAAGTACATCGGCAGGTTCTGGCCCGGCTTCGTGTCGATGCCTTCGAGCAGCAGCGGCTCGGTCTCTTCGGTCCCGAGGCTGAGGGTGCTGTTCGCCGGAACCCGGATCGACTCGGTCGACGCATCCGAGCCTTCGCCGTACTCGATCTCGAGCGTCTGGGGCTCGTCGGTCTGGTTCACGATCGCCGCGACGAAGTTGCCGTCGATGCCCTCCTCATCGGCCACGATCAGGACGTTGCGCACCTGCAGCGGGCCCGAATCGGGGATGTTCACGCCGTCGGCGGGCGAGTAGGGGATCGTGGTTGCCTGCGTGGAGAGCATGGCGCAGCCACTTGTTCCGAGGACCACGAGGGCGCCAAGGGCAACTGACGCGATGAGGCGCGATTTCACGGATCCTCCCGGGACGGATGACGACATCTCTAGCAGTCTAGGGGTTCGCCGGGAGCGGTGTGGAGGCGCGCGCGAGGGGTGGGCGGCGAACCTTACCCTATGTTCGCCTGTGGTATCCTGGAGGTTGCCGAAAGGACATAACTCCATGCTTTTTGAGGTTGGCGAAACGGTCGTCTACCCCCATCACGGGGCCGCGACGATCATCGAAGTCAAAGACCGGGTCATCAAGGGCGAGACCAAGAAATACCTGAAGCTCAACGTCACACAGGGTGATCTGATCATCGAGGTTCCCGCGGAGAATGTCGACCTCGTCGGCGTCCGTGACGTCATCGGCAAGGAAGGTCTCGACCGGGTGTTCGAAGTGCTGCGTGCACCGTTCACCGAAGAGCCCACGAACTGGTCGCGCCGGTACAAGGCGAACCTCGAGAAGCTCGCATCCGGCGACGTCATCAAGGTCAGCGAAGTCGTTCGCGACCTGTGGCGTCGCGATCAGGATCGCGGCCTTTCGGCCGGGGAGAAGCGGATGCTCGCCAAGGCGAAGCAGATCCTCATCTCCGAGCTGGCGCTCGCCGAGAAGACCGACGAGGAGCAGGCAGGCGCCATCCTCGACGAGGTGCTCGCTTCCTGAGTCGACGCGGGCGGTAGCGTGAGGGCGTGAGCATCACGCCTGTGCCCCGCATCGCGGTCATCGTCGTCGCAGGAGGCTCTGGCACGCGTCTGGGCGCGGGGGTTCCGAAGGCGTTCGTCGGCATCGACGAGCACACGATGCTGCGACATGCGCTCGCGCGCATCTTCGACGGCCCGCCCGCGCAGGTGATCGTCGTCGCGCCTGCCGGCCGAGAGGGCGACGCGCTCACGGACGCCATCGCGGCGGCCGGCGATCGCCGCGACCTCGTCTCGGTCGTCACCGGCGGTCAGAGCCGGCAGGCGTCCGTCGCTGCGGGCCTGGACGCCCTCTGGGGCGATGTCGACGTCGTGCTCGTGCACGATGCCGCGCGCGCCCTCACGCCGCCCGCGGTGTTCGAGCGTGTCGTCGCCGCGATCGACGCCGGTCACGCCGGCGCGATTCCGGTGCTTGCGGTCATCGACACGATCAAGAGGGTCGAGAACGCCCGGATCGTCGCGGCGGTCGATCGTGCCGAGCTCTCCGCCGCTCAGACTCCGCAGGGGTTCCGTCGACGCATCCTGGATGCCGCATATCGAGCGGCCGACCGCGACTACACCGATGACGCGGCGCTGGTCGCCGCAGCCGGCCACGACGTCGCCGTGGTCGACGGCGATGCGCTCGCCTTCAAGATCACGACCCCCGACGACCTCGAGCGCGCGCGAGCCCTCGTGCTGCGGCATCCGATCGCCCATGCCGGCGTGCGCCTGGAGAATCCCACGCCGATTCCGCGCGTCGGGGTCGGGACCGATGTGCACGCGTTCGGCGGCGACGGGTCGCTGTGGCTGGCCGGGCTCGAGTGGCCGGAGGAGCCCGCGCTGTCGGGCCACTCGGACGGCGACGCCGTCACCCACGCGATCGTCGATGCGCTGCTGTCGGCGGCCGGGCTCGGCGACATCGGCACGCACTTCGGAACCGACCACCCCGAGTATGCGGGCGCCCATGCCGACGCATTCCTGTCGCGCACGCTCGGACTGCTCGGCGAGGCGGGCTGGCGGGTGGGCAACGTCGCCGTTCAGGTGCAGGCGAACCGCCCGCGATTCGCCGCCCGCCGCGCCGAAGCGGAAGCGGTGCTGTCGTCCGCACTGGGCGGCGCGCAGGTCTCGGTGTCGGCGACGACGACGGACGGCCTCGGCTTCACCGGGCGCGGTGAGGGTGTCGCCGCGTTCGCGATGGCGCTGGTGGTGCCCGCCTGAGCGGATGCGGCCCTGCCGCGCTCAGAGCGTGCGCGTCATGAACACCGAGAACGGGTCGTCGGTGTAGCCCTCGAACGGACCGCACCGCGTGAAGCCCTCGCTCTCGTAGAGGCGCACGGCGGGGAGGAACTCCTCGGGGCTGCCCGTCTCGAGCCACAGGCTCGTCATGCCGCGCTCCCGCGCCGCCGCGATGATGTGGTGGAGGATCGCGCGGCCCACCCCGCTGCCGCGGAAGCGATCGTCGACGCGCATCGACTTCAGCTCGCCGCGCTCCGCGTCGATGGCCTTGAGCGCGCCGATGCCGGCGAGTTCGCCGCCGATCCATGCCGACCAGAACGTGATGGACGGATGCCTCAGCTCCTCGATGTCGAGCGCGTGCACGCTCTCGGGCGGCGACGTGTCGTGCATGCCCGCCAGGTGGAAGCCGATCAGGGCGCGCGTGTCCGCGCCGGAGAGGTCGTCCACACGGATCTCGATGTTCGGCACGCTCATCCCTCCACCGCGTACGGGATCGGATCCCGGGGCGCGCGAGACCCCCACGCGAGCAGGGCGAGGCCGGCGCCGAGCACGATCAGGCCCACGATCGCCAGCGACGAGAGTCGTTCGCCCAGGACGACGATGCCCAGGATGCTCGCTGTCAGCGGCTCGCCGAGCGTCAGTGTCGCCGCGGTCGCGGCCGTGAGCCCGCCGAGCCCCCACGTGAACATGACGTAGGCGATCGAGATCGTCGCGATCCCGAGCCACAGAGCCATCACGAGGCCCGGGGGCGTGGCGAGCCAGCCGAGGTCGACGAACGGGAGCACCAGCGCCGACAGGATCGCTGAGCTCGCACCCATCGACCCGACGACCGTGAACGGGTCCCAGCCCTCGTCCAGGAGCCTGCGCTGCACATTGGCGATGACGGCGAAGGTGGCTCCGGCCCCGACGCTCGCGACCAGGCCGATCGGGTCGGTCCCGCCGGCTCCGCCGGCTTCGCCGCCGAAGCCGAGCAGCACCACTCCCACGGTGGCCAGGGCCGTCGCCATCATCCACGTGCCGCTCGGCACCCGCCGGGTCAGGCCCCACTCGAGGAGTCCGGCGAGGATCGGCGCCGAGCCCAGGGCCACGACGGTCCCCACCGCGACGCCGTTGCGCTCCGTGCCGAGGAAGAACAGAGGCTGATACAGGGCGAGGCAGAAGCCGGTGAGCGCCATGAGCGCGAGCGGGCGGATGCCGCCCTTCGACAGGCTCAGGGACCGAGGGGCCGCGGTGGTGGCCCGCCGGGCATGCCGGCGCGCAAGGAGGAAAGCGATGAGTGCGAGCCCGGTGCCGCCGATCACCAGACGCACCGCGCCGACCGAGAGCGGCGTGGTGTCGTCGGGCCCGAGCGCCTGCGCCGTGCCGGTGGTGCCGAACAGCAGGGCCGCGGCGAGGACGGCGAACACGTGAAGCACCCTCCAGTTCTACAGGCACCGCGCCGAGCGGCCGAAACCGGCGGGTCGATCACCGACGCCGTCGTGGGCGCGCACGGCGTCCACTCGCCGTCGCGCCTGAGTCGCGGCCAGGTTCGGCGGATGCCCCGCCGGTAGGCTGGTGCAGTGACACCAGGTACATCGCCCGTGAGGCTCTACGACACGAAAGCGCAGGCGCTGCGCGACTTCGTGCCACTGGACCCCTCAAACGTCACGGTGTACGTCTGCGGTCCCACCGTGCAATCCGCGCCGCACATCGGTCACCTTCGTGGCGCATTGAGCTTCGACATCCTGCGCCGATGGCTCGCCCTTCGGTTCGGGCGGGTCACCTTCGTGCGGAATGTCACCGACATCGACGACAAGGTGCTCGCAAATGCGACCGAGTCGGAGCCGTGGTGGGCGCTCGCGTACCGCATGGAGAAGGAGTTCACGCGCGCGTACGACGCCATCGGCATCCTGCCGCCGACCTACGAACCGCGGGCGACGGCATCCATTCCGCAGATGCAGGAGCTCATCGAGCGCCTCATCGAGGCGGGGCACGCCTACGCTTCGACAGGCTCCGCGGCCGGTGCCGGCGACGTCTACTTCGATGTGCGCTCCTGGAACGAGTACGGCAGCCTCACACGACAGTCCCTCGACGCGATGGAACCCGCTGAGGATGCCGATCCCCGCGGCAAGCGCGACCCGCGCGACTTCGCCCTCTGGAAGGGCACCAAGCCCGACGAGCCCTCCAGTGCGACGTGGGAGTCGCCGTGGGGGCCGGGGCGTCCCGGATGGCACATCGAGTGCTCCGCGATGTCGCGACGCTACCTCGGTGCGGAGTTCGACATCCACGGCGGCGGGCTCGACCTGCGCTTCCCGCATCACGAGAACGAGTTGGCACAGTCCACGGCCGCCGGCGACGCATTCGCGCGGTACTGGGTGCACAACGGCCTGGTCACCGTGGGCGACCAGAAGATGTCGAAGTCCCTCGGCAACTTCCTGCTGGCCGACGACGTGCTGAGCGAGCGCGACCCGCTCGTCGTGCGGTACGCGCTCGCCGCGGCGCACTACCGGTCCAGCCTCGACCTCACGGCGTCGTCGTTCGATGAAGCGGAGGCGGCGCTCGATCGCATCCGCACGTTCCTGGAGCGGGCCGTGCGCACGCTGCAGGATGCCTCGCACGACGTCCGCATCGACGCACAGGTCCCCGAGCGGTTCGCCGCAGCCATGGACGACGACCTCGGGGTGCCGCAGGCACTCGCCGTGATCCACGAGACGGTCCGCCTCGGCAACTCGGCGCTCGACGCAGGCGACCGCGATGCGACGATGCGCGCATTCGCGGATGTGGCGATCATGACCGGTGTGCTCGGCATCGATCCGTTCGATCCCGCGTGGCACACCACCGCCGGCGGCGCGGAGGCGGCAGCACTGGATGCGCTCATGCAGAGCCTCATCACCCAGCGTGCCGACGCGCGCGCAGCCAAGGATTGGGCGGCAGCCGATCGCATCCGCGATGCGGTCGCCGCGGCGGGCATCACGCTCGAAGACACGAACGACGGAACACATTGGAGCGTCGCAGACGCTCCGTCCCGCCTCGGCGGGACTGACGGGGCGCAGCCCCGCACGAAAGGGAACTGATGGCCGGTAAGCCGGGGCGCCCGGGCGCCAGCAAGGGAAAGAAGGGCCCGACCAAGGGCACGGGCGGCAAGAACAAGCGCTCGCTCGAGGGCCGCGGGCCGACCCCGAAGGCCGAGGACCGCGCCTGGCACCCTGCGGGCAAGCGCAAGGCCGCGGCCGAGCGCTACGCCGCAGCGGGAGGCAAGGGCCGGCCGGCCGGACAGTCGGGGTCGCGACCGCGCGCCGCGAAGAAGGACGACGACACCGAGGTGGTGACCGGTCGCAACTCCGTCCTCGAGGCTCTGCGCGCGAAGATCCCCGCAACCGCGTTCTACATCGCCCAGCGCGTCGAGATGGACGACCGCGTCAAAGAGATGCTCTCGATCGCGACGCACCGGGAGATCCCGGTGATGGAGGTCACCCGCCCCGAGTTGGATCGCATGGCCGGCTTCGACGGCGTCCACCAGGGCGTCGCCCTGAAGGTGCCGCCGTACGAGTACGCGCACCCGCAGGATCTGCTCGAGAAGGTCATCGACCAGGGCAAGACTCCGCTGTTCGTCGCGCTCGACGGCGTCACAGACCCTCGCAACCTGGGCGCGATCATCCGCTCGACCGGCGCGTTCGGCGGCCACGGCGTGATCCTCCCCCAGCGGCGTTCGGCGAGTGTCAACAGCGCGGCGTGGAAGACGAGCGCCGGCGCGGCCGCACGCATCCCGGTCGCGATCGCGCCGAACCTCACCTCGACTCTCAAGGAGTTCAAGAAGCAGGGCGTGTTCGTCCTCGGCCTCGACGGCGGCGGCGACGTGTCGCTGCCGGCGCTCGAACTGGCCGACCGACCGGTCGTGATCGTCGTGGGCTCCGAGGGGAAAGGGCTGTCGCGACTGGTCAGCGAGACCTGCGACCAGATCGTCTCCATCCCGATCGATGCCGCGACGGAGTCGCTGAACGCCGGGATCGCAGCATCCGTTGCCCTCTACCAGGTCTCGACGCTCCGGGTGCAGCGCGAAGGCTGACGTCGGCCTTCGCAGGGAAGCGGTTGAATTCACGGGAATGAATCGCCGGGCGCCCCGCTTGCCATTGTCGTAACCGTCGAAAGGGAGACCATGGCACGCATCGCCGTCATCGGAGGAACCGGCTATGCCGGCAGCAACATCGTCGCGGAGGCGGTGAGTCGCGGCCACACGGTCGTGTCGGTCGCACGCACCGTCCCAGCGGAGCGCGTCGAGGGCGCGACATACATCGAGGGCACCCTCCTCGATGTTCCCAGCCTCGTCGCCGAGCTGCAGGGCGTCGACGTCGTGGTCTCGACGGTGCCCGCGCGCGGCGACATGGTGGGAAACGTCCGCACGAGCGTCGCCGAGCTCGCAGCAGGGCTCGCCGACGACGTCCGGATCGGCGTGATCGGCGGTGCCGGCGGCAGCCTGATCGCCCCGGGCGGCGAACGCCTGGTCGACCACCCGAGCTTCACCGATGAGTACAAGCCCGAGGCGCTCGAGGCGATCGGCATCCTCGAGGATCTGCAGACCGGACCCGCGTCGCGCGACTGGTTCTACATCCACCCGGCCGGCGGGTTCGGCGTCTGGAACCCGGGGGAGCGGACGGGCTCCTATCGTGTCGGCGGCGACGTCCTCGTGACCGATGGTGACGGCGAGTCCTACATCTCGGGGCACGACCTCGCGGTCGCCGTCGTCGATGAGATCGAGTCCCCGAAGCACTCACGCGCGCGTTTCACCGTCGGCTACTGACGTCGATCCGTTTACGGACGGGACACGCCGTCGGCCACGGCCGCGAAGCGGCGTGTCCCGTCCGTAAACGGCGTCAGACGAGGTCGCGCCAGTCCACGCTTTCGGCTTCGTCGTCCTGCACGGGGATGTCGGCAGTGATGACGGGGAGCGCCATCGTCTCGGTCACCGGTCCCATCAGCGTCGCTTCGTCGCGGCGATGGCGGAGCACGTCGTCGATGTAGCTGGTGAGCACCTCGGCGAGCGGCACCGCACGCCCGCGACCCTGCGACATGTACCAGCGGTGCTCCAGAACCTGATGGAAGACCTCGGCGGGCTCGAGTTTGGCCCGCAAGTCGAACGGGATCGCCTTGATCACCGGCTCGAACACGCGGGTGAGCCACTCGTGCGCGACCATGTCCTCGTCGTCGCCCAGGCGTGAGATGCGCGCGCGGAACTCGTCGAGGTCGTTCAGCAGGCGTCGTGCCTGATTCTCCTCGACATCCAGGCCGGTCAGGCGCAGCAGACGGCGCTGGTGGTGCCCGGCATCGACCACCTTCGGCTCGATCGAAACCCGCGTGCCGTCGGTCATGGCCTGGATCGACATCTCGCCGATGTCGAACCCGAGGTCGTTCAGGCGCTGGACGCGCTCGGTGAGGCGCCACGACTCGTTGGCAGAGAAGGTCTCCTGGTCGGTCAGCGCCGCCCACAGCAGGCGGTACGACGACATGATCCCGTCGGCGATCGCGAGCGCATCCACCCCGCCCTCCAGGCGTCCGCCGGCTTCGAGGTCCATGATCTCGCCGGCGATGTTCGTGCGAGCGACATCGAGGTCGTGGGCACGCTGACCGGGCGTCAGTCCGCTCTCATGCAGCTCGCCGGTCTCGGCGTCGACCAGGTACGCGGCGAACGCGCCGGCATCCCGTCGGAAGAGCGTGTTCGACAGCGACACATCGCCCCAGAAGAAGCCGACGTTGTGCAGGCGGACGAGCAGCACGGCGAGCGCGTCCACGAGACGGTTCGCGGTGTCCGGCCGCAGCACCTGCGTGAACAGAGCGCGGTAGGGCATCGAGAACTTCAGGTGAGCGGTGACAAGGGCCGCCGGCAGAGGCCTGCCGGCGGCATCCGTCCTCCCGGCGATGACGGCGACGCGGTCGACGCAGGGGGCGTCGAGGCGATGCAGGTTGCCGAGCATGTCGTATTCGCGACGGGCCATCTCCTCGGTCGTCTCCTTGATCGCCACCACGCGCCCGGAGAGGTTCGCGAACCGGACGAGGTGACGCGACAGGCCCTTCGGGAGGAACACGATCGTGCTGCTCGGCCAATCGGCGAGCGGAGTCGACCAGGGCAGTGACAGCAGGCCCGGGTCGACCGAGCTCGCGGTGATGCTGAGGGCGTCTGGCATCTCTCTCCCGGGGGATGACACTGGAAACAGAAAACCGCGGCGCGGGGGGTCGATGACCCTCCGCGCCGCGGTGTTGACCCTAGGTGCCCGAGATGACCGGAGCGTCGTTCAGGCGCTCGCCGGTCTCGACGTCGAACGCGTGCACGTGGCCCGCGGTCGCGGCGAGCGTGACCGTGTCACCCGCGTTGGGGTGACGACGACCGTCCACGCGCGCCACGATGTCGGTGCGCTTGCCGGCGATGTCGGTGTGTCCGTAGAGGTAGCCGTCGGCGCCGAGCTCCTCGACGAGGTCCACAGCCACCGAGAGGCCCTTGCCGTCGGCGGGGCCGACCACGATGTCCTCAGGGCGAACTCCGACCGTGACCTGGCTGCCGTGGGCGCGGCCGACGGTGTCGCGGTCCAGCGCGACGACCTCCGAGCCGAACTGCACGCCGCCCTCGGCGAGGTCCGCCGGGAACAGGTTCATGGCGGGCGAGCCGATGAAGCCGGCGACGAACACGTTGTTGGGCCGCTCGTACAGGTCACGCGGAGTGCCGACCTGCTGCAGGAGCCCGTCCTTGAGCACCGCGATGCGGTCGCCCATGGTGAGCGCCTCGGTCTGGTCGTGCGTGACGTAGACCGTGGTGACACCGAGGCGGCGCTGCAGCGACGCGATCTGCGTACGCGTCTGCACGCGGAGCTTGGCGTCGAGGTTCGACAGCGGCTCGTCCATGAGGAACACCTGCGGCTGGCGGACGATGGCGCGACCCATCGCGACGCGCTGACGCTGGCCGCCCGAGAGCGCCTTCGGCTTGCGGGTGAGGTAGTCCTCGAGGTCGAGGAGCTTCGCCGCCTCGAGCACGCGGGCTGCGCGCTCTTCCTTGCCGATGCCGGCGATCTTCAGGGCGAAGCCCATGTTCTCGGCGACCGTCATGTGCGGGTACAGCGCGTAGTTCTGGAACACCATCGCGATGTCGCGGTCCTTCGGCGGGACGTCCGTGACGTCGCGGTCGCCGATGAGGATGCGGCCTGAGTTGACCTCTTCGAGTCCGGCCAGCATTCGCAGGGACGTGGACTTGCCACAGCCGGAGGGCCCGACGAGAACGAGGAATTCCCCGTCTCCGACCTCGAGGTTCAGCTTGTCGACCGCGGCACGAGTGCCTCCGGGGTACAAGCGGGTTGCGTTGTCGAACGTGACCGACGCCATTGATTCTTCTCCTTCACCGGCAGGTACGTGCCGGACGATCCGTAGTGATGGAATTTGCGGGGCGAACCGCACGCCCTTCGTCGGGCGCTTCCCTAGTATGGCACGGGCTGTGCGCAGGCTCCGTCTGGGTATTTCCCAGCCTGCCTGGTTAGCATCGTCATCGGTCGTCTCACTGTGCGACCACTGCAGGGCCCGCTGGCCCGCACTCCGCCCCGAGAGGTCCCATGTCGAGCGACGAGTCCCCGAACGTGCCCGCTGAGCGGGACCGCCGTCACGCGGTCCGCGAGAAGGCGCAGCAGGTTCAGGCCCAGCAGTCGCGAGCGCGCGTCATCCGCACCACCTCCATCACGACGGCCATCGTGGCCGTCGTCGCGATCGCTGCGGTCGTGGTCACCTGGGCAGTCACCTCGGTCGCATCGCAGCCTTCGCTCAACCCTGCGAACGTCACCGACGACGGCTTCGTCGTGACGACCGTCTCCGGCGTCGGTTCCGCCGAGGAATCCGGCGCCGTCGACGACGACCCCGCGACGCAGTCTCTGGACGCAGTTCCGACCGAGACCGAAACGGCCACCCCCACTCCGACGCCGACTCCGGCGGCGACCGAGCAGCCGGTCGTCGACATCCGCGTGTATGTCGACTACCTGTCCACCGGATCGCACGACTTCCAGGTCGCGAACGTCCAGCAGCTGTCGGACTGGGTCAACGAGGATGCCGCGACCCTCACCTACTACCCGGTCGCGATGCTCACGGCCAAGTCGAACGGGACGAAGTACTCCCTGCGCGCGGCCAGTGCGGCCGCATGCGTGGCGACGCACTCGCCGGACACCTTCTTCGCGTTCAACAATGCCCTCCTCGCACAGCAGCCCGAGGTCGACTCGGACGGCTACACCGACGTGGAGCTTGCCGACATGGCCATCGCCACCGGCGCGGATTCTCCGAAGGTCGTGCGCTCGTGCGTCGAGGAGCAGGCCTTCGCCTCGTGGGCGAAGTCCGCGACCGAGCGTGCGCTGCAGGGTCTGCCCGACACCAAGGACGTCGCCCTCACCGGCACCCCGATGGTGCTCGTCAACGGCATGCCGTATGTCGGCGCACTGGATGACCCCAAGGAGTTCGCGCAGTTCGTCCTGACCAGTGCGAGTGACGCCTACTACAAGACGCCCACTGCGACCCCCTCGCCCAGCGTGACCCCGTCGCCGGCGCCCACCCCATAGCGCTCGATCGAGCGGATGCCGCCGGCTCTGTCAGCGCGCACCCTTCGGTAGACTCGGACACCTGCCGACTTGGCGCAATTGGTAG
>CAVQLL010000005.1:0-23251 GCA_963713325.1 uncultured Actinomycetota bacterium
CCCGCAGGGTGACCACGGCGTCGCTCAGCAGCGGCTGGAGCGGTTCTCCCCGGTCGCTGAATGCTCATTCCTTGAGCGCCCCCTGCGCGGTGTTCATGATGCGCTTCTGGAAGATGAAGAACATCACTGCCACGGGGATCGTCATGATGAGCGCCGCAGCGAGCTTCAGCGGGTACTGCCGGCCCGGACTGAGCTGGCCGCAGGCAAGTGATGCCACACCTTTCGTCAGTGTCGTGAGCTCCGGCGACTGCGTCGAGACGATGAAGTGCGACAGCTCGTTCCATGAGCCCTGGAACGACAGGATGATGATCGTGATGAGGGCGGGCCGCGCCATCGGGAGGACGACCGACCAGAAGATCCGGAATGTCCCCGCGCCGTCGATGCGCGCCTGCTCTTCGACCGAGACCGGTATCGACTCGAAGAAGTTCTTCATGATGAACACCCCGGCGGCATCCACAAGAAGCGGCAGGATCATTCCGGCGTACGAGTCGTAGATTCCGAGCTGGTTGATGACGAGGAACCGCGGGATGAGGAGCACGACGCTCGGCACGGCCATGACGGCGATGACCGCCGCGAACACGATGCCGCGCCCGCGGAACTGCAGCCGCGCGAGCGCGTACCCCGCGAGCGACACGAAGAAGACACGGAGAAGGGTGACGCAGATCGTCACGATCGTCGAGTTCGCGAACCACACCGGGAAGTCGCTGCGCAGGAAGAGCCGCTCATAGGCCGCGGTCGACCAGACCTGCGGAATGAGCGAGACCGGGCTGATCGTCGCCTCGGCATCCGTCTTGAAGGATGTCGAGACCTGCACGAGGAACGGGTAGATGTAGATGAGCGAGATCACGATGAGCAGCGCGTAGAGCGCGATCTGCCACCCGATCTTCTCCGTGTTGCGACGCGCCTTGGTCTGCGCCCGGGGCGGGGGCTCCTGGGGTGCCGCCATCCGCGCCTGGTCGACGCTCGATGCCGGTCATGGCTTCGTCTCCTTGCTCTTCACCGCGGTCGGCGGCCGGTGTCTGAGCCGGGTCCGGAGGGCTGGGCACCTGGTTCGCCGCCACGGTCGCGGGCGTCGCCGTCGCGGGCCGGGTGGGCAACTGGTACTGGCGAGCACGACGCGCGGAGACGGGTCTGTCACGGAGCGCCCATCGCTGGAAGAGCGTCAGGACGACGATGATCGCGAAGAGGATGAATGCGATCGCCGCGCCCTGTCCCCAGTCCTGGTCGAGGAACGATGCGTCGTACGAGAGGTACGCCGGTGTCAGCGTCGTCTTGGCCGGCTGGCCCTTCGTGCCGTGTAGATCTGGTCGAACACCTGCCAGCATCCGATCAGCCCCAGGGTGAGCACGGTGAACAGCGCCGGCTTCAGCTGGGGAAGGGTGACGCGCCAGAACCGCTGCCATGCGTTGGCGCCGTCGACCATGGCGGCCTCCTGGACCTCGGGGCTGATGTTCTGCAGCGCGGCGAGGAACAGCAGCATGAAGGTGCCGCTCGTCGTGAAGATCGCCATGATGATGAACACGGTCATGGCGACCGAGGGCCCGGCGAGCCAGTTCCACCACGACAGACCGAGGAAGTCGTTTTCGGTGAGCGCCGCGGGGCCGTCGGTGATGCCCACGGTCCCGAAGAGGATGTGGAGGAGGCCCCTCGGGTCGACGAACCAGTTGGGCCCGTTGAGGCCGATCGCGCCGAGAACCTCGTTGACGACACCCGTGGTGCTGAACAGGAAGAGGAACAGCACGGTGATCGCCACCGAGGCCGTCACGGACGGGAAGTAGAACGCGGTGCGGAAGATCCCGCGCCCGCGGAGGATCGCCCCGTTGACGAGCAGCGCGAGGAAGAGCGACAGCGCGGTCTGCAGCGGCACGACGAGAATCACGTACCAGGTGTTGTTGCGCATCGCCGTGCCGAAGTCGCGCGTCGCGAGGCCGTCGCCGGTCGTCACGGCGGCGTAGTTCTGCAGGCCGACGAAGCCGACATTCGCCGAGAAGGGGCTGCCCCGCCCCGTCCAATCGGAGACGCTCACCCACAGCGCCATGAGCACCGGGATGAGAAGGAAGACGCCCAGGATGAGGATCACGGGGAGGGTGAACACCCACCCCGCGAGCGCCTCGCCGCGCCGGATCCCGGATCGGGTGTTCCGTGCGCGGCGAGGCGCCGTTGCGGTCGCAGTCATCGCCGCTCGCCTCAGCCGACGATCGCCTCGAGGTTCGACTGGACAGAGTCGAGGATCTGCTGCGGATCGCCCGCCTTCAAGCCCTGGAGTTCGGAGTTGAAGTCGGTGATGACGTCAGCGGTGCCGTCGTAGGTCGGGATGCCCTGGGCGTAATCGGCGCCTGCCAGGAACGCAGCGAGGTCGGGGTTGTCGCTCGTCCACTGGTCGGCGGCCGACTGGATCGACGGCATGACGCCGAACGCCTGCGAGAAGGCGAGCTGCTGCTCGGTGCTCGTGAGGTACTCGGCGAGGTCGAGGGCGGCCTCCTGGTTGGGGCTGTCGGCCGCCATGCCCAGGCAGTTGGTGAACTGCAGCGTGCCCTTGCCTGCGGGTCCTTCCGGCAGCTCGGCCACGACGTACTCCACGTCGGGGTAGTCGTTGGCCATGGCCCCGGTGATCCAGTTGCCTTCGATCGTCATGGCGGTCAGCTGCTTGCCGAACGCCTCGCCGCCCCAGCCGGCGCCCACGTCCTGGGCGTACGCGAACGTGCCGGCCGTCATCTGGTCCTTGACATAGGTGAGGGCGTCCACGTTCTCCTGGCTGTTCGCGATCGCCGTCCCGTCCTCGACGAGACCGCCGCCGGCCTGCGCCATGAACGTCCCGATGCGCTGCCACTCCCATCCGTAGCCGAGGCCGACGACCCCGTGCTTGGTGAGCGTCTGGGCGACGGTGGTCAGCTCGTCCCACGTGGTGGGGATGTCGTCGTCGGTCAGGCCCGCGGCATCCCACAGTCCCTTGTTGATGACGAGCCCCAGCGTCGAGAAGTCCTTGGGGGCGCAGTAGAACTCGTCCTCGAACGTGAAGTTCTCCACGAGTGAGGGGTAGAAGTCGTCCTTGTTCTCGAGCAGGTCGCCGTAGGCCTTGAGTGAGCCGTTCCCCGCGTATCCCGCGAGCGCCTCCGGCGCGAGGTAGAAGAGGTCGGGCGGGTCGCCCGCGGCGAACCCCTGCGAGAGCTCCTGGGGCAGGTCCGTGGCCACCTTCACCTCGGCGTCGACCCCGGACTCCTCCGACCACGCGGCGACCGCCTCGGTGACGGCATCCGTCTCCGCGTCGCCGCTGGTGCCGATCAGAAGGCTGATCGCCGTCGTCCGACGAGGTGAGGTCGCCTGAGTCCCCGGTGCCTGCCGGTTCTTCGAACCCGGAACCGCCGCATCCGCGTGAGCGCGAGCGTTCCCGTGACCAGGAGCGCGCCGGCTCCGAGGAGGGCGCGCCTTGTGTGCCGTGTCATGTCTCTCTCCTTTGATGAGTCAGGCTGGACGGCGGACGTGAGTCGGCCTCGATCGTCGTCGGTGCACAATTGGAACGATCAAAGTTTGCCGTCGCCGATCACGTTAAGACCGCGTGTTCCGCACTGTCAACCGGCTTGACGACGCCATAGGATAACGATTTGAACGTTCATGGCCGCGAGCTCGACGAGGAGGTCCGGATGCCGAAGTCACCGACGGTCGAGGACGTCGCCCGCCTCGCGGGCGTGAGCCGGCAGACGGTGTCGAACGTGCTGAACTCGCCGGGGATCGTCAAGGAATCCACTCGCGGAGCGCGTCGAGTCGGCGATCGCCGAGCTCGGCTACCGCCCGCACGCCGCGGCGCGGATGCTGCGCACCCGCCGCAGTTCGACCATCGCCATCCATCTCGATCCCTATGCCGGAGGGGTGTCGGGCGTCGTGCTGGATCGGTTCATCCATGCCGTCACCGAGCGGGCGAGTGAACGGGGCATGCGGATGCTCGTCTACGCGGCGCGGACGCCGGAGGAGGAGCTCGCGCGCCTCGCCGAGCTCACCGAGAGCGCCGAGATCGACGCGGTCGTCATCACCGGCACGTTCCACGGCGATCCGCGCACCGGCTGGCTCGACGAGCGCCGTCTGCCGTTCGTCTCGTTCGGCAGGCCGTGGGGCGATGACGATGTCGCCGACCCCTCTCACCCGTGGGTCGACGTCGACGGGGCGGCCGGCACCCGAGCGGCCACCGAGCATGCGCTGTCGATCGCCGGGCCGCGCGTCGCGTTCCTCGGGTGGCCATCGGGGTCGGGCACCGGCGACGACCGCGAACGCGGATGGCGAGAGGCGATGACGGCCGCCGCGAATGCGGGGCCGCGATATATGGCGGTGGACGACGTCGCCGTCGCCCGTGAGGCCGTCATGGCGGCGGTTCGCCGCACGCGACGCCGACGCCGTGGTGTGCGCCAGCGATTCGCTGGCCATCGGGGTGCATCTCGCGGCGGTGGATGCCGGCATCCCGCGCCTTCCCGTCATCGGCTTCGACAACACGCCCGCCGCCGAGGCGCTCGGGATCAGCAGCGTCGAGCAGCTGCCCGAGCGGGTCGCGGCGGGAACGCTGGAGCTGCTCATGGGCCCGACCGGCAATGTCGTCGTGCCGCACCCCGTCGGGACTCACCGCACGTTCTCGTGACGCCGCGGCTCATCGTGCGCTGACGACGCCGGAGCCGTAGAGCCGCTCGGGCGAGGCCGGCCGCGGCATCCGCCACCAGGGCCGCGAACGCCGCGGCGTCGTGCCCGCCGTCGTCCGGCCACGTCACCGCCATCGCGGCGACCGGCCAGCCGGCGTGGTCGCGGACGGCGACGCCGACCGAGCGAAGGCCGAGCGTCACCTCGCCGTGCTCGGAGGCGAAGCCGTCGGCACGCACCGCGCCGCAGCACCTCCCGCAGTTCGCCGGGGCTGCGGGGACCGCGCCCGGTGCGATCGGCGAATGCCGAGGCATCCGGGTACAGCGCGCGCACCTGCTCGCGGGGGAGCGCCGCGAGCATGGCGCGGCCGGTCGCCGTCAGGTGCGCGGGGAGGCGAACGCCCACATCGGTCACCAGAGCGGGGCGGCGCGGCGCGCGCTCCTCGACGATGTAGAGGACGTCGCGACCGGTCATGACGGCCAGGTGCGCGCTCTCGCCGGTGCGGTCGGCGAGGGCGGCGATCAGACTGCGACCGAGCCGGGCGAGCGGCTGCTGGCGCGCATACCCGCCCGCGAGCTCGAACGCCGCGGTGCCCAGACCCCAGCGGCGCTCCGCCGGCAGGTGGACGACGAAGCCGTGCTCCTCGAGGGTGGCGAGCAGGTGGTAGACGCTCGAGCGCGGCACGTCGAGCTGCGTGGCGATCGTGCGCGCCGCCACCGGACCGCGCTGCCGGGCGAGGAACGACAGGATCCGCAGCGTCTGATCGGCTGCCGGCACCTGAGGCCGAGGAGGGGAATTGTCTGGCATGACAGACACAGGATGGCAGAACCCGCTGTTCCGCGCGAGAGCGGGGGTGTGGAATCGGAGCATGACCACCCTCACCGACACCACCGTCGTCGTCGGCGCCGCACCCCTGCGCCCCGAGGACGTCGTCGCGGTCGCGCGACACGGCGCCCGCGTCGAACTCGACGCCGCCGCACTCGAGCGGGTCGCGGCATCCCGCACGCTCGTCGAAGGACTCGCCGACGACCCCGAGCCGCATTACGGCATCTCGACGGGGTTCGGTGCGCTGGCCACGACGTTCATCGCCTCCGAGCGCCGCGCCCAGCTGCAGGCGAGCCTCATCCGCTCGCACGCCGCAGGCACCGGCGCCGAGGTGGAGCGCGAAGTCGTGCGTGCACTGCAGCTGCTGCGCCTGCAGACGCTGGCAACCGGGCACACCGGCGTGCGCCCCGTCGTCGCGAAGACGTACGCCGCGATGCTGAACGCCGGGATCACTCCCATCGTGCGCGAGTACGGATCGCTGGGCTGCTCGGGTGACCTCGCGCCGCTCTCCCACGTCGCGCTCGCCGCGATGGGCGAGAGCGATGTGCGCAACGCGGCCGGCGACCTCGTCCCGGCGGCGGCCGCGCTCGCCGATGCCGGCATCGAGCCTCTCGTGCTCCGCGAGAAGGAGGGCCTCGCCCTGATCAACGGCACCGACGGAATGCTCGGAATGCTGCTGCTCGCACTCCACGACCTCTCGGTGCTGCTGGAGACCGCCGATGTCGCCGCGGCGATGTCGATCGAGAGCCAGCTCGGCACCGACGCGGTCTTCGCCGCCGACCTCATGGCGCTGCGGCCGCAGGTGGGGCAGGCGGCATCCGCTTCCAACCTCCGCGCGTTCCTCGGCGACTCGCCGATCGTCGCCTCTCACAAGGGACCGGAGTGCACGCGCGTCCAGGACGCGTACTCGCTCCGCTGCGCGCCGCAGGTCCACGGCGCCGCGCGCGACACCGTCGAATACGCGCGCACGGTCGCGACGCGCGAGCTCGTCTCCGCGGTCGACAACCCGGTGATCACCGACGACGGACGCGTCGAATCCAACGGCAACTTCCACGGCGCACCCGTCGCATACGTGCTCGACTTCCTTGCGATCGCCGTCGCCGACGTCGCCTCGATCTCCGAACGCCGCACCGACCGGGCGCTCGACCCCGCCCGCAGTCACGGTCTGCCGCCGTTCCTCGCGCACGAGGTCGGCGTCGACTCCGGCCTCATGATCGCCCAGTACGCTGCCGCAGGCATCGTCTCCGAGCTCAAGCGGCTCGCGGTTCCGGCATCCGTCGACTCGATCCCCTCGTCAGCGATGCAGGAGGACCACGTGTCTATGGGGTGGGCCGCCGCTCGCAAACTCCGCCGGGGCATCGACGGACTCGCGCGGGTGCTTGCGATCGAGGTGCTCACCGGTGCCCGCGCGATCGACCTGCGCGCGCCGCTTGAGCCGGGCGCGGCGACCGGAGCGGTTCGCGACCTCGTCCGCACCGTCGCCCGCGGGCCAGGACACGATCATTTCCTCTCACCCGACATCGAGGCGGTGACCGACCTCGTGATCTCCGGCAAGGTCGCGGATGCCGCAGAAGGAGCAGTCTCATGACAACGACCGACGCTTCGACAGGCTCAGCGACCGCTGTGCGCACGGTACGCGCGGCTCGCGGCAACGTCCGCACCGCCAAGAGCTGGGGCGCCGAAGCCGCCAAGCGCATGCTCATGAACAACCTCGACCCCGAGGTCGCCGAGCACCCCGAGGACCTCGTCGTGTACGGCGGCACCGGCAAGGCGGCCCGCAGCTGGGAGGCGTACGACGCGATCGTGCGCACGCTCGACGAGCTCGAGCCCGACGAGACCCTGCTCGTGCAGTCGGGCAAGCCGGTGGGGGTGTTCCGCACCCACGAGTGGGCGCCACGCGTGCTGATCGCGAACTCCAACCTCGTGGGGGACTGGGCGACGTGGCCCGAGTTCCGCCGGCTCGAGCAGCTCGGACTCACGATGTACGGCCAGATGACCGCCGGCTCGTGGATCTACATCGGAACCCAGGGAATCCTG
Source organism: uncultured Actinomycetota bacterium (assembly GCA_963713325.1). Taxonomy (GTDB): domain Bacteria; phylum Actinomycetota; class Actinomycetes; order Actinomycetales; family Microbacteriaceae; genus Microbacterium. The sequence continues at coordinate 7,483 of CAVQLL010000005.1, forward strand.
CAGGGCACGTACGAGACATTCGCCGCCGTCGCCCGCTCGCTCGGTCGTGAAGATCTCACGGGCACGCTGACCTTGACCGGCGGATGCGGCGGTATGGGCGGCGCTCAGCCGCTGGCCGTGACCCTCAACGGAGGAGCCGTGCTCATCGTCGATGTCGACGAGTCGCGTCTGGCCCGCCGCGTCGAGCACGGGTACCTCGACGAGTACACGACCGACCTCGACGAGGCCGTGAAGCGCGTCGTCGCGGCGAAGGACGAAGGGCGAGCGCTGAGCGTCGGCGTCGTCGGCAACGCGGCGCTCGTGTTCCCCGAGCTGCTGCTGCGCGGAACGCCGATCGACATCGTCACCGACCAGACCAGCGCCCACGACCCCCTCGCCTACCTGCCGGTCGGCGTAGACGTCGAGGACTGGCGTGCCGAGGCCGAGCGCGACCCCGCGGGTTTCACCGATCGGGCGCGCGGAAGCATGGCCAAGCAGGTCGCCGCGATGGTCGGATTCCAGGATGCCGGCGCCGAGGTCTTCGACTACGGCAACTCGATCCGCGCCGAGGCGCAGCTCGGCGGGTTCGAGCGGGCGTTCGAGTTCCCGGGGTTCGTGCCGGCGTACATCCGGCCGCAGTTCGCCGAGGGTCGCGGACCGTTCCGCTGGGTGGCGCTCTCGGGTGATCCCGAGGACATCCGCAAGACCGACGAGGCCGTCAAAGCGCTCTTCCCCGACAACGCCGGGCTCGTCCGGTGGCTCGACAAGGCGGGCGACAAGGTCCACTTCGAAGGGCTGCCCGCGCGCATCTGCTGGCTCGGCTACCAGGAGCGCCACCTCGCCGGGCTGAAGTTCAACGAGATGGTCGCCTCGGGAGAACTCGCCGGGCCCATCGTGATCGGCCGCGACCACCTGGACGCCGGATCCGTCGCCTCTCCCTACCGGGAGACCGAGGCCATGGCCGACGGATCGGACGCGATCGCCGACTGGCCGCTGCTGAATGCGCTCCTGAACACCGCGAGCGGTGCGTCGTGGGTCTCGATCCACCACGGCGGCGGCGTCGGCATCGGCCGCAGCATCCACGCCGGGCAGGTGACCGTGGCCGACGGAACCGCCGCTGGCCGCCGAGAAGCTCGCTCGTGTGCTGACCAACGACCCCGGAACGGGCGTCATGCGGCACGTCGATGCCGGCTACGAGCGCGCGAAGGACGTCGCGCGCGAGCGCGGACTGAAGGTGCCGATGCTGTGACCGGTACCGTCTCCTGCGCCATGTCCCGAACTTCGCCGCTCGAGAGGTCGTCAGGCGATCAAGTTCGGGACATGATGCAGGAACTGCCGAAGGTGCCGGAGAGGATGCTGTGACCGCGACCCTGATCACGAACATCGGCGAACTGACGACCAACGTCGCGGTCGATCGGTGACCCGTGCGGCACCATCCGCGATGCGGCGGTGCTGATCGAGGGCGGGCGCATCGCCTGGGTCGGGTCCGCAGCAGACGCCAGGGCGTTTCGTCTCGCTTCGCTCGCTCACGAGCGGAGGGGCGCGGCGACGACAGCTTTCCGGTCGTTGAGCGAGGGAGCGGAGCGACCGAGACGAAACGCGTGGATGCCGGCGGCCGCGCGGTCATCCCCGGGTTCGTCGACAGCCACACGCACCTCGTCTTCGGCGGCGACCGGGCCGATGAGTTCGAGGCGCGCATGGCCGGCACAGCCGTATGCCGCAGGAGGCATACGACGCACGGTCGCCGCGACAAGGGCCGCGAGCGACGATGAGCTGCGGCGTCGTCTCGCCGGCTTCGTCGCCGAGCTGCGGGCTCAGGGGACCACGACGTTCGAGATCAAGACGGGGTACGGCCTCACGGTGGCGGATGAGGCGCGCTCGGCCCGCCTCGCCGCCGAAGTGACGCCGGAGGTCACGTTCCTCGGGGCGCACGTCGTGCCCGCGGAGTACAGCGATCGGCGCGACGAGTACGTCGAGCTCGTGTGCGGCGAGATGCTGCAGGCGTGCGCGCCGAGCAGCCGCTGGATCGACGTGTTCTGCGAGCGTGGCGCCTTCACCGCGGCGGAGAGCCGCCGCATCCTCGCGGCGGGCATCGCACACGGCCTGCTCGCGCGCGTGCACGGCAACCAGCTCGGCCCGGGGGACGGTGTGCAGGTCGCGGTCGCGCTGGGCGCGGCATCCGTCGATCACTGCACGTACCTCGACGACGCGGACGTCGCGGCCCTCGCCGAATCCGACACGGTGGCGACGCTGCTGCCGGGCGTCGAGTTCTCCACCCGGCAGCCCTACCCCGACGCGCGTCGCCTCATCGACGCGGGCGTGACGGTGGCGCTCGCGAGTGACTGCAACCCCGGCTCGAGCTTCACGAGTTCGATGCCGCTCATGATCGCCCTCGCGGTGCGGGAGATGGGCATGACCCCCGCCGAAGCCGTCTGGGCGGCGACCGCCGGCGGAGCCCGCGCGCTGCGGCGGAACGACGTCGGGGTGCTCGCACCGGGCAAGCGCGCGGACTTCGTGCTGCTGGACGCGCCCACTCGCGTTCACCTGGCCTACCGGCCGGGCGTTCCGCTGATCCGGACCGTCTGGATCGACGGCGTCGCCGTCTGAGGCCGCGTCAGCGCGGAGTCTCGAGAGTCCAGTCGGAGGGTTCGAGTGAATCCACGGAATCCCAGCGGTCTTGGGCCGCGTCAGCGCGGAGTCTCGAGAGTCCAGTCGGAGGGTTCGAGTGAATCCACGGAATCCCAGTCGTCCTCGTCCCAGGTGAAGGTCGCGACGGCGCAGGTAGGCATGTGCGCGATCGCGCCGTCGGACAGCTGTTCGGCGAGCACGGTCATACCGGGGTCATGGGCGACCACGACGACCCGGTGGGCGGCGCTGGCGGCCGCCTTCGCGAAGATCGTGCGCGCCGGCGCGCCGTAGAGCTCCGGGTCGAGGTTGACGGCGACATCGAACTCCGCGCCGAACGCCTCTGCGGTCGTCCGCGCCCGCAGCGCCGGGCTGGAGAGGATGACCTCGGGACGGAAGTCGGTCTCCGCCAGAGCACGCGCCATGCGCGGCGCGTCGCGGAGGCCGCGATCGTTCAGCGGCCGGTCGTGATCGTCGAGGCTCGGGTTTCCCCAGTCCGACTTCGCGTGACGCACCAGAACAAGACGGATCATGCGCGTACCCCCAATCCGGCGAGCAGTTCGAGCACGCAGAGTGCCGCCAGCCGCACAGTGCGTTCATCGGGCGCGTCGGCCGTGGCATCGACCTCGACGATGTCGGCCGACACCAGGCGGGCCTCGGATGCCGCAGCCCGCACCAGCGCGCGCAGCTCCCACGCCGCGAGACCGCCCGGCACGCTGGCGGGGCAGCCGGGAGCGACCGACCGATCGCAGACATCCACGTCGATGTCGAGGTGGATGCTGCCGCCGCCCGCGCCGGCGACCTCGATCGCCTCGGCCATGACGTCGGCCGTGCCCCTGCGTCTGACGTCGTCGAGCCCGATGACCGTGATGCCGTAGTCCGCCGCGCGCTGCGCGTACGCGACCGAGTTCGCGAAGTCCGCGATGCCGATCTGCACCACGCGGCGCGGATCCAGGCCGTCCTCGATCAGCCGGCGGACCGGGGAGCCGTTGGATACGCCGTCCCGGAGGTCGAAGTGGGCATCGAGCGTGACGAGTCCGGCTGCGGCGGTCCCCTGAGCGACCCCGTATGTCGCGCTGTTGTCCCCGCCGAGTGCGACGACCAAATCGGCGCGGCTGCGCGCGTGCGATGCGAGTTCGCGGACCGCGGCTTCGCCGTCCGGTCCATCGGGTTCGGCGATGTCTCCGGCATCCGCGATGCGCAGCAGCCCGAGGTCCACCGGCCCCGACATCAGCGCCGGGCTGTACCTGCGAAGGGCGGCGCGAACCGCCGCCGGGGTGGTGTGGGCGCCCGTCGGCGAGAGCGACGTGCGCCACGCGGGTACGCCGATCAGGACGAGATCGACATCGCCGTCGAACGTCTCGAGCGCCGGCCAGTCGCCGGCCCGCGGCCAGAGTTCATCATGAGAGAGAGCCACGCCTCGACGCTACTCCGCTCGGGTTCGCGGAGCGGCTCAGATCGAGACGTACGTCCAGGCGGCCCGGCCGCTGGCCAGGTGCACCTCGACCCGGCGATAGAGCTCCACCTCATACTCGTCGGCGGCATCCAGCTCGTCCTCGGTCACCCAGAGCACCCTGCCAAGGACCTTGTCGAGCGGGTTGCCGGTCGGACGCACGATCGGATGCACCTTCGAGCCGGACAGTTCGACGACGCGCGGATCCTCGATCTCGGCGTAGTCCACGGTGAAGCCCGGCAGCACGTCGTCCTCGAACGCGAGGAGCCGACCGAAGGTGTCGAGCTGAACCTCGGGATCCTGGAGAGTGCCATAGCTGAAGAGCAGCTGTTCGGGGCTGTCGGCCACGGACTCAGGCTATCGCCTCGGCCCGCGGCAGACGATGCGTCCGTAATGAAGCGACAGCGTGCGGCGAGGGCTGTGCCGGGCCATCCTGATCACCCGAGCAGAGCCTGCGCGATGGTGAAGATGAGCAGTCCCGCCAGAGCGCCGACGATCGTGCCGTTCAGCCGGATGTACTGAAGGTCGCGCCCGACCATGAGCTCGATCTTCTCGGTCGTCTCCGCCGGATCCCACCGCTCGACCGTGTCGGTGATGATCGACGCGATGTCATGGCGGTAGCGGTCCACGAGGAACACGGCGGCGTCGATCACCCAGCCATCGACACGGCGCTGGAGTGCGGCATCCGTCGACAGTCGCTCGCCGATCTCGGCGAGTGCCTGCGCAGCGCGCCGCCGCAGCCCGCTCTGCGGGTCTGCGAGCGACTCGAGCAGTCCGGTCTTGGCGGTGTTCCAGGCCTCGGAGGCGAGCTCGCGGATGCGCGGGCTGTCGAACAGTGTCGCCTTCGCCGCTTCGAGCCGGCCCATCGTCGAAAGGTCGCTCTGCAGGTTCTCGGCGAGGCGCTTGAGGTAGCCGTCGATCGCGATGCGGGCCGGATGCCGCGGATCGGCCTGCACTGCGGCGACGAACTTCACGGCCTCGTTGTAGACCGTGTCGTCCACGAGCCGGTGGGCGATCGAGGGCACCCACGCGGGAAGGCGGCGGGAGACGAGCCCCGTGAAGGACGCTTGGTTGGTCGCAAGCCACGTCGCGATGCTGTCGATGCCGAGGTCGACCGCGCCGTGGTGGGCTCCCGACTCCACGATCCGGCCCAGCCATGCGCCGAGCGGCGGACCCCACTCGGGCGCCAGCAGGTGCTCGCGGGCGAGGTCTTCGATGACATCGTTCACGTCGTCGTCGCTGAGCGCGCGCAGCACTCCCGCGGCCATCAGCGACGCCTCCGCGCCGACCCGCTCCGCGTGCGCCGGCACCTTGAGCCACTCGCCGAGCTTTGCGGCGATCGCGGTCTCTTCGAGCTTCGTGCGGACCACGTCGCCGCGGAGGAACTCGGTCTCGACGAACTCGCCGAGGTTCTGGCCGATCTCGTCCTTCCGATTCGGGATGATCGCCGTATGCGGGATGGGGATGCCGAGCGGATGCCGGAACAGGGCCGTGACCGCGAACCAGTCCGCGAGCGCGCCGACCATCCCGCCCTCCGCGAACGCCCGGACGTACGCCAGCTGCGGGTACTGCTCCTGGAAGGCGAATGCGAAGGCGAACAGCACCGCCATGAACAGGAGCGCGCCCAGGGCGACGCCCTTCATCACGCGGAGGCCGTGACGACGGTCCTGATCGGCGGCGCTGAGCAGGGCGGTGGGGGTCCGCGTCGTCATCATGAGTCCAGTGGTCCGAGCCACGCGGTCGCGACCGTGGTGTGCGCCGACTCGGGGTCGGACGGATGGAACATGCCCGCGATCACATCGCGGTACAGCCGGCTGAGCTCGTTGCCGGAGAAGTACGACGAGCCGCCGGAGACGAGGATCGCGTCGTCCACGACGCTCTTGGCCATCGACACCGCGCGGTGCTTCACGCCGGCGAGCAGGGAGAACCACCGCTTGCCGTGATCGACGCGGTCGTCGATGTCGCGGCAGATCTCCTCGAGCTGCGGCGGCAGTGCGTCGTACGCGATCGCCATGTCGGCGACCCGCCAGCGGATGTCGGGGTCCTGACTGTAGGCCTTGCCGGACTTCTTCGACCGGCGCTTTTCAGCGGTCTCGACGGCCAGGTCGAGCGCCCGTCGGGCGATGCCCGTGTACACCGAGGCCAGCAGCACCTCGAAGACACTGAAGATGCCGAACACCAGCGGATCGGGATCGGGTCGTGGGTCGATGCGTCGCACGACCCGGTCGGCCGGAGCGATCGCACCGTGCAGCTCGGTCGTGCGCGACTGGGTGCCCCGCATGCCGAGCGTGTCCCAGTCGTCGCGCGTGACCACGCGACCGTCGGCCTCATCCGTTCGCGGCACGAACGCGTAGACCATCTTCGGGGCATCGGGCGAGGCCGTATCCAGGCCGTGCAGTCCGAGCTGCGTCCAGACGGGCGCGAGCGACGTGAAGATCTTGGTGCCGGTGAACGCATAGGAGCCGTCGGGCTGAGGGGCGGCATCCGTGTCGCTGCCGAACAGGACGAGATCGTTCCCCGCCTCGCTTATTCCGAAGGCGAAGACCTCGCCTGCGACGGCGCCCTCCTGGACGAACCGGAGGTCGTCGATTCCGCGGTCGGCGAGCACTTTGGCGACTCCCGTCCAGACCAGGTGCATGTTGATCGCCAGGGCTGTCGCAGGGGCCGCGCCGGCGAGGCGCTGCTGCAGGACGGATGCCTCGGCGAGGCTGAGCCCGCCTCCGCCGAGTTCGCGCGGCACCAGGATCGCGAGGTAGCCGGAATCCTTCAGCTCGGCCAGGTCCTGCTCCGGAAACGTGTTGTCGCGATCGTGGACGGCCGCACGTTCGCGGATGCGCACGAGCAGATCATCGGGCATGTATCCGGTGGGGTCGAAGTCGCTCACCTCGTCATTCTCCCTGCTCGCGGTCGACCGGGGGTCGGAGAGAGCGGCGCGGCGGGATGCGCTCCGGGCGCCTCGTCATCCTGGATGCCGCGTGTCACGATGATCGCAATCGCGAGGAGTCGACATGTCCAGCCTCATCCAGACCCTGATCCCGCCCTCACAACGGCAGTCGGCCGAAGAGCTGAATGATGCGCTCGATCTCGGCTATGGCGACAAGATCAGCAAACGCACCGGGTTCCTCATCATGCTGACGCTCGCCGGGATGATCGCGATCGCCGGCGTGCTCACCGACTCCACGGCAACCGTCATCGGCGCCATGATCATCGCGCCGCTCGGAACGCCGATCCTGGGGATCGCGCTCGGCATCGTCACGGGTCACCTGAGCCTCGTGCTGCGCTCGATGATGTGGGTGCTGACAGGGCTCGTGATCGTGGTGGTGCTCGGATTGGCGTTCTCTGCGTTCGTCGCCACCCCCGAAAGCCTCGCCACCAACTCGCAAGTCGTCGGGCGCACCTCGCCCAGCCTGATGGATCTGATGGCGGCCCTTGCCACGGGATTCGCGGGCGGGTTCGCGATGTGCCGGAAGGATCTGAGCGCGGTGCTCCCGGGCGTCGCGATCGCGATCTCGCTCGTCCCGCCTCTCGGCGTGGTCGGCGTGTGCGCGGGGCAGGGGCTGTGGAGCGACGCGCTCGGTGCGCTCGTGCTGTTCCTCTCCAATGTCGTCGCCCTCGTGATCGCGGGCAGCATCGTCTTCACGATGGGCGGCTACGCGCACGATCCGGGTTCGTCGAAGACCGCCAACCGGCGCCGCGCCTATCTGGTCGTCACGGTGCTTGCCGTTCTGATCGCGGTCCCGCTGGCGGCGAACTCGATCACATCCTTGGCGCTGGCACGGTGGTCGGCGCAGATCCAGGAGACGACGGTGACGTGGCTGGACGGGCAGGACGGCGCGCGCGTGTACGGCGTCCAGTGGAGCGGCCTGACCGCAACGCTCGATGTCACGACCGACGACGGATCCGTCCCGCCGGTCGATGCCCTGCAGGACGCCCTGTCCACCGCGATCCCGAGCTACGTCGGGGTCGTTGTGGACGTCGGGCAGGGAGTCGAATACGTCGTGCAGTGAAGGATGCCGCTCTCAGCGCCCGATCACGCGCACGAACTCCGTGATCGTGTCCTCCGGCTTGTCGCGGTGGGGCGAGTGACCCGCTCCGCGCACGACGGACATCGCCACGCCCGGGTTCGCCAGCACCTCTTCGGCGAGCGCGCCCGTGAAGATCGAGTACACGTCCGGGTCCGACCCGATGATGTGGGTCGGCACGGAGAGCCGGGCGGCGGCATCCCGCACATCCCATGCCGCGTTCTGCACGCTCGTCTGCTCAACGGCCCACCGACTCGCCTGGCGAGCCGACAGCGCCTTCAGCTCGACGTCCTGCTCATGCCAATGCGGGTGCTCGGCGCGGACCGCGGCGATGGTCGGGTCTTCGAACGAGCGCTCCTGGCTGGCCCGGACGATGTCACGGTCGCGCGGCGCCAGGTGGATCGCGGGGTCGATGAGCACCAGCCGGCGGGTCCACGCCGGGGTCTGCCGCGCTCGCGACGGTCGCCGCCGCGCCGCCGAGCGAGTGCGCGACCACGAGGTCCCATGCGCCGTCTCCGGCGGGTCGGGTCACGCCCAGGTCGGCTGCGTAGGCGTCGATCGTGTAGTCCAGCGCGCGCGGCGCGACGCCGTGTCCGCGCAGGTCGACGGCGTCCGCGTGCCAGCCGGCATCCGCGAGTGCGACGCCGTACCGCCACATGAGAGCGCCGTTGGAGCCCAGCCCGTGGACGAGGAGAGCACGCCGATCGGACGACGGATCGCCCCACGACAGACGGGGGAGCGTGAGCGGTGCGGGCATGCCATCAGCCTACGAGCGACCCGGCGTCCCCCCGTGCGGGGTCGATGATTGTTGGCATGATCTCTACGGAATCGGCAGTCGCCCTGCGCGACGCGGGGCTGGTCTGGCACCCGCGCTCGGGCGACCGGTTCCAGCTCGACGAGCCCGAATTCGAGGCGGATGTCTTCACGGTCAGCGAGATGACCATCGAGCCGCGCGACTACCCGACCGGCAGGATCCTCGCCTTCAACGGCACGACCGAGTGGGCGCTCGACTCGGTCGCGCTCGAGGACGCGCTGTGGCTGCCGCACGAGAGCCAGCTGCGTGAGCTCCTGCGCGGCGCCTTCCGGGCGCTGCGGCGCCTGAGCGACACGCACGAGGTCGAGATCGTCGTGGGGGAGGAGAGCTTCGTGTTCCAGCATCCCGAGCCCGCTGACGCATACGCGCTCGCGGTTCTGGAGCTGCTGCGGCGCATCTCGTGAGCGCGGGTCGTCAGACCCCGATCGTGAGAGAGGCGGTGTACCCCTGCGCGACCGACCCCGACATCGTCGCGATCTGGTGGATGCCTCCGTCGTCGCCGAACACGTTGTCGCTCTGAATCGACACCTGCGAGGCGTTGCCGATGCTCTGCTCGTACCCGCTCGTCGCATAGACGGCGGCATTGGTCTCGTCCGGGAGCGCGATCTGGCTCGTCTTGACGATCGGCCCTGATGCCACGGCGGTCGCGACGTCCCCGTAGACCTCGAAGTGGATGTGCGGCCACCGGCCCGAGTAGCAGGCGGGGTAGATGGAGGTGAACGTGACCGTGCCGTTCGCGTCGGACTCCTGCACGCCGCGGAGGTAGTTCTCGTTCTCGGCGCCCTGGCTGTAGAGCGAGTACCTGCCTTCGCGGTCGCAGTGCCACAGGTACACGCCCCGGCCCGCAAGAGCTTGGCCGGTCGCGGCATCCCGCACGGTGAGTGCGATCGTCAGCGGCACGCCCTGCGCGACCGTCGTCGACGACCCGAAGCTCGAGCGGATGTCGCTGCGCACGATGCCGGAGTCGTCGAGCACGTTGACGCCATTCGATCCGTCGCCCGGGTAGGGGCCGCCGGTCTCGTCCGGAACCTCGGTCACCGGCTCGGATGCCGCGGCCGTCGCGGTCGCGGACGGGGTGGGGGTGGCGCTCGCTGTCGCGCTCGCGGATGGCGATGCCGAGGCATCCGTCGAGGTCTGCACGCCGCACGCGGCCAGCAGTGAGGTGAGGGTCAGACCGCCGAAGAGGCCGAGGACGCGGCGGCGATTGATGAGCGTCTGCACGTCGTACACGAGGCCGCGGTGGTCCTCGTCGATCGGGTCGCCGTTCGCGTCGATCCACCGCGCAGTCGACGTGCTGTCGCGCTGAGGCTGGGGCGCTCGTTCAGGTGTCATGAATCCATCACAGCAAGCCGGCCTATGCGATGGCTATGTGCGTCCTATCAGTCGCGTTCGTCACAGGTCTCCTCAGGATGTGATCGTGCCGACCGGCTCGGTGTCGGGAATCGGACTGGGATCCCGATGGCGGAGGTCGGGGAAGGCGCGCACGCAGGCGACGGCGACCGCCGTTCCCACGATCGCGAAGCCCGCCGCCGCCCAGTACGCGCCCTGCGGGCCGGCGCCGTCGATGAGGAAGCCCGCCACCGCGGAGCCGGTGGCCGCGCCGATCAGCTGCCCCGTTCCGATCCAGCCGTAGGCCTCGGCCGTCTCGCTGAACTTGACGCTGGCGCTGGTCATCGCGAACAGCACGGCCAGGGCCGGAGCGATGCCGATGCCGGCGAGGAACAGTGTGCCGCCGAGCCAGAAGATGTTCAGGGAGATGACGGTCAGCGACAGGCCGATCGCCATGATCGCCAGGCGGCGTGCCATCGCCCAGGGGCCGATCGGGATGTGGCCGAACGACAGCCCGCCGGCGAGGCTCCCGATCGAGAAGATCGCAAGGACCAGCCCCGCCTCCAGCCCACCGTGATCGAAGGTGGCCACGACGCCCGCCTCGACGGCCGCGCACGCGCCGATCAGAAGGAACCCGATGACGGTCGCCAGCAGCACCGGGGCTTTGGTGAGCACCTTTCCGAGGCTGCGGCGGCTGCGCGGGATCCGCACGCGCCCGACCTCGGGGGACAGGATGAACCACGCTCCGCCGCTGAGCAGGATCGCGACGATGAGCAGGAGCGCCTGAACCGTGCCGACCTGGGTCGCGACGAGCGTGATGACCACCGGCGCGACGATCCAGATGACCTCCTGCAGCGACGCGTCGAACGAGAACAGCGGCGTGAGCTGACGCGAGTTGACCATCTTCGGATAGATGGTGCGCACGGCCGACTGCACGGGCGGTGTGGACAGCCCCGCAATGAGGCCGAGGACCATGTAGACCGGCACGATCGACTGGACGAGCGCGAGGGCGGTGATCGCCAGCGAGCAGATCACGAGAGTCGTGGTGAGCACCCTGCGCATGCCCCAGATGCCCATCCACCGGCTCGTCACAGGCCCCGCGACAGCCTGGCCGACGGATGTGGCGGCCAGCACCAGCCCGGCCGCACCGTACGATCCTGTGACGTTCTCGATGTGCAGCAGGATCGCAAGGCTCGTCATGCCGTTGGGGAAACGAGCCGTCAGCTGTGCGGCCATGATGCGCGCGACTCCCGGCGTTCGCAGAAGTTCCCGGTAGCCCGCCACCCGACAACGCTATCGGCCTCGCGCAGGTGGAGACGGCACGCCGACGTCGGCGTCGAAGCGACACGCCGGAACACGCCGCGACACGCCCAAGACGACATTCCACAGGCCGATCGGATGTCGCAGGCCCGGCATACCGTGGCACCTGTGGACAGATGCGGCCGCGGCATCCGAAACCGGCGTGATTCAGGGTTTTTCCAGGTTCGCGCCGGATCGCTCTCCTGTGGATGAAACGGTGGAGAACCTGTGTTGTACATGGGGAGAGTGGTGGAAAACTACACGGATGTAACTACTAGCCCTTGTGGTGCTATCCAATGTCGGTACCCATATGTAGTATTGGACTCCCGGTGGGGGGACTACCGGCAGAACACCGGAGAAGAGGGAGAGACGGATCAAAATGTCGATCACGGTCTACACCAAACCAGCGTGCGTGCAGTGCACGGCGACCTACCGCGCGTTGGACTCCAAGGGGATCGAATACGAGGTGCTGGACCTCTCGCAGGACCCGGCCGCCCTCGAGCAGGTCAAGGCGCTGGGCTACCTCCAGGCGCCGGTCGTCATCACCGATGAAGACCACTGGTCGGGCTTCCGCCCCGACAAGATCGACGAGCTCGCCACCCGTCTCGCGTAGCCACCGTTTGGATTAGACATGGTCACCGCGGTCGCCGTGCATCAGCGCAGCGCGACCGAGCCGGCCGGCCGCGAGGCGCCGCTGCTCGTGTACTTCTCGAGCATCTCCGGCAACACCGCCCGTTTCGTCGAGAAGCTGGGCAGGCGCGCGGTCCGGATTCCCCTCCACCACTCAGACCCCGCTCTCGTCGTCGATGAGCCCTTCGTCCTCGTCACGCCCACCTACGGGGGTGGCCAGGGCAGGGGCGAGGAGAAGGGCGCCGTCCCGAAGCAGGTCATCCGCTTCCTCAACGACGAGCAGAACCGGAGCCTCATCCGCGGAGTGATCTCCGCGGGAAACACCAATTTCGGCGAGCACTTCTGTCTCGCCGGAGAAGTCATCAGCCGCAAGTGTCACGTGCCCCACTTGTACCGGCTAGAACTGTTCGGCACACCCGAAGACGTGGATCGCGTGAGTGAAGGATTGGAACGATGGTGGAAGCTGCAGTGAGACAAGAGACGGCCTTCAAGGGTGATGCGCGGTTCGACGGGATGGACTACCACGCCCTGAACGCGATGCTCAACCTGTACGACGCGAACGGCAAGATCCAGTTCGACGCCGACAAGCGCGCCGCGCGGGAGTACTTCCTGCAGCACGTCAACCAGAACACCGTCTTCTTCCACTCCCTGAAGGAGCGCCTCGACTACCTCGTCGAGAAGGAGTACTACGAGCCCACCGTGCTCGAGAAGTACCCGTTCGAGTTCATTCAGAAGCTCAACGACCTGGCGTACTCGAAGAAGTTCCGCTTCGAGACCTTCCTCGGGGCGTTCAAGTACTACACGAGCTACACGCTCAAGACCTTCGACGGCAAGCGCTACCTCGAGCGCTTCGAGGACCGCGTCGTGATGACCGCTCTCGGTCTCGCCGACGGCGACCAGAAGCTCGCCACCGACCTGGTCGAAGAGATCATCTCCGGCCGCTTCCAGCCGGCCACGCCCACGTTCCTCAACTCGGGCAAGGCGCAGCGCGGCGAGCTCGTGTCGTGCTTCCTGCTGCGCATCGAAGACAACATGGAGTCGATCTCGCGCGGCATCAACTCGTCGCTGCAGCTGTCCAAGCGCGGCGGCGGCGTGGCCCTGCTGCTCTCGAACATCCGCGAGTCGGGCGCCCCGATCAAGCAGATCGAGAACCAGTCCTCCGGCATCATCCCCGTGATGAAGCTCCTCGAAGACAGCTTCAGCTACGCCAACCAGCTGGGCGCGCGTCAGGGCGCCGGCGCGGTATACCTGAACGCCCACCACCCCGACATCATGCGGTTCCTCGACACCAAGCGCGAGAACGCCGACGAGAAGATCCGCATCAAGACGCTGTCGCTGGGCGTCGTGGTCCCCGACATCACGTTCGAGCTCGCCAAGAACGGCGAGGACATGTACCTGTTCTCGCCCTACGACGTCGAGAAGGTCTACGGCGTGCCGTTCGGAGACATCTCGGTGACGGAGAAGTACCGCGAGATGGTCGACGATGCGCGCATCAAGAAGACCAAGATCAACGCGCGCGAGTTCTTCCAGACGATCGCCGAGATCCAGTTCGAGTCCGGCTACCCGTACATCATGTTCGAAGACACGGTGAACCGGGCGAACCCCATCAAGGGCCGGATCAACATGTCGAACCTGTGCAGCGAGATCCTGCAGGTGAACACGCCGACGACCTACAACGAGGACCTCTCGTACAAGGAGATCGGCAAGGACATCTCGTGCAACCTCGGTTCGATGAACATCGCCCTGTCGATGGATGCCGATGACCTGGGCCAGACGGTCGAGACCGCGATCCGCGCACTGAGCGCCGTCAGCGAGCAGAGCCACATCGCGTCGGTCCGCTCGATCGAGGACGGCAACGACCGTTCGCACGCGATCGGACTCGGTCAGATGAACCTGCACGGGTACCTCGCCCGCGAGCACGTGTTCTACGGGTCGGAAGAGGGCCTGGACTTCACGAACATCTACTTCTACACCGTGCTGTTCCACGCCCTTCGCGCGTCGAACAACCTGGCGATCGAGCGCGGTCGTGCGTTCGACGGGTTCGAGGACTCGACCTACGCGAGCGGCGAGTTCTTCGACAAGTACATCGACCGCGCATGGGTGCCCGAGACCGAGAAGGTCGAGGAGCTGTTCGCCGGCAAGCACATCCCGACGCAGGAGGACTGGATCGCGCTGAAGGCCAGCATCCAGGAGCACGGCATCTACAACCAGAACCTGCAGGCGGTGCCGCCGACCGGCTCGATCTCGTACATCAACAACTCGACCAGCTCGATCCACCCGATCGCCTCGAAGATCGAGATCCGCAAGGAGGGCAAGCTCGGTCGCGTCTACTACCCGGCGGCGTTCATGACGAACGACAACCTGGACTACTACCAGGACGCCTACGAGATCGGCTACGAGAAGGTCATCGACACGTACGCCGCGGCGACGCAGCACGTCGACCAGGGCCTCTCGCTGACGCTGTTCTTCAAGGACACCGCGACCACGCGCGACATCAACAAGGCGCAGATCTACGCGTGGCGCAAGGGCATCAAGACGATCTACTACATCCGCCTGCGCCAGATGGCCCTCGAGGGCACCGAGCTGGATACGTGCGTCTGCTGCACGCTCTGAGCCACCGGTCGTTGAGCGAGCGCAGCGAGTCGAGACTAATCCTGAGAAAGAACAATGACTCCGAACCGCTCAAGCTGCTCAACCACGTGCAGGCCATCAACTGGAACCGCATCGAGGACGAGAAGGACCTCGAGGTGTGGAACCGCCTCGTCAACAACTTCTGGCTGCCCGAGAAGGTGCCGCTGTCCAACGACATCCAGTCGTGGAACACGCTCACGCCCGACGAGCAGCTGCTCACGATGCGCGTCTTCACCGGGCTCACGCTCCTCGACACCATCCAGGGCACCGTCGGGCGCGGTCTCGCTCATCCCCGACGCGATCACCCCGCACGAGGAGGCCGTCTACACGAACATCGCGTTCATGGAGTCGGTGCACGCCAAGAGCTACTCGTCGATCTTCTCGACGCTCTGCTCGACGAAGGAGATCGACGAGGCGTTCCGCTGGTCGGTGGAGAACCCGAACCTTCAGAAGAAGGCTCAGATCGTCATGGAGTACTACCGCGGCGACGAGCCGCTCAAGCGCAAGGTGGCCTCCACCCTGCTCGAGAGCTTCCTCTTCTACTCGGGCTTCTACCTGCCGATGCACTGGTCGAGCCGCGCCAAGCTCACCAACACCGCCGACCTCATCCGCCTGATCATCCGCGACGAGGCCGTGCACGGGTACTACATCGGCTACAAGTTCCAGAAGGGTCTGGAGAAGGTCAGCCAGGCCGAGCGCGACGACCTCAAGGACTACACCTTCTCGCTGCTGTACGAGCTGTACGACAACGAGGTGCAGTACACGCAGGACCTCTACGACGGCGTCGGTCTGACCGAGGACGTCAAGAAGTTCCTGCACTACAACGCCAACAAGGCCCTCATGAACCTGGGCTACGAGGCGATGTTCCCGTCGACGGTGACCAACGTGAACCCGGCGATCCTGTCGGCGCTGTCTCCCAACGCCGACGAGAACCACGACTTCTTCTCGGGCTCGGGCTCGTCGTACGTCATCGGCAAGGCCGAGGCC
>CAVQLL010000006.1:0-27075 GCA_963713325.1 uncultured Actinomycetota bacterium
TTGGACGCGAAGAAGCGGCGCACCGACGTCAAGCGACTGCGTCGCCCACCTGACGACTGACCACCGACCATCGGGCTGCCTACGGTGTGGAAGGCTGCTGGCATGCCTTCGCCGCAGACGCTGAGTGAGCCCGATCGCCCGCAGGTCGCAGCGTGGGCAGCGGACTGTGCTGAGCGGGTCTTGGTCTTGTGCGAAACGGAGGCTCCGGCGGATGGTCGACCACGTGATGCCATCGCTCGAGCTCGGGCGTTTGCTCGCGGTGAACTCGATGCCGCCGGTGAGATACGCCGACGGTTCGTTGCCGGTCGGGCCGCGCACGCGGTGAGCTCTCCTGCGGCCGTGGCTGCTGCACGCGCCGCTGCACAAGCCGCGGGCGTCGCTCACATGGGCGCGCACGCTCTCGGCGCCGCCGCATACGCCGCCAAAGCGGCCGGGCTAGCCGCTCCGGATCAGCCCGAGGCCGTCCGCGACGAAATCTCCTGGCAACTCGAGCACATGACCGACCAAACGAAGTCCGCGCTTCGGCAGTTGCCTCTGCTCGGTGAGGACTCGGCGGGTCCTCTCGGCTCAGGACTTCTCGCGTCGGGCATCCTCGGGTCGATCATTCGGGAGATTCAAGCCGCTATCGGGGGTACCTCACCGCAAGAGGATGTCCCGTAGGCGTCGGGGGCTCGTGAACTCGGTGCTGATCGGATGCTCGTGCCGCCCTAGTGTGGACTGCGGGTTGCGTTGACCGCCCCCGGTAATCGCTCACACACAACGGCAAGGAGGCCAGTGGAACAGCCATCCGCACCAGCGCTGTGGGCGAGGAGCTCAATGTGATCGGAGTCACCGGACCCGGCGGGGCCGCCCACGCGGCCGTAGTCGTGATAGCCGCCGCAGTCCTGATCGGCCTTGCCGGTTGCGCCTCCTCGCCGCCGCTCGAGGCTGCTGCTGAGCCGAGCGTTTCCCCTCCTCCGACCAGCCCCTCGTGGCCTCCAGAGCTGCCCGAGACGGGCTCGATCGACGCGTGCCTGGAATGGAGTGTGGCTGTGGCGCCGTTCAACGGCCAGCAGGTCACCGACCCTGCTCAGCTCACCAGGGTCGATTGCAGGAACATGACGAGCCTGGACGGCATCGAACGTCTCATGGAGCTTCCCGCGCTCACCGAGCTCGCCATCATCGACAGCCCGGCGCTGACCGAGCTCGGGCCCCTGGCTCGGCTGGCCGACCACCCCGCGCTCACCCGGCTCGTGCTGATGTCCGTGCCCGGCGTTACGGATCTCGCCCCGCTGGCAGAGCTGGACAACATCACCTACCTGGACTACTCCGGCATCGACTCCGCGGAAGGCGGCGGCACGTCACTCAGGGGCTCGTCCATGGCGGACATCTCACCCCTCGCCGAAATGCGCGGCCTCCGCGATCTCGCTCTGACCTGGAGCGATGCACTCACCGACCTCAGCCCCGTCGCGCAGATGACCGAACTCGACTCGCTGTATCTCGACGCGATCCCGCTGCTGACAGATCTCGGGCCCGTCGCCGGGCTCACCGGGCTCACGAAGCTCACCGTGCAACGAAGCCCGGGCCTCTCGGACCTCACCCCGCTGGCTGGGTTGAGCGGCCTCAAGAGCCTCTACCTGAGTTACAACCTCGGCATCACCGACCTCACACCGCTGGCCGGACTCACGGGCCTCACCGAACTCTTCCTGTACGGCAACACCAGCCTCACCGACGTGAGCCCGCTCGCGGGTCTCACCAGCCTGACCACGCTCGGACTTGACGATTCGTCCGTCACCGATGTCAGCGCACTTGCCACCCTGCCGAACCTCATGATCATGTAGACCCGGCCGAGTGCGACTTCGATAACGATGAGCATCGTTCCTGGCCACCCGTACCCGCCTGATGACTTAGAGCAAATTGGCAGTCAGCTCTCGCTTTCGGCGGCGACGTCGCGTGCCTCCGGGTCTTGACCGAATGCGGCCCGCCCGCCGTCGACAGGGATGACAGCGCCCGTGACGAAGCTTGCGTCCGCCGAGAGCAGGTGATCGACGACGGCGGCGACCTCCTCTCCTCGACCGACCCGCCCGAGCGGATGCAGCCGCCGGAGTTGTTCGTCCAGGCGCTGGTCGTAGCGCTCGGTGGCGATCGAGCCGAGGGCAACGGCGTTGACGCGGATGCCACGCGACGCGTAGTCCACGGCCAACGCCCGGGTGAGCCCTTCGATCGCCGCCTTGGCGGTGGCGTAGGGCAGCGCGCCCGGCACGGCGCGCTGGGCCTGGTGCGATGACACGTTCACGATGGCGCCCGCAGTGCCGTCGGTGAGGAATCGGCGGATCGCAGCGGCGCTGCCCGCGACGGCCAGTCCGAGGTTCGTCATGATCAGGTCGAGCACCTCAGCCACGGCGGTGTCGTGGAGCGCAGCATCCTTGAACACTGCCGCATTGTTCACCCAGCCGGTGAGGACTCCGACCCGCGAGGCGCGTTCCAAGGCCAGGTCCAGCGTCTCCTCATCGGTCGCATCGCCGGCCACGCCTTCGATGTCTCGTCGGTCTGTGGTCCAACCCAGGACCTCGGCATCACGGTCCAGCGCGATCACATGTCCATGACGAGCCAAGCGCTCCGCTATGGCGCGCCCGACGCCACGGCCGCCGCCAGTCACCACAAATGAGGAGCGAGTCACTGAGGTCGTCATCCCGGCCTAGGGGGTGACGGGGACGCGCACCTCGGCGGGGACATCCGCCGCCTCACGCGACGCGCCCACGAAGCGCACCGTGTCCGACACAGCGGCGGTGAGCAGGGCGACGAGTCGATCGTCGGGATCCGCGACGCACGCCCGCGCGATCCCATCGACGGCGCCGGTCACGATATCCCGGCACTGCCGCGCGGTCATGCCCGGGCGACCCGGACCGACTTCCTCGATGAACTGGATGGCCCAGGCATCGGCTGCGGGGGCGGCGCGGAGGGCGGCCTCCGCCAGTTCGCGTGACTCCGCGGAGAGCTCGTCGTCGCGTTCCACGAGGACTCTGAGGGCGGCGCGCACTCCCACCGCCTGCGAACGCTGGCGCTCCTCAGCGGCGATGGGCAGGGCGGCGCTGGCGGCTCGCACGGCGAGCAGGACGTGAGCAGCGGGTCGTCGCTGGTCAGGCCGACGACCGTCGGGATGAGCGGCGTGAGCCGGGCGCGGCCGGCTTGGCTCGTCCTGTCGTTCACCATCCGTGCGAGATGCGCGAGTGTGCCGTGCGTACAGGCGGGATGGTCGCTCCAACGCTCCCCCGCGAGGTACGACGCGAATTCCATGAAGCACGCCCCGCCCCGTGGCGAGCGGTGCCGGCCCGGGGAGAGGATCGGCATGACATCCGGGTGAGTCATCCAGTCGCGCATTGGAGCCCCCTCTCTCCTTCCACTGTGCGCCTGCCGCGGCCGCGTTTCAAGTACCTCGGCCGGATGTCCGTAACGGGTGAACAGCGGACGAGGCCACCCGTGCACGCTCAGGTGTGCTGCACGTAGTGGCGCACCCTGTTGTCCCGTTCCACGAGGTACCTCTCGTCCTCGGGATAGAACACGGCGCGCTCAAGATCCGGACCGGCGAATTCGGCGATGGCTTCGAGTGATTCCCACCGAGAGACCGTGGTGACCTCGGTGCGACCGTCACCCAGGTCGCGGGTGAGGAGCCACGCGTCGAGGTTGCCTTTCGTCGCCCGGTACGCATCCATCCCGGTGCGTTCGATGTAGTCCACGTACGCGTCCCGGTCTTCCGTGCGCACGGCGCCCGTCCACATGCGCACCACCGCTCGTTGCTCAGTCATGAACCCAAGGATGCTCCCCTCACTTGCACGAGATCACGCGTTTCCTGCCAGGCATCGGCGCCCGACGGACATCCGCCACGGCCCGGCATCCACAAATGGGTCGTCCGTCGCGAGCCGGTGTCGCTCCGTATCACGAATGCGCGCTCCCGGCTCGGTAGCATGCAACGCATGGCCATCAAACTTGAGAACGTCGGCATCGCCGTTCGCGACCTCGAAGCAACGATCGCCTTCTTCACCGACCTCGGTCTCACGGTCGTCGGCCGCGACACGGTCAGTGGTGAGTGGACCGACACTGCTGTCGGCCTCGACGGCAACCACGCCAACATCGCGATGCTCCAGACCCCAGACGGTCACGGTCGGCTCGAACTCTTCGAGTACATCCACCCTGAAGCGATCGAGACGAAGCCCACCCTTCCGAACGAGATCGGCATGCACCGCGTCGCGTTCTCCGTCGACGACATCGACGAGGCCCTCGAGATAGCCGCGAGGCACGGCTGCCATCCGCTTCGCGGCGTGGCGACCTATCAGGACGTCTACAAGCTCACCTACGTGCGCGGTCCCAGCGGCATCCTCGTGATGCTCGCCGAGGAACTGCAGAAGAACTAGCGGCAGACTACGCCCGACCCGGCGAGGTACTGGTCGCGGGCGGTATTGACGGTGTCGTCCCCAAAGGTCGCCATCGTAGGCACGATGAGGCCGGTCTCGTCACCGTGGTTTGCGGAGCATTGGAAAGATGGGCGGCGACGTTCCCACCTGAATGGTGCCCAGTAGCTCGAATCCATGTCGCTCATAGAGAGGGATGTTCTTCGGGTTGCTGGATTCGAGATACGCCAGCGTGTGGTCGCGATCGCACGGGATCAGGGCATGCTGCATCAACGCCGCGCCGTACCCTTTCCCCTGTTGGAGCGGATCGACCCCGATGAATGGCAAGAACCAATGCGGCTCCCGCGGGTGGTGGCGCCCCATCTGTTCGAAGAGCGCAGGGCCGTCCTTCTGCACCGGCGCCGACCCGGTGCGTTGCAGCAGTGCGATGAGCTCTTCTTCGTCATGATGGACCTCGGGTGGCAGCCACAGCGCCGCACCTGCGTAGCCCTCGACGTAGTAGGCACTCTCGTGGGCGAATGCCTTGCCCCCGAATGCCTTGACGAAGGTCGGGAAATGCAGGAGGTACTGCTGCGGGTCAGGCCACGTCCAACGCGCCGCAGGGTCTGAGCTGAACGCGAGTTCCACGACAGCGATCACGAGCGCTTCGTCAGATGCTGTCGCGGTCTTGATGAGCGGTGTTGCCATGGTTCGCCTCCGAGGGGAACTCCGTGCTGTCGGTGCTCAAGGGGAACGACGTCCCTTCGCAGGAGATCTTCGCACTCGCGCCGCCGGCGTGCTAGCGTCTTGGCGATCGTGATCCGTCGGCAGGAGGTGAGACCCATGAACGCAGTATCCGCAGTGGGTGCTCCCCCGCAGTCCACGATCGCGCGACTGGGTTAGTCGCCACCGGGAGCGCCCGCCAGGCCATTCGCGAAAGGCGACTCCCATGCACACAACACCTTCTTCAACCCAGCACCTCACCTCGACGACGGCCTCCGACCGGCCGGGTTCCGACCACGATCAGACGCAGGTCGACGCCACAAGCCGGGTGCCCGCCGCGGGCGACCGAGCGTTGGTCCTCGGTGGCGGCGGATCGACAGGCAACGCGTGGCTGATCGGCGTCATCGCCGGCCTGTTCGATGCCGGGCTGGATGTGACCGCAGCCGACCTGACCATCGGGACGTCAGCCGGCTCGACGGCCGCGGCCCAGATAGCCGGCGCGACCCCGACCGACCTGCTTGCCGCCATCCTTGCCGCTGCCCCCCAGCAACGGACCGGTGCGGGCGGATCCGCCCGAGGACGCGTTCCGAACAGGCCAGTGGCGGACCACATGGAGAGGATGAGCAAGATCATCGCCTCCGCTGAGGATGCGGCCGACCTGCGCCGCAGACTGGGCACGGCGGCGCTCGAAACGGATGCGACGTCGGACGGCTCCTGGCAAGCACAGTGGCGCGCCACCGTCGCCTCGCGGCTGCCCAGTCAGCTCTGGCCGCAACGGACGGTCCTCATCACGGCGGTCGATGCCCTTACGGGTGAGTCGGTCGTGTTCGACCGCCACAGCGGAGTCGACTTGGCCGACGCCGTCGCCGCCAGCTGTGCCAGCGGCCTTCCCTACAGGATCGGGGACAACCGTTACATCGACGGAGGCTACCGATCGAATGCCGAGAATGCCGATCTGGCAGCCGGATACGAACGCGTGCTGGTGCTATCCCCATTCGGCGGGCGAACACTGGTGCCACTGGAGTGGGGCACGCACCTTGCGGCGCAGGTCGACGAACTCCGCGCAGGCGGCAGCAGCGTCGAAACGATCTTCCCGGACAGCGACTCCGAGCACATGTTCGGCGCGAATGCCATGGATCTGTCGCTGCGTCCGCCCGCTGCTCGCGCTGGTCGCATCCAAGGCAGAGCCCTTGCCGAGAGCTCACCGAATTCTGGCGCTGACGCCCACGAAACCGGTCGACTCGTTCGGCTCCGACGACGTCGGCCCTCAGAGGATCGCTCCATCGGGTGTCGCGACCCGGGCACAGCTATTCGGGCGCCTCGTTCTGCTCCTTTTGGGCGAGCCGCTGGAGTTGCCATCGATGCACGTCGGGCAGCCAATCCAGCGGGGCGGATGGACCGACTCGCGGGTCGTCGGGAACACCGCCGTCTCGTAGGGCCACCACGTACGCGCGATCCTGGTCGATTCGTGCTCGTAGCTGCTCAGCTCCGCCGACTGAGCCGTGACCGGGGACGACGGCATCAACGCCGTCGGCCACCTTCTCGAACAGCTCCAGCGCGGCGAGGTAGTCGTCGATCGGATGCGCGGCCTGCAGATCGAGGAACGGCATCAGGATGTCAGAGAGCATGTCGCCCGCGACGAGCACGCCGCGCTCCTCGATCAACAGTGCCGCATGGCCCGGGGCATGGGCCTGATGTTCGATGATGCGGACTTCGGGGCCATCCCAAGGAATCTGCGCGGCTTCGGCGGGCAGACCGGTGATGTGGCCGAGCAGGTCCATCGGGATCTCCTCGGCGTACTCGGGCGGTAGCCCCTCGGCTACACGGTCCCTCCAGTCCGCGTGCGAGAGCAGGTCTCGAATGGAGGCCGCGCAGCGGGCCGTACCGTATCGGGGCGCGTCGCCGAAGTTCGCGTGCCACAGCACGTGGTCCCAATCAGGATGCGTGGAAAAGCCGGCCACGACGGGCCGGTCTGACTCGTGAAGGTCGTTCGCGAGGGCCGCCATTTCGTCGCTCGTTATGCCGGGGTCGATGAGCAGCACACCGTTCCGCCCCTGCACGACAACGGAGTTGCTCTGGAGGAACTCGCTCTCGTGAACGAGAACACCCTCGGCGATTTGCTTCAGCATGAAACGCCTTCCGCGTGCGGCTTGCAACCACTTGTCGAGACGGTATTACCTGGCGAAATGCGCTGCAAGCACTCTGGGCGGGCCCTTGCGGTGAGCGGGCGGCGCCAGCACCGCCCGCTCACCGCCATCGAGCACTACTTCGGACCGGCCTTGCGCCCGAGCTCGAGCGTCCGCGTCAACTCGGTGCAACCGGCGACGTCGACGGCACGGTACTCGATGGTCGTCTCGGCCTTGCCGACCTGGATCGGTCCGGTGTAGGACTGGAACTCGCCGTCGCCGAGCCGGTACTCGATCACGGTGACACCCGACGTTGCGTCGGCCGCGGTCAGCGTGACGATCCGCTGCTTCGTGTCGACCTTCGCCGTGGTGAGCGGTGCGGTCGTGTCGCGCTTGACGGTGATGGTTGTCTCCTCGGAGACGTTCCCCGCGGCGTCGGTCGCACGGGCCGTGACGGTGGTGATGCCGTCAGTGCCGACAGTGATCGGCTCGGAGTAGGGCTGCCACCCGGAACCGGTCGAGAACTCGATCGCAGGCGCATCGTCGAGATCGTCCGTCGCGGCCACGGTGACCGTGACCGAGTCAGTGAACCACCCTGAGGCCGGTTGCACCGGCGCCGTCGTGAGCGTGACCTCCGGAGCCTCGGTGTCCCTGACTTCGACCGCCGGGTGCGTCTTGAACGCGTCGACGATCATGTAACTGCCCGACTTCATCGTGCCGGTGATCGTGTGGAGGCCGGGAGCCAGGCCGCTGAGGAGAGCACCGTCTGCTGGTGCTCGCGGGTGGCGTTGGCGAAGGATTGCGTCTTGTAGAACGCGCCGTCCAGGGAGATGTCGACGTTGCCGAGGTCCGTGTTGATCTGCGAGATGAGGTCGATCCCGGTGCCGTTGAACGTCAGCTCCCACGAGTCGCCGAGGTTCTGCGTCGCGTCGATGTCGCCCAGCCAGGCACCCGCGCCGCCCCGCGCGGCGTCGCGCCAGATCCAGGACTCTCGGGTCGGGGCCGGGGGCGCTTGGTAGATGACTCCGGAGCTGTTGTTGAGGATCTCAGGTTCGGTCGGCTTGGTGAGTTCAACCGTGACATTCGTCGACGCCCGGCGCACGCTGAGGGTGATCGGCGCGCCCGCAGGAAGGGCGTTGTAGGCCTGCCAGAACGAATTGCGTTGCTCCGTGACCTCGATGTCGTTGATGGTCCGGACGAGGTCGTCGGCGCGGAGGCCCGCCGTGGCGGCAACACTGTCGGCAGGCACGGCGACGAACTTGACGCCCTTGAAGTCGCTGATCGCATACGACGACTGCTCTGCCGCCGTGGTGATGTTGGCGATGTCCGCGCCCCAGAGCTTCTCGACGTATCTCCGTTGTGCGAGCTCGATCGGGTCGGGGCCGGTCGTGCCGGTCGGCAGCACGGCCGCAGGCGGCAGCGCGCCGTCGGGGGCGCCGAAGCCGGTCATCGGGATGTTCCGGTAGCCCAGGGCCAGTGCGGGGGACGTACTCGCGAGGGTGAAGTCGTAGTTCCCGGTGGGGTCGGCGTCGGCAATTTCGGGTCGCCGACGGCCGAGTCACGGTCCATCCCTGCCGCGTACCAGGACGAGGCGGAGTTCAGCGTCTCACCGTCGATCGACAGCTTCTCGGTGACGCCGCTCTTCGGCCGGACGTCGATCGCCGCGCCGGCATTCCAGAAGAGGTTCTTGCCGATCGCGTACTTCGCGAGGGCGGGGTCGTTGAGCACGTTGTCGTAGGGAAGCCGGCCGAGGGTGACGTTGTTCTCGATGACATCGCCACCAGGCATGTAGCTCACCTGCTCGTACGTCGACCCGTCGAGGATGAGGTTGTTGCGCAGGGTCCGCTCGAAGCCGTCGCGGAGTTTGACGCCGCCCTTGAGCAGGACGTTGTTCGTCATGATGAAGTTCGACGAACCGTCATCGAGGTCGATGGCCCAGTCACCGTCGTGCCAGAAGCGGTTGTGGTCGATGGTGATCGGCCTGATGACGTCGAGCTTCATCATCTCCCGCGCCTGTTCGGCCGTCAGCGCGCCACCGGTGTTGCCCATGAACGTGACACCTTCGGCGAGGCTCGCGAACGCATTGTTCGCGGCACCGGTCTTCCAGAACCGGCTGCGGCCCCACGAATTGATCGAGCCATTGTCTCCGGTCTCGCGGACGCAGTCGAAGATGTCGTTGTCCTGGATGAGGTGCCCGCCCCACGTGTTGTCCGAGAAGTTCAGGCAGGCACGCGGGCTGTCAGACAGGGAGTTCCCGCGAACCGTGATGTCGAGGGCCATCGAGATGTTGACCGACGAGGTCTGCTTCTCGTACCGGCCGTTGTTGCGCATGACGTTGCCCTCGATGAGGACGTCGCGTGGATAGTCCTCGGTCTTCGGGCCGCTGCCGAGGTCACTGATCCGCGGCGTCGTGAAGTAGTTGCCGGCATAGTCTCGGACGGCGCCCGTCGATCCGACGACGTGGACGTCGGTGGCCCCGTTGTTCTCGAACCGGCTCGCGGTGATCTCGGTCGCGGCGTTGTACCCGTCGAGGAAGATGCCATTGCCGCCGAGGTCGGTGAAGGACGACTTCGTGAATGTGACGTTGCGGCTGTTCTTCACGGTTGCCGCGCCCTTGCGGACCACCGACCAGTCGCCGCGAGCGAGGCTCACGAACGGATTGTTGAACAGCGTGCGGTGGGTGCGTTCGAAGTTGAGGTTCTCGAAGGCGATGTCGTGGATCGGGTCGGTGGGCGAGGCGCCGGTCAGCGTGACGAGTTCGTCGAGCTCGCCGACCTCGATGGTCGCTGCGGTGAGGTCCACGCCGGCGGCCGGCTTCAGATAGAGCTTGTTCGTCGAGCGATCAAGGAACCATTCGTTCGCAGCGTCGAGCTCTTCACGGATGTTCTCGACCATGACGGCGCTGCTGTTCATCGGCAGGTTGACGTTGCAGTCCTGGGGGCGGTTGTTGTCGCCGACGAACTTCAGCTGAAGCGCGTCGCTGGCGCGGCCGGTGATCGTGAATGACACACTGCCCCAGTCGTGGCAGTGCATGGCGCGAACGTAGCCGGTCGCTGGGTCGGACCATCCGGCGGAACGCGTGTTCAGCGTCGCCATCGTCGTCGTTCCTTCGAGCCGTGGGGCGCTGTCGTTCCAGTTCGGGTACCTGGACATGACCTGTCGGGCGTCGTCGACGAAGAGCTCGTCGAAGTCGATCCCGGCGGGGACATCAGTGACCATGATGCTCGGATCGGCCCCGGTCGGTGCCCAGTCGCCGGTGAGCTTGCGACCCCCGTTGATCGTGGCACCGTCGCCAGCGCCGACCCACCGGACCGGCGCCGCGGAAGTGCCCGAGTCGGCAGTGGTCAAGGCGAGGGCGGCATCGAGGTAGTAGTCGCCTTCGGCGAGCTGCACCGTGATCGGGGCACCATCGGGCAGGGCGTCGCGGACGAGCTCCTGCGCCTTGGCCAGCGTCTTGACCGGCGCCGAGGCGGAGGCACCGTCGTGGGTGTCGCTCCCGGCGGGAGAGACGAAGACGGTGACCGCTTCGGCACCGTACGCGGGGAGGGCCGTGAAGGTTGACAGGGCGAGGGCGGCGAGACCCGCACCGGCGATCGTCCGTAGGAAATGACGGGACCGCTGGGCGGCGCCGATCCTGGAGGCGACCTGATCTGACACGTGAACTCCCTTGTTCGTGGTGCACCCGAATGCCGAGGGATCGGCTTAAACATCCGATCTATAACGGCAGGCTATGGCGAGATACCCAGAAAATCAACGATCACGTGAAGAAATACCGCTAATACCTCCGATGTTATCTACTTCGCTACCCCGACCAAGTGGAGCTGGCTGCGTGACGACTGATCATCACCATGGGCCACCGCCGCCAGGGCGCGAGCATGGGAGTCGTAGTCGTCGACGTCGGTCTCCGTCGCAGGTGCCGGAGTCCGAGGTGATCAGCGGCGCTTATGGTTCGAGGTACGCGGCGAGGTTCGACAACGAGGAAGTGAGCCCTTCGGCATGGTCACGGGCCCGAATCCCGTCTGGTACGTCTCGTGCCTCGAGTTCGACGGTTGTCCCCTCGCTCCCGCTCCGCAGGCTCCACTCCATCCGCATCGTCCCGTTGAACACAGGATCATCCGATTCGAAATCGACCTCCTGTACGACCCGCTCTCCAGGAACGATTCGCGCGATCCGCACCTCGGTCACATCGGAGTCGGCTGACGTCTTGCCCGGCGCGCCGGACGCGTCGTCATAGGTGAGTACCAGGCGATAGGAGCCGCCACTGCGCATGTCGAACCGCTCGAATCGACCGCGCATCCCCTTCGGCGGCAGCCACTGCACGAGCGCTTCAGCGCTGATGAGGGCGGTGAACACCTGCTCCCTGTCGGCATGAATCAGGAGACTCGCTCGATCCGTTCTGCTCATCCTCCGACACTATCCACGCACGCGGGATCCTCGGACGGGCCACTCTCGCTGTTCGACCGCCGAGCCTGATGCGCAGCTGAGCCGCATCGGCGAGGATGGTCCGGTCCGTTTAGCGCGAAGAAGGAGTCGATGCGATGACGAAGTACCTGATCTCGTTCCCGAGTGCCGCCATGGTGTTTCCCGTCGAAGAGCTGCAGGCAGTCTCGGATGCCGCCCACGCGGTCGTGCAGGAGGCGAAGGACGCCGGAGTCTGGGTGTTCGGCGGCGGCATCGACGAGAGCATTCCGCCTGTCATGGTCGATGGCGATGGGACGGTGACCGAGGGCACGTACACGCAGACGAAGCAACTCGAAGGCGGCTACACGGTGCTGGAGCTGCCCTCCCGCGAGGCGGCACTGGAATGGGCCGCGAAGATCGCGGTTGCCTGCCGATGCGCGCAGGAGGTGCGCGCGTTCCAGTACGACCCCGCCAGCTGACGGCGCTCGGAGTCGCTGCGTAGCGCGTGCGGTTTCGACCGACGACGTACGGATCGCATCAGTTATCGCATTCCGTCGCCACGGACGTTTCCGTCGCTTGTAGCTTGGTGCTGTGATGAGCGCGCCAGGAGGTCGACGGAATTTCGTCGCCGCGGCCGCCGAGAGCGTGAGCTTCGGGGTCGCGAATCACCTGACCGCCGCGGCCGTGGTCCTCCCGTTCATCTGTGTCGCATTCGGCGGAAGTGCCTTCGCCGCCGCGCTGATCTTCCCTGCCTTCACCGCGGCGACCCTGCTCGGGGCGGTCGTGGCGCCGCGTGTGCTGGGGCTGCGTCCGGTTGCGAGGTCACTGGCGCTGATCCTGGCGTTGATAGCCGCCGTGTTCGCGATCACTGGGGTGGGGATCCTGGTGGTGAGCCCCGAGTGGCTGAACGCACTCTGGGTCGTCGCCGCCGTCGTGGGCCTGCTCTCGGGCATCGCATCGATCGCGGTGGTGGAGGTGATGTCTTCGTCGCTGGCGACGTCAGAGAAGGCGGCCCTCAGCGTCGTGCAGAGCACAGGTGGCGCGGTACTGACTCTGGTGATCACGGTCGTCTTGGGGCTGTTCTTCCTGGACCCCAACGGCAGGGACGCCCACATCGCCCTTCTGTGGATCGGGATCATCGCGATGCTCGTCGCGGCGCTTTCCCTGCTTCGCATCCGCCCGACCGGATCCGGTCCGGCAATCAGAAACAACCCGGTCGGCATACTCACTGCCTTGCGGGCTCGACCCGACCGGAAGAACCCCTGGGTTCGGGAGTTCCTGGTCACCCAGGTGCTCTTCCTCTCCATCGCTCTGGGAACGAGCTTCTACAGTGTCCACGGCGCCACCTTGCACGGGCAGAAACCCGACGCCCTTCACTACATCGTCGCGGTGACAGCGGTCGGGAGCCTGCTGTTCACCGCGCTGTGGACATTGAGTCGACATAAGGCGACGATTCGCGGATTGCTGCTGACGGCCGCGGCCCTCGGTGTGTGCGCAGCGGTTGCAGCGCTCATCGCGGACTACAGCGGTGCTCAAGCCCTGCCGATCCTGAGCGGCGTCGTCATCGTCTTCGCAGCAGCCGGCGGGGCGGCGACTTCGAGCACGCGGTCGACGTGGATGTATCTGAACCTCGGAAATGAGGACGACACCGAGGTGATCATCTTCTGCCAGATCGTGCTGGGCGTCACCGCCACGGGCGTCGGACTCGTCTTCGGTATGCTCGCTCGCCTCGACGCAGTGGCGCCGGCATGGGTCATGCTCCTCCTGTCCGGCTACGCGCTCATCCATGCGCGAAGAGGACCCCGCGTCCGCATCGCGGATATCCACCCCGACCATGTGCACAGCAATCATGGACGTCACTTCGGTGGCTTCCACTGGTGACCGAGCCCTGAGTGCGACGCGATCGAATCGAACCGCGATAGTCGGGTGCTGGCCGGGGTTGACGAGCAGGCTTGGTGCTGAAAGGGGAAACCGTGATCGCAGTCCTCAACCGAGTCGTCGAATACATCGAGGACCACCTCACCGATGAGATCGACATCACCGCCCTGACGAGCAGTCTCGGCACGACGGAGTACCACCTCCGCCGGATGTTCTCGTCGCTGGCCGGGATGCCGTTGTCCGAGTACGTCCGGCGGCGCCGCATGGCCGTCGCCGCGGCCGACGTCATCGGAGACGGCGACCTGTTGGGAATCGCGGTGCGGTCCGGCTACGGCTCCACTGAGGCATTCAGCCGAGCATTCCGATCGGTGCATGGCGTCAGCCCTGGTGAAGTGCGCCGAAACGGTGGCCCCCTTCGCACGCAACCGCAGCTCAGGTTCCGCCTGACCGTAGAAGGGAACACCACAATGGACACCCGCATCGCCGATCGCCCGGCGTTCCGACTCGTCGGCCATTCGGCCCGCGTGCCGCTCATCCACCACGGCGCCAATCCGCACATCCAAGCGCACATCGCTTCCCTGCCCGAAGCCGAGCACACCCGCCTGAAGGGATTGAGCAACACCGAGCCGGCGGGGCTACTCCAGGTGAGTGCCGACGTGGACCCCGACTACACGGAGGGCAGCGAGCTGACCTACCTTCACGGCGTCGCCGTCACCGAAACGACGCCGGTGCCCGAGGGCCTCGACGCGATCGAAGTTCCGGCCGGGAGCTGGGCGGTGTTCCACGTCGCGGGCCCGTACCCGGAGGTCCTGCAGTCCACGTGGGCCGCGACGGCCACCGACTGGTTCCCCTCCAACCCCTGGCTGCTGAGGCCTGGACCCTCGATCGTGGCCATACTCGACCGCGCCGCCGACTTCAGTACGGCGACCTGCGAGTTGTGGCTCCCGGTGGAACGCGCGTAGTGCGACGGATCTCCCGTGTCGGGCGTGCGTCATAGGCTCGCCCTGTGGCCACCCTTGACGATCTGCGCCGCACCGCTGTCGGGTTGCCCGGCAGCGAGGAGCGCGCGACGACGGGCGGCGCCGCGTGGTTCGTGCGCGGCAAGCTCTACGCGTGGGAGTGCCACCCCTGGCCGAGCATCCCCGCGGAGATACGCGCGATCGTCGCAGCCGAGCTCGTCGTCGGGGTGAAGGTCGCCGACCGCCTCGACGCGCTCGCCCTGGTCGAAATGGCGCCCGACGTGTTCCTGCGCACCACGACGACCTGGGGCGAGCCGAAGGTCGCGTTCCGCATGGCCGGCATCGACGAGGACCATCTCGCCGAGCTGGTGACCGAGGCCTGGTGGATACAGGCTCCGAAGTATCTGCGGCGTGAGCTCGACGACCTCGCCCGCTAGACACCGACGGCCGCGACGATCGGCCACCCACGATCTAGTCTTTGAGGATGGGCAAGCTCTTCGACTCCATCGACGACACGTTGAAGGCATGGATCGAGGCGCAGCCCATGTGGTTCGTCGCGACCGCCCCTCTCGGCGCCGACGGTCACGTCAACGTGTCTCCCCGTGGGCACGACTCGTTCTCAGTCCTCGGCGACCACCGCGTCGGCTGGGTCGATTACACCGGCAGCGGCGTCGAGACGATCGCGCATCTTCGGGAGAACGGGCGGGTCTGCCTGATGTTCGCCTCCTTCGACAGCCGCCCGCGAATCGTGCGGCTGCACGGCCGGGGGTCGGTCTCACTTCCCGGCGACGCAGCCTTCGAAGAGGTCGTGGCACTCCACCCCGACCACCCGAGCACGCGAGCCGTCATCACCGTGGATGTGACGAGGATCAGCGATTCGTGCGGCTGGGGCGTACCCGTCATGGAGTTGACCGGTGAGCGTGATCTTCTGCGGCTGCAAGCCGAGAAGAAGGGTCCTGAGGGGATGTCGGAGTACCGCGCCGAAAAGAACACGCGGAGCATCGACGATCTCCCCGGGTTCGCCGCATGACGCGCGCCTGATGGCCGAGCGGCTGTCACGTGTCCGATAGCCGGTCGGCACGCGGGCGTCCGCGGAACGGCACGGATGCTGCGAGCGCGAGCGTGAGCACCGACCCCGCTCCGAGCGCGGCCGTGAGTGCGCCGCGCGGCTTCGAGAGGGCGAGGCGGGATCCGCCGATCGACGGCACGCTCGCGGCGGCACCGACCGCGATTGCCGCTGCGATCACTCCCGTCGCCACCCGCGTCCATGCCGGCCCGCTGCCTGCGACGGCATAGCCGCCGCCGATCGCGGCGAGCGCCACGCCACTGGCGGCGCTGCCTTCGCCGGTCTTGCGCAGGGTGGCGACGGCTCCGGGCCGGGTGAGCGGGAGGACGCCGATGACGATCGGGGCCGCAGCCATCGTGCGGCGGAACGGTAGGTCCTCACCGTTCGCGCGGCGTTGCTCGGCCCAGCCGAAGAGCGCCCCGATGGCGGCCGCGGGGAGGAGGATCGTGCCGAACGTGCCGTACCAGGTGACCTTCGACTCGTTGCCGACGAGCGACGCCATGTACTCGCGGAATCCGGCAGCCCATGTCAGGCCGGCAATGCCGCCGACGGCGGCCGCGGCACCTGCGGGCATCATCGTGCCGCTCCGTCGGCGACCGGTGCGGCCGAGAAGGGCCGGGCCCGCGACATCAGGACTGTTGGTGGATTCGACCTGCGTGACACCCATGTCGACGCACCCCCGATCTCGAGGCCTTCCATCAGGTGACTGGTGATGCGGCCAGTCTATGGCGGGGGCGTCGGGCGGCCATCGGGGCCAACCCCCGGTCGAGATCGCGGTTCCGGATCCGACTCACTGGTCCGGTTCCCCTGCGGAGGCAGACGCGGTAGGGTCCGGGCATGGCCGAGCCGACATATGCCGTTCACGTCGTCCGAGAATTCGACGCACCGATCGAGCGCGTGTGGGCCGCGTGGACGCAGCCCGACGACCTGCGAGCGTGGTGGGGTCCTGCGGGATTCACGTGCCCCCGCGCTGAAGCCGACATCCGAGTGGGCGGGCGGATCTTCGTCGCCATGCGCGCTCCCGATGAGTGGGGCGGTGTCGAGCAGTACAGCACGTGGAACATCACCGAGCTGGATGCACCGCGGCGCCTGCGTTACGTCTTCCGCTTCGCAGATGCGGAGGGCAACGCCATCACCCCGGCCGAGGCCGGGATTCCGGCCGACGGGGTGCCCGACAGCGGGGAGCACGAGGTCGTGCTGACCGGGATCGCCGACGGACGCACGCGCCTCGAGATGACCGAGCACGGGTACACGAGCGCCGAGGCGCGCGACATGTCGCAGGCGGGCCTGGAGCAGTGCCTCGACAAGATGGCGACGCTCGTCGCCGGATGATCGGCCCGGCCGCGACCATCTGTTCACGTACGACTCGGAAAGGTCGGTGATCCGATGGCTGAGGGGCGACTCTCGGACGAGCAGGCGATGCGGGAGAGCATCCGGCTTGCGATCCTGGGACGTGATCTCGGTGAGCTCCCCTACGGTGCCGTGGTCGTTTCGCCTGAGGGTTCCGTGGTCGGGCGCGGGCACGATCAGGTCGAGACCGACTCCGACCTGACCAGCCACGCCGAGATCCTCTCGGTGCGCGACGCCGTGCGTCACCAGGGGCGGTCGTTGGACGGCTGCGCTCTTGTCAGCACGGTCGAACCCTGTGCGATGTGCTTCTCCGCCGCTTGGACGGCCGGCGTCTCCCGTCTCGTCTTCGGGTTGTCCATGGCCGAGCTGCTTGCGATCGACCCCGCGTCGATGGACGAGATCTCGATCGACGCGGTCGAGCTCAACCAGCGCACCCGGCGTCGCCTCGAGCTCCAGACGGGCATCCTGCGACCGGAATGTCTCGCACTCTGGACCGAGTTGCGCTCACGACCACTTCGATGAGGCTCTGACATCCGTTGGATGCGCGAACCGCAAGGGGTTCCGGATGCCGCGGGGACCTGCCTATGCTGCGGCACGTGCGATTGGTGACCTGGAACGTGCTGTGGCGATTCGAGCCCGACTGGCGGGCGCGGGAGCGGGCCATCCTGACGACCCTCGAGCGGCTGGGGCCCGACGTGCTCGGGCTGCAGGAGTGCTGGTCCGTCGACGAGTTCTCGCAGGCGCACGTCATCGCCGAGCGACTCGGCCTTCATGCGGCGTTCGACGGGCCGTCACTTCCACCTGTACCGGAGCCGCCGGAGCATTCCGATCAGGCGGGCGTGCGCATGGGCGTGGGTATCGTGAGCCGCTGGCCGTTGTCGGCCGTTCGCCGGCACGAGTTGCCGGTGAGCCACCGCCAGGTCGCCCCGGTGGCCCTCGAGGCAGAGGTGCGGCATCCTGATGCCACGTTTCGTGTGGTCGTAGCGGCGACCGAGTGGGAACCCGACTATGCCGACGACCACCTGGCGCAGACCTCGGCCCTGGCGAGGCTGCTCGAGGGGTCTGACGGCCACTCCAGGTCCGCAGCCGCCCCCGCGTTCCTCCTCGCCGACCTGAACTGCGATGTGAACCAGGCCGAGTTCGCTCCACTCGCGGTGGTGGCGGACGACACCTGGGAGCTCGGCGGCGGTGACCCCGATGCGGTGACCCTCAGTTCAGCGGTGCCGTTCGCCCCACTCGAGGCGACCAAGGAGATCGATCGGCGCATCGATCACATCCTCGTGAACCGGGGTGCGGATGTCTCGGTCGAGGCGGCATTCACGGTGGACGCACCCGTAGGCGACCTGTATCCATCGGACCACTTCCCGGTCGTGGCCGACGTGAGGCTGGGCTAGCCGCCCTGCTTCGTCGCGAGCGTCACGCCTTCACCGGCCGATACGTGATGTGCGTCACGAGTGACGCCGCCCGCACCGATACGCGCTCCAGCGCCTGCGCCGGCACACCATCGAACACGCGCTCCCCCGCGCCGAGGATGCACGGTGTCACGTGCAGCCGCAGCTCGTCGAGGAGACCAGCGGCGAGGAACTGGTTGACCGTCGTGGCGCCACCCGCGATCGAGATGTTCCGGTCGCCTGCTGCGGCGCGCGCCAGCTCCATGGCGGAGTGGATGCCCTCGGTGACGAAGTGGAACGTGGTGCCGCCCTCCATCTCGATGGGTTCGTGCGGGAAATGGGTGAGCACGAAGACCGGGCCGTGATAAGGCGGGTTCGGACCCCACCAGCCTCGCCAGTCGCGGTCCCACTCGCCGCGGACCGGACCGAACATGTTGCGGCCCATGATGGTCGCGCCCGAGTCGACGATGGCATCGACCTCTTCGCGGTTCTCGTCGTACGTCTCGAACATCCACCGGTGCAGCCAGTTCTCGTCGACGTCGCCGAACGGCGCTTCCTCGCGCTGGTTCAGGCCCGCCGCGAAGCCATCGGCCGAGACCGCGAGGTCGCTGAACACCTTGCCCATGATCTGACTCCTTCAACCAGTTGTGAATTGCAACTGGTCGACAGGCTAGCGCAGACCAGTTGTAGACTGCAAGTGGTTTTCAGGAGGTGCGTATGGATCATCGGTCGGGCTGCCCGATCAACCTCTCACTCGAGGTGTTCGGCGACAAGTGGTCGCTCATCGTCATCCGCGACATGATGTTCGGCAACCGACGGCATTTCAACGAGCTGCTCGCGAAGTCCGACGAGCGGATCGCCTCCAACGTCCTGGCGGACCGCCTGCAGCGTCTCGTCGGGCTCGGCATGGTCTCGCGAGCGCCGGATCCCACGCACAAGCAGAAGGTGGTCTACAGCCTGACCGAGCCCGCCATCCAGCTCGTTCCGGTCCTCGCGCACCTCGGAGCGTGGGGGCGGCGCCACCTGCCGGTGAGCCGGGAGCTGTCGGTTCGGGCCGAGTTGCTCGAACGCGGAGGCCCGGAGTTCTGGGACAGGTTCATGG
The DNA here is from genome assembly GCA_963713325.1 of uncultured Actinomycetota bacterium. Lineage (GTDB taxonomy): Bacteria > Actinomycetota > Actinomycetes > Actinomycetales > Microbacteriaceae > Microbacterium. Next base: position 19,364 of record CAVQLL010000006.1, read on the forward strand.
ACGAGCTGCGCGAGCAGCACCTCGGCATCGCGCGGCCGGCCGGCGTGCCGTCCGCGTTCGATGAATTGCGCGCGGCGTACGAGGGCGAGCTGGCGCGCTCGTGAGTTCCGTGGCTGAGGTGATCGTGGTCGGCAGCGGGCCGGCCGGGATGATGCTGGCCGGTGAGCTCGCGTTGGCGGGCGTCGATGTGGCCGTGATGGAGCGTCGCGAGACGTCGGAGCTGGTGGGGTCGCGTGCCGGGGGGTTCCACTCGCGCACCATCGAGATCCTCGACCAACGCGGGATCGCCGATCGGTTTCTCGCGGAAGGGCAGATCGCGCAGACGGCGCGATTCGGCACAGCCGTGCTGGACATCAGCGACTTTCCGACACGGCACCCCTATGGGCTGGCGCTGTGGCAGAACCGTATCGAGCCGATCCTCGCGGACTGGATCGAGCAGCTCGGCGTTCGGATCGAGCGCGGCCGCGAGGTGACCGGCTTCGTCCAGCACGATCGCGGTGTCGACGTCGTGTTCCGCGAGGGTGAGGCGATGCGGGCGAAGTACCTCGTCGGAGCCGACGGCGGCCGCAGCGTGATCCGCAAGGCAGCCGGCATCGAGTTTCCCGGTTGGGAAGCGACGCGCAGCAACCTCATCGCCGAGGTCGAAGTCACCGAGGAGCCCCCGGGCGGCATGGTCCAAGACGAGCGAGGTGTGCACGCGCTCCACCTGATGGAGGACGGGCACACCTATCGGGTCGTCACGACGGAACGGCAGATCGGCCCGGCCACTGAACCCACGCTCTCCGATCTCAGCAGCGCGCTCACCTCGGTCTACGGAACCGATTTCGGTGTGCACGACCCGACCTGGATCTCGCGGTTCACCGACGCCACGCGCCAGGCTGCGGCCTACCGGAGCGGGCGGGTCCTGCTCGCCGGCGATGCGGCGCACATCCACTATCCCGCCGGCGGCCAGGGGATCGGGTTGGGCATCCAGGACGCCGTCAACCTGGGGTGGAAGCTCGCCCAGGTCGTCAGCGGCGTCTCACCGCAGGCGCTGCTCGACACCTACCACGCCGAGCGGCACCCTGCAGGAGCGCGAGCGCTCAGGCACTCGATGGCGCAGACGGCACTGCAACGCGCCGACCCGCGCACCGCCGCGCTGAGCGAAACCATCGACGACCTCATGACGACGGCCCCGGCCCGCAGACAGGTCGCCGGCGCTCATCCACGGCCTCGACGTCGTCTACGACCTCGGGGAGGGACATCCGCTTCTCGGACGACGGATGCCGGACCTCGACCTCGACACCCCGGCGGGCCCGACCCGGGTCTACGCGCTGCTGCACGACGCCCGACCGGTGCTCCTCGACTTCGCCGGCTCAGGGCGCATCGACATCTCGCCCTGGGCCGACCGAGTCCGTGCGCTCGACGTGCGGTTCACCGGCGTGTGGCAGATTCCGGTCGTCGGGGAGATCGAATCTCCAAGGGCTGTGCTCGTCAGGCCCGACGGTCACGTGGCATGGGTCGATCCCGGAAGCGACGAAACACTCACCGACGCGCTCACGCGCTGGTTCGGGCCGAGGCCCCGAGCCATGGATGAGCGCTGAGAGCCAGTTCGCCGGTTCCCGGCGTCGGTCAGATCAAGTGTCACTCTCTTCGATCGGTTCGATGAGGGTCGGGTCGGTCGGGTCGATGCGCCGCTGGTTGTTCACGCGCGGATCGACCTCGTACTCGGTGATCGTCGGCGCAACCCGGTCGGATGCCTCGATCAGGAAGTCGACCATGGCCTGCATGCCGCCCGCATCGAGCTTCGTGGGGTCGAGGTAGTGGTCGACCGCGTCGAGCGGCAGGTAGACGGGCATGCGATCGTGGATCTCACCGCTCGCGTCGCGCGCCTCGCGGGTGATGATCGACGTCGAGACCTCCCAGCTGCCGTCGTCGAGCTTGCGCGCCGTCGAGATGCCGGCCGCCGCGAGCAGGTCGTCGGACCCGCGCAGGAAATGCGCCTGCTTGTGACCGGGTTCACCCGTCCACTCGTAGTAGCCGTGCATCGGCACGATGCACCGACCCGACGCGAACGCGCCCTTCCACAGACCGTTCGTGGAGACGGTCTCGATGCGGCTGTTGAACTGCGGCCGCTTCGAGTCGCGCATGAACGCCGGATGGAAGTTCCACACCGCCGGCTCGAACGGCGCACGAATTCCCCGCTCTCCGAGTCGGGTCGTTCGCGCACGATCGGGACGGTGTCGGTGGGCGCGAGACTGAAACGAGGCTCCCAGTCCTCGTAGTCGTTCTCGGCGTCGAACACTTCGGTGAGGTCGGTGACCTTCTGCGAGACGACGAACCTTCCGCACATGACAACTCCTCCGAGGTCGTGCCACCACCCTTCCATGCGCCTCCGACCGTCGCCACCGCTCAGTGGGGGATGTGTTCTCAAGGGAGGAGTGCAAGGCTTCGATCATGGGCATCGAGAACTGGTGGCCGAATCTGCAGCCCTCGACGAGGGAATGGCTGATCGCGCACAACGGCGAACCGATGCCGGCTGAGGTCGCGGTCGAGATCCGTCGTGCGGGCGGTACGGTGTCGGCAGAGGCATCGTCGGTCGAGGAGGGCGGTGCGACTGGACCCTTCCTCGACGGCGACGACGGCGACTGGATCGAGGCAGTCGCGAACGAGGAGGGTTAGCCATGCTCAGCCATGCAGGCTGGGCCGGTAGACGAGCTCCTGGATGTGGCGGTCGAGCGTGCGGCTCTCGATCAGCTCGAGGTCGAAGTCGGCCGCACCATGGAAGATCGGGTCCAGTCCGGTCTGACCCGTGATCACCGGGAAGAGCGTCACCTGGAGGCGGTCGACGAGGCCGGCGGCCATCAGCGCACGGTTCATCGACAGGCTGCCGTGCGAGCGCAATGGCACTTCGGACTCCTCCTTGAGCCGGGCGACGATGTCGACGGCGTCGCCGCTCACGACGGTCGCGTCCGGCCAGTCGAGGGGGCCTTCCAGTGTGGTCGACACCACCGTGGCCGGCAAGTTCAACATCCGGGTGACCCACGGGTCGCGCACCTCGGACTCCTCGGTGCTCAAGGCGAGCATCTGCACGAACTCCCGGTACGTGTTGGCACCGAAGACCATCCGTTGCTCCTCGCCGTAGAGGTCGAGGCGATGGTCGAGAGCTCGGGGCCCTGCTTGCCCCAGTATCCGGTCCAGTCGCCGCCGGCGGCGCCGAAGCCGTCGAGGCTCGAGAAGACGTCGAAGGTGTACGTGGCGGTCATGATGTTCTCCTTGGGTATCGGCTATTGCCATCTCTGTGCGACGTCGGCCGGATCGAGCGTGGACGTCACGTACGTCGGGCGCCCAGCGGGGCGATAGGTCTGGATCGTGATGCCGCGGGCGGTGTGCCGTGAGGCGACCAGGTCGAGCGCGAGGTCCGGGCCGGACTCCGGGAAGAGCCGGGTGCCCTTGCCCACCACGACGGGATAGATGACCAGGTCGAGCTGGTCGACCAGGTCGTTGGCGAGCAGCCATCGGACGAGGACCCCACTGCCCGGAACCAGCAGCTCGCCATCGTGATGCGTCTTCAGATCACGGATGGCTGTGACGAGGTCGCCGGTCAGGACGGTCGTGCCCGCCCACGGCGGGTCGGTGAGGTGGCTCGACGCCACGTACTTGGGCCGGCTGTTCAGCGCGGCCGCGATCGGGTTCGTGCTCGGGTCGCCATCGTTCCCCAGGAGCCGGCGAAGATCTCGTACGTCCGCCGGCCAAAGAGGAACGCGGCCGCGCTGCCGTAGATCTGGTCGAGATAGTCCCCGCTTCGGTATCGACGAGGGGATGGCCCATCCGCCGCGGTCGAAGCCGCCGCTGCGATCCTCGTCAGGCCCGCCCAATCCCTGCATCACGCCGTCCACGGTGACGTTGGTCGTCGTCGTCAATTTCATGGTCATGATCTCCTTCCTTCACCTCTTCTACGAACGTCCCCGCCCCAATCCGACACTGCATGCTCGATTTCTTCGAGTGCACGTCCGGCCAGAGTTCGGGCAATCTAGGCGAAGGCGTCGAATTCGTCCGAAGATCTTCGTGGTACCAGTGAGCCGACCCCGACCGGTGCCGCCTTGCTGAAGGGAGAACGCTGATGGCGCAGTGTGCCGGCCGCACGATCGAGGTCCGCCCCGTGGGTGGCGAGTGACCGACACCCCGACCGTCGAGGCGGTCCTCGTACGCGTCCACCACGAGGAGTGGCGCAACTGGTCGCCTCGCTCGCCCGTCGGTTCGGCGATCTCGATCTGGCGGAGGAGATGGCCGCCGAGGCGTTCGCGATCGCCGTCGAGCGGTGGCCGCGTGATGGCGTGCCCCCGAACCCGGGCGCCTGGATCACCACCACCGCCAACCACAAGGCGATCGATCGGCTGCGACGGGAGGCGCAGCGCGACTCGAAGCGCAAGGAGGCGCTCATGCTCAACGACGACGGACCGCCCGCATCCGACCGGCGCGGTCGAGGATGACCGGCTCCGGCTACCTTCACGTGCTGCCACCCTGCGCTCTCGATCGATGTCCGGGTGGCGCTCGCCCTGCGCATGGTCGGCGGCTTCACCGTCGCCGGATCGCCCACGCCTTCTTCTGCAGGAGACCACCACCGGCAGCGCGTCGCTGGCGCGAAGGCAAGATCAGGGCCGCCGGGAACCCCTCCCGTACCGGCGGCCGAAGACCTTCCGACCCGGGTCGACGGAGAACTCGCTGACTCTTCCTCGTCTTCAACGAGGGCTACCTCGCGTCGGGCGAGGAGTCCGACCCGATCCGTCGCGACCTGACCTCTAGGGGATCCGGCTGGCCCGCCTGGTCCTGACCCTGTGCCGAACAACGGCAAGGTGGCCGGGCTGCTCGCCCTCATGCTGCTGACGGAGGCGAGGGCCCCGGCGCGGATCTCGGCGTCGGGCGAACTGGTGCGACTCGACGAGCAGGACCGAGGCGCCTGGGACCGCGCACTGATCGCGGAGGGCAGCGCCCTCGTGCGCGAGCGCCTGGCCGTGGTCGCCCGCGGCGACGGGCGTCCCCGGCCGGCTCCAGATCCTCGCCGCGATCAACGCGGTCCACACCTCGGTGCCCGACGCACACGACACCGACTGGTCGCAGGTCGTCGCCCTCTACGACCGACTGGCGGCGATCGACCCGAGCCCGATCGTCGCCCTGAACCAGGCGATCGCGGTCGCCGAGCTCGATGGCCCCGAGGTCGGGCTCGGCGCGGTCGATCGGCTCGGCGGAGCGCTCGACGGCTATCACGCCTTCCACGCCACTCGCGCCGACCTGCTGCGGCGCCTGGGCGGCTCGGCGGACGCCCGGGCGGCGTACGACCGGGCGATCGAGCTGGCCGGCAACTCCGCGGAGATCGCGTACCTCACCCGGCGCCGCGGGAATGGGTGGTTCACCCAATGCCGTGGTCGAACACGATCGGTAGCTTCGGAGGCATGGACGTTCCAGCCTTCGCCGGCGTCACGACGATCTGGCCGGCGCATCCGGAGCGGGTGTCGTCGAGGTCGAACATCGCGAAGCGCGCCATCGGCCTCTACGAGAATCTCCCGCTGCCGGCGGGGTCGGCTCTGGGCGTCGTGGCGGTTCTCGTGCTCGACCGCGCTCGCCCCAGCCCGGCTCCCCGGCCCTCTGGCGCTCCAACGGGCGGCGGGCGCCGCCGCGTTCGCCGCGGGGTTTGCGCTGAACGTGTGGGCGCTCATCGAACGTCGCCGTCGCACCGCGGCGCGTTGCAGCTCGAGCAGCCGGAAGCGATCGTGACCACCGGACCCTACGCCTTCAGCCGTCACCCCATGTACGCCGGATGGTGGCTCATCCACCTCGGTGTCGGCGCGCTGCGCGGAACCGCGTGGGTGGCGGCCACGGTGCCCGTGGCCATCCTCGTCGAGCACTTCGGCGGCTCGGTCGCAGAGGAGCGCGAGCTCCGAGATCGGTTCGGCGACGAGTACGCGCGGTACGCCGAGCGGGTGCCGCGCTATGCAGGGCTGGCCGAGGCGCTTGGCCGAAGCCGCGGGGAGCTGACGGGGCGACCGGGTGGCGTCGCCACCCTGAACGCACGGATACCGCGGCACGACCGCTTCCGAAGAACCGGCCGCCCGCGGCATCCGTCGGTGAATCCGCTTACGCGTCGACAACTTCTCCTCCGAGGCGACCTTCGCGCGGTCGGCGTCGTGGATCAAGGCAGCCGCAGAGCGACACGCCGACCGTCTCGCGCAGGGGCGGATCACCGCGACGAGCGTGACAACCCGCGGCGAGGTGCGAGGTAGATCGCGACCGGCACCCAGCTGCCGTACTGTCGAGAGCAGGCGGTAGCGATGATCGGGGCATCGAGCCGGCGACGAGAGCGTGACCTGATAGCCGAGCGATACCCCCGAATAGCGCATCCGCGTCGGGAACATCTCGGACATCACCGCCGGCTGCGCGGCATACATCGGGCTGTGAATCGCCAGCCCCAGCATGATCGCGAGGCAAATAAAGCCGGTCGTCCCGGTATCGAGCATCGGGAAGGCGACGAAGGCCCAGGCTATCGCGAGTGCTGCGCCGAGGATGTAGATCGGGCTGGCGTCCGACCTTGTCGGTCAGCGGGCCGACCAGCGGAATGCAAACCAAGTGCACGACGTGGGCCAGGAACAGCGGCCGAGGATCTCGCAGTGTCGATCCCGCGGTGGCTCAAGTAGGTAATCGAGAAGTGACGACCATATAGTAGAGAATATTCTCGCCGAACCGCAGCGCCATGGCGGTGAATACTCCGCGCGGATAGCGCTGGAACACGGCGACGAGCCCGTATCCGGCGGACTTTTCCCGCTCCACCTTTTCCTTGGCAGCGAGGAAGATCGGCGAATCCGACACTTGGTGCGAATGAAGTAGCCGATCCCGACGACGATCACCGACATCCAGAAGCCGATGCGCCAACCCCAGTTCAGGAAATCTTCTGCGGTCAGCGTGGAGGAGAGCACCAGCAGGACGACCGTGGCGAGCAGGTTGCCGACGGGCACGGCGGCCTGCGGGAAGCTGCCCCAGAAGCCGCGACTGGCGTTCGGGCTGTTCTCGGTCACCAGCAGCACCGCTCCGCCCCATTCGCCGCCCAGCGCGAAGCCCTGAAAGAACCGCAGGACGACCAGCAGGGCCGGCGCCCAGTAGCCGATCGCATCGAAGCTGGGCAGGCAGCCCATCAGGAAGGTCGAGCCGCCGACCAGCAGAAGGCTGAACTGCAGCAGCGACTTTCGCCCGATACCTGTCGCCGAAGTGGCCGAAGACGATCCCGCCCAGCGGCCGCGAGATGAAGCCGACGGCGTAGGTCGCGAAGGCCGCGATGATCCGTCGAGTCGTTTCGCGTCTGCGGGAAGAACAGCTTGCCGAAGACCAGCGTGGCGGCGGTACCGTAGAGGAAGAATTCGTACCATTCGACGACCGTCCCTGCCATCGAGGCGGCCACGACCTTGCGTAGGCCGGTCGGAGCGGGAGAACCTTTGGATCCGCTCGATGGAAAAAACCCGAGGTGTCGGTTGTCATAGGGAACTACCTCCTTGTAGTCGTCGCGTGGTTAAGGGGATCACGCTCAGGTGATTCTGCCACTTCACGGATGCGCGTGCAAGGGCGCATCTCGCACACGCAATGTGCAGGAATGCACATTGCACCGCCGAGCCGGCGAGCGGATGTCCCGCGCGCGGGTGACCCGTCAGGCCATGCCCTCGGCGGTCTGCTCGAGGTCGGACTTC
>CAVQLL010000007.1:0-316163 GCA_963713325.1 uncultured Actinomycetota bacterium
AGTGCGTGGGGATGACCCGCTCCAGCCGGAAGCCCGCCCCCTGGAAGAGCCGCTGATACTCCTCCTCGGTGCGCTCCCGCCCCCCGAGCAAGACCAGCATGTTCAGGTCCATCGCCTGCGCCGGACTCGGCTGGTTATCCGGCGGGATGACCATCTCGACCAGCACCAGTTTGCCCCCGGGACTGAGCGCGCGATGGCAGGTGCGCAGCAACCGCGTCGCCCGTTCGTCGTCCCAGTCGTGGACGATCTGCTTCAACAGGTGCAGATCAGCCCCCTCCGGCACCGCCTCGAAGAAGTCGCCGCTCACCAACTCGCACCGCTCCGAGAGTCCCTCCGCGGCAATGGCGTCTCCGGCTGTGGCGATGACGTGGGGCAGGTCGAAGAGGATTCCCCGTGCGGCCGGGTTGGCCCGTAGGACCGCGGCCAGCAGCACCCCATGTGCCCCCCCGATATCGGCGACCGTCCGCACCGTGGAAACGTCATAGACCCGTACCAGCTCGCTCGCGGCCAGGGCTGAGAGGTTGCCCATCGCCGCGTTGAAGTAGCCCGCCTCCTCGGGGTTCTGCGCGTACCAGTCAAACAGCTCCATCCCGAGCGCTTCGCGCGCCATGGGCTGGCCGGACTGGACGCTCTCGGACAGCCGTCCCCAGGGCAGCCAGTGCCCGGGCGCCGTCTCGGTGATGGCGAAGTTGCGGACCGAGCCGGGTGCATCCGAGCGCAGCGTCTCGCCCAGCGGGGTCAGCCCGAAGGATCCCGGGCTGACCTCTTCGAAGACGCCGATGCTGGCCAGCAGCCGCAGCACCCGGTACAGCGCCTGCGGATCGGCACCGACGGCCCGGGCCAGGTCGTCGGTACTTCTCGGGCCCTCGCCAAGCTGGTCGGCGACCCCGAGCAGCGCCACGACACCGACAGCCTGGCTGACCCAGTAGCCGGTGATGAGACCCATCATCGCAACGGGTGGGGGAACGTCGTGCTCAGCACCTATGGCCATCGTGTCCTCCTGTGCCCTCTCGGCTCACCGTCGGCGGGGTCCACCCTGCCGAATCAGTCCGCGTCGCGCTACGCCTCGGCCAGGACCACGAAGTCCTCGTGCCGCCCCGGTCCGAGGGTGAGGTCGCGACACTGGTGCCGGAAGTCATTCATGGCCTGCTCGAGGCCTTCGCCGGTCGCTCGTCCCAAGTAGATGTCCTGAACGGTGTTCGCCGCCGGGTCGCCGAGAAGTAGCCAGCGCGGAAGCCTGGAAGGGCGCGCACGCGCGGGGCGAGGATCGCTTTCCAGCGCTGGGCGTACTCGGCGGCCTTGCCCGGTTGCGGGCGGGGGAACACGAACGTGACGTACATGGCGGTCCTCCTGCTGGGATCACCCCGCAACCGACGCGCGATGCCGTGGGCGGGCCGGGAGGGTAGCACGCGAGCGACCCCGCTACCGACGCGTTTCCAAGCACAGGGGTCACTGAAAGGCAATCGCCAGCCTCTGAGCCTTTTCCGGGGCCGCCGGGTCCCGCAACGGGTTCCTAAGCGATTTGACATCCGAACACCCTGGGCACTCCGGATTGATACGCCGCGCGAACGTTCCTTGACACTCACCTCAGAGCTATGGTATCAATGCCTCTAGACGGATCGGCCAACTTCCGGCCACTGTCGTTCGGTTCAGGTTCGCTTGGATTGCACGATGGAGGTGAGTTCGATGGTCAGTCAGTTCCCCCTCAGTTCCGATTTCGTTCTGCTGCGCGACGCCATGAATCAGCTGTTGACCGACAGCTTCGTCCCCTCAGGAGGGGCGCGCTCCGGTTGGGGTGGCGGTTCTCAGGCGATGGCCCGCCCAGTGCCACTGGATGTCTATGCCACGCCGGATGAAGCGATCGTCATCGCTGCGGTGCCCGGGATGACTCCCGAGCAGCTGGAGATCACCTACACCCAGAACAGGCTCACCCTCTCCGGCACGGTGCCGAATGTCGCTGACAGCGACCAAGGCAAGAATGCGACCTGGTACGCCCACGAACTCCTGGTCGGGCCAGTTCCAGCGGACGGTGACGTTGCCGTTTGAGGTCGATGCGAGCCAGGCGGAGGCCACCTTCGAGCACGGCATCGTCCGCATCACGTTGCCGAAGGCGGAGTGGACCAAGCCCCAGAAGATCGCCATCAAGGCCGGCAGTGGCCAGCAAGAGGCGATTGGGGCTGGGGCACTGGTAACTAGTGCCACCTGCACACGAGAACGGGACGCGGCCGGGCACTAGCTCGGCCGCTCGTCGTAGAGCTTTAGTTCCTCAACGCCGCCCATTTTCTCAGCGTGTTGAAAAAGTCCTCAGGCGCCGGTTCGTCACCAGGGACGTTTCATCCGCGCCGAACCGAGCTCCCGCTGATCAGGGACGTGATACGCTTCGAGGAGATTCGCGTTCCCACAATTTGCTCGTGGTGCCCGTTGCTCCAGTAAAGGATCTGCCATGCCTGGGAGCACCGCGTTCGATGTCATCGTCGTCGGTGGCGGCATTGCCGGTTCCACCCTGGCCGGCGTGCTTGCTCGATCCGGTCTCGGCGTCCTCGTAGTCGAGAAGGAGCCGCGCTTTCGCGACCGGGTGCGCGGCGAGACGACCTGGCCCTATGGCGTTGCCGATGCGCTGGCGATGGGTCTGCGCGAACTCTTCGACCAGGCCGGCACGATCGAGATTCCCGAAGTGCAGACCTACGAGAACCGGCAGGTCAGCGAGACCTATCAGTGGGCGACTGACTCCATCGACGGGTGTTCCGAAATCGGATTCTTGCACCCGCGGATGCAGGAGGCGGCCTTCAGCTGGGCGGCCGCCCAGGGCGCGACCATGCTCCGGCCGGCGAAGGCGACCGGATTCGCGTGCAACGGCCGCCCCACAGTCAAAGTAGCGCAAGAAGGCGGGGAGGTGGAGTACCAGACACGGCTCGTGGTCGGTGCCGATGGCAAGCACTCGACCGTGAGGCGCTGGACGGGCGGCGAGTCCCTGGCCGACCCTGAGCACCACCGCTTCGGCGGCGTGCTCGTCCGTGGGGTCCGGACTGACGATCGTCAGGCCGACAACGTCTGCTGGATGGCGGGGAAGCGGTCAACTGGTTTGCCGTGGGTCCGGAGGAGTCACGCCTCTACGTTGTAATGACGGCCGAGCGCTTGCGCGAGACCGGGGTTGGTTCGTCCTTTTCCGCCCTGATCGCGTTCGCCAGCCAGTTCATGCCGGAAGGTGCGCTTGCTGAGGTCGAGCAGGCCGGCCCCATCGGCTTTTTCGCCAACTGCGATACCTGGGCGAGCCAGGTAGCCGGCAACGGCGTGGTGCTCGTGGGCGATGCGGCGGGAGCGCCCGACCCGACGATCGGGCATGGGACAGCGCTGCTCCTCCACGATGTGCGCGCGCTGAGCGAGGTACTCCTTACCGAACACGATTGGTCGGCTGCCTGCGCCGCCTATGCCCACCGTCGCGAGCAGTATTACGCGGTGATTCGCGCCGTTGATCTCTGGAAGAACCAGCTGCGCATGGATCACGGTGAGGAGGCTGATCGGCTGCGGGAGGGCAACGCGCGGGCCAAGGAGCGCGACCCCGCACTGGGCGGATTCGAACTGCTCGAAGCCCGCGGCCCTGATGGGTTGGTCGCCGACGAGGTGGCACGACGCCAGTATTTCGGGGAAGACCTCGCAGGTCCTGAGTGAGGACACGTCGCGGAGGTCACCGATGCTCGGCCCGCCCAAACCTCGCCGCCTGGACGAACCCATCGCCGTCTCACTCGAGGATCTCGTTCCGCAGGACCACTTCTATCGCCATTTGGTGGCGAGGCTTGACCTCGCCTTCGTGCGGGAGTGGGCACGCGAGCTGTATGCCGAGCGGGGCCGGCCGAGCATCGATCCGGTCATCTTCTTCAAGCTGCAACTGGTCATGTTCTTCGAGGAGATTCACTCAGGGCGCAAGCTGATGCAACCGTTCCGGGATGAACGAGCACTAACTGCGGCCAGAACCCCGGAGACACAACTGAAAATCCTGAGGTCACGGGATCGACGCCCGTCGGAGCCACTGAAACCCTCTTCTGGCTTCTACAGGAGGGGGTTTCTTCATTTCCTGTCGTTCCCGCTGCGGGTCGCGTGCGCCACGCCGCATTGACGGCCGACGTGCGACTTGGAAGTCTGACACCCGGGCCCATACTGAATGGGCCAGGGAGGAGGTCGACATGGGGATGTCGGAGCGAGCGGTCAGGGCGAAGTCGTCCGTAGACCGGGTGACAACATACTTCTCGAGAATGCAGGCGCTCACGCAGGATCCCGACGCGCTGGATTTCACTTTCGGCAATCCGCACGAGATGGCTCTGTCCGGCCTCGTCGACGCCATGCGCGCGCAGCTCGAACCGAGATCGGTCGACTGGTACGCGTACAAGTCCAACGAGCGCCCCGGCGCAAGAGGCCGTCGCTGATGGCCTCCGTGGCGAACTCGGATTCGACTTCGAGCCGGACGACATCGCGATGACTCAGGGTGCATTCGGTGCGATCGCGCTCGCGATGGCATTGTTGGCCGACGCTGGCGACGAAGTCGTCATCCCGGCGCCCGGTTGGTTCTGCTACGACCCGATGCTGCTCGCCGCCAACCTGGTCCCCGTCCCGGCGGCGCTGGACCCGACGGACTTCTCGCTCGACATCGATGCGATTGCAGATGCGATCACGCCGCGAACACGCGTCGTCATCGTGAACTCGCCGTCGAACCCCACTGGCAGGGTGTTCCCGAAGGAAGCCTGGGACGAGCTCGCGGGCGTGTTGGAGCAGGCATCCCGCAGACACGGACGCCGGATCTGGCTGCTGTCCGACGAACCGTACCGGCGCATCCGCTTCGACGGGATCGGCTTCGCCAGCCCCGTGGGCTCCTACCCATGGACGATGATCGACTACAGCTACGGCAAGGTCCTGCTCGCCCCCGGTCAGCGACTCGGCTATCTGGCGTTGTCGCCGCTCATGCCGTCCGGCCGAGCGCGAGGAGCTGCGGGGCGCCTTCATGCCGATCCAGCTCGCCATCGGCTGGGGCTTCCCCAACGCGCTCATGCAGTACAGCGTGCCAGCGCTGGAGAGCGTGTCGATCGACATCGCGGAGCTGACTCGCAAGCGCGACCGGCTCTATGGCGCCCTCAGCGACGCGGGATATACGCTCACCCGCCCCGAAGGCACGTTCTACCTGTGGGGCGCCGCGCCGGGCGGCGACGCTCAGAAATACTGCGACGCACTGGCCGAGCAGCGCGTCTATGTCATGCCGGGAACGGTCTTCAATCGCCCCGAGCATTTCCGGATCTCCCTCACCGCGACGATGGAGACGATCGAGCGCGCCCTTCCCCGTCTCGAGGCGGCCGCGCACACCCCGTAGTGCGGTCGTCGCGCGGCCTCGCTCAACGCGCGACGACGGTTCTGCCTCGCCCTTGACGACAGGCTCGTGGCTGAGGACAGCTCGCGCCCGCGCCGGCGGGACAGCAGGGCGGAACAGACTGAGGCGCTCGCCTCCTCGCCGCCACCGCCGGGAAGACGACGGCTCCTCAGGATCCGAGGGTCACATCGACCTGGATCTCGGCCGCAAGGCGCTCGAGTGCCGCCTGGACGGCATCGACATCGACGGATGCCGGGACCTTCGCGGCGATCGTGGCTTCGAACAGGCGTCCACCCGACATCGCAGCATCGCTGGTCTCGGTGGTCATGCGCTCGATGCTGAGGCCGTGCGCACTGAGGGTCGCCGAGACCTCGCGCACGATGCCCGGATGATCGTTGCCGAGCACGCGGAACGCGAAGTGACGATCAGGTGCTGCCTCGGCGGGGGCGGCGTCGCCGGTGTGCGCGGCGATCGTGAGGAGGCCGTCCAGCCCCGCCAGTGCGGAGCGGAGCTCATCGAGCCGATCAGGCGGGACGGAGACCTCGATGATGCCCGCGAAGGCGCCGGCAAGCTCCGCGAGCTGGCTGTTCTCCCAGTTGCCGCCGTGGGCGGTGACGACGTCCGCCACGGCGGCGACGAGGCCCTGGCGGTCGTCTCCGACGACGGTGAGCACGAGGGTTGTCATGACGCTCAGCGTAGCGATCGCCTTCGCGCTCGGGGAGCGTGAGCGTTCGGTCCGCGAGCCCGGGAGCGGCTCACACCAGTGCACGTCAACTCCTCGCCGCTCCCCGGCTTCCCAGGAACGACGCCGTACGATGGCGCTGAGGCGCATATCCGACGACGGCGCCCACCTGTCTCTGGGATAAAGGGCCGTGACCGACTCCACACAATATGGTCCGCGCACTCCGCGCGTGTCTCCTCGCGTACGCCGGCGTCGGCGTCTGGTGACGTTCATCTCCGCGGCGGTGCTCGTGGCGGCCATCGTCACGACCGTGTCCGTGATCGCGGCCACTCGCGGTGGCGGCGAGGAAGCGACCGCCGGCCCTACCGAGTCGCCCGCGACCACCGCTCCCTCGGAGGAAGCCGCCGAGCCGAAGACGGCTGCGCAGGAGCTGCTCGCCACCACCGACGATCCGAACGCGTGCGCTGTGACCTTCGCGGGCGATGCCGTCGCAGACGCACCGGTGCTTCAGACGCAGGGCGTCCTGTACGCCGGCCTGCCCGTCCCGCAGCGCGACGGGTACGTGTTCGCCGGCTGGTACGCGACACCGGAGGATGCCGCGGCCTTCGCCATACCCTGGGCGGATCAACGGTGCTGAGGCCGTGGCCTGCACCGACCGCGAGATCACCCTCTACGGGTCGTGGAAGACCCCTGAGGAGAACGTCGCCGAGAACGCGCGCGTCCCGATCCTCATGTACCACCAGTTCACGACCAAGCCCGAGGGCGAGGACAACTGGCTGCGTGGGAACTACGCGTACATCGGCGACTTCGACGCGCACATGAACCACATCGCGACGACCGGGTTCTACCTGCCGACCTGGGACGAGCTGAGCGCATTCATCGACGGCCGGCTGTACCTGCCGAGCCACTCCGTGATCATCACCGACGACGACTGCGACATCACCTGGCTGCAGCTGGGCATGCCCATCGTCATCGACAAGCAGCTGCTCACGACCGCGTTCTGCATCACGGTCGACGGCACCGGCCCCTCGCCCTCGATGTACGTGCAGCAGCGGTCCCACACGCACAACATGCATTCGGCCGGCGCCAACGGCCAGGGGCGCATCGTCAACTGGACGATCCCCGAGATCGTGGCCGACATGGAGACCTCCGCCGAGGTGCTCGGCGGTGTGAAGCAGGTCATGGCCTACCCGTTCGGGCACTACAACGACAACGCCAAGGAAGCCCTCCGCGAGGCGGGGTTCGAGATGGCGCGCACGATCGAGCCGGGGTACGTCACGATCGGCACCGACAAGCTGGCGATGCCGACGATCCGGATCAACTACGGCATGGGGCTGGACTCGCTGGTCGGCCTGATCGGCTGAATGTCTCGCTCGGGAGCACGCTCTACTTCACGATGCCCGCCACTAGAGGTGCGCCCTGAGGTAGGAGAGGGCGCGTTCACATTCGCCCGGCGAGCAAGCTGTTCACCCGCTCCCAATCGGGCATCGAAGACCCGTTCGTCAATCAATGGGGATCCCACGCCGACTCGATGGTGCTCGAGCTCGAAGACTCGAAGGAGCGAGTCGAAGCGTGCGGCGCCTCGTTCTGCGTTGGCGTACAGCACGAACGGGCGGTTGAACAGGATCGAGAAAACGCAGCCGTGGAAGGAGTCGGTGACGACGAAATCGGCCGACGCAAAGCTGGCCAGCCAATGCTCGACCGATGGCATCACGAAATCGTCCGGTTCAGCCGCATCGGCGTGATGTGACGAGGGCGGCAGAGTCAGGATCTCGAGCAACGGGAGCCCGAGACGCGCGCCAATCGACCGCCGTAATGCGGCGAACTTCGTCGTTCGAGTCGAGGCGATAGATCAGCACCCGACCGGCCGCGGGAGACAATGCGCCGCCTGCGTGCGAAACGAGGTTCAGGTAGTGCCGCGGCAGTCAGCAGCATCGTCGGGTCGACGTGCTGCTCGGCACGCACGCCGAATTCGTCCTGACAGATGAGTACTCCCGAGTCCTCGCGAACCGAGACGGCGTCGAATCGGCGGATCAGCTCAGCGGCGCGAGAGCGATCGTCGCTGCTGTACTCCGCGATATCGTCGACGCCGAACGATGCAGCGAACGAGATCCGACGGGGCCGATCCCCCTGAATGGGCTCGAGTACGCTCAGGAACTGCGCCGGGATATCCGCATAGCGAGCGCGCCAGACCTGGTCGCTCCCGACGACGATGGTGCGGAAACGCCTCGCCAGCCTGGCCCTGCCGCTTCGGCTCCCTGCGACCTCCATGAACGACCCGGTCTCGATGTACCGTTCGACGAAGGCACGTAGTGGCGCGGTGACACGCCACGATGTCCGCCAGTGCCTGCCCGACCGTGTTCGAGCCGCCAGCCGAAGCCACCGGTATGGATGCCGCAGGAGGCGCCAGCGGAGGCGCTTCACGAGCGGCTTCGGCCTCGAGGTGTCGGTGACCGGCCTGAATCCGAGATCGCGCACAACGCACTGGAGGGCGTATGCCTGCAGAATGCCGCCGTAATTCGAGTTGAGCGGCAACGTCGTGATCAGCA
Source organism: uncultured Actinomycetota bacterium (assembly GCA_963713325.1). GTDB lineage: Bacteria > Actinomycetota > Actinomycetes > Actinomycetales > Microbacteriaceae > Microbacterium. The sequence continues at coordinate 8,585 of CAVQLL010000007.1, forward strand.
CCCTGCGAGACATTGGATCACCGTATCTCTCGGTAGGCTCTGTTCGTATTCGAAGGCCCAGACCACAGCCGGCGATTCGCGCGCAGCCAGGGCTCGACCGCCGCCTCCTGTGGAGCATGGACAGGAAGTGGGGCGTTCAATGTACGCGCATGAATCCCTGGTTCTGGAGCTGACGGCTCTGCTCAAGGCGCATGGCGTGAGGGACATCGTCATCTCCCCGGGCAGCCGGCATTACGCGTTCTCACGGACCTTCGAGAACGACCTGGACTTCCGGCTCCATTCGGTGGTCGACGAGCGGTCTGCAGCGTTCTTCGCGCTGGGGCTCATTCAGGCGACGGGTGAGCCTGCCGCCACGATATGCACGTCCGGGACAGCCGCACTCAACTACGGATCCGCCCTCGCCGAGGCCGCCAACCAGAGGCTGCCCCTGGTGGCGATCACGACGGACCGGCTTCCCGAGTTCCTCGGCCAGATGGAGGATCAGATGATCGATCAGCCGGGCCTTTTCGACAGGTTCGTCCGTCACGCGGGAAATCTCCGCCCGATCGAGAACGAGCGCGACCGCTGGTATTGCAATCGAGTGATCAACGAAGCGCTCGTTGCGGCCCGCGAAGGCGGCGGCGGTCCGGTGCACCTCAACGTGCCGATCGAGAGCCACAGCGGTGTGCAATTCTCTTTGCCGAACTTGCCCGATGTCCGCGTGATCAATCGACACCGTCTCGAGCTTGAAGAGCCGGACTGGGCGCCCTGGCTGCGCGGCTCGGATCCCAGCGCGTCCTCCTCGCTTGGGGCCAGGGAGCGCGCCCGAGCGAGCGAGCTCTGGCCGCACTCACCGCCTTCATCGAATCCTTCGACACGGCCGTGATCGCCGACCACCTCGCAAACCTCCACCTACCGGGACGCATCGACAACCCGCTGGCATTCCTCCGCCTCCCTGCGGCATCCCGCGCCGACCTGAAGCCGGACATCGTGATCACGTTCGGGGGGAACATCGTGTTCAAGGACGAGTTCAAGGGATTTCTGAGCGGGTCGGACCACGAACACTGGCGGGTTGATCTGGACGGCGCGATTGCGGATCCGTTCCGAACTCTCACCGACGTCTTCGTGTGCCGACCCGAGCACTTTCTCGAGCGTCTCGTCTCGGCAGCGCACCAGCGTCCGCCGGGCAGGAGCTACGCGCGTCGCATGCTGCAGGCGGCGGGATCGATCCCGGCGCCGCCGTCGGAGCACGGTGAAATGTCCGCGATCGGGCGCTCATGCGGGCACTTCCCGGAGGAAGCGCACTCCACATAGCCAACAGCGCTCCGATCCGGATGGCGCAGCTTCACGAGATCGACGATCGATCGAGGTCTTCTGCAACCGGGGCGTCAACGGGATCGACGGCTGCCTGTCGACAGCGATCGGCTATGCGACATCGACCGCGCGGCCGACGTTCGTGATGATCGGCGACCTCGCTTTCTTCTACGACATGAACTCACTCGGGATCCGCAATGTCCCCGACAACCTTCGCATTCTCCTGCTGAACAACGGAGGCGGCGCGGTGATGCACGTGCCGATGCCGTCGGACTACTCGGCTGCTGCCGGTCGTCATGTCAGCGCCGAACACAGCATGAGCGCCCGCGGGTGGGTGGAGTCGCTCGGGATCGAGTACTCGGCGGCTCCGACTGCCGATTCAACGGTCGCCGGGATCGGCTGGCTCACCGATCTGAGCGAGCACGGGCCGAGGGTGCTCGAGGTGTTCTCGGAGAAGAGATCGGACATCGCGCAATTGAAGGCGTACTACTCCGCCCTCGCAGGAGACGACAAACTCACTGTCCGCCGGCGGATCAGGCGACTCGGTGGCAGGGTGTTGCGACGACTCGGATTGCGGTAGCCGCGAGGTCGAAGCGAGGTGGAGAGATGCACGGGGTGCGAGGATTGGCAGGTCGCATGCTGGCGAGGGTCGGCCGACGACCGGTGAGGGTCGAGATGGCCCGTCCTTACGTCGTCCACGTCGATTCGCTCGGGAACTGGACGGGCTGTGCGCCGTCGTGACGGGCGGAAGCGGAGCGATCGGTCGGGCGATCTCGCTCAGATTGGCCTTGAGCGGAGCCGAGGTTTACGTCCTCGGACGCAGAACGTCAAGGCTCGACGCTGTCGTCGGCGAGGTCAGGGAACACGGCGGCGCAGCGCATGCCGTGCAGATCGACCTTCAGGATGACGCTGCCGTGGCCAGGTTCTTCGCGTCCCTTCCGACCGTCGACATTCTCGTGAACTGTGCGGGCGGAAGCGCGCGGGGCGAAGCCGCGCCCCTCTGGGATCAGTCGCTCGAGGTCATCGACCGAATGCTCTCCGTGAACCTTCGCGCGGCGATCTCGTCCGTGCGCGCCGCGGCGCCGAAGATGATCGCGCAGGGTTCAGGCAGGATCATCAGCGTCGGTTCGATCATCGGGAGCGCCGGCAAAGCGCGGTTCGCCGACTATGCGGCGGCGAAGGCGGGGCTCACGGGGTACATGAAGTCAGCGGCCATCGAGCTCGGGCCTTTCGGCATAACGGTCAATCTGGTCTCTCCCGGCATCGTTCCGCGCGGCCGCCCGACACAAGCCGAGTTGGAGCGCCTGAAGAAGACCAACGTTCTCGGCGCCATCGGTCACGAGGAGGACGTCGCCGAGGCCGTCGGCTTCCTGGCGAGTCCGCGTGCCCGGTTCATAACGGGTCAGGAGCTCGTCGTCGATGGCGGTCGGTCACTCGGTCTGCGTGGAGACGGCTGAACACTCTCGACGACTCCTCGACCGAGCCGCCTGGCGCGGGGACGAGCGGACTACAGCTCGCCCGGCGACATCGCCTGGGCGTCGAGCTCTTCGACGAAGTGGCGCGCCCGGCTCGGCTCGGCTCCGGCCTTGCGCGGCGCGTAGACCACGAGCGAGTGGAACACGAACCGCACGATGAACGCGACGATGAGCGTGATGGCGGTGGCGATCACGGCGGAGATGTGGCCACCCGAGACCATGAGCGCGACGATCGGGATCCGGATGAGGAGCTCGGCGTTGTTGAACGAGAACGACTTCGCAAAGCGCGTCCAGACCCCGGATGCCTGGCGCTTCATGTCCTGGAAGACGAACCGCTCGATGAGCAGGAAGTTGCCGATGATCGTCACCTCGGAGGCGATGATCGCCGCGGCGATGTAGTTGACGCCCGCCTGGGTGAGCACCCACACGATGGCGACGTTCGCGATCGCGCCGAGCCCGCCGATGACGGCGAACAGCGACATCTTGCCGAACCGCAGCGCGGTGAGCTGGGTCAGGAAATGCATTCCCTGGCGCATCGACGCCTTCGACTCGCCCGCGTGACGGTCGGCGAAGTCGAACGGCACCTCGGCCACCCGGAGGTTCTTGCGTGCGAGGATCTCGAGCAGGATCTTGAAGCCGCGCGGCCGGAGGGTGGCGGCATCCACGACCCGTCGGTCGATCAGGAAGAACCCGGTCATCGGATCGGAGACGTCTCTGAGCCGGATCGGGAACATGGCGCGGGTCAGTGCGGTGGAGGTCTTCGACACCAGGACGCGGGTGCGATCGGCCAGACCCGAGGAGGTTCCGTCGCCCGCGTACCGCGAGGCGACGACGACGTCGACGTCGCCTCGCGAGAACCGTTCCCAGATCTCGCGGATCTCCTCGGGCGGATGCTGGAGGTCGCCGTCCATCACCAGGCACGCGTCCGACGCGGCAGCCGCGAGCCCCTCGATGACGGCCCCGCCGAGCCCGCCGGTGCGGTGCTCGCGGTGGATCAGGCGAACGGGAAGCGAAGCGGATGCCGCGACCTCCCGCACGACGTCGGGAGTGGCGTCCGTGCTGTCGTCGACGAAGATGATCTCCGCCTCGATGCCATCCGTCTCCGCCGTGACACGACGAACGAGCTCCGCGACGTTGGGAGCTTCGTTGTACGTGGGCACGATGATCGAAAGCTGCATGGGCCTCTATCGTCGCATGCGGACGAGGGGTGCATATCGGCGGGTGCATGCGCGACCGCTCAGACGGTCTGGGTTCCAGACCGCGACGGTCGTGGTCACCTACGGCGGCACGACCATCCAGCCGACCGACATCGAGGGCGCACTCTACGGCTGGGTGACCACGCGTGACGGAGCGATGGTCGTGAGCGAGCCGGACGGCTCGGCGACGTGGTTCCCGGTGAGCGACCATCCGACCGACAAGGCGACCTACTCGTTCGACATCACGGTGCCGGACGGGCTGGTGGCCGTGGCAAACGGACTGCTCGAAGGATCGTCACCGGCAGGCGGGCTCACCACATGGAGTTGGAACGCCCCCGATCCGATGGCCGCTTACCTCGCCACGGCGACGGTCGGCGACTTCGAGCTCCAGCAGTACACCGCGGAGAACGGCACTCCGATCATCGACGCGATCGATCCCGCCCGGCTGGGCGCACCGGTCGCGGCGCTCGAGCTGACGAGTGACATGCTGACGTTCTTCTCGGATCGCTTCGGTCCGTATCCGTTCGTCTCCTACGGGGCGATCGTCGACGACGACACCGTCGGGTACGCGCTCGAGACGCAGACGCGATCGTTCTTCTCGCGCACGGCGAGCGAGGGCACGGTCGCGCACGAGCTGGCGCACCAGTGGATGGGCAACCATGTCAGCCCCGGCCGCTGGGCGGACATCTGGCTCAACGAGGGATGGGCGACGTACGCGTCGTGGATCTGGACCGAGAGCCGCGGTGGCCAGACCGCGCAGACGCGCTTCGACACGGTCTATGCCCGGTCGGCCACGTCGTCGACCTGGAGCACGGTGCTCGCGGATCCCGAACCGCTGGGGCTGTTCGGCACCGCCGTCTACGACCGTGGCGCCGCCCTGCTGCACGCACTGCGCGGCAAGGTCGGGGATGCCGCGTTCTGGGAGATCGCGCAGACCTGGGTCGAGCGCTTCGGCGGCGGCACCGCGACGACAGCGGACTTCATCGCTCTGTCGGAGGAGGTGTCGGGACAGGACCTCGGCGACTTCTTCCAGAAGTGGGCGTACGACCCGACCAAGCCCGCGAGCTGGTAGCGGCCCGCCCGCGCCGCGGCGTCTCCGGATGCCGCGGCGCTCGCGTGCCCGGCATCCGGCAGTCGTCCAGCATTCATCCGCGAGAATGGATGGATGACTTCCTCCCCCTCCACGATCACCGTGTTCGGCGCCGACTGGTGCCGGGACTGCGTGCGCACGAAGAACCAGCTCGACTCGCTCGGGGTCGCGTTCACGTACGTCGATCTCGTGACCGATCCGCCCGCCGCCGACATCGCGCGCGAGATCTCCGGTCGCACGAGCATCCCCGTGGTGGTCTACCCCGACTCCTCGCATCACGTCGAGCCGTCCAACGCGGACGTCGAGACGAAGCTCCGCGAGCTCTCGCTCATCTAGGCCGCTTCCGGCGCGCTCAGTAGGCTGAGGCCGTGAGCGAAGGCGTCGAACGCAATACGCGCGCGATCGAGGGATCGGTCGTCACCGACTTCTCCGACCGCATGAGCTACGGCGGCTACCTCGAGCTCGACACGCTTCTGGCGGCGCAGCATCCGCTCAGCTCCCCCGAGCATCACGACGAGCTGCTGTTCATCATCCAGCACCAGACCACGGAGCTGTGGCTCAAGCTGGTGCTGCACGAGCTGTCGGCTGCGTGCCGATTCCTCCGCGCAGACGAGCTCCCGCGTGCGCTGAAGTGCATCGCCCGGGTCAAGCACATCCAGCGGACGCTGACCGAGCAGTGGTCGGTGCTGGCCACATTGACGCCCGCCGAGTACGCGCAGTTCCGCGGCGTGCTGGGCAACGCCAGCGGCTTCCAGTCCGCGCAGTACCGCGCCGTCGAATTCACCCTCGGCAACAAGAACGCCGCGATGCTCCGGGTGTTCGCCACCGATCCGGCCGCCGAGCAGCTGGTTCGGGCGACGCTCGAAGCGCCGAGCCTGTACGACGAGTTCCTCCGCCTGCTCGACCGCTCGGGGTATCCGATCCCGGTCGAGGTGCTCGATCGCGACGTCACGCAGGCATGGACCTTCACACCCGAGCTCGTGCCTATCTTCGCGTCGATCTACGCCGACCCGGAGTCGCACTGGGCTGCCTACGAGACGTGCGAGGAGCTCGTCGATCTCGAGGACAACTTCCAGCTGTGGCGCTTCCGCCATCTGAAGACGGTCGACCGGATCATCGGCTTCAAGACCGGCACCGGCGGGTCGAGCGGAGTGCCCTTCCTTCAGAAGGCACTCGAACTGACCTTCTTCCCGGAGCTGTTCGCAGTGCGCACCGAGATCGGCCAGTAGCGGATGCTGCAACACCACAACCCCTTCGCGCTGCGCGATCTCCTCGGTGACGAGGTGCGGCTGTGCCGGCGCGCGATCACGGGTGAGGCCGGCGTCGCGCTGCCGCCGCTGATCGACCACCACGTGCACCTGCACCTGATCGACGAGCGACTGCTCTGGTCACACGGGATCGCGGGCGTGCTCGACCTCGGCGGCGATCCGATCGACCTTGCTCGCCGCCCGCCCGATGGCATGCCGCGCGTGGCATACGCCGGCGCGTTCCTCACGGCCCCCGGTGGCTATCCCGTCGGTCGATCGTGGGCACCGCCGGCGTCGGTGCGCGAGGTGAGCGATCCCTCACCGCACCCTGGGGTCGCCGGGGGCGCTGCGACCGCGGTCGACGAGCAGGCCTCGTTCGGGGCATCCGTCATCAAGGTGGCGCTGAACGCGCTGGCCGGGCCGGTTCCCGATGCCGCCACCCTGACGGCGATCATCGCGTCAGCGCGGGCGCACTCACTGCCCGTCGTGGCGCACGTCGAAGGCCCCGGGATGGCGCGCATCGCCATCGAGGCGGGCATCGATGCCCTGGCCCACACGCCGTTCACCGAACGACTCGACGCGTCGCTGATCGCGACCGCGGTCTCCCTCGGCCAGCGTGGATTTCGACGCTCGACATCCACCGTGGTGACGCCGAGAGCGGCGAGATCGCCCGCGCGAACCTGGAGTCCTTCCTCGACGCGGGGGGCCGCGCCCTCTACGGCACCGACCTCGGCAACGGCGACCTCCCGGTCGGCGTGAATGGGCGGGAGCTGACAGCCCTGCACGACGCAGGGCTCCGCGGCGAAGCGCTGCTGGCCGTGCTCACCGACCCTTGGCCGCGCGACGATCGGTCCGACGCCGTCGCCACGTTCGTTCCCGGCGACCCACCCGCCACCCTCGACGCGGTGCCCGCCTGGCTCGCAGGCGCCGCCGTCGTCCCCACCGAGGAGCTGATCGACGATGCCCACGGCTGACGGTCTACGAAGCGGCGTCGACGCCGACCCTGCGCTGCACGCTCTCGGCGAGGAGGCGCGCAGTCTGGATGCCGCCGACCCGCTTGCGGCGCTCCGCGAGGAGTTCATCGGGTCGGAGTCGTCGCTGGTGTATTTCGATGGGAACTCGCTCGGCCGGCCGCTGCGCCGGAGCGCCGAGCGCCTGCAGGGATTCGTCCACGAGCAGTGGGGCGGGCGACTGATCCGCGGCTGGGATGAGTCGTGGATGGCGCTGCCCTTCGAGATCGGCGACGCCGTCGGACGCGCGGCCATCGGTGCGGCCGCCGGCCAGACCGTGATCGGGGACTCGACCACCGTCCTTCTGTACAAGCTGATCCGCGCGGCCTTCGACGCGCAGCGTGCGGCCGACGCCGACCGCGTCGAGATCGTGGTCGACACCGACAACTTCCCGACGGACCGCTACCTGGTCGACGGGATCGCCGCCGAGCGCGGCGGCCGCGTCCGATGGATCGAGGTGGACCGTGCTTCGGGGGTGACCGCCGACGCCCTGCGCGCAGCGGTCGGGAAGCAGACCGCTGTCGTGGTGCTGAGCCACGTGGCGTACCGGTCCGGCTTCCTCGCGGATGCCCCGGCGCTCACCCGCATCGCGCACGATGCGGGTGCCCTCATCCTGTGGGACCTGTGCCACTCGGCCGGATCGGTGCCGGTCGAGGCGGATGCCTGGGACTTCGACCTCGCGGTCGGCTGCACGTACAAGTACCTCAACGCAGGCCCCGGCTCCCCGGCGTTCGCGTACGTCGCCGAACGTCACCAAGCAGCCCTCGCGCAGCCGATCCAAGGCTGGATGGGCACCGCCGACGTCTTCGCCATGGGACCCGAGTACGTGCCCGCGCACGGGATGCGCCGGTTCCTGTCGGGCACCCCGTCGATCGTGGGGATGCTCCCTCTGCAGGACACCCTCGAGCTGATCACGGACGTCGGCATCGAGGCGATCCGCGCCAAGTCGATCGCATTGACCGAGTTCACCGTCCGGCTCGCCGACGACATCCTGGCGCCGCTCGGCGTGACGGTCGCCTCCCCGCGTGATCCGGCTCAGCGTGGCGGACACGTCACGCTCCAGCATCCGGCGATGCGCGCGGTGACCGCACGCCTGTGGGAGCAGGACGTCATCCCCGACTACCGCGACCCCGGCGGTTTGCGCATCGGGCTGTCGCCGCTGTCGACGAGCTTCACCGAGACGCTGGACGGCATCGTCGCGGTCCGCGACGCCGTCTCCGCCGAGAACTCCTAGACGCACGATCGGTGTGCGCCGCGTGACTACACTGGCGCGATGAGCACCGACGCTCCCGACGCCGGCGCGGATTCGGCCTACACCGCCGCCCGCACCGACCGCCTCTCCGCGGGAACGATCGCGCGCTATGCGAGCGGCTCCCTCGGCACCGGCGGATTCGCGACGCTCCCGGGCCTGGTCCTCACCTACTACCTCACCGACTCGCTCGGCGTCGCGGCCCTCGCAGCAGGAGCGGTGATCACCGCGGCGAAGGTCTGGGACGTCGTCATCGACCCGGTGATCGGGGCGCTGACCGACCGCGATCTCGCCCGCCACGGGACCCGGCGGCGACTCATGCTGATCGGAGCATGCACCATCGCGGTGCTGTTCGCGTTGACGTTCGCGGTGCCGCCGGCGCTCGGGCCGGTGGTGGGTGCGATCTGGGTGCTGATCGCCTTCCTGCTCACGGCGACCGCATTCAGCCTGTTCCAGGTGCCCTACATCGCACTGCCGGCCGAACTCACGCCCGGCTATGACGAACGCACGCGCCTGCTGACGTGGCGCGTCGTCGTGCTGACGTTCTCGATCCTCCTCTTCGGCGCGGGCGGCCCGGCGCTGCGCGGGATGTCGAATGATCCGACGACCGGCTACCTCGTCATGGGAGTGGTCGCCGGCATCGTGATCGCGGGTGGCATGCTGATCGCCACGACGGTCGCCCGTCGGCCGGTCACCGCATCGGGCGCCCCCCTGTCCGAAGCCGCACTCACCAAGATCGCGCGCGTCCCGATGCGCGAGCACTACGCCGACGGCATCCGATCTCTGCGCCGAAGCGCGCCGTTCCGCGCGCTTCTGTCGACCTTCGTCCTGCAGGCGCTGGCAACCGGGCTCATGCTGGCCGGGGCGCAGTACGTCGCCACGTGGGTGATGCGCTCCGAAGACGCCGTGCAGCTGCTGTTCATCGCCCTCATCGCGCCCGCCCTGATCGCCGCCCCCGCGTGGGGCGTGGTCGCGCGGCGGCTCGGCAAGGAGCGCACGTTCGCCATCGCCAGCGTCGTGTTCGCGGTGGCCGCGCTGACGATCGTGATCGCGCTGTGGGAGCCGGGTGACTGGATCTACGCGTCCGTGGCGGTGGCCGGCATCGCCTACGCCGGCATGCAGTCACTGCCGATGGCGATGCTGCCCGACGTGATCTCGCACGACGAGGTCGCCAACGGTCCCGGCAGAGCCGGTGCCTTCAGCGGCGTCTGGACCGCGGGCGAGACGATCGGCTTCGCCCTCGGCGCGACGGCGCTCACGGTCATCCTCACGGTCACCGGCTACGTCTCGTCGACCGCGGGAGAGTTCGTGACGCAGCCGGATGCCGCCATCGCGGGCATCGTGGTGAGCTTCAGCGTCGTCCCGGCCGCGCTCATCGCCGCGAGTCTGCTCACACTTGCGCGCTACCGCCTCCGCCGCTCGGACATCGAGCCCAGCACCTGACATCAAGGACCACCCAGGTTGGGACTGCGTTCCACGACGTAAGCTGGGAGTCCCGCCCGAAGGAGAGCGTTGTGACGCCCACCGCGAAGTCCGCCGCCGTCGCGAAGACGACCGCCGCGACGACGACCGCCACCAGCACGTCGGCCGCTGACTCAAAAGCCCGCACCGGCGCGACGGCACTCGCCGAGGCGGAACGCGAGAAGCTCGACGCGGCCGTGGCGGACCTCCGCACCGGATCGCGAACCTGGGCGCACCTCACGCTGGATCAGCGGACGCGGCTGCTCGAGCGCCTGCACGCGACGACGGCCGCACACGCGGAGGAGTGGGCGGATGCCGCCGCACTCGCGACCGGCATGGAGCCGGGACACCCCCTGCGCGGAGAGCTGTGGCTGGAGGGGCCCTATGCCGCCCTCGTCGCGCTCGAGTCCTACCGGACGACCATGCAGGCACTGGCGAAGGGTGCGAGCCCGCTCGACGACGTGAAGCTGGACGCGGCTCCCGGCGGTCGGCTGCGTGCGCACGTGTTCCCGCAGCACGCCATGGACAGAGTCCTGCTGGCGGGCTACACGGGCGAAGTGTGGTTCGAAAAGGGAGTGACCGCGGCCGATGCCCGCTCCGCCGCCGGACTCGCTCAACTCCAGCCGACCCGCAGCGGCGGGGTCGGACTCGTCCTGGGTGCGGGCAATGTCGCGTCCATCGCAGTGCTCGATGCCTTCTACGAGCTGCTCGCCCACAACCGCGTCGTCATCCTGAAGGTCAATCCCACGCAGGACTCGCTGGTTCCCGTCTTCGAACGCGCGCTGGCACCGCTGATCGAACCGGGTTTCCTGCGGATCGTGCGCGGCGGCGGCGACGTCGGCGGGTACCTGACCGGCCACGACGGCATCGACCACGTCCACATCACAGGCGCCGCTTCCACGTTCGACGCGATCGTCTGGGGCACCGGCGCCCCGGCTGCGCGGCGTCGCCGGGAGGGCCGCCCGCAGCTGAGGAAGCCGATCACCGCGGAGCTGGGCGGGGTGTCGCCGATCATCGTCGTCCCCGGCCGACTGGACCGACGCCGACCTCCGCTATCACGCCGAGCACATCGTCACGATGCGGCTGGAGAACAGCGGCCACAACTGCATCGCCGGCCAGGTGGTGATCCTCAGCTCCGACTGGGCGCAACGCGATGAGTTCCTCGCTGCCCTGCGGTCGGCGTTCGCCACGGCGCCGAAGCGCCCGCTCTGGTACCCCCGCAGCGACGAGAAGCTCAGCGCCGCAGCATCCCACTATCCCGATGCCGAGCGATCCGGTGACGGAAGCCGGCTGCTGATCGAGGTCACCGAGGGTCAGGACGCGACCGCCCTCGAGACCACCGAGTACTTCGCGCCCGTGCTCGGCGTCGTCACCCTCTCCGGCAACGGCCAGGAGTTCCTCGATGCGGCGATCACTCACGCGAACGAGAAGATCGCCGGCACGCTCGGCGCCAATGTGCTGATCGATCCCGACACGCAGTCCGCCCTCGGCGACGCATTCGAGCGCGCGATCGCCGACCTGAACTACGGCGCGATCGCTGTCAACTCGTGGACCGCGTTCGTGTACGCCACCCCGATCCTTCCCTGGGGGGCGTTTCCCGGCGGCACGCTCGAGAACGTCCAGAGCGGCATCGGCGTGGTGCACAACGCCCTTCTGCTCGACCGCGTCGAGCGTTCGGTCAGCCGGGGTCCGTTCCGTCCGTTCCCGCGCTCGATCTCGACGGCTCTGAAGTCGCGCAGCCTCTCGGCAGCGCTCGTACTGCCGAAGCCACCATGGTTCCTGCACTCCCGCACCGGAACCGCCGTCAACGAGGGACTGACGCGGTACCACATGGACCGCAACGTCGCCCGGCTTGCACGCACGCTCGTCCAGGCGCTGCGGGCATGACCTCGCGGTCCAGCCGCGAAGCCCGGGACCTGACCGCCGACTACATCGTCGTGGGGGCGGGCTCCGCCGGCGCCGCGCTGGCGGCCCGGCTCAGCGAGGACCCGACCGTGTCGGTGCTGCTGCTCGAAGCCGGCGGCCCCGACACCGCTCTCCCCCTTCACGTTCCCGCGGCGTTCTCCAGGCTGTTCCGCAGCGAGTACGACTGGAGCTACGACACGGTCCCGCAGCCGGAGCTCGAGAACCGCACGATCTACTGGCCGCGCGGCAAGACCCTGGGCGGCTCGTCGTCGCTCAACGCGATGATGTGGATCCGCGGCTTCGCCGCCGACTACGACGACTGGGCGGATGCCGCGAGCGAACGGTGGTCGTGGCGGTCGCTCGTGCCCTACTTCCGCCGCGTCGAGCGGACGCAGGATCCGGCCGACCCGACGCAGGGCACAGACGGGGCCCAGTCCGTCGAGCACCAGCGGGATCCCCGCCCCCACACCGCGGCGTTCCTCGAGGCGGCCGCCGAGGCCGGCCACGCCGTGACTGCGCCGAACCTCCCCGAGAAGCAGGGCTTCTCGCAGACGATGGTGTCGCAGCGCCGCGGCGCACGCGCCTCGACCGCGGACGCGTACCTGCGACCTGCCAAGCGCCGTCGCAACCTCCGCGTGCTCACCGGCGCGCTCGTGCGGCGGGTGACCTTCACGTCTGCCGCCGCGGAGCCCGCGGCGGAGGACGCCGCGAAGCCCCGCGCAACCGGCGTGTACGTCGACATCGGCGGCGTCACGCGCCACGCGCGCGCCCGCCGCGAGGTGATCCTCTCCGGCGGTGTCGTCAACACGCCCCAGGTGCTGATGCTCTCGGGCATCGGCCCCGCCGTCCACCTCGCAGAGCACGGCATCCCCGTCGTCGTCGACAGCCCCGACGTCGGCGCGAATCTGCAGGACCACCTCGTCGCCGGGCTCGCACCCGCTGCGCACGGCGGAACGCTGTACGGCGCCGGCAGCGTCGGCGAACTCGTCCGCTACCTCACGACGCGACGCGGGATGCTGACCTCGAACGTCGCAGAGGCATACGGTTTCGTTCGCACAGACGTCGCCGACCGCACCGGAATGGCCGACGATCTTCCCGACATCGAGATCGTCTTCGCGTCCGGTCCGTTCGTCGGCGAGGGGCTCATACCGATCCCCGCCGAGGGTGTGACGGTGGCGGCCATGCTCCTGCGGCCGCGCAGTCGCGGCACGATCCGGCTCCGTTCGGCCGACCCGACGGACAAGCCCGAGATCGATCCGAAGTACCTCAGCGATCCGGACGGCATCGACAGGGCGACGTTGCTGGCGGGCCTTGCGGAGTGCGAGCGCCTCGTCGCCACCGAAGCGCTGGGCGCCGTGACGACCGGCGGATGGGTGGAGCCCAGGGGCGGCGAGGATATGACCGCGCTCGAGCGGGCCGAGCTCTCCCTCCTGCGATACTCGCACACGCTGTACCACCCGGTCGGAACCGCGCGAATGGGCTCGGATGCCGCCTCCGTCGTAGACCCCGAACTGCGCGTCCGGGGGGTGGAGGGACTGCGAGTCGCGGATGCGTCGATCATCCCGTCGCTGATCCGCGGTCACACCAACGCGCCGGCGATCGTGATCGGCGAGGTCGCCGCCGACCTCATCCGGGGGCGCTGAGCTCAGGCCGCGAAACGGTCGGTCGCGGCCACGAGCGCGGTGGCGATGCCGGGTTCGGTCGCGGAGTGGCCGGCGTCGTCCACGACGACCAGCTCGGCCTCCGGCCACGAGCGGTGCAGATCCCACGCGGTCATGATCGGCGTGCATACGTCGTAGCGCCCCTGCACGATCACGCCCGGGATGCCGCGCAGCGAGGGGGCATCCTCGATGAGCTGCTGGTCGCGGAACCATCCGTCGTGCAGGAAGAAGTGGTTCTCGATCCGTGCGAAGGCGGTCGCCGCGGAGGGCTCGGTCATCGCCGCGACCAGATCGGGGTCGGGGCGCAGGGTCAGCGTGGCCGCCTCCCATCGCGACCATGCGACTGCGGCGGGCACGTGCACGCCGGGGTTCGGATCGCTGAGCCGACGGTGGTACGCCTCGATCATGCGCGAACGCTCGAGCACGGGGATGGCGCCGATGAAGTCCTCCCACAGATCCGGGAAGATCGCCGATGCCCCGCCCTCGTAGAACCACTCCAGCTCGTGCTTGCGCAACGTGAAGATGCCGCGCAGCACGAGTTCCGTCACGGACTCCGGATGCGTCTGCGCGTACGCGAGCGCCAGCGCGCTTCCCCACGATCCGCCGAAGACCTGCCACCGCTCGATGCCCAGGTTGCGGCGGAGCAGCTCGATGTCGGCGACGATGTGCCATGTCGTGTTGAACCGCATGTCGGCGCCCGGCGCGCTGGCGTGCGGGGTGCTGCGGCCGCAGCCGCGCTGGTCGAACAGGACGATGCGGTACTTCTCGGGGTCGAAGAACCGCCGCTGCCAGGCCGAGGTCGCAGCTCCGGGGCCGCCGTGGAGGAAGACGACCGGCTTGCCCTCGGGGTTGCCGCTCTGCTCCCAGTAGACGCGGTGGCCATCGCCGACGAGCAGGGTGCCGGACTCGTACGGTTCGATCGGTGGGTAGAGGCAGTCGAGATCGTCGGCAGCGGTCATAGGCTGCTCCCGGAAACGGAGAACGTGTCGCACGCGCCGACACCCTCTTCGAGCCCGGTGTTGAACCAGCGCGCCCGCTGCTCGCTGGAGCCGTGGGTCCAGGACTCGGGGTTGACCGCGCCGCCGGACTCCTGCTGGATGTGATCGTCTCCGACGGTTTCGGCGGCGTTGAGCGCGTCGTTGATCTGCTGAGGCGTCGGCGCCTGGAGGTACGGCACCCCGTTCGCGTCGAGCGTCTGAGAGGCGGCCGCGACCCATGCGCCGGCGAAGCAGTCCGCCTGCAGCTCGGTGCGCACGCTGTTGCTGTCCTCACCGGTGCCGTTGTTCGGGTACTGCTGCATGATCCCGGTGATCTGCTGGATGTGATGGCCGTACTCGTGGGCCAGCACGTACAGCTGCGCGAGCGGCCCCGCGGTCGCATCGAACTGTTCGCGGAGCAGCGCGAAGAACGTCGGGTCGACGTAGATCGACTCCTCGGGCGGGCAGTAGAAGGGTCCGGTCGCGTTGGACGCGGTGCCGCACTGCGTGCCGGTCGATCCGTCCACGATGATGAGCGTCGGCTCACGGTAGCCCTGGACCGTGTCGGCCCAGAACTGATTGATCGACAGGGATGCCGCGGCCAGCCGGCAGTCGTCGCGCGCATTCGCGTCGGCGCCGGTCTCGCACTGGGCGATCTCTGTTCCGCCGCCGCTCTCCTGCGGCACTCCGCCGCCACCGATCAGGCCCGAGATGTCGGTCCCGGTGAACAACTGGAACAGCAGCACGGCCAGTGCGCCGAGCCCGGCGATGCCGCCACCGGCCACAGCGATACCGCCCCCGCGACGGCGAGCGGTGTTGCCGCCGACGCTCGCGTTGTCGTTGAAAGTCATGCCGCCACGGTACTCGCGCATGCACAGCCGAGCGAGGACCCCTCGCGGGGCGGACTTCGTTGGATTTATGTGGTAGGAGCGCGACGAGCACCCCGCCCTCAACGGCAGGTCTCCCACCCGAACAGACGGAAGCCTGTGGCAATAGGCTCGGGTCATGGCGCCTTCTCCTCTGTGGGGCTCCGACCCCCACCCGCGGCTCCCTGACGCGCGCCCCGCCGCTGCGACCACCGTCACGATCACGGGCGCGGGTGGGCAGATCGGGTACGCGCTGCTGTTCCGCATCGCCGCCGGCGCGATGCTCGGCCCCGACCGCCCGGTGCGGCTGCGGCTGCTGGAGATCCCGCAAGGGATCCGCAGCGCCGAGGGTGCTGCGCTCGAGCTGCAGGACTGCGCGTTCCCGCTGCTGCATGAGGTGGATGTGAGCGACGATCCGCTCGCCGCGTTCGACGGCTGTCAGATCGCGCTGCTTGTCGGCGCGCGACCGCGCGGACCCGGCATGGAGCGCGCCCACCTGCTCGCCGCGAATGCGAGCATCTTCGGACCGCAGGGAGCCGCGATCGGCGCCGTCGCCGACGACGACATCCGCGTCGTCGTGGTCGGCAACCCCGCGAACACGAACGCACTGATCGCCGCGGCATCCGCGCCAGACATCTCGGCCGGGCGATTCACGGCGCTCACGCGGCTCGATCACAACCGCGCCCTGGGTCAGCTGAGCTCTGCCCTCGCCACTCCGCCCGACGAGATCAGCGGGTTGGCCATCTGGGGCAATCACTCGGCTTCGCAGTTCCCCGATGTCTCGCATGCGCTCGTCCGCGGTGAGCCGGTGATCGATGCGCTCGCGGCGCGCCTGGGCGGACGCGAGGCGGCGGATGCCTGGCTCGACGAAGTCTTCATCCCGCGCGTCGCGGGGCGCGGTGCGGAGATCATCGAGGTGCGCGGGTCATCCTCCGTGGCATCAGCCGCCAATGCGGCGATCGAGCACGTGCGCGATGAGCAGGCGGGTACCGCGTGGACCTCCGCCGCGGTGGTCTCGCGCGGCGAGTACGGCGTGCCTGAAGGCCTCGTCTGCTCGTTCCCCGTGTCATCCGACGGCGACGGCTACCGTGTCGTGGAGGGACTGCCGGTCGACGACCGCGCGCGCGCCCGCATCGACGCCTCGGTCGCGGAACTCGTCGCCGAGCGCGACGCAGTGCGGGCTCTCGGGGTTCTGTAACCGCGATGGAGGCGCTCGTCATCGCGGTCGTCGGGGTGATCGTCGTCGCCCTGGCCACGGCACTCGGCCCGCGCATCGGCATCGCGGGGCCGCTCGCGCTGGTCGCCATCGGACTCGGCGTGAGCCTGCTCCCCTTCGTCCCGCCCCAGGAGATCGATCCCGAGATCATCCTGGTCGGCGTGCTGCCCCCGCTTCTCTACTCGTCGGCCGTGTCGCTGCCGGCGATCGAGTTCCGACGCGACTTCCGCCCGATCGCGGGACTGTCGATATTCCTGGTCCTGTTGAGCGCGGCCGCTCTGGCGTTCTTCTTCATGCTCGTCATCCCCGGGATGGATCTGTACCTCGCGATCGCGCTCGGCGCGATCCTGAGCCCCACGGATGCTGTCGCCACGTCGATCGTGAAGAAGCTCGGGATCTCGCCGCGCGTGGTGACGATGCTCGAGGGCGAGAGCCTGCTCAACGATGCGACGTCGCTCGTGCTGCTGCGCACCGCGGTCGCGGCGATCGCGGTCGGCAGCGTGCCGGTCGGCGGTGCCGTCTGGGCATTCGTCTGGGGCGTGTTCATCGCCGTGGTCATCGGCGCCCTGGTCGGACTGCTGGCCTTGCGGGCGCGCGCGTGGGTCGCGCACTCGGCGGCCAACACGGCGCTCAGCTTCGTCGTGCCGTTCGTCGCCTACCTGCCGACCGAGCAGCTGGGCGGTTCGGGGCTTGTCGCCGCGGTCGTCGCGGGAATCGTGACCGGACAGGGCGCGGCGCGGTGGTTCACGCCCGAGCAGCGCCTTTCCGACGAACTCAACTGGCGCACCGTCGAACTCATGCTCGAGGGTGCCGTCTTCCTCGTGATGGGGCTGGAGCTCAAGGAGATCGTCGATGCGAACCTCGAAGCCGACCAGGGCCTCGCTACCGGGGCCTGGCTCGCGGCGGCCGCCGTCGGGATCATCCTCGTCGTCCGCTCGGGGTACGTCGCGGTCCTCGTCTCCTCGCAGGGACGACGCGCGCGACGCCTGAATCGCGAGCGCCTGGAGAGCTTCAACGCCCGGATCGACGAGGTCGCCGCCACGGGGCCTCCTGACGCAGCCCGAGGGGGCAGACCGCGCGGGCCGGGGTCACCCGAGCGGCAGGAGCGGCGCATCCAGCTGATGCGCTCTCGCGTCACCCGCGCACTCGCCGACCTCGACTACTACCAGTCCTCGCCGCTCGGCTGGAAGCACGGGACGATCATCGTGTGGGCGGGGATGCGAGGAGTCGTCACGCTCGCCGCCGCTCAGACGCTCCCCCGCGAGACGCCAGGTCGGGCTCTGCTCGTCTTCGTCGCCTTCCTCGTCGCGGTCGGAACACTGATGCTGCAGGGCTTCACCCTGCCCTGGCTCGTCCGGCGGCTGAAGATGGAGGGATCGGGCCGAGCCGGGCCATCTGTGGAGGAGCAGCGACGGCTCGACGACGAGATGCGCATGGCCGCGGCGGACAGCCTCACGGCGGGCACACTCGCGCGCCGGGACGGCTCGTCCTTCTCTGCCGAACTGCTCGATGTCGTCGGATCCCGCATGACCCAGCCGCCCGATGACGAGCTCACGGCACAGGCCCAGGACGTGCTCGAGCTGCGCCTGGCCATGATCGGCGCGATGAGGGTGCGTCTGAACGCCCTCTCGCGCGACGGCACCTTCAGCACCGCGGCGCTGAGGCACGCGCTCGCCGAGCTGGATGCCGACCAGTTGAGCCTGGAGCTGCGTCTCCACGACGAGGAGTGACCGGATCGGCCCCGGACTCACGAGACGGTATCCGCGAGGGTGGAGTCCGGGTGAGAATGTACTCATGAGCGATACGACGGATGCCGCGGTGACGCGTTCCGCCGCGCTCGCCGATGATCCGCATGCGGAGACGAGCCCCCTGCATCTGCCCCACCTTGCCGCGGAATGCCCGAAATGCTTCACGGAGCTGCAGCAGGATCGCGATTGGTGGCTCGCCCGCCCGGCCGGGTCGCGACTGGTCGGCCTCGTCATCTCTCGCGATGACATGCCCAGCGTCGTGGAGCAGCGCGATGAGCTGACCCGCTTCGGCGTGCCGATCGAGGGATTCCGCCACCCGTCTCCCGAGACGCTCGAGTCGTGGGAGGAGCGCCTGGTGCGCCTCTTCGGCACGCTGCGCACCGGTGACGTGCTCGTCGTCGCCACCGTGCACGCCCTCGGGCGCGACATCGACGAGGAGACGCGCACGGTCGCGGAGCTCCATCGTCGTGGTGTGGTCGTCAAGGTGCTCGAGCACGGCGGTAGGCACCTGTTCGACGCGGGGCGCTGACCGCCGCTGCCGCTGAAGCTGTGGCACTGCCGCTGCGCGGGATGTTCCCTCCGCTCAGCATGCCCGGTCGTCGGCCTGCGGCCGGCGCCCCCGCCAGACCCGATGCCAGCTTCGCGGAGGGAACATCCCGCGCCACTCACCAGGCCAGCCGGTCGGCCTGCGGCCGGCGCCCCGCCAGACCCGATGCCAGCTTCGCCGAGAGACCATCCCGCTCCGCTCACCTCGGCGGCGTGCCGTCCGTCAGCAGGCGGTCAGGCGCCGACGTACTCCTTCAGATGCTTCGCGGTCAGGGTGTCGGCCTTCGCGATCAGATCCGCCGGCGTTCCCTCGAACACGATCATGCCGCCGTCGTGGCCGGCACCCGGACCGAGGTCGATGATCCAGTCCGCGTGGGCCATCACGGCCTGGTGATGCTCGATCACGATCACGCTGTTGCCCGCCGCGACCAGGCGGTCCAGCATCCTGAGCATGTTGTCGACGTCGGCGAGGTGCAGTCCGGTCGTCGGCTCGTCGAGGACGTAGATCGCACCCTTCTTCGACATCGAGATGGCGAGCTTGAGCCGCTGGCGCTCGCCGCCCGAGAGCGTGTTGAGCGCCTGGCCGAGCGTGATGTAGCCGATGCCGACGTCGATCATGCGGGCGAGGGTCGTGTGAGCGGGACCCTTGGTGAAGAAGTCGGCCGCTTCTGCCGCCGACATGCCGAGCACCTCGGCGATGTTCTTGCCGTCGAGCCGGTACTCGAGCACCTCATCGCTGAAACCCGTCCCCTCGCACAATTCGCAGAGCGTCTCGACGGTCTGGGTGAACCCCAGCGTCGTGATGATCACGCCCAGGCCGCGGCACGCGGGGCATGCTCCCTCGGAGTTGGCGCTGAACAGGCCGGGTTTGACGCCGTTCGCCTTCGCGAACGCGGCCCGGATCGCGTCGAGGATCCCGGTGTAGGTCGCGGGGCTGCTGCGGCGCGATCCCTTGATCGGCGCCTGATCGACGACGACGACGTCCTCGAACGCAGGCACGTTGCCGTGGATGAGCGATGATTTGCCAGAGCCCGCGACGCCCGTCACGACGGTGAGGATCCCGAGCGGAATGTCAACGTCGACCTTCTTGAGGTTGTGCTGGGTTGCGCCGCGGATTTCCAGCGCTCCCTTCGCCGTGCGCGTCGACTCCTTGAGCTTCGCCCGATCATCGAGGTGGCGACCCGTGATCGTGTCGGAGGCACGCAGGCCGGCGACATCCCCCGTGTACTGGATCTCGCCGCCGGCGCGACCGGCGCCCGGTCCGAGGTCGACGACGTGGTCCGCGATCTCGATCACCTCGGGCTTGTGCTCCACCACCAGCACCGTGTTGCCCTTGTCGCGCAGAAGCTTGAGGAGGGCGTTCATCCGCTGGATGTCGTGCGGATGCAGGCCCTGCGGTGGGCTCGTCGAAGACGTAGCTGATGTCGGTGAGCGCGGATCCGAGGTGCCGGATCATCTTGGTGCGCTGCGCCTCGCCGCCCGACAGCGTTCCCGACGACCGATCGAGGGAGAGGTAGCCGAGCCCGATGTCGACGAACGAGTCGATCGTCGCGCGCAGACCCTGCATGAGGGGTGCCACCTCCGGGTCGTCGATCGTGGCGAGCCAGTCCGCGAGATCGGTGATCTGCATGGCCGCGGCATCCGCGATGTTCACGCCCTTGATCTTCGATGAGCGCGCCCCCTCGTTCAGCCGCGTCCCCTTGCAGTCGGGGCACGCGGTGAACTTCACGGCGCGGTCGACGAACGCGCGGACGTGCGCCTGCAGGGAGTCGCGATCCTTCTGCAGGAAGCTCTTGGTGATCTTCGGGATGAGCCCCTCGTAGGTCATGTTGATGTTCTGGATCTTGACCTTGGTCGGCTCTTTGTAGAGGAAGTCTTCACGCTCCTGCGCGGTGTAGTCCTTGATCGGCTTGTCGGGGTCGAAGAAGCCCGACTCGGTGAAGCCGCGCACCATCCAGCCGTCCACGTTGTAGCCGGGGATCGTGAGCGCGCCGTCAGCGAGCGACTTGGAACTGTCGAACAGTTCATCGAGGTCGACGTCGCTCGCCTCCCCCAACCCCTCGCACCGGGGACACATGCCGCCCGTGATCTCGAACGAGCGGCGCTCCTTGATCTTCTTCCCGCCCTTCTCGAACGTGACCGCGCCCGCGCCCGACACCGACGGGATGTTGAACGAGAAGGCCTGCGGCGAACCGACGTGCGGCTGACCGAGCCTGCTGAAGAGGATGCGGAGCATCGCCTGCGCGTCGGTCGCCGTTCCGACGGTTGACCGGGAGTTCGCTCCCATCCGCTCCTGATCGACGATGATGGCAGGGCTGACGTTCTCGAGCGCGTCCACCTCGGGACGGTTGAGCTGACCCATGAACTGCTGCACGAACGTCGGGTAGGTCTCGTTGATGAGCCGCTGCGACTCGTTGGCGATCGTGGCGAACACGAGCGATGACTTGCCCGATCCGCTTACCCCCGTGAAAACGGTCAACCGACGCTTCGGGATCTCGACATCGATGTTCTTCAGGTTGTTCTCGCGGGCTCCGACGACACGGATCACCTCGTGCGAATCGGCGATGTGGATACCGGATGCCTCGGTCATTGGGGGTCCTCTCGATGGTGACGACCCTTCATTGTGCCGACAATCGCGGACACGGCGCTTCCTCGATCCTGCGCCGCCGGTCGAGCCGCCAAACCCATCACGGGATGAGCGTGAGGACCTCCGCCCCCGACGGCACGGCAGTCGTGACGATGCGCGTGTCGAACGTTGCGAGCATCGCGTTGTTCGACGCCGCGAGGTGCAGCAGGTAGGTGTCGGTGACTTGGGAGCTCGCGAGCAGGCGCTCTGTGTGCACGGAAGCGTCCAGCAGGCTCACCGAATCGGCGAGGAAAGCATGATCGTCTCGGGCGGCGAGGCTCGCCAGGCTCGCGAGCACCACGGGAGCCGGCTGGGTGTTCGGGTACTTAGGATGGCTGATCACCCGAACGACGCCGTTCTGCACGGTCGGGCTCGTATGCCACGGTGACCCGAGCCGCTCGGCGAACCAGCGATGGGCGCGGTCGTGGTGAACGTGGAGCGGGTCGATCAGCGCGATCACGACATTGACATCGAGAAGATGGCTCGAATTCGAGACCATCATTACGACGGATCGTCTCGCAGCGCGTTCACGTCCTCCAGCGTCGCCTGCCCCGAAGTCGTGGAAGCCGGCAGGAGCACGATGCCGTTACGGGTGCTGAACCGGCGACGCTCGGTCAGGGTCGCGCGCGCCAGTTGTGACAACGCCTCACCGAGGGTCAGGCCACGCGTGTCCGCGAACTGCCTCGCGGCCGCGAGCACGTCGTCGTCGATCGTCACTGTCGTACGCATGCATCAATCATCACACATCACGCATCTTCGGGCAACAGGCTGCGCCACCGACCCGCCCGGAGCAGCGCCCTCTGACAAGCCCCGGGTGGCAGGCGCGAGGCGTCCAACGGGCGACCGACGGGCGTGCTCTACCCATTCGTCACGGGCCGGAAGGGGATAGACGCCGCCAAGCCGAGGGTGAGAATCGATGTCAGTCCGAGCACCATCGTCCAAGCCCCGCGGGGTTCCGTCACCGTGACCCTGCCGTCGCTGATCACCGTCGTCGCCAGGACGAGTGCGAGTGCAGCGACGAGCGAGGCTCCCCCTGCCAGGACTCGCCCTACCAGAGGGCCCCGACCCGACACGCCGTATCCCAGCCCGATCCCGAGCAGCGCGACGGCCATCCCAGCGGTGCCGATTCCCCGCGACAACTGCGCTATCGCGCCGGGAACGGTGAGAGGAAGAACGCCGAGCACGAGCGGGGACAGGGCGAGAAGTCGCCAGTGCGGACGGCCACCGGTCCGGCGCAAGTACTCGGCCCAGCCCAACAACGCACCGACGATCGCGCCACCGAGCAGTACCCCGACAAACGTCGCGTACCATCCGAACACCGATGCGCCGGGGCCAGGTATCTCCGCCATGAAGCCCCTCAGTCCAGCCGCCCACGCACACCCGAGCAGTCCCCCGACCGCAAGACACCCGCTCGCTCGGCGCCGAGCCGTATTCCTCGTCGTCATGCTCGGACCCCCGCTTCGGCATCTGGCTAACCCGACCGCACCTGACGGCGCACGGTGCCGGCTGCGCCGTCCACGGTGATGGTCTCGCCGTCGCGAATCATGTCGGTCGCGCCGGCCACGGCGACGACCGCAGGGATGCCGTACTCGCGCGCGATGATCGCGGGGTGCGAGAGCGCACCCCCCGCGTCGGCGACGAGGCCGCCGATCATCGGGAAGATGACCGACCACGACGGGCGCGTCCCGGGGCACACCACGATGTCGCCGCGCTCGATCCGGTGGAAGCCGGACTCGTCGTGGACGATCCGGGCCGTTCCGGTGACGCGGCCGGACGAGGCCGGTGATCCGTGGAGCACGCCGTCTTCATCTGCTCCGACGACCGCAGTCATCATGATGAGGTCGCCCATGAGCATCTCGGCCTCGGTGGGCGTCCGCTCGGCACGGGTCAGAGCCGTGAACCGAGGTGCCGGTCCGGGGTCGTCGCCGTAGGTGAACGGGCCGGGGTGGGCGATCGCCCATGCCCGCTCGCCCCGCCCGTGTCGAGCCTGCTCACGAGTGCCTGCCAGCGGATGCCGCGACCCGAGCGCCTGCGCCGCTTCGTCGACCGTGAGGTGGAACACGTCGACGGCGGCATCGAGCGTGCCGCGGTCGGCCAGCCGCCGCCCGGCCTCCAGCGCGGCATACCGCACGAGCGCGAGTGGGGCGTCAATGGTGAGGAACACGTTGTCGTCGCGAAGCCCGTAGACCTGCTCTGCGGCGGTCAGCAGACGGTCGAAGCGCGCGATGCGCGACGGCTTCAGCGCGGCCCTTGCGCTGTCGGCTGCACGACGCCGCCCCTCGGCCTGCGCGGCGACGACGTCGACGGTGCCGGCGTGCGCCGCCGCATCGATGAGCACGGCCAGCAGCTGCGGCGACTCCGCGAGGGTCGGCTCGGCCACTTCGATGTCGAGCGCGCGGCAGCCGTAGAAGCGGACGAACCGCTCGTAGCCGTCGGCCCGCTCGGCGCTCCCGGCCGGGAGCGCGGCGAGTTCCTCGAGCGCCCGTCCGGGCTCCGACGCGACGTCGGCCAGCCCGGACAGCAGTTCGAGAGCCTGCTCCGGGGTCCAGCCGAGTTCCGCGCGGCAGAATTCCACGAGCCCGTGGATGCCGAGCGAGTACGGCATCGCGAGCCGGAAGTGCAGCTCGGCGGTGCGGCGGATCAGCGCCGCCCGCGCCCGCAGTTCTGCGGCGAGCGCGGCATCGTCGAGCCCGCCGAGATCGACGTCCTGAAACGCCAGGATCTCGTTGCGCAGCGCACTCCGGAGGGTCGCGTCCCACTCCGTGAAGAGGCGGCCCGCGGCATCCGTCATCATCGCCCGGCGCGCAGCACGCAGCTGCCGGCGCCCTTCGGCCGACAGCCGGATCAGGGTCGAGATCAGCCAGCCGGGAAGGCGCGGCGGCGTCTTGCCCGGCGCGGGCGGCGGCGCACCCACTGGCACGATCGTGAGGTAATGCCAGCCGCCGATCCGTGCCCCGGCGAAGGTCGCGAGCATCCCGAACTCGCGGACCATCGGCGCCGTCGCGACGGTCTCGTCGAGCACGCTCACGGTCATCCGCGAGCGCGGCAGCCGGCCGTGCGTCGGATCGCGCATCCAGTAGCCGGGCGGCACGACGACCTCGACTGGGATCTGCTCGGCCAGCGCAGTAATCGGCCGCGACTGCAGCAGCCAGACCTCGCCGCCCGCGACCGCCCACTCCACGTCCTGCGGGCCGCCCCGCGCCTGCTCGGCCAGCAGCGCGAGCCGCACGAGCTCTCGGAGCGTCGCCCGATCGATCGGAGCTACGCCCTCGGAGTCGTCAGCGTCCACGTCGGCGTCGGCCACAGTCCCGTCCGGACGCCGCGGCACGCGCACCTCCCACGGCGTCGCGTCCCCCGAGACGAGCGCCGCGCCGAGTCCCGCCACAGCCTCGACGACGACGGTCGGCGCGCCGGACACCGGGTCGACGGTGAACACGACGCCCGCGGCATCCGCCGGCACCATGCGCTGCACGATGACACCGCCCGTCTCGCCGATCGAGGCGAGCACGGCGTCGACCGCCGAGGTCAGCGCGGCGAGGTGGCCTGCGGGCACGCTCAGCACCGTCGCGTAGGCGCCTGCTCCCGACGAGGTCGCGGCGTCTTCGCGCGGTGAGGACGAGCGGACGGCGACCGCCATCCAGCCGTGCTCACGGGCGACGGATGCCGCCGCCTCGGCGATCGCGGCAGCCGAGCCCCCGGGGCCGACGGCGAACACCACACCCGGTGGCACCGGAAGTCCGGCGCCGAGCAGTGCGGAAAGACCCTCCGCCTTGCCGCCGTGCTCCGCGGTGGCGGAGGCCAGCGGAATCGCTTCGATTGTTCTCATGACCTCATCGTCCCGCCCGTGCCCGCCTGCGGCATCCGCGTGGCCACGTACTTTCACGGGTGCGACGCAGCGTCCCCCGGCGCGCCGAGCCTGGTGACGAGCCCCAGCCGCGAGTCGACCCCGAGCCGGCGGTACACGTGCTGCAGATGCGTCTCGACGGTGCGTTCGCTCAGGAACAGCCGCCGTGCGACCTCCGCGTTCGACATGCCGTCGACGACGAGCTCGACGACTTCGGCCTCCCGCCTGGTCAGCTGGTCGGTGCCGCCGCGACGGCCGCCCACCCGCACCCCGAGGGTGCGCGCCAGGCGCCTCGCGCGATCGCCCCAGTCGTCCAGACCCTGGGCATCGAAGTAGCGCACGAGGTCCACGACGTCGACGCGGGCCGCAGGATCGGCGGCCTCGGCGGCCAGCTCTGCCCACTCCAGGCGAGTCTCGGCTGCGAGCCCGCGGAATCCGAGCCGTTCGAGCTCGGCGGCGCTCGCGCCCAGTCGATCGGCCGCCTCGCGCCGGTGCCGGGTGGGCACGAGACGCAGCGCGCGGATCCGCTCGGCGAGGGCATCGGCCGGCGGGCTGCCGCCGATCTGGTCGAGCTCGGCGAGAGCACGGTCGACGGTCGCGTCATCGCCGGCCTGCAGTCCGAGGCGAGCGAGCAGCACCGGCAGCAGCAACCGCGCCGACCCCTCGGTGCGCTCCAGGCGCAGCGCGACGCGGCGGCACCGGGCCGCCGTCTCGCAGCGCCAACTGCACGCGGGCGAGCTGCACGATCGCACCGAGCCGCAGATTCCCGTCGAGCGGGAACGCGCGGCCGGCCTCCGCGAGGAGCGACCTCGCGCGGGCTCGGTCGCCGCGCATGGCACTGAGCAGGGCGACCCATGCGACGCACCGCACGAGGCCGCGCGGAACCGGGGCGAGCCGGGTCATCGTGAGAGCCCGCTCGGCGCGCTCGGTAGCGTCGGCGATGTCACCCTGCAACAGCGCGACACTGGCCGCGTGCACCACGTTTGACGCCTCGACGATCCGCGGCACCCGGCCTGCGAAGTCGTACCCGTCGCCGTCGGCATGACGGAGGGCCGCGTCGAGGTCGCCCTTCAGCACGCACAGGCGGATCAGCTCGCGTTCGATGCCGCCGTACAGGGTCGCCGACGTGTCGCCGGCGACGCTCAGCGCCCACTCGGCTTCGGCCAGGGCCGCGTCGAGGTCGCCGGCGAGTGACGCGCGCACCGACCGCCCGAGCGCGGCGCCGCCGCGGCCTATGGCCCCCGCGTCGTCACGGTCGAGCGCGACCAGTTCGTCG
This sequence comes from uncultured Actinomycetota bacterium, assembly GCA_963713325.1. GTDB lineage: Bacteria > Actinomycetota > Actinomycetes > Actinomycetales > Microbacteriaceae > Microbacterium. The sequence continues at coordinate 35,271 of CAVQLL010000007.1, forward strand.
CACACCGCCTCCAGTTCGGCCTGGTCGTCACCGCGATCGACGAGGAACAGGCGTATCACGATGCCGTCGACAGGATGCTGCGAGCCTGTCTCGTGCAGCGGCTTCGGGATCTCGGAGGGTTGGCCCCTATCGGCACGGATGTACGTGCGAAACAGCTCGAGCTCGGCCAGGGCCCCCGGCGACGCGGAGGCGGCGAACCGCTCCGCACGGCGGAGCATCCGCTCGCCCGCGTCGAGGTCGCCGGCGTAGTACGTCGCGGCGCCGAGGGCGGACAGCGCATCGAATGCTGCCGCCCCCTCCCTCGCCGAACCGCTCGTCGCCGCGGCCTCCCGCAGCTCCGCGGCGACGGCGAGGTCGGCGACGGCGCCGAGATGATCGGATGCCGCAGTCCGGCGCTGCGCGGACGCCGTGAGCACCGTGGCCGCGACGTCGACCGGCAGCCTGTCGGCGACCGGGCGCACGTGCTCGGCGATCTCGCGCGGGTCGACGCCTCCGAGCCCGGAGAGCACCTCGACGTAAGCGACATGGAGCATCGCGCCGCGTCCGGCGCCGAGGCGCGCCGCGATGACGGCGCACACGACCGGCACTGCGCAGCGCAGCCTGCCGGTCACCGGACCGATGAATCCGGCTGTGACCAGCTCGGCGAGGGTCTCGTCGAAGCCCGCGCCGGTCGTCCCGGACTCTCTGGCCCACACCCCCTCGACCGCCGACGTCCTCGGGTCCGGAGCGCCAACCGCGATGACTTCGAGCAAGCGATGTGCGTTCGGCGACAGGTCGGCGACGAGGTCGTCGACCGCGAGGCCCACGGCGTTCGCCGCCAGGTCGCCGTCGGCGCGCAGCACCGCGGCGAGCAGCCGGAGCCGGCTTCCGCATGCGCGCGCCCACGCGATCGCAGCCTCCGCCGGAGCGGGGTGCTCTCGCGGCGAGGTCGGGGGCGCCTCCGAGGTCACGATCTCGACCGCGACCTCCGGCGCCAGCGGCGGCACGTCGAGGACGCTCATCGGGTCGGCGCGCATCGCGGCCCGCTGCAGCGTCGCCAGGGCCGCCCCCCAGGGCGCACGCCCCGACAGCACGACGACCCCGGTCGCTGCATCCGTTGCACCGGACGACCGCTCGAGCAGCGCGCGGGCGAGAGCCTCCGGATCGGGTGCGCGCTGCACGTCATCGATCCACTGCACGTCGTACATCCACTGCGCATCGATCCTCAGAGCGGGCGCGTTGACGGACGTCGGCGGCGCAGCGGACGCCCCCGGCGCCTTCGCTCCCCGCAGCCGCAGCGCCTCCGCGACCGCGGCGGTCGTTCCCGCGCCCGCAGGACCGCTCACGATGACCGTTCCGCCGCCCGCCCGGCCGGCGCGCTCGAGCGCAGCGCCGATCCGCGCGATGAGCGCGTCGCGTCCCAGAATCTGCGGCATGCCGGTCCCCTTGGCCTCGCCGACACGGTAGCGCGTGGATGTTCCGCGCGCACCGCGTCTCGCGCCGTGGATGTGAATTTGCCACGTCGTAGCTCTTCGAGGCGCGAAGGCAACAACAACCGGCAACTCGCGAATCGAGGACCGGGCGTCATCTCGCCGTCGAGGCGACCACCAGCCACCACGCCGGGAAAGCGACCATCGCGAGCCCGATGGGAATCCCGCCTGCGACGAAGAGCGCCATCCGCGCCGTCGAATCCTCCGGCAGCAGAAATCCCGCCCCGACCACGCACCCGCCCACCACGAAGGCGAGCAGGACGACGATGCTGAAGGGCAGGATCCAACTCGGTAACGCCGCCGCGCCGACCGCGGCCGCGGCGACCGGCCACAGCCAGACGAACCCGACGAGGATCATCGGTGTCGCCACGAGGAACTGCACGTTGAGCCCGACCCTGCCCGCGAGCATGAGCGCCGTCACGATGGCACCGGCCGCGATGAGAATGCACAGTACGCCGGTAAGAATCCACAGCGGCGTTCCGCCGCGAACGCGCACGACCAGCAGCACCGACGCGATGATCCAGGGCGCCGCGCCCAGCACATAGAACCAGTCGTTCACTGGACCCAGCCACGCCCATCGGCGCTGTTCCGCTCCGAACGGCGTCGCCAGCGCGAAGAACAAGACCAGCGCCACCAATCCGGCTGCACTCATGAAACCTTGGAGTCCCGCGAAGATCCGCAGCTGCTCGGTCATGTCAGCCTATCCACTCATTCCGGGGCGTTGTCGGCGGGTCCGCCATGGTCGAAGGGGGTGGTGATGCCCCGGTAGGCGAGGTGGGTGACCATGCCGAGGGCGGCGTGCTCCAGGTTGTGGCAGTGATCCATCCAGATCCCTGGATTGTCGGCGTACAGCGCCACCTCCCACACCTCGCCCGGACCCACATCGAAGGTGTCGAGCCATAGCGGCTGTGCCGGCACGCGCCCGTCGACCGACAGCACCCGCACCGCATGTCCGTGGGGATGCATGGGGTGTGTTTCGAAGCTCCGGTTGACCAGCCGCACGCGGACGGTGTCACCCACCTCGACGATGGTCGGCTCGATGTACGGGTACACGCGGCCGTCGACCGTGTACGCGTAGTTCGGCATCCCGCCCACGATCCGGGGAAGCCGGTCGAGGATGAGCGTCCGCTCCACATCGAATCCGTCGCCGCCCAGGGCATGGTCGATCGCCGCGGCGGCACCGGAGCGCGTCACGGCGGTGTCGGGCGGGCCGGCGATCAAGTCGGCGAGCGGATCGAATGCCGTCTCAGGAATCGTGAGCTCGGGGATGGGGTCACCCGTGCGGGGCACGAGGCCGAGGCCGCCGCTGCGGTCGCTCGCGACTCCGACACGCACTGGGGAGGCGGGCATCTCGAGCACGACGTCGATGCGGCCACCCGCGGGGACGACGAGAGATCGGTCGGTGAGGGAATCGGACGCGACATCCATCCCGTCGATCGCCGCCACCATGAAGCGGGCTCCCTGGACCGCGAACGTCTGCGGCGCCTGGTCGGTGTTGACCAGCCGCAGGCGGACCGAGTCCCCGGGTGCGACGATCCGCTCCTCCAGGACGTCACTCGTGCCCAGCACCACCGAGGCGGCGAAGGTGTGGACCGGCAGAGTCAGGTCAACGTCCTCGGTCGGGCCGGTCTCGGGTTGGACGACGAGCGTGCCGTACAGCCCGCGCACGACGCCCTCCGAGCCGCGCTGATGCGTGTGGTACCAGTACGTGCCGGCCTGCGTCATCAGGATGTCCGCCCGGAAGTCTTCCCCCGGCTGGACCGCATCCTGGGTCACTCCGGCGACGCCGTCGACAGCATTCGCCACGGGGTAGCCGTGCCAGTGCACGGTGGCACCGACGTCGAGGTCGACATTGGCCAGGTCAACGGAGAGGGTGTCACCGACCCGGGCGACGATTGCGGGGCCGGCCAGGGCGCCGAATGTCCATGCGTCGATGGTCCGGCCGGACGGCAGGTCGAATTGCTGCTGCTGCGCCCGCAGCGTGACATCGACGGTCTCCCCTGGGTGCGTCACCGCTGTCGGCGCGGTGGTCAGGTCGGTGACCGCGCGGCCGTCGGAGCCCAATGCGGCGGTACTGCCGGGGTCGTGGTCGTGCGGGCTCGCCGGGCCGAACCCCGCGGCCTGCAGTGCGCCGGCGCCCGACATGGTCACGAACGCGACGACGCACACACCCGCGATGACGGCGACGGATGCTGCTCCCGCAGCGACCGCGGGTCGCCTCGATCCGCCCGAGCGCCGGGTGCGGACCAGCGCCGTCACCACCCCGGTTCCCCCGACGGCCGCGAGCACGACGAGCGCGGCGGGAACCCCCGCAGGCGCCCCAACGGCGATGGTGAGGACAACCTCCGCGGCTGCGGCGGCGGCGGCCGCCGCGAACGCACCAGCCGTGATCCCGTCACGCCGAGCCGACACCGGGGCGCGGAGGCGCGGCATCCACCACACGATCACCGCGAGGATCGACGTGACGGCGCTGATCGGCAGGCCCACCACGGCCTTCTCCTGCGCGAACCCCGGATCCGGCAGGGCGAGGAGCCACACGACCGCTGCCCGCGCGACCAGGGCCGCGAGCCCGCCCGCGACGAACATGCTCGTGGTCCGGTATGCGGACGCCTCCGCGCCGCGGCGCGCGCCGGCCAGGGCGAGGCCCCAGCACGCGGCCCCTGCAGCGGCGAGCAGGAGGTACACGAGGCCCAGCAGGATCACGGGCATCGGAGCCTCTCCGCAGACGTCGAGGTCAGGCGATGGGGGCAGGCGCTGACGCGCTCGGCTCTTCCGCCGGCGCCGGCGCGACATCCGAACGCGTGATCGGGCCCATCTTCGTCACCCTCAACAACACCCAGACGGTAAGCAGCAGCAACAGCGTCCCGCCGAGTCCGTGCAGTGCAAGGACGTATGGCGTCGCTCCCGGCGTCGTCGGGTTGGGCGGTGGTGTGGCACCCATCGCCCCGGCGATGATGAAGTAGCCGGTCTGCAGGGCGAGCAGGAGCAGGCCGAGGAACGTGAGCAGGATGTTCTTGCGACCGATGCGGGCGATGAACCCGAAGACGATCCAGAGGATCACCAGGATCGGAAGGACGAACCTCCCGTTCGTGCCGTGGAACTGGAAGAGCTCATCCTCCGGTTCGGAGAAGACCCCGAGCGCTGCGAGATACAGCTGGGCGATGAGCGACAGTGTCAGCAACGCGTTGATGACGAGGAATGCCTTGCGCATGGAAACCTCCTGCTGGGCCGCACGGTGCGGCGGGACCATGGATCAGTGATGAGGAGCGCCGAGTCGCATCCGTGATACGAGAGCGGGCGACCGCGCGTCCAGAATGACGCCCGACGGAACCGGAAGCCCCGCGGCGGTGAGCACAGCCAAAACCCCGCCCGTGGCAGGCGCCGCGGGCGGGGAGGCGATCTCGGTGGTGCTCATGATGCAATCGTTTACGCTGACGTCTCACGGCGGCATCCGCACCACCACGTACATTGGGCCGCCATGCGAACGCATCTCGGCGATCAGCGACGCGGGACGATCGTCGGACGCGTCCGATCCGTACCTCGCCGAATGGTGGGTGCGAAGCGAGGCGCTCCGGCTCGACGGATGCGTGCAGATCGTGCAAGCCCTCGCCGCCCGCGGCTCGCTTCGCCCGGGGTTGAGCGTCGAAGAGGCGGCCGACGTTCTCGCGACCAACTCTCACCGCAGTCGTTCCTCGCCTTCACCGTCGATCGAGGCTGGACCGTGGATCATCTCGGCGCGTGGCTCAAGGATGCGCTCCCGAGGCTGCTCGTGGAGCGGCGCTGACGCTCGCTGGACGCTGCTCGTGGATCGCGGCTAGCGCTCGCGCGCGACGAGGGCCCGCACCGCCGGAGCGATGTCTTCGCCGATCGTCTGCAGCGACCTCGGATCGTCCGTCGCGAAGATGAACGTCCCGATGCCGTCCTCGAGCGCCATCGTGGCGAGACGCTCGGCCGCGGCACCGGTCGCCTCCTGCGGAGGTCCGACGTTCAGCAGGCGCCGGATCTCGCGCGGATCTCGACCGACCGAAGCGGCAGCCTCGTCGATCGCGAGGTTGCCGCGTACGAGATCGCCGGGCGTGAGGCGACCGAGCGAGGGCAGCCAGCCGTCCCCCTTGCGGCCGGTGAGCGCGAGCATCCGCGGCTTGTAGGCTCCGACCCAGATGGGAATCTCATGGGCGGGTCGCGGTCCGCGCTTGGCGCCGTGGACACGGTGGTGCGTGCCTTCCGTGAACGCTCCGCGCCGCTCGTCCGTGTCCCACAGCTCGCGGATCACATCGATGGCCTCTTCGAGCGCACTGACAGCCTGCCCCGGGGTGAGTCTCGTGCCGCCCATCGCGGCGATCGCGTCCCAGAACCCGCCGGCGCCGAGACCGAGCTCGAAGCGTCCTCCTGACAACAGGTCGAGGCTGGCGGCAGCGCGCGCGACGACCGCGGGCGGCCGCAGTGGGACGTTCAGCACGTTGGGGGCGATGCGGATGCTGTCCGTGCGCGCCGCGACGAACGTCATGAGCGTCCAGGTGTCGAGGAACCGCGGCTGGTAGGGGTGGTCCTGAAAGCTCACGAGGTCGAGGCCCGATGCCTCGGCCACTCGCGCGAGTCCCACCGGGATCTGCGGGTCGGCAGCGGACGGCGTGATGAACGCGCCGAACTCGAGCCGGTGACCGTAGTCCACGCTGATCACAACGACCCGCGGGCGCCCCCCATTCCGCGCTGCGAGCAAGGCGGCCCGGATGTCACTCCGCGCGCCAGCATCCTTCGACGTGGTCGTCAACCATGCCCGCGGACTGCATCAGGGCGTACATCGTCGTGGGTCCGACGAAGCGGAAGCCGAGCTTGCGCAGCGCCTTGCTCATCGCGACGGACTCCGGTGTCACCGCGGGCACGTCGGCGAAGGACTTCGGTCGTGCACGCCCGGCCTGCGGCGCGAACGACCAGAGGAGCGCGTCGAGCTCGCCGACCTCCATGTCGATGGCGATCCGGGCGTTCGATATCGTCGCCTCGATCTTCGCGCGATTGCGGATGATTCCCGCGTCGCCCATCAGGCGCTCGACGTCGCCGGCGTCAAAGGCCGCGACGGCGACGGGATCGAATCCGGCGAACACCTCACGGAACCGCGGTCGCTTGCGCAGGATCGTGATCCACGACAGACCGGCCTGGAAGCCCTCGAGGCTCAGCTTCTCGAAGAGCGCCCGATCGCCGTGCAGCGGCACGCCCCACTCCTCGTCGTGGTAGCGCCGGTACTCGGCATCGTCACCCGCCCACGCGCACCGTGCGATGCCGTCGCCTCCGACGCTCACGTCAACGGTCGGGATGTCGGGGCTCACTCCGTCAGGATAGGCGGGCCCGCCGACAGTCCCGACCCCGCGCAGGTCACGGCGTGAGGATGACGTGCCCGGCCTTCCCGCGCGCGACGTGCGCGTGCGCGGCCTGGCCTTTCGAGAACGGGTAGACCCCGTCGACGACCGCGCGGATCCTGCCCGCCGACACCAAATCGCTCGTCGCCTCGAGATCTCCCCGGACGATCGAGGCCTTTCGCAGTCCGGTGAAGGCGATCCGGGAGCGCCGACCGCGCGAGCCGAGGGTGAGCGCGTGCCACGCCAGTGCGCCGAACGTCGGCACGGTGATGAGGTACCGCCCGGTGCGGGTCAGGATGCGGCGCGCGCGCCGGTATCCCATGGTCCCGACGACGTCGAAGACGACGTCGTATCGGTCGGGCAGGCTCGTCACATCGACCGAGCGATAGTCGTATGCGTGCGCGGCCCCGAGTTCGCGGACGAGGTCGAGGCGTGGGCCGCTGCACACCGCGGTGACCTCCGCCCCCATGTCGACCGCGAGCTGGACGGCCGCGGTGCCGACGGCGCCCGATGCGCCGTTGATAAGGATCCTCTCGCCGGGCTGCAGACGGGCGGTGTCGCGCAGGAATGACAGCGCGGTGGCATCGACCAGGGATGCGGCATCCGTCGCCGTGAGAGTCGCCGGCCGGAGCGCGACCGCGCCGTCCTCCGCGACGATCACGAATTCTGCGTGGGCGCCCATCGCGGCGCCGGTTGCGCCCCACACCGCGTCACCGACCGAGAAGCGGGTGACTCCCGCGCCGATCCCGACGACGATCCCGGCGAAATCGGCGCCCAGCACAGCGAAGCGCGGCTTGGTGAGACCCGCGAAGAGTCGCGCCGCGAACGGCGAGCCCGACCTCAGCGCGGCGTCCGCGGTGGAGAGGTCGGTCGCCTCGACCCGAACGAGCAGCTCGCCCGCCTGTGGAGCGGGATCGGGAAGCTCGGCCCACTCGACGACCTCGGGTCCGCCGTACCGGCGGTTGGTGACTGCATGCATCTCGACTCCTGAATGTAAAAGATTCTTGACAGCACTGTATGGCGCGAGTCCATGGTGTGTCAAGGATTCTTTACACGCATCCGTCCGCACCCGACGTTCCCACCCGTTCATCCGTCACCTATGCACGCGAAACGTCGGTCCGGGCGTACACGGGTGACGGATGAAGCGGAAAGCGTTACCGCGAGCGCGCTACTGCTTCTTGTTCGCGACCTTCTCCGAGATCGGGGCCTCGCCCGACTCCGCGAGCGCCGCGTAGTACGCGCGCGCCTCGTCCTGGCGGGCCTGCTCGGCGCCCGAAGCGATCGGGGCGCGCAGGTGCTCGGGCGCGTAGCCGAACGCGTCGACGAGGTCCTGCGCGTGCGGGCGGAGCCGGTGGATCAGGCGGTCGATGTACGACGACACCGCTCCCGCGCGCTGCGTCGAGAGCCGCCCGTTGATCAGGTACCACGCGAGGTGCTTCTCGATGAGGCCGAGGCCGAACAGGTCTCGCAGCCACGTGAGGACCTGCTTCGTACCCGCGTCCTCGACGCTGCTCACGGCATCCGTGAACGCCTCCCACTGCAGCAGCTCGGCATGGGCGCGCGCAGCCTCGATCAGTTCGGACTGGTTCGCATTGAACAGGGCGGCCGCGTCGGCCGGCGACAGGCCGGATGCCGGACGCAGGCGCGTCGCGACATCGGTGACCATCTGCTGCACGCGGCCCGCGAGCAGCTCGTGCTGCTGGTCGGTGCGGAGCCCCCGCTCGATCGCGCGCGCGGTCGAGCCGAAGTCGCTCACGGTCTGGCCGAGCTGACGCAGTCCCGCGCCATGGAACAGCTTGCCCGCGGTCTGCCCGACCGCGTAGGCGGCGAGCGCCTTCGCGTCCTTGGCCTTGAACTGCTTGCCGAAGTCACTCAGCAGGCGCTTGCCGACCAGCTGCAGCAGGACGTTGTTGTCTCCCTCGAAGGTGACGTAGATGTCCAGGTCGGCGCGCAGGCCGACGAGACGGTTCTCGAAGAGGAAGCCGGCGCCGCCGCATGCCTCGCGCGCCTCCTGAAGAGTGTCCAGCGCATGCCACGTGGACAGCGGCTTCAGCGCGGCGGCGAGGGTCTCGAGGTCCTCGCGGTCGCCATCCGTGTCGGACGCGCCGCTGAAGACGGCGTCGAACTTCCGGAGGAATTCGTCGTGCGCGAAGATCGACGCGTACGTGGTCGCCAGGCGGGTCAGCAGACGTCGCTGGTGCTTGCCGTAGTCCAGGAGCACGACTTCGTCGGTGCCGGCGCCCGAGTCGAACTGGCGGCGCTGGTTCGCGTACGTGATCGCGATGTCGAGGGCGATGGCCGACGCCCAGGATGCGGCGCCGTCGAGCGAGACACGACCCTGCACGAGCGTGCCGAGCATCGTGAAGAACCGGCGTCCGGGGCTTGAGATGTGGCTCGAGTAGGTGCCGTCGGGCGCGACGTCGCCGTACTTGTTGAGCAGGTTGGTGCGGGGCACTCGGACCTGGTCGAAGTGGAGCCGGCCGTTGTCGATGCCGTTCAGCCCGCCCTTGAGCCCGTCGTCCTCGCCGCCGATCCCGGGGAGGAATTCGCCGTTCTCGTCGCGGAGCGGCACGTAGAAGCAGTGCACGCCGTGGTTCACGCCGTCGGTGATGAGCTGCGCGAACACCGTCGCGGCGATGCCGTGCAGAGCCGCGTTGCCGAGGTAGTCCTTCCATGCGCCGCGGAACGGCGTGTGGATGACGAATTCCTCGGTCGCGGAGTCGTATGTTGCCGTCGTGCCGATGGCCGCGACATCCGATCCGTGGCCTGTCTCGGTCATCGCGAATGCGCCCGGGATCTCGAGGTTCATGATGCCCGGCAGCCACTTGTCGTGGTGCTCCTTCGTCCCGAGCTGCAGCACTGCCGAACCGAACAGGCCCCACTGGACGCCCGATTTGATCTGCAGGCTCGGGTCGGCGGCGACGAGCTCGACGAATCCGGCGATGTTCGCGCCGTTGTTCGCTTCGCCGCCGTACTCCTGGGGGAACGCGCGGTGCACGCCGCCGTTGTCGACGAGGAGGTGCATCTGGCTCAGGACGCGCTCGCGGTGCTCGGCCATGCTGAGCCCGTCGACGCGCCAGAACGCGGGGTCCTTGATCATCTCGCGGGCCTCGCGACGGGTGTCGGCCCACGTGCCGAGGAGCATGTCGGTCACCTTGCCGACGTCGATGCGGGCTTCGGATGCCTCGGCCGCGGTGTGCGGCGCGGTGGGGGCACCGCCGGCGGGGGTGCGCTTGCTGGTGGCGGGCTTTTTGGAACGGACGGCGGCGTCGGCCATTGCGTCACCTTTCGGTGGTGGGAGGAGTCACCTTGACGGTAGGACTCCGACAAGACCGGACAAAGTCCGTTGGACGATCTGCACAACGGAGTTCGGCTCGCCAGGCCGGGGCGCTTGTGCGGTCCCGACAGCGGACGCGCAGTCGGTGATGCTGGAGCGGCTTCGCCGGCGGATCGCGCGGGCATCCGTCGCGGCATCCGCCCGGCCGAGGACAGGCGAACGTCCGAGATCAGGCCGATCTGCCGCCAAGTGACCTGTTCTCGGGAGATCGTGTGCAGGCGAACGTCCGAGATCAGGCCGATCTGCCGCCAAGTGACCGGTTCTCGGCAGATCACCTGTTCTCGGAGGTCTGCCGGACTGTTCTCGAAGGTCCGCCGGACTGCGTGGATGGGTGCGGCGCGTCGCGCCGCGTGGGCCTTGCGGGTGTCGGCGGTCGGTTCGACAATGGCGACCGACGAAAGGCGTGACGCGATGCAAGTGACCCTGCAGCGATGGAGCCCCGACGACCTGCCCGTGCTCGAGCGCAGCAACGCGCCCGAGATGACCACGGAGCTGGGCGGCCCGGAGACGGACGAGCAGGTGCGGCAGCGCCACGAACGGTACCTGAGAGAGTGGGACACCGGGGAGGCCCGCATGTTCCGCATCGACGTCGACGACGAACCTGCGGGAGGCATCGGCTGGTGGCCAGGTCGAACACGACGGCGTTCCCGCCTACGAGACGGGATGGAGCGTCTTCCCGGAGTGGCAGGGCAAGGGCGTCGCAGGAGCAGCGCTTGCGCGCGCTGATCCGTCGGGTGGTCGCCGAGGGCGAACGCGACCTGCTGGTGGCATATCCGGGAGTGACCAACGCACCGTCGAACGCGCTGTGCCGGCGCGCGGGCTTCGAGCACACCGGGTCGGCCACCGCACCGTGGCGCGACGGGGAGCTGACCTTCAACAACTGGGTGCTCGACATGTCGCCCCTCGACCTTGCCGGCCGCGCGCCCGATCATGAGGACCGTTTCGACCGCGAAGAACTCGACGCGACACGCTGGTGGCCGTACTACACGCCGCACTGGTCGTCGCGCGAGGCGACAGCAGCCCACTGGGAGACCGGCCCTTCGGGGCTGACGCTGCGGATCGACGCCGACACACCGCCGTGGTCGCCGCAGTACGACGGCGAGGTTCGCGTGTCGCATCTGCAGACCGGACAGTTCTCCGGTCCGGTGGGCAGTGCGATCGGCCAGCACCGCTTCCGCGATGGGCTGATCGTTCAGGAGGAGCAGCCCGAGCGACGGCTGTGGCTGCCGCAGTTCGGCGTGATCGAGGTGAGGATGCAGGCGATCCGGCATCCTCAGGCGATGGTCGCGTTCTGGCCGATCGGGTTCGAGGAACGGCCCGAGGAGTCGGGTGAGATCTGCGTGTGCGAGATCTTCGGCAATGAACTCGACGATGCAGGCGGCTGGGTCGGCGTCGGCGTGAAGCCGCAGCGCGACCCGCGTCTGACACTCGATTTCGAGAAGGTGCGCGTCGAGGGCGATCTGACGCAGTTCCACGACTACGCCGTGGCGTGGGACCAGGATCGCGTGCGGTTCTTCATCGATGGCCGATGGGTCAAGACCGTGCCCCAGCGGATCGACTACCCGGTGCAGTTCATGCTGGACGTCTACGAACTGCCACCCGAGTCCGGACAGCGGGATACGTCCGAGCTCCCGCTCCGCTTCCACGTCGAACGGGTCCGGACCTTCCCTCTGCGGTGACGGCCCGACGGCCGAGTCCGGAGGTCGCACGCATGCGGCATGCAGTCCGAACGAACGACGCATGCCCCCGGAGGCATTCGCACCTGTACGCGCGCGATCCGCTCTGACACACTGATTCGATCAGTGGGAGGGTGCCCATGGGGGGGATCGTTCGTGCGCTCATCGGGGTGGGCGTGCTCGTGGGGAGCCTCGCGCTCGCCGGATGCTCGGCATCGGTCGGCGGTGAGCCGGCCACGGTCGGAAGCGCGAAGGTCGCCGACACCGTCGAGAGCCTGCTCGAAGACGAGGTCGGCCGACGACCGGACGTCGACTGCGGAGCCCGGGACTTCGCCCTCGCGAACGGCACCTCGCTCACCTGCGTGCTCACCGACCCCGAGTCGGGACAGCGGTACGAGGTGGCGGTCGTCATCAGCGACGTGGACGGCGCGGACTTCCGCGTCGATGCGGACGTGGCGGACGAGCCCGTCGATTCGCAGGATGAGCCGGCGGACGAGCCGACCGACGGCAGCTGCGACTCTCGTGCTGACCGGAGCCGAGATCGGTGCGACGGCTATGTCGGCGCTGTCGGAACAGGTCGACGACGCGTTCGAGATCTTCTGCGACGAGGGCGAGTACGAGGTGACCGTCGGCACTCAGCTGACATGCACCTACGCGGACGACAATGGCGACACCCCCGCGTACATCGAGATCACCTCGGTCGACGGCATCGAATACGAGCTGTCGGTCTCGGTACCCTGACAGTCGGGCCAGCCGACGCGAGGGCGGCCTCGTCGAAGCTGGAGACCGCCCTCGGGTCGGTTTCAGCGCTGGAGGCTGAGACCGTGGCCGAAGCGGAACAGCGGGTCTGCGGTGTCGAACGGCACGTCGGGCCGGGATGCCTCGACCGCCGCGATGCTGCGCGGAATGTCGAAAGGCAGCCGGCCCTGCGCCGGCGCCCCGCCGGTCAGCACGTCCAGAAGCGCTTCAGGGCTGACCCCCCAGTTCGTGACGACCGCGGCAGCCGTGGCGGTGATCGGCTCGAGGATCGCCGGGCGGTCCAGGAACACGTCGACCACCGTCGGCACTTCGGATGCGACCTCCGCGACCTGCGCGACCACGTGCGCCGGGAACTCCAGGGATCCGGCGTGGAAGAAGTTCTCGAAGAACGTCCCGCGCCGCTCGTACGGCGCCTGCAGTCTCAGGATCGCGACATCCGCTTCGGCCGGCGTGGCGACGACCGTCCCGTACTGCGACGCGACGTCGGCTGAGAGTCCCTCGAGATCGTAGAGCTTCGCGCCGCGCGCGAAAGGCAGCGCAGGGGCGCCGGTATCCGACGTGGAGTTCGTGAGCACCGTGATCGACGCGCGGGTGCAGGGCGACCCTGATGCCCACCGCGGTGTATTCCCGACGGGCGATATCACCGAAACGTTCGACGAGCGCGGCGTCGCGTGTCGCGGCGAGACCGAGGGGCTCGGGCCACTGCGAGAAGGGACCGGCCAAGATCGCCGCACCCGGGTTGTCGCTGAACGCGTGGCGCGGGTCGCTCGAGATCGTCACCGGGATGCCGAGCCGCGTGGATGCCGCGAGCTCCTGGATTCGTTGTGCCAGCGCGCGATCCCACTCGCGCTGGGCGCCGCGCCGAGCAGATTGAAAGGTAGCGAGCGTCGATCTCTGCGGCCACGGTCGAGGTTGCGCTGCCGGCGTAGGCGTCATTGCTCATGGAGCAACTATAAACCGAATAGTGCTCGGTTTTCTAATCCAGCGTCCCCGGTCGCCTCAGAAGAGGCCGACGATCCGCCCGTCCTCGTCCACGTCGATCGTGACCGCGGCAGGCACCGCGGGCAGGCCCGGCATGGTCATGATGTCGCCGCAGACCATCACGATGAACCTCGCCCCCGCGGCCAGGCGAACCTCTCGGATGTCGACCGCGTGGCCGGTCGGCGCACCGCGCAGCTTCGGGTCGGTCGAGAACGAGTATTGGGTCTTGGCGACGCACACGGGGTACTGTCCGTAGCCTTCGTCCTGCAGTCGACGGATCTGCGCACGCACCGCCGTGCTGGCGGTGATCTCGGACGCACCGTAGATACGGGTCGCGATCGCGCGCATCTTCTCCCACAGCGTCGCCTCGTCGGGGTAGGTGAATGCGAGCTCGGAGGGCTCGGCGCACAGCCGCACGACCTCGCGCGCGAGCTGCTCCGCGCCTTCGCCGCCCTCGGCGAAGTGCTTTGCGACCACCGCAACCGCTCCCATGCCCTCGACGGCGGCCACGAGCGCGGCGATCTCGGCATCGGTGTCTTCGGCGCGATGGTTGATCGCGATCACCGCGGGCAGCCCGAACGTTCCGCGCACCGTCTCCAGGTGCCGGGCGAGATTGACCATGCCGTGCTCGAGTGCGGCGACGTTCTCGATCGGCAGGTCGGCGACCGCGACTCCGCCGTGGAACTTCATCGCCCGCACGGTGGCGACGATCACGGCCGCGGACGGACGCAAGCCCGTCGTGCGGCACAGGATGTCGACGAACTTCTCCGCCCCGAGATCGGCACCGAACCCGGCCTCGGTGACCACGTAGTCGGCGAGATGCAGGGCCGAGCTGGTCGCGAGATAGGAATTGCAGCCGTGCGCGATGTTCGCGAAGGGTCCGCCGTGCACGAATGCCGGCGTGTTCTCGAGGGTCTGGACAAGGTTCGGCGCCAGCGCGTCGCGCAGCACCGCGGTCATCGCGCCGTGGGCACCCAGCTCGCGGGCGTGCACCGGCTGACGATCCCGCGTATACCCGACCACGATGTCGCCGAGACGCTTCTTGAGGTCGTGGAGGTCGGTCGCGAGGCAGAAGATCGCCATCACCTCGGACGCGACGACGATGTCGAAGCCGGATTCGCGCGGATACCCGTTGCCAGGACCGCCGAGGCCGATCACGACATCCCGCAGTGCTCGGTCGCTCACGTCGAGCACGCGACGCCAAGTGACCCGGCGGACGTCGATGCCGAGTGCGTTGCCGTGGTGGATGTGGTTGTCGATCATCGCCGCGAGCAGGTTCGTCGCCACGGCGATCGCCGAGAAGTCCCCCGTGAAGTGGAGGTTGATGTCCTCCATCGGCACGACCTGCGCGTAGCCGCCTCCTGCCGCGCCGCCCTTCATGCCGAAGACCGGGCCGAGTGCAGGCTCGCGCAGGCAGATCATCGCGCGCTCGCCGATCCGCGTCAGCGCGTCGCCGAGGCCGACGGTCGTCGTCGTCTTGCCCTCACCCGCGGGGGTCGGCGAGACGGCCGTGACGAGCACGAGCTTGCCCTGCGGACGATCGCGGATCGCCGCGAGGTAGTCCAGCGCCACCTTCGCCTTGTAGCGCCCGTAGGGCTCCAGACTCTCCTCCGGGATGCCGAGGCGCGCAGCGACCTCGCCGATCGGATCCATGCGCGCCGCTTGGGCGATCTCGATGTTGCTCAGGCTCATCGGCGAACCCTCCTCCTTTTCTCCGGGCAAGCGCGAGACTCCGGGGCCGTCGTCGGCCGTACTTACTCACCGGGGCGCCGCCCCAGATCCCCGGCTCGCTGACGCACGCCGCCAGCCTACGATGCGCTCCCGGCGATGACCTCGAGCACCGCGGTACCGTACGCCTCGCGCTTCTTCGCACCGATCCCGGTGATTCCGTCCAGATCGTCGAGCGTCGTGGGGCGGTGCTCGGCGAGCGCGCGCAGCGTCGCGTCGCCGAAGACGATGTACGCCGGCATCCCCTGCTCCTTCGCGACCCCGGCTCGCCACTCGCGGAGCGATTCGAAGAGGGGGCGATCGCCGGCGTCCAGCGATTCGGCGGCGGCCGCCTTGCGCCCGCGGGAGGATCCGCCGCCGGTTCTGCCGAGGACGTCCCGGCGCAGGGGCACCTCCGCCTCGCCGCGCAGCACCGCGGCACCCGGCTCGCCGAGCGCGAGGGTGCCGTACTCGCCCTGCGGCACGAGGATGCCGCGCGCGAGAAGCTGCCGGATGACGCTGCGCCAGTCCTGGTCGGAGAGGTCGGCGCCGAGTCCGAAGGTGGTGAGCCCGTCGTGGCCCTGCTGGCGGACGCGATCCGTCGACGTGCCGCGCAGGATGTCGACGAGGTGGCCGGCGCCGAACGCCTGCCCGCGTTCGCGCTGGAGCCGCACGATCGTCGACAGCAGCTTCTGCGAGGGCACGAGGCCGTCCCACGTCTCGGGCGACTCCAGACACGTGTCGCAGTTGCCGCACGGGCCGGATGCCTCGCCGAAGTAGCCGAGGAGGTTCTGGCGGCGGCATCCGACCGTCTCGCACAGCGCGAGCATCGCGTCGAGGTGCTGACCGAGGCGCATCTTGTAGGACCGCTCGCCCGGCGACTGATCGATCATGCGACGCTGCTGGACCACGTCGCCCAGACCATAGGCCATCCACGCGACGGATGGCTCGCCGTCGCGGCCGGCGCGGCCGGTCTCCTGGTAGTAGCCCTCGACGGACTTCGGCAGGTCGATGTGGGCGACGAAGCGCACATCGGGCTTGTCGATGCCCATGCCGAACGCGATCGTGGCGACCATGACGACGCCGTCTTCGCGCAGGAATCGCGCCTGATGAGCCGCGCGAACGGGCGCGTCGAGCCCGGCGTGATAGGCGAGCGCGTCGATGCCCTGCGTGCGCAGGTACTCGGCGGTCTGGTCGACGCTCTTGCGGCTGAGCGCGTAGACGATGCCGGCGGACCGCTCGGGCTGCGAGCGGATGAAGGCGAGCAGCTGTTTGCGGGGCTCGACCTTGGGGTCGATCCGGTACTGGATGTTGGGGCGGTCGAAACTCGCGACGAAATGCTTCGCCTCGGGCAGGCGCAGCCGCTCGGTGATCTCGCGATGCGTGGCATCGGTGGCCGTCGCGGTGAGAGCGACGCGGGGGACTCCCGGGAACTGCTGGCCGAGCTCGCCGAGCGTGAGGTAGTCCGGGCGGAAGTCGTGGCCCCACTGCGACACGCAATGGGCTTCGTCGATCGCGATGACGCTGAGCGTGCCGCGCTGCAGGAGCGAGCGCGTCGACGCGCTCGAGAGGCGCTCGGGGGCGACGTAGATCAGGTCGAGCTCGCCGGCGAGGTACGCGCGCTCGACGGCTGCGCGCTCCGGGCCCGCCTGCGTGGAGTTCAGGTAGGCACCGCGCACGCCGTTGGCGACCAGCGCGTCGACCTGATCGTGCATGAGGGCGATGAGCGGGCTCACGACCAGGCCGGTGCCGGGCCGAACCAGGGCAGGGATCTGGTAGATCAGGCTCTTGCCTGCGCCGGTGGGCATGAGCACGACCGCATCGCCGCCCGCGACGACCTGGTCGATCGCTTCGGCCTGGTTGCCGCGGAACGTCTCGTAGCCGAAGACGGTGTGCAGCGCCTCGGCCGGCGTGCCGAAGCGCGGGGGCGCGGCCTTCGGCTCGATCGGGGGCGCGGATGCCGCGTACGGGGTGGCCGGCATCCGCCCGTCGTCCGGCGGCGACGCCCACGAGCCGGACTCGGCAGGCGGGTCCCAGAAGTCGTCGGGCGGGGGCTCGTCGTCCGTCGCCCACACCGCATCGGCGTAGGGGTCTGCGGACGGGGTGCTCATCGGCTCAAGGGTAGCCCGCGTCGCCGACACCCCTGCTCGCCAATGAGATCTCCTGCCGAAACAATCCATCTCGCTCGAGACCCTCCGATTCGGACGCACCGAGCGGAGGGTTTCGGTCGGCTCGGAGGGTTTCGGCGATCTCGGCGGGAACGGGCGGGCGGGCGGGCGCGGCGCCGAGACTCAGGCGGCGATCCGCCGGACGAAGTCGCGCAGCAGGAGGTTCACCTTGACCGGGTCGCGCGCCTGCGGCAGGTGGCCGCCGCCCTCGATGATGACGTGCTCCCCGCCCGTGATCTCCGCGAGCCGGGTGCTGCGCACGGGGTTCTGACACATGTCGAGCGAGCCGGTGATGACGAGTACCGGGCATCGCACGGCTTGCGCAGCGGCGACGGTCTCGGACTCGTCGCCCGGATAGGGCGGCGAGTAGCCGGCCAGGATCATCGCCTCGGGAGTGGTCTGCATCGCCCAGTCGACGCAGTCCTCGCGCTGTTTGGTCGAATGCGGCTCGGGGAACATCTCGGCGAAGAAGAACCGAGCGAAGTCCGGCCAGTCCTCGAGCCAGTAGTGGCGGTTCATCTTCTGCCAGCCCTCGTAGGACTCGCGCGGCGCGTCGAAGTCGAACTCCACCTTGTGCGGCAGCGGAGCGCTCAGCTGCAGTCCCGGGTTGATCGCGCAGATCCCGAGGACGCGCTCCGGGGCCTCCGCCGCCATCAGGACCACGTAGCCCGCTCCCGTGCACAGGCCGACCAGCACCGCCTGCTCGGCGCCGACTGCGTCGAGCACCGCCCATGCGTCGTCGATCATCAGCCGGTCGGCGAACCCCTCGTGCGTGGCGGGAGTGCCGCTGTGCCCATTGCCTCTCGGGTCGCTCACGACGACCCGGAACGATCGCGCGAGGAACGGGATCTGCGCCTTCCAGCCCCGGCTCTCCACGATGGTGTCGGGCATGAGCAGGTAGATCGTCGGCGACCCGTCGCCGTACACCTCGTAGTGGATCGCCACTCCGTCTCGGTCCACGAAACCCTGTGACACGGGTTCGAGCGCGCGCATCAGATCAGCTCCGCCAGCATCGCGGCCGCACGGGCGGCTCCATCGGTCTCGACGGGGCGGTAGCTCACCTCGTGAGCCACCTCGGCGACGATCGCGTCGGCGAGTGACCTCCGGGTCGCTGGCCTGGGCGTAGCGGATGCAGCGGCCCGCGCCGTACTGCTCCAGCCGGTGGCGGACGTGGAGGTTCTGCTCGAAGTGGTTCTCCAGCGGCACGTAGATGAAAGGCCGCTGGGCGGAGGCGAGCTCCATGCAGGTCGTGAGCCCGCCCTGGACGACGGCGACATCGCAGGCGGCGAGCGCGAGATAGAGGTCGGGCACGAAGCCCCGCACCGTCGCGCCTCGACGACGCGGCAGGCTGCCGGGGTCGATGCGCGGCCCTGTGACAACGAGGAATCGCAGCGAAGCCAGGCGTCGCCGCGCGAGCGGGATCGCGTCCATCACCCGATGCAGCAGGGCATCGCCGACCCCCGAGCCGCCCACGGTCACGACGCACAGCAGATCGTCGGGCCCGAACCCCAGCCGGGCCCGCGCGGCCGCCCGTTCCCCCTCGGACGGCGGCGCGAACCCTGTGACGTATCCGGCGAAATCGTAGTTCGCGGTCGTCCACTCGCGGATCCCCGGCAGCCCCGGCCCGAACGACTCCGCCACGACGTCGTCCGGGTTCCCCACGAAGATCGAGCGATCGCGCAGCCGCCGGTATCGCGCCCGCTGCTCGAGCATCTCGGCGTTGTAGTCGGCGGTGAGTTCGGCCTCGGCATCCCCTCCGCTCGGCATGGGCAGCCATCCCACGAAGTCGGTCATCCACGCGAACGCGAACCGCTTCAGCTCGGGGTTCTCATGGAGGAAGTAGTCGACATCCCACGCCTCGTCGCCGATCACGAGGTCGTAATACGTGTCGTCGACGACGTCGTTGAAGACCATGAAGTTGTTCACGAGGATCTCGTCCATCCGGCGGATCGCCTGGAACGCGTGCAGGTCGTGGTCGGCGGACTCGTCTTCGATGTGCGCGGACTCGTTGGCGAGCCAGGCGGATGCCGGATGCACAGATTCTCCGGCATCCGCCAGCACACGCGTGACGGGATGCTGCGCCAGCCAGTCGATCTGCAGGTCGGGGTGGAGCCTGCGCAATTCCTGCGCGACGGCGACATCCCGCCGGGCGTGCCCGAGTCCGATCGGGGACGAGAGGAACAGCGCACGCTTCGGGCGGCGCTGCGCCCTCACCCAGGTATGACTCCGGCCCGACATCGTCGCCATCGCTCCAGTGTGCACCTGCCGATGCGCCGGTGTCAGGGGCGGACTTCGAAGACGCGGTTGAACGGCGTCTCGGTGGCGCTGCGGAAGCGTGTGAAGCCACCGGCGGCGGTCACATCGCGGATTCGCGCCGGTCCGGCCTGTGCCCCGAGAGCCAGGCCGACGTCCTGGGAGAGCGATGCGGGCGTGCACAGCAACGTCGAGAAGCCGTAGTACACCCGCCCCACAGTGTTGAAGTTGTCTTCGACGTGGTCGCCGGCCATCGGCTCGACGACCATCCAGGTGCCGTCATCGGCGACTGCCTCGCGCACGTGTCGTGCTGCTCCGACGGGATCACCCATGTCGTGAAGACTGTCGAACATCGCCACGAGGTCGTACCCCTTACCGCTGAACTCCTGGCCGGACGCGACCTCGAACTGAACGCGGTCGGCGACGCCGGCCTCCACGGCGCGTTTCCGCGCCGTCTCGATCGAACCGGCGTGGTAATCCGACCCCACGAACGTCGATGCCGGGAACGCCTGCGCCATCAGGATCGTCGATGCGCCGTGCCCGCAGCCGACGTCGGCGACCAGCGCGCCGTCGCGGAGCTTCTGCTCCACGCCGTCGAGGGCAGGAATCCACGAGTCCAGCAGGTTGGCGTGGTACCCCGGCCGGAAGAATCGCTCGCACCCCTCATACACGTCCGCGCCATGCTGGTGCCAGCCGTATCCGGCGCCGCTGCGCGCGGCGTCCACGATGTGCTCGGTGTCGTGCAACGTGCCGAGGGCGAACTGGAAGAAGCCGGGCAGGAACGCCGGGCTGTCGGATTCGGTCATCGCGATCGCGTGCTCGGCAGGCAGTGTGTAGCGCTTCGTCGCGGGGTCGTACGTGACGTATCCGCCCGCCGCCTGCGCGTTCAGCCACTCGCGGGCGTACGGCTCCGCGGTCTGCGTCCGCTCGGCGAGCTGCGCGGGCGTGCTCGGACCGTTCGCAGCCAGGTCGCGGTAGTAGCCGAGCTTGTCGCCCATGACGACCAGCCCGGCGTTGAGGGTCGCTCCGACCTCGTCGACGGCGTGGAAGACGAAGCTCATCAGCTTGTCGGTGTCGATCTCGGTCGCTTGTGCGGTGGTGGACATGGAAGGCTCCTTCTGTCTTGGGTGTCGATGGATGCCTCGACCGTAGGAACCGGCGGAGGGATGCCGCATCCGGGGACCCCCCTAGTCCGCCGGCGGGGTTGCCGCGTGGCTCCGCCCCACACCCCCGGCTTGCTGACGCGCGGTACTCCAGCTGGGGCTCCGCCCCACACCCCCGGCTTGCTGACGCGCTGTTCTCTGTGGGGCTCCGCCCCACACCCCCGGCTTGCTGACGCGCGGTACTTAGTGGGGCTCCGCCCCACACCCCCGGCTTGCTGACGCGCGCCTACACTCGAGGAATGCTGGTGGGTCGGCTGGCCGAACAGCAGGCGATCGATCGGCTCGTGGCCGCCGCGCGCCTGGGAACGAGCGGCGTGCTCGCTGTGGTCGGCGAGGCCGGGGTCGGGAAGACCGCGCTGCTCGACGACACGGTGCGGCGACTCTCGGAGATGCGGGTGCTGCGTGCGACCGGACTCGAGTCGGAGCGCGAGATCCCGTTCGGGACGCTGCTGCAGCTCGTGCGCCCCGCGCTCGGCGCACTCGACGGGATTCCGCCGGTGCAGGCGGATGCACTGTCGGCGGCTCTGGCGCTTCCCGGGGCTCGAGACTCGGCCGATGCGCGCGATCGGTTCACGATCGGCGCAGCCGTTCTGAGCCTGATCTGCAGGTACGCCGAGGACGGCCCCGTCGCAGTGGTGGTCGACGACCTGCATCTGGCCGACGCGCCGTCGGCGAGCGCCCTGGTCTTCGCAGCGCGGCGGTTGGCGGCCGACCCGGTGGTCGCACTCTTCGGCGTGCGCTCCCCCGAGGGCGACGACGTGGTGTCGGGACTGCCCGCGCTCGCGGTCGGCGGGCTGGATCTCGAGTCGGCGCGCGCGCTCGTGGCGCGTGGTGCGGCATCGGATGAGAACGTGCGGATGCTGCACCGCGCGACCGCCGGCAATCCGCTCGCTCTGCTCGAACTGCAGGCCGCCGACCTCGACGTGGTCGAGAGCGTCGAGACCGGGCTGCCCTTGCGCGTGCCGCGCGCGGTCGCCGACGCGTTCGGCCGGCGGCTCGAGGACCTGGATGCCGGCTGCCGTTCGGCCCTGCTCGTCGCAGCGGTGTGCGGAACGGACCTCCGGCTCGTCACGGCCGCCTGCGACGCGCTCGGAGTCGATGTCGGGCTGCTCGGAGAAGCCGAGGATCGTGGGCTGGTGTCGGTGCGCGGGGGCCGCGTGGAGTTCCGGCATCCGCTGCTGCGCGCCGCGGTGTACTCCGGCGCATCGATGCAGCAGCGTCATGCGGCGCATCGGGCCGCCGCGGAGGCGACTCCCGCGGCGGACGCGGACCGGCGCGCCTGGCATCTCGCCGAGGCCACGTGGCATCCCGATTCGGCCGTCGCCGACCTGCTCGCCGGTGCCGCCGACAATGCCGTCGCGCGTGCCGCCTACGCGGTCGCGTCCGGGGCGTTCGAGCGGTCTGCGCGCCTGACGCCGGGCACCGATCAGCGCCGCGAGCGACTGCTGCGCGCCGCCGACACGGCATGGACGGCCGGCAGCGGAACCCGCGCCCTCCGGCTGCTCGACGAACGAGCACGGGATGCGTCGGCTGATGCCGACGGCTCGCGGGACGGGCGAGAGGTCGAGGTGCGGGCCTCGATCGCGGCGCGCACCGGCTCGCTGCGCGAGGCCCTCGAGCTTCTGCTGGTGGCCGCCGACCGCGCGGCATCCGCGGACGACGAGACGATCGCGCTCGCGGATGCGGTGCACGCCACCTACTACCTCGGCGATGCGCGGACCGCGTCGGCGCTGGCAGAGCGGCTCGCGGCGCTGAAGCCGGCGGTGACGGAGGATCGTGCCAGGGCGCTCGGGCTCATGGCGACCGGGATGGCGCGCACACTCGCCGGGCGCGGCGGAGCCGACGACATCCGAGCCGCGGTGCCGCTGCTGGAGACGGATCCGGATCTCGGGCACGATCCGCGCAGGCTGTCGTGGCTGCTGCTGGCCCCGCTCTTCCTGCGGGATGCGACCAGCGGGGCGCGGCTTCGCGCACTCGTCGACGAGGTGCGAGGCGCCGCCGGAGTCGGCGCGCTGCCGGCGGTCCTGTTCCATGTCGCGGTCGACCAATCCACGACCGGCGCCGCCTGGCCGCGCGCCGAGGCCAATTTCGCCGAGGCGATCCGGCTGGCCTCGGAGACCGGCCAGGACACCGAGCTCGCGATGTCGCTGGCGGGACTCGCGCGGCTCGATTCGCGGGCCGGGCGGGCGGAGGACTGCCGTTCCCACGGTGCCCGCGCGCAGGCGCTGTGCTCTGCGCGCGATATCCACGTCGGTGAGGTCTGGGTCGGCCACGCCGTCGGCGATCTCGAGCTGTCGCTGGGGCAGCGCCGAACCCGCTGCGGACCGGTTCGCGGAACTCGTCGCGCTGCTCGAGCGTCTCGGGCTCGACGATGTCGATCTCTCCCCGGCGCCGGAACTCGCCGACGCGCTGCTGCGGCTGGGCCGCCCCGCCGAGGCGGTGCCGGTGGTCGAGGGGTACCGCGCGGGCGCCGCGGCGAAGGCACAGCCGTGGGCGCGCGCACGCGCCGACCGGGCAGCTGGTCTGGTGGCCGCGGATGGCGAGTTCGAGACGTGGTTCGAGTCGGCACTGCACTGGCACGCGAACACGCTCGACCGGTTCGAGGACGCGCGAACGCGGCTCGCGTACGGCTCCCGGCTGCGCAGGTCTGGCAGACGGGTCGACGCGCGGGTGCAGCTGCGGTCGGCCCTCGCATCGTTCTCGGCTCTCGGGGCGGCCGTATGGCGCGATCACGCGGCGACCGAGTTGGCGGCGACCGGGGAGCACGTGCGCACGACCACCGTGAACGCCATGGCGGGGCTGACCCCCCAGGAGCTTCAGGTCAGCATCATGCTCGCGGAGGGCCGCACCACCCGCGAGGCCGCCGCCGCGCTGTTCCTCAGCCCCAAGACCGTGGAGTACCACCTGCGCAAGGTCTACACGAAGCTCGGGATCAGCTCGCGGGCCGACCTTGCGGAGATGCTCGCGCGCGAGGGCCGCTCGAGCGATCACGGCGAAGAGGCATAGCCTCCGCCTCAAACCGTCCACCTGGCCGAAACCCTCCACTTCGCACGCGCAATGCGGATGGGTTGGGCGTGGTCGGAGGGTTTCGGCGACCCGGCCGGCGAACCGGCCTACAGCCGCAGCACCTCGGTGATGCGCACGACCGCGGCGCCCGCCTCCTCGGAGGCGGCGAGGTCGACCTCCCCGCGGATGCGCCAGTCGTGGTCGCCGGCGGGGTCGTCGATCGTCTGCTCCACTTTCCAGACGCCGGATGCCGCGACATCCGACTCATCGACGGTCACCAGACGCGGCGAGCGGGCGGCGACCGCCGGTGAGGATCTCGTCGTGCTCGTCGAAGTACGCATCGAGGGCTGAAGACCAGTCCACGTCGGGGTCGAGTTCGGCGAGCTCGTCGTCGCGCTGCAGCGCCGCCAGCCGCACGCGGCGGAACAGCTCGTTTCGCACGAGCACGAGGAACGCGCGGCGGTTGGTGAGCACCGACGGCGGGGCGGGAGGGACGACGGGCGCCGTCGTGTCGACCACGGGGTTGATCAGGCTCTCCCACTCGTCGACCAGGCTCGAGTCGACCTGGCGCACGAGCTCGCCGAGCCAGGCGATGATGTCGAGCAGCTCCGGCGTCTGCGCCTCGGACGGCACGGTCTGGCGGATCGCGCGGTACGCGTCACTGAGGTAGCGCAGCACGAGACCTTCGCTGCGGGAGAGCTGGTACACCTGGATCAGCTCTCCGAACGACAGTGCGCGCTCGAACATGTCGCGAACGACGGACTTCGGCGAGAGCTCGAAGTCGCGCACCCACGGCTGGCTCGAGGCGAAGACCTCGAACGACTGCGCGAGGAGCACCTCGAGCGGCTTCGGGTAGGTGATCTCCTCGAGCAGCTCCATGCGCTGGTCGTACTCCATGCCCTCGCGCTTCATCGCCGCGACCGCCTCGCCGCGTGCGAGGAACTGCTGCTGCGACAGCACCGGCCGGGGGTCGTCGAGGGTCGCCTCGATGACGCTCACCACGTCGAGCGCGTAGTGACCGGTGCCCGCCGCGTCGGGTGCTCGCCCGGGATCCAGCAGCCCGATCGCGGCCAGAGCAAACGGCGAGAGCGGCTGGTTGAGCGCGAAGTTGGGCTGCAGGTCGACGGTGAGCCGGATGCCGTCACCAATGTCGGCGACGACCACGTCCGCCGCGACCAGAGTGCGGAAGATCCCGAGCGCGCGCCGCGCCAGCTCGTACTTCCGCGCACGAGACTCGTGATTGTCGAAGACGAGCGAGCGCACGTTCGCGAAGACGTCGCCGCCGCGGGCGATCACGTTGATGAGCATCGCCGCGGTCAGCTGCAGGTGCGGCTCGAGCGGCTCGGGGTCGGCGGCGACCAGTCGCTCGAAGCTCGCCTCGCCCCAGTTCACGAACCCCTGCGGCGCCTTCTTGCGCACGATCTTGCGCACCTTCTTCGGGTCGTCGCCCGCCTTCGCGATCGCCGACGCGTTCTCGATCTCGTGCTCCGGCGCCATCACGACGACCGTTCCCGCGGTGTCGTAACCCGCCCGACCGGCGCGCCCGGCGACCTGGTGGAACTCGCGGGCGGTGAGCTGCCGCATCCGCTGTCCGTCGTACTTCGCCAGCGCGGTGATCAGCACGGTCCGGATCGGGACGTTGATCCCGACGCCGAGGGTGTCGGTGCCGCAGATCACGCGAAGCAGTCCGCGCTGGGCGAGCGTCTCGACCAGGCGGCGGTATCGCGGCAGCATGCCGGCGTGATGCACCCCGATGCCGGCGCGGACGTATCGTGACAGCATCCGCCCGAAGGCGGTCGTGAAGCGGAAGCCGCCGATCGCCTCGGCGATCGCATCCCGCTGCTCGCGGCTCACGATCCGGACGCTGGAGAGCGCCTGCGCCCGCTCCATCGCCGCGGCCTGCGAGAAGTGCACGATGTAGACCGGCGCCTGGCCGGTCTCCAGCAGCTCTTGGACCGTCTCGTGCACGGGTGTGCGCGCATACGAGAAATGCAGCGGCACGGGCCGCTCGACGCCCGTGATCACGGCGGTCGGGCGCGACGTGCGACGCGAGAGGTCGGCGGCGATGTCGGTCACGTCGCCGAGCGTCGCCGACATCAGCACGAACTGGGCGCGCGGAAGCAGCAGCAGCGGGACCTGCCACGCCCAGCCCCGGTCGGGATCGCCGTAGTAGTGGAACTCGTCCATCACGACCTGGTCGACAGCGGCATCCGCACCCTGCCTGAGGGCCAGGTTCGCGAGGATCTCCGCGGTGCAGCAGATGATCGGAGCGTCGGGGTTGACCGAAGAGTCGCCGGTGACCATCCCGACGCTCTCGGCGCCGAAGATGTCGACGAGGGCGAAGAACTTCTCGCTGACGAGCGCCTTGATGGGGGCCGTGTAGTAGGTCCGACCTCCACGGGCGAGGGATGCCGCGTGCGCGGCTATCGCGACGAGCGACTTTCCGGTGCCGGTCGGCGTCGACAGGATGACGTTCGCTCCCGAGACGATCTCGATCGCCGCCTCGTCCTGGGCCGCGTACAGCGAGAGACCCTGATCTGCGGCCCACGCGACGAATCCCTCGTACGCCGAATCGGGGTCGGCCCCCGCCGGGATGCGGTCACGCAGGGAAGTCGACACCACACGAGTCTGTCAGGCCGAGCCGACCGGCTCGCCGCCGTGGCGGAATGCACCGGCCGCCCGTACGTTGAACTCAGCAACGAAAGGACGTCCATGACCACGCACCCCGCCGCCGGCGCCGACACCGATTCCGTCACCGACGCCGAGCTGCGCGTCGAGCGAAACGATGCTGCGGGGCGGTACGAGGTCTGGGTCGGCGACGTGCTGGGCGGCTTCACCGAGTTCCGCGCCGACTCGCACGGCCGGCTCGTCTTCCCCCACACCGAGATCGACCCCGCCTTCTCCGGACGCGGGCTGGGCGGCATCCTCGTCGGAGGCGCGCTGGCGGATGCCGCCAGCCGTGGCGAAACGGTCGTGCCGCGCTGCCCGTTCGTCGTCCGCTATCTCCGCGGCCAGGACGTGCCGGACCTCGACGTCGACTGGCCGAACTCACCGGGATTCGAGAGATGACACGGCTGGATGCCGGCGAAGAGGTCGCCCTCCGGCAGGCGCAGGAACCGGAAGCCGTAGACACAGCCGGACCCCGCGCGCTGCTGCTCGAGTCGCGCGAGGTGCCGCTGGGCGGCGTGCGCGCGATGTCGGTGCATCGGTCCCTTCCGCAGCGCGACCTTCCGCTGGTGGGCGCGTGGTGCTTCCTCGACCGCTTCGGTCCGCAGGTCACTCGAATGCGGGTCGAGCCGCACCCGCACATCGGACTGCAGACGGTGACGTGGCCCTTCGCGGGCGACATCCGCCATCGCGACTCGGTCGGCAGCGATGTCGCCGTCCGCCGCGGCGTGCTGAACCTCATGACCAGCGGCGAGGGCATCGCACACTCCGAGTATTCGATCGGAGAGGAGCCCGTCGACCTGGACGCGCTGCAATTGTGGGTCGCCCTCCCCGAGACCCGCCGACACGGTGCACCCGCTTTCGAACGCCACGAAGCGCTTCCGCGCGTCGACCTCCTCTCGTCCGCGGGGCAACCGGCGGAGGCGACCGTCGTGCTGGGCGAGCTCGCCGGAGTCTCCTCCCCGGCGAGCGCCTACACGCCGATCGTCGGTGCGGAGCTGCGGCTGCCTGCGGGCGCGCGGGTCGAGATTCCGCTCCAGGCCGGACTGGGAGTACGCCCTCGTCGGCGTGGAGGGCATCACGGTCGTCGGGACCGGCATCCCCTCTGCCGAGCGGACCGTCGATCTCGACCGCAGCCACCTGCTGTACCTCGGGTCAGGCCGCGACGCGGTCGAGGTCTCGAGCACCGAAGGCGCGCTGCTGTTCCTGCTCGGCGGGGAGCCGTTCGAGGACGAGATCGTGATGTGGTGGAATTTCGTCGCGCGCTCCCACGAGGAGATCGTCGATGCGCGCGACGCGTGGGAGGCGAGCGGTCCGCGCTTCGGGCATGTCGTCGACCACGGGGACGAGCGGGTGCCCGCGCCGCCGCTGCCCGCAGTGCGGCTGACGCGCCGGCGGCGGCGGGTCTGACGCCCACGGGTTCGCCACCTCGGCGGAGCCGCGACTCAGCGGCCGACGACGAAGCCGGACACCCCCGTCGAGCCGTCGACGCCCTCCGTGCCGGCGTATTCGGCGACCACGACATGGATGCCGGGCTTCTGCTCGGGGAGTGTGAAGGTCACCCGGCCGTCGGCGAGCGTCCCGGTGTACTGCGTCGCGTCGACCCACACGACGACCGCGCCGGTCGCCGCAGCACCGCGCGAGGTGGTCACCTCCACGGTGACCGCATACTGGTCCGCGGTCGTGCCCTTGTACGGATCCATCTCCACGACGACGGTCGAGCCCGCACTGACGACGACCTCGTCCGTGACAGCGATCCCGGGATTGACGGTGCCGGGCTGAGTCGCCGTGACCTGCGCGGACAGCGCTGCTCCGACATCCGTCGGCCTGACCTGGTAGTCCCGCGCCTGCGCGCCCGGAATCGGCTCGCCGTCGAGGAACCACTGGTACGAGATCTCGACGTCGTCCGGTTCCCACGTGCCCGGCAGCGCGGTCAGGATCTCGCCGACCTCGGGGTCTCCCTCGAGAGTGGGCGGCGTCTCCGATGTTGGTGGAACGGATCCGGAGTCGACCTGCACCAGGGTCTGCACGGGGGAGTCGCCGTAGGTCACGACCCCGAGATATCGCGTGTCCGGCTTGAGCCCCGCCCATGACAGCGTGTACCGGACGTCTTCTCCAGCGGACGCGACGAGCGAATCGGTCTCGCTCGTCAGTGCGCGCGAGGCGCCGGGCGAGACGACCGCGGACGTGAGATCCCATGTCGTCTCCGCGGTCGCGTCGCTCACGTCGGCGACGACGAGATACGACCCTTCGGCGGGGCTCCGCAGGGTGACCTGCTTCTCTCCCGACCCCATCGCGGACACCCACCGCGCGTCGTAGCGCAGGTCCGTCGGGCTCGCGACCCGGTACACCGCCAGGTCGAGATCGCTGTCGTCCGATGCCTGCAGGGTGAACTGCGCGAGCGGCGATCTGCCCGGGATCTCGACGATCCACGCCGCATTGCCGTTCGCGTCACCGGAGTTCCCGTCGCCGGAATGCCCTGGGACGGAGTCGTCCGCATCGACGAGGAGCTCGACCGGTGCGAGCCCGGCGACCTCCAGCGGCACCTCGCCGTCGACGCCCGACACGATCGACACCTGGATGCTGCCGGCGATCCCGTCCGTGGCGACCAGGGCCGTGGCATCCACGGTCGCGGGTTTGACGGCAAGCGGAGACCGCACGACAGTGCCGTCCTGGCCCGTCCATGTGAGGAACCCGGTCGCCCACACCTCGACGGGCGCCGTGCGGTTGGTGAAGGTGACGGCGAACCGCTGCGTGTCGCCGGGTCCCTGGAACACGAGCGTGGACGGGCGCACGGTGACGTCGACGCCGGGGATGTTCGCCGTGACCCGGTAGCTGCCTTCGCGGGTCGCCGTGAGTGTGCGGCTCACGGTCTGCTGCTGCGTCAGGGTGCCGATCGCGATCGAGGGGAGGTTGAGTTCCTCGCCCTCCACCTCCAGCGCGTCGGAGTCCGCGTGCCCTTGTGCCTGCAGGAACCCCGTCCATTGGACCGCACCGCTCAGGTACAGCAGACCCGGATCCAGCGCTCGGCCGGGGTCGATGTGCCCCGCTCCCTGCGCGAACGGGTCGACGGCGGCGGACCCGTCCGCCGTCACGGTGTCGTACGCGGTCGTCATGATCGCGGACTTGACCTCGTCGGGCGGCGCGGCCGAGTGCGCCCCCAGATAGAGGGCGGCGAGCCCCGCCACATGCGCCGCCGCCATCGACGTGCCCGATGCCATGCCCCACGCCGGCCGCCCGCTGGACGAGTCCTGCCGGGCCCCCAGAATCGCGACGCCGGGGGCGGCGACATCCGGCGTCAGGACGGCGCCGTCGAGATCGAGCGACGGTCCGCGGCTCGAGAATCCGGCGACCTGCG
The DNA here is from genome assembly GCA_963713325.1 of uncultured Actinomycetota bacterium. Classification (GTDB taxonomy): domain Bacteria; phylum Actinomycetota; class Actinomycetes; order Actinomycetales; family Microbacteriaceae; genus Microbacterium. Next base: position 65,169 of record CAVQLL010000007.1, read on the forward strand.
GCGCCGGGATCTCCACACCGGTGACGTTCTCGCCGATCAGCGTCGCCGTCACGCCCGCGCCCGCGGCGGCCAGCTCCGCCAGGAGCGCTGTGCGAGCGGAGGAGTCGATGTGCACGGTGGGGACGGCGTGGAAGTCGCTGTCGAGGGAGTCCGGGGTCACGTTCGCGATGACCATGCCGACGCCGCCGGCATCCGCCACCTCCTGCGACTTCTCGGTGCGCGGGTTCGTGCCGCGATCGCAGACGACGATCCGTCCGGCGACCTGCACAGGGTCCAGCGTGCCGAGGTAGCAGAGGTGGGCATCGGCGGCTCCGGCGAGCCCCGCGTTTCCTGCGTAGACGACGGGCGCGCTCACGGGAGCACCGGACGGGACCGACACCGAGACGCCTGCGGCCTGGAACCCGGTCGACAGTTCGACGCTCGCCTCGAAGCCGGGGATGGTGGATGCTGCCACCGTCGTGTACCAGGGTGCGCCGCGCTGCCCCACGGTGGCGACCCCCGGACCGGTGTTGCCCGCGCTGGTCGCGATGAAGACTCCGGCGACCGCCGCGTTGTAGAACGAGATGTCGTCGGCGCCCCAGGCGGATGCCGCGGCACCGCCGCCGACCGAGTAGCTGATGACATCGACGCCGTCGGCGACCGCCTGTTCGACGGCGGCGAGAAGGTCGCTGCCGACGCAGACGTCGTCGGACGTGACGAGCGGATCCGCACCGACGAAGCAGGCCTTGTAGGCCGCGATCTTCGCTGCCGGGGCGACACCGGAGATGGGGCCGAAGTCGACGCCGTCGACCGAGGCGTCGACACCGCTTTCGCCCGCCGCGATGCTCGCGGCGTGGGACCCGTGACCATCGCTGTCGCGCGGTGAGAGCACGTCGTGGTCGAAGTCGAAGTCGGCGCCGGTGGCGCCCGTCGCGAAGTACCGAGCGCCGATGAGCTTGGTCGAGTAATCGGACTTGGCCCACTGGTCGCCCGTGACGCGAGTGCTGCGGAACTCGCGACCATCCGCCTTCTCGAAGACGATCCGGTTGCCGACGAGGTGCGGCTCGGAGCCTCTGACGGCCCTCAGCCGATCTCCTGCGAAAGAGGGATTCTCGGCCGCGATACCGGTGTCGATGACACCGATCACCACGCCGCTGCCGGCGCCGTCGGCTCCGCCGAGTGACGCCCACACTCCACTCGGTCCGTCGAGGCCGAGGAAATCCGTCGAGGGCGCGGCATCCGGTCGGAAGATCTCGTCAGGATAGACCGCGAGGACCCCGTCGCTCGCTGCGACCTGCGCCGCCTTCTCGGGCGACATCTTCGCGCTGAACCCGTTGAGCGTGACCCGATAGGTCGCCGCCGGTTCGACCTCGGTCTCGACCGCCACCTCGCTCTGACGCTCGTCGAGGAAAGCGGTGTACTTCTTCACGGCGGAGGAGTGCGGGTCGAGCTTCTCGCCGGGATCGGGCATGGTCGCCGCCAGCCCTTCCACTCCTCCCGCGTAGCTGGCCGCGGGCGCGTCCTCGAGCACGACGACGTACGAACCGGTGGGGGAGACGATCGGAACGGGAGCCAAGAGGTCGTCGACGGGAGTCGCCGCGAACGCACTGGAGGCAGGTCCGCCGCCGAGCGCGACGAGCGCGACGCATACCGCTGCGCACAGAGCTCGGCGACCCATGGCGGACTCCCCGGTGGGTGAAGCACGGTTGCGGACGACGTCTTCGCAACCTGTGGTCAACCTAATCCTCCGGTCAGCGCTGAGAAAGGGCAACGTGAGAATGACGTGAGAGCCGAGCACTACGCTGGGCTGGTGGCCCAGGCATCCCGACTTTCGACGAGCGTGCTGCTGACCTGTGCGGCGATCGGCGTTGCCACCGGCGCCCTCTCGGCGGGCGCCGGAGCGATCAGCGGGCCGGTCTCGGCGGCCGTGCCGATCCTCTACGGCCTCGTCCTCGGAGTCCACGTGCTGCCCGGCGTCGTCGCCCAGGAGCTGCTCCGCCGACCCTGGGTCGCACTCATCACCCATCTGATCGCGGCGCTGGTCGCGAGCGCCGTCGTGCCGCTCTGGATCGGGCGATACATCGGCACCGCCCTGCTCATCGGGGCGATTCAGGAAGGGATCGCAGCCCTCGGGCGATACCGGCGCTGGGAAGCCTGGCGCTTCTTCGTCTCCGCGGTCGTCGTCGGGGCGGTCATCGCGGTGCCGATCTGGTTCGCCGCGGATGTGTCGCGCTTCCCGGTGTGGGGGCAGATCGTCTACATCGCGCTCTTCGTGCTGGGTCCGGTGCTGTGGACGGCCGTCGGACTCGCGATCGGCGCCGCTCTGCGGCGCGCCGGGGTCGCGCGCTCGAGCCAGCGCTGACGACGCGCGGCGCGGCCGCCCCACGCCGCTGCCCGCCGAAACCCTCCGATTCGCACGAAACCCTCTGTTGTGCGCGCGCATGGTCCGGAGGGTTTCGGTCGCGACGGAGGGTTTCGGAAGGGACACCGCAGCGCGGCGCTGACGACCGCGCACGAAGCTTGGTAAGGGTCGGCTAAGTTAGGAGAGACTCAGTACCTCTCCTGGGAAGACCCGTGACCGCACTCGAGCGCGACCCTTCCGCCGCGGCACAGGCATCCCGGCCCGGCGGCAGTGCCGCACCCCTGCTCCGGATTCGCGATCTCGCCATCACCCACGAGGGCGAGGCTGCCGCCACCCCCGCATCGGTGAGCTTCGACGTCGCCCCGGGCGAGGTCGTGCTCCTGCTCGGCCCCAGCGGATCGGGCAAGTCCACGCTCACCCTGGCCCTCGACGGCCTCATTCCGCACGCGGTACCCGCACACGTGCGCGGGTCGATCGAGGTCGGCGGGCACGACGCCTCCGAGACCACCGTCGCCGAGCTGAGCACGCAGGTCGGCATGGTCTTCCAGGACCCGGACGCGCAGCTGGTGACCGGCACGCTCCTGGACGAGGTCGCGTTCGGTCCCGAGAACCTGCGGATGCCGGTGGCCGACGTGCTCGCCCGCGCGGAGGCCGCGCTCCGACGCGTGGAGCTCTGGGAGCGCCGCGGCGACAACCCCGACCGCCTCTCGGGTGGCGGACGCCAGCGCCTCGCGATCGCGTGCGCGCTCGCGATGGGCTCTCCGCTCCTCGTCCTGGACGAGCCGACCGCCAATCTCGACCCGCGGGGAATCGAGGAGGTGTACGCCGCGCTGGCCGAACTGGTCGCAGCGGGCGACCGCGCGATCCTGCTCGTCGAGCACAACCTCGACGCGGCGATCGGGTTCGTCGACCGCGCCGTGGTGCTCGACCAGGAGGGCAGGCTCGTCGCCGACGGCACGGTGGATGCCGTGCTGCGCAACCGCGCCGAGGAGCTGCATGCGATGGGCGTGTGGCTGCCGACCTCCGCGCTCGCGGCGCTGCGGCTGAGGCGAGCAGGGTTCACGCTCGACCCTCTGCCGCTCACGCCCGCCGAACTGCGCGCCGCGCTCGAGGCGGCCCCGGCCGCGGCATCCGTCCCCGGCTCGACGCCGGCGAGCACGCCGAACCAAGACATCGACGCTCGCAACGACACATCCGATGGCGCTGAAACGAGCATGATTCGCGCAGAATGCGTCGACTCGAGAGGGCGCAATCATCCGTCCGAAGCCAAGAGCGGGCACAGCGGATGCCGGCACACCGCTCATCACCGTCCGCGATCTGTCACTCCGACGCGGGCGCAGCACGGTCCTGCATCATGTCGACCTCGACGTCCGCAGCGGCGAGTTCGTTGCCGTCGTCGGCGCGAACGGCGCAGGCAAGACCAGTCTCATCCAGGCGATCGCCGGGGTCGTCCCCCCGCCGCGCGGCACGGTCCACGTCGACGGACTCGACGTCGGCCGCGCCGACACCCGCACACTCTCGTCGCGGATCGGCTTCGTCTTCCAGAACCCCGAGCACCAGTTCATCGCGAACACCGTGTTCGACGAGATCGCGCACGGCCTGCGCCTTCAGCATCTGCCCGACGATGAGGTCCGCGACCGCGCCGAAGCGCTCCTCGCGCGATTCGGGCTCACCGGCAAGGCGCAGACGCACCCGTTCCTGCTCTCCGGCGGCCAGAAGCGGCGCCTCTCCGTCGGCACCGCGCTGGTGGCGGGTGCGCCCGTGCTCGCGCTGGACGAACCGACCTTCGGGCAGGACCGCGCGCGGGCCGACGAGCTGCTGGCTCTCCTGCGTGAGCTCAACCACGAGGGAAGGACGATCCTGGTCGTCACCCACGACATGCAGCTGGTCGCGGAGTACGCCGACCGCATGGTCGTGATGGCCGAACGGCCGGATCGTCGCGCACGGCACGACGGCCGAGATCTTCGCCGACGCCGACCTCATCGAGCGGGCTGGGCTTCGGCTGCCGCCGCTCGCACGTGCGCTGCACGGCCTGACGCGGCATCCCGAGCTCGCCGGCGTCGCACGCCTGTCCGATCTGCCCGGAGGCACCGCATGACCGCCACCGGACCGGTCCTGGCCGCGCAGGTGCCGCACATGGCGGTCGACCCGTACGCGGATGCCGTCACCGCGTCACCGGTCCGCTTCCTGTATCGGCTCAACCCGCTCGCCAAGCTGCTGGCGCCGGTGCCCGCGATGGTGCTGCTGGTGTTCGTGCGCGACGCCGCGACCCCCCTTGCGTTCCTCGCGCTCTCGTACGTGCTGCTGCTGGTCGGCGTGAGCTTCACTCGGCGACTCGCGGTGGTGCTGCTGCTCGCTGTTCCGCTCGGCGCGCTCGCGATCGGCTTCGGATTCTCGCTGTGGACCGATCCTTCGCACGTCGACCAGAGCGTCGTGATCTGGCAGATCGGCTCGTGGACGCTGTACGGCGGCGCACTGCTGGTCGGCCTCGCGACCGGACTGCGCATCGCGGCGATCGTCGCTCTCGCCCTGATCGCCGGGCTCAGCACGACCGGGCCCGACCTCGTGCGTGCGACCGTCCAGCAGCTGCGCGTGCCGTATCGCATCGGATACACCGCCCTTGCGGCGTTCCGGTTCGTGCCGCGCTTCGGGCACGAACTCGAGGTGATCCGCCAGGCGCATCGCGTGCGCGGTGCGCACGGCGGGCGCGGACCGTTCGCCGCGATCGCCCGATGGAGCGGGTATATCGTGCCGCTCCTGGCCGGTGCGATCCGGCATGCCGAGCGCGTCGCGCTGGCGATGGATGCGCGCGCCTTCGGCGCGTACCCCGACCGCACGGAGCGCCACCTGGTGCCGTTCCGGGCGCGCGACGTGGTGTTCGTCGTCCTGTTCCTCGCCGCCTCGGCCGCGATCTTCTGGTTCTGCTTCCCCTGGGGACTCGGCTAGCCCGACCCACCGCATTTCGCACACATCCGATCGGATAATCCATGGCCCTTGCCAGTCGACTCGTCAAGCCCGAAACGCAGGACCTGCTGCACCTCACCGAAGAGCTGCCGGGCAGCCCGTTCCACGCCTACATCGTCGGCGAGCAGGCGCTCCCGACGGGCGCACGGCGGCATCTCATCGCCGACCCAGGGCTCGACAAGGACCTCGTGAGCTTCTGCGGGTACTGGCGGGTGGGCGCCGCATCCCCCACGCCCAAGTCCCAGGTCGCGGCCGCGACCGGGGCGCACGCCTGACCCGCGTCGATACCGGTTGGCTGCCTGCCGCACGGCCAGGAGACCCCGGCGGACAGCACTGAGGCCCGCCGCTGACGCGGCGGACCCCAGTGCACCCGATCAGTGCGCGGTCAGAACGTGATCGTGGCGGAGGCCACCATCACCTTCGGTGAACGTTCCCTCCGGGCCCGCCGCGTCCGGCAGGGTGAGCCCGCCGGGCACCGACTTGCCCACGACGCCGTTGATCAGCTCGGTCGAGTAGGAGTACGCGAGCACCGCGAGCGCGATCGCATCGGAGTTGATCTCCAGCGCGTGCATGTTGATGTTGTCTCGGGTGTCGCACTCGGCGTGGTAGCAGGGATCGAAAGCTGCACCGGTGGTGCCGCCCCAGATCGACTGCTGCTCAGCAGTCTTCTCCTCCTCGGCGCCAGTGAAGAGTCCACCGGCGGGGATGCCCGCGAGGATGAACGCCTCGTAGTCGCTGCGACCGCTGAACTCCGCGTCGTCGTACGGCTCGCCGACGCTCGTGAAGTACCGCTCGAACAGGTCCTCGATCTCGATGGATCCCTCAGGCACGACGACCGGAGCCTCGAAGCTCGACTCGTCGCCGTCGTAGACCATGAAGATGTAGTTCGGCGACGCGATCATGTCGAAGTTGAGGTACAGCGCGATGCGGTCACGCTCTTCCTGCGGCAGCTCTTCGACGTACGCCTCCGAGCCGAGCAGTCCCTCTTCCTCAGCGCCCCACCATGCGAGGCGGATCGTGTTCTGCGGCTTGAGCTTCGACAGGTTCTGCGCGAGTTCGACAAGCGCTGCCGATCCACTGCCGTTGTCGTTGATCCCGGGGCCCGCCGGCACCGAGTCCAGGTGGGCTCCCGCCATCACGACATTGTCCGTGTTCTTGCCGGGGAGTTCCGCGATGACGTTCTTCTGCGGGTGGTTCTCCGGCTCGGGCACGAACACCCGTGCCGTCGACCCTTCTTGAGCGAGCGAGACACCGGCCTCGAACGAGGCGCCCACGACCGGGATGAGGAGGTCGTCGGGGTTCTCGCCGATCAGCGTCACCCCGGCGACGACACCGGAGCGCTCCGGCGTGTTGCCCTGGTTCATGATGATGACGGCTTCGGCGCCGGCGGTCTGGGCGTTGGCGGCCTTGACGCCGAATTCGCATGTGCCTCTCTGCACGAGCGCGATGTCGAAGTCACCGGTGAAGTCGAGACCGTCGAAATCGCTCGCCTCGCAGGCGCTGGTCACATCGGCGGGCTGTGCGAGCACGAGATCCACCGGGATGACGTTGCCGGTGATGTCTCCGGAACCGGTGCCCTGCGGGGCATCGCTCTCCCACGTTGCGGCGTCGGGCGTGATCTGCTCGAGCACGGACGGGTCGCGGTAGGCATAGTCGAATTCATCGATCGAGACCTGCCAGCCCGCGGCGGTCAACGTCTCGACGACGTAGTCGACGCTCGCCTCGTATCCGTCGGTGTCTGCGGCGCGGTTGCCACCGTTCTCATCCGCGATCGTCTGGAACGCGTCCAGGTGCTCGGCGACACCTTCGGCCGAGACGCATTCGGTGAGCTTCGAGATGGTGTTGTTGCTCCGGTTGTCGCACGCGGCCGCGGGGGGTGCGGCGAGTGCAGCGCTCGCCGGCAGAACGGCGAGTGCGAGGGCGGTGGCGGTCGCCGTGGTTATGGCGATCGCTCTTCGGGAAGGTCGTGCAGATCTGTTCATCTTGTTCTCCTTCGCGCACGCGTGTCTTCGTCGACACACGTCTGGGGGGATGCTGCCGGATAGGCAACACCGTCGAACCTAACCCGCCGTCGTCCATGGCGCCACCCCCCGTTGACGAACAGCTCGCCATCGGATAAAGACGGATGCCGCGACCCGAGTTCCCCGCAAAAGGGACCGGGTCGCGGCATCCGGACCGCGTTTTCCGGCGCTACCTCTTGCCGGCGATCTGACGGCTGACGATGTCGCGCATGACCTCGTTCGTGCCCCCGTAGATGCGGTGGACGCGGGCGTCCAGGAAGGCGCGCGCGATCGGGTACTCCATGATGTAGCCGTATCCGCCGTGCAGCTGCACGCAGATATCGAGCACTTCCCACTCACGCTCGGTGGTCCAGAACTTGACCTTGGCGGCCTCCTCCGCGGTGAGCTTCTCGTCCTTGTAGAGGAGCATCGCCCGATCGACGTATGCCCAGAGCACGTCGACGGTGGTCGCGACATCCGCGAGCCGGAACCGGGTGTTCTGGAAGTCGATGATGCGCTCGCCGAAGGCCTCGCGGCTCTTCGTGTAGTCGACCGTCCACTCGAGCGCCGCCTCAGCGGCTGCAGCCGCCGCGACGCCGATCGAAAGTCGCTCGAGCGGGAGGTTCATCATGAGCTGGACGAAGCCCTTGCCCTCGACACCGCCGATGAGGTTCTCCTCGGGCACGAAGACGTCGCTGAACGAGAGCTCGGCGGTGTCGTGGCCGTGGAAGCCCATCTTGTGGAGCTTCTTGCCGTGGTCGAAGCCCGCCATGCCGTTCTCGATGAGCAGCAGGCTGAACGCATCGGCCTTGTTGCCCTCGCCGGTCTTGACGAACGTCACGATGACATCTGCGGTCTTGCCGCTGGAGATGAACGTCTTCGCGCCGTTGACGATGTATCCGCCTTCGACCCTCTTCGCAGTGGTCTTCGCGCCCCGCAGGTCGCTGCCCGCCCCGGGCTCGGTCATCGCGAGCGCGCCGAGGATCTCGCCGGTCGCCATACCCGGCAGCCACTTCTCCTTCTGCTCCTGTGTCCCCATGTGGACGAGGTAGGGGACCGCGAGGTCGTCCTGGATGCCGAGCGCGCCGGCGAGTGAGCCGACTCCGGCGCGGATGGTCTCCTCGCTGACGACGGCACGGAAGCGGTAGTCCTGCAGCATCCCTGCGCCGCCGAACTCCTCCGGAACGCTCAGACCCAGGATGCCGGCCTCGCCCGCGGCGAGCATCGTCGCGCGGTCGATCTCGCCCTCGGCATCCCACTTCTCGCGCGCCTCGTTCGTCGCGTAGCGCTTGACGAACTCCTTGACGACGTCGCGGAACGCCTCGTGGTCCTCGTCGTAGATGTCGCGCTCCATGTGCGCCCTGCCCTTCTGTCCACGTCGGTGGCGCGGGCCGGATCTGTGAGGGTGCGCGGCCGCGTCGCCGCTGGCGATTCTAAGGCACCGAGCGGCAAGCAGGCCGAATGGCTGTGACATCGCATCCCATGATCTGCGGTACTGGGTACCGCGATTTGTGGGATGCCTCAACCGGCCCCGCCGGGCGCTCGCTCGCGGATTCGCCGCTACTGGGCGTAGCCGGGTGCCGGCGGAAGGCCGAAGAACTCCTCGAGCGTGTGCCAGCCGCCGTCGTGATAGGCGCGCGCGAGTTCCGGCCCGATGTAGCGCAGGTGCCAGGGCTCCGGGCTGTAGCCGGTGATGGGCGTGAACCCGGCCTCGTAGCGCGTGATCCAGCCGAACTCCCAGGCGTGCGCCACGAGCCACTGGCCCTGCGCGGTCGCGGCGAGGTCGTCCATCGTGCCGCACACGTCCGCGCAGGCGACCAGGTCGCCCGCGAGACCGGACTGGTGCTCGCTGTGGCCCGGCCGTGCGCTGGACAGGTCGGCGAGCTCCACGCCGTGTGCATCCACCTGGCTCCCGTACGTGTTCACCTGCGTCGCGTAGGAGCGGAATCCGCTCTCGAGCGCGATCTCGCCCACGCCGGCCCCGGCCGCGGCGCCGACCATCGCGGTGAGCGCTGCCGCCGCATCCGATCTCAGCGAACCGCCCTCCACGCTGCGCACGCCCTCCGGCATCGCCAGCGACGCCGGCCGATAGTCCAGCGGAGTAGAAGGGCGCAGCTTGTTGAGCACGACCCACACGCGGCCCGGATCGTCCAGAGCCACGCACGGGGCCATCGCGCCGGCGACCGCCGTGCGGAACGTCTCGGCACCCCCCGCGGCCGCGATCGCGGCGGCGTCGTCTCCGGCGGCGAGGGCAGCCGTGAATGCCGGCATCGCGCACAGATCGACCGCGGCCGGAGCCGCCTCGACGGTCGGTGCCGGGATGAACTGGGCAGGTGCGGGCATCGGTACGAGTCGCGCCTCGGGGGACGACGCGACCTTCTCCTCGATCCGCTCGGTGGTGCTGGCCACGGCGGTCCCGAAGAGCGGCTGGCCGGTGACGGCCGCCGTCACCGTTGCAGCGGAGCCCATCACGAGGGTGGCGACCACGGCGAGGCCGGCGACCGCTCCGAGGCGGAGAAGGCGCACGGGTCGCACGTGGCGTGCGGGCGCCGCGGGCGGGTTCATCAGCTGCGCCGTCTTCTCGGCGCGGCGGGTGGGGGCCGCGGTGAATCGCCTCGCCCGAGCACCGACCCGGATCGGGGTGAGCGGGTGAGTCTCCATGCGCTCCGGTTCACGCGCACGGATCGGATCGGGAGGCGGCGGGCGGAAGATCGGTGGCGTCGATCCGGCGTTCGGGCCGGCGGGAGTCGTGGTGACGTCGATCACGGGCAGCGGAACCGTCTGCACCGAGGGCTCCGAGGCTGCGATGCGCGGGCTCTCGGGTGCGACGGCGAGTGCCGGCTCGGGCGCCCGGTCGAGTTCGCTTTCCGGTGCGACCCCGGAGGGGATCTGCATCGCGTGGGCACGCTCGAGTTCCCTCTCGCGCTGCAACCTGGCGGCGCGGCGGGACACAGGGGGATTGTGCGGTTCGGGGGCCGTCACACCGCCCATTCTCCCGTGCGCGGGCGCTCCGGTCGAGGGGTGGCGGCGGGTTGGTCGAAAATCGATACTCTGTGCGAGTCCGTCTTGACACACATTCGTATTTCTGTTCCCATGGTGTCATGCGCTGGCAGGGACAGGAACTCGGTGTGGCCGACGCCGCGGCCCTCCCCGGCATGGAGCAGCTGAACGGACTGGTCAGGTCGGTGACGACTCCCGAGTTCGCCGACATCACGTTCCACGAGGTCATGTGCAAGAGCGCGCTGAATCACGTGCCCGGGGCCTCCGCAATGCCCTTCGACTGGACGGTCAACCCCTACCGCGGATGCACACATGCATGTGCCTACTGCTTCGCCCGGGCAACGCACGAGTACCTCGATCTCGACGCGGGCCGCGACTTCGACACGCAGATCGTGGTCAAGATCAACGTGGCCGATGTGCTCGCGAAGGAGCTGCGCCGCGGAACCTGGAATCACGATCCGGTCATGCTCGGCACCAACACCGACCCATACCAGCGCGCCGAAGGCCGCTACAAGCTGATGCCGGCGATCATCTCTGCGCTCACCGAGTCGGGCACGCCCTTCTCGATCCTCACCAAGGGCACACTGCTGCGGCGCGATCTGCCGCTGCTGAAGGATGCCGCGGCATCCGTGCGTGTGTCGCTCGCGATGTCGATCGCCGTGTTCGACGACGCCCTGCAGCACTCCGTCGAGCCCGGCACGCCGTCCGCCGCCGCGCGCCTGGAGACCGTGCGCGCGGCGACCGAGGCCGGATTCCACGTGACCGTGTTCCTGATGCCGATCCTGCCCCATCTGACCGATTCGATCGGCGCGATCGACGACGCACTGACCCGGATCAAGGCGGCGGGCGCGACGCGGGTCGTCTACGGCGCGCTGCACCTCCGTCCTGGCGCGAAGCAGTGGTTCATGCAGTGGCTTGGGCAGCGGCATCCCGAACTCGTGTCGTCGTATCTCGGGCTCTATCCGGGTGCCGCGACGACGGCACCCAAGGCCTACCGCACGTGGCTCGCGAAACGCGTGCGGCCGCTCCTGCGCGTGCACGGACTCGACGGGCGAGCCGAGGACGATCATCCGCGCGGCACACCGGTGTCGGGTCTCGCGGCTCGCGCTGATCGGCGGGCGGAGGGAATCGTCACGACGTCGCGCGGCCGAGCGGCCGGCGGCGAGGTGGCCGCGACCCTTTTCTGAGTGCCGCCCCGATCAGCCCGCGAGCACGAGGCGCTCCATGTCGGGAACCACCTGAGCGGATGCCGCACCCTGCGGCTCGGACGACACGTCGATCTTCTCTGCGGGTGCGGCGATGAAGTCCAGGACGGCATCGAGGAACGGATCCGCCCGGAGGATGCGGCTGTGACCGAGTCCGCGCGTCGCGAGGCTGCGTGCACGCGGGTTGGCTCCTGAGATGCGCGCCGCCTCGCCGAACGGGACCACGCGGTCGGTCTCGTCGTGCACGATGAGCAGACTGCGTTCCGAGCGGAAGCGGATGCTGTATCGGCGACAGCCGAGCGAACGGGTCGACGTCATCGGGGAAGTAGCGGCGCGCGAATCGCGCGCGCAGCTGGCGCGCCGTCCGGTCGTCGAAGCCCAGCATCACCTGGAACTGCGAGAGAAGCACGTCGGCGTCGGCGGGCGACGCGACGGTGACGACCCGGTCGACGGCGACGCCGCTCGAGGCGCCGATGAGCGTGCCAAGTCCACCGAACGAGTGCCCGACGACGGCGCTGAACCGGCCATGGCGCTCCTGGAGCGCGCCGAGGGTGTCGACCCAGTCGAGGATGTACGCGGCGCTGCCGGCCGAGTCGCCGTGCGCCGGTGCGTCGAAAGCGACGACGTGGTACCCCTCACTGACGAGTTCTCGCGCCAGTGTCGCGAATTGACTGGCCCGCCCGTTCCAGCCGTGGGCGAGCACGACCACCGGGCCGTCCGAGCGTCCCCACTCGTACACCGTGACATCCGCACCGGCCCGGTCGATTCCGGGGATGCGCACGCTCGAGCGGTCGGCCCGCCACATCGTCGCGTCGTCGGCATGCATCGATCGGGTGCGGCGCCGAGACGTGCGCGAACAGCGGAAGGGCGAGGGCGGCACCCCATCGCGGGTCGATCCACCCGGCGGTCCGCACCGCAGCGGCGGCGAGCGAGTGTGCGATGGACATGACGACTCCGATCCTTGAGACTGTACGAACGATCGTACGTTTGAATACGAACGATCGTACGGTAACCTTGATCCTGTGGCGCAACAGCAGATCGACGGTCGGCGCGTGCGGGGTGACGAATCCCGGCGCGTGATTCTCGCGCACGCGATCGACACCGCATCGGTCGACGGCCTCGAGGGCCTGACCATCGGGCGGCTCGCCGATGCCTCGGGCCACAGCAAGAGCGGAGTCGCGACCCTCTTCGGTTCGAAGGAGCAGACTCCAGCTCGCGACCATCGCCGCCGCACGCGACGTGTTCGTCGAGAGGGTGATCACGCCCGCGCGCGCCCAGTCCGAGCGGGGCCTTTCACGCGTGTGCGCCCTCATCTCGCAGTGGCTCGCCTACTCCGACGAACGTGTCTTCCGTGGAGGCTGCTTCTTCGCGGCGACCTCGGTGGAGTTCGACGCCCGACCCGGAGCCGTGCGCGATGCCGTCATCGCGGCGACGACCGAGTGGGAGGACTACCTCACGGTGTCGATCGAGCGGTGCATGGCGGCCGGTGAGCTTCCCGGGCTCGACGATGCGCGTCAGCTGACCTTCGAGCTCGTGTCGTTCCTCGAGGCGGCGAATACGCGATCCCTGCTGCACGCGAGCGTCGAGCCCTACCACCGCGCCGCCGCCGCAGTCCGGTCGCGACTCCTCTCGCTCGGCGCGGATCCGGTGCTGGTCGCCGAGATCGTCGGGCCTGCACCCGCACACTGAATCACCCGAGTCCCCTGCGGAGTCGGCGCGACGCGTGACGGCATCGAGGTGTCCGCGAGCGTCCCTCCCGGCACAATGAGTGCAGGAGGTGCCGATGGCACGGTTCATGCTCACGGCGATGCCGTTCACCGGACACGTCGCACCGATGCGCGCCGTCGCCGAGGCCCTGGTCGCCCGCGGGCACGACGTGCGCTTCTACACCGGCGCCGCGTTCCGGGAACGCGTGGAGTCCGCCGGGGCGAGGTTCGTGCCGTGGCGGATGGCACCCGACTTCGACGAGAACGACCTGCAGGCGATCTTTCCCCGACTCGTCGGCAAGAAGGGCCTCGGTCAGCTGCTGATCAACGTCCAGGACGTCTTCATCAAGACCGCGCCGGCACAGGTCGCCGACATCACAGCCGAGTGGGAGCGGGAGCCCTGGGACGCGATGGCCGGGGATGAGGTCTCGGTCGGCACGGCGCTCTACGCGGAGCAGGCGCGGTCGCCCATGGGCGACCGTGGCTCTGCTGCCACTCAACATGGTGGGCACGCAGGGGCCGCCGAGCGGGATGGGGATAACGCCGGGGCGCAATCCGCTCACGAGGATGCGGGATGCCGCGCTCCGCGCCGCCGTGCCGCTCTTTTCAGGCCCGTTGCGCAAGCCGCTCGCGCAGGCTCGACACGACATCGGCCTGCCGCCCTCGAAGCTCAGTTTCGACAGGGTGGTCTTCTCCCCGCGACTCGTCGTCGCCAGCGGCGTCCCGGCGCTCGATTACGAACGCACCGATCGCCCGCCGTCCCTGCACTTCGTCGGCGAGCTGCGCGGCTCCCCGGCCGTAGGCGCAGACCTGCCTCCCTGGTGGGGCGACCTCGACGGTCGGCGCGTCGTGCACATCACACAGGGAACGCAGAACATCGACCCGTCGGACCTCATTCGGCCCGCCCTCGAGGCGCTCGCAGACCGCGACGTGCTCGTGGTCGTCGCGACGGGCGTCGCCGGGCGAGACGAGCTGCCATTCCCCGTGCCGGCGAATGCGCGCGTGGGCGGGTTCCTGCCGTATGCCGACCTGCTTCCTCGTACCGACATCGTCATCACCAACGGCGGCTGGGGTGGTGTGCTCGCGGCGCTGGGCCACGGCATCCCGCTCATCGTCGCGGGCGGTGACCTCGACAAGCCCGAGATCGCCGGGAGGGTTGCATGGGCGGGTGCGGGCGTGAACCTCAAGACCGGCACACCGACGGCGGCGAAGGTCGCAGCGGGATTCGAGCGAGTGGCGTCCGAGCCGTCGTTCCGGGATGCCGCGGCCCGTGTCGGCGCGCAGCTCCGATCGCGCGGGGGCGCTGCGCGTGCCGCCGAGCTGCTCGAAGGCCTGGTCTGAGATCTGCGGGAACGCGCGTCAAGCCCTGGTCCGGCATCCGGGGCCGTGGCAACGTGGATCGCGCACGCCGATACTCTCGAAGGAGGATCCATGGGCGAACGAGAGCCACCAGCAGCGCACATATCCGGCCGGGGTCCCGTGCTGGGTGGATGTCGAGCAGCACGACATCGGCGCGGGCGCGGACTTCTACGCGGCCCTGTTCGGATGGACCTTCGCCGAAGCCGGTCGGCCCGGCGCGGACCGGCCGTACCTGTTCGCGCAGCTCGACGGCGAAGACGTCGGCGCTCTCGAGGGGGGCGACTCGGGCGCGGGGTGGGTGAGCTACATCTCGTGCGACGACATCGAGCAGGCATGCGTCAGCGTCGAACGCGCCGGAGGGATCGTCGGCGTCCCGCCGACCGACGGGGCACCGTACGGTCGCAGTGCGACGTGCGCTGACCCGCAGGGTGCGATCTTCCGCCTGTGGGAGCCGCAGTCGCATCCCGGGTCGCAGATCGTGAACGTCCCCGGCACATGGAACTTCAGCGATCTGCACACGCCCGATCCCGAGGCATCCCTCGCGTTCTACGGCGAGGTCTTCGGATGGCGCGTCGATCCCGGGCTCGGCGCCGGCATGATCCGGCTGCCCGGCTACGGCGATCACCTGGCGGCGACAAGCGACCCCGACATCCACGAGCGCCAGGCCTTCGCTCCCCCGGGCTTCGCCGACGTCATCGCCGGCCTGACTCCGGACACGTCGGCGTTACTGGGCGATCCGCTTCACGGTGGCCGACCGCGACGACAGCGTGGCGCTCGCCGAGCGGCTCGGCGCGACGGTGGAGTCCCGCGCGGACACCGAGTGGACCAGGGAGGCCGTCATCGTCGACCCGCAGGGCGCGCGACTCATCGTGAGTCAGTTCGCACCACCGGAGGGGTAGACCGACGCGCCATCCCGAGAACAGGCGATCCGCCGAGAACAGGCCGGGATCGGCGCGATTCCCCTGTTCTCGGCGGATCACCTGTTCCGCGACGCTCGACGAACGCCGGACGCCGGGCCGCATCCGTGAAGGAGCGACCCGGCGTCCGGTCGGCAAGGAGAGTTACGCGGTGATCTCGGCGGCGGTCAGCGACCGACCGGTGAGCTCCTCGATCGTGTCGTCGCCGGGGCGCACGTTCTCGAACGGCGCCTCGATCTCGGCGCGCTCGAGCATCTCGTTCATGCGGCGCTGGCGCTGACGCGTGATGAGCGTCACGACGCGACCGGTCTTGCCCGCGCGGCCGGTGCGGCCCGAGCGGTGCAGGTAGGTCTTGTACTCGTCGGGCGCGTCGGCCTGGATGACCAGGTCGATGTCATCGACGTGGATGCCGCGAGCTGCGACATCGGTGGCGACGAGAACGTTGACCTTGCCGGAGGTGAGGCGCTCGAGGTTGCGCGTACGGCGGGCCTGGTTGAGGTCTCCGTGCAGCGAGACCGCCGGGATGCCGATGTCGGCGAACTGCTCGGCGAGCATCTCGGCGTACGCGCGGGTGCGGGCGAACACGAGGGTCTTGCCGTCACGGTCGACGAGCTGGTCGAGGATCTGAGCCTTGTCGCGGTGCTCGATCACCAGGATGCGGTGGTCGATCGTGCTGGATGCCTGGTCTTCGCCGGCGACCTCGTGCACGGCCGGCTCGACGAGGAACTCGTCGACCAGTGCCGAGACCTCGCGGTCGAGCGTCGCCGAGAACAGCAGCTTCTGCGAGCCGTCTGCGGTTTCGCGGAGGATCCGCTGCACCGGCTCGAGGAACCCGAGCTCGCACATGTGGTCGGCCTCGTCGATCACGGCGACCATGACCTCGCGGAGGTCGAGCTTGCGCTGGGTGATGAGGTCTTCGATGCGACCGGGGGTGCCGATGATGATGTCGACGCCCTTCTTGAGCGCACCGACCTGGCGGCCCTGGGGCACGCCACCGTAGATCTGGGTGGTGAACAGGCCTACGCTGCGCGCGATCGGCTGGATCGTGCGGTCGATCTGCAGTGCCAGCTCGCGCGTCGGCGCGAGGATGAGCGCCTTCGGCTTGCGGCCGAACTCGCGACGCTGACCCGCCTGGGCGCGCAGCACGTTCTCCACGAGAGGCGCGCCGAACGCGATGGTCTTTCCGGAGCCGGTGCGACCGCGGGCGAGCACATCGCGACCCGCGAGGATCTCGGGGATCGTCGCGGCCTGGATCGCGAACGGCGCAGCAGCGCCGAGGTCGGAGAGGGTCCGGACGATGTTGTCACCCAGCCCCAGGTCGCCGAAGCTCACGCCGTCGACATCCGTGGCCTGGATCGCGTCGGCCTGGAGGCGCTCGTGGACGACGTCCACATGCTGTTCGTGCGCCGCGGTGCGCGGGGCGGTGGCGTTCCAGTCGGAGCGGCCGGCGGGACGGGTGCCGCGCGGGCGGTCGTCATTTGAGCGTGCCGGGCGATCGTTGCTGTACGAACGGGCCGGGCGATCGTTGCCGTACTCGCGCCGCGCGGGACGGTCGCTGGTGTACTCGCGCCGCGCGGGACGGTCGTCGTTCGCGCGTGCCGGGCGGTCGTTGCTGTATGAACGCGTCGGGCGGTCGTCGTTCGAGCGCGCCGGACGGTCGCTGTTGTACTCGCGACGGGCGGGACGCTCATCGTTGGAGCGCTGCGGGCGATCGCTGCTGTACTCGCGACGCGCGGGACGCTCGTCGTTCGAACGCTGCGGGCGATCGGTGCCGTACGAACGGGCCGGGCGATCGTTCGAACGCGCCGGGCGGTCATCGTACGAACGCGCGGGACGGTCGCCCTGCGAGTGCGTACGGATGCCGCGGGCCTCGTCGCGGCCCGCGCGCTGCGTCGCCGTCCAGCGGGTCTTCGGGGCACCGCTCGGGGCGCCCTCTTCGGCCGCACGGTATCCGCGGTGGCTGGGGCTCTTGCTGCCGGGCTTCTGACCGGCACGCGTGCGATCGCCCTTCGTCTCGCTGCGCTCGCTCAGGAACCGCGAGGTCTTCTTCTCGCCGTAGCGCGGTTCGAAGTTCTTGGCCGGGCGTCCGCCGGCGGGCTTCTTGTTCTTGGGCATGGTGATGTCCTTCTGGGTTGTCTCATGTGTGAGAACAGCACTCGCGCGCAGGACTCACCGAGGCAGTTCGCACTGCCGCAGTAGCACTGCCGCTTCGCCGCATCTGCGGCACGGAGTTGCCCGGACTATCGTCGGCCGGGGGCCATTCAACGTGATGGTCGCCGGAGCGGATTCGCTCCCACCATCGGCCCCTTGGACTCACAAACCCATCCGCACAGCATGCGCGGTGTCCAGAGCCGACCCTTCACCCTAGCGGATGCCGCGAACACGAGCCTGGGAGGATGCCCGCGCACGCGGCACGCGGCTTTACACTGACGCCATGACCACGAAAGCCGCCTCGCCGCACGCCGAGGGCATCGCGCCGCCGCCGACCCTGCACGCCGAATCGGAGGCGATCTACGCGGCCTTCGCCAGTGGCGCTCTCGGGGCGCTCTACGGGTTGATCGTCGCGCTCGTGGCGCCCGACATGCCCCTGACCGACGACCGCGCGTCCTTCGGGTTGTGGGCCGCGGGCGGCGCAGCGGTCGTGGCCGCCGCCGCGGGCGGCACCGGCTATTGGCGCTCACGCAACAGCCCGGGGCAGGAGTGGCGGCGATCGCTGCCGGCGTGGAAGTTCACGGTCAACACGATCTCGGTCGTGATCGTGCACACAGTGCTCGCGTTCCTCGCGACGTACGCGATCTTCCGGGTGCTCGGACTCGGCTTCATCGGGCTCCCTGTCATCACCTTCTGGGCGATCGTCCTGATGGCGGTGACCCTGGGACTGAACACGTACCTCGTCTATCTGTCCGTGTCACGGATGACGACACAGCGCATGTCGTCGCTGCTGATGGCCTTCATCCTGATCGGCACGCTCACCTCGATGGTCACGACCCCCGACCCCGACTGGTGGATGGTCCACTTCAGCCAGCTCGGCACCTTCGACGACCTCTCCAGCTTCGTGTTCAACGGCACGCTCATCGCCGGGGGCCTCCTGGTCACGACTTTCGCGGTCTACATCGCGAACGACATGGACGCGCTCGTCACCGCGGGCAAGCTGACGAATCCGCGCGCTTCCAGAATCGTCTCGGCCCTCTTCGTGGTCATGGGCATCATGCTCGCGTGCGTCGGGATCTTCCCCGTGGACTTCAGTCTTCTGCTGCACAACCTCTCGGCGACGGGGATGGCGGTGATGTTCCTCGTCCTGCTCATCGCCGGGCCGAAGCTCCTCCGCGGGATGCCGCGCACCTACTTCCTTTCGGCGTGGGCGTTCCTGGCGGCGACCGTAGCCTCAGTCGTCCTTTTCGTCGTCGGATACTTCTCATTGACCGCGTTCGAGATCATCGTCTTCGCGTTGATCTTCGGTTGGATCGCCGTGTTCATCCGCTTCCTGGGGGTTACCGGACAACGCGAGTAGGTGTAATGAGTCGCGCGGATTCACCGCATTTCGCGCGAAGCAGATACATTCGTCCCAAGAAAAGGTTGCTGCTTGGGGCGCACCAAACGTCCGACCAGCGCTGACGATCCGGGGGGGTAGGCGGCTGCGGCCTGGAGTTTCTGCAGGGCGGGAGCACTACCGCACCGCCTCACGAAAGGCCGGACCTGCACCGTGGCTCTCCTCGCCGCCGGGCTCGAACCCGCTCTGCCCGGCGCGCGCCTTCGCGCGCTGACCGCCGGCACCACCGCCACCCAGGTAGGTTTCACCACGGCCGCGCTGCTCTCGATCGGCGTCTTCCTGTCCATCGCGACGACCCCCGACCCGTTGTGGTGGCAGCTGCACTTCAGTCGCCTGGGGACGTTCTCGGTGTTCTCAGGGCACGTCTTCAACGCGACGATCGTGCTCTGCGGCGCCGGTGTGGTGCTCTTCGCAGCGCGGCTGCGGGTGGAGATGAGGCGGCATGCGGGAACGGCCGCGCTCGCCAATCGCCGCGCCGCCGTCGTCGTACCCGTCCTGGTCGCGCTGCTCGGCATCAACCTCTCGCTCGTCGGCTTCTTCCCCGTCAACGTCAACGAGTTCGTCCACGACCGCGGCTCCACCGGGGCCGTCTTCTGCTTCACCCTGATCCTGGCGTCGAGCCGGTGGATGCTGCGCGGCATGCATCGCGCCGTCGCTCGCGCTTCGCGCCGTGTCGGCATGGGGATCGTGGTGACGATCGCCGTGTACGTCGCCGGGTTCGTCAATATGGCGGCGTTCGAGCTGATCGTGTTCAGTCAGGTGTTCTACTGGCTGCTGCTCTTCGCGCGCAACGTCGGCCGGCCGGCCGAGGCACCACGGCCCTCCCGCCTGGTCGTCCGCAGAACGGGCAGCATCCACCACACCGTGGTGATCGCCCCGCGCGCTCACCCCGCGCCGGCGCCGATCGCGACCCGCGGGCCGGCGGTGGGTTCAGCGCCCCGAGCCGGGGCGCAACCGCGCCAGGCCACCCGGGCGCGCCGCCACGGGACGCGCGGGCCGTCATTGCGTCAGCCGGATCCGGAGCACCGCCGAGCCATGGCCTAGCGGCCGCTCGCCGGGCTGCGCGCACGCTCCGATGCGGAGGGCGCGGCACCCAACACCGAGGATGGATTCATGGCAGAAACCGAGGCTCACCCGATCACGGTGGCGATCGAACGCCGCATCGACCCGGCGCGCGCCGTCGAGGCGACCGCGTGGATGCAGGCGGGCACCGACCTGGCGACGACCTTCGACGGATTCCTCGGCTCCGGATGGGTGCGCGCGGGCGAGGGCAGCGACCTCTGGTACATGCTCTACCGGTTCCGCGACATCCCCACGCTCGAGGCATGGGACGACTCGCCGCAGCGCGCCTGGTGGCTCGAGTCCGGACGCGCCTTCGCCCGCGAGGTGCGCGTCGAGCGCCGCACCGGCATCGAGGGCTGGTTCGACGCCCCGTTCGCGACGCACATCGAGTCGCACCGCGGTGCGGACGCCCCCGCCACCGGCCCCATCCAGCAGCCGATCCCGTCCGCCCCGCCACGGTGGAAGCAGGCGGTCACGATCTGGCTCGGGTTCTTCCCCACCAGCCTCCTCGCATCATGGGCGCTCGGGTTCGTGCCGGGGTTCGCGGAGTGGCCGCTGGTGCTGCGCGTGCTGCTGACGACCGTGCTCCTGACGCCGGTCATGACCTACCTCGTGCTGCCCTGGGTCACCCGGATGCTGCGGCCCTGGCTGCAGCGTCAGGCCTGAGTCACGCCGCCGCTCTTGCTTGCTCCGGACGTCGGAGTCGGACGCGTTCGTCGGAGGATCGCGGTGGAATTCTCCGACGTGCGCACGATTCTCCGACCAGCGGAATCGGAGCGTCGGATGCCGCGGGTCTCGGGTCGGGAGCGGATGCCGCGGCTCTCGGGTCGGGAGCGGATGCCGACCTCAGGCGCGCGTAGCGCGAAGAGTCTCATCGAGCGCGGTCACGAAGATTGGCCGTCACCGGACTCACGGTCGCCGGACTCCCCGTCGGCGTGGTCGCTGGGCTCGGGAGCGCGGTCGCTATCCTCCTCGCCCTCAGCAGCAGCGGTGTCATCGTCCGCGGCGGCGGTATCCGACTCATCGGAAGCGGCATCCGTCTCCGCCGGCGTGGACTCGGCATCCTCGGGTGAGCTGTCTACCTGCTCGGGAGCCGGCTCGACCTCCTCGACGGAGGACTCCGCGCCATCCGCTGCGATGTCACCTTCGTCACCCTGATACTCGCCCCCGTCGGGCCTGGTCTCGGCAGGCTCGGTCGCGGCGACAGCCTCATCTTCGGCACCTTCGTCGGGCACCGACGGGGGTTCGCCCGGCTCGGCCTCGCCAGCCGTCGCCTCGACGGCCCCGCCAGCCGTCATGGTGTCGACCTCGTCGCCAGGCGATGCGTTCTCGACGTACTCCGCGTCCACGACGACCCCGGCGACCGCGCCCTCCGGCATCTCGACGTCTGGGCCCTCCTCGAGCGGCGGCACCTCGACGTCTGCGGCACCGGCTGCAGCCACGGCACCAGCAGTCAGTCCCGCGGCAGCTGCGGCTTCGCGGGCCCGCAGCTCGCGGCGCGTCAGCACGGGCTCCGACCCACCAGCAGCAGCATCAGCGGCACCCGCCGCCGCCGCGCCGACGAGTGCCGGTTCGAGCACTTCGGTGCCGGCATCCGAACCGTCGGCCGCAGTGCCCGCACGGCGGGCCGCTCGGCGCTCCTTCGCCCCCTCGACGAGGTTGTAGAGCGTCGGAAGCACCAGCAGCGTGAGGACGGTCGAGGACACGAGGCCGCCGATCACGACGATCGCGAGGGGCTGCGAGATGAAGCCGCCGTGACCGGTGATCCCCAGCGCCATCGGGGTGAGCGCGAAGATCGTCGCCAGAGCGGTCATCAGGATCGGGCGAAGACGCCGCGATCCGCCGGCGACGGTCGCATCGTGTGCCGACAGACCCTTCGTGCGGTACTGGTTCACCAGGTCGACGAGCACGATCGCGTTCGTCACCACGATCCCGATGAGCATCAGCACGCCGATGAGGGACGCGACTCCCAGCGGCACGCCCGTGATGATCTGCAGCAGGATCGCACCGGTGGCCGCGAACGGCACCGAGATCAGCAGGAGGAGCGGCTGGCGCAGCGACTTGAAGGTCGCCACCATGACGATGTAGACGATCAGGATCGCCGCCAGAAGCGCGAGACCGAGCTGGGTGAAGGCGTCCTGCTGCTGCGAGACCACCCCGCCGAGCGCGGCATCCGCCGAGTCGGGCAGGTCGGCCTCGGCCAGAGCGGTGTTCACCGACGCGGAGGCGGTGGTGAGGTCGTCCGTGGACGGGGTGACCGTGACGGTCGACGTGCGCTGACCACCCTGCGTCGTGATCGACGTCGGGCCCTGGCTCTCCTCGATGGTCGCGACCTCTTCGAGCGGGATCGGGCCCGTCGCGCTGGGGACGGTCAGCTGCTGCAGCTCCTCGATCGTCGCCGGCGTCTGCGATGCCGACAGGTACACGGTCAGCGCCGTGTCGTCGATCTCGACGGTGCCGATGCGCTGCGGCTGCATCGTGTTCGACACGATCGCGCCGACCGCGACCTCGGAGAGCCCGAGCGATGCGGCCTTCTCACGATCGACCGTGACGGCGATGTAGGGGAGTGAAGCGGAGAGGTTGCTCGAGACCTGCCCGATGCCCTCGGCGCCGGTGACCGCGTCGACCACGGAATCCGTGGCCTCCTCGAGCGTCGCGGAATCGGGCGCGGTGACGTCGATCTCGATGTCGCTGGAGCCGAAGCCCCCGCCGCCTCCGGCGACGGTGAACGTGCCGGCGTCGTCGAGTTCGGCGACCGCGGTCTGAACCTCTTCGCGCAGCGCGACCTGGTCGGCGTCGGGGTCGGTCGTGATCGAGTACGTGATGCCGCTGCCGCCGCCGGTGAATGCGTCGCGCAGCGCGGACCCGCTCGACCCGATCGACACCTGAACGGTCTCGATGCCGTCGATGCCGAGCAGGATCTCCTCGACCTCGGCGGAAGCGGCATCCTCGGCCTCCAGGCTCGGGGCAGTGCCGATGTCCTGCGTCATGGTGAACGTGTTCTGACCGGAGTCGCCGAGGAAGTTGGTCTTCATGAACGGTGCGGCCGCGACCGTGCCGGCCAGCACGAGCCCCGCGAGCAGCAACGTGACCCACGAGTGCGTGAGCGTCCACCGGAGGATCGGCAGATACGACTTCTGGAGCCTGCTCGGCGGGGCGTCGGCGTCCTCCGGGTCGATCTCACGGCCCTCGGAATCGAGGATGGGCTTGCCGGGTCGGAGGAACCAGTAGGCGAGCACCGGGACGATGGTCAGAGCGACGAACAGGGATGCCGTCATCGCGATCGTCACGGTCAGCGCGAACGGGCGGAACAGCTCGCCCGTGACATCGCCGACGAAGGCGATGGGCACGAACACCGCGACGGTGGTCACGGTCGAGGCGGTGATCGCGGACGCGACCTCGCGGACGGCTCGCAGGATCGACTGCATCTTGTCTGCGTCGCCGACGTAGTGGCGCTTGATGTTCTCGATCACGACGATCGAGTCGTCGACGACGCGCCCGATCGCGATCGTGAGCGCGCCGAGCGTGAGGATGTTCAGCGAGTAGCCGAACGCCTGGATGCCGATGAACGTGATCAGGACGCTCGTGGGGATGGAGATCGCCGTGACGAGGGTCGCGCGCACCGACAGCAGGAAGACGAGGATCACCAGCACCGCGAAGAAGAGGCCCAGAAGCCCCTCCTGGGCGAGCGACTCGATGGACTGCTGGATGTAGGGCGCCTGGTCGAACACGACCGTGAACGTCGCCCCGCCGAGGCTGTCCTCGAGGTCCGGAAGGACGGCGAGCACTCCCTGCGACACGTCGACCGTGTTCGCTGCCGGGAGTTTGGTGACCGCGATCGTCAGCGCGGGCTTGCCGTCGACGCGTGAGATCGTGGTGACCGGGTCCTGGTTCTCCTCGACCGCGGCGACGTCGGCGATCGTGACGGCGCCCTCGCGGAACTGCTCCGCGTCGGACGGGACGAGCGGGAGCGCGGCGAGCTCGTCGACGGTCGTGATCTTCGAGCCGGTCTGCACCGTGAGGGTCTGACCGTCCTCCGTGATCTCGCCGCCCGGAAACAGCACGCCGTTCTGGTCGAGGGCATCGCGGATCGCCTGCTGCGAGTAGCCCCGCTCTGACAGCGCCTCCTGGTCGGGGGTGATCGTGATGCGCTGACCGACCCCGCCGACGATCGCCGCGGCATTGACCCCGGGGACGTCTTCGAGTGCGGGAACGACAGTGTTCTCGAGCTCGGACTGGATGGTCTGCTCGTCGTCGTAGCCGGTGACCGCGAGCTGGATCACCGGGAAGTCGTCGATGCTCGCTGAGATCACGTTCGGCTCGATGCCCTCGGGCAGCTGGCCCTCGATGCGGTTGATGGCCTGGTTGATCTTCTGCTCGGCCGTGGCGAGGTTCGTGCCGTACGTGAAGGACGCCTGGATGATCGAGGCGTTGGTCGTGCTCGTGGCCGACGTCGATTCGAGGCCGGGAACCCCTTGGATGGCCGTCTCGATCGGAATCGAGACGTCGTTGCTGACGACCTCGGGCGATGCGCCCGGGTAGGTCGAGACCACCACGAGCTGCGGGAACTCGATCGAGGGGATGAGCTCCTGCTTCAGGCTCGTGAGGGCGAGCCCTCCGAAGACCGCCGCGACGATCGTGATGAGGGCGATGAGCGCACGGTTCTTGAGGCTCAGGACGGCGAGATTCGACACGGTGGCCTTCACTGTGGTGCAGGTCGGATACCCCGGTGGTGCGCGGGGACGGGATGCAACGGGGCGCACCCGATGCGGTCGATACGCGAATGTATCGGGTGTTCAGTATCCCACGCCGAAATCTTCACGTCGGCCGTGAAAACGGGTCAGAAGAGCTGTCCGATCGCAAGGCCCGCAGCGGCCGCAGCGACGCCGAGCACCAGAGTGCCGACGGCGTTCATCCACCCCCGGCGGGCTTCGCCGCTGCGCACGAGCAGAACGGACTCGAGAGAGACCGTGCTGAAGGTCGTGTAGCCGCCGAGGAGCCCCACGCCGACGATCCACACGGTCGCGCCGCCGACAAGGCTCGCCCCGAGTCCGGTCAGCACCCCGAGGGCGAACGATCCGGTGATGTTCACGATCAGGATGCCGAGCGGGAAGCCGCCCCGGCTTGCCGGCCACGACGAGGACGTCGACGACGTAACGCAGGCCCGCACCGACTCCGCCGGCGAGCGCCGCGGCGAGGAACACCCACACGCTCATGGGCTCGCCTCCGGTTCGGACGAGGCTCCGGATGCCGCTCCCGGCGGTCGCTGCACCAGACGGAAGCCGATCGCCGCTGCGAGCAGCCCGAGCAGCACCGACACGAGGGCCAGCGCCGCGCCCACGAAGGGTTGCGAACCGAGGAGCGTCGCGGTCTGCGCGGCGAAGGCGCTGTACGTCGTGAACCCGCCCAGCACACCCGTCCCGAGGAACGCCCGCGCGACCGGATGCCCGTCGCCGAGCCATCCGACCACCAGCCCGAGCGCGAACGATCCGACGACGTTCACGCCCATCGTCGCCACAGGCAGCGCCAGCGAGTCGACCGCGGCGCTCGCGCCCGAGCCGAACGGCAGCAGAAGAAGTTCGCGGAGCGCGACGCCGATCACACCGCCCACGACCACGGAACCGAGCATGCGCGCACGGATGGCAGGTCGGCGCGGCACGGCACCACACTATGCCCCGTGCCCGGCCGGCCCCCTCCGGCTCAGACCCCAGCGCCGCAGCGCCGCGGTGTCAGCCCACCAGCAGGCGCTGGATCGCGGATTCCGGCGACACGTCCAGCTCGAGCAGGTCGCCGCGCTTGTAGGCCGCGAAGACCCCGGGGTCGATGTAGCTGCCACGCGCCACGGCGGGCGTGTTGCCCAGTGCGTCTGCAGTGGCCCGAACCGCGAGGACCTCGGCGCGCTTGCGGTCCTTCGGGGAGTCGACCGTGCCGATCCGCGAAAGCGCCTCCGCGGCGAGGATCGTGCCACGCAGCGTGCGGAAGTCCTTCGCAGTGAAAGCGCCGCCGGTCAGGGAGCGCACGTGCGAGTTGACGTCTGCGGGCGTCAGCGGGACGCGGCGGCTGCCACGCCGGTACGACAGGAGCGGCGATCGCGGCCTTCCCGTGTTCAACTCCGCCATGACGGTGGCGAGATCCTCGTCGTCGATCTCGATGAGCGCGCGCTTGCCGCTCTTACCGGGGAACGACAGGGTGATGAGGGATGCCTCGACCGCGGCATCCCGTCGTTGCAGCGTGGTCAGCCCCCGACTGCCGTGCTGGGCGAGGTACCGCGCCGAGCCGATGCGGGGCGCGGCTTCGTCCAGGAGCCGGAAGGATGCCGCGAGCACGCGCTCGCGGTCGAGATCGTCGCGGCGCAACGCGGTCGTGACGCGTCCGCGAGCCTGCGGCAGCGCCGCCGCGAGGGCGAGAGCGCGCGAGAATTTGCGGCGGTCGCGCCTCTCGCGCCACCGCGGGTGATAGAGGTACTGGCGCCTGCCGGCATCGTCGACTCCGACAGCCTGGATGTGGGCATGCGGATCTACCGCGATCCACACGTCCTCCCAGGCGGGCGGAATCACGAGGTCGTGAATGCGCTCCCGGTCCGCGGGCGACGGCGATCCGCCCGAAGCGTCGGCGTAGCGGAACCCGCTGCCAGACCGGATGCGTCGATACCCGGGGTCTTCTCCCGGGCGCACCCGGACCAGTCTTGCCACGTCGTCTCTTGTCTTGTGCTGTCAGGGATGCTGCGGCTCAGTGATGGCGCAGCATCGAGATGAGCTCGGACTTGCGTTTGCCCGAGTAGCCCGACATCCCGAGCTCCTTGGCGCGCCTGCGAAGGCGCGGCACGGTCCAGTCGTCGTAGTCGCCGGACTTGCCGCCGCGGCGTGACACTGCCTTCTGACCGTCTCGTTCGACTGCGTTCGAGATTCGCGCGGCTTTCTCCTTGGAGGCCCCTTCGTTGCGCAGCTCTTCGTAGAGTTCGCGATTCTTCAGGCTGCCCGACCCGCGTCCATTCGGCATGATCTTCTCCTTGATCTCGCTCCCGACGCTACGGGCGCACGCGCGTGCGACCGAAGGGGTTGACAGGCTCCGGCCACGCGGATATCCGCCGATCCGCATGCGGTGAGCGTGGTCGGAACGCGTATCACCGCGCCTCGATCGGCGTCAAGCCCCTCCCCACCGAGGGCCGCGAGGTGCCAATCTCTTATGCGTGCCCCCAAGAGGCATCCGGGTCGCGCCACAACCTCGCAATCCGGCGACAGAAGGAGAAGCCTCCATGAACCTCGCCCTCATCATCATCATCGTCATCGCGATCATCCTCGCGATCTTCGGTGGCCTGAACTCAGCGCTCAGCTGGCTTCTGTGGGTCGCCATCATCGTGGGTGTCATCGCGCTCATCGTGTTCCTCTTCCGCGTGATCAGCGGCAACCGCCGTACGTGATTCGCGGGTCGGCCTCCCATCCCGGTCGGCCGTCGCTCCCCTCGGGAGCGCAGATGCCGCGTCCTGACAGCACAGTCGGACGCGGCATCCGTCATTTCAGCGATCGGCGATCGCCCCGTGGCTCACTGGGGCCGCAGCCAGATCGTGCACTCCCAGGGGACGGTCCCGAACGGCACATCCGCACTGGCGAGGACGACACCCCCGGTGTGGTCGAGGTCTGAGCCGAGCAGTTCGTAGTCCTCCGCCCCGAAGTTCGTGACGACCGCCCACCCGTTCGGTCGCACGAAATGCAGGACGTCGGGGCTGCCGGTGTCGATCCATTCCAGCTGCTCCGGCCCCTGCAGCTCGTGCCTCAGCGCGAGCGCGCGACGGTACAGCGTCAACGTGGAGTTCGCGTCGCCTTCCTGAGACTGCACCGAGACGTCCCCGAACCAGTCCGGCTGCGGCAGGTGGGCCGAATCGGGGCCGAAGCCGAACGATGTGCCGGCCGTCGTCCACGGCAGCGGCACACGGCACCCGTCCCGGCCCTTGTCGATTCCCGGACTGCGGAAGAACGTCGGATCCTGCCGCTGCACGTCGTCGATGTCCGCGACCTCGTGGAGCCCGAGTTCTTCGCCCTGATAAAGGTACGCCGATCCGGGCAGAGCGAGGACGAAGAGTGTGGCGGCCCGCGCACGCCGTAGTCCACCAGCACGATCGAGCGCGGGCTGCGTGCCCCCCGACAGCAGCCACTCGTTGCCGTGCTTGCGCGCGGGCCGCCCTTCTGCGTCGCGCTCAGGGTGAGGCAGCCCGTAGCGCGTCGCATGCCTGACGACGTCGTGATTGGACAGCACCCACGTCGTCGACGATGCAGATGCCTCGGCCAGCTCCAGATTCTCGGTCACGATGCGGCGGAACTGGCCGGCGTCGAAATCGGCCTGGAGCAGATCGAAGTTGAATGCCTGGCCCAGGCTCTCGGGTCGCGCATAAAGGGGGATGCGCGACTGGTCGACCCATGCCTCGGCCACTGCCGTGCGAGGCGGGTCGTACGAGTCGAAGACGGCGCGCCACTCGGCATAGACCTCGTGCACGTCGTCACGATCGATCGTGGGGTGCAGGCCGTCGCGCGGCAGGGCGTCGAGCTCGGATTGCGAGGGCAGCGGCTCGGTGAGGTCCTTCGTGAGCATGTGGGCGACGTCGATGCGGAATCCATCGACACCGCGGTCGGACCAGAACCTGAGCGTGCGGACGAAGTCCTCGCGCACATCTGTGTTCGCCCAGTTCAGATCGGGCTGCTCGATCGCGAAGTTGTGCAGGTACCACTGACCGTCGGCGACGCGCTCCCACGCGGAGCCCCCGAACGCCGAGACCCAGTCGGTCGGAGGCGCTGCGCCATCCGGTCCGCTTCCCTCGCGGAAGATGTACCGCTCGCGCGCTGCCGAGCCCCGCCCGGCCGCGAGAGCCTCCTTGAACCACACGTGCAGGTCGGAGGTGTGGTTGGGAACGATATCCACGACGATCCGGATGCCGGCCGCATGCAGGGCCGCGAGCATCTCGTCGAAATCGTCGAGTGTTCCCAGGCGCGGGTCGACATCACGATAATCGGCGACGTCATAGCCTCCGTCGGCCAGAGCTGAGGGGTAGAACGGGCTCAACCACACGGCATCGATTCCGAGCTCGGCGAGGTATGGCACGCGGGAGGTGATCCCGGCGATGTCCCCCAGCCCGTCGCCGTCGGCGTCGGCGAAGCTGCGCGGATAAACCTGGTAGACGGCGGCTTGGCGCCACCACGCTGCGTCGTCCTTGTCGAGGATGGGTGAGGCAACAGGATGCACGGTATTGGTCACAGAGACCGGTTTCCTTCCTTGGGTTGTGAGTGTTCGGGCCGGTGCAATCTTCGTGCAGGTAGCTGAGCGCCGGGGTCCGGGGCGCGAAGTGGTGCCGGCGTCAGCCCTTGACCGCTCCCTGCGTCACGCCTTCCATCACCCAGCGCTGCGTGAACAGGTAGACGATGATCGCCGGCGCCATCGCCATGAGGTAAGAGGCGAACGACACGTTGTAATTGTTGCTGAACTGGGTCTGGAAGATCTGCTGGACCACCGGCAGAGTCTGCTGCGACGGGTCGGAGATGATCAGCGACGGCATCATGAAGTCATTCCACGACGCGAGGAAGGCGAAGATGCCAACGGTCGCGCTCATAGGTGCGAGCAGCGGGAAGATCAGCTGCCAGAACGTCTGCCAGGTGCTCGCGCCGTCGATGCGGGCGCTCTCCTCCAACTCGAGTGGGATCGACCGCAGGAACGCGGTGAACAGCAGCACGCTGAAGCTCATCTGGAACATGATGTGCAGGAGAGTGACGCCGACCGGGTTGTCGAGACCGGTGAGTCCCGTCAACTGGATCTGGGGCAGGGCCAGCACGGGGAACGGGATGAACATCGCCAGCAGCAGGTAGAAGAACGACCAGCGGAAGAGCCTTCGATCCCAATTGCGGGCGATGGCGAACGACGCGACGGACGCGAGCAGGATCGTGCCGGCCACGGTCGCCGCTGTCACCAGTGTCGTGATCGTGAACGCGAGGGGAAAGTTCGTCAGGTTCCACGCGGTGACGAATCCATCCAGGCTGAAGGGGGCGGGCAGTGAGAATGCATTGCCATCCACGGCCTGGGACTGGGTCTTGAAGGCCATTGACAGCGTGACGTAGAGCGGGACGAGCACCGTCACTGCGCACAGCGCGATGATGATCGTGCCCGGCCAGTTGACCCGCTCCATGCGGAAGCGGCTCCTCGGCTTGGGTGCGCGTCCTTCGAGGATCTCTGCGCCCTCGATGTCCTCGATGACGAGGGCTGGCTGAACGGACATCAGAGCACGCTCCTTCCGCGTGTGAGGCTGAGTTGGAGCAGCGCGATCGCGACCGTGATGAGGAAGAAGATCGTCGCGTTCGCCATCTGGTAGGCGTAGTCGCCGCTCGTGAACCCGGTCACGATCGTCATCGCGATGCTGCGGGTCGCCGTGCCGGGGCCGCCGTTGGTGAGGCCGACGATGATGTCGTACGCGTTGAGGAAGCCCTTGAAGCCCAGGATCACGTTGATCACGACGTAGCCCGCGACGAGCGGGAGGGTGATCCGTGTGAGCTGGGCGAACTTTCCCGCCCCGTCGATGTCGGCGGCCTCATAGACGTCACCCGGGATCGAGAGCAGACCCGCGATGTAGATGAGCAACGTACCGGGAATCGCCTGCCACGCGGTCACGATCACGATCGCGATCCAGGCGAGGTCGGGGTTGGCGAGGATGCTCTCGCTCAGCCAGCCGATCCCCAGCGCCTGGCCCAGCGCGGGCACGGAATTGGAGAACAGGAAGTTGAAGACGAAGGCGATGACGATGCCCGAGATCACCATCGGGATGACGAAGACCGTGCGCAGCCCCGTCTTGGCGCGGATCTGCGACGTCAGGCCGACGGCGAGCAGGAACGCCACCGCGTTCACCAGCAAGACAGTGACGGCGGCGAATCCGAACGTGAAGATGTAGCTCTGCAGGATCGCCGGGTCGCTGAAAGCCGCGATGTAGTTGATGAAGCCGACGAACTCCCAGTCGCCGAAACCGATCGAGTTCGTGAAGCTGAAGAAGATGCCGATGACCGCCGGCAGCGTGATCGAAAGGGTGAAGAGGATGAGGCTCGGCAGCAGGAAGAGGTAGTAGACCCCCTCGACCTTCCGCTTCTTGATCCGTGGGACCGCGCCGTGCGCGGTCGTCGGCGGCTTCGTCAGATCGAGGTCGACGTCGTCCAATGTGGTGGCCATGATGCTGTCGTTTCCCTTCTATTGCCGAAGGGCCAGCCGGGCCCAGTCCGCGTCCATGGTCGAGAGCGTCGATTCGACGTCGCTGCCCAGCACGACCCCCTGCAGGTAGTTCGCGGCCGGGATCGTCAGCGGGATCTGCTGCGAGGCCCCCTGGTAGAACGCCGCCTCGTCGAAGTACTTCTTCATGCCCACGATGCGCGGATCGGTGACCGGCGCGGCGTCCGTCGTCGTCCCATACCCGAGCTGCGCGGCGTTGTACTCGTCCATCACGTCCTTCTGGAAGAGGTAGCTGAGGAACTGGCGCGCCGCCTCCTTGTGTTCCGACACCTCGGGGATCCAGGCCGCGAGGTCGAGGTTGACGCGCACCTTGAGGTCGTCGGGGTCGTCGGTCACGGGCAGCGGGAAGGTCCCGAGCTCGAGGTCGGGGCTCGTCTTGGCGATCTCGCCGAAAGCCCACGGCCCCTGCAGGTACATCGCGGCCTCACCCTCGGCGAACGCGAGATTGCCGTCACCGTAGGCTTTGCTCGGCGCATCCGGATTCGTGCACGCGTCGGAGAGCTGCTGCATGAGCGATACCGGCTCGTCGAAGGTCTTCTCGAAGGAGACCTCGGAATCGGGACCCACTTCGGTGCCCAGTTCCTTCATCTTCTCGTAGAACTCAGCGACGTCGACCATGCCGCCCACGGTGTAGTCGAACCACCCTTGCGCCACCGTCCACGGGTCCTTGTACGTCGCATAGAACGGCGTCACGCCGGCGTCCGTGAGCGTCTGGCAGGCCTCCTCGAGCTCTTCGAGCGTGGTCGGCACCTCGAGGTCGTTCTCCTCGAAGATCTCCTTGTTGTAGATGACGGACGCTGCCATCACCGAGTACGGCAGGACGCTCGTGCGTCCGGGGTACGTCGCGTACTGGTCGACGAGCTCTTGCACCTCGGGCCGGATGCGGTCCGCCTCGGGCATGTCGCCCAGGTCGCTGAGCGCGCCGCGCTCCATGAAGCGCGCCATTTCCATGTTGTAGTTGAGCAGGGCGAGGTCGGGCGGGTTGCCCCGGAGGAACCCCGCCTGAAGGTTGACCGCGGTTTCGAGCAGAACCTCGACGTCGTCCTGTGACGCGTTGTATTCGGCGACGAGCTCGCGGAAATACGGAATCGCCTCAGGCTTGCTGAGGTGAAAGTGGACCTGCTCGGGGCCGCCGGCACCCGCGCACGCCCCGAGAGTCGACCCGATGAGCACAAATGCAAGTGCTGCAGCGGCTCGCCGCGTGAACCTTCTGTATGGACCAGGCACGACATTGTCCCCTTCCATCAACCCGCCATTGGGTCAGGAATCTTGTTTCAATGAGTAGATTTAGTACTCGAATCAACTTGGTGTGCTCCATAATGACGAGTGCGGAGCGAAAGGTCAATACCTGTGACTGACGTGATCTCCGGCACCTCGCCGAACCCCATGCGTCGCGCGAATCTCGCGGCGATCCTCGAGCATGCGTGGGATGCCGCCGACTTCACGGCCAGCGACGCGATGGGGCGCGTGGGACTGACCCGCTCGACCACGATCGACGTGATCGACGAGCTCGTGCACCGCGGCCTGCTCCGTGAGCTTCCCAACGCTCGCGCCGGCGGCGAGTACCGCAAAGGCCGACCCTCGCGTCGCTTCGAACTGCGAGCGGACGCCGGTGCGGTGGTGGGGATCGACGCCGGACGCGGTCACCTGATCACGACGGTCGCCGATCTGCGCGGCGCCACGCTCGTGCGCCGCAACCTCGACCTCGACCCCGAGAACGACGCTCCCGACACGCGCCGCGCGCTTGCGGCCACGGCGCTGGACGGCGCGCTCACTGCCGCCGGTCTGACTCGATCGGACGTGATCGCGCTCTGCATCGGTGTTCCGGCGCCGGTCAACGCGGCGGGGATATCCCCGCCGCATCGTGACGGGTTCTGGCGTCGCATGAATCCCGGATTCATCGCAGACTTCGCCGGCCCCATTCCGCTCGTGCGGGTGGAGAACGACGCCTACCTCGCAGCGGTCGCCGAGCGCGCGACCGGGGCCGCCGAGGGCTGCGACGACTTCGTGGTGCTGCTGGCCGGCGAGCGACTCGGCGCGGGCGTCGCCGTGGACGGCCGGATCCTGCGCGGCGCACACGGCGGCGTCGCCGAGATGGTCGCCTTCGACCGCGTGAGCGGAGTCGGCGGCGCGTGGGGACTGGGCTACCGCGCCGCACAGTGGGCACGTGAGGCTGTCGCGAAGGGCGAGGTCGACGCGGATCACCCCTTGGCGAAGCTCCGGACGGCGGAGCTCGACGGTCGCCACGTCCTCGAGCTCGCAGCATCCGGCGATCCCGATGCCCTGCGAGTCGCGCAGCGCGTCGGCGAAATGCTGGCGGTGATCACCGGGATCTTCGGGAGCCTCTTCGACCCCCGTCGCGTGATCGTCTCCGGTGCCGTCGCCGATGGGATCGGGCCCGTGATCGAGGCCGCCCGACGTGCACTGCCCGACGAACTCGACCTGCCGATGCCCGAGCTGCACGCATCCTCGCTCGGTGCCGACGTCGTCGCCATCGGAGCGGTGGCCGCCGCCGTCCAAGCGGCCAGGGGCGGCGTGCTCGACCTCACCCGCGCCGAACGCGTCGGGAGCTGATCCTCCCCAGGAACGACCGGATGCCGCACCCCCGCGATCGAGGGGGTGCGGCATCCGTCGTCTGGGCGGATCCCGCCTACAGGTTCGCCTCCGCGTAGACGCGGAGTGCGTCGCGCACGAACTCGGCTCCCTCGGGGCCGCCGTCGCTCGTCGCGTAATTCGCGCCGAAGCGCTCGTCGGCGACGTACATCTCGCCGAGACCGATGACGTACGCCTTGACGTCTCCGCCGGGAGTTCCGGCGGGGGTGCCCGGGATGTCGGTCAGCCACGCCACGTGCCGCCCGGCGATCGCCTGAGCCTCGTCGCCGGATGGGTCGACGTGCCGCTCGGCCGCATCGATCCAGTCCCGACCGAGGTCGGAGGCGCGCTGCTTCCACGCCGACTTCTCGTCGGCGCTCATGCCGCGCCACCAGCGGTCGCTGTCGGCGTAGGCCTTCTTGCCCCAGCGCCGTTCGACCTCGTCCTTGTACTGCGTGTGGTCGAAGCCGTCGAACATGTCCTCTGCCATGAGTCGTTCACCTCCTCTCAATGCTTCGATGGTCGACTCGACCGACACGATCTGCCGTGCCAGCCGGTCTTGCTCCTGCTTCAGCCACGCGAGGTGGCCGGTCAGGGCGTCTTCCTGGGATGCGTCGCGATCGAGCACCTCGGCGATCTGGGCAAGCCCGAGGCCCAGGTCTCGCAGCAGCAGGATCCGCTGCAGTCGCACGAGCGAATCGCGGTCGTAGTGGCGGTAGCCGTTGTGACCGATGCTCGACGGGCGGCAGCAGTCCGATGTCGCCGTAATGGCGGAGCGTGCGGCTCGTCGTGCCGGCGATCTTCGCAATCCGCTGGATCGACCACTCCTCGGTGTTCATCGCACGCCTCCTGTCCGTCGATTCGATGTCGTGGTTATCACGCTAAAGGTTGACGTGGCGTCAACGTCAAGTCCGCTCACGGCCAATTCGCAGTGTCAGCGCTTGACAGACACGCGATATATCGTGTTACCGTGGTCTATCGCGATATATCGCGAGCAAGTCCCCTCTCAGAATGGAACCCAGGAGCACACAATGACCCTCGAGAAGTGGATCATCCACCCCGGCGAAACCCGCGTCATCGACATCGAGACCGTGCGCAAGCTCAAGATCGGCCTCGTCGGCGGCCAGATCGACGTCATCGGCCACGATGAGCCCGGTGCGCGCATCGAAGTCCACGGTGTCACCATCAAGGACCTCCGCATCGAGGTCACCGGCGACGTCGTCGAGATCGATCACCCGCAGCTGCGCTGGGACAACTTCCTCGAAGTGTTCCGCAACTTCGGCGCTGGCGGCCCGAAGGCCGAGATCAGCGTCGCGGTCCCCCGCGAGGTCGCATTGAACCTCGGCGTTGTCAGCGCCAGCGCGCTCGTCTCCGGCATCCGTCACGATGCCCGACTCAACACCGTCTCCGGCGACATCATCGTCGACGGTCTGACCGGCGACCTCACCGTGAACGCGGTCTCGGGCGACGTGCAGATCCGCGAGCTCGTCGGCGCACTGAGCGCCAACAGCGTGTCCGGTGACGTCGCGGCAACGGGGAGCCTCCGCAAGGCGACGATCGACACGGTTTCCGGCGCCATGCTCGTCGACTCGACGGGCGAGACCCACCAGGTCGGACTCAACACCGTCAGCGGCAACGCGACGGTCCGCCTCGATGAGGGGCGGCCGGCGAACTACGTCGTCCGCAGCGTGAGCGGCCGCGTTCAGGTGGACGGCGTCGTGCGCTCGGGCAAGGGCACCGGCCCGACGACGAACTTCACCGGCTCGGTCGGCGAGCTCAGCGGCTCCTTCGTGGACGTGCGCGCGAACTCCGTCTCGGGCGACATCACGGTTCTGCGTCGGAGCGCTGCATCCGCAGACGCCTCCGCCAGCGCGCAGGGCGCAAGCCCCGACGCCGAGGAGGAGTGGTGATGGCGCCCGTCTTCTCGCACGGTGACCTGCGTCTCTACCTGCTGAGCCTCCTCGATGAGGGGCCGCGCCATGGGTACGACATCATGCAGGCGCTCTCGGACCGCACCGGCGGGACCTACACCCCGAGCGCCGGCACGATCTACCCGCGCCTGGCCAAGCTCGAGGAGGAGGGTCTGGTGACCAAGTCCGTCGATGGTCGCAAGACGGTGTACGAGATCACGGATGCCGGACGCGCCGAAGTCGCCTCCCGCACGGGCGACCTCGAGGGCATCGAAGCCGGCCTCACCGACTCGGTGCGCCTCATCGCCGACGAAGTCCGCGGAAGCGTGCGCGAAGCGATGAAGAGCCTCCGCGCCGATCTCGCCGCAGCGACCCGCGAGGAGCAGTCGACGGCGGGTCAGACCCCGACCGGTGATGAGCAGTCCACGGCCGGTCAGACCCCGTCCGGCGACGACCCTCGCATCGCCAGCCGTGAGCAGGTGCACCGCGCGGATGCCGCCATCAACGAGTTCCGCGCCCAGGTGCGCAGCGATCTGCGCTCGCACGTCGCTCGAGGCGGAGAGCTGGCAGCATCCGTCATCGACGAGTTCATGACCTCGCTGAACGGTGTCGCCAGCGACATCACCCGGTCACTCCGCGGCGCAAGGGACGAAACGCCGCAGTGACACGACGAGGCGCCCTCCGCATTCGCGGGGGGCGTTTCGTGCGTGCCTCAGCCGGGCCAGATCTCTTCGTCGTCGGGCACCGGCTCGCCGAGCGGAACGACGAGAATCGGCCGCTGCTGACGGTGCGCGAGCCGTGCCGCCACCGATCCGGTGAAGAACTCGCGGATCGATTCGCCCAGCCCTCGCTTGCGCGTGCCGACCACGAGAAGCCTCGCTTCGACCTGATCGGCGAGGTGCTTCATCGCCATGGCCGGATCCCCGACGAGCTGGCGGACGGTCCATTCGACCTCGTGGCCATCGAGGAGCTTGGCTGCCTCGGCCTCGACGACGGCAAGGTCGCTCTCGCCCGCGCTCACGTTGATGTCGATCGGCGCCGAGTGGACGTAGCCGTCCGGATCCTCGTAGGTGACGAAGCGCGTGACATCCACGTGGACGACCAGGAGCGGTGCCCGCAGGAGCTTCGCATAGCGGGCGCCCTCCTTGAGCACACGGGAGGAGAGGCCAGGCACGACCCCGACCAGGACCGCCCCACGCAGAGCCTCGGCATCGGCCGCCGCGACGGGCAGCGGCTCGCCGGTGGCATCCGCTGCCTGCGGGCTCTCGGATGCTTCGTCGGCCATGCGGATCCGCCCTTTCGATGCCGGGTCGGAGCGGTCAGTGACCAGGGGCTCCGTGTTATCCTGAATGCTACTCTTACCGGCCTCGAGCCGGTTTCGTGAATGCCCGGGTTGAAGCGGCGGAATGCCCCCGCACCGCCCGCGACTCAGAAATGAGGGGGTCTCGCATGGGGCGTGGCCGTCAGAAGGCGAAGCACACCAAGATCGCGCGCGAACTCAAGTCCTACAGCCCGAACGTGAACTACTCCGCGCTGGAGAAGGAGTTGGGTCACCCCGACGACGAGCAGTACGTCGACAAGTGGGCGGACCAGTACGCCGACGAGTACGAGGACGAGAAGGCGTAGCCTCCCTCAGCCGTCGCTCTCAAGGACTCGGGACGCTCTCAGGCAGAGGCTCGCGCGGCTGCGCGCTGTGCGCGGCGCGCCTTGACCCACGCCCAGAACCGGTCCAGCACGCGCTTGAGCCAGCCGGCGATGCGCTTGGCCCAGCGAAACTCGGTGCCCAGAACCGCGAGTCCGAGGAAGACCACGAGCCATCCCGGTCCGGGCAGTGGTACCAGCAGCAGACCGATTCCGGTCAGCACGCCACCGAGGATCCCGACGCCCACTCGGTAGACGTGCTCGAGTCGCGGATACTGCGACATCCATGCGCGCGCGCGGCGCAGCATCCGCCTGATCGGCTGATCGGGGCGCTCAGCCTCGGCGATCTCCGCACGCACCGTGCGTTCGAGGTCGTCGGAGAGGTGCTCCCCACCCCAGACGGCCGCCTGATCGGCGTTGCTCGGCAGCGACTCGCGATTCATGACAAGACGGTAACACGATATATCGCGAGTTTTCTGGGAAGTTGCTTCGCGTCACCACGCGCCGTGCCGGCGCTCCCACTCGTCCTCGATCGTGGTGCGACGCGCCACGACGACCCCCGCGGGGATCGCGGCGGAGACCACGACGGCGAGCACGATGAGCGGCGCCGTCCACGAGTCCGTCGCGCCGTGGAGCAGTCCGATCCCGAAGGGGAAGAGCGGCGACGATCGCGTAGCCGATGCTCTGGACGAACCCGCTCAAGGCGACCGAGCCTTCGTGCGTGCGCGTGCGAAGACCGAGCAGCACGAGCGTCAGCGGGAACAGCAGCGGCTCGAGGCCGAGCAGCACCACCCACAGCACCGGCGCAGCCTGCGGCGCGAAGAGGAGCCCCGCGATGCCGACGAGCCCGGTCACGACGGCGACGCCGAACAGCGCGCGCGTCGCGTTGTACCGGGTCACCAGCAGCGGCACCAGCAGTGAGGCCGGAAGGCCCATCGCGGCGAAGAGCGAGAGCAGAGCTCCGGCCACTGCTGGGGTGACGCCGGCGGTGTCGACGAGCAGCTGCGGCAGCCAGGCGAAGGACGTGTACGCGATCGTGCCGGCGGCGAGGAAGCCGACGGCGAGCGCCCACGCCAGCGGCAGTCGCCACATGCGCCCGAACACCTGCGGGTTCGGCGGCTCGATGTCCTCATCCGCCGCAGCCGATCGGTGGCGCAGAAGCATCGTGATCCAGGGGATGATCGCGACCGCCGCGAACACCGCCCACATGCCGATGGAGAATCGCCAGCTCGACGCGTCCGCGACCGGCACCGCGACCAGCGGCGGCGTGAACGATGCGACCGCCATGGTCGTCGAGTAGATCGTGGTCATCAGGCCGATGCGATCCGGGAAGTAGGTGCGAACGAGGGGCGGCAGCAGGATGTTGCCCACGCCGACGGCCGCGAAGATGAGCGACGTGCCCAGCAGCAGGCCGATCGAGTCGGTCGCGAGTCCGCGCAGCACCATCCCCACGGTGACGACTGCGATCGAGATGACGGTGAGGCGCTCCAGGCCGAGTCGGCGCTCGAACAGCGGGGTCAGGATGCCGAACACGGCGTAGCAGACCGGTGGCGCCGTGCCGATGAGCCCGATGATCGCGGGGGGCATGGCGAAGTCCGCCGTGATGTGGTCGATCAGCGGCGAGAGGGAGGCGACGGCCGAGCGCAGTGAGAAGGCGAACAGCACGATGCCGATGACGGCGAGAGACCTGCCCTGCCAGAGGGGGCGCGCGCCAGCAAGCCGGGGGTCTGGGGCGGAGCCCCGGAGGGAGCGCGCGCCAGCAAGCCGGGGGTCTGGGGCGGAGCCCCGGGGGAGTCCGCGCCAGCAAGCCGGGGGTCTGGGGCGGAGCCCCCGGGGGGATCGGCAGGAGCGGGGGTCACTCACCCAGCGTAGGGCGCGCACAGCGGCCCTCAGCTCGCTGCATCTGCTCCGAGCCGGCGCTCTTGCTTTGCGCGTGCGCGAGCGCTGAGATTGGCCAACGGAAGGAGGTCGCGATGGAGCGACCTGAGTTCACCATCGGCATCGAAGAGGAGTATCTCCTCGTCGACCGCGACTCCAGGGCACTCGGGGTCGCACCCGAGGGCTTCATCGAGGACTGTCGCGTCGACCTGCAGGAGCAGGTCAGTCCCGAGTACAAGAAGTGCCAGGTCGAGATCGGCACGAAGGTCTGCCAGTCCGTCGGCGCAGCACGCGACGACCTGCGCCGACTGCGCTCCACCATCTCGCACCACGCCGATCGCTATGGGCTGGCGCCGATCGCGGCATCCTGTCACCCGTTCTCGGACTGGAAGACGCAGCACCACACCGATAAGGAGCGCTATCGCGGTCTGGAACGGGACCTCGCCGGCGTCGCCAGGCGTCTGCTGATCTGCGGATGCCACGTGCACGTGGGCATCGGGGACAACGCGCTGCGTACCGACCTCCTTCGGCAGATGCCGTACTTCCTTCCTCACCTGCTCGCGCTGTCCACGTCCTCGCCGTTCTGGCAGGGGGAGGACACCGGGCTGGCGTCCTACCGCATCTCCGTCTTCGACAACCTCCCCCGGACAGGTCTGCCGCCGGACTATCAGAGCTGGGCGGAGCTGCAGCGATCGGTGAGCGTGCTCATCGACCTCGGCATCATCGAGGACTCCTCGAAGATCTGGTGGGACATCCGGCCCTCGCACCAGTACCCGACACTCGAGACCCGCATCATGGACGTCTCGCCGCGCGCGGAGGACGCCCTCACGCTCGCCGCGGTCACGCAGTGCGTGCTGCGGATGCTCTGGCGGCTGCGCGCGCGCAATCAGCGCTGGCGCATCTACGACCGGTTCCTGATCGGCGAGAACCGGTGGCGTGCCCAGCGCTACGGGGTCACCGAGGGGCTCATCGACTTCGGGGCGAACAGGATCGTGCCGTTCCCGGAGCTCATGGCCGAACTGATCGAGATGATCGGGGAGGATGCCGACGCCCTCGGCTGCCGAGCCGAGGTCGAACGGGTGCTGTCCATCGCCACGGACGGGACCTCCGCGCAGCGTCAGCGTGCGGTCGCGGGCGAGGCGACCGAGGCCGGCGCCGACCAGGACCAGGCGATGACGGCGGTCGTCGACCACCTGATCGAGGAGTTCCACCAGGACCTCTGACGACGGTCGGGGGTCGACTGGGGAGGACGTAGCAAAGTTCGATGGTCCTGGGCCTCATGGGTCTTGAAGCACTCAGATGATCCCGTCTTTTCGGCACGTGTTCGTCTTTCTGTTCTGATGTCGGAGAGCTGCAGGGTCGGCGCGATGTCAGAGGCCGGTGTTAGCGTTCTTCCATGGCCAGCACGCGTGACAAGCTCAGCGACGCGGTCGCCGGTGTGCGGGAAGTCTGGCCGGACGGTGACATCAGCGGGCTCAGTGATGCTCGGCTGGTGGAGATCAATGACCGGTACGGCGAGATGCGGCGGATGCTGGAGGCGGATCATTCGCAGATCGCCGCTGAGATCGCGCGGCGCTCGCGGCCCGATCTCGGGCCCGACAGTCTCGCCAAGACGCATGGTTACCGCAATCCGACGGCGCTGATCGCGGCGACCACGGGGACCACGAACGGTGAGGCGGCCCGGCTGGTGCAGGTCGGGGAGGCGATCGCCCCGCGTCAGCTGCTATCAGGCGAGAAGGCGCCGGCGCGGCATCCGCATATCGCGGCGGCGATGGCGGCCGCACGGATCGGGGCCTCTGCCGCGGCGGCGATCATCGCGATGCTCGACCGGGTCGCGTTGCGGGCCGGGTGCGAGAGGGTCGAAGAGGCGGAGCGGCTTCTAGCCGAACAAGCGGCCGGGCTGACCGTGGATCAGCTGTCCCGGGTGCTGACCCGCGCCGAGGCGTGGCTCGACCCGGACGGCGTCGCCCCGCGGGAGGACGAGCTGCGCGCCGGGCTGATGTTGACCATCCGGCGCGAGCGGGACGGGTCGATCGCGATGACCGGGCGGTTCGATCCCGAGCACGCCGCCCCGATCCTGACCGCGATCGAGAGTCACGTGACGGCCGAACTGCGCGCCGCCCGCGACGTCGCCGGGCCGGATGCGGTGCGCCGCACGGTGGTGCAGATGCAGGCCGCAGCACTCACCCGGATCTGCGAACACGCGCTCGGGTGCACGAACAAAGACCTCCCGCTCGAGGGCGCGACGGTGATCGTGCGGATCGACCACGACGACCTCGTGAACGGCACGGGGCACGCGACCATCGACGGGATCGCCGCCCCCGTCACCGTTGCGACGGCACGGCGGATGGCCGCCGGCGGGCAGATCATCTCCTGCGTCCTCGGCGGCGAAAGCCAGATCCTTGACTGGGGCCGCACCCGGCGCCTGTACACCGCGACCCAACGGCTCGCGCTGGTCGAACGCGACGGCGGCTGCGCGATGTGCGGGGCACCGCCCGGACACACAAAAGTCCACCACATCCGATGGTGGGCGAGGGATGCCGGACCCACCGACCTCGCCAACGGCTGCCTGCTCTGCGAATCCTGCCACCACCGCATCCACGACAACGGGTGGGAAATCCGAATAGAAGGCCTCGGGATCCGCGCGAAAGTCTGGTTCATCCCCCCACCCCACGTCGACCCCGACCGCACCCCCCGACTCGGCGGCCGCGCACGCTACGACTTCGCCGCCTGACGGCTGAACGCCCGCGCGTGGATCTCGATACGCTCGCTGGCGCGCTCGCTACTCGATCTTGACCCGACCTGCATCAACACGGGCTTCGCCCGCATTGATCCGGGTCGCGTCAACTCTCCTGCGAACCCTCGACCCAGGCGAGGTACTCCTCCGACACGGTGCCGGTCACGTAGCGGCCGTCGAAGCAGCTCATGTCGAGGTCGTCGAGGTCGGAGCCCTCCAGGATCGCGGCCTTGAGGTCCTCGACCTCCTGGTAGACCATGTAGTCCGCACCCAGCTCTTCGGCGATCTCCGGGAATCGTGCGCCCGTGCGCGACGAGCTCGTGACGCGACGGCATGTTGATGCCGTAGACGTGCGGGTACCGCACCGGCGGGCGCGGCCGAGGCGAAGGTCACCGACAGGGCACCGGCATCCCGGGCCATCTGGATGATCTCCTTGCTCGTCGTGCCGCGCACGATCGAGTCGTCGATGAGCAGCACGTTCTTGCCCTTGAACTCGCTCGACATGGCGTTGAGCTTCTGCCGCACGCTCTTCTTGCGGATCGCCTGACCGGGCATGATGAACGTCCGGCCGACGTAGCGGTTCTTGTAGAAGCCCTCGCGGTACTCGAGTCCGAGCTTGCGTGCCACCTGCATCGCGGCGGGACGCGACGAGTCGGGGATCGGCATCACGACGTCGATCGTGCCCTTGGGCGTGTACTTCGCGATCGTGTCGGCGAGGCGGTCGCCGAGGCGGAGCCGGGCCTCGTAGACCGAGATGCCGTTCATGATCGAGTCGGGGCGGGCGAGGTACACGTACTCGAACGAGCACGGCACCAGGCGCGGATTCGCGGCGCACTGCTTGGTGTGCAGGTGCCCTTCGAGGTCGACGAACACGGCCTCACCGGGCATCACATCGCGCACGACCTCGAATCCGCCGTTCTCCAGGACGAGCGACTCGGACGTGACGATCCACTCGTACGACCCGGCCTCGGTCTTGCGGGTGCCGATGATGAGCGGACGGATGCCGAACGGGTCGCGGAACGCGAGCAGACCGTAGCCCGCGATCAGCGCGATCGCGGC
Organism: uncultured Actinomycetota bacterium; assembly: GCA_963713325.1. Lineage (GTDB taxonomy): Bacteria > Actinomycetota > Actinomycetes > Actinomycetales > Microbacteriaceae > Microbacterium. The sequence goes on from CAVQLL010000007.1 coordinate 108,343, forward strand.
GTACGAGCCCTCGACGCGCTCGTGCACGCGTGAGACGGCCTGGAAGACCTGCTCGGGGTCGAGGTCGAGTCCGGAGATGGATGCCTGCAGCTCGTTGGCGAGCACGTTGACCAGCAGCTCCGTGTCGCTGCTCGTGTTGAGGTGCCTGCGGTCCTTGTGGAACAGCTCGTCGGTGAGCTCGCGCGTATTGGTGAGGTTGCCGTTGTGCACGAGCACGATGCCGTACGGCGCGTTCACGTAGAAGGGCTGGGCCTCTTCCTCGCTGGATGCCGTGCCCTTGGTCGCGTAACGCACGTGCCCGAGGCCGATGTCGCCGAGGAGGCCGCGCATGTCGCGTGTGCGGAACGCCTCGCGCACCTGCCCCTTCGCCTTGAAGAGGTGGAAGACGCCGTTGCGCTCGGCGGTGGCGATGCCGGTCGAGTCCTGCCCGCGATGCTGGAGCAGCAGGAGTGCGTCGTAGATCTCCTGGTTGACCGAGCCCTGCCCGACCATTCCGACGATGCCGCACATGGGGTCTAGTTCGCTCCGTGCTCGCTGTAGGTTCCGACCAATCGCACGGCGCCGCCGTCGACGCCCTTCGCGCCCTGCTCGAAGGCGCCGTGCGCGTCATCCGGGTGGGTGCCGTCCTGGACGACGCCCACCTGCCACGCCGCTATCCCGTCCTGCAGGAGAGCGGATGCCGCGGCATCCGCTCTGTCGGCCGCCACGATCGCGAGGAAGCCGATGCCGAGATTCCAGGTGCCTTCGGTCGCGTCGAGCTCGAGCCCGCCGAGATCGGCGAGCACCCGGAAAACCGGCGGTGGCGACCACGTCGAACGGTCGACCTCGACCCAGGTGTTCTGCGGGAGGACCCGCGCGAGATTGGCCGCGATGCCTCCGCCGGTCACATGGCTGAGCGCGTGGACGCCGTCACCGAGGTCGCTGATGAGCCGCAGCAGCGGTGAGCGTGTAGAGGCGGGTCGGCTCGAGCAGGGCCTCGCCCCACGTGGTGGCGAACTCGGCCGCGGTGTCGCCGTACTGGATGCCGGCGCGCGTGACGATGTGGCGGACGAGCGAGTAGCCGTTGGAGTGCAGTCCGCTGGACGCGAGCGCGAGGACGACGTCGCCGCCGCGCACCCGATCGGCGCCGAGCGTGCGGTCGGCCTCGACGACTCCGGTGGCGGCGCCCGCGACGTCGTAGTCGTTGATGCCGAGCAGGCCCGGGTGCTCGGCGGTCTCGCCGCCGACGAGAGCAGTGCCGGTCTCGGAGCAGCCGCGCGCGATGCCCGCGACGATGTCGGCGATCCGCTCGGGGAAGACCTTGCCGCACGCGATGTAGTCGGTCATGAAGAGCGGCTTCGCCCCGACCACGACGATGTCGTCGACGACCATGCCGACCAGGTCGAGACCGATCGTGTCGTGCTTGTCGATGGCCTGCGCGATCGCGACCTTGGTGCCGACCCCGTCGGTGCTTGTGGCCAGGAGCGGGCGCGCGTAGGTGCGCAGCGCCGAGGCATCGAAGAGGCCGGCGAAACCGCCGACGCCGCCCAGCACCTCGGGCCCCTGGGTGCGGCGCACCGCGGACTTCATCAGCTCCACCGCGAGGTCGCCGGCAGCCGTATCGACCCCGGCTTCGCTATAGGGGTTCACAGGCGCATTTCCAGAGGAAGAGGCGTCGCGGGAGGGTGATGCCACGGCTCCAGCCTACCGGCGGGCGGACCGGGCGGATGCCGCGCGTTCGCCCCCACGGCCTCGTCGCTGGGGTTGCCGACCGGCGATGCCGCTTCGGTGCGCGGGCGACCGCCGTGATGCGTCCGGGAGCGAACGACGGGCCCGGTCCGTCCGTCGGAGCTCCGCCGTAGAATGGGTGGCATGGGCGGCACGGGGGCTCCGGAGTGGCTGATCCGCGAAGACGCGGGCCAGCCGGTTCTGCTTGCGCTGTATCTGCGTCAGGTCCTCGGCATCCGCTCCCCCGATGAGCTTCCGCATCTGCGCGGAATCCCACCGCGTGTGAACGATCGCAATGAAGAGGCGCAGTCGCTTCTGGAACGCCAGTGGCGGGAGTACTGGGCGATGACCGTCGAGCCGACGGCGCACCCGTCGCCCGTACCGCTCGAGCTCGTGGACGGATTCGAGACGCTCGTCGCACTGCCTTCCCAGGGGGCCGACGTCCTGCGGGACGCGATGCTCCCCCATGCCGCCGAGGCCCTGGCGTTCTCGCAGTCCGCGCACGAGCGCTACCGGAAGGATGCCGCGGCCAAGCCGGGCGTCTCGTACCGCGCGTACGCGAGCGCGATCGCCGAGCATGAGCGGCAGGTGGGTCGCCGCGCCCACTCGTTCGAGCTGAATGTGCAGGTGCTGCCGCTGACGCAGCGTGGCGTGTGGTGGATCGGGTCGCTCACGATCGCGGTGACCGACGGCCTGCGCGGCGATGTCGTCGCCTTCGACGCGGCGATCCACCCGATCATCGCCGAGCTCGCGTAGAGCCCGCTGCACTCCGCCGGGGTTCAGTCCTCGATGCGGATCCGCTCGCGATCGACCACGACATCGCGCGTGCGGCGGGCGAGCGTGCGATCGAGGATCAGCGCGACCACACCGCCGATCGCGACGCCGACGGTGATGCAGACGAGCGCGAGGAACCCGAACACCTGGGTCGACGAGTAGATCAGGCCGGTGTTGGGGCTCACGTCGCCGCTGCCGTTGAACGCGAACGTCAGGATCATCGCGACCAGGATGCCGAGCCCGGCACCGGCGATCAGGAACACTGAATACTTCGGCGCCCGCCGAACGCGGACGGTCTCGATGTGGTCCTCGACGACCGACTCGGTGTCGGGGGCGTCGCTGAACGACGCGGGTGCCGCGGCATCCGGGTCGTCGGGAATCTGCGCCTGTTCGGCCATGCCTCCATTGTCTCACCGCGCACAGCGCGCAGGCGCCGGGGCGCTCTCACCCGGTCAGGGGCGCAGGGGGAGCAGCTCCGTGAGGTCGGCACGGATGCCGGAGGCCACGATTCGGCCGGATGCCGCGGCGTCCGCCCACTGCTCCGCGCCGGTCGCGAGGGCGATCCAGGTCTGCGGGTCGGTCTCGACCACGTTCGCAGGAGTGCCACGCGTGTGGCGCGGGCCCTCGATCACCTGCACTGCGCCGAACGGCGGCACACGGACCTCGACCGATCCGCCCGGAGCCTTCTCGACGAGCAGCTGCAGCAGATACCGCACCGCCGTCGCGAGATCGGTCCGCGCGGGCTTCACGGATGCCGCGGCGGCAGTGCTCACCGCGGCGAGCGCGGCGCGGCCTTCGTCGAGCCCGATCTTCTTCGGCACCTGTCCACGCTACGCCCGGCCGGCGACGGTCGCGTCCGACGGTGGGGTCAGGAGAGATCCTCGTCGTCGCTCACCCATCGGGGGACGTCGTCGTTCGCCGGCGCATCCAGATCCATGACGAGGGTGGTGAGATGCTCGGCGCGCGCGGGCCGGGCGTGCTTGGAGACGATGCGATCGAGCACCAGCGCAAGAGTGCCCATGAGCAGAAGCCCGCAGGCCACGCAGACCGCCGCCGTCACCCCGAACAGTACAGGGAGGCGGCCGCCCCTGCGCCGAACGGGTCGCCGGCCTCGGGGCCAGCCCCCGAGACGAACGTCAGGATCGCGGCGACGAGGAGGCCGCCCACGATTCCCGCGCCGAGGAACCTGCCGTATCGCGGCGACTGGCGCACGACGACGGGCAGGAACTCGTCATCGACGACGCGTTCGTCGTCGACACCCTCGCCGGTTGATGCGCCGCGCTCGGCAGCCATGACTCAATTGTCCCACCGCTGGTGCCGGTCGGCACGGGGTATTCGCGTCGATCCTCGGGCAGTCGAGGCCAACGCCCCGACGAGCACGACTGCCCGGCCCACCGGGTCGTCGAACGACCATCGGGGCGAGTCGGCGAAACACCGCTCGGTAGGCTGGGCGGGTGAGAATCCTGGTCCTCGGCTCGGGCGCGCGCGAGCACGCCATCATCCTCGCGCTCCGGTCGGAGGATGCCGCTCACGAGGTGTTCGCGGCTCCCGGCAACGCAGGGATCGCCCGCGACGCCACGGTCGTCGCCGTCGATGCGAACCTCCCCGCCTCGGTCACCACGTTCGCGAAGGAGAACGCCGTCGACCTCGTCGTCATCGGCCCCGAGGCGCCACTGGTGGCCGGCGTGGCCGACGCATTGCGCGCGCGCGGCATCCCGGTGTTCGGTCCCGGCCGCGCCGCCGCCCAGCTCGAGGGGTCGAAGGCATATGCCAAACGGATCATGGATGCTGCGGGCGTGCCGAGCGGCCGCGCGATCCGCGCCACGACCGTCGACGAGGTCGCCGCGGCGCTCGACTAGCTCGGGGCGCCGCACGTCGTGAAGGCGGACGGCCTCGCCGCCGGCAAGGGCGTGATCGTCACCGACGATCGCGCGGCGGCATTGGCGCACGCGGAGGCGTTCCTGCCCTCCGGCGCGGTGCTGGTCGAGGAGTTCCTCGCCGGCCCCGAGGTGTCGCTGTTCTTCCTCAGCGACGGCGACCGCGTCCTGCCGCTGAGCCCCGCCCAGGACTACAAGCGCCTCGGCGACGGCGACGCGGGACCCAACACGGGCGGCATGGGCGCGTACTCGCCCCTCCCATGGCTGTCGGACCTCTTCGGCGACGAAGACACCTTCATCCACCTCGTCACGCGGGACGTCGCTGAGCCGGTCATCCGCCAGCTGGATGCCGAGGGCACGCCGTTCATCGGCCTCCTCTACGCCGGCCTCATCCTCACCGAGCACGGCATCAAGGTCATCGAGTTCAACGCGCGCTTCGGCGACCCCGAGACCCAGGTCGTGCTCCCCCGGCTCGTCGACCCGCTGTCCGAACTGCTGCTGGCCGCGGCATCCGGCACGCTGGAGGACCATCCGCGCCCCGCCTTCGCCGATGCGGTCGCCGTCACGGTCGTGCTCGCGAGCGAGGGCTACCCCGAGGCTCCGATCACCGGTCGGCGGATCCGGGGGGTGGATGCCGCGGCATCCGTCGACGGCGTGCACATCGCCCATGCCGCCACGGCTCTCGAGGGCGGGGATCTCGTCGCGACCGGCGGGCGCGTCCTGAACGTCGTCGGCCTCGGCACGACCTTCGCCGAGGCCCGCGACCGGGCCTACCGCGGCCTCAGCGAGATCGATCTCGAAGGCGGCCAGTACCGCACCGACATCGCGCTGCGGGTCGTCGAGGACTGACCAACCCGCGCCCGATCGCCACCCGAGGCAACGACTCGCCGCCGCTAGACCGGAACGACTCCGGCCTTGGTCAGGACGTTCTGCATCAGCTGCTGGATGGTCGAATCCACGACGAGGCTGCCACCGAAGGTCAGCGAGCCGACGGAGAAGACGAATCCGCCCCCTGGGTGGTCGTAGTAGACCATGTCCGCGCCCGGTCCGACGCCGTCGAACACGCCCCTGGCCAGGATGGCCAACCCGTCTGGCAGCGTCGAAGCGGGAATGACGGCGGGCGTATCCATGGCGCAGTCGTAAGGAATCGAGATCGCCCCGAGACCGCTCGCGGTATCGACCTCCCAGGCGCTCGCCTTGCCGTTGCCGAATCCCGTATTCAGACCCTCCTGGCCGAATCTGTCGCCGACGGCCACGCCGATGCCATCGAAGAGAGGGTGGTCGGCATCGACCACTTCGTATGGCGAGCCGATCACCGCACAACGCTCGGTGGCGACGCCGATCACCGCGCGCTCGGGACGCAGCGGTTGACGCACTCGCAAGAGCGCGGGCACGCGGGAGCCGCCTTCGACGCCTTCGCGGTAGACCATCTCTCGGGCTTGAGCGTCGTAGACACACGTTTCGAAGAGCCCGTTTCCGCCGAGGTAGGCGAAGCTGCCGCCGTCGTCGAGATAGGCGACGAGGTTGTCGTACATCTCCGGCGTCCAGTACTCCGGGTGGGTTCCGCAGACCAGAATGCGGTACTGCGCGGCGTCGCATCCGTTCTCATGGAAATCGAGGTCGGTGTACATGTCGGGGCGATAGCCGGCGCTTTCAAGCCAACCCTGGATCCAGAGTTCGCCACGGGTGAGGTGCATGTCGAACGGGAACGGCGTCGTGGGCGCGGCGTTGACCATCGGGCGCATGAGACTGATCTGCGCCAGGCCGCTGTACTTGGATGCGCCACCCCAGCCGTCGTACGCCAGCCAGGTGTTGGTGTTCGCCAGCAGCGCGACCTGCGATCTCTTCGTCAGCTTGGGTTTGACCACGAAGGTGATGTCGGAAGTGCGTCCCTCGACGTCGACGCACGACGCGGTGTAGATCCCCGATTTCCACGCTGCACGTACGGTCACTCCGAACGTCTCGCTCCACCCGCATCCGACGCGCCACGGCTCAGCCGGGGTCGGCTGCACCGGCGAATCGAAGTCGACCTGCGTCACGGTCTGCGCATCGACGACTGTGGATGTGGATGTATGCCTTCGGATGGTCGCGGTGCACGCGTCGCCGCCGGAGGTCATGAAGGAGATGCGTTCCCCCGGCTCGGCTGACAGCGGCCAGCAGTACCCTTCCACGGGACGCGCCGTCGAACGCCACAGCCGCAACTGTCCTGTCGCCGGCTGATAGCCGACCAGGTCGACCCAGGTGTCTTCGGTGAACGACCCGGGACCGAATTCCCAGCCCGACACCGGAGCGGCCGTGTCCCATTGCTTGAACACGAATGCCGTCGCGTCGTCGGTTCCGACCCACATGCTGCCGTTGCTCGGGTGATACGCGAAGAGGTCCGCCTTCGCCCGACCCGTGAAGTACCCGGGGCACAGCTGCCATCCCGCTGCGGGCTGGAGGCCGCCGTGTCGCGCCAGCACGAAAACTCCGCCCTCATTCTCTCCGACCCAGATCGCGCCTTCACTGGGGTCGTACCCCACCACATCCGGGCGGCCGCTGCCGGTGAAATCGCCCACGACGAATTGCCACACGGCGGTCGTGGCCACCGTGCCCCATTGACTGAATGAGAACCCGGCCCCGGTGTTCCGGCCGACCCAGAGGCTCCCGTTGCCCGGGTGGTAGCCGAACAGGTCGGCCTGGGCTCCGCCGGTGAAATGGCCGACGCCGAATCGCCAGCCCGATGCGGGCTGCACCGCGCCCCACTGCTGCAGCTCGAAGTGGGTGCCCGCGTTCCTGCCGACCACCAAGCGGCCGTCGCTGGGGTGATAGCCGAAGATGTCGTCTCTCGTGCCTGCGATGAAGTCGCCCGCGCCGAACGACCAGCCATCCGTCGGCGAGACCGATCCCCAGTGCTGGAACGCGAAGCCGGCGCCGGTGTTGCTGCCCACCCACAGGCTGCCGTTCACGGGGTGATACCCGAAGAGATCCGCCTTCCCCGAGCCGGCGAAAACCCCCGATCGGAACTGCCATCCGGAGCTCGGCGTCACCAGCCCCCAGTCGGCCACTGTGAACATACGATCAGCCATGGATCCGCCCGTCATCCGGATCGCCCTGGAGCGGGCGAAAACGACTCGGCTGAAGGCGCTGCAACGTTGCGCCCGAGTCGCCGGTCCCAACGGTGCGCCAGATCAGACGATCAAGCGTCATCAGCAACTATCCGCACCATAGCTCTGCAGGGCCGCGGTCACAATACTGCCCGTGTCACCACCACGCTCCCCAGAGCATCACGCCCTCGCCCGTGTGAAAGTCGCGGGTTGGGTCGTCGACGCTGTCGCGCCACTCAACCAGCGGGTGATTCGGTGATCAGCCGGCAACCAAGGGTTGCGTGTTCGTGCATTGTCACGGCCGCATGCTCCGACGAAGCTGGACAGGGTTACCGCGCGCCCTCGCGCGGGCTGTTTCAGGAGGTCGACGGATGACGGTGGATACGCTCGCGAATCTCATCGGGGGCGAATTCATCGCCGCATCGGAGGGTCGCGTCATCGACGTGATCAACCCCGCCGACGGCACATTGGTGGGTCGGGTCCCGGCACTCCGCGCCTCCGACGTCACCGCGGTCTTCGATGCCGCCGCGGCCGGCGCAAAGGCGTGGCGCGCAGCAGGCGCACTCGCCCGCGGCCGGGTTCTGCTGGATGCTGCGGTCCTGCTGCGCGCTGAGGCGTCGGAGCTGACCGAGCTCATCGTGTCGGAGATGGGCAAGACCCGGGCCGAGGCCCGGGGCGAGGTGGGCAAGGCCGCCGAGTTCTTCGAGTACTACGGCGGGCTCGCCCGGCTGCCGTTCGGCGAGCTCCTCCCCGACACGCGACCCGGTACCTACGCGATGCAGATCCGCGAGCCGGTCGGCATCGTCGTGCTCATCACGCCCTGGAACGACCCCTTGCTGACCCCGGCGCGCAAGCTCGCGCCGGCGCTGCTCGCAGGCAACGCGGTCATCATCAAGCCCGCATCGGAGACCCCCCTCATCACCCTGAGACTGGCCGAGCTCCTGCACCGTGCAGGGGTTCCCGCGGGCGCGCTCGGCACCGTCACGGGCCGCGGTTCCGAGGTCGGCGACGCGCTGGTCGACGACTTGCGCGTCGCTGCCGTGTCCTTCACCGGCTCCACGCCGGTCGGTCTCGAACTGCAGCGCCGCCTCGCCGGACGCGGTGTGCGCGTTCAGACCGAGATGGGCGGCAAGAACGCCGCCGTCGTCCTCGCCGACGCGGACCTCGACCTGGCGGCATCCGTCATCGTCGCGGGAGCGTTCGGGCAGGCGGGCCAGCGCTGCACCGCGACGAGCCGGCTCATCGTCGACCGTGCGATCGCCGAAGAGTTCACGCGGCGGGTCGCCGACGGGGTGCGCGCGCTGCAGGTCGGTCCGGGCGGAGCCGATGGTGTCGACCTCGGTCCGGTGGTCAGTCGTGCGGCCCAGGCCGACATTCGCGGACGGGTGGAACGCGGCGTCTCCGAAGGCGGCGAGGTCGTGGCGTCTGCGGACGTCGACGCTGCTCTTCTGGAGCGCGGGTCCTTTGTCGTGCCGGTGCTGCTGACGATCGACCGCGAGAACTCGCTTTGGCGCGAGGAGGTTTTCGGGCCGGTGCTCGGCATGCTCACGGTCGATGGGCTGGATGAGGCGATCGACGCCGTCAACGACTCCGCGTACGGTCTGTCGAGCGCGATCTTCACGACGAGCCTCGCCTCCGCGAACCGGTTCATCGATGAGGCCGAGACCGGGCAGGTCTCGGTCAACCAGCCGACCAGCGGCTGGGACATCCATCAGCCGTTCGGCGGATTCCGCGAATCGGGGTCGCCGTTCAAGGAGCAGGGCCTGGAGGCGCTCCGCTTCTACACGCGCGTGAAGACCGCCGCGGTGCGGAGCCACTGAGCATGACGGAGCAGATCGGCATCATCGGCGGCGGCATCGTCGGGGTGGCGCTCGCGCGCACCCTCGCCCGGCGTGGCGCGGAGGTCACCGTCCTCGAGAAGGAAGCACGCCTCTCGCAGCACCAGACCGGGCACAACTCCGGCGTCGTCCACGCCGGGCTCTACTACGCGCCCGGCTCGCTGAAGGCGACCCTGTGCGCGGCGGGCCGGGTCTCGATCCGGGACTTCTGTGAAGAGAAGGGACTGCCGTACCGCGAGGTCGGCAAGCTCGTCGTCGCAGTCGACGAGACCGAGCTCGGCGCGCTCGCCGAGATCGAGCGGCGCTCAATCGAGAACGGGGTTCCCGACCTCGTTCGCATCGACGACGTGTCGCGACTGCGCGAGATCGAGCCCCACGTCGCGGGCGTCGCCGCGGTGCATTCCCCGCACACCGCCGTCGTCGACTACGCCGCGGTCACCGATGCGATGGCGCAGGACGTGAGGGCAGCCGGCGGCCGGATCCTCCTGCACAGCGAGGTGACCGGCATCCGCTTGGAGAGCGGCAGGGTGCGGGTCATCACACCGCTCGGCGAGCACGTGTTCGACCGGGTCATCGCATGCGCAGGGCTGCAGTCCGACGTGGTCGCGCGGCTCGTCGGCGCGGACCCGTCGCCGAAGATCCTGCCGTTCCGCGGCGAGTACTGGGAGCTCGCGCCCGAGCGCACCGACCTCGTCAAGGGCATGATCTACCCGGTGCCCGACCCGCGGTTCCCGTTTCTCGGCGTGCATTTCACCCGCGGCGTCTACGACAACGTCCACGTCGGACCCAACGCGGTGCCCGCGCTCGCGCGCGAGGGCTACAACTGGCTGCAGATCTCGCTCAAGGACACATGGGAGTCGCTGCGCTGGCCCGGTGCGTGGCCGTTGGCGAAGAAGCATTGGCGCATGGGCATCGACGAGATCAGCGGGTCGCTGATCAAGCCGCTCTACTTCCAGAAGGCACGCCGGTTCGTCCCCGAACTGAAGATGTCGGATCTGGAATACAAGAGCGCCGCGGGGGTGCGTGCCCAGGCGTGGGGCCGCGCGGGGGAGCTGCTCGACGACTTCGCGGTCGACCAGGTCGGCCCCGTCACCGTCCTGCGCAACGCGCCCTCGCCTGCCGCGACGTCCTCCATCGCGATCGCCGAGTACGTCATCGAGCACTTCCTGGCCGCAACCCCCGCCTAGTCTCCCCGATACGATGACGTGGCCATGAGGATGATCGCATTGTTCGGGACGGAGTCAGGCCACGCCGAAGACGCCGCCCGGGCGATCTCGAGGGAGCTGCCCGAGCTCGCGATCGAGCTTCAGGACATGGCGGATGCCGCGCCCGACGACTTCGACCGCGACGCGTTCTACTTCATCACGTGCTCCACGCACGGCGGAGGAGAGCTGCCCGGCTTCGCGCAGTTCCTGCACGACGACCTCGACGACCTCAGCCCCGACCTCTCCGGTCTGCGATACGCGATGTTCGGGCTCGGCGACACGACCTACGAGAAGAGCTACAACCGCGGCAGCCAGCAGTTCGACGAGCTCCTGACCCGTCTCGGCGCCGAGCGCGTCGGCCCATTCGGCGAGCACGACGTGATGACCAGACAGGATCCGGCGACACTGGCGGTGGCCTGGGCGCGCGAGGTCGTCGACGAGCTCGGCGCATGAGCATCTCCGCGGGTTCGCAATCGCAGCGCCCGCGCCTGGACTCCGGGACCCGACAGATGCTGTGGCGCTTCGCGCCGATGATCTACGGGCCGACCCTGCTGTTCGGCCTCGGTGAGGGTGCTCTGCTGCCGCTGCTGCCCGTGATCGCGGCATCCCTCGGCGCGGACGTCTCCCAAGCCGCGTTCATCGCCGCCGCGATCGTCGTCGCGCGGCTGGTCGGCAACCTGCCTGCGGGGTGGCTGGTCGCGCGGATCGGCGAGCGCTACACGATGGCGATCGCAGGCGGCCTCGCGCTGGCCGGATCGCTGGGCGTGATCTTCGCACCGAACCTCGCACTGCTGGCTGTCTCGGTGTTCGGCATCGGACTGTGCGCGTCGGCCTTCGGCCTGGCCCGCCACGCGTTCATGACGACCCGCGTGCCGCTGCAATACCGCGCTCGGGCGCTGTCGGTGCTCGGCGGCTCGTTCCGCCTCGGAATGTTCGCGGGTCCGTTCGTCGCCGCCGCGATGCTCGTCCTCTGGGACGACGAGCGAGTCGTCGCCTGGTTCTTCGCCGGATGCCTCGTCGCGCTGATCGTGCTCGTGCTCGTCGGCCGCGATCCCGAGGAGGAACTCGCCTCCGCGGGGCTGACGCCTCACCGCGATTCGGCGGTGCGCATCGAGGACGACCTCGCCGACGACACGGGCGAGGCGACGACGGGCTCGATACCCGCTGCGGAGCGGCAGGGCGTGTTCCGGACGATGTGGCGCTATCGGGGAGTGCTGGCACGCCTCGGCCTGCCGGCCGCGACCCTGTCGGCGCTGCGCCAGGCGCGGGTCTATCTGCTGCCGCTGTGGGGTCTGTCGCTGGGGCTCGATGCGCAGACGATCGCCCTCGTCGTCGGCCTCACCGGCGCGCTGGAGTTCGGGCTGTTCTATTCGAGCGGCCAGATCATGGACAGGTGGGGGCGGCTCTGGGCGGCGCTGCCGTCGATGGTGCTCATGGGCGGTGCGTTCGTCGCGCTGGCGTTCACCCACGATCTGCCCACCGCGTTCGGCTGGTTCATCGCCGTCGCGGTCGTCGTCGGCATCGGCAACGGGCTCTCGAGCGGCATCCTGATGACACTCGGGGCGGACGTCGCCCCGCCGGCCGACCCCGCAGCCTTCCTCGGCTCGTGGCGGACGCTGACGGATGCCGGCGGTGCGGCCGCGCCGCTGCTGATCGCCGCGATCACGGCGGTGTCGACCCTCGGGGTCGCGACCGGGCGTGATCGGAGTCATCGGCCTGCTCGGCGCGGCCGGGTTCGCCGTGACGATCCCCCGGTACGTGCCGCACCCTCGCCGGTGAGGTTACCCCGGGCTCGGTCGGTTCGGGGCGCATCTGCTCCCTCGGGGCGTAGGAGGCACGCCCCAACGGTGGGAATGCGCCCCAAACCTGAGTCCTCAGTCGAGCGCGACCGCCACGGTCACTTCGGGCGGCGCAGTCGTGAGGCCGTTCAGCCCGTCGCGGAGCACCTGCACCGGAGCTCCTGTGCTGTGCGCGGCGAGGGCTTCACGCGAAGACCAGCGCTCGACGACGAGAATCGTCCCGTCGTCGGCCAGGTGCGGGTCGTACTGTTCGCACCCCTCTTCCGCGCGAATGCCCGCAACCGCGGCGAGCACCGCGGCGACGGCTGCGTCGAGCTGTGCCGGATCCGGATGCAGCCGCGCGGAGACGACGACGGGACCGGCAGACCCAGCGCGGTCACGCCTCGTTCCCCCATACCATCGTCGCGATGGTCTCGACGTGTTCGAGCTTCTTGCGCTGCTCCTCGATCGTGAGCGCGGCCGGGATGTAATGCACCGGCTGGAAGCCGCGGTGAGGCAGCAGACCGATGCGGTCCCAATCGTGGACGTCGACCACCCTGTCGATGCGGGCCATCACGATGTCGACGTCTTCGAGCGCAGGCACCGTCGCATCGACGATGCCCAGCCCGATCTGCTTCGCGCCGGGAACGTACCGTGCGAGGTCCTGTGCGACGGCGGCGTCGGAGTGGTACGGGAAGGTGAACTTGTCGTACGCCAGCGCGAAGAGCCTCTCGGCGCGGGCGACGTCGATCGCGGCATCCAGGTTGTCGCCCCAGCCGATCGTGAGCGCGACCTTCTGGTCCTCTTCCTTGTCGAGCCCGGCGACGACGGCGTTGTCGATCTCGAGGGCATCCTCGAAGCTGAGCTCACCCACCTCGCGCCCGACGAGATACGCCGAGAAGTCGGGGTTGTCGAGCTGCACGAACTTCACGCCGATCTCGAAGAGGTGCTCGATCTCGTCGCGCAGCAGCTCGGCGATCGCATCGCCCAGTGCAGCAGCGCCGGGGTAGGCCCGCACCGCCGCATCGGAATAGGTGTGCGCCGCGATGTGCGCGGCCGACGGCAGCTTCACCTTGACCGGGAACCCGGTGTTGTCGAGGAGGAACTGCGCCGCGTCGGAAGCGATGGGCTTCCTGGGCTTGAGCGGACCATCCACCGTCCAGACGCCCACGCCGCCCGGCGTCATCTGATCCGGCACCCGGATGAATCCCGAGATCGACTGCAGCACGGCGCTGCGGTAGTCGCCGTTGCGGTAGCTGCCGTCGGTGAAGCACGAGAGCGTCAGTCGCCGTTGCTGCGAGATGAAGTCGAGGATCGCGTCGTCTTCGATGGCGCGCAGCTCATCCGCCTCGATCTCCTTCGCGCGGAACTTCGCTCGAGCGGCCTGGATCGTGTCTGGGCGGATGTTGTCGCCGTGGTTGTCGATGCGGTAGGCGAAGAGATTGGCCACCGTCAGCCCTTTCCGTGCTCGTCGTCATCCGGCGCCTTGGCGCCGGCCCACTCGGAGAAGTCGGTCTCGTAGCCGAGTTCGTGAATGACCACCTCGGCGACCAGCTGGTCCTCGCCGGGGGTGCCGCCGGAGACGCCGACACCGCCGACGAACTCACCGTCGCGCTTGAGTGTCATGCCGCCTCCGGTGGCGACGATCGGAAAGTTGCCCATCGTCGCGACCTGGCTGAAGAACACCGGGTCGTTGTTCGACCAGGGCTTGAGCATGCCGCTCGGGCGCTGCATGACAGCGGACGTGTACGCCTTGGACAGCGCGATGAGCGGTGTCATCGGGCGTGCTCCGTCGAACCGGCGGATGCTCACGACGAAGCCTCCCGAGTCCACGACTGCGATGCTCAGGCCCTTGCCGATGAGCAGCGCTTCGCGCTGCGCGATCTCCATGATCTTCTCGGCATCGTTCTGCAGCACGTTGGCCATCAGGCCACCTCCACTTTCTGATCGGCGAGGGCGTCGGCCAGTTCCGACACCGCCGCATTGAAAAGGTCCGGGCGCTCCCAGTACATGGAGTGAGGCGCCTCGGGGATGATCTCCAGCAGCGAGCCCGCGACGAGCTCGTGCGCGGCGGTGACGGTGGTCGGGCTGATCACCGCATCCTTCTCCCCGGCGAGGAAGGCGATCCGGATGCCGGCATCCGCGATGTCGGCCACCGTGGGGCCGTCCGTGGCGAGGTTGCGCAGATCCTGCATGCGCGCGGTGTTGAACGTGCCCATCTGTGTGAACAGGAAGGTCTTCGCCTCCTCCTCGGCGCGGAAGCGCTGGGTGAGCAGACGATCGATGACGGGGAGCTTCTCGGCTTCGGCGCGGTCCGCCTTGACGAGGGGAGTCACTTCGGGAGCATCGATTCCGCCGAGGGAGTGGGCGAGGATCACACCGCGAATCCGTCCTGGCACGCGCAACGCGGCCTTCAGCGCGGCCGCCGCACCGATCGACTGGCCGACGAGGACGGCATCCGTCAGGTCGGCGTCCTCGAGCACGGACACGATGTCGCCGGGAAAATTGCGGCTGTCGTAGGTCTCGTCGGAGTCGGACTTGCCGAATCCGCGCAGGTCGAGCGTGACGACGGTGTGGGCGCTGCGCAATGCGACGACCTGCTGCCACCAGGCGGCATGATGCCCGCCGGAGCCGTGCACGAAGACGATGGGAGAGCCTTCGCCGTGCACTTCGTAGTAGATGCGGGTGCCGTTGTTGTCGACGACAGGCATGGGGTACTCCTCGATCGGGGGTCTGGAATCACGCCGGTGTCGCAGAGAGCACCGAAGCGGTGGAACCGGATGCGGATTACGCGGGACGCTTGCCGTGGTACACGAGCTCGATCATGGTGTGGTCGGGGTCGTGGATGTAGCAGAACTTCGACTGGTTCTCGGGCCGCTCCACCGTGCGGGTGTGACGGATGCCGAGATCGTCGAGGTGGCCGAGGAACGCGTCCCAGTCCTCGACCTCGACAGCGAAGTGGTAGGGCGCCATGCGGTCCATCTCCTCCACGGGCGTGAAGTGCATGTCGAAGCGGCCTTTGGTCATCAGGACGACGCGTGTGTTGCTCTTGGGCATCACGCGCTTGAGGCCGAAGACCTTCGTGTACCACTCGACCGTGCGGTCGACGTTCGTGGTCGGGAAATTGACGTGGTGGATGTACTTGGGCTCGATGCTGCGCCCTTCGGCGTCGAACTTCGGCTCGGGCAAGCTGAAACCGCCGGCCACGTGTGTGGGGCCCGCGCTCGTCTCGGTGGTGCTCATGTCAGCATCCTTTCTCTGTCGGTGCCGGCTTCGCCGACCCGGTTCTCATTGGCGTTCTCGGCTTCGCCGACGACGGTATTGCTGAGGATTCCGATACCGGAGATCTCGATGTCGATGACATCTCCGACGTCCATGGGGGTGTTGCCGTCGGCGCCCATCCAGAGGACGTCGCCGGGGTGGAGGGTGATGTACTTCGTGATCTCGACGATGAAGTCGTAGGGGTCGAAGATCATGTCGCCGGTCGCGAAGTGGGCGTCGACCTCGCCGTTGCGCCGCACGGTGGTCGTGGACTGGAGCGGGTCGATATCCGTTGCGATCCACGGACCCATCGGCTTGAACGTGTCGCTGTTCTTCGCGCGCCAGAACGTGCGATCGGCGTGCTGCCACACGCGCGCGCTGACGTCGTTGCCAATCGTCCAGCCGAACACCGCCGCTTTCGCCTGTTCGCGAGTCGCGTGCTTGATCGCGCGCCCGATGACCGCGACGACCTCGGCCTCCGTCTCGAACCGCCCCGCGACATCGGACGGCTTGACGATCGCGGCGCCGTGTCCGACGAGCGCGCTCTGGGCACGATAGCCGACCTCGGGGTGCGGCCCGACCTTGACGGGGTCGTAGCCGAGCTCTTCGTGATGACGGTTGTGTGCCTTGTAGTTGAACCCGGCCGCGTAGAAGGTCGGCGGGATCACCGGGGGCAGGAAAGTGACGGCGGCGAGCGGATGCCGCGACCCGCGCTCGTGCGCGCGCCACGGGGCATCCGAGATCTCCGCGACCTCGGCCTCCTCGACGATCGCGTAGAACTCGCGACCTTCGAGCCCGCACCTGGCGTACCGCATCCGTGGCTCCGTTCCTCAGCGCAGCTTGTGGTTGACGCGCTTGGTGATGAGGTAGGCCTGCACGCCCTCGGGTCCGCTCTCGCGACCGAGCCCGCTCTCCTTCACTCCGCCCGACGGCGCTTCGGTGACCGATCCGCCGCAGTGGTTGATCGAGAGGATGCCGGCCTCGAAGCCGCGGGCGAGCACGTCCGCGGTCGATGCCGACTCAGTGAAGCCGTAGGCGGCGAGGCCGAAGGGCAGCGAGTTCGCGATCTCGAGAGCCTCGTCGAGATCGGCGAACGTCGTGATCGGGGCGATCGGACCGAACGGCTCCTCGAACATGACCTCGGCATCCAGCGGCACGTCGGTGAGGATCGTCGGCGCGTAGTAGCAGCCGCGCTCGCCCAGCCGGGTTCCGCCGAAGGCGATCTTGGCGCCGTGCGCGACAGCATCCTGCACGAGGTGCTCGGTCGCCTCGACGCGCTTGGCGTTGATCAGGGGCCCCATGGTGACACCGCCTTCGAGCGGGTCGCCGACCTTCAGCGCCGCAGCGCAGCGGACCATCTCTGCGATGAACTCGTCGGCGATGCTCTCGTGCACGAGGATACGGCTCGGCGACGTGCAGACCTGGCCGGCGTTGGCCCACTTGGCGGCGGATGTGCGGCGAGCGGCGACGATCGGGTCTGCGTCAGCCGCGATGATGACCGGAGCGTGGCCGCCCAGCTCCATGATCGTCGGCTTCATGAGCGCGCCTGCGCGGGCATTGAGCTCCTTGCCGACCGGTACCGATCCGGTGAAGGCGATGAGGCGCGTCTGCTTCGCATCGATGAGGTGCTCGGCCGTCTCCGCGCCGCGGCCGAAGACGAGATTCAGCACGCCCTTCGGCAGTCCGGCGTCATGGAACACCTGTGCGAGGGCGCACACCGTTGCCGGCACCTCCTGGGAGGCCTTGATCACGAGCGAGCAGCCCGCGGCGATCGCCGCCGACATCTTGCGCATCGGTGAGCCCGCGGGGAAGTTCCACGGCACGATGGCGCCGACGACCCCGACCGGCTCGTAGCGCACGGTCAGCTGGGTGTCGACATCGGTCGGGATGATGCGTCCGTACAGGCGCCGGGTCTCCTGCGCACACCACTCGAGCGTGCCTGAGACGCGCTGCACCTCGGTGACGGCATCCTTGAGCGGCTTGCCCTGCTCGATCGCCATGAGCCGGCCGATCTCGGATGCGCGCTCGCGCAGCAGTGCGACGGCCTTCATGAGGATGCGGCTCTTCTCGAACGCCGACGTGTCGCGCCACAGCGGGAACGCGCGCTCGGCCGCGGCCAGCGCGTCGTCGAGGTCGCTGAGCTCGGCGCGGGCGACCTGGCCGATGACCTCGTCGGTCGCGGGGTTGAGCACGTCGAACGTGCGGCCTGCGGCACCCTCGCGCCACTCACCGTCGATGTACAGGCCGAGCTCGGCCTGCGCGTAGATCTCGGCCGCCCGGCTCGGAGCCTCGGTCACTGTCGTCATTGGAAGTCTCCTTTGGGCTCAGCGGGCTCGCTGAATTCGGTCGAGCGGGCGGGGGCCTGGGCGGTAGGGGCGGCAGCGGAGCGCGCGGGCTCGGCGACGCCTTCGCGCCCGGGAAGGGTGCCCTGCTCGGCGTCGCGGTTGGTCTCGAGCACCCAGATGTGGTGCGGCGGTGTCTCTTCGTGGACGTTGGGTCCATAGCTGTCGTCGACCCGGTCCATGTCGGCGGCGTACTCGACGCGACCACCAGCGGGGTTGTGGATGAAGCGGAAGACGTTCGATCCGACCGTGTGGCGACCGAGCCGGCGGGCCTCGCGCCAGCCCTTCTCGATCATGTGGTTGCCGCCCTCGATCACGTCGTCGAAGCCCGAGACCTCGTACGAGGTGTGGTTCGTGCCGGCCCGGTCGGGGCGGTGGCAGAGCAGGAAGTTGTGCTGGTCGTCGTCGCCTTCGACCTGCATGAAGACGCCCATCGGCTTGACGATGTCGGTGGCGCGGAAGTTGAGCCGGTCGGTGTAGAAGTGCACAGCCTCCCGTCGCCCGTCCTTGGGGATGTTCATCGCGACGTGGCAGATGCGGATCGGCCGGATGTCGGGGATCGGGGTGTGCGGCTTGTTCCAGCGCTCGACGCTGCCAGAGCTGTTGTAGCGGCGGGGGTCGTAGTTCAGGTGCACCGGATCGGTGATCGCGAACCCTAGCCCGAAGCCGGTCTGGTCGTGCGTGTGCGCGACGCCATCGACGACGAGGACCCCGCGGTCTGTTCGCAGGTTCGCGACGAGCGCGTCGAACGCGTCCTGCGAATCGACCCCCCAGATCACCTCGCGGATGCCGGGGCCGGTCTCGACCGCAGGCGGCAGGTCAGGGTCATTCATCGGCCGGAGCACGACGGTCTGACCGACCTGCGTCGTGAAGACGGCACGGTCATCGGTCTGCTCGGCGAGCGTGAGACCGAAGTCGCTGAAGAACCGCGTGCACTCTGCGAGGTCTTCGACCCCGTAGGTGACGGATTCGATGCGCTCAATCGCCATTGCCCGGTCCTTCAGCCATACGGAGGTGATGACTCGAGTCTGTGCCGACGACCGCCCCGGCGGGAGAGGGTATGCGGAACGCTTTTGTTGCGCGGTCTGCACGAAGGCCGTCGCGAATGCGACCGAGGTCCGCCGTGAGCGCGTCCAGGCCTGAAGAAGCCCGCCCCCCGGCATCCGGGTCCCAGGCCTGGGCGACCAGTCCGGCCCACGAGGTGCGGAGCTTGGCGATCGTCTCGTCCGCGAGCGGGGTCGCATCGATCCGGATGGCACGCCCATCCGACTCGTCGCGCTGCGAGGTGATGTAGCCGCGGCCACGCAGGTCGCGCAGGGCTGTGCTCACGTTCGCTCGCTGCAGACCGCTGCCGTCCGCGATGTCGGACGCGGAGCAGCCGGGGTGGTCGTGCACGTACCGCATCACCTGCCCCTGAGTCTGCGTGAGCGGAACGACCGGAGTGCTGAGAGCCGCCCGCACCTGGATCTCGCGCGCGATGTCGACCACGAGCACTGCGACTTCCCGGAACACCGGGTCGACGTCGACTGCATCCGTCATGCGACCTCCTCGTCAGATTTAGTTATTCAAACATAATCATCAAAAGAGCACAAGGATGCCGACGGCTGACGAGCTGTCAGGAGCGCGTCATCGCCGCGGAAACGGCAAGGCCAAGCCCGAGAAGGCCGCACGCGCAGACGAAGGCCATGAGACCGAACAGCAACGCAGCGCCCGGCATCCCGCGATCCGATCCTCGAACGAGCACGTCGGTCGTGACGAGGTAGCGGCGGCGGGCGCGACCCCACAGGATGCCCGAGACAGCGAGGCCGATCAGCCCCGGCACCACCCAGAGGGTCGACTCCATCAGCTCGGGGAGCACCCGCAGCGCGATCAGCGAGCCGACTCCGATCGCGAGAGCTGTGCGTCGCCAGGCGAGCTCCGTGCGCTCGGGCTGCAGACCCGGGTCGTAGAGCTCCGGGGGACTCATCGCAGAAGGAGGCCGACGAGCACGAGCACCCCGACCGCCGACACCACGACGACCAGCAGCGCGCTGGTGTGCGCTCCGGGCAGCGGTTGTGAGGTCCGCAGGGCGCGTTCCGCGCGCATCCACTCCCACCACGCCGTGATCGGAATCGCGATACCCGCGACGATGAGCATGAGGGATGCCGCGAGCCGGAACCCCTCCTGCAGATCCAGGCCGAAGGCCTCGAGCGCGACCCCTCCGGCGATCAGCGCGAGTGCGGTGCGGTTCCACGCGAGGAAGGTCCGCTCGTTCGCCAGACTGAATCGGGCGTCGGGCTCCTGCCCGACCCCGAAGACGGAGCTTGGAAAGCGCCGGTTGCTCATATGGTCGAGGCGGAGCGGCTGCGGAACCAGGCCGTCATGAAGTCCAGGAAGATGCGGACGCGCTCCGGCGTGCGACCACCCGGCCCATGGACCGCGTAGAGCGCGCGCGCCGGCGGGCGGTGGTCGGGGAGCAGCTCAACGAGTTCACCGCTCTGGAGGCGCGCCTCGGCCGGCCGCCGCGGGATCAGGGCGATTCCGCATCCGCTCTCGACGAGCTTCTCGATGACGAGGTACGAGTTGGCGACGACGGTCGCGTTCTGCACTTTGTAGTGGATCGTGTCCTCGCCCTCGCCCAGCCGCCAGACCGGGTCGTTCGGATGCAGGACGCAGTCGTGCTCGCCAAGATCCGCAACGGTCGCGGGGGTGCCGCGCCGCCGTAGGTAATCTGCGGATGCCGCGAGCACGAACGGCAACTCCGACACGCGTCGGATGAGCACGTTGGAGTCGCGCAGGTCCCGCGTGTGGAAAGCGACGTCGTAGCCCCGGTCGAGGAAGTCGTAGTTGCGATCCGACATTCCCCCCAGCTCGAAGCGGAGATGGATCTTCGGGTGTTCGCGGACGAAGGCGGCTATCGCGTCGCCGACCTCGAGGGTGCCGATCCACTTCGGGCAGATGACCGAGAGCGTCCCTTCTGGGGCATCTCGGGACTGCGAGAGGGCGCCGTCCTCCTCGTTGATCTCCGAGAGGATGCGGTCGGCGAACTCGGCGTAGCGGTGGCCCGCCTCGGTGAGACTCACCGATCGGGCGGTGCGGTTCACGAGCCGAACGCCCACCTGGCGCTCGAGATCGGCGACGTGCCTCGAGACGAGAGAGCCGGAGATCCCCAGCTCGCGGGCGGCACCGCTGAAGCTCGACGATTTTGCCACCGTGACGAACGTCCTCATGACGACCAATCGATCCATCGTCCGCCTCCCTTGGCCCGCACACCGGCCGTCTCAGAATAGCGGCGCTCGCGCATCGTATCCGGTGCGGGTCTTGGCAGGAGATTTCAGTTGACTTATACTGCTTCATACATCTGACTCGATTGGCATGGGCGCAACCGGGCGGCAGCGCGAGGGCAAAGGAGCCTGAGATGGCGTGGGATTTCGTCAGCCTCCAGCAGGGCATCGACCAAGCAGGATCGCCACAGCGACTGCTGTGGAAGCCGGGAGCAGACCCGTGGAAGCCGCCCGTCGTCGACGACGAGTATGCCGGGTGGGCGGCCGAGCAGGCCGCGTGGCGGACGGCCGTGACGATCTCCGACCTGTCGTTCCACATGTCCGACACGTTCTTACGCGGCTCCGGCGTCGCACGGCTGCTGAGTGACGTCAGCGCCAACAACATCGACAGCTTCGCGATCGGGCAGGCCAAACAGTTCGTGCCCGTCGCCTACGACGGCAACATCATCACGGATGGCATCCTGCTGAAGGAGAGCGACGAGTCGTACGTGCTGAGCGGCGTCCCGGGCGCCCAGAACTGGGTCACGTACCACGCAGCCGCCGGCGGCTACGACGTCGAGTTCGAGACCGACCCCGATCTCTCGTACCGCGCCGATGACCCGCGCCTCTTCCGCCTCCAGATTCAGGGGCCGCGTGCGCTCGAGCTCGTGGAGGTCGCGTTCGGCATGCCGCTCCCCGAGACGAAGTTCTTCCACTCCACTCCGGTGTCGCTCGCCGGCGCCGCCTTCCGCGCCTTGCGCCACGGCATGGCAGGCCAGCCGGGCTACGAGTTCATCGGGTCGTACGCCGACCATGATGCGGTCAAGGCGGCGCTGGTGGACGCGGGTGGGCCGCTCGGCCTCATCCACGTCGGTGCGCTGTCATACGCCACTAACGGCATCGAGAGCGGCTGGATTCCGACGCCGACTCCGGCGATCTACGTAGATCCGCGGTTGGCCGACTACCGGAGCAAGATCGGACTTTTCACATACGAAGGACAGAACCCTCTCTACGGGAGCTTCTACTCGGAGAACATCGAGGACTACTACACGTCGCCCTGGGAGATGGGCTACGGCCGCTCCGTCATGTTCAATCACGACTTCATCGGCCGGGAAGCGCTCCGGGAGGCGAAGGAGAACGTGCGGCGCACCAAGGTCACACTCGAACTCGAACCGGCGGACGTCGCGCGCGTCTTCGGGAGTGAGGACGCCTACCTCAACACCTACGCTCGGCACCGCATCGAAGTCGGCGGCGACCTCGTCGGCACGACCTTTCAGGCGGCGCGCATCGCCCCCGTCGGCACGGTCCTGGCGCTCTCGCTCATCTCGACCGACTACGCCGTGCCCGGCACGCCGGTCGAGGTCGTGTGGGGAGACCACCCGGGATTCGGCACCGCTCCCGACGCCGACCTCGGATTCCCGCGCCTGAGGGCGACCGTTCAGCCGGCACCCTACAACGAGTACGCCCGCACGGGCTACCGCAAGGACTGACGAGGGGTGGTCAGCTCACACCGAGACGCACTCCGGGAGGAGCTCGCCACGGGCACTCGAATCCTCGGACGCCACGATCTGATCGGGATGTTCGGCCATATCAGCCTGCTCACCGACGATCCGGAGCGATATCTGATCTGCCCGGGCGCGGGGCAGCGCAAGGACCTCTGCCGCCCCGAGGACGTTTTCGAGCTGGGCCTGGACGACGAGTTCCGCCCAGGCCTGCCGCTCGAGCTGTACATCCACGCCGCAATGCACCGTGCGCGGCCCGAGGTGACGTCGCTGATTCATGTGCACTCGCCGAACCTCACCGCCCTCTCGGCGATGGCTGAGCCCCCGGGCGCGCTCCTCATGATGCACGCCAGCTTCTGGCCGGAACGCATCCCGGTGTGGGAGCAGCCGGAGCTCGTCCGAGACCACGAGACGGCCGAGCAGCTCGTCGGAAGGATAGGCGACAGCGCTCTGGCGCTCATGCGCTGGCACGGCGCGGTCGTGGTGGGCCGCACGGTGCGCGAGGCGGTGTTCCGTGCACTGCTCGCCGAGCGGCACGCGGGACTTCTGCTCGCCTCCCTCGCGCACGGACGGGCGCTGTCGACGCTGGAGGGGCCGAGAGAGGAACTCTATGCATCTGTGCTACCCGCTCCGACGCACGATATGCACTGGAGCTTCGAGAGCTCATACGTTCGGCTGGACGACGGAGCATCCGTCACGGGGTGATCGGCCGTGCTGTCACAAGGTCAAGACGGTTCGACCACCGCGGCCGCGGCCTCGTTCTCGAGCACATCGCTCCTGATCGCCCGCCACGAGGCACGGATCGCGCGGCGCTCGTCGCGTCCTTCGGGGTGGTCGGAAGGAGTGGCGGCGAGCAGCTTGCGCGTATAGGGATGATCCGGCGACTCGAAGATCTTCTCCGTCGGAGCGATCTCGACCAGTCGACCCGCGCTCATCACGGCGATCCGATGGGAGATGTGGCGGACGATGGCGAGGTCATGGGCGATGAACAGGTAGCTCAGGCCTTTCTCGTCCTGGAGATCGGCGAGCAGATTGATGATCTGACTCTGTGTCGACAGATCGAGCGCGCTGACGGCCTCATCGCAGACGACGAGGCGCGGCTCAAGGACGAGCGCTCGGGCGATCGCCACCCGCTGCTGCTGGCCGCCCGAGAGTTCGAACGGATATCGACTGAGGTGCGCGGCCGGCAGGCCCACGAGGTCGAATGCCTCGACGGCACGGCGATCGCACTCCTTGCCGCTGGTCACGCCGTGTCGGCGCAGCGCATTCGTCAGCGCTGCCGACACCGGATGCCGGGGGTTCAGGGACGACGACGGATCCTGGAAGACCGCCTGCACGTCGCGGCGATAGCTCAGCGGTGTCTTGCGGCCGAACGCTGTCACGTCCTGCCCGTCGAAGACGATGGAACCGCCCACTGTTCCCATGAGGCGGAGGATGGCCCGACCCGTCGTGCTCTTGCCTGATCCAGACTCCCCCACGAGGCCGAGAGTCTCGCCCGGAGCGATGTCGAACGTCACTCCCTCGACCGCCTTGACGACGCGCGGCTTGAGGAAGCCACCGGGCTTCTCGTAGGCGATATCGAGATCGCGCACCGAGAGCAGCGGCGCGGCGGTCTCCTTCGTGAGCGGTACCGGTACCTCGGTCACGCCGGCAGCAGGGCTCATCTCGGCACTCCTACGAGGGTCAGCTCATCGACACGCACGCACCGCACGTCGTCGATCATGGGCACCGCCGAGCCGACGCATCGGCCGTCGCGAAAGTGCAACGCGTCGCGAAGTGGCAGCCTTTCGGCCATTGGCCGGCAAGCGGCACCCGACCAGGGATCTCGGCAGCCGACGTTCCTGACCCTGCTTGGTCGGGTTGGCTGCAAGCAGGGCGGCGGTGTACGGATGCCGGGGGTGATGAAGAGCCGACACCTCCGCGAACTCGACGATCTCGCCCGCATACATGACTGCTGCCTGGTCGCACGCCTCGGCGATCACGCCCAGGTCGTGGGTGATCAGGAGGATGGCCATGTTGAACTCATCCTTGAGGTCCAGAAGCAGATCGAGAACCTGGCTCTGCGTCGTGACATCCAGCGCGGAGGTCGCCTCATCGGCGATCAGCAGCTTCGGCTCGGCTCGAGGGCGATCGCGATCGCGACACGCTGTGCCATACCCCGGAGAACTGGTGGGATAATCACGAGGCGGCCCGCCGCGTTGCGCACGCCGACCCAATCGAGGAGCTGGGCCGCGCGGATCCGAGCGTCTTTCTTGCTCATACCGAAGTGCGCGCGCAACGGCTCCATGACCTGCTGGCCGACGGTATGCACCGGTGAAAGTGCGGCCATCGGGTCCTGGAAGACGGCGGCGACCTTGCGCCCGCGCACCGACGTGAGATCTTTGGCCGACGCGTGCGCGATGTCCTGCCCGTCGAGGATCACCTGACCGGTGGCGAGATGGGTACCCGGAGGAGGAGCCCGAGGACGGCGCTGAACATCGACTTGCCTGAGCCCGACTCGCCGAGCAGGCCCAGGACTTCGCCAGGTCGGATGCTGAGCGAGACATCGCGGATCAGAGGGATGTCGCCGTCCGGCTCTTCGAGCTCCACAGTGACGCTGCGCGCCTCGAGTACGAAGTCGGAATCTGCGGGGGCGGCGTCGGGTGCTGGGCAGGCGAGCCTCCTCCCGCGCTGCCTGTCCTGCCGCAGCGAGTTCGCGTGCAGCGGCGCGCTCGGCGGTGCGCTCGGCGGCGACCTTCTTCGACACTCTTCTCGTGCGGCGACGACCGGTAAGGGCTTCGTTGATGCCGTCGCCGAGCAGGTTGAACGACAGCACTGTCAAGATGATCGCGACGCCTGGCGGGAAGGCGAGGAACGGCTGCACGGCCTGCTGACCCGGCAACGCCGAGAAGCCCGCCCCATGACGGAACCGCCGACTCGAGTCCGATGCCGAGAAAGCTGAGCGCGGATTCAAGGATGATCGCCGTGCCCGTGAGGATCGCCGCCTGGACGATCAGCGGCCCAGCGAGGTTGGGAAGGACCTCGCGAAACACGATCGCGTTTTCGCGCAGCCCTGAGACCGCAGCGGCGTCGACATAGAGTTTAAACCGTCGGCGAGGGTGATCGGGTGCCATCCGCGAGAAGTTCATCGCGAAGATGATGCCGATCGCCAGCATGATGGAGGTCAGTCCTCGACCGAGCACCGCGATGATCGCGAACGCGACGACGATGCCGGGAAGCGCGTCGAGAATGTCGATCAACCGCGTGCCAGTCGGTCCACCATCCGGCGCGGAAGCCGAGCAGCATCCCCAGGGGAACGCCGATCAGCATCGCGATCGCGACGGCGCCGAAACCGACAGCAGGGCGATCCGCGCCGAAGAGCATCCGGCTGAGGACGTCGCGACCGTTCTCATCCGTTCCGAGCCAATGTTCTGCGCTCGGCCCCTGCAGGATGTCCGCGAAGTTGTTGTCGAGCGGATCGTATGGCGCCAGCAGCGGCGCGAAGATCGCAGAGAGGAGCACCAGCAGGATCCAGCTGATCGCCGCGACCGACAGAGGCTGCCGGAACAGTCGCTTGATGACGCGCAGCGAGTTGCGCGCCGGAGCGGGTTCGGCGATGGCCGGCGAGTTGAGCGGGAGGGTGACGGGAGCACTCATGACGGGCGGGCTTTCGGATTGATCACGCCGTACAGGATGTCGATGACGAGGTTGACGAAGATGACGATGATCGCGATGACAAGCGCGACGCCCTGCACGACGGGAAAGTCGTTCCCCAGCACGCTGCCGAGCAGCAGCGTGCCGAGCCCGGGAATGAGAAGACGCGCTCCATCACCAGGCTGGTGCCGATCAGGATGCCGATCGCCAGGCCGCTGGCGGTGAGCACGGGCACCATCGCGTTCTTCAGTGCGTAGTTCCACACGATACGGCGGCGCGGGACGCCTGCCGCGGTGAGGGTGTCGGCGTACCGCGACGCGAGGGAGTCGGCAACAGCGGTGCGGGTCTGCCGGGCGATGAGTGCGAAGGCGCCGAGTCCCAGCGCGATGGCGGGGAGGAGGAGGCCGCGCAGCCACAGTCCGACGTCGTTGCCGGGTGGCGTCCACGCGACCACCGGGAACCAGCCCAGATTGATCACGAAGACAAGGATGGGGTCAGGCCCCCCCAGAACTCGGGCACCGACTGGATGAAGGCAGTGACTCCGGTGACGGCCTTGTCGCGCACCTGGCCGGCGCGGACACCCGCAAACAGGCCGGCGCCGATGCCGAAGACGATCGCGAAGAGGAATCCGCCGCCCACGAGCGAGAGCGTTGCGGGAAGCCGCTGCGCGATCATGTCCGTCACCTGCTGACCGGAAAGCAGTGAGGTGCCCAGGTCGCCCTGCACCGCGTTGGCGAAGTACTCACCCAGTCGTACCCAGATCGGCCGGTTGAGGCCGAGTTTCTGCTCGACCTCCGCGATGGCGGCGGGCGTCGCCGCTGCGTCGCCGAGAATGGCCGCCGCCACGCTTCCCGGCACCAGGTAGGTGAGGAGGAAGACCAACACGGCGATGATCACCAATTGCGGAATGGCGAGTGCGAGGCGGTAGCCGATGAGCTTCAGCATCTCGGGCACCTCAGTCCAATCGCGTCCATCATCTTTCTCCTGGATGGTTCATCGTGGCGACTGAGGGACTGCCACCTGACAGCCCCTCAGCCGCGTTGATCATTCGCCCGAGGTCACCGGATAGATCGACCGATAATCGACCATGTTCACCATGTAGGGCTGAGCGGCCGGCGCCTGAACACCCGCAACGGTGTTGGAAGTCGAGCCGATGGTCTGCCCCGCGACCGCGAATGCGCATGCAGCGCTTCGTCGTCAATGATGATCTTCATGACTTCCTGCCACAGACCATCCGCCTCGGTGAACTGCCGGCAGCCTTCGCTGCGTCAGCGCCGCCTTCAGCTCGGGACTCTCGTAGCCCGAGGGGTTCTGGCGAGCATTGGCCGCGAACCAGCTGCTGTACCAGTCGTAGGGCGTCACCTCGGTATTCTGTCCGACGCCCAGCGCATACTTCCCGCTGTTCCACGTGGCCAGGAAGTCGGGGACGGCCATCCTGCACCGTGACATTGACGCCCTCAAGCTGATTCATCAGGTCCGCCAAGTACTCAAGGTGGACCTTGAGGAACGGCGCGGCCGGGAACACGGCCTCGACGGTACCTCCGTCCAGGGATTTCGGCTTCATCAAGGTCGAGCGTGTAGCCGATGATGTCAGGGTTATAGCCGGGGTCGCCCTCCAGGAAGTGCTGCTTCGGCGCCTCGAGGATGTTCTCGGACGGAATCTCCAGCATTCCGTCCGCGGTCGCCGCGTGGCACATCGCCTTGCGGACGTCGACGTCGCCGAACACGCCTCCTGGCGCTCGGTCGAAGAACACGATGTTGTTGCGGACAGCGGGGTACTCGTACGAGTCAGTGTCCGCGGACTCGATCCGCGGAATCTGGTCGCTCTCGACATCTGTCACATCGATCTCGCCGTTCAGGAGACCGCCCACCGCGGCCGTGTCGTCCTGGATGCCGTACAGCTCGACGTTCTCGAAGTAGACGGGGTCGCCCCAGTACTCCTCGTGAAGGGTGAAGAACCACTTCGTGCCTTCGACGGACGACTCAGCGTCGAACTTCCACGGCCCAGTGCCCACCGGGGCGGTCACGACAGATCCGCTGGCGAGCGCCGCCGGGCTCGCAATGTGGACGTTGTTGCGCGTGAGCACGGAGGAAGGACGGAGCCGGGAACTTGAAGCTGATCTTCGCAGTGAACTCGTCGACCACGTCGACAGACGCGACGGCTTGCAGCGGTCCTGAGTACGCGCCGGGGTTGTCGCGGACGTACTCGAGGTTTGCCTTGACGGCTTCGGCATTGAACGGAGTTCCGTCGTGGAAGACCACGTCGTCGCGGAGCGTCAGCGTGAGCGCCATCGGCTCCTCCACCCATTCGGTGGCGAGATTGGGGATGATTTCGTAGCCGTCTCCGAGCAGTACGAGCGTCTCGTAAGGGACGTACATGTATCCAGGCTCGGTGCGGGCACCGGGTGCCCAACTGGCGGGCACCCCGCCCCAGTTGATGCGGAGCGTTCCAGTGGGCTCCGAGGGTGGCGTGGCAGTCGAAGCACCCTCCGTGGGCGTCGCCTCTCCGCCTGCGCCGGCGCAGCCGGCAAGCAAGAGCCCGGCCACCATGAGCGGTGCGAAGACCCTGAGCATTCGTGACTTTCTAGTCATCTCTGACGCCTCCTTGCGTCTGGGTAAAACTGTGTCGTTCGGGAACTGTGTGGGACACCCGCATGGCTTCTCGGGTCCGTCAAACGCTACTCAGCGCGACTGCGCCTCCCCAGCCCCCGGAGCGCAAGATAACAGTGCACGATCTGCGCGAGGGTCGCCCTACGACGTGGCCTGCCACGCAGGCAGCCCGCGCTCCACGTACATCGCGACGAGGTCAGGCCAGGGGATCACTCCATGACTGTCGGCCCAGTCTTGCCAGGCGACGCTCAGGTCCTCGACCAATTGCGGATGCTTCTGCGCGATGTCGTGCAGTTCGGCGCGGTCGCTCTGCATGTCGTAGAGCTCCCACTCACCGTCGGTCTCACTCACGAGCTTGTATCGGCCGCGTCTCATCGCTCGATTGCCGATGTGCTCCCAGAAGATGTCGCGGTCGACCGCCGAGCCGCCACGAAGCTGGTCCAGCAGGCTTGCACCGGCCAGACGCTCCGGGAGTTCGGCGCCCGTGGCCTGGGCGATCGTCGGCAGCAGATCCACAACATGCGCCGGATCGTGACGGACCTCACCACCCGAGACACCGCCGTTCACCCAGCACGCGATGAGGGGCGCAGCGATGCCCCCCTCGTGTACCCACGACTTGTAGAGCCGGAAGGGGGTGTTCGAGAGGTTCGCCCACGGGCGCCCATAGCTGGCATAGCTGTCCTCCGCACCGGGGGTGATCGTCGGATCATTGCCGATCGCGACCGCCCGTCCATCGCGGGTCTCCCTTGGAATGACATGGGGAGCGAAGCGCTGGCCGAGAGCGATCTCCATCGCGTCTGCGCCGTTGTCGGAGAGGAAGAGGATGAGGGTGTCATCGAACGTCCCGCTGCGCTCCAGCTCATCGAGGACTCGGCCTATGCCGCGATCCATCGCGGTGACCTGTGCGGCGAAGACCTCCATCCTGCGCTGCTGCCACTTCTGGTCCTCGACGTCGTCCCAGGGCGCCTCTCGAGCATCTCTCGGTGCAGGCTCGAAGGGCTCCGGAAACAGGCCGAGCTCGGCTTGCCTGCTGCGGCGTAGCTCACGCGCAGCATCCCACCCGTCCGCATAGCTGCCCGCCTGGCCGCGGATATCGTGCTCCGGCGCCTGCAGCGGCCAGTGGGGCGCGGTGTAGGCGAGGTAGAGGAAGTACGGTTCGTCCGCGGCAACAGATCGGCGCACGAAGTCTGCGGCGCGATCTGTGAGCGCATCGGTGAGGTAGAAATCGGGATCCTGCGCGTCCGCCTCGGCGGACTCCTCCCCGTGGAAGAAGGCCTTCGGGTTGAAGTAGCTGGTACCGCCCCCGGCGATGCCGTAGAACTCTTCGAAACCTCGACGCGTCGGCCAGCTGGGGCCAGGCTCCTCCACGTCGGAGCACAGGTGCCACTTGCCCACCAGAGCGGTCGAGTAGCCCGAATCGCCCAATACTGTGCCGAGCGTCGGCACGTCCGGATCCAGTGAGCCCGCGTACCCGACCGGGCGGGTGAGGACTCCGATGCCGACCTCGTGGGAGTAACGACCTGTGAGGAGGGATGCACGCGTGGGACTGCATTTCGGAGTCGTGTAGAAGCTCGAGAGACGGACTCCGTGCGATGCCAATCGGTCGATGTTGGGCGTGACGATCTCGCCGCCATAGCTGCCGAGGTCCGAGAAGCCCATGTCGTCGACCAGAATGACGATGACGTTCGGGCGGGCTGTGAGGGACGACTCTGTCATGGGATGCTCTCTGGTTCGCGGATTCGCGCCGCCCGGGCGATTCACCGTCGGCGCGTCGTCCTCCCATCGTGCCGGGGGACGACGTCGGGATGCTGCACACCTAGCTTGCAGTGCGCGCAGAGGCCCGGCATTCGTGATCACGCACGCACGCAGCGCCTGACCCAGGGAGCCGGTGACCGGGCCGGCGTCCCCCGTGACATGGGGGACGCCGGCGAGGTGACGGTGCCGGAACGGGTCAGGCCGACGCGTTCGCCAGAACGCGGTATCCGGACCCCTCAGTGATCCCGGAGAACGGCCGAGGAATGACGGTCGCGCGCACGGTGGTCTGCGCGTGGCGCTCGATTGTCGGGTTCTGCGATCCGCCGTTGGGCTCGCCCCACGTGAGCACGACCTCATCGCCGGGCTGAGCACTCTCGTCAAGAGAGCCGAGCGAGATCCAGCTGCGCGTGTTCGAGGAGTAGATCGACAGGTTCATGAGGCCGACGCGCTCGCCGTTGCGCTCGACCACATCGAACTGGCTCGCCGTGTACTCGACATGGGCGTCTCGAGGTACTTATAGCGCTCGCCACCCTCGTTGTACATGCTCGCGAAGGTCTTGGCCACATCGTCGCTGTCCATTCGATCCACGCCTTGCGGCGGTGCTTCTCACCTTGCCGAGCTTCAAGCGCCTCACGGCCGATGAAGTCGTGGTCGAACTTCGCGATGTGGGTGTACCCGAGGTCCCACGGCGTGACGTAGTAGTCCTCGATGCGGTTCGAGACGAAGCTGCCGCCGAGGGCGAGCGTGCCCTCGAACGACCGCGCGTTCTGCCACTCGCGGAACGGCTTCATCTCGAGCTGGCTGTAGACAGCGGGGAGCGTGTTGGCGATCCAGCCGGACTCGGTTGCCACGGAGGCGTATGCGCGACCGCCGATCTGGGTGATGCCGAACTCGGCGCCTGCCTCGAGCAGCGTGTTGCGCACCCCCTCGAGTTCTGCGTACGGGCCGAAGAACTCCAGCCCGGGGAAGCCCGACATGCGGTGGTTGAGCGCCGTCGCCTCGTACTGCCGATCTTGATCTTGCCCATGTGGGAGAACTTGATCTCGGGCAGGGGACCGCCGTTGACCTTCTCGAAGATCTCGCCGGCGGTCGGTCCCTGCAGTTGCAGCCGGTAGAGCTCGCGACCCTTCGGGTTGAGGATCGCGCGCTCGTCCTTGCGCACCGTCACGTTCCAGTCGCCGGTCTCGGCGTGGAATTGCACCCAGTTCAGTGCCGGCGGACGGCCGACGATGCGCACGAGGTTCTCGCCCAGGCAGAAGAGGATGGCGTCGCCGACCATGTTGCCGTCGTAGCCGACCGCGATGAGCTGCTTGGCCTTCATGGGTCCGAAGCTGCGGAAGCTGTTGGCGCCGATGTGCGCGAGCAGGGCGAAGACATCGGGGCCTTCGACGATGAGGTCGGGCATGTGGAGGGAGAGGTCCATGAGCGCCGCGGTGGTACGCCACGACTCCTGCTCATCGCGCCAGTTCGTGAACTCCGCCTTGACGGGGAATACGTACGCACCAGAGCGTCCGCTGCGGAGGAGCTCGAGGGGTCCCCCAAGGCTCTGGATCTCGTCTTCGAGGCTGACCATGATGTGTCCTTTCGGAGGTTGTATGCCCACATCCCCGTGGGTCGAATGCCATAGTATCAGTTATCTGTAAACATTACAGCTAACAGTAAAGATTGATGAGTGATGTAATGTTGAGCAGAAGACGGAGGAGCGGCACGCATGGCAAGAGACAGCATCGAAAGTCCGTCGGCATGGCTGGATGGACTGCCGTATCGCCTGTGGCGAGCGAACCAGGCTGTGCATCGGCAGGTCGTCGCGGCGATCGAGGACCTCGGTGTGACCGTGACGCAGCTGGGCATCACCGTGCACCTCGATGAGCTGGGGCACATGTCGGCATCGGACCTCGCGCGGCTCTTCCGCCTCACCCCGCAGAGCGTGACCACGGCACTCGGGCATCTCGAGACCCTCGGCTGGGTGCGCAGGCTCCCCCACCCCGTCCACAAGCGTGTGATCTGGTACGAGGTCACGCCTCGGGGGCTGGAGGCGGCGGCCGAGGGCCGCGCAAATGTGGCACTCGTCAACGCGGAAGTCGACGCGATCCTCGGAAACCAGCGCGCTGGACTGAATGCCGCCCTGACGACGATCAGCGTGTCGTTCGACGACGAGCTGCCGACCGGAACGATGTGGCCGGTTCCCGGCCGCGCGGTCAACCCCGCCTGAGTCACAGCCGACCGATGGTCGCGATGTCCTCGAGGAAGGCGCGCGCCGCATCCGGCGACACCGTCGCGCGCGTGGCCGCCAGTGCCGACAGGTAGTGGTCCGTGCGCAGGTCGACCTCGGGCACTTTGGAGCCCGTCGGTATCGCCATCGTCGTCGACGACGGGCGCGGTCTTGAGCGCGCGGGCAAGGGCTTCCTGCGACGCTCCCCGTGCCGCGTACTCGATGTCCGCTGGCGTGAGGCCCTCGCTCGCGCTCACCAGCGCGTCGAGATCGATGCGTTCGAGGACGCCGGCCGGCACGTAGCGGCTCCAGATCGCCCGTCGCGCTTCGCGATCGGGAAGACCGATCGGGATGACGTAGTCGAACCGTCCCGGACGCAGGAATGCGGCATCCAGTCCACGGATGAAGTTCGTCGCGCAGATCAGCAGACGCCCCTCGCGCTCGCGGAATTCGGACACGAGTTTGAGCAGCTCGTTCGTGACACCCTGCGTGGGTGATGGTGGATCGCCGCGTCGGCGGATGCGACCTCCTCGACCTCGTCGATGAAGACCACCACGTGCTCGAGGTCGGCAATCACTTCGAATCCGGCGCGCGGGCCCCGGCAAGGCCTCCCGCGCTGTGCGCGAGTCGCGACGGGAACAGCTCGACGAACGGCCAGTTGAGCCGCGACGCGACGGCCTTCGCGAACGTCGTCTTGCCCGTGCCCGGCGGTCCAAACAGCATCACGGCGCGGGGTGGGACCACCCCGAAGCGCTCGGCGATCTCGGGCTGTGCCAGCGGCGTGACCAGCCGCTCTTCCAGCAGCTGCTTCTCCCGCCGCATTCCGCTGACGTTTCGCCACAGATGACGAGGGAGGATGCGGCCACCGACTTCCTTCAGCAGATCCAGCTCGCGACGCTGAACGGGCATCGGCCGCTCGAGATAGCGCAGTTGGTGGCGCACCTCGTAGCCGCTGGCAAGCAGCCCTGCAGACCGTCACCGTGCTCGGCGAGGAGGATCGACAGCTTTCCCAGCCCGAGCGGCGCCATGCGCCGCTCGAGGGCGTCGAGCAGCGCCGTCGCGATGCGTTCGGATTGCGCGGCCTGCGCCGTCGCGAAGAACACGATCCACCCCTGTGCGTGGGCGGCGCGGCCCACGGCCGCGCCCACGAGCCGCTCGTCGGCGACCGCCACCACGGCATGGTCTGCTTGGCAGGACGCGATCACCTCGGCGAGCGAGTAGACGGGGCTGCCGGTGAGACTCGCGTTCTCCCACAGGCGGACGATGCCGTCGAGGTCATCGTCATGGAAGTCGCGGACGTGGACGCGTCCTATGGTCCTGGCCATCATCGCCTCCTCGCGGGTCCGTCCCGGCATCCCGTCGATCGGGATGCTAGACCGCCGCGTCGGCGCGATACGCGGTGCGCGCGTACTCGTTGTACGGCGACGTCTGCACCGTCGCGCGGATGCGCGGGAAGCCGAGATCGGCGTCGGACGCCGTTCCCTGTCCAGGATGCTCGCCCCACACGACCTCAACCTGCGTGCCCGGCGCGGCCGCGACGTGGTCGACGAGCGCGAGCGCGAGGACCGTGCCGACAGGAGCGATGTGCGAGGTCCAGAACGTCATCCCCACCAGCTCACCGCCGTGCTCGATGCGGTATCGGCCGTAGCTGTTGAGGTAGCCGAGGTCGTCGCCGAACACGCGGCGGACGCCATCCGCGTCGAACTCGAGCGTGACCTTCGTACGGCGCACCTCGTCGCGCGCCGCCTCGAGGGCGTCGCGGCCGATGAAGTCGTGGGTGAACGAGATGGACCGCCCGTAGCCGAGCTCCCACGGTGAGATGTAGTAGTCGGCGACGTCGGTGGAGTAGAAGCTTCCGTTGAGTGGTTTCATCCCCTCGTACCAGAACACCGGCAGCGACCGGCGGTAGTCCTCGAGCCGCGGGTCGGTGTAGATGGCGGGAGTCGGGGTGGGGATCCACCCGCTTTCCACGCCGTTGGTGAAGTACGCGAGTCCGCCGACAGACGCGATGGCGGATGCTTCGCCCGCGTCGAGCAGCGCATCCTTCACGCGAGAGTAGTGAGAGAAGTCTCCGATGAACTCGTAGCCGGCCTGCCCGGCCATGCCGTGCCGCAGAGCGCGGACGGGCACGCCGTCGAGGTCGACGACGACCGAGTGGAAGAACTTGGTCTCGGGCAGCGCGCCGCCGAACGCCCGCTCGACCACATCCATGGCTCGCGGGCCCTGCACCTGGAAGCGGAACAGTCGGGGGTCGGCATCCTTGCGGACCGAGGAGTCGGGGTCTGTGGTGAAGCCGACGTCATAGCCGCCTTGCGTCGCGTGGTACTTCACCCAGTTCTGCGCTGCGGGCACCCCGGTGAGCGTGTACCGGTTCTCAGCCTCGCGCAGCAGGATGCCGTCTGTGATGATGTTGCCGTCGTACGAGACCGGCACGAATTGCTTGGCCTGGCCCACTGCGAAGTTCGTGTAGTTGTTCGCGCTGACGTCGCTGAGCAGCCGGGTGACATCGGGCCCCTCGAAGAACGTGTCGAACATGTGGAACGACAGGTCGAAGAGCGCGACAGTGGAGCGCCACGCCTCCTGCTCCTGCGCCCAGCCGCGAAACTCGGGCTCGACGACGGGGACCGCCCAGGGCGCGACCCCCGGCTTCCAGATGAGGTTGATCGGGGATCCTGCACGCTCGATGGCGTCTTGCAGGCTGGGTGCGGACATCGTGTCTCCTCTTTGAGTTGGTGTACAGCCGCGCTCAGCTGGCGCGGAACTTGTGAATCCACGCGGACGTCGCCGTCAGGCCGCCGAAGGTGTAGAAGTGCAGGCGAACCTCGCCGTGCCGCTCGGCGTCGTAGCCGTTCTCCAACGCTCTGATGAGCTTGTCCGGGCCGGCCGTGGCCATGAGGTTCGTCAGCGAGAAGCCGTACTTCTTCACGATCATGGCGTTCGCCCCGATGCCGAAGCGTCGCGCGAATCCGATCAGCCGCTTCACGCCCGCGGGCCCTGGAACTCCGACGCGGATCGGCATCGTGATGCCTCGAGCCCGCACCTGCTCGATCCACTCGAAGACCGGCGCGTCGTCGAAGGCGAACTGCGTGATGATCGTGCCTTCGAGACCCTGCTTCTGCAGCGAGTCGGCCTTGCCGGCGAGAGCGTCCCACAGCACCTCTTCCGCGATATCGGGATGACCCTCCGGGTAGCCGGCGATGCTCACTTTCCGCACGCCGTACTCGGCGAGGAGCCCTGACCGGATCACGCTCTCGGAGTCGGCATACGGACCTTCGGGTTCGGTGGGGTCGCCCCCGACCGCGAACACACTCTCGATCGCGCCGGCGTCCCGCAGTGAGCCGAGGTACACCTCGAGCTCCGCGCGGCTCTTGAGGCGCCTGGCAGAAATGTGCGGAACCGGTACGAGACCCTTCGCGAGCACGGCACGGGATGCCGCCAGGCGCATCTCGAGGTCCTCATTGCCGAGGAAGGTGACGTTGACGCGTGTGCCGTGCGGGATCAGGGGCGCAGCCTGGCTGAGGTCGTCCACATCCTTGCCCGTCATCTCGAGCGAGAAGTCGGTCATGAGGTTCGTTGCCGTGGGTGCTTTCGTCATCGAATCGCCTTTCAGATCGGGGTGGTCGAGTGGTTCAGAAGACGACGGTCTCGCGACCGTTGCGCATGACGCGGTCTTGACAGTGCCAGGTGACCGCGCGAGCGAGTACCGCTCGTTCGACGTTCGCGCCGCGCCGCTGGAGGTCCGATGCTGTGTCTGCGTGGGACACGCGCACGACGTCCTGTTCGATGATCGGACCCTCGTCGAGGTCTTCGGTCACGTAGTGCGCCGTAGCGCCGATCAACTTGACCCCACGCTCCTTGGCCTTGCGGTATGGACCTGCACCTATGAAGGCCGGCAGGAACGAGTGGTGGATGTTGATCACCGGGACACCGACACGCTCGAGGAAGTCCTGCGAGAGGATCTGCATATACCGAGCGAGCACGACCAGGTCGACGTTGCCCGTCAGCAGGCGCACGATCTCATCTTCCGCAGCGGCCTTGTCGGCGCCTCTTGACGGGACGTGGAAGAACGGGATGCCGAACGACCGCACGTCGTCGGCGACGGTGCTGTGGTTGGCGATCACCATCGGGACGGTCATCGGGATCTCGCCCCGCCGCTGCCGCCAGAGCAGGTCGAGCAGGCAATGGTCTGATGTGGAGGCGAGGATCGCCACGCGCTTGGGAACCGATCGGTCGGCGAGGCGCCAGGTCAGTCCGAGTCCCTTTCCGAGCCGGTTCTCGAGCGCTTCTTCGAGTGCGGGACGGACGGCGGTGAAGTCCTCGACGTGGAACACGGTCCGCTGGAAGAAGCGTCCGCCCTCTGGGTCGTCGGTGTGCTGATCGAGCGAGACGATGTTCGCGCCCGTCTCAGCGAGAGCCGTGGAGATTGCGCGCACGAGTCCAGGGCGGTCAGCGCCATGGACGAGCAGCACGCCCTGGTCTTGCGGCATCTTCAATGCCGCGTTGGGCATTCGGGGTTCGACGATCGTCATTGTCCGTCCTTGACTGATGTGGGGTAGGCCGTTGTTTCAGTTGACTGGAACAGTATCAGACACCTGTCAGCCCGTCGAGGGGTAGGAGCCGACGCGATCCGTCACCTTCGCATGCACGATTCGAGGAGGTGGGTGCGTGCGAGCGGTGTCAGCATGGAGACATCCGGCCGCCACTCGCGGTCAACCTTCGCCGGCTGACACGGCCGCAGCGATCGCCTCGATCCGAGGCACGCCTGATCTGCGGACACCGCCGCAGGCAACCAAGACCCGTCTCGCCAATGAGGGAGAACCGAGATGTCCGCTGACGCTCGCGTCGTCGACTGGTACTGCGAGGACGACGACTGCGGTTTCTGCCAGGGCGCCGAAACCGACTGATCGCGCCCGAACGCCGCCCGCACGCTCGGTCAGAGCATGGCCACATCCACGCGGCGGTTGTCGGGCTTGAACGGCAGAGCGGCGACCGTCGCGCGGATCTCGCGCTGTGCGCTGCCCGGCTTGCCCCAGACCACGACGACCTCGGTGCCCGGCTCGGCGTGAGCGCGGTCGATCGTCACCAGTGAGATCGTCTTGCGCAGAGTCGGGCTGAGGGTCCGCCCAGTGGCGACTCCGACGGGCGCCCCGTCCTTCAGCACGGTGTCGAACGCCGGACCGGCCACACGCGGCAGTTCCATCGGCTCCGGCAGCGGGTCATCGCTCAGACCCGCGGTGAGGATCGCTGCGACGTCGTCGCTGTTCCAGACCAGCCCCGCGAAGACCCGCGGCGGATCTCCCGTCTCCTGATCGGCGAGCAGGGCGTCACGCCCGATGAACTCGTGGGTGAAGTCGCCGCGCACCTGCCAGCCGAGTTCGATCGGCTTGCGGAAGAAGTCGGTGAAGCCGCCCATCGGGATGAAGCTGCCCTCGAGTCCGCCCTGCTTGAACTGCCACGGGGCACCGGGTGTGACCGCCGCCGAAGGGAAGTAGTCGAGGCCGTTCGTCGCGATGCCGGCCTCGATGTGCGAACCGGCTGCGCGGGAGGCCCAGCTGCTTCAGCCCGAAGTCCGCTCCCGCGTCGCGGATGAAGCGCCAGACGTCGTTGGCGGCATCCGCCGGCCCGTGGATCTCGTAGCCGAGCTCGGCCGAGATCCCTGCCCGAAGGATGCGCACTTCGACGCCGCCGATGCGTGTCGGACGGCTGCGGTTGAAGCGGATGTCGCCGAGACTCTCGCCGAGCACGTTCTCGAGCACGTGGATCGACTGCGGACCCTGCACCCCGAAGATGAACAGGTCAGGGCTGATGTCTTCGACGGTGGCATTCCACGTTCCCAGACCGAACTGCCAGAGCAGCCAGTCGCCGCTGCCGGCCGTGTACTGGAACTCGTGCTCGCCGAGCCGCAGCAGGATGCCCTCGGAAGCGATCCAGCCGTTCTGATCGAGCTGGATGTGGTGCTTGATCTGCCCCAGCTCGAACGAGGCCAGGCTGTTCATGCCGAGTTGGCTCAGGAAGGCGAGGGCGTCCTGGCCCCGCACGATCACTTTCGCCAGGGGCGACCAGTCCCCGAGGTAGGCGGTCTCGACGTGCGCGCCGGCCTCCTCGGTCCAGTTCGTGTACTCGGTCGGCAGGAACTGCGGGCCGAAGCGCTTCACCGCCGACCGTCCGTTCCCCTCGTCCTGCGCGGCCGCGGCAGGGCTGAAGATCGCAGGAGCGCTCTCGATGAACGGCCCCTGCGGATGAGCGTGGAGCGCCTCGTAGGCTTCGCGCTGGCGAGTGGTGATGTCGTGTGACATGTCTCCTCCTTGAGACGGTGGCCGAGTTCGGCCGGCGATCAGGCCTGTGCGGCCTCGACTTTCGAATAGCCACGGACGTCCGGGAACGGCGGCACGCGCTCGGGCTGCAGGTCGACCTGGAACAGGTTCAGGCACATCGACAGCAGGGTGAAGTTGCCGAGCAGTCCCACGGTGTCGACGAGCTGCTGATCGGTGAAGACCGCGCGCGCCCGAGCGAAGGTGTCGTCCGAGACGAAGTGCGTGCTGAGAAGTTCGATCGCGAGCTCGTGGAACGTCGCGAGCTCGATGTCGTCGCCGAAGTCCGGCGTGTCCCACCTCGCGAGCGCCTCGACCGCGTCCGCGGGGATGCCGGTGGACAGCGCGTTGTCGATGTGCGAGTTCCAGGAGAATTGCGCATCGAAGTACCGGGATGCCACGAGCAGCGCGTACTCGCGGATGCGCTCGGGAAGGCTGCAGTCGAATCGGACGAACGCGCCGAGCGCCTCGACGCGGTCGCACAGCTCAGGACTGTGCAGCCAGACCTTGAAGGGTCCGCCGATCTTGCCCCGCTTCGCGATGATGCGGTCGGCGAGTTCTCGCTGCCTGTCGGTCATGGCTTCAGTGGGGATGACGTCTAGTCGCATGCTCGTCCTCGGGTCGGCGGAGCGCACGGCACGCCCGTCATGGCGATGCTAGGTCTGCGTCCTCAGTGCGCACGAGTGCCCGCTCGGCAAGGTA
Source organism: uncultured Actinomycetota bacterium (assembly GCA_963713325.1). GTDB lineage: Bacteria > Actinomycetota > Actinomycetes > Actinomycetales > Microbacteriaceae > Microbacterium. The sequence continues at coordinate 148,178 of CAVQLL010000007.1, forward strand.
ATCGTGCAATCGACGAACGGCTCTGGCACCTCCCGGGTCCTAACGTGGAACGCAGCCCGAAGGAGAAGTATGACGACGATCATCAAGTTCGACGAGATCGAGGTGATGGACCGCGGCGGAGCCGTGCGAACCTGGCCTCTGATCACGACCGAGACGAGTGGCGGCGAAAACAATCTCGCGACGGGGATCAGCATCTACCCGGTCGGCGCGGGCGCCCCGCTGCACTCGCACAACTGCGACGAGCAGGTGCTCATCCTCGAGGGCGAAGGCTTCGTCGAAGTGCATGAGCCCGCCGGCGTCGTCCACGAGCAGTTGAAGAAGGACGACACTGCCTACGTGAAAGCGGGCGTCTTCCACCGGTACCAGAACACCGGCGACGCGCCGATGCGCATCCTGTGGATCTACCCGCAGGCGTATGTCACGCGCACGTTCGCCGACACCGGCAAGACCGTCGAGCACCTCACCGCCGAAGACGCCATGGGCGGCCGCTGAGCGCGTCGCCTCAGGGGACGAGCACCACCTTGCCGCCGGGGTGTCCTGTCGCGACAAGTCGCAGGGCCGCGGGAGCGTCCGAGAGCGCGAACGTCCGCGCGATCGGAAGGGCGATGGCACCGGATGCAGCAAGCTCGAGGATCGCGGCACGCTCGGGTTCGCGGAATGCGATGCTCGCGGGGGCCGCTCCGGCCGATATCCTCACGCCGGCCTCGCGTGCTCGCGGTCCGGGCGCGAGCGTCGCGATCCGCGACGGGTCCGCGACGAGCTCGAGTGAAACCGCGAGAGCCTCGTCGGTGCCGGCGGCATCGATCGCGGCATCCACCCCACCGGGAGCGAGTGAGCGGACGCGATCGGCGAGACCGTCGCCGTAGGTGGTCGGCGCCGCACCCAGTGCGCGGATCTTCGCCTCGCTCTCGGCGGAACCTGTCGCGATTGTTCGCGCGCCGGCGCGCTGAGCCAGCTGGATGACGATCGAGCCCACCGACCCCGAGCCGCCATGGACGAGCAGCGTGTCACCGGCTCGGGCACCGGACAGGTGAAGCAGCTCGGCAGCAACCACACCGACGTGCAGCAGCCCCCCGGCGGCGACCTCGTCGAGCTGCTCGGGCAGCGCGAAGACGTCTTTCGCGGCGACCGTGATGTCGGTCGCGAACGATCCGGTGATCTTGAAGGCGACAACCCGGTCTCCCATGGCGACGACCCCGGTCGCGATCTGCGTCTCCGGCCCGACCGCTGTGACGACGCCCGCAGCCTCCTGACCGACGCCGAGCGGAAGGAGCGACGCATCCGCGTTCCAGCCGCCCGACAGGCCTTTGTAATCCGAGGGGTTCACGCCGGCCGCGGTCACCCGGATCGAGACCTCGCCGACTCCGGGTGCGGGCACATCGGCGTCCACGAACTCGAGAGCCTCGATCCCGCCGTAAGACGGAAGAACCCACCGCTTCGCCATGTCAGCCGACCTCGGGCACCGCGACGCCGAGCTTGTCGGCGGCCGCGACCATCTCCGCCCACAGCTTCTCGCCGACCGGGATGCCGGCTGCCGAGCGCTTTTCGAACGTCTCGGCTCCGCGCTGGCCCGGCACGATCACGCGGTCCGATCCCGCCGCGGTCGGCAGGCCCTGAATTGTCTCGATCGTCGCGTCGACGTTCGCCGCGAATTCCTCGGCCGAGCCGACGGCCGACGGGTCGATCGCGATGAGGGTGGCGTTCTGCCGGTGCTTCCTCCCGCCTTCGGCGCCACCGTGGAATCCGGTGAGGATCGGGGCGGTGACGAGCACCGAGGTCAGCAGCTCGAACATGAGCGACAGGCCCGAGCCCTTGGCGCCGCCGACCGGCAGGGGGATCTTCGCTTCGCCGGGGTCGGTGGTCGGCGTTCCGTCGGCGGTGGTCGCCGCTCCCTCGGGAAGCGGCTTGCCCGCACGCTTGAACTGGGCGATCTTGCCCAGGGCGATGACCGCGGTCGCCATGTCGAGCACGACGGTCGGGTGCTTGCCGGTACCCGGCACGGCGATCGCGAGCGGCGATGTCGCCACCGCCGCACCCGCCGCACCCTCGTATGCCATGTTCGGCATACCCGCTACCATCCCGAGGCCGATGAGTCCGGCATCCGCGATCCTCGACGTGTAGTAGCCGATCGCACCGGTGTGCACGGTGCCGCGCACCGATACGAGCGCGACGCCCTGCTCGCGCGCCCGCTCGATCGCGAGATCGGCCGCGCGCGTCAGCGCCACCGGGCCGGGTGCCCGGTCGGCATCGATCACGACGACCCCCGGGCGGTCGCTCGTGATGGTGATGTCGGGCTTGGCGTTGGCCTCACCCGACTCGAACAGCTCGACGTAGCGCGGCACGCGCGCCAGCCCGTGCGAATCCACGCCGCGGAGATTGGCCCAGACGAACACGGGCGCAGCAGTGGCGGCATCCGCCTCGCTGACGCCCGCAGCGACGAACAGGCTGCTGATGAAGCCTTCGAGGTCGGACGGGGAGACAGTGACGGGACCAGGCATTGTGCGGCCTTTCGGTTCGAGTGCGCAGAGCGCGGGTCATTCAGTGGTGGTGCCCCGGAGGCCGGACCCGAGGGTTCGGCCCGACCCCGGGAAGCTCAGCGCGAGACGGTGACGTTGACCACCGCGGTGGTGCCGCGCTTGACGGCGGCCGTCGCCTCGGCCAGGACGCGCGGCAGCTCGGCGGGGTCGTCGACTGCGGCGTGGAACATGTCGAACGGTGCGGCGAACTCCGAGAGCTCCGGCTGGGTCGACAGATCGACTCCGAGGTGGTTGTTCGTCTGCACAGCCGAGCCCTGCGGGTAGAAGCGCAGGTGGTTCATCTTCATCGACAGGTACTTCTTGTTGTTGAAGATGACGATGAGGACGGGCAGGCCGAAGTCCTTGGCCGCCAGGAGCGACTGCACGATCGGGTTGTAGAGGAACGCGCCGTCGCCGACCGTATAGGGCACGAAGCCGTCCTGCACAGCCAGCTTGACTCCGAGCGCCACGGCGATCCCCTGGCCGAGTCCGCCCTGCACGTAGAAGAACCCGTCCGGGCGCTCCCACCCGATGTGACGCTGCACGAGTCGGCCGTGCGTGATCGTCTCGTCGACCACCATGGCATTCTCGGCGCGCACGATCTCGCGCAGCGCCACCGACAGCGCGACCGGGTCGATGGCGGATGCCGCAGCAGCGGCCTTCGCCTCGATCGCGTCGGTCTTCGCCTGCCAGGCGTCGTGCTCAGCGCGGACGCTCCGCCGACGCGCGTCGAGCGACGCCGGGCCGGTGATCTCGTGAGTCGCGACAAGGAGCGCGGTGAGAGTCTCGGGAAGCGCGCCCTCGAGATAGTGGTCGGCGTTGAGCACCTGGTACACGATGTGCGGGCGTTGCGGCACCTCGTCGATGACGACGATCGTCGCCAGCGCCGGGCGGCGGCTCGGCGGGTAGAACGGCGCGCGGCAGTTGACCAGCACGATCACGTCGGCCTCGTCGATGAACTCCTCGACGTCGGCGCCGATGTGCGCCGGGCTCGACTTGGGAAGTTCGCGCAGACGGCGGATGCCGGCTCGACGACGGCGATGCCGAGGGCCTCGGCGAGCGCGGTGAGCGCTTCGAAGCCGCCGTGCTCCCGCCCCGCGGTCTCGGTCACGATGACCGGACGCTTCGCGTCGGCCAGCAGCCGAGCGACCGCTTCGACGTCTTCTGGCGCGCTGACCGACGTCCGCCTCGACGACCGTCTTGGGCTTGACCGGGGGCTCGGACGTGTCGAGCAGCACCTCCAACGGGATGTTCAGGTAGACCGGCCCGCTCGGCTGACGGTCGGCGAGCTCGCCCGCGCGCTTGACCATCGTGTACAGCGTGGAACGCTCGCCGCCTGGTTCGCCCACTTCATGAACGGCTGCGCGACATGGTGCGGGCCGCCGACGATGGACAGGTTGCGGTACCACTGCCCGCCCGGATCGGGCCCGTCGCCGTCGCCGTAGGTGGTCGACTCGACGGAGGTGACGACCATCGGCACGCCTGCCAGCAGCGCGCCGTGCACGGCCATGGCGCCCTGCAGGAGCCCGGGGCGGCGTGCAGCAGCACCGCCTGCACTCGCCGGGTGACGAGGCCGTAGCCGGTGGCCATGCCCACGGCGACGGTCTCGTGCGTCAGGTCCAGGTAGCGCGGGGACGGCAGACCCTCGGTCTGGCGGCGGGCGAGCGCCTCCCAGACCGGGGCCCACTCCGACCCCGGCGAGGAGAAGATGACGTCGGCGCCCGATCGTCCAAGGCCTCGATCGGCAACTCGCCGCCGTCAGACTTCTCGGTGGACAGTCAGGCGTTCTCCGCTCGCGCCGCCCCGACGTCGGACGTGGGAATGTCCCAGTCGAGGACCTCGCAGATGCCCCGGCCCATGATCCATTCGAGCTCTTCGGCCGTGAAGGTGAAGTGCTTCGTGAACTGCTCGATCGTGTCGGTCCAGGTCAGGCCATGGCCGAGCAGCCGGGTGATGTCGGTGCCCCAGAATGCGCGCGCTCCGGGCCCATCTTATCGACCATCTCGTGCACGTACTTCTCGATGTTGAGGTTCGGGAAGGGCTGGGTCGAGTAGCCGGGCAGGGCCGAGACCTTGACGGAGATGTTCGGGTGCACGTGCAGGTCGGCGGTCTCTTCGACCCAGTAGCCGATCGCGTCGTCGACGCAGCGGGCCATGATGCCCATGTGGTCGATGATGATTTTCAGGCCAGGGTGCTTCTCCGCGATCGCGCCCAGCTCCGCCTTCCAGATCGGCGCGTGCACCATGGTCGGGATGCCGAGCTCCTCGGCGATCGGCCAGTACCAGTCGTTGGTGCCGTCGATCATCCAGTTGCGGTCCTGCGGCCGGTGGAAGGTCAGTCGCATGCCCTTGATGTGCTCGCTGTCCTTGATGAGTGCATGAGTCGCTCGCCCTCTTCCGGGTCGTTCTGCGGCACCCGGGCCATGATGCCGAACCGGCCGTGGTACTGCTCGGCAGCCTCGAGGGCGTAGTCGATGCGGTCGCCCTCCCACGACGGGGGCAGGATGAGCGCGCGGTTGACACCGGCCTCGTCCATCAGCGAGATGCATTCTTCTCGTAGTGAATGGCTCTTCCCGGTGGCCGTTGAGACGGATCCGCTCGCGCGCGCCGGGGACCCAGGGACGGTCCGGGGTCTCTTCCTTCCAGATGTGGACCTGCGAGTCGACGATGAACAAGTCTCTTCCTTCGTTCGTATCCAGCGGCCACCGGTTCGGCTGCGATCGCCACGGTCCGCCTGAGCGCGTTCGCTCCAGTGAATGCGACGCTATCCCGGGCGTTTCGGCCGATCCAGCCGTGCAGACGCATCATTATGTGAACGGATCTTGCAGCGCTCGCCCGGCTCGGGCATAGGCGCCTGTGGTTGGCTGGTGACATGAGCGATGCCACGATTCCCGAGGCTCGAGGGAGAGCCCGACGCGACACCGACGCCGGTCGCTTCGCGCGCGAGGGCGGCCGCAACCGCTTCACGGCGCGTCGGGCCACGGTGCTGCGCGTCGAGCGGGTCGCGCCGCCGATCGTGCGTGTGACGGTGTCGGGCGCGGAGTTCGCGGACTTCACGAGTGCGGGTCCGGCCGACCACGTGCGGGTGTACTTCCCGGATGCTGCAACCGGAGAGCTCGTGGCGCCGGTGCCTGCCTCCGACGCGGACGGCATCGTCCGGCCCGACCGGGCCTCGATCTCCCGAGATTTCACGCCGATTCCGCGCACCGTCGGCGGAGCGTTTCCGACGAGCACAGTCGAGCTCGATCTCGATTTCTTCGTGCATCCCGACCCAGGCCCGGCCTCATCGTGGGCGGAGTCCGCGCAGCCCGGGGACGAGCTGGTCGTCGTGGGACCGCGCGGATCGAGGCGCGCCCCGCAGGACGTCGACGGACTGCTCCTCATCTGCGACGAGACTTCGCTGCCGTCCGTGAGTCGCTGGGTCCGCGACATTCCACCTGGAACATACGTCGACGTCGTCGCGGCGATCCCCGGATCCGGCGAGTGGGTCGCTGATTACCTCGGCGATGTCGCAGGCGTCGAGATCCGCGTGCACATCGTCGCGCCGGACCCCACGGGCCAGACAACCCTCGCCGCTCTCGAGCGATTTCCACCCATCGGCGACGGAGTCTTCGTCTGGGCCGCGGGCGAGGCATCCGCTCTGGTCGCGGTTCGGCGGCACATCCGCCGGAGCCTCGGGCTGCCCCCGAGCCAAGCCCAGTTCAGCGGCTATTGGCGGCGCGGTGTGGTCGCTTTCGACCACCACGCACCGATCGACCCGTTCGACCCCGACGAGTGAGCCCCACGGCGCTGAGCTGAGCGTCAGCCTCTGTTGCGCTGCGCCTCGTCCTGCGCCGCCTCCGCAGCGAGCTGTGCGTTGGCGGCGTGCCACTCGGCCTCGCCGGACTCCTTCGGGCGACGTAGGAAGAAAACGGCCACGACGCCGATGAGCAGGGTCGATGCGGGCAGCAGGATCGCCTGCGCCATCGCGGTCGAGAAGCCGTCGACGACGAAGTCCGGCAGCGTTCCGCCTTCGAAGCCTCCGGCGGCATCGGCCGCACCGGGAAGATTCGCCTCGAGCCTGCTCTGCATGAAAGCGGCGATCGCGGCTGAGCCGATGACTGATCCGACGGTGCGCGTCGTGTTGTAGATGCCCGCGCCCGCCCCCGCCTGGCTCATCGGCAGGTTGCGTGTGGCCGTCGTCGCAAGCGGTCCCCACATGCCCGCATTGCCGATTCCCATCAGGGCGGAGGGCAGCAGGAACATCCAGATCGGAGTGTCCGCGTTCATGAGCGCCGAGTACCAGACCAGCGATCCCGACACCATCAGGAGCCCGGGTACCAGCAGGAAGCGGGGATCCGTGCGGTCGAACAGTTTGCCGGCGAACGGCGCCAGCACGCCCGTGAGCAGCGCCATCGGCACGAGCAGGAGCGCGGACTGCGTCGGTGTCAGGCCGCGTGCGAGCTGGACGTAGAACATCAGCGGCAGCGACATGCTCGTGACCGTGAACCCGACGGTTGCGATAGCCAGGTTCGAGAACGCGAAGTTGCGCTCCTTGAACAACTCGAGCGGTACCAGTGGTTCGTTCTTGGTGCGTGCCTGAGTCCAGATGAACACCGCCATCACGATCACGCCGGCGATGATCACCATCCATACGGTGATCGGACCCCAGATGACGCCCCAGTCGTAGTGCTCGCCCTCCTGGAGCCCGAACACGATCAGGAAGAGCCCGACCGCACTCAAGATCACACCGGGGATGTCGAACCGGTGGGCGTGCGTCGGCAGGCGGGGCACGAACACCCACGCCATGACGAACGCGACGATGCCGACCGGAACGTTGACGAAGAAGATCCATTCCCAGCCGAATCCGTCCACCAGCAGGCCACCTGCAAGCGGGCCGACGAGTGTCGCGACACCAGCGGTGGCTCCCCACAGACCCATCGCCGCACCGCGGCGGTCGGGCGGGAACGTCCGGGTGATGACGGCCATCGTCTGAGGAGTCATGAGTGCGGCGCCGAGCCCCTGCACCGCACGCGCGATGATCAGCAGTTCGAGCGTGCCGGACAATCCGCACCAGAGCGAGGCGAGCGTGAAGATCACGAGTCCAATGAGATAGATGCGCTTCGGTCCGAACCGGTCGCCCAGCCGGCCCGTGATCAGCAGCGGCACCGCGTACGCCAGCAGGTACGCCGAGGTCACCCATACGACGTTGTCGAGGTTGGCCGTGTTCGGATCAAGGGCGGCCTTGATGGCAGGGTTGGCCACCGAGACGATCGTCGTGTCGACGAGGATCATGAAGAACCCGATGACCAGCGCCCACAGTGCGGGCCACGGGCTTCGCTCGGAGCCAGGGGTGCGGGCAGCGGATGCCGTCCGACGGGTGGTCTGCTCGGTCATAGCCGTGCGGCCTTTCGGTCGGTGAGATAGCGCTCCGAGTGCGGAAGGAGCTCGTCAGCCCCCCACGCGAAGGCATGTCGGTCGAGTCGTCCGATCAGATCGTCGATCCAGCGCATCTCGGTCTCGAGCAGGATGGCTTCACGCTCGACCTCGATGAGGAACTGCTCGGGGATGCCGCGCACGAGCGCTTCGGCACGGCCATCGCTGTGGGTGAGGTGCTCGCCGACGAGGCTCGAGCGCCGCGCCCGCAGCAGATCGACGACCTCGAGGCGATCGAGGTTGTGCGCCTCGGCGAGCGCGATGCGGAACTCGGCGGGGTGATCGATGCGCGGCAGTTCACGCCGCACCCACTCGTCAACCGCGGTGCGCCCCTCATCCGTGAGGGTGTAGGTCGTGCGCTCCGGACGGTTGCCGTCGCGGTCGACGCCCACCTCGTCGAGGAGGCCGGCCCGTTCCAGGCGCCCGACGGTGTGGTACAGCGTGCCGTTCGTGATCGAGACCAGGCGGTCATCGTGTCGCTGGCGCATCAGCCGCATCATCTCGTAGGGATGCATGTCGCCCTCGCGCAGCAGCGCGAGGACCATGAGCCCCAGCGGAGTGAGCCGGTCCACGGCGTCCTTCACGATTGCTCCCGATTGACTTGGTCGATGTGGATTAGTCCACGTGGACTATAGCATTCGGTCGCAATGTACCCAACCCCGTGAACCGGATCGGCTTCGGCGGCGAATCGCGACCTTTGAGCCATAGCGGGGGCCTGCGCACCCAAGGCATAGTGGAGAGGTCGCAGCGGCCTCGCTCCGACCTATGTCAGGAGCTCATGATGACCGAGAAGGACCCGACCACTCCGACGCCCGACCAAGAGCCGATCGAGGGAGAACTGACGGACGAGCAGCTGGAGAACGTCTCCGGCGCCTCCGGCGGCAACCAGATCGAGGGCGACTCCGACAACCCGATCACCCGGTTCCGGCCGTACTGAAACCTGCGCGACCGGGTGCACGGACAGCGTCGCTTGTTGCCACCCAGGGCGACGGCTACCGTGTCGGCATGACGGATGAGGAAGGCTCGGCCCGCGCGCACGAGATGTTCGATGCGATCGCGCAACGGTATGTCGAGCGACCCGGCGTCGATGTCGGGGTGATGTTCGGCAGCGAGGGCCTCCGCGTGCGCGGCAAGGTGTTCGCTTTCGTCAGCCATGTCGGCGCTCTGGTCGTGAAGATCCCCGAAGCGCGCGTGACCGAGCTCGCCGAGCAGGGAGCCGCCGAGCGGATGGTCATGCGCGATCGCCCGATGCGCGAGTGGGCCACACTCGACGTCCACGCCGGCGCGGAGCGCTGGGACGACCTGATCGCCGAGGCGTTCGAATACCTCGACGAGATCACTCCCTAGCCTCCCCGACGTCTCGGCCCCGGCATCATCCGCCGTCCGTCGCGGGATAATGGGCCGGTGACCTCCCCCCTCGTCCTGCCCGGCTGGCGCCACGTCTACTCGGGCAAGGTCCGCGATCTGTACATGCCCGACGGCGACGAGCCCGACGATCGGATGCTGGTCGTGGCGAGCGATCGCGTCAGCGCCTTCGACCACGTGCTCGAGCCGGGCATCCCCGGCAAGGGCGTGCTCCTCACGACCTTGAGCCTGTGGTGGTTCGACCTCCTGGCCGGTGGTGACGACGGGCGCAGCATCCCGAACCACCTCGTCTCCGATCACACGCTCGACGGCGGGGCGCGCTCGCTCATCCCCGCCGAGGTCTCGGGTCGGGCGATGCTCGTCAGGAGCCTGGCGATGGAGCCGATCGAGTGCGTCGTGCGCGGCTATCTCACCGGGTCGGGCTGGCTGGAGTACCGCGAGAACGGCACCGTGTGCGGCATCCGGCTCGGGTCCGGGCTGGAGAACGGCGATCGTCTTCCGGCGCCGATCTTCACGCCGGCATTCAAGGCGCCGATGGGCGCGCACGACGAGAACATCTCGTTCGAGCAGACCGTGCAGATCGTCGGCGAGGCGCGCGCCGAGGAGCTGCGCGATCTCTCCCTGGAGATATACGAGCGCGCGGCGCACACGGCCGAGTCGCGCGGGCTGATCCTCGCCGACACCAAGTTCGAGTTCGGCCTCGACGACAACGACCTCATGACGCTCGCCGACGAAGTGCTCACGAGCGACTCGTCGCGCTACTGGGATGCCGCCGCCTGGGAATCGGGCACGACACCGGCCGAGCGCATGGCGAGCTTCGACAAGCAGATCGTGCGCGACTGGCTCGCGGCGCATTGGGACAAGACGGGCGTCCCGCCTGCGCTGCCCGCCGAGATCGTCGCGCGCACCGCCGACCGCTACCGCGAGCTGCTCGAGCGTCTCACGTCCTGACCGGGATGGAATGCGCCGACGCCTCGCTCGGTTGTACATGCACATGAATGAATTGATCGCGACCGCGGGAGACAAGCTCGCCCCCGACACCGCGATGGGTGCGGTCACCCTCCTCGTCGGCGACCTCGACGGCATGACCCGGTATTACCGCGACGTCGTGACCCTCGAGGTCCTTGCGGCGGACGGCGATACCGTCGCCCTCGGCCGCGCCGGCCGGCCGATCGTGATCCTGCGTCACGAACCCGCGCTCCGGCATGCGACTCCGGGATCCGCGGGCCTGTTCCACACGGCGATCCTGTTCGAGTCCCAGGCCGCGCTCGCCGCCGCCCTGTACTCGGTCGCGCGCCACGCTCCCGGCACCTTCACCGGATCAGCCGACCACCTCGTCAGCCAGGCCTTCTACTTCACAGACCCCGAGGGCAACGGCATCGAGCTGTACTGGGACCGCGCCCGCACCGACTGGTCGTGGATGCACGGCCAGATCGAGATGGCGACGCTCTACCTCGACCCCAACGCATTCCTCGGCGAGCACCTCACCGAGGAGGCGGCGCAGGGTGCGACGGCTCAGGATGCGGCATCCGTCGGTCATGTGCACCTCTCGGTCGGGGATGTCGCTACCGCGCGGGCGTTCTACGTCGACGCCCTCGGGTTCGACGAGACCGCGGCGATGGGCAATCAGGCCGTGTTCGTGAGCGCCGGCGGCTACCACCACCACATGGCGATGAACGTCTGGAACTCGCGAGGAGCGGGGCCCCGGATGCCGGCCCTCGGCCTCGGCCGGGTCGACCTCGCGCTGCCCGACGCCGATGCGGTGGGCGCCCTCGGCGAGCGCCTGCGTCACCACGGCATCGAGGTGCGCGACGACGGTCGAACCCTCTCGTTCGACGACCCCTGGAGCAACGCGCTGCTCACCACCGTCGCCTGACGTCAGGCCGAGTCGCGCTCGACGAGCTCGGTCTGCAGAATCGTCACGCGCTGTGGTTCGGCGCCGGCGAGCAGTTCGAGCAGCACGCTCGCCATGCGCTCCCCCTGTTCGTGGGACGGCTGACGCATCGTCGTGAGCTGCGGAATGACGGATGTCGCGACCGGCGAGTCGTCGAAGCCCATGATCGCGACGTCCTCGGGCACGCGGAGCCCCGCCGCCGCGAGAACCGACAGCGCGCCGCGGGCCATGAGGTCGCTCGCGACGAAGATGGCATCGGGATGCCGGCCCCGCTCGAGGATGCGGCGCATCGCGTCGGCCGCGCCGTCGGCGGTGAAGTCGCCGTCCTCGACCGCGTCCTCGTCCAGTCCCGCGGCGGCGAGCGCCTCGCGGAAGCCCTGCAGGCGGTCGATGCCGGCGGGCATCGTGAGCGGACCGGTGATCGTGCCGATGCGGCGATATCCCCGCTCGATGAGGTAGGCCGTGGCCTCACGTCCGCCGTGGATGTTGTCGACGTCGACGTAGTAGGCGTTCTCTCGCTCGCGCACCGGGCGGCCTCCGTAGACGACCGGCACCGCGGCAGCGATGCGGTCGATGAAGGTGTCGCTGGTGTGGTGCGACACGATGATCGCGCCGTCGATGCTGCCGCCGCGCACGTAGCTCGTGGTCTTGTCGCCGGCGTCATCACTCGCGATGAACAGGTTGAGCACGTAGTCCGAGTGGCTGATGCGCGCGTTGATGCCCGACACGACCGACGCCAGGAAGGGATCGCCGAAGAAGCGGGTCGTGTCTTCGGGCACCACGAGCGCGATCGCGAGGGTCTGCCTCCTGGCGAGCGAACGCGCGGCACGGTTGGGCACGTAGTTGAGCTCCGCGATCGCCCGCCGCACCGACTCGAGCGCGCTCGGACTCACCGCCGTCGACCCGTTGACGACCCGCGACACCGTCGAGCGAGAGACGCCCGCCGCCGCAGCGACCTCCTCGATCGTGGCGGGCGCTCGCGCAGCGTCCATCGTCGTATCGGCGCTCATACCCTGCCCTTCTCCGGATCGTTCGGATGCCTCCGAATGCTACGCCCCTGAAACCGCCGAAGTCGGCTCGATGTCATCGAGCGCCCGCGCCGCGATGATGCGGCTGTACTCCCGGCCGCTGTCCTTGACCGCTCGCTCCTGCGTGTCGTAGTCGACTCGGACGATTCCGAATCGCTTCTCGTAACCCCACGCCCATTCGAAGTTGTCGAGGAACGACCAGTAGAAGTAGCCGCGCACGTCGACGCCCGCCTCGACCGCATCGAGGATCGCGCCCAGATGCACCCGCACGAAGTCGGTGCGCTCGACGTCGTGCACGCGCACGGCGCCGTCCTCGAGAATCGGCTCGTCGTCGTACGCGGCGCCGTTCTCGGTCACGAACAGCGACGTGCCGGCGGGGGCCGCGTACTCGTCCGAGACGCGCACGAGCAGCCGGGTCAGCCCCTCGGGCTGAACCTCCCAGTTCATCGGGGTTCGGGGCAGGCCTCGCTCGTGCCAGAAGATGCCCTCCGCAGACGGGAACGGCGACTCGCCGCGGCGATCGGTCGGGGCATCGCCGGGTCGCGGAGGCACCGCCGGTGCATGCCCTCCGACGTACTCGCCGTGGTAGTAGTTCACTCCGAGCGTGTCGATCGGGGTCGAGATCGCATCGAAGTCGCCCGGCAGGATGGCGGCGCGCAGCGCGTCGTCGGCGATGTCGTCGAAGATGTCCTGCGGGTACTGACCGCGGAAGATCGGATCGAGGAACCATCGGTTGAATTGACCGTCGATGCGCCGCGCGGCGTCGAGGTCAGCAGGATCCGAGGGGTCGACGGGGTCGGCGACCGTGAGGTTGAGCGTGATCCCGAGGTTCAGCGTCGAGTCGCGGGCGCGCAGCTCGCGCACCACCTGCCCGTGACCCAGCAGCAGGTGATGGGCTGCCAGCATCCCCTCGCTCTTGCTGTAATGCCCGGGGGCGTGAAGACCCGCGGTGTAGCTGAGGAAGGACGAGCACCACGGCTCGTTGAGCGTGGTCCACACGTTCACGCGGTCGCCGAGGGCATCGTGCATGTCCAGCGCGTACTCGGTGAAGCGCTCGGCGGTGTCGCGGACGGTCCAGCCGCCCATGTCCTGCAGCGCCTGCGGGAGATCCCAGTGGTAGAGGGTCAGCCACGGCAGGATGTCGGCATCCAGCAGTTCATCGACCAGCCGCTTGTAGAAGTCCACGCCCTCGAGGTTGAGCGCGCCGCCGTCCGGGCGCACGCGCGACCAGGACGTGGAGAAGCGGTAGGTCTGCAGCCCCATCGACTTCATCAGGGCGACGTCGTCGCGGTACAGGTTGTAGTGGTCGCAGGCGATGTCGCCGTCGTCGCCGTTGATCACGGCGCCGGGAACCCGGCTGAACACATCCCATATCGAGTCGCGACGGCCGCCCTCGTGCGCGGCGCCTTCGATCTGGAACGCTGCGGTGGCCGCGCCGAACAGGAAGTTCGACGGAAACGGGCGCGCGACGGTTTCGGGCGTGCTCGCAGAGGCCTCTCGGATGTCGGTGGTCATCTCAGCCTTTCACCGCGCCGGCCATGATGCCGCTGACGAGCTGCTTGCCGGCGAAGGCGAACAGGATGAGCAGTGGGATCGTGGCGAGCAGGACGCCGGCCAGCACGATCGAGTAGTCGACGAAGTAGTTCGACTGCAGGAGCGACAGGGCAACCGGGAGAGTCGGGCTCTGCCGATCGAGGACGATGAACGGCCAGAAGAACTGGTTCCACGCGCCGACGAAGGTGAACAGGAACAGCATCGCCGCGGCGGGTCGAGCGGCGACGACCCCGACCGTCCAGAACGTCCGCAGCATCGACGCGCCGTCGACGCGCGCCGCCTCGATGAGCTCGTCGGGCACGGTCTGGCCCAGGTACTGCGTCATCCAGAAGACACCGAACGCGCTCGTGAGGGCGGGCACGATGACGGCACCGATGTTGCCCGTCCAGCCGAGGTCGGCGAACAGGATGTACAGCGGCACGACGCCGAGCTGCATCGGGACGGCCATGGTGGCGACCACGAAGGCGAGGAGCCACTTGCCACCGGGGAAGCGGAGTTTGGCGAAGGCCCAGCCGGCGAGCGTCGAGAAGACCACGACGGATGCCGCGATCACGGTCGAGCTGAAGATGGAGTTCCATAGTGCGACCCAGAAGTTCACGGCCGGGTCGCCCACGACCGACAGGGCGTTGTCGATGAAGTTGCCGCCCGGCAACCAGCGACATGTCGGGGTCGTTGATCGTCGAGGCATCCCCCGAGCCGATCAGGAACGACCAGTAGTAGGGGAAGATCGCCGAGATCGCGACGACGGCAAGGCCGGCGTAGACCCAGAAGCCGGCGCGGACGCCGCGGATCTTGGTCGTCCGCTGGTTGCGACGCCGCGCACTCGCGTTCGGGATGCCCTCTTCGACGATCGCGAGCTGGGGGGTGGTGATGCCGGTCATCGCTCGACTCCCTTCCGTGCGCGTCGAGGTCTGATCACTCCGCGGCCGCCGTCGTCCCGCACCAGCCGTCGGGTGATGACCAGGTTGATCAGGCCGATCACCAGGATGATGAGGAACAGGATCCACGCGAGCGCCGCGGCCCGGCCGAAGTTGAACTCCGTCCAGCCGATGTTGTAGAGGTACAGCGTGATCGTCAGCCACTGGTCGGCGGCGCCGCCTTCGCCGGTGTTGTCGAACAGGCGCGGCTCGTCGAAGATCTGGAGGCCGCCGATCGTCGACGTGATGATGACGAAGATGAGCGTGGGCTTGAGCGACGGCAGGGTGATGCTCCAGAACTGGCGGAAGGCGTTCGCGCCGTCGACCGTCGCGGCCTCGTAGTAGTCGCGCGGAACGGCCTGCATCGCGGCGAGGAGGATCAGCGCGTTGTAGCCGGTCCAGCGGAAGTTGACCATGGTCGCGATGGCGACGTGGCTCCAGAAGGGATCCTTGTGCCACGGGATCGGGTTGAGTCCGAGGTTGGTCAGGATGTTGTTCACGAGGCCGTGGTTGTCGCCGAACATGTTGCTGAAGATCAGCGTGACGGCGACCGGGGCCATGACGAAGGGCAGCAGGACGCTCATGCGCCAGAACGTCTTCTGCCGGATGTTGCGGTCGAGCATCGCGGCGATGAAGATCGCGAGGATCAGCTGCGGCACCGACGAGAGCAGGAAGATGCTGAAGGTGTTGCGCAGCGCGATCCAGAACTGAGGCTGGCTCAGGATCCAGGTGTACTGCTCGAAGCCGACGAACGTCCCCTGGTTGCGCACCAGGTCCCATTCCTGGAACGAGATGACGGCGGTGAACACGATCGGGAAGAGCCCGACGACCGCGAACAGGATGAAGAACGGGGAGATGTAGAGGTAGGGCGAGAGTTTCAGATCCCAGCGGCTCAGCCTGTGGCTGAAGGAGATGACGCGGCGGGGACGCTCCGCTTCGGGAGCGGATGATCCCGGTGACGTCGTCGCGCGTGTTTCGGTCGCAGTCACGTGAGGCTCCGTATCGGCGGTGATGGGCAGGGTGATCGGCCGGAGAAGTGGAGAGTGGGGGCCGCGCGGCGAGGCACGACCCCCACTCATTTCACATCATCAGAAGGCTTCGACCTCTGCGACGTAGTTGTCCCACGCCGTCTGCTGGTCTTCGATGCCATCGAAGACACGGGTGACGGCATCCTGGAGCGCCTGGTGGTACTTGAAGTAGTCCGCGCTCTTGTAGGGGGCGACCGTCACGGCCTCGGCACGGTCAGCGAAGATGCTGCCGGTCGGTGCGTCGTTGAAGTAGGGGTTCACGAAGTCCGTGAGCTCCGGGTTCTCGTACGCCTCGAGCTGGCTCGGGAACGTGCCCGCCTCGACGAATGCCTTGATCTGCTGCTCGGGAGCGGTCAGCCAGTCGGCGAGCGCGAGCGCTGCGTCGACGTTGGCGCCGTTCGCGGGAACGGTCAGGTATGAGCCGCCCCAGTTGCCGCCGCCGTTCGGGAAGACGTTGGCGACCTCCCAGCCGGTGACGTCGGGCGCGTTGCCCGAGATGACACCGAGCATCCAGCCCGGGCACAGCATGGCCGCGAACTCGCCGTTGGTCATCGACGCGTTCCAGTCATCGGTCCACTGGCCGGGGTATGCCGAGTTCGGAACGGCGCGCTCGGCGACGAGGTTGTAAGCCGCCTCGATGTCGGGGTTGTCGGTTGCGATGACCGTGCCGTCGGGCTCGTCGTAGGTGTACTCGATCTGGTTGACGATGCCCTGGAGCACCGAGTTCGCCGCGTCGATCATCGGCTTGCCGGTGGCTGCCTTGTACTGGTCGGCGACATCGAGGAAGGTCTCCCAGTCGCCGTCGAACAGTGCAGCGACCTCGTCGGGAGTCGAAGGCAGGCCGGCCGCGGCGAACAGGTCCGCGCGGTAGCAGATGGCCTGGGGTCCGATGTCGGTGCCGAAGCCGACGAGTCGTCCGTCGGCATCGGTCGCGCCGGCTTCCTTCCAGTCGAGCCAGCGGCCCTTGGCGCTGTCGGGAACCTCGGCGAGCAGGTCGGAGTACTGCATCGCCTCGGCGAACCAGTCGATCTCCACGGCCTCGATGTCGGCGAGGCCTTCCTTGCCGAGCTTCTGGAAGTAGTTGGCGCGGGCGTCACCCGACTCGGAAGCCTTGTTGTGGACGATCTTCACGTTCGGGTTCTCGTCCATGTACTCCTGAAGGAGTTCGTCCGTGTAGCCGAAGTTGTTGAACGTCGCGATGGTGAGCGTGACCGGCTCGTCCGGGTTGGCGGACGACTCGGTGCCGGCACCGCCGGCGCAGCCGGCGAGCACGATGGCGGATGCCGAGAATGCGGCGACTGCCACGGCGCTCCGGCGGAAGGCGCGTGAGTTCACTGTCACTCCTTTGTGTTGTCAGGGTTGTGTTGCAGGTATGGAGGTTCGAGCCGGGTGCTCTTGCCCAGGTGCCGTGGGAGCGTTCCCACCGGACGGGAGTCACGTTATGGGATCGCTCCCACGAAGTCAAGGGAGCGCTCCCACGGCGAGGTCACGGTTCCATCACGAGGCTGTGACGAAGGACCGCGGATGCCGCGGCCGTAGACTGGCACGGACACGCCCGCCCGCGACATCCGGAGCCCAGATCATGCCCACCATCGTCGTCGACGTCATGCCCAAAGCCGAGCTCCTCGACCCGCAGGGCAAGGCCGTGTCGGGTGCGCTCTCGCGCCTCGGGGTGTCGGATTTCACCTCCGTCCGGATCGGCAAGCGGTTCGAGCTGACCGTCGAGGGCGAGGTCGGCGAGGACGTGCTGGCCAAGGCCCGCGCGATCGCCGACGACATCCTGTCGAACTCGGTCATCGAGGACGTCGTCGGCATCGAGGTCGTGGAGTGACCGTCCGGATCGGGGTGATCACCTTCCCCGGTTCGCTCGATGACCGCGACGCGCAGCGCGCGATCCGCGTCGCGGGCGCCGAGCCCGTCGCGCTCTGGCACGGCTCGCATGACCTCGACGGCGTCGACGCGCTCGTGCTTCCCGGCGGCTTCAGCTACGGCGACTACCTGCGCGCGGGTGCGATCGCCGCGCTCGCGCCGATCATGGCCGAGGTGAAGGATGCCGCCGCCGAGGGGATGCCGATCCTCGGCATCTGCAACGGCTTCCAGATGCTCGTCGAGGCGCAGCTGCTGCCGGGCGGGCTCATCCGCAACGCGCACCAGCAGTTCGTGCGGCGCGACCAGAAGCTGCGCGTGGAGAACACGTCGACGGCGTGGACCTCGGACTTCACCGACGGCCAGGAGATCGTGATCCCCCTCAAGAACGCCGACGGCGGGTACATCGCCGCCGAGTCCGAACTCGACCGCCTCGAGGGCGAGGGGCTCGTGGCGTTCCGCTACCGCGGGGTCAACCCGAACGGGTCGCTGCGTGACATCGCGGGACTGACCAACGCCCGCGGCAATGTCGTCGGGCTCATGCCGCACCCCGAGCACGCGGTCGAGCCGGGCTTCGGGCCCGACACGCGCGATGCGATGCGCTCCGGAGTGGACGGACTGCCGTTCTTCACGTCGGCGATCGCCTCTGTCGTCGGCGCCGCGGCCTGACGCGCTGCACAGCCCCGGCATCCGCTCCTCTCCGCCGAGCGGACTCCCGGGTCGACCGCGCATGCCGGGCTGGCACCGTCCAGCGAAAGTCCCGCCGTACGGCTCAGCGCTTTCGTGCCGGCGCGGCGGGCGCCGCAGCCTCGATGAGCTGCAGGATGCGCGCGGCAACGCTCACTGCGATGGATGCCGGGGCCTTTCCCGCGACCTCGGGAATGCCGATGGGGGTGGTCACCCGAGCGAGCTCATCCTCGTCATGCCCGAGCTCGGTGAGCTTCGCCCGGAAGCGCGCCCATTTCGATTTCGACCCGATCAATCCGATCGACCCGAGACCGTCACGGCGGAGCGCCTGGTCGGTGATGGCGAGGTCTTCGACGTGGTCGTGGGTCATGATCAGCACGTGAGTGCCGGCGGGCAGGTCGGCGATCGCGGCCTCCGGAACCGGCTGGTGGAGCAGTCGCACCGTGGCGACCGCGTCGGCGAGCACGCCGGTCGAGCCCGGCTCGCCCACGCGATCGGCATGGAGCATCTCGGGACGCGCGTCGATGAGGTGCAGGTCCATCTCCTGTCGGGCGAGAATGCGGGCAAGCTCCAGACCGACATGGCCGAGGCCGAATATCGCGACGGACGGGACGGCACGGACCGGTTCGAGGAGCATGGTGACTTCGCCTCCGCAGCATTGGACGCCGTATTCCGTCGTGACCTTGTCGCTCAACGTGACGGTGAGCAGCCGGGGCTCGCCATCGCCCTCGGCGAGCATCTCGCGCGCGAGGTCGACGGCCGTCGCTTCGAGATTGCCGCCGCCGACGGTGCCGAAGAGCCCATCCGGTGAGACGACCAGCTTCGCCCCGCCGTTGCGCGGTGCGTGGCCGCGCACCACGGCCAGGGTGACGATGACCGCGGGCGTGCGCGCCTCGCGCAATCGCTGCAGCTCGTCGACCCAGTCCATGGCGCGTGCCGTCCTAGCGCACGGTGTCGGCGAGCTCGGCGGGGGCAGCGACCGGATGGGACGCCGACTCCTCCTCACCGGCTGCGCGCGACGCCTGGATCGCCCAGAACACGGCCTCCGGGGTCGCCGGCGAGCCGAGCACGACGGTGCCGCCGACGGGACCGAACGCGCCGACGGCTTCGCGGATCGCCTCACGGGCGCTGAAAGCCAGCATCAGCGGCGGCTCGCCGACGGCCTTCGACCCGTACACCGCGCCGTCCTCGCGGGCGTTCGCGAAGAAGTGCACGGAGAACTGCTCGGGCATCTCCGAGAAGCTCGGCAGCTTGTACGTGCTCGCGGACTGCGTCAGCAGCCGACCCCGGTCGGGGCCGTCGCCGGTGTCCCACCGCAGCTCCTCGAGCGTGAGCCATCCCACACCCTGCACGAAGCCGCCCTCGATCTGGCCGAGATCGATCAGCGGGGAGAGCGAGTCACCCACGTCGTGCACGATGTCGACGCGACGCAGGCGATACTCGCCGGTGAAGCCGTCCACCTCGACCTCGGTGGCAGCGGCACCGTACGCGAAGTACTTGAAGGGCGAACCCTGCATCCGTTCGGCATCCCAGTGCAGGCCCTCGGTGCGGTAGTACCCGGCCGCGAACAGCTGCACGCGTGCGAGGTACGACGCCGCGGCTACTTCGGCGAACGTGACTGAGTGATCCGCGCCGGGCGCCGTCACGGTGCCGCCGGAGAATCGCACATCTTCGTCGTCGACGCCGAGCATGCGAGCGGCGACCGGCGTCATCCGATCACGGATCTGGTGGCATGCGTTCTTGACCGCAGCGCCGTTGAGATCTGCGCCCGACGATGCGGCGGTCGCCGATGTGTTCGGCACCTTGTCGGTGCGCGTCGGAGCCAATCGCACCTGATGCAGCGGCACTCCCAGAGCGGTGGCGGCCACCTGGAGCATCTTCGTATGGAGACCCTGACCCATCTCGGTGCCGCCGTGGTTGACCAGCACCGACCCGTCCTTGTAGACGTGCACGAGCGCGCCGGCTTGGTTGAAGGCGGTGAAGTTGAAGGAGATTCCGAACTTGATCGGCGTCATCGCGATCGCGCGCTTGAGGTGCTCGTGCTGCGCGTTGAAGGTCGTGACCTCTGCCCGACGGGCGTCGACGTCGGCTTCGTCTCGCACCTGATCCCAGATCGCGTGCATGCGTTCGGCATCCTTCACCGGCTGCCCATAGGGGGTGGTCTGGCCCGGTTGGTAGAAATTCCTCCGGCGCAGCTCGATCGGATCGAGACCGAGGGCCGGGGCCACGCGGCCGAGGATGTCTTCGATCAGGAACACGCCCTGCGGGCCGCCGAACCCGCGGAAGGCGGTGTTGGAAGTCTTGTTCGTCTTCGCGACGCGCCCGAGCACGTTCACGTGCGGGATCCAGTACGCGTTGTCGAAGTGGCACAGCGCGCGGCTCAGCACCGGTTCGGAAAGGTCGAGGCACCACCCGCCGTCGGCGGTGAGGGTCGCCTCCAGCGCGAGAATGCCGCCGTCGCGGTCGAATCCCGCGCGCCACGAGATATGGAACGGATGCCGCTTGCCGGTCATCGTGATGTCCTGCGTGCGGTTCAGACGCAGGCGCACCGGACGACCGGTGAGTTTCGCGCCGAGCGCGGCGATCGCGGCGAGCCCGTGCGGCTGCATCTCCTTGCCGCCGAATGCGCCGCCCATCCGCAGTGCCTGCACCGTGACCCGGTTGGACGGGATGCCCATCACGTGCGCGACGATCTCCTGGGTCTCGCTCGGGTGCTGCGTGGAGGACTCCACGAAGTACTGCCCCTCGGAGTCGAGATGCGCAAGCGACGCGTGGGTTTCGAGGTAGAAGTGCTCCTGACCGCCGAACTCGGTCACGCCCTCGAACACGCAGGGGGCGGCTGCCAGCGCGGTCGCGGCGTCTCCGCGCACGACGGTGCGCGCGGCACCCTGATACGAGCCCGCAGCGATCGCCTCGGTCACGGTGATCACGCTGGGGAGGGGTTCGTAGTCGACCGTCACCGCGGCTGCGCCCAGGCGTGCTGCCTCGGGAGTCTCGCCGAGCACCCAGACCAGCGCATGGCCGTAGTACATCGCCTCGTTCGGAAAGAGCGGTTCGTCGCTCTTGACACCCGCGTCGTTCACGCCGGGGACATCGTCGGCGGTCAGCACGCGGACGACGCCGGGTACGCGGTAAGCACCGGAGACGTCGGTCGCGACCTTCGCGTGGGCGCTCGTCGATTGCACCGGCCATGCGGTCAGCACGCCGGCAGTCAGGGCGGCCAGGTCGTCGGTGTACATCGCGCGGCCCGTCGCGTGCAGCGTCGCGCTCTCGTGGGGGGAGGCGATGCCGACCACCGGATCGACGGGGCGTGCGGCGAGTTCGCTCATGCCGACGCCTCCCTGCGTTCTCGGGTCGGGCCGCGGCTGCCGGCGTCGTAGAGCTTCAGCAACGCGTGATTCAGCATCAGCGAACGGTATTCGGAACTCGCTCGGTGATCCGACATCGGGGTTCCCTCCGCGCCCAGCACCGCCGCGGCGGCGCGGACGGTGGCGATGTTCCACGCCTCGCCCACCAGCCGTCGCTCGGTGTCGTATGCGCGGATCGGTGTGGCCGCGACGCCGCCGAGTCCGATCCGGGCGCCGGTGACCAATCCGTCGCGGATGTCGAGGGCGAAGGCGATCGCGACGCTCGAGATGTCGTCGAATCGGCGTTTGGTGATCTTGTGGAAGGCGGTGACCTCGGCCAGGGGCAGTGGGATCTGGACGGCACGGATCAGTTCGTGGTCCTGCCGCACCGATTCGCGATAGCCGGTGAAGTACTCAGCCAGGTCGATGACCCGCTCGCCATCGGCGGAGGCCAGCACGACGCGGGCACCGAGGGCCAGCAGAGCAGGGGTCACGTCGCCGATCGGAGAGGCGGTGCCGAGATTGCCGCCCACGGTCGCACGGTTGCGGATGAGGGGCGAGGCGAACTGCGGGATCAGGTCGGCCAGCAGCGGCACGCCACCGGCAAGGGCCCGCTCGACCTCCGACAGGGTCAGGGCGGCGCCGATCTCGATCGTGTCGTCGGCGATGGTGAGCGTGCGAAGCTCGGCGAGCCGATCGATGGCGACGACGAGAGGTGCGCGGGCGCCGCGGAGGTTGACATCGACACCCCAGTCCGTGGCACCGGCCACCAGCCGCGCCCCCGGCTCGCCCCGTAGCAGCAACAGCGTCTCATCGAGCGTGGCCGGACGCACGAAGCGTGCGCCACCGAGGTTCACGTCGGTGGCGACCGGCGCGGGCGCGGGGTGCTCGCGACGGGTGGCAAGGGGGTCGTCGGCCTCCGGCATCCCCAATCCGTATGCGGCGTCGCGGATCGGCCGGTAGCCGGTGCAGCGGCACAGGTTGCCGCTCAGGGCGTGCAGATCGAAACCGTTCGGGCCGTGATCCGCGTCCGGCGCGTCGGGTGCGTCGACCGGTCGGCGGTCGGTGCGGTAGTACTCGCCGGCCATGCTGCAGGCGAAACCGGGAGTGCAGTAGCCGCACTGCGACCCGCCGCCCTCTGCGAGACCTCGCTGCACAGGGTGGAGAGCATCGGGCGTGCCGAGACCCTCCGCGGTGACGACCTCCTGGCCGTTCAGCGCGTACGCGGGCACCAGACACGAGTTCACCGAGGTCCAATCGGTGCCGCCATCGACCGCAGGGGTGGCCAGGAGCACGGCACACGCGCCGCACTCGCCTTCCGCGCAGCCCTCCTTGCTGCCCGGCAAGCCGGTGGCGCGCAGCCAATCGAGCGCATTGGTGTGCACTGCAACGCCATCCAGCGAGCGGCGCAGCCCATTGACCGTAACGGCGGTGTCATCCACGGGGGAGCTCCTCCTTCGCGATTGTACGACCCCGAGGGTGGCGATCGCCGAGTGCGTGCGACACGATGAAGGGGAACACTCCGTCGACGCACGGTCCGCGATTCAGCGAGGAGCCGTCACCGCATGACCGCTGACCTCGCCCACGCCCCGCACGGCGCGCTGACCACCGCCGACCTCGCTCGGATCGACGCTGCCCTCCGCGACACCGACGAACTGCTGCGCAGCGCGTACCCGGGCGACGACGGCTCGCGCCAGCCCGTGCACACCGTCTACGTTCCCGCCGACCGGTATCGCCCTGCGCTGCCCGCCGAATGGGGCGCTGCCGCACTCGCCGCCGCCGAGGCTGTCGGCGGCCTCGAAGCGCTCGCCGCGAGCGTGGGCCTGTCCGCGGAACTCGCCGCGGAGGTCACACCACGGGTGCGCGCGAAGCTGGAGCGCGAGCCCATCGAAGACCTGCGGCTCGACTTCGAGGACGGCTACGGTGACCGCGGTGACGCAGTCGAGGATGCCGACGCCGTGCGCGCGGCCGCCCAGGTGGCGGAGGCCGTGGCCGCCGGCGCAGCGCCGCCGTTCATCGGCATCCGCTTCAAGTCGCTGGAGGCCCCCACTCGCGCCCGGGGCCTGCGTACCCTCGACCTGTTCGTCGGTGGACTCGTGGACGCGGGCGGCCTGCCCGGCGGTCTCCTGCTCACCCTTCCGAAGGTGAGCACCACAGCCCAGGTGAAGGCGATGGTCGACGTCGCCGCGGCGCTCGAACGCGCGCACGGGCTGACCGCCGGACGTGTGCGCTTCGAAGTGCAGGTCGAGACGCCGCAGCTCGTCCTGGGCGCCGACGGCCGGTCGCCGCTCGCACTGCTGCCGCGGGAGGGAGCCGGCCGAATCACGTCGCTGCATTTCGGCACCTACGACTACACCGCTGCGCTCGGGATATCCGCTCACCACCAGTCGCTGGAGCATCCCGCCGCCGATCTGGCCAAAGAGATCATGCAGCTCGCCGTGGCGGGCACCGGCATCCGCCTGTCGGACGGGTCGACGAACATCCTCCCCATCGGCGAGCGCACCGCCGACGCGTGGGCTCTGCATGCCCGCCTCGTGCGGCGCTCTCTCGAGCGCGGTTTCCCCCAAGGCTGGGACCTGCATCCCCATCAACTGCCGACGCGCTATCTCGCAACCTTCGCCTTCTACCGCGAGGGCAGCCGTGAGGCCGCGGACCGATTGCGCGCGTACACGGAGAAAACCGCGGGAGCCGTCCTCGACGAGCCCGCGACGGCGCGGGCCCTCGCCTGGTTCATCCTCCGGGGCGTGCAGTGCGGGGCCATCGACACCGACGAAGTGGCAGCCGGCACCGGCCTCAGCCACGATGCGCTGGTCGACCTCGCCCACCCGCGGTCGGCTGCCCGATCCCGCCCGAGCCAGGAGTCCTCATGAGCTACTTCACCCCGACAGGCGGTCTGCCCGAGCAGACCGAGCTGCTGACCGATCGCGCCATCGTCACGGAGGCGTACACGGTCATTCCCAAGGGCGTGCTGCGCGACATCGTCACCAGCAACCTGCCGGGCTTCACCGGAACGCGATCGTGGATCCTCGCGCGTCCGATCGCCGGGTTCTCGACGACGTTCTCGCAGCTCATCGTCGAGATCCGACCCGGCGGGGGCGCCGAGCGGCCGGAGCGCGAGGCCGGGGTCGAGGGCGTCGTGTTCGTCACGACCGGCGCGGCTCATCCTCACCCTGGCAGGGGAGCGTCACGCGCTGGAGGCGGGCGGGTACGCGTACCTCGCCGCCGGGGAAGAGTGGTCGCTGGCCAATGAGGGCGGCGAGGTCACGAGCTTTCACTGGATCCGCAAGGCCTACGAGCCGCTGGAGGGTCTGCGCGCGGCATCATTCGTCACGCGCGACCAGGATGTCTCACCGACACCGATGCCGGGCACCGACGGGGCGTGGGCGACCACGCGCTTCGTGGACCCGGACGACATGGCGCACGACATGCACGTGAACATCGTCACGTTCCAGCCCGGCGGATCGATCCCGTTCGCTGAGACGCATGTCATGGAGCACGGGCTGTTCGTGCTGGAGGGCAAGGGCGTCTACCGCCTCAACGACGACTGGGTGGAGGTCGAGGCCGGCGACTTCATGTGGCTGCGCGCGTTCTGCCCGCAGGCCTGCTACGCGGGCGGACCGGGACCCTTCCGCTATCTGCTCTACAAGGACGTCAACCGTCAGATCCGCCTGACCTGACGGCCTCTGAATGAGGCCGAGGGGAGGGACCCGGCGTCAGACCGTCCCGGCAGGCGGCCAGACGCCGATGATCAGGGCCATGATGAGCACGGTGACGAGCTCGTGCGCGATGTTCAGCACCGTCAGCGAGGTCGGGCGACCCTCGAATGCGTCATGGGTGATCAGACGCGCGGCGGTGAAGCCGGCCCACAGCGCGATCGATGTCGCGATCGCCGTCCACAGGAACCCGCTGCCGTAGAAGTGCCAGGCGATCGCGGTCGCACCCGCCAGGACCCACGCGGTGATGAAGCTGACCACCACGGTGACGACGATCGGCAGGACCGCGGACGCACCCGGCCGATCCATGTCGACGTTCGCGAGCTTCGCCCAGCGCGTTCCGAACACCTTCCGCGCGTACCAGATCGATCCGACGACCATGCTCGAGGCGGTCGCGATCAGGACCGCCCAGTAGTTGATCTCGGGAACCATGTCAGCCTCCTTCGAGCGGAACTCAGCGCTCGGCCGAGGGTATCGCCGCCTCGCCACCGCAGGCGAGAAGCGCGCCGCGAGGCCGCGGCGCCCGGGTAGCGTGGAACGGTGAGCACCCCGTCGCTTGTCGTGTCCGTTCCCACCGAAGAGCTCGCCGCCGCACTGCAGCCGGTGCCCGACGGGGTCGACCTCCTGGTCTGGACGATGGAGTCGGACGCTCCGCGCGATGAGTTCGACATCGTGGTGCCGCCGTACATGTCGATGGACGTGGTTCTCCCGCGGCTGACCTCGGTGCGCTCGCGTCTCGTGCAGAGCCAGTCGATCGGCTACGAGGGCATCGAGGCCAACCTCCCGCCTGGGCACGTGTTCGCGAACGCGTCGTCGGTGCACGAGACGTCCACCGCCGAGCTCGCGGTCGCACTCGCGCTCGCCGTGCAGCGGCAGCTGCCGACGTTCGTGCGCGCGCAGGACGAGCACCGGTGGGCGCAGCAGTTCACCGAGAGCCTCGCCGACCGTCGCGTGCTGCTGCTCGGCTACGGCGGTGTCGGCAAGGCTGTCGCCGCGCGCCTCACGCCGTTCGAAGTCGAGCTCACGCTGGTGGCCTCTCGCGCGAGATTCGAAGACGGGATGCCGGTGCACGGCGTCGAGCGGCTGCTCGAGCTGCTGCCGCAGGCCGAGATCGTGATCGTGACCCTGCCCGGCGGCGAGGCGACCCACCACATCCTCGATGACGCGGCGATGTCGGCACTTCCCGATGGAGCACTCGTCGTCAACGTCGGCCGCGGACCGCTCATCGACACGGATGCGCTCGTCGGCCACGTCCGGCGCGGCCGCCTGCGCGCGGCTCTGGACGTGACGGACCCCGAACCTCTGCCGGCAGATCATCCCCTGTGGTCGCTGCCCGGTGTGCTCATCGTGCCGCACGTCGGCGGCGCGTCGAGTGCGATGAAACCGCGCACGGTGCGGCTGATCCGCAGACAGATCGAGCGGATGCTGGCGGGCGAGCCGCCCCTGAACGTCGTCTACGAGAGCTGACCGCGCTCAGGACGATCGACGTCCTGACACAGCGACGACCGCGCGATGATCGAGGACGCGGTGGCCGTGCGCTCTTGAGGCCGCGCTGCGCGACGAGGCCGTCGCCGTCGGTCTGGTCGTCACC
This sequence comes from uncultured Actinomycetota bacterium, assembly GCA_963713325.1. Classification (GTDB taxonomy): domain Bacteria; phylum Actinomycetota; class Actinomycetes; order Actinomycetales; family Microbacteriaceae; genus Microbacterium. Next base: position 175,098 of record CAVQLL010000007.1, read on the forward strand.
GACCGAAGGGATCAGCGGGCGAGCGGTCGCCACTCCGCCTCGGCCTCATCGTGCCGATCACAGCCGACGGCCCCGACGACAGCATCCTCACCCTCTCGCACGCACCCCGACCGCGCCTGCTGATCCTCGGCGCCGGTGACTACGCCGCCGCCCTCTCGCGGCAGCGGCGGTGGCCGGATTCGCGGTGACCGTGTGCGACGGCTGGGGGCTCCTCGTGACGCCCGAGCGCTTTCCCGACGCGGACGAGCTCGTCACCGAGCTGCCGCATGAATACCTTCGCGCGACTGCCGACCGCCTCGACCCGCGCACCTCGATCTGCGTGCTGACCCACGATGAACGACAGGACGTTCCCGCCCTTCGAGAAGCTCTCCGACTGCCCGTGGCGTTCGTGGGCGCGCTCGGTGCGCGCCGCACCGTCGATCGCCGCGCCCAGCTGCTGCGCGAGCAGGGCGTCACCGAGGACGAGTTGGCTCGCCTGCACTCGCCGCTCGGATTGGATCTCGGCGCCGATACTCCGGAGGAGACGGCGATCTCGATCCTCGCCGAGATCATCTCAGTGCGCCGAGCGGGTTCGGGCGCACCCCTGCGCGGTGTCGCCACCCCGATCCACACCGCTGCGCGCGGGAGTGATCGAGAGGCATCGCCGGCGGGAAGCAGGCCCTCCTGCACCGTCGCCCAGGTCGTCGGAGACACGACATGACGACACCATCCGACTCCCCCGCGTCGGGCGAGCTCAGCGCGGTCGACCGGGAGCACTCGGGCACGCGATCCGACTCGCGTCCGTCGCCCGCGCGCGCGGCGATCATCCGTTCGGCGCGATCGTCGTTTCCCCCGACGGCGCGATCGTCGAGGGACTGAACTCCGTCGTGACGCAGCGCGACCCGACCGGGCACGCTGAGACGAACCTCGTGCGCGCGGCCGGGGCGGCACTGGATCCCGAGTTGCTTGCGAGGGCCACGCTCTTCACAAGCACCGAACCCTGCGCGATGTGCTCCGGAGCGATTTATTGGGCGGGCATTCCCCGATTGGTATATGCCCTCGGCGAGGACCAGCTTCGCTGTATCGTCGCAGCACAGGAGGGCATTCCGACGCTGGCACTGCCGTGCCGGGAGGTGTTCGCGCGCGGAGGAAGATCAGTCGAGGTCATCGGACCGGTCGCGCTGCCCGAGGCGACCGCCGTGCACGCCGGATTCTGGACCGCGGAGAGCGCGTGAGCATCGAGGCGCCCGCGCGGCTCTGAGCGAACGGACGGAACGGAGGCAGCGCAGTGGACTTGAACACGGTCACGTCGTACCGATTCGCGACTTCGCGCGACGACCTCGCACTCGGCCCGGGCGAGAAGCTGCTCGGCGGCGGCACGTGGCTGTTCTCCGAGCCTCAGCCCGCCGTCACCGGTCTCGTCGACCTCTCGACGATGGGCTGGCCCGACCTCGAGATATCGCACGCGGGCCTGCGCATCTCCGCAACCTGCACGATCGCGACGCTCGTCGCCTTCGCCGAGGGACGCGGCTCCCTCGCCGTACCGGTCGACTGGGTCGCGGCATCCGTTCTCGCCACCGCGGCGAATGCGCTGCTGGCGTCCTTCAAGGTCTGGAACACTGCGACCGTCGGCGGCAACATCTGCCAGTCGTTCTGCGCCGCGTCGATGGTCTCGCTCGCCTCCGCCCTGGACGGCCAGGCGGTCATCTGGATGCCTGGGGGCGGCGAGCGCCACCAGAGCGTCGCATCCCTCATGACCGGCAACGGCACGAACAGCCTGGGCGCCGGAGAAGTGCTGCGCGCGATCGAGCTGCCCGCACATGCGATGCGCTCACGAACGCTCATGCGCAAGATCGCGCTGACCGAGCTCGGCCGGTCGGGTGCCGTCGTCACGGTCCGGCAGGATGCCGATGGCTCGGCGGTCTTCACAGTCACCGCCGCGACCCTCACGCCGACCGTGCTCAGGTTCGATGCGCTGCCGACCCCCGTGTCTCTCGCCGACGCGGTGGGTGCCGCACGCGGCTACTACTCCGACCCGCTCGGTCCGGCGGACTGGCGCCGGGCCGTCAGCATCGTACTCGCCGAAGAACTGCGTGCCGAGGTGCAGAGCGGGGTGGCGTCGTGAGGTTCGAGGTCAACGGCGCGCAGGTCGAGGCACACCCGCGCCCGGGCCAGGTGCTGCGCACGCTCCTGCGCGAGATCGGCCACGACGAGGTGAAGAAGGGCTGCGACGCCGGGGATTGCGGAGCATGTTCGGTGCTGCTCGACGGGGAGCCCGCGCACTCCTGCATAGTCCCCGCCGCGCGGCTGGACGGTCATGTCGTGACGACCGCCGCCGGACTCGCGGAGGGCGATGCGCTGCACCCGGTGCAGGAGTCGCTGGTCGACCACTTCGGATTCCAGTGCGGGTTCTGCACGCCCGGCATCGCGGTGACCGCGTCAACGCTCGAGGCCGAAGATCTGTCCGATCTCGATCGGCGGATGAAGGGCAACATCTGTCGCTGCACGGGATACCGCGCGATCCGCGACTCGATCGAGGGAGCGGTACGGAGCACGGGGGCGGCATACCGCGGGGCCGATACGCCGACCCCACCACCCTCGAGCACTGGTCAAGCAGATCCCAGCGCGGTGATCCGCACTCTCCAATCCCCCGCGGATGGTGTCGGCCGGAGCGTTCATCCGCCGGCCGCCAGGCGCGTGGTGCAGGGCCTCGAGCCCTACACGTTCGACACGGTCGTGCCGTCGATGCTCACGATGCGCGTGCTCTCCAGTCCGCACCCCCACGCACGCATCATCGCGATCGACACCTCCGATGCGGAGCAGTACGCCGGTGTCGTCGCGGTCTTCACCCACCGCGACGCTCCCGCACGGAGGTACTCGACCGCGCGGCACGAGAACCCCGCGGACGACCCCGACGACACGCGGATGCTCGATGACGTGGTGCGTCATATCGGGCAGCGGATCGCCGCCGTCGTCGCCGAGAGCGCAGCGGCCGCCGAGGCCGCATGCCGCCTCATCCGCGTGGAGTACGACGTTCTCCCGGCGGTGTTCGATCCCGAACTCGCCCGAAGCCGGGGCGCGCCGGTGATCCATCCGGATCGCACGCCCGAGGACCGGGTCGAGGATGCTGCACGCAACGTTCTCGTGTCGATCCACGGTGGATACGGCGACATCGAGACCGCGCTCGCCAAGAGCGCCGTCACGGTCCGCGGTGAGTGGCGCACCTCGCGTGTGAGTCACGCGCAACTCGAGACGCACGGCTCGATCGGGTGGCTCGATGACGACGGGCGACTGGTGATCCGCACGAGCAGCCAGGTCCCCTTCCTCACGCGCGACGCGCTGTGCAGCGTGTTCGAGCTGCCGCGGGAGCGCGTCCGGGTGTTCACTGCACGGGTCGGGGGCGGGTTCGGCGGCAAGCAGGAGATGTTCACCGAAGACCTGGTCGGCCTCGCTGTGCTGCGCACCGGCCGGCCGGTCGCGTACGAGATGAGCCGGACCGACGAGTTACCAGCGGACCGCCGTGCGGCATCCGATGCGCGTGAGAGTCGAGCTCGGCGCGGCCACCGACGGGGCACTCACCGCCATGAAGGTCGATGTGCTGAGCGATGCGGGCGCCTACGGCAACCACTCCCGGGGTGTTCTGATCCACGGGTGCGCCGAATCGATCAGCGTCTACAACTGCGCCGGTCAAACGGATCGACGCCGAGGCGGTGTACACGAACAACGTGCCGTCCGGCGCGTTCCGCGGCTATGGGCTCGGGCAGGTGATCCTCGGTGTCGAGTCGGCGATGGACGAGCTCGCCCTCCGCCTGGACATCGACCCCTTCGAACTGCGCCGCATCAACGCGTGTCCGCGAGGGCGACCCGCTGCGCACTCGTCCACGACGAGTCCGAACCGGGCATCGTCTGGGGTTCGTACGGACTTGATCAATGCCTCGACCTCGCCGGGGCGGCACTCGCGACGCGGTAACGGCGTCGCTGCGCCTACCGGTGCGCAGTGGCGGGTCGGAGAGGGCATGGCTGTCGCGATGATCGCGACGATCGCCGCCCTTCGACCACGTCTCGCGAGACCTCCGTCACCGCCACCGCCGAAGGTCGATTCATCGCCGCTGTCGGAACCGCCGAGTTCGGCAGCGGCACCACGACCGTGCACACGCAGATCGTGGCCACCGACCTGTCGACGACAACCGACCGGATCGAGCTCCGCGGCTCCGACACCGACGCCGTTCGCTATGACACCGGCGCGTTCGCGTCCGCCGGCATCACCGTGGCGGGCAAGGCGCTGCACGCCGCAGCCCTCGCTCTGCGCGACCGCCTGCTCGCGATCGCCCAGCGCGTCGGGGGTGCGCCCGGCTTCTTGGAGCACGACGGGGCGCGCGTCGGGACGCGGCTGATCGGCTTCGCGGAGCTCGTGGCGGCCGCCCCCGTCGAGATGGCTCGAGCTCCGAGGGCATCAGCGGCCGAGGGGAGCGAGCGACGGCGAGCAAGAGGTCGCTCGCCTTCAACGTCCACGCCGTGCGGGCAGCCGTCGACGTCAGCACGGGAACCGTCCGCATCCTGCAGTCGGTGCAGGCCGCCGACGCGGGCTTCGTGATCAATCCGGAGCAGTGCCGCGGACAGATCGAGGGCGGCGCGACGACCGCGAGAGCTGACCGCTCGCGCGCTCCTTCTGCGCGGTCGCGCTCACGCCGGTGGCGCGGGCCTGGTCGCGAGGATCTCCTGGCCGTGGCGCGGCCCGATGCCCTCGCCGGGGCTGTACACCCGCTCGCCGGCGAGGTAGGTGGCCTCGATGACGCCGGAGAGGATCTTGCCGTCCCATGGCGTCACGGGGTTGCGGTACTCGAGCCGGTGCGCATCGACGGTGAACACGGCATCCGGGCTCAGCACGACCAGGTGCGCCGGGCCGCCGACGGCGATGCGGCCGAGTCCGGCGAGCCCGGCTACGCGCGCGGGTCCGGTCGTCATGAGCGGCAGAAGCGTCTCCAAGGCGATGCCGCGCTCGCGAGCCCCGGTCCAGACAGCGGCCAGCCCGGTCTGCAGCCCTGAGATGCCACCCCACGCCTGAGCGAAGTCGCCGTTTCCGCGCTGCTTCATCGCGGCGGTGCACGGCGAGTGGTCGCTGACGATCGCGTCGATCGTCCCGTCCTCGACGCCCGCCCAGAGCAGGTCGCGGTTGTCTCCCTCGCGGATCGGCGGGCACGCCTTGAACGCGCCCGCACCGTCGGGGACCTCGTCGGCGCGCAGCGTCAGGTAGTGCGGGCAGGTCTCGACGGTAAGGCGCACGCCTCGGCTTTCGCGGTGCGGACGTCATCGAGCGAGGCACCGTCGGAGACGTGGACGATGTGGGCACGAGCGCCGGTCCGGCGCGCCGCGTCGATCACGAGGCGGATGGCGGACCGCTCGCTCTCGGGCGGGCGCGAGGCGACGAAGTCGGGGTAGCGCACACCGAGGCGTTCGGGCGTATGCAGGTGGGCAGGATCTTCGGCATGCACGAGCAGCACGCTGTCGAGAGCGGCGATCTCGGCGAGCGCACGCTCGAGCTGCTCGGCGTCCAGGTGCCCGAACTCGTCGATGCCCGACGGCGACAGGAAGCACTTGAATCCGACGACCCCCGCGTCGCGAAGAGCGGCGAGGTCGCCGAGGTTCTCGGGAACGGCGCCGCCCCAATAGCCCGTGTCGACCGCGAGCTTGCCGCGGGCAGCGGCCCGCTTGGCGGCGAGCGCCTCGACCGTCGTGGTCACCGGGATGCTGTTGAGCGGCATCTCGAGCACGGTCGTGACGCCGCCCGCGGCCGCGGCCGCAGTTCCGGTGGCGAAGCCCTCCCACTCGGTGCGGCCGGGTTCGTTGAGGTGCACATGCGAATCCACGAGCCCGGGGATCAGCACCCGATCGTCGGCGAGCACGAACGAAGCCGTGCTGTCGAACCGGGTGATGCTCGAGATGCGCCCGTCGGTGACGTGCACCGTCGCGGGTTCGAACCGGGAACCCGTGAACACGCGCCGGGCGGCGATTACCTGCAGCGCGGCGGGAGGGGCGGCATCCATGACCCCCACGTTAGGCCGCATGGGTGTCCGCGGTGTCACGCAGCGAGCCCGAGGGCATGGAGCGCTCGCCCTGGTGAACCGCGGGAACGCGTGGGAGTACCGTGTGGCCATGCGCCTCGACGAGTTCAACACCGCGGATGCCGCGAGCGCGGCTGCCACCGTCGGCCTGTGGGCGGCGATCCCGGAGTGGGTCGACGCGATCGTCGCTGCCCGCCCGTACGGCTCGGTCGACGAGCTCGCCGCCACCGCACAGGCGCGTGCCGAGGCGTGGACCGACAACGACCTCGACGCTGCGCTCGCGCACCACCCGCGGATCGGGCGCAGCTCGAGCGGACCGGGTGCCGAGGCCGAGGCATCCCGTCGCGAGCAGGCGGCGATGACGGATGCCGCCCCCTCGGTCGCCGAAGCGATCGCGGCCGGCAATATCGCGTACGAAGAGCGCTTCGGGCGGGTCTTCCTCATCCGCGCGGCGGGTCGGTCGCCGGAGGAGATGCTCCTGGAACTGGATCGGCGCCTCCGCAACGACCGCCAGTCCGAGGCGTCGGAAGCGCTCGGCCAGCTCGCCGAGATCGCGATCCTGCGGCTGCGCTCATCCGTCACCGAGTCCGAAGGTCGCACGGCGTCCGAAACCACGTCGACGCCGAGCGAGAGGATCGCCCCTTGAGCCACCTCACCACGCACGTCCTGGATGCCGCGACCGGCGTCCCCGCCGCCGGGGTCGCCGTCGAACTCGCCGACGAGAGCGGACTGCCGGTCGCCGACGGTGTCACCGACGCCGATGGCCGGGCGAGTCTCGGCCCCGAGCTGCTGCCCGCCGGCCAGTACACCATCGCCTTCCGCACCGGCGCGTACTTCGCCGCCCGCGGTGTGGACACGTTCTATCCCTTCGTCACCGTGACGTTCATCGTCGAGATCGCGGACGACGGCACGAGCGGGCACTATCACGTGCCGCTGCTGCTCAGCCCGTTCGCCTACTCGACCTACCGGGGGAGCTAGAAGATGGGCGACGTGTCAGTCAGTCTCGGAGCGAACAAGTACGGCAAGGCGGAGAACCGCGTCGTGCGGATCTACCGCGACACCCCGCGCCACGAAGTCGTCGACCTCAACGTCACCTCACAGCTGCGCGGTGCGGCACTCGTGGATTCCTACCTGACGGGCGACAACACCTTCGTCGTGGCGACGGACACGCAGAAGAACACGGCGTTCGCCTTCGCCAAGAAGTACGGCATCCCTTCTCCGGAGCAGTACCTGTTGAAGCTGTCGGAGCACTTCGTCAGCAGCTTCGACTGGATCGAGGGGGGTCTCTGGCAGGCCGAGCAGTACGAGTGGGACCGCATCATGGTGGACGGCCGGCCCCACGACCACTCGTTCGTGCGCAAGGGTCAGGGCACGCGGCTTGCGACCGTGCAGGTGGCGCACGGCCGCACGCACGTCACCGGAGGTGTCAAAGACCTCGTGGTGCTCAAGTCGACCGGCAGCGAGTTCGCCGGATTCCCGCGCGACGAGTACACGACGCTCCTCGAGACCCACGACCGCATCATGGCCACCTCGGTCACCGGACGCTGGCGCTTCCTGCCCGAGGCCGTCGAGGCGGGCATCGACTACAACGGCCTCTACGCGGAGGTCTCATCGGTGCTGCTGTCGACCTTCGCCACGGTCCACTCGCTCGCCCTGCAGCAGACGCTCTTCGCGATGGGCACGGCCGCGATCGAGGCGCGCCCCGAGATCGCCGAGGTGCGCTTCGCGATGCCGAACCGGCACCACTTCGTCTACGACCTCGCCCCGTTCGGACTCGACAACGCGAACGAGGTGTTCTACGCCGCGGATCGGCCGTACGGGCTCATCGAGGGCACGATCACCCGCGACGGGGCGGACCCCGCGCCCGACGCTTGGCTCGACATCCCCGCGTTCGCGTAGTCGATCCGAATTCGCGAAGGAGATGCAGTGACGATCTACCGGGGCCATCTGTTCCACGTGGCAGGCAGCCCCTCGCTCGAGCGGGCGTCCGATGCGCTGGTCTCGGAACCGGATGGCGCGCTGGCCGTCGATGCCGCCGGGCGGATCTCGTACGCAGGCTCGTGGGCGGGCCTGCCGGCATCCCTCTCCGACGACTCAGTCGTCATCACAGGCGCGTTCCTCCTCCCCGGCTTCGTCGACACGCACGTGCACTTCCCGCAGACGCTGACGACCGACGAGTTCGGCGGGGGCGAGCTGCTCGAGTGGCTGGAGCGCTGCGTGTTCCCCGCAGAGTCCCGGCTGGCCGACCCCGTCTTCGCGGATCTCGTCGCGTCCGAGTTCGTCCGTCGGCGCATCTCGGCCGGCACCACCTCGGCCCTCGTCTTCGGCTCCGCCTTTCCGGAGGCGCAGGACGCGCTCTTCACCCGCACCCTCGACGCGGGCCTGCGCGTGGTCAGCGGCCGCGGCATCCAGACCGTCGGACCGGCCAGCGCCGCCGCGCTTCTGACCACCGAGGACGACGCGATCGGCCTGACCCGCGACGAGATCGCACGATGGCACGGTCAGGATGCCGGAGGCAGAGCCGGCGATGCGCGCACGGCCCTTGCTCAGGTTGCTGTCGTGCCGCGGTTCAGCCTCGCCGTCACGCCCGAGACGCTCGCACGACTGGGAGACCTGTACGCCGGGGCAAAAGGCGAGGGCGTGTACTTCCACTCGCACCTCAACGAGAACGACCGGCCGGGCGACGGCGAGATCGCCGCCGTGCGCAGCCGGTACGAAGTGGAGACCTACCTCGACACCTACGACGGACGGCACCTGCCGGGTTCGCAGGTCGGTGGCGAGAGCCTGCTCGGCAGGCGCAGCATCCTGGCCCATGCCGTGCACTGCACCGACGGCGAGCTGCACCGGATCGCCGAGACGGGCAGCTCCATCGCCCACTGCCCCACCTCGCAGCTCTTCCTCGGCAGCGGCACGATGCCGTGGCGACGCACAGCCGCCTCCGGCGCCACCATCGCGATCGGCACCGACATCGGCGCGGGCGACGAGTGGCTCATTCCGCGGGTGCTCAACGACTGCTACAAGGTGCACATGAGCGAGCATGGCGACCGGTCCACGGCGCTGGAGCCCGCCCAGCTCCTGTTCCTCGGCACCCTGGCAGGTGCCCGCGCGCTCGATCAGGAGAAGGTCTTCGGCAACTTCGACACCGGCAAGGACGCCGATTTCGTGATCGTGGACCCTGCGGCACAGCCCGGTTTCGCCCTTGCGCTCGCCGCGGCGGTGGACGGCGGCCCCGAGTCGCACCTGTTCACCCTCCTCATGGGCATGCGGGAAGCATCCATCACCGACGTCTTCGTTCGCGGACGTCGCGCTGTCGCCCCCGAGATCGGCATCAGCTAGCCGAGACGGCGCAGGAGCGCGGCGCGCGCGCGTCGGAATCGGCGCGCTTTGCCCGACTTTCGACAGGTGGGAGCGCTCCCTCCACTTCTGTCGGTAGAAGGTCAAAAGTTGCATATTCCGCGCGCTACATATGCTTGACGACTCGCGCTAGTACGGGCGTAGCGTCCAAAGTAAGTCGCATCACGGTCCCCCCAGTCTCCTTGGCGATTTCGCCCCCGCGTCTGAAGATTTCGTGCTGCGACCCGGGCATCGATGCTCGACTCATCCACCTGGTGCAAGGGAGCAAAATGGACGATCTGACGGAACAGGCAAACGAGGATGCGCGCGTCCTCGGACGGAGCCTCGGCCTTTCTCGCCGGCAGCTGCTGGCTGCCACGACCGGGATGGCGGCGGCGGCCGTCGTCGGTCTGGGCAGCGGTCACGCGCACGCATCGCCACTGGCCGGCAGTGGCGCAGTCGCAGCCGGCAACGGCGTGCTCGTGCCCCCGGGCAAGCGCGGCATCATCCTCTACACGGTGCGCGACGCCATCGGCCGAGACCCGCTGACCACAGACCCGTCGCTCCCGTCCGGGTTCAAGGCGGTTCTGCAGCAGCTCGCGAACATCGGCTACAAGCAGGTCGAGTTCGCAGGCTTCAACCAGAGCGTGAACTCGGAAGGCGGAAACCTCAACACCCCCGAGGGCGCAGCGCTGCTGCGCACATGGCTGGACAGCTTCGGCCTCGAGGCTGAGGGCAACCACGGCTCGATCCCGGGCTCGATCACGGACGCGTCGCTCGCACAGTTCGACGCTGCGTGCGAGGTGGCGAACATCCTCGGGTTCGGGCACATCGGCACGGGCAACGACCCGACCAGCAGCAACTACCTCGCCGACTGGCAGGCTGCCGCCGAGCGGTGGAACATCCTCGGCGCTCGCGCTGCCACGCATGGGCTGAAGCTGTACACGCACAACCACGACGCGGCGTACAACTTCCTGCTCGACACCGGAACGCCAGACGCCCTGGGCCGTCCGACGGCCTCGACCGGCGTTCGCAAGCTGGAGTGGTTCCTGCAGAACACGGATCCGAATTACGTCTACCTCGAGATGGACGTGTACTGGGCGCACGTCGCGCAGTACCGGTTCAAGTCCTTCACGGCCGCCGATGGCAGCATCGTGTCGGACGTGTTCGACCCGGCGGGTCTGGTCTCCGAGCAGACTCAGCGCTTCCCGCTGTTCCACGCGAAGGACGGTCTGTTCACCGAGACCGGATACTCGATCGTCCCGTTCGGCCAGGGAAACATCGACTACACGACCTTCTATCAGCGGATCGGCGCGAACGGCGCGCACAACTCGATGTACGAGCAGGACAACGCAGCGACGGTGTTCCCGCCTGCCTCTCCCGCGCTGTCGATGCAGAATGCAACGACCTCGTACGCGGCGTTGGCCGCTCTGCGCGGCTGAGCACTGAAGGCGAAGCGCGCGGTCGCGCTGTCTCCTGCGGGGTCGCGTCCTTCGGGGCGCGGCCCCGCTTCCCTGTTCGGCAACGGTCACCTGCCGGGCGAGCGACGAACGGCATGCGACGAGCAGCCGAGGTGGGAACGAGCGGCTCAGGTGCGGAAGACCGTGTGCACGTCCCCCACGAGTGCGCGCCCGCCGAGGTCCTCGATCTCCATGAGCACGGCCGTGCCGACGACGGGCTGGCCGAGCTCGGCGAAGAGCTGATGTGCCGCGGCGAGGGTGCCTCCCGTCGCGAGCACGTCGTCGACCAGGAGCACCCGGGTACCCGGTGCGAGGTCGTCGTGCACTTCGATCGTCGCCTCGCCGTACTCCAGGATGTACGAGACGGATGCCGCGGGCCGCGGCAGCTTGCCCGCCTTGCGCACCGGCACAAGCCCGACCCCCGCTGTCATCGCCACCGCGCCCGCGAGCAGGAAGCCGCGCGCCTCCACACCGGCGACGACATCGAAGGTGCCGGCGAACGGGGCGACCAGAGCGTCGATCGCGGTGCGCAGGCCTTCGGCATCCGCCAGCAGCGGCGTGATGTCACGGAACAGGATGCCCGGTTCCGGGTAGTCCGGGACCGAGCGGATCAGCGACTCGGCGTGGGCGAGGGCGTCGGCGGAGGGCACGCGCCCACCCTATCCGCGCGGGGCTGCTCATTCGCTCGCCCATCCCCCGTTCATCCGTCACCTATGCGTGCGCGAGGGCCTCGAAGGCGTGCACGGGTGACGGATGAACAGGGTGGGGACACGCGGCCGCTGTATCCGCGAGCTCCACACCCGACCCCGCGAAAGCCGACTGCAAGCGCTTGCAGTATCCTGGAGCCATGACCTCGCCCGACATCGCCGAGCGCCCAGACACCCTTTCGTCCCGACCGGGCGCTGAGTGGTGGCGCACCGCCGTCATCTACCAGATCTACCCCCGCTCGTTCGCCGACAGCTCCGGCGACGGCATCGGCGATCTGCCCGGTGTCACCGCGCACCTCGACGACCTCGTCGAGCTCGGCGTCGATGCGGTGTGGCTGAGCCCGTTTCAGCGCTCCCCGCAGAAGGATGCCGGCTACGACGTCGCCGACTACTGCGATGTCGACCCGATCTTCGGCACGCTGGGCGACTTCGACACCATGCTGGATGCGGCGCACGGCCGCGGCATCCGCATCATCGTCGACCTCGTTCCCAACCACTCGTCCGATCAGCACGTCTGGTTCCAGGCTGCGCTGGCAGCAGGCCCCGGCAGCGCCGAACGCGCGCGCTACCTGTTCCGCGAGGGCAAGGGCGAACACGGCGAGCTGCCGCCCAACAACTGGGAGTCGGTCTTCGGCGGCCCCGCGTGGACCCGCGTGATCGAGGCCGACGGCACGCCGGGTCAGTGGTACCTGCATCTGTTCGACTCGACGCAGCCCGACTTCGACTGGTCGAACGAAGAGGTGCGCGAGGAGTTCCGCCGCGTTCTGCGGTTCTGGCTCGACCGGGGCGTCGACGGGTTCCGTGTGGACGTCGCGCACGGCCTGATCAAGGCGGCCGGGCTTCCCGACTACACGCCCCCGGCCGAAGCAGACTCGATGGGCGGCGAAGAGCCCGACGTGCCGTACTGGGGTCAGCCCGGCGTGCACGAGGTCTACCGCGACTGGCACCGGATCCTCGACGAGTACGCCGGCGACCGCGCCCTGTGCGCAGAGGCATGGCGCCCGAACGCCGATGACACCGCCCTGTGGGTGCGCCCCGACGAGATGCACCAGGCGTTCAACTTCCCGTACCTGCAGACCGAATGGGATGCCGCCGAGCTGCGCACCGTGATCACCGAGTCGCTGCGCGCGTTCTCGGCCGTCGGCGCACCCAGCACGTGGGTGCTCTCGAACCACGACGTCGTCCGCCACGCGTCGCGTCTCGCGCTGACCGCGGTCAACCCGCAAGGACACGGCATCGGTCCGAAGTCCGTCGGCAAGCCGATCCCCGAGGTCGGCCTGCGTCGCGCCCGCGCGGCATCAGCCGTGATGCTCGCCCTGCCCGGCTCGGCGTACATCTACCAGGGCGAGGAGCTCGGCCTGCCCGAGGCCGTCGATCTGCCCGACGAGGCCCGCCAGGACCCGACCTGGTTCCGCACCGATCGCGAGCGTTACGGCCGCGACGGCTGCCGGGTTCCGATTCCGTGGTCGGCGACGGCTCCGGCGTACGGGTTCAGCCCGACCGGCATCGCGTGGCTGCCGCAGCCGGCGCAGTGGGCCTCGCTCGCCCACGACGCGCAGCTCGGCGACCCCGCCTCGACGCTCTCGCTCTACCGCGCCATGCTCGAGGCCCGTCGCGAGCACGCGCTCGGAGCGGGCACCCTCGAGTGGCTCGAGGGCTTCCCGGCCGGGGTTCTCGCATTCCGAAACGGGCATGTGACCGTTGTCGCCAACATCGGCTCCATGCCGATCGCTCTGCCGCACGGTAACGTGATCGCGACGAGTGGGCCGATCATCGGCGGGGAACTGCCCGTCGACACGGCTGTCTGGCTCGAGCACGACGGAGCCTGACCGCAGACGGCGAAGGGGGACGACGTGGTCAGCATCGATGAGGTCGCACGCTTCGCGGGCGTCTCCACGGCCACCGTCTCCCGCGCGCTCAGCGGGCGGGGCCACGTGTCCGATTCGACCCGTGCGCGCGTCGAATCGGCGGCGAAGTCTCTCGGCTACGTCGTCTCGTCGTCGGCCTCGAGCCTCGCCTCCGGGCGCACGCGCAACATCGGCGTGCTCGTCCCGTTCCTGGACCGCTGGTTCTTCAGCACCGTCCTCAGCGGCACCGCGTCGGCTCTCATGCGGCGCGGCTACGACATCACGCTGTACAGCCTGACGGCCGATCCCGATCAGCGCAGGAGCGTGTTCGAGACGTTCCTGCGCCGACAGCGCGTCGACGGGGTCATCGCGATCTCGATCGAGCTCGGCGACGAGGAGACCGAGCGCCTGCGCGAGCTCGACCTGCCGGTGATCGCGATCGGCGGCCCCAACCCGCGGCTGTCGACCCTCACGGTCGACGACGTCGCCGTCGCGCGGCTGGCCACCGAGCACCTTGTCGCGCTCGGCCATCGCGACATCGCGCACATCGGCGCGAGCCCCGAGTTCGACATCGACTTCCACATCCCGACGCGCCGCCGGCAGGGCTTCGAACAGGCGCTGGCGGATGCCGGCATCCCGGCCCGCCCGGCTCTCTACGAGCCGGCCGACTTCACGATCGAGGGCGGATTCCGCGCAGCCAAGCAGCTTCTGGGGCGGCCCGGCGCGCGACCGACGGCGATCTTCGCCGCGTCGGACGAGATGGCGATCGGCGCGCTGCTGGCCGCGCGCGAGCTCGGCTACCGCGTGCCCGAGGACCTCTCGGTGGTCGGGATCGACGGCCACGAGCTCGGCGAGTTCTTCAGGCTGACCACCGTCGATCAGTTCCCGCTCGGGCAGGGCGAGCGGGCAGCCGACGCGATCCTCGACGAACTCGAGGCGGATGCCGCCACCCCGCGCGAGGAGCGGCAGAACCTCCCGTACGAGCTGATCGTCCGCGGCACCACCGCTCGCCTCGAGCGCTGACCTCGCTGCACCCTCGGCGCGGACGCATCCCCTGAGCGGCATGCACCGCGCCGCGGCTAGGCTCGACCCCATGACCATCGACCTCGAAGCCCTCTACACCGACCTGCACCGGCATCCCGAACTGTCGTTCCAGGAGACTCGGACGGCGGGTGTCGTCACGCGAGCGCTCGGCGAGCTGGGCATCGAGTTCGAAGAGGGCATCGGCAAGACCGGCGTGATCGGCGTGATCCGCAATGGAGACGGCCCGGTCGTCTGGCTCCGTGCCGACATGGACGCGCTCCCGGTGAAGGAGCTGACCGGCCTCGAGTACTCGAGCACCGCGCGCGGCACCGACCCGGCGGGCACCGACGTGCCTGTCATGCACGCCTGCGGCCACGACATGCACGTCACGTGCCTCCTCGGCGCGCTCGAGCGCCTCCTCGCGACCAAGGACGAGTGGTCCGGCACGATCGTCGCGGTGTTCCAGCCGGCCGAGGAGCACGGCGCCGGATCGCAGGCCATGATCGCCGCCGGCGCGCTCGAACGGTTCCCCCACCCCGACATCGTCCTGGGCCAGCACGTCACACCGCTTCCCGCCGGAACCATCGGCGTCCGCTCCGGAACCCAGATGGCGGCATCCGACGGCTTGACGGTGACGCTGCTGGGCCGGGGCGGGCACGGCTCACGGCCGCACTCGACGATCGACCCGGTCGTCATGGCCGCCGCGACCGTGATGCGCCTGCAGACCATCGTCTCGCGCGAAGTCGATCCCCGAGACGTCGCCGTCGTGACGGTCGGCTCGATCCACGCGGGCCTGAAGAACAACATCATCCCGGCCGACGCGAAGCTGGAGCTGAGCCTGCGCTACCCCGATGAAGACGCCCGCGCACGCGTCCTGGCCAAGGTCGAGCGCGTGGTCCGCGCCGAAGCGCAGGCCTCGGGCGCCGAGGAGGAGCCGGTCATCGAGATCGACCACTCCCTGCCGCCGACGATCAACGACGTTCACGCGACCGCCCAGCTGACCCTCGCGTTCGATCGGGCGTTCGGCGACGGCACGGTCGTCGATCCGGGCATGTTCACCGGCAGCGAGGACGTGTCGTGGTTCGCCCGCGAGTCCGGCGCTCCGCTCGTGTTCTGGTTCTGGGGCGGGGTCGACCAGCAGAAGTACGCGGACGCCAAGGCGGCCGGCACGCTCGAGCGCGACATCCCGACGAACCATTCGCCGTACTTCGCCCCCGTGATCCAGCCGACGCTGGATCGCGGCGTGGATGCGCTCGTGGTCGCTGCACGCGAGTTCCTGGACTGATCGCGGGCCGCGACCGGCACCGGTCGCCAGCACGCCCATCGGCGCGTGACGAGACCTGCCGGACCCCCGGAGAAGGACGCCGACCCTGTAGGCGCTGCGGACGGGCACGACTCGTAGACTGCGGCTCATGACGACGGGCGACCAGGCTCCTCCCCAGCCGTCCTGGCTCATGCGCGGGTGGTGGTGGGCACTGGACTACGCGTACGCGGGGCGCCGACAGCTCGCGGTGCTCTCCGGCCCCTGGACCATCGGGCGCGCGCGGCCCTCGCCCCGCGCCTGGAGCGAAGGCTCGGACGACCTCGCCGAGGTCGTCCTTCTTCCGGGGGTGTACGAGCACTGGACCTTCCTGCGACCGCTCGGCAACGCGCTGAACGCCGCCGGCCACCGAGTGCGCGTGGTCCACGGCCTCGGGACGAACCGTCGCGGAATCGCCGAGACCTCCGAGCGACTCGGTCGCGCGCTCGCCAAGCGCACACCGTCCGCGGCGGGGCGGGTGCTCGTCGCGCACAGCAAGGGCGGGCTCATCGGCAAGCACCTGCTCGTGTCGTCGGGCGCGGCGGCAGCGGCGGCGATCGAGGGGGCGACCGGAGGGGATCCGGCGGATGCCGCGGCAAGCGCTCCCGCACCTGCGGAAGACGACGCATCCACAGGCACCCCACTCGGGGTGCTCGGACTCGTCGCCGTGTGCACGCCGTTCCACGGCTCGCATCTGGCAGGTCTGTTCATCGTGCCCAGCATCCGTGCGTTCCTGCCCGACGACGACACGATCGTGATGCTCGGTCGCGAAGACTCGGTCAACGGCCGCATCGTGTCGATCTTCGGCCGGTTCGACCCGCACATCCCCGACGGGAGCGCTCTGGACGGCGCGACCAACGTCATCGTTCCCGCCGCAGGGCATTTCCGGGTCCTGGGCTCCCGTGCGACCCACGAGGCAGTGCTCGACGGCGTGGCGCTGCTCTCCGCGCGCTGAACCCCGGGGCGGCGGCGCGAGCTCACCGCACGACCGACTTCCGCTCGTACAGGAAGCGCGCCCAGACCCAGCTGACGACCGTGATGCCGGCGCACCACGCCAGGGTGAGCCATCCGTTCATCCCGATCGGCGTGCCGAACAGGAGAGACCGCACGGTCTCGGTGAACGGCGTGAACGGCTGCACTTCGGCGAACCACTGCAACCAGGACGGCATCGACGCGGTCGGCACGAAGCCGCTGCCGAGCAGCGGAAGGATCATGATCGGCATGGGGAGGTTGCTCGCGCTCTCGACGCCCTTCGCGAAGACGCCGAAAGCGACGCCGAGCCAGCACATCGCGAACGCGATCAGAGTGAGCACGCCGACCGTGCCGAGCCATCCCCAGACGTCGGCGGGTGCGCGGAAGCCCATCAGGAGTGCGACGCCGAGCACGACGATGGTGGCGATCATCAGCTGCAGAAGGTTCCCGATCACGTGCCCCGCAAGGACGGCAGAGCGGGAGATGTTCATCGTCCGGAAGCGCGCGATGATCCCTTCCGTCAGATCCTGAGACACCGAGATCGCCGGACCCGTCGCACCTCCCGCGACCGAGAGCAGCAGCACTCCGGGCACGACGTACTGGAGGTACGACCCGGTGTCGCCGGCGGGAAGACCCGCGCCGAGCGTGCCGCCGAGCACGTACACGAACAGCAGCAGGAAGATGACCGGCAGCGCGATGAGGTACGCGATGATCGGGTACCGGATCGCGTGCACGAGGTTGCGCCGCGACATCGTCAGGGAGTCCGACAGGGTGTACACCAGGGCGCTCATCACGCCACCTCCTTCTCTGTGACGGCCGTCGATCGGCCGGTCAGTGCGAAGAACACGTCGTCGAGGTCCGGCGTGTGGATGCCGAGCGCACGAGCCTCGATCCCGTTCCGATCGAGCCGCTCCACGATCGAGCGGAGCGACTCGAAACCGCCGTCGCTCGGGACGTCGATCGCGAGCGCCTCGTCGTCCCGCGTGGCGCTGTCGAAGGCGGCGGATGCGGCATCCATCGTCTTCAGGTCCTCGAACTCCAGGCGGACCCGGCCACCGGGCACGAGTCGCTTGAGCTCTGCCGGCGTGCCGTCGGCGACGATCCGGCCGATGTCCAGCACGGCGATGCGCGAGGCGAGCTCGTCGGCCTCGTCGAGGTACTGGGTGGTGAGGAGGATCGTCGTGCCCTCGGCGACGAGCTCGCGCACGATGGTCCACATCTCGGCGCGACTGCGCGGATCGAGCCCCGTCGTGGGTTCGTCGAGGAAGACGATCTCAGGGCGCGACACGAGGGTCATGGCCAGGTCGAGCCGGCGCCGCATGCCTCCGGAGTAGGTCGCGAGCGGCTTGCGCGCGGCATCCGTCAGGTCGAACCGCTCGAGCAGCTCCCTCACGCGGAGTCTTCCGGCGCGACGCCCGAGGTGGCGGAGGTCGGTCATGAGGCGGAGGTTCTCCTCGCCGGTCATCAGAGCGTCGACGGCCGAGAATTGACCGGTGACGCCGATCGCGGCCCGCACCGCGGCAGCCTCGCGCACGACGTCGTGCCCGGCGACGCGCACCGTCCCGCCGTCGGGGCGCAGCAGCGTCGAGAGGATGTGGACCATCGTGGTCTTTCCTGCGCCGTTGGGCCCGAGCAGGGCGAAGACGCCGCCGGGCGCGATGTCGAGGTCGATTCCGTCGAGCACGACCTGGTCGCCGAACGATTTCGTGAGGGCGATGGTCTGGATGGCAGAGGGCATCGTCGTTCCTTTCTCGGGTCGATGAGGAGACCGCCGAGTCGGTCGACCCGGCGGAGATCGGAGGCGGGAGTGTCAGCCCCGCGCGGCGGCTCCTGCGGGAGCGCGGTGCACGGTGATGTCGCCGTACCCCGTGCGTGCATGAAGTTCGAGGGATGCTTCGCCATCGGCGGGTCCGGCGTCGGCGGTGAGACCGTTGCGGACGACGCCGTGCCGGCTCGTCGCGTCCAGCCACACGGGTGTGCCCGACCGCACGCCCAGGGAAAGGGCGCCGTACGACGCCTCGATGCGGGCGACACCGCTCACGAGCTCGGTGATGCGGACGGGGCCGTAGGCCGAACGCACAGTGAGCGCGGGTCCTGGATCGCCGAGCTGCACGACGCCGGTCGAGGTCGCGATGTCGGCCGTGCCGGCGATCGTGCCGATGTCGATGCCGGCATCCGAGCCCTTGAGGCGCAGTGCGCCGCCGACCGTGCCGATGCGGGCGCGGCCGGACTTGAGCGTCACATCCGCGTCTCCCGAGATGTGCTCGACCCGCAGCTCGCCGTGGCCGAGGCCCAGATCGGCGCGACCGGCCCGCTCGATCGATGCGTCCCCGTAGTCCAGGGCGAGGCGCGCCGTGCCGATCGGTCCCGCGACCCGCACCGATCCGTACTTGAGGTTCACGGAGGCATCGGAGGCCTCGGGCACCCGCACGACGACGTCGATGGAGTCGCCCGGCCCGAACAGGTTGAGGCGGAACGGCCCGACCACGCTGATGTCGGCGCCGGTGTGCGACACCCGGACCGACTCGGCGGCGTTGCGGTCGCCGGAGCGACGCTGGTTCGCCGGCTCGACGGCGACGCTCACGTCATCGCGCGGCTCGGCGACGACCGAGACGTGCCCCATCTGCACCTCGACGCGGACGGAGGCGGGGCCGGAGACCGGATAGACGCCCATCACCGCACCCATCCGGAGAAGTTGGACGAGCGCTGCTCGCTCGCAGCAGGCGTGGGCTCGAGGGAAGCGGTTATCGAGCGGACGAGCCACGTGTTCAGCGAGAGACCCTCGCGTGCGGCGGCGGCCTCGGCGCGCGCCTTCAGGGAATCAGGCAGTCTGAGCGTCGTCCGCGAGGTCGTGGCATCGTCGCCGTCCTCCCCGGTGTCGGAGCCCGGGGCGGGCGGGGCGGGCGTGGCCGGCGTGGTGTGCGCACGAGCGTCGTCCGGGGCGACGGCCGGGGTGACGGCGAACTCGACGTCACGGCCGCGCAGACGCACGTCGACCGACCCGGGCGCGAGGTCGCGGGTGATCTCACCGGCCGCGTCCGTGAGTGCGTCGAGGATCGCGAGGCGTGCTGCCGCGTCGAGCGCGGCCGCGAGCCTGCCGGCGATCTCCTCCGTCTCCGGTCCACCGGACGCCGCGGCGGACAGGAGCTGGCGCTGGAGTGACTCGACGTACGACCCGATGTTCATGACACCATAGTGACGTCATATTGGTGTCATGTCAAGTCACTTTGACGCCGCAGTCCTCTGCGCTTGTCAGCCGTTCAGCGCACCGATCCCGGCGACGAGGGAGATGGTTCCCAGGAGCAGGAAGATCGGTGCCGCGAGGATGCACCACAAGCTCGGTGCGCGAGGACGGCGCGCCGGTGGAATCAGCCGAGTCCGGCGCGCTCCTCGCCGTCGCTCGCGCCGGCGACGGGCTTGCGTGAGAGTCCCACGGATCCGGCATCCGGAGAGGTCGACAGTGCCGCGGCCACGGCGACGGACTCGTCGATGTCGGGGTAGGTCGGGCGCAGCTGCACCGCGTGCTGACGCTTGTGCTCGCGCGCCGCCTTGCGCGCGGCGTAGATGAGGTTCAGCGCCTCCACCACGATCGCGAACGCCATCGGCGCGTAGATGAGCGCCTTGTCGATGTGAACCCCGAAGCCCTCGGCGACCAGGAACACGCCGATCAGGAGGAGGAACGAAAGCGCCAGCATCTTCACCGTGGGGTGCTTGTTCACGAACGTGAAGATGAAGCGCGAGGCGAAGAGCATGATGCCGAACGAGAGCACCACCACCGTGATGATCACGACGAGGTTCTCGGTCATGCCGACCGCGGTGATGACCGAGTCCAGCGAGAAGACGATGTCCAGCAGCAGGATCTGCGTGATCACCGAAGCGAACGTGACCTGCGCGACCTTGCGACCCGGGCCGTGCTCCTCTTCGGCGCCCTCGAGCTTGTGGTGGATCTCGGTGACCGCCTTGTAGACGAGGAAGAGCCCACCCGCGATGAGGATGAAGTCCTTCCACGAGAAGCCGATGCCGAACCACACGACGATGTCTTCCTTCAGCGTGATGATCCAGCCGGCGAAGAACACCAGGAGCACCCGGATGAGCATCGCGAGGGTGAGGCCGAGGTTGCGCGCCCTGGCCTGCTGCTCCTTCGGGAGCTTCGAGGCGAGGATCGAGATGAAGATGACGTTGTCGACGCCGAGCACGATCTCCAGGACGAACAGCGTCACGAAGACGGCGATGAGGTCGGGCGTGAATGCGAAGGAGAAGTCCACGGTCCCATGCTAGGTGGGGTGCGCGCACGCTCCCGTGCCGCTCGCCCGCCCACGGCGGCGCCCCGGGACGTAGCCTTGAAGGGTGAGTTCTTCGACCCAAGCCCCGATCGCGCTCGACCCCGGCGCGCTCCGCGGTGACTTCCCGATTCTGAGCCGGCAGGTCGACGGCCACCCGCTCGTCTACCTCGACTCCGCCGCGACGAGCCAGAAGCCGCGCGCCGTGATCGACGCCGAGGTTGCCTTCCTCACGACCGAGAACGCCGCCGTGCACCGCGGCGCGCACACGCTCGCCGCCGAGGCGACCGAGCTGTTCGAGGAGGCCCGCGCCACCGTCGCCGGCTTCGTCGGAGCGGCTCCCGAGCAGCTCGCGTGGACAAGCGGCGCGACCGCGGGGCTCAACCTCGTGGCGTACGCGATCGGCAACGCGACGCTCGGCCGCGGCGCCCCGGCGAGCGCCCGATTCGCCCTCTCCGAAGGCGATGAGATCGTCGTGACGGAAGCCGAGCACCACGCCAACCTCGTTCCCTGGCAAGAGCTCGCCGTCCGCACCGGTGCCGTCCTCCGGCACATCCCCGTGCGCGACGACGGGACGATCGACATGGATGCCGCGGCATCCGTCATCGGCGAGCGCACGCGGATCGTCGCCTTCGCGCACGTGTCGAACGTGCTGGGCATCGTGAACCCGGTCGCCGACCTCGTTGCGCTCGCGCAGGGCGTCGGGGCGCTGAGCGTCCTGGACGCGTGCCAGTCCGCGCCGCACCTCCCCCTCGACCTGCCCGCGCTCGGCGTCGACCTCGCGGTGTTCTCGGGCCACAAGATGCTCGGTCCCTACGGGATCGGCGGCCTGTACGGCCGATCGGACGTGCTCGAGGCGCTGCCGCCGTTCCTCACGGGGGGCTCGATGATCACGAAGGTCACCCTCGACCGCACCGAATACATGCCGCCGCCGCAGCGGTTCGAAGCGGGAACGCAGCCCGTCTCGCAGGCGATCGCGCTCGCGGCCGCGGTGCGCTACCTCGACGGCGTCGGGATGGATGCCGTCCACGCGCACGAGCGCGTCTTGGAGCGCCGGCTGAGAGACGGGCTCCGCGGCATCGACGGCGTGCGCTCTGCTCGGAGACGCGCCAGAGGGAATCGAGCGCGTCGGGCTCGCCGCCTTCGATGTCGACGGCGTCCACGCGCACGACGTCGGCCAGTACCTCGACTCCCGCGGCATCGCGGTGCGCGTCGGACACCACTGCGCCGCTCCACTGCACGCGCGCTTCGGGCTGACCGCGTCCGTGCGCGCTTCGACCGCGCTCTACAACACGACCGACGAGGTCGACGTGTTCCTCGAGGCCCTGGCCGACGTGCGCCCGTTCTTCGGAGCCGGCGGATGAGCGGGCTCGAGTCCCTGTACCAGGAACTGATCCTGGAGCACTCCAAGCGGCCGCACGGCAAGGGCCTCGCCGATGGGTCGGCGGAGCCCCAGATGGACCTCGCGACCGCGATCTCCCACCAGCGCAACCCGATCTGCGGCGACGAGATCACCCTCCGGGTGCGCCTCAACGCCGACGACACCGTCCACGACGTCACCTGGGACGGCGCCGGCTGCTCGATCTCGCAGGCATCCGCTTCGATGCTCGCCGTGCTCGTCGACGACAGGGAAGGCGGGATGCCGCGGGCCGAGGCGACCGCGCTCATCGACGGCTTCCGCACGGCGCTGCGCTCCCGTGGCACGATCCCGATCGACGAAGAGACGTACGGGGATGCCGAGGCCCTGAGCGGCGTCTCGAAGTACACCGCCCGCGTGAAGTGCGCGATGCTCGCGTGGGTCGCGTTCGAGGACGCCCTCGCCCGCGCCTCCTGACCCCGGCATCCGCTCGCTCTGATCCGCGAGACTGCAACCGCAGGTCGAGACTGAGGGGTTCACCCTATGTCTCGGCCCGCTCATGCAGTCTCGCCGTCAGGGCCCGGGGCGCCGGGGCGGCCCGCGTAGGATGAGTACCGTCCGGCGTCCCCGATTCCTGGAGCTGAGCCGCGTGACCACCCCCTCCCAGACCTCCTCGGCCCGCGCCGTGGCGGATACCGTTCAGAACGCCGCCGTGACACCCGAGCGTGAGCAGCCGTACGCGGCGCTCGGCCTCAAGCCCGACGAGTACGAGCGCATCCGCGAGATCCTCGGACGCCGTCCGACCAGCGGCGAGCTGGCGATGTACTCGGTGATGTGGTCGGAGCACTGCTCCTACAAGTCGAGCAAGATCTACCTCCGCCAGTTCGGCGAGAAGGTCTCCGACGAGATGAAGACCCGCCTCATGGTCGGCATGGGCCAGAACGCGGGCGTCGTCGACATCGGCGAGGGCTGGGCGGTCACATTCAAGGTCGAGTCGCACAACCACCCGAGCTACATCGAGCCGTTCCAGGGCGCGGCCACCGGCGTCGGCGGCATCGTCCGCGACATCATCTCGATGGGCGCGCGACCGGTCGCGGTCATGGACCAGCTGCGTTTCGGCGCGATCGACAACCCCGACACCGCGCGCGTCGTGCACGGTGTCGTCTCCGGCATCTCGTTCTACGGCAACTGCCTCGGCCTGCCCAATATCGGCGGCGAGACGGTCTTCGACTCGGTGTATCAGGGAAACCCTCTCGTGAACGCGCTCGCGGTCGGCATCCTGCGCCATGAAGACCTCAAGCTCGCCAATGCGTCCGGCGCGGGCAACAAAGTCGTGCTGTTCGGCGCGCGCACCGGCGGCGACGGCATCGGCGGGGCATCCATCCTCGCCTCCGACTCGTTCGATTCCACCGGCCCGACCAAGCGCCCCGCGGTGCAGGTCGGCGACCCGTTCGCCGAGAAGGTGCTCATCGAGTGCTGCCTCGAGCTGTACCGAGACGATCTGGTGGAGGCGATCCAGGACCTCGGTGCCGCCGGCATCTCGTGCGCGACCTCCGAGCTCGCCGCCAACGGCGGCAGCGGCATGCGTGTCGACCTCGAGAAGGTGCTGCTGCGCGACCCGTCGCTCACGCCCGAGGAGATCCTCATGAGCGAGAGCCAGGAGCGCATGATGGCGATCGTCGCGCCCGACAAGCTCGACGCGTTCCTCGCAGTCGTCGGCAAGTGGGATGTCGAGACGAGCGTGCTCGGCGAGGTGACCGGCGACGGACGCCTCGTCATCCAGTGGCACGGCGAGGTCATCGTGGACGTCGACCCGGCGACCGTCGCCGTGGACGGCCCCGTCTACGAGCGTCCCGTCGCATACCCCACCTGGATCGACGCGCTGCGCGACGACTCGGCGAGCGCGCTCAGCCGGTCGGACGACCCCGACACCCTGCGGCGCCAGTTCACCCAGCTCGTCGCGAGCCCGAACCTCGCCGACACATCGTGGGTCACCAACCAGTACGACTACTACGTGATGGGCAACACCGCACTGTCGTTCCCCGACGACGCAGGCATGATCCGCGTCGACGAGCACTCCGGCCTCGGCTTCGCGATCGCGACGGACTGCAACGGGCGGTTCTGCCAGCTCGACCCCTACGAGGGCGCCAAGCTCGCCCTCGCCGAGGCGTACCGCAACGTCGCGGTCACCGGCGCGGAGCCCACCGCCGTCACGGACTGCCTCAATTTCGGCAGCCCCGAGAACCCCGAGGTCATGTGGCAGTTCTCGCAGGCGGTCGCGGGCCTGGCCGACGGATGCCTGGAGCTCGGCATCCCGGTCACCGGCGGCAACGTCTCCTTCTACAACCAGACCGGCGACCAGCCGATCTTCCCGACTCCGGTCGTGGGCGTCCTCGGCATCATCGACGATGTCGCGCGCCGCATCCCGAGCGGGTGGCAGGACCCGGGCGAGAACATCTATCTCCTCGGGGTCACCGCGACCGAGCTCAGCGGCTCGGCGTGGGCAGGCACCGTCCACGGCCACCTCGGCGGCCGCCCGCCCGCTGTCGACCTCGGCAACGAGAAGCGTCTCGCCGATCTGCTGCACGCGGCATCCCAGCAGTCGCTCATCTCCAGCGCCCACGACCTGTCGGCCGGCGGTCTCGCCCAGGCTCTCGCGGAGGGAGTTCTGCGGTTCGGAGTCGGGGCCCGTGTGTGGCTGCGCGAGATCATGGAGCGCGATGGGGTGGATGCCGCATCCGCCCTCTTCTCCGAGTCCACCGGCCGCGTCATCGTGACCGTGCCGCGGGAGGACGACGTCAAGTTCCGCGGCCTCTGCGAAGGCCGGGGCTACCCGGTGCTGCGCATCGGCGTGAGCGATGCCCCCGGCGACGCAGTGCCCAATGGGGCTACGCCCCGAACCCCTGGCTCGCCGGCGCACGCCGAGTCCGCGCTCGAGGTGCAGGGACTGTTCACCGTGCCGCTCTCCGAGCTGCGCGACCTGTCGACCTCGACTCTTCCCGCCGCCTTCGGACCGACGGTGTCGGAGCCGTCCGAGCACGCCGCGTAAGCTGGCGGCATGGCGAAAGACGACGAATACGCGGACTACAACGAGACGCGACAGCGGCGGGTCAAGATCGTCGCGTGGGTCGTCATCGTGTCGCTGATCCTCGTCGGCGGCGGCGCCACGGTTCTCGCACTCATCTTCGGCTGACCCTGCAAGTGCGCTGACCACCCTCTCACCGCCGGCGACCGGCGGTTAGCATGGCCTGGTGGAGATGTTCCTCCTGTTCGTCGAGAGCTGGTGGTGGGTCGCTCCGGCTGCTGCAGGGGCCGGCGCCGTGACGTACGCCGGCGTGACCGCCAAGAGTCGCCGTGCGCGCCGACTCGAGCTCGACGCATCGCGGCGCGAGGTGGCCCTCGCCTATCGGGCGCTCATCTCGGCGCGGGCGCGCGTGCGCGAGGCCCAGGCGAACGTGCTCTCGGCCCGGGCGGCATCCGCGACTCCGGCGCTCGATGCCACGTGGCTCGGCAGCCCGGCCACCGTCGAGGCGAAGCGCCAGCTGCAGGAGGCGAAGCGCGCGACGAAGTCGGCGTCGCTCGATCTGCGGGCGAGGCGCGCGCGTGTGCGCGCCTCGATCGCGCAGTACCACGCGGCCACTGCCGCCGACCCGCTGCCGATCGAGCGGCTCTTCGCCGCGCACGACGCCGTGGTCGCGCGATGGATGGCGTACGAGACGGACGTGGCCAAGGCGATCGCATACCCGCAGCTCAGTGACACCCGGCAGCCTGCGACCCTGGCGTTCCTCCGCGCCTATCGCGAGGCCCAGCAGCTGCGTCCCGCCTCGGCCCGGGAGCGCATCCCGCCGGAGCAGTTCCTGGCGTACCGCGACGCGGTGCGTGCGCTCGAAGCCGCGTTCGACGAGGCCGAGCGGCAAGCGGGTGCGGCGTCTCGACCGGAGGCGCCGCCGACGGTGATCTGGCCGATCCCCGCGTGGAACCCCTTGCGGCTGCCCACCTCCGAGTGATCCTTCCTGCTGGCAGCCTGCCTTGAGGCCGGACATGTGTCCGCGGCCGACGGTTAGCATGACAGGGTGGAGCCCTTCTTCACCTTCCTCGGCAATTACTGGTGGCTCGTCTTCCCGCTCATGGGCGTGATGGGCGGCATCGGCAGCGCCTGGGAGCGCAACGCCCGCCGACGGCACAGGCGCCGCCTCGAGGTGCTCCATGCGAAGGCCGAGCTCAAGGCGGCTCAAGCCGCCGCACGCGGAAACGCGGTGGCCGCGGCATCCCTCCCCCCACTCACCACGGCGACCGCGACGACACCCGCCGCCCGCGCGGGCGGAGCTACGACGCAGGGCACCCAGATCGAGCGCCTGTTCGCCGCACATGACGCAGTCACCGCTCGATGGCTCGACTACGAGCTCGATGTCGCCAAGCTCATCGCGTTCCCGGCGATGAGCGATGGCCGCCAGCCGCTGACCGCTGCATTCCTGCGCGCCAAGCGGGTCGCCGACGGGCTGCGGCCGGCATCCGCCAAGGCGCGCATCACGCACGACCAGCTCACCGAATATCGCAACGCGGTGGCGGACTTCGAGGTCGCGTTCGACGTCGCCGAGCGCGATGCCCGGCGCATCAAGGACTCGTCGTTCACGGTCGTCGAGCGCAAGCGCCTCGACACCGCGAAGCAGCTGCTCACGATCGCGATCGACCAGGCGGCGACCCCGGCCGAGCGACAGGTCGCATACCGCCGCGTTCGCGAAGAGCTCGACGGTCTGATCTCGCTCTCCGACGAGGCGATCGAGGTGCTCGAGGGCAAGGTCTCGCTCGAACTCACGACCGGCGTCATGCCTCAGGCGCCGAAGGCCGATCCGAGCCGTACTCCGGCGACGCCTCCCGCGCAGCGACCGGATGCCGGCGCCCAGCGCGACCGGATGCCGGCGCCGCGGCCGTCGCAGCCCGCGCCGTGGCCGGTGCCCTCGCGCACCTCCGACACGGCCCCGGGTCGGGTCACCCGCCCCAAGTCGCATCCCTGAGCGCGCCTCGACTCTTCTCGCGCACGCCCGCAGTCGCCCTCGACACTGTGGATGGCCCAGCCGCCTGACGGTCCACCCGTGATGTCCACGCGTGCGCGCCCGCGACGTGCTCGTCGTGCGGATGCCCCGCGAAGCCATTTCGAATCGAGATCGCCTCGAGGGGTTGACGACGGACACGGTGGTATGGTTACTTAGTCAAGTAACTAACCGACCAAGCGGAGGATGACGTGATCGAAGAAGGCCGAGCCCTCTTCCTGCAGATCGCAGAGGCCGTCGAGGATTCGATCATCGACGGGAGCCTTCCCGAAGAGACCCAGGCGCCGTCGACGAACGAGCTCGCCGCCTTCTTCCGCATCAACCCCGCAACCGCAGCCAAGGGAGTGAACATGCTCGTCGACAAGGGCGTGCTCTACAAGCGGCGCGGCATCGGCATGTTCGTCGCCGCCGGCTCGCGCGAGGACCTGCTCGTCGAGCGCCGCACCGCATTCGCCGACAAATACGTCGAACCGCTCCTCGCGGAGGCGCGGAAGCTGGGCCTCGGACCCGAGGACCTGAGCCGCCTGATCCTCGATCGTTCGCACGCGGCCGAGGGCGCAGCATCCACCACGGAAGGAACGACACGATGACCGACGTGATCGAGGTCAGTCACCTCACGAAGCGCTACCGCGAGACCCTCGCGGTCGACGACGTGTCCTTCACGATCGAGAAGGACACGATCTACGGGCT
This sequence comes from uncultured Actinomycetota bacterium, assembly GCA_963713325.1. Taxonomy (GTDB): domain Bacteria; phylum Actinomycetota; class Actinomycetes; order Actinomycetales; family Microbacteriaceae; genus Microbacterium. The sequence goes on from CAVQLL010000007.1 coordinate 203,159, forward strand.
GCTCGGCCGCAACGGAGCCGGCAAGACGACCGTGATGTCGATTCTCACTGCGCAGAACTTCGCCACGAACGGCGAGGTCCGCGTCTTCGGCGAACAGCCGTACGAGAACACCAAGGTGCTGCGACGCATGTGCTTCGTGCGCGAGAGCCAGAAGTACCCGGACGACGCCAAGCCCTCGCACGCCTTCAATGCCGCGCGACTGTTCTTCCCGAACTGGAGCCAGGAGCTCGCCGACCGCCTGATCGACGAGTTCCAGCTGCCGGTGAAGAAGCGCATCAAGAAGCTCTCGCGCGGCCAACTGTCCGCCGTCGGTGTCATCATCGGCCTCGCCTCGCGCGCCGAGATCACGTTCTTCGACGAGCCCTACCTCGGCCTCGACGCCGTCGCCCGGCAGATCTTCTACGACCGGCTGCTCGAGGACTACACCGAGCATCCCCGCACGGTGATCCTCTCCAGCCACCTGATCGACGAGGTCGCGAACCTGATCGAGCGGGTCCTGGTGATCGACCACGGACGCATCGTGATGGACGAGCACACGGATGCCGTCCGTGACCGCGCAGCGAACATCGTCGGCGACGCGGCTGCCGTCGAGGCCTTCGTCGCGGGCCGCGAAGTCATCCACCGCGAGAGCCTCGGCCGCGTGACCTCCGTCACCGTGCTCGGCGCCCTCACCGCCGAGGACCGCGAGCGCCTGGCCATCGCGGGTCTCGATGTCGCGCCGGTGTCGCTCCAGCAGCTCATCGTGCGCCTCAGCCAGAAGCCCGCCGGCGACTCCGCCACAGCCGCCACGACCGACGAAGGAGCCCTGCGATGACCCTGTCCGATGCGGCTGCGCCTCACACCACCCCCGGCGTGCTGTCGCGCGCCCGCACCATCAGCGTCGTGCGCATGCAGCTGATCAACAAGCAGACCTACATCTGGATCCCGCTGATCATCCTCGGCGGCGCCTTCCTGCTCGCCCTCGCGATCTACGCGATGCTCGCGAACTCCGGCGTGACCGGTCCGAAGTACGGAGGCGGCGCCCAGGCACCGCTCTGGTACTTCCTCGTCGTCGGCATCCAGGCCCTGACGCTGACGTTCCCGTTCTCGCAGGCGATGAGCGTCACGCGTCGCGAGTTCTACCTCGGCACTCTGCTGACAGCGGCGCTCACGTCGTCGATCCTCTCCCTGATCGCCGTCGTGGGCGGCCTGATCGAGCGCGCCACCGACGGATGGGGTGTGAACGGCTGGTTCTTCGGCCTCCCATGGATATGGGAAGCCGGCCCCCTGGGCGCGCTGCTGCTCAACTTCGTCGCGGCCATGCTGTTCTTCGTGGTCGGATTCTGGGCGGCGACGATCTACAAGCGGTTCGGCGGCGTGGCGCTCACGATCGTGCTCGTCGGCATCGGCGTCCTGTTCGTCGCGGGCATGTGGCTGGTCGGACAGCTGGACGCGTGGGCCGACGTGCTCGGATGGTTCTCCACGGTCGGCGTAATCGGCCTGTCGCTGTGGGGCGCGGTCCTGGCCGTCGTGCTCGCCGCGATCGCATTCCTCACCCTGCGCCGCGCTGTCCCCTGAGCCGCCACGACCGGATGCCTCGACTCGACTCGGGGTCGAGGCATCCGTCGTCCTCAGGGTCGCGCGCGCTCAGCGCAGCGGCTCAGCGCAGCGGCACCTCCACATCCCTGCCGCCCTCGCGCGTGAGTCGGCTGCCCATCTGCACGAGGCTCGGCTGATCCACGAATCCGCCGGCGAACAGCGCCTGCCCCTGCGAGAAACCGGTCGAGCGCTCGAGCAGCGACTCCGGCGCGTAGCCGAAGACCCCGGCGAGCTCGGCGAGGTCGCGCGGCGAGCTCATCCGCATGAGAGCGAGGTTGTCGCATTGCGACAGCGCATTGGGGTGAAGCTTCGACGGCCGCTGGGTCGACAGCAGCAGCCACAGCCCGTACTTCCTGCCCTCGGCGGCGATCTGCACGATCCGCTCGGTGAGGAGCTTCTCGACCGGCGTAGACGGATCGGGCGTGCACAGGTTGTGCGCCTCGTCGATCACGATGAGGCGTCCGATGCGCTGCTCGCGGTTCTCCCAGAGGTGATCGAGCACGGCGAGGGCGGCCGACCTCGATTCGGCCTGTGTCGCGAACCCGCCGAGGTCGACCACGGTGGCATCCGGCTGCTCATCGATGTCGTCGGTGACGCTGCGCTCGCCCCAGGCCCAGAGCTTCCACTCCCCGACGCCGAGGTTCTCCAGCCGCATCGCGAGCTGATGGCGTATCTGATCGGGGTGCGAGCGCATGAACTTCACGAGGTCGTGGTCGGGAATCATCCCGATGTCGCCTTCCATCCGCAGCATCGTGTTGTAGTCGTCGGCGTCGAACAGCGGGTCGATCTGAAGAATCGCCGCCCGGGACCGCAAAGGCATCGAAAGGAACCGCGCGCGCAGCGGCTCGCCCGCCCCAGAGGTCGAGCGGCGGATGCGGATGTCGCGGGACGCGAGCTCGGCGGCCTCGGCCGCCGGTGCGTCGCCGTGCATCTCGCCGAGCCGGACGAAGTCGGAGTTGGGATCGAGGATGACGAGGGGCAGTCGGGTGTGCAGCAGGATCTGCTCGAGCGCGACCCCGAGTGCGTAGGTCTTGCCCGAACCGCTCTGCCCGCACCAGAAGGTGTGCCGATTCAGCTTCGGCGCGAGGAGTCGTGCGGGCGCCGCGCTCTCCGAGTCGAGGAGGGTTCCGATGGTGAGCTCGCTGGCCATGCGCGGTGTCCTGTTCGGCGTCGGTGGATTCAGAGGTCTTCGGCCGCTTCGACGTGATGGCGGATGACCTCGGCCACCACGAACGTGAACCACTTCTGGGCGAACTCGGGGTCGAGCTCGGCGTCGATCGCGAGCGAGCGCAGACGGGTGAGCTGCTGCTCTTCGCGAGCCGGGTCGGATGCCGGCATCCCGTGCTCCGCCTTCAGCAGGCCGACCTGCTTGGTCGCCCGGAACCGCTCGGCGAGGAGGTAGACGAGAGCGGCGTCGATGTTGTCGATGCTGCCGCGCAGCCGACGCAGCGTTTCGATCGCTTCGGCATCGTCGGTGCCATGCGCGGACGTGTGATCGGTCATGTGGCTCCTCCTCGCCCCCGACGATACCGCGCGCGGTCCGAACCCCCCGCGGGCGAGCCATGACCCGTGGTGGTCCTGACCCCTAGAGTGTGTCCATGACCGATGGCACCTCCTCGCCCGAGCCCCTCGCGGTCGACCCGGCGGCAGGCACCGACGCCTCTGCGACTGTCGACTCCGCCGTCCCCCTCGAGCCGATCGCACCCCACCGACCGTTCTGGGCCCGTCTGGACAGTCCCTTCACCGTGGGGTTCCTGCTCACCATCGGCGGCCTCGCGGCATTCGTGCTCGGCGTCGCCATCAGCAACATCGCGACGGTGATCATCTACATCGCCCTCGCGATGTTCGCCGCGCTGGGTCTGGACCCGGTGGTGCAGTGGTTCGGCAGGCACAACGTCAAACGGCCGTGGGCCATCGCGATCGTCTTCCTCGCGTTCGGCATCGTCGGTGCCGGCCTGATGGCGCTGGTCGTGCCGACCCTCATCGACCAGGTCGCTGCTTTCATCGAGGGAATCCCGGCGACGATCACCAACTTCGAGAGCTCGGACACGTACGTCTGGCTCGAGGGGATCTTCGGACAGGGCCTGACGACCCTCGTGGACGAGGTCCAGAAGTTCCTGCTGGACCCTGGGAACATCGCGGCGATCTCGGGCGGAGTGCTGAAGGTCGGCGTCGGGATCGCCACCGCGGTCTCCGGCGCGCTGATCATCGTCGTGCTGACCCTGTACTTCGTCGCCTCGCTCCCCGGCATCAAGGAGTCGCTGATGCAGTTCGCGCCGGCCCGCAACCGGGCGAAGGTGCGGAGCATGACCAACCAGATCACGGAGTCGATCGGCGGCTACCTCATGGGGATGGTCATCCTGGCGTTCTTCAACTCCGTGGTGGCCTTCCTGCTGCACCTGTTCCTCGGCCTGCCGTACCCGCTGCTGATGGGCGTGCTCGCGTTCTCGATCACGATCATCCCGCTCGTGGGTCCCGTGCTCTACTGGATCTTCGCCACCGTGCTGGCCCTGTTCAGCAGTCCCATCTCCGCACTGATCTTCGGGATCGCGTACCTGATCTACATCCAGATCGAGGCCTACGTGATCACGCCCCGCGTGATGAGCAAGGCCATCTCGATCCCCGGGTCGCTGGTGGTCATCGGCGCGCTGATCGGCGGCACGCTGCTGGGCCTGCTCGGCGCGCTCATCGCGGTGCCGGTGACGGCATCGATACTGCTGATCATCAAGCAGGTGTTCATCCCGAGGCAGAACGCGAAGCTCTGAGACGCGGCGTCGGGGGATCACGCCGTCGTCGGAGGATCGGGCGCGCATCCTCCGACGGGCGTGCGATTCTCCGACGTTCGGATGCCGCGGCACTCAGGGCTTGGCCGGCAGAAGACAGGTCGGCGACGGCGCCTCGGCACGGTGGCGAACCCGGCCGGGAACCCCGGTACGGGTGTCGAGAGTGAGCGAGACGACGTCGTCGGATCGCTGGCCCGCGACCAGCAGAGTGTCGCGCACGACGATGTGGTGGCGCGGCCAGTCCACGCCCGAGTCCGCCAGCCCGACCTGCTCGACCCGCTCGCCGGCGCCGCGTACGCGCAGCGTCGCGATCGTGTTGCTGCCCCGAAGTCCTGCATAGAGGTACTCGCCGTCGCGCGAGCGGGCGAGCTCGGCCGCGGTGTCGTCGGTGCCGCGCATGCCGGCCGCGGCGACTCCGCCGAGCAGCCGCCACCGGCCGTCCACGCCGGCTCCGAGCGTGAAGACCTCGCACGAGAACTCCGTCACGACGTGCAGGTGACCGCTCGGATGCAGCACCATGTGCCGCGGCCCCGTACCGATCGGCAGAGCCACCTCGTGGTCCGGTCGAAGCCCGTCAGCGCCGGGTCGCCAGATCCGCACCAGATCGAAGCCGAGATCAGTCGTCGCGATCCGTCCGTCGGGAAGGAAGACCGCCGAGTGCGCGCGAGAGACCCGCTCGAGCGCGGCGTCCTCGGCTCCTTCGCCCAGGAGCACCGCCCCCTCGAGCCCGGCTGCGGCGTCTTCGACCTCGTCATACCCCGGCACGTACGCGGCGAACTCGTCTCCCACCGCGGCCCGCAGCGAACGGGATGCAGCGGCCAGCTCCTCTTCCACCGCCGCGTCACGATCGGCGGGGGCGTCGAATGCGGCGCCGGAAAACGGATCCACCGGTCCGGCGAAGGGATCGGATGCCGCCGCGCCGAGCGTCGGCGTGGACGGGCGGCCGGCGGCATCCAGTGCCATGCGCACGACCCGGCCATCGCCCCAGCAGCTGGCGATCAGTGATCGCCCGTCAGGAGCGATCGCGATGTGGCAGACCGCGTCGCCCGCCTCGACCGCTCTGCCGAGCGGAGCGAAGGTCGCCTCGCCGGTGCGGACGAACGCCGCGACGGTCTGCTCAGCCTCGAGCGCCGCATAGACGACATCGAGCGAAGGATGCTGCACCAGCCAGGATGGCGAATCCGCGGTCGCGGCATCCCCCGCGAACGAGAGAGGACCGCCGGCCGACCCGTCGTCGGAAGCCCCGGCGAGCATCGTCCCGATGCCGGTCGCACGACCGTCCATGTCGGCGGAGTACCCGCCGAGCCAGAGCCGCATCAGCGCGTTCCGTCCGGCATTCCCGGTGCCTGAGCTCGTCGAAGGGCGCGGTCCCCGCGCGTCGACGGGCGCGGCCAGCGATTGAGAGCCCGCATCAGTCGATGAGGTCGTGGCGTACGATGACCGCGTCGCGCGACGCGCCCACGCCGATCACGGAGATGCGGGTTCCACTCATCTCCTCCAGCGCGAGCACGTAGTCCTGCGCGGCCTGCGGCAGGTCCTCGAACGTGCGGGCACCCGAGATGTCGTCCTTCCATCCCGGGAAGTACTCGAGCACGGGCTTGGCGTGGTGGAAGTCGGACTGGCTGACGGGCACCTCGTCGATGCGCGTGCCCTCGACCTCGTACGCGACGCACACCGGGATCTCGTCCAGTCCGGTGAGGATGTCGAGCTTGGTGAGCACGAGATCGGTGATGCCGTTGATCCGGGTCGCGTAGCGCGTGATCGGAGCGTCGTACCAGCCCACGCGACGGGGCCGGCCGGTCGTCGTGCCGAATTCGAAGCCGCGCGAGCGGAGCCACTCGCCCTGCTCGTCGAACAGCTCGGTGGGGAAGGGACCTGAGCCGACCCTCGTCGTGTACGCCTTCACGATGCCGACGATGCGGTCGAGGCGGTTCGGGCCCACGCCTGCCCCCGTCGCGGCGCCACCGGCGGTCGCCGAGGAGGAGGTGACGAAGGGGTAGGTGCCGTGGTCGACATCGAGCATCGTGGCCTGACCGCCCTCGAAGACGACGACGTCTCCGGCATCCAGTGCGTCATTGAGCAGCAGCGACGTGTCGCTGATCATCGGCCGGAGGCGGTCCGCATAGGAGAGAAGGTCCTCCACGATCTCGTCGCACGTGATGGCGCGGCGGTTGAAGACCTTGACGAGAAGATGGTTCTTCTGCTCGAGAGCGCCATCCACCTTCTGTCGCAGGATGTTCTCGTCGAACAGGTCTTGCACGCGCAGTCCGACGCGGTTGATCTTGTCGGCATACGCGGGGCCGATCCCCCGGCCGGTCGTGCCGATCATCCGCTTGCCGAGGAATCGCTCGGTGACCTTGTCGAGCACTCTGTGGTACTGCGTGATGATGTGCGCGTTCGCGCTCACCTGCAGGCGTGAAGTGTCGACCCCGCGCGCGTGCAGCGCCTCGAGCTCGGCGAACAGCACCTCCAGGTCGATGACGACGCCATTGCCGATCACGGGCGTGACGCCCGGAGACAGGATGCCGGAAGGCAGCAGGTGCAGCGCGTACTTCTCATCGCCGATCACGACGGTGTGGCCGGCGTTGTTGCCGCCGTTGAACTTGACGACCCAGTCCGTTCGGTCTCCGAGGAGATCCGTGGCCTTGCCCTTGCCCTCATCCCCCCACTGGACTCCGACGATGACGATGGCGGGCATGTTCACTCCTCGGGAAGGATCCGACGGTACACCCCATCCTATCGAGGCAGGATCACGGGCCTGATGGCTTGCTGTCTCCGCGTGGGACGGCTACGGTCGCACGCCCGCCGATAGTGTGTGCGCATGCTTCGCACGCCCGCATGGGCCCGCACCTGGTCTGTCCTCCGGCTCGCGATGGCGGCCGTGATCGTCACGGCGATCGTCGCCCAGCTCTCACTGTCGGTGAGTCGGGCGATCGGCAACGGACACGACGTCGTGACAGTGATCGCGAACTTCTTCAGCTTCTTCACGATCCTCTCGAACGCGGCGTCGGCGATCATCTTGACCTGGGCGGCCATCTGGTACTTCACACGCGGCACGCGCGCGAGCACCGAGCCGCGCGGTCTCGCGATCGCGCTCGCGTCCGTGACGACCTACATGATCGTGACCGGACTGGTCTACAACACCCTGCTTCGCGGCATCGAGCTTCCCCAGGGGAGCGAGCCGATCCCCTGGTCGAACGAGACGCTGCACGTCGTCGCGCCCATCTTCCTGCTGCTGGATCTGTTCCTCGGGCCGCTCCGCCGCAAGCTGAACTGGGGCGCGGTCCTGGTGATCGCGGTCTTCCCGATCCTCTGGGCGGTCTACACCCTGGTGCGCGGACCCCTGGTGACCAACCCCATCAGCGGCAACCCCTATTGGTACCCCTACCCCTTCATGGACCCGCACAACTTCGCCAACGGCTACCTCGGGGTGGCCGTCTACATCGTCGGCATCGCGATCGCGATCCTCGCGGCGGGCTGCCTGGTCGTGTGGATCGGACGCCGTCGGGGAGCTCGTTTGTAGAGAGTACACAACCTTTCTGTCCCCCATTTGGGCCATTTCGATGCCCGTGGCACCAACATTTCCCGTCGGGTGATATCGCGACCACTACGACTTATCTCATGGGGATGCCACACAAATCGGGGGAACGGGAAGGGGTCGTCATGCGTTGGGCATGGTTCAGGATCGCGGCGGCAGTGATAGCACTGTCTGGAGTCGTCGCGGGTTTCATCGTCAATATCGATCGGGCCACACGAGAAGCACAGGATCTCGAGCTGGTGCTGGTCAACTATTTCAGCATGTTCACGATCGTGTCGGCGCTGCTGAGCGCCGTCGTGCTCCTGGCCGCTGCATCATGGTCGATGCGTCAGCCCGGAACGTCGCGTGAGCCGCTGCTGGTCGCCCTGGGGCTCGCCGCAGTGGCCGGCCCGGTCCTGCTGCTCGGCATCGTCTACAACGTCCTTCTGCGGGATGCCCCGAGCGGCATCGCCCTCGGCGACACCGCCGGGATCGCGCTGCTGGACTCCTACGCGGTCGAGATCCTGCACGTGGTGCTGCCGATCTACTTCATCCTCGATCTGCTGTGGGCCCCGCGGCGACGCGGACTGCCCTGGTGGTCACTGGCCGTGTTCGTCGGCTATCCCCTCGGCTGGACGGTCTACACGATGGTGCGAGGCCTGCGCGTCGCAAACCCCGATGGCAGCACGGAGTGGTGGTACCCCTACCCGTTCCTCGACCCGAACAACGCGGGCTACGGGTCGGCGTTCGCGTACATCGGAGCGATGATGGTCGCGTTCATCGCGATCGGCGCAGTCATCATCGCCATCGGCCACTTCCGCGAGAAGCGGGCCGCGACGCGTGGCGGCGGGGCTCGGGCGGCCGGGGCGCTTCCCGCCTGAGATGCCCGCAAGGATGCCGGGTCGGCGGGGGCCGACCCGGCATCGTCACGTCGTCCATCCGTCACCGGTGTACGCGCGAGGCCACCTGTCGCGTGCGTATGTGACGGACGAACGACACCGCGTGGACACGGCGTCTGGGCGATCCGGGCGGGCGTTGGCCCGATCCGGGCGCTCCCTACCGGCTCAGTAGACTCGAAGCATGTCGAAGGTCCTGCAGTCCCTCCCCGTCGGCGAGCGCGTCGGCATCGCTTTCTCCGGAGGCCTCGACACATCCGTCGCGGTCGCATGGATGCGCGACAAGGGGGCGATCCCCTGCACGTACACGGGCGACCTCGGCCAGCCCGACGAGGACGACATCGACGCGATCCCCGGGCGTGCGCTCGAGTACGGAGCGGAGATCTCCCGCCTGATCGACTGCAAGACCGCGCTCGTCGAAGAGGGTCTCGGCGCGCTGGCGTGCGGCGCATTCCACATCCGATCGGGCGGCAAGACCTACTTCAACACCACCCCGCTCGGCCGCGCGGTCACCGGAACCCTGCTCGTGCGTGCCATGAAGGACGACGGCGTCGACATCTGGGGCGACGGGTCCACGTACAAGGGCAACGACATCGAGCGGTTCTACCGCTACGGCCTGCTCGCCAACCCGCGACTGCGGATCTACAAGCCGTGGCTGGACGCCGACTTCGTCACCGAGCTCGGCGGCCGCTCCGAGATGTCGGCTTGGCTGGTCGAGCACGGCTTCCCGTATCGCGACAGCGCCGAAAAGGCGTACTCGACCGACGCGAACATCTGGGGCGCCACCCATGAGGCCAAGACGCTCGAGCACCTCGACGTCTCGCTCGAGACCGTCGAGCCGATCATGGGCGTGCGCTTCTGGGATCCGGCCGTCGAGATCGCGCCCGAAGACGTCACCATCACCTTCGAACTGGGCCGGCCCGTCGCGCTCAACGGGGTCGAGTACCCCGACGCCGTCGAACTCGTCCACGAGGCGAACAGGATCGGCGGCCGCCACGGTCTCGGCATGAGCGATCAGATCGAGAACCGCATCATCGAGGCGAAGAGCCGTGGGATCTACGAGGCTCCGGCGATGGCGCTTCTGTTCATCGCGTACGAGCGCCTGGTGAACGGGATCCTGAACGAAGACACCCTCGCGACGTACCACGAGCAGGGTCGCCGGCTCGGGCGCCTCATGTACGAGGGCCGCTGGCTCGAGCCGCAGTCGCTCATGCTGCGGGAGTCGATCCAGAAGTGGGTCGGATCGACGATCAACGGCTCCGTCACGCTGCGACTGCGCCGCGGCGACGACTACACGATCCTCGATACGACCGGGCCGAACCTCTCGTACGCCCCCGAGAAGCTCTCCATGGAGCGCGTCGGCGACGCCGCGTTCGGTCCGACCGACCGCATCGGGCAGCTGACGATGCGCAACCTCGACATCGCCGACTCCCGCTCGCGGCTGGAGCAGTACGCCGGGCTGGGACTCATCGGCGGCGCGACCGGTGCACTCGTCGGGCGCATCACCGCCGGCGAAGCGGACGAGATCACCGAGTCGGCTTCGACGGCGGATGCCGCCACCGAAGCGCTCGACGAGGCCATCGAGGCGGCATCCGACTCGGTGATGTTCGACGCCGGGACCGACTGATCCCACCGGCACGTCCTGGCGGTTCGCGCGCCGCCGCGAAACCGAGCGGGGTTCGGCTCCGAGCCGTCCGCGGGTTACGATTCCTGACAGTGCCCGCGCGACCCGAAAGCGTGGGACCGAGGACCACGGTCCACGAGACCGCGTTCCCCAGGAACCCCACTCGAAAGTTCTTCAATGCCGAAGCCCGTCACCGCGTCCACCGAGATCCAGGGGCCGGAGCAGCCTCGCAGGCGATCGGTCGGACGCACGATCGGCGCGGTTATGTTCAGCATCGTGGCCGGTGCGACCGTGATCGCGCTGATCGCGGCCGGCTTCGTCGTGTGGACGATCCAGCGGTCGTTCCCGCAGCTCGAGGGAACCGTGACCGTCGATGGGCTCGATCGCGAGGTCTCGGTGCAGCGCGACGAGCTCGGCATCCCGACGATCACGGCCTCCAGCAACGACGACCTCTTCTTCGCGCAGGGGTTCGTGCACGCCCAGGACCGCTTCTGGGAGATGGACTTCCGCCGGCACGTGACAAGCGGCCGGCTCTCCGAGCTCTTCGGGGCATCGCAGCTGGGGACGGACTCGTTCCTGCGGACCCTCGGGTGGCGCGAGGTCGCGGCGCAGGAAGTCGCCGCGCTCGACCCGACGATCGCGTCCTACTACGAGGCATACGCCGAGGGTGTGAACGCATACCTCGCCGACCACGACGGCGCCGACGTGTCATTCGAGTACGCCGTCCTCGGTCTGCAGAACGCCGACTATGAGATCGAGCCCTGGACGCCCGAAGACTCGGTGGCGTGGCTGAAGGCGATGGCCTGGGACCTTCGCTCCAACGTGGAGGACGAGACCGAGCGGGCCCTGATCGCGCCCGACTTCTCCTCCGACCAGATCGCGGAGTTCTACCCGGGGTACCCGTACGACAGCCATCCGGTCATCGTGCCCACGATCTCCACGATCCAGCCGGCGAGCGCGGCGGCGAGTCCCGCGCCGGAGGTCGTTACCACCGCGTCGATCGAGTGGCAGGAGGTCGACGGCGTCATCGAGGCGGTGAGCGCGCTGGTCGGCGATGTCGGCGAGGGTATCGGCTCGAACTCGTGGGTCGTGTCGGGAGACTTGACCGAGAGCGGGATGCCGCTGCTGGCCAACGATCCCCACCTCGGCGCGGACATGCCGAGCGTCTGGCATCAGGTGGCCCTGAAGTGCGGCGTCGTGACCGATGCGTGCACGTTCGACGTGTCGGGCTTCGGCTTCTCGGGCGTGCCGGGCGTGATCATCGGGCACAACAGCCGCATCGCGTGGGGGCTCACGAACCTCACCACCGATGTCACCGACCTGTACCTCGAGAAGATCGAGGGCGACCAGTACTGGCGTGACGGCGTACTCGTCCCGCTGGAAGAGCGCACTGAGACGCTGAAGGTCGCCGGCGGCGACGACGTCGAGCTCCGCATCCGCTCCACCGCCAACGGGCCCATCGTGTCGGGCCTGACCCCCGACTTCGATGCGATCGCCGTCGATCCGTACACCGGCACCGGCGTCGTCGTCACGGCCCCGGTTGCAGCTCCTGAGGGTGAGTACGCCGTCAGCCTGAAGTGGACGGCGCTGGAGGCGGGCACGGCCGCGTCCTCCATCTTCGCGCTGAACGTGGCGCGCGATTTCGACGGCTTCCGGGCGGCGGCCGCATTGTTCGATGTGCCTGCCCAGAACCTCGTCTATGCCGACGTCGATGGGAACATCGGCTATCAGACCCCCGGCAAGCTCCCGATCCGCGGCGCCGGAGACGGCTCGATGCCCCAGCCGGGATGGGACTCGGCCTACGCGTGGCAGGGTTTCATTCCGTTCGAAGACCTGCCGGTCTCGTACAACCCGGCAGAGGGCTACATCGTCACGGCCAACAACCCGATCGTGGCAGCCGACTACCCCTACTTCCTCACGCGGGACTGGGACTACGGGTGGCGTGCCGCGCGCATCGTCGACCTGCTCCAGCGCAAGTCCGCGATGGGCAAGCTCACCGTCGACGACATGCGCGACATCCAGGCCGACAACGAGTTCGCCATGGGCAAGCGTCTGGCCGGGGCCTACATGGACATCGAGACCGGACGCCGAGGCCCCGATGCGGCGTTGGACATGCTGCGGTCGTGGGATGCGCAGAACAGCGCCGACTCGGAGGCCGCCGCGTACGCGAACGTGCTGTGGGACGAGCTCGTGACCAGCCTTTTCGTCACCGGCCGAGAGGCACCCGCCCCGGTCACCGGTCAGGGCCGCCTGTTCCTCGTCGTCGGCGACCTGCTCGATGACCCCGACTCCGAGTGGTGGACCAACGACGACCTCGGCGTGGACGGGCAGGCGCAGATGCTCGAGCATGCCGCAAACGAGGCGTACGACCGGCTTGTGGCGATCCAGGGCGACAATGCATCCCGGTGGAACTGGGGCTCGCTGCATGCACTTACCCTCACGAGCGGCACATTCGGTTCGTCCGGCATCGCACCCATCGAAATGCTCTTCAATCGCGGACCGTACCCCGTCGGCGGAGGTTCGTCGGTGGCCAACGCCACCGGCTGGGACATCGGCGAGAGCTTCAAGACGGTCACCGTGCCGTCGATGCGGATGGTGGTCGACCTCTCCGACTTCGACGGGTCGCGCTGGAACCACCTCACCGGGACGAGCGGCCACACGTTCCACCCGAACTACGTCGATCAGACACCAGCGTGGCAGCGCGCGGAGCTGACTCCGTGGGCATTCACAGCCAACGCGGTCGATGCGGCGACGACGCACTCGCTGACACTGGTCCCGGCCTCCTGACCAGACGGCGCATAGACGGCGCACACGGGATCGCAAGGACTTTCGGAGGGGTCGTCCAGAAACACCGCCTAGCGTGAAATGGTTCGCTGCGGCATCCACCCGAGGATGCTGCGCCGGATGTCTCGGCGCGTTCCGTCGATCCGGGTGACCTGCTGGTCGCCTCACGATCGCATGTCGGAGCGCCTGTCGAGACTAGTCAGCCTGCCCGGGTCGCGTGGTCTCACGGCTTCCCTCTGCCCCCTTCGTGGGGCCTTGCAGGGAAATCCGACCATTGGAGTCCTGTGCGCTTTCGCACTTTCATCCGCGCGCGCGCCATCGACCGCGCAAAGCGAACCCTGATCCCCATCACGATCGTGACCGCCCTCCTCGCCGTCGGCGGAATCTCCGCCGGAGCCACCGCGAGTGCGCTCGAGACGACCGCTGCGCCGCCGCCGCTCAGCGCCCTCGTGGCGCCGACTGCCGAGCGCGACGTCGATCTCGATGCCGCGTTCTACGTCTCGGTCGCACGTGCGATCCAGGCTCACGCCGTGGGCAAGGTCGACACCAGCGCGCTGGACAAGCACATGGCCGAGCTCGGCGACTCGTCGTCGATGCCGGCGGGGTCCGTGCGCGCCCTCACCCAGCTCGTGCGCGAGGCTTCGAGCACCGTGACGTCGGCGGTCGCCGCGTACGACGCCGAGATCGCGGCGCAAGCTGCGGCCGAAGCCGCGGCGGTGCAGGCTGCGGCCGAGGCGGCCGCGGCGCAGGCCGCTGCCGAGGCGGCTGCACAGGTGAACACCCCCGAGGGCGCTCGTGCCACCGCACGCAGCATGGCCGCGTCGACCTACGGCTGGGGCGACGACCAGTTCTCCTGCCTGGATTCGCTGTGGCAGAAGGAGTCGGGCTGGAACTACCAGGCGTACAACGCGGATGGCGGCGCGACCGGCATCCCGCAGGCCCTGCCCGGCTCGAAGATGGCCTCGGCCGGAGCCGACTGGCAGACCAGCGCCGCTACGCAGATCAGCTGGGGTCTGGGCTACATCGCCTCGGTCTACGGCTCGCCGTGCGCCGCGTGGGGCCACTCGCAGTCCGTCAACTGGTACTGATCGGGGCCGATCACCCGCCCGCGGCGGGCGGGGTCTGCCTCGATTCGGCGAGCTCGTCGACGAACAGCGACCGCTCGTCGATCGTGCCGTTGCGGTAGGCCTGTCGGCCTACCATGTGGGCCGACAGCGGCGCGGTCGCGAGCTGGATGAGCACCACCGGCACGAGGAAGGCGACGACCGGCCACGACCGCAGCGACAGCGCGATGGCGAGGCAGATCAGGATCAGCCCGAGAACCTGAGGCTTCGTCGCCGCGTGGAGGCGGGTCGGCACATCGCGGAACCGCAGCAGGCCGATCGCAGCGGTGAGGCACAGCAGCGCGCCGAGCAGGATGAGCACCAGCGCGGCTCCGTCCAGCCAGGCGTCGAGCGGTGTGACGACATCCGTCGACGGGCTGTCGGGCGCGGCGGCCGCCGCGGCGGTTGTGGCGAGCAGCAGGGTCATCATCGGTCGACGTTGTCCTTTCTCGCCACGAACCGAGCGATCGAGATCGAGCCGAAGACGCCCACGGCGGCGATGATCAGAAGCACCGGGAGCGTGCGGGTGTGCTGGTTGATCGCCATCTCGGCGCCGAGGACGCACATGACCTCGGTCAGCAGGACGTCGGATGCCACCGCCCTGTCGAGGATGGACGGCCCGATGACGATGCGCCACAGGGTCAGGAGCGCGGCGACGCCGAAGACGACGTAGATCGCGACGAGCAGGGCGTTCACGGCGATCCTCCCGTCCGCCGGGCGGCATCCGGATTCACGAGCGCGACCTGCGCGCGCGAGCCGACCGCCATCACGATGCGGCGCTCCCACCGAAGGACGCTCGCCCGCTGCGCCTCGACGTCTGCCTCGTCGCGCACCCCGATCACGTGCAGGTACAGGACGCGCCGATCGCGATCCGCGTCGACGATGAGCGATCCCGGAATGAGGGATGCCGTCACCGCCGTGTGCGTCATGATCAGGTCGTCGTCGATCCGCAGCGGAACGGCGATGATCGCGGTGCCGGGCTGCCGGCCGAAGTCCAGCACCTGCCAGGCGACGGTCAGCGAGCCGCGCACCACTGCGCCGAGGAACGCGAGCACGAAGACGAGGCCGTACCAGAGGTTCATCCGGCCGGACAGCTCGACCGGAGGCAGGCGGAACACACGGGTCACCGCGACCGCCGCGATCACCCCCGTCACGAACGCCAGCACGGTGAACTGACCCCACAGCAGCATCCACAGGGCGATGAGCCAGACGAAGAACGGCAGCTGACGCCAGACCTGCTGAAGCACGCTGCGCTTGCCGGTCAGCGTGCCGCCGACGGATCCGCGGCCGGGATCGCCGGCGGTGTGCCCGGCGCTGTGGCGGGGCCGGGCGGTGTGGTGGATCGGCGCGGTCATCGGCCCGCCTCGTCTTCCAGCTGCGAGATGCTCACGGGTTCCAGAAGGCTCGCGCCGATCCGTGCGCACACGTCGTAGAGCGGGCCTGCGAACAGCGTCAGGCCGACCGTGACGGCGACCATGCCGGCGGTCGCGGCGGTCATGATGCGGGGGATCACGCGACGCTCGGTCTCGATGGCCGCCGCGGGCGCGGCGCCGAGGTACGAGATGCGCGCCTCGGTTTCGGCCGAGTCGTCCTCCTCGCGCCAGAAGGCGAGGTTCCACGCGCGCATGAGGGCGTATAGCGTCAGCAACGACGTCACGATGCCTCCGACGATGAGCACCAGCATGATCGGTGTGCCCACCTCGGCGGCGGCGTCGAACAGCGCGTACTTTCCGATGAATCCCGAGAACGGCGGAAGACCGCCGAGGTTGACCGCCGGGATGAAGTACAGCACGGCGATCACCGGGGCCGCGCGCATCAGCCCTTTCACCCGCAGGATCGATGTGCTGCCCGCGCGGCGCTCGATCAGCCCCACCGCGAGGAACAATGTCGTCTGCACGACGATGTGGTGGACCATGTAGTAGATGGTCGCCCCGATCGCCGCAGGCGTCGCGATCGCGAGCCCGAACACCATGTAGCCCACGTGGCTGACGAGCGTGAACGACAGGATGCGTTTCAGCTCCGCCTGCGCAACCGCGCCGAGCACGCCGACGATCATCGTGGCCAGGGCGACGATCAGCAGGAGGAAGTTGACGTCGTTCTCGCGGAACAGCTCCGTCTCGGTGCGGATCATCGCGTACACGCCGACCTTCGTCAGCAAGCCCGCGAAGACGGCGGTGACCGGAGCCGGCGCCGTCGGGTACGAGTCGGGCAGCCAGAACGACAGCGGGAAGACGGCGGCCTTGATGCTGAACGCGAGCAGCAGCAGGACGTGCAGCACCGTCTGGGTCTGCTGCGGAAGCTGCGTCATGCGCTCCGAGATCTGCACCATGTTCACGGTGCCGAGGGCTCCGTAGATCACGGCGATCGCGGCGAGGAAGAGGATCGACGAGACGAGCGAGACGACGATGTAGACGACACCGGTGCGGATGCGCGACTCGGTGCCGCCGAGCGTGATCAGGACGTAGGAGGCGACCAGCAGGATCTCGAACCCGACGTAGAGGTTGAACAGGTCGCCCGCGATGAATGCGGTGAAGATGCCGGCCGCGAGGATCAGGTACGACGGATGGAAGATCGACACGGGGGTGTCGTCGTCGCCGTCCGCAGCGCCCTGTCCGACCGAGAAGAGGAGGACGGCAAGAAGCACGACGCTCGAGATCACCACCAGCAGCGCCGCGAGGCGATCGACGTAGAGCACGATCCCGAACGGGATCGGCCAGTTGCCGACCGAGACCGCGATCGGCGCGTTGCCGGCGTCCACAACGACCAGCAGCACCGCAGCGATCACGAGCACGACCGTCAGCGTGACGACCGAGACGGCCACCTGGGTCTTGCGATGGCGGCCCGCGATGAGGGCGATCGCGGCGCCGAGAAGCGGCAGCGTGACCAGAAGCGGGACGAGCGCGCTCATGCGTTGTCACCGTCCTCCGGGGGCCGGATGCGGCGCGGCGGCTCTTCCGCCCCGGGTGCGGGCCGATCGGTCGGCGCGTCATCGCGGATGCCGGCGAAGTCACGGCTGCCGAGCACGGTGATGGGTGCCGTCGCGAGCCCGACGAAGTCGGTCGTCGTGTCATCGCTGACGAGCTCCGCCTCGTCGTCCATCGCTTCCTCGGCGACCTGTCCGCGCTCGCGCAGCGCGATGTCGACCGCGTCGTCCTCGACGGTGTCGGCCTGTCCGAGCTGCCACGAGCGGTAGATCAGCGCGAGCAGGAACGCCGAGATGCCGAAGGTGATCACGATGGCGGTGAGAGTGAGCGCCTGCGGCAGCGGATCCGACATCTCCTCGGAGGATGCCGCGGCCCCGAAGAAGGGCGCGACCCCCGGTTGGCCCATCACGATCATCAGGAGCAGGTTGGTCGCATTGCCGAGCAGAAGGAAGCCGATCAGCACGCGCGTGAGGCTCCGCTCGAGCATCGCGTAGACGCCGCACGCGAACAGCACCGCCATCACGACGATGAGGACGAGGGAGACATCCATCAGGCGATCACCCCGCTCTGCCGGCTCGAGCCGGTCGCCGACGACGTGTCGCGCAGCTCCTGGGTCTGTCTGTCGACCTCGGCGCCGAGGCTGCGCAGCACGTCCAGGACCAGGCCGATCACGACGAGGTACACGCCCACGTCGAAGATGGTCGACGTGACGAACTCGAGGTGGCCGAGCATCGGCACTTCGATCTCGAAGAAGGCGCTGGTCAGCGGAGGGGCGCCGAAGAACAGCGGGATGATCGCGCAGGCGACGGCGATCGACATGCCGGCCCCGAGCAGCCGCCCGGCGTCGGTCGGCGCCGCTGCGCCGAGCTCGTAGCGACCGCCGGCGACGTAGCGCATGACCAGGGCCATGCCCGCGACGAGGCCGCCGGCGAAACCTCCCCCGGGCAGGTTGTGCCCCGCGAACAGGAGATACAGCGACACGATGATGATCGAGTGGAAGAGGATCCGCACGACCACTTCGAGCAGGATCGAGCGATTCTCGGGACGGACGCGCTGACCGCCGACGAGCCACGCCATCCGCTCGGATTCCGCGCTCTCACCGCGCGGGCGAACGCCCTCGTCGGTCTCCACGAGGGGGCGGCGCGTGCGTGCGGCCGCGGGCGGGAGCGGCGCGGTCGAGAGCGAGAGCGTATCTGCGCGATGCGTGACGAAGACGAGGGACGCCACGCCGGTCGCCGCGAGGATCAGCACCGACAGCTCGCCCATCGTGTCCCACCCGCGGAGGTCGACAAGTGCGACGTTCACGACGTTCTTGCCGTGTCCGAGCTCGTACGCGAGTTCGGGGAAGGATTCCGAGATCGGCTTCGCCTGGCGGGCGGCGGTCGCCACGATCGCGACGGCTGCCATGGTCGCCCCGACCGCGGCCGCGAGCACCGCTCGAGCGACCGGCCAGACCGAAGCGTTGTGCTCGCCCATCCGGGAGGGGATGCGGCGAAGCACGAGCGCGAAGGCGACGAGCGTGACCGTCTCGACGAGGATCTGCGTGACGGCAAGGTCCGGTGCCCCGCTCGTGGCGAACAGGAGCACCATGCCCAGGCCCGTGACCGACACGAGCACGACTCCGGTGTACCGCTTCTGCGCACGCACGGCGACCAGCCCTGCCGCGATCATGATGGGCGCGACGACCAGCTGCATCGGCGTCTGGTAGGCGTCCAGCTGCGCCTGCCACTCGGAGCCGGCGAGCAGAGCGGTTCCCTCGGCGGCGACGAAGACGACGAAGATCGTCCCGACGTACACCGGCAGCGAGCCGCGCTGGGTGAAGCCGGTCGTGATCACCGAGAGGCGGGCGATCCCTCGCAGCGCCGCGTTGTAGATGTCGGCCGCCGTGAACGGCAGCATCCGCGTGTGCCACCCGGTCGCGGCGACCAGCCAGAACAGCGCTGCTCCGGCCGCGATCGTGCCGAGTGAGATCCAGAGCGCCGGCTCCAGCCCGTGCCACAGGGCGAGGTGCGCAGGGTGCTCCGGCGGCGCGACGCCTGCGCTCGACGCCGGAGCGAGCGCGGCGTAGGGAGCCAGCGCGACATCGAGGAGGGGTGCGGCAAGACCGGCGACGACGGTGAGCGCCGACAGCAGCACGGGTGCACCGAGGAACCCGATGGGAGGATCCGGCCACTCCGTCCGCTCGAGCGGGACGCCCGCCACCGGGTCCTTCTTCGTCCAGAACGCACCCCAGAAGAATCGGATGCCGTACGCCGCGGTGAGGACGGACCCGATCACGATGCCGACCAAGGCGACGATCCCCCATACGGCGCCACCCGCCGCCTCGTGGAGGAATGCCGTGAGGATGCTCTCTTTCGCGACGAACCCGATCGTGGGGATGAAGCCCACCATCGATGCGATGGCGATTGCGGAGAACGTCGCCATCACCGGGGCCTGGCGGCCGAGGCCGCTCAGCTCGCCGATGTCTCGCGTGGAGAGCTGGCGGTCGATCACGCCGACCACGAGGAAAAGCGCGGACTTGAACAGCGCGTGGCTGATCAGCAGGGCGAGACCGGCGAGCGCGGCA
This sequence comes from uncultured Actinomycetota bacterium, assembly GCA_963713325.1. Lineage (GTDB taxonomy): Bacteria > Actinomycetota > Actinomycetes > Actinomycetales > Microbacteriaceae > Microbacterium. The sequence continues at coordinate 222,934 of CAVQLL010000007.1, forward strand.
TCCTGGATGCCGTATCCCAGGACGACGGTGAGGAAGCCGAGCTGGCTCACCGTGCCGAAGGCGAGGATGCGCTTGAGGTCGCTCTCGCGCAGTGCCTGGAGGCCGCCCAGCAGCATCGTGAACACGCCGAGCCCGACCACGATCGGGCGCCACAGCGTTGAGCCGGCGAACACCGGCGCGAGCAGGGCGATCAGGTAGATGCCCGCCTTGACCATGGCAGCGGCGTGCAGGTACGCGCTCACGGGCGTCGGTGCGGCCATTGCGCCGGGCAGCCAGAAGTGGAAGGGGAAGATGGCCGACTTGCTGAGCGCCCCGACCAGGATCAGCACCAGAGCCGCGTCGATGATCGTCCCGGTGGGCGCTGCCGCGAGGATCTCGGAGATGCTCGTGGTCCCCGTGTCGACGACCATCAGGACAACGCCGATCAGCATCACCAGTCCGCCGAGCGATGTGACAAGAAGCGCCTGAAGGGCCGCGCGCCGGCTTGCGGCACGGCGGTTGTAGAACCCGATGAGCAGGTACGACAGCACGCTCGTGGTCTCCCAGAACATCACGAGAACGACGAGGTCGTCGGTGACCACCAGTCCGTACATCGCCCCGGCGAAGGCCAGCAGCACGGCGGAGAACTGTCCGACCCCCTCGGTCTTGCCGCGGAAGTACCAGCGGCAGTAGAGCATGATGAGCGCGCCGACTCCCGTGACGATGAGGGCCATGACCCACGACAGCGGGTCGAGCCGCATCGAGAGCTCGATACCCAACGGCGGGATCCAGTCGAATGCCTCGAACGGAATATCTCCGGAGAGCACCGCCGGAGTCTGGATCGCGGTGTGGACGAACGCGGCGATCGGCACGAGCGCGCCGACGTAGAAGGCGCGAGCTCCGACCCGGGCGACGAGCCACGGCAGCAGCATCGGCAGAACCGCGAACGCACCGAGGAGGATCAGCATGCGCGGCCTCCTCGGGGTCGTCGGCCGGACGGCACACGGCGGCGGCTCGGGCGATCGGGGTGTCCGATCAAGTCTATCGGCGCTGCGCCGGGCTCCTTCCCGGCGGTCGCGCAGCGAGCGCCGGCGACGAGGTCAGGCGCGCGATGCGGTGGTGTTGCCCACCCTGAAGACGCAGGTGAAGCGGATGGATGCCGCTTCTTCGCCGGCGAGCATCGCGGCGACGGCGCGCCCGGCGGCACGCCCCTTGTCGGCCGCCGGCTGGACGAGGGTGGTCAGCTCGTAGGGCGCGAGACCGTCCACGACGATGCCGTCGAAGCCTGTCACGCTGAGATCCTGCGGTACGCGCAGCCCCGCCTCCTCGGCGGCGCGGATGATGCCCGCCGCGAGGAGGTCGGACTGCGCGATGACCGCTGTCGGCCGCGTTGCCGGATCGGAGAGGAGTGCGCGACCCGCGGCGAAACCAGCGTCGATGGAGCTTCTCTCGGCCGCGTAGGCACGGGCATCCGGGAACACGTCGCGCGCCCCGGAGAGCCGCTCGCGCGTGACGTTGATCGTGATCGGCTCGTCCGCGGCGAGCCAGCCGCGCTCTGACGCCGCGCGAACCGGGAGCGTGACGATCGCGACGTCGGTGTGGCCGAGCGTCCGCAGGTGGCTCGCCGCCTGACGCTGCGCCTCGCGGTTGTCGAGTCCGATCTGCGGTATGCCGTCGCCGGCGTCGCCTTCGATCACGACCACCGGGATGCCGCGTGCCTTGACCGCGGCAAGCGATTCGCGCAGCATCCCGCTGCAGCCGACGAGCACCGCGGCATCCAGCGGTGCGGTGGTCAGCGTGGGCTCCGTTCCCAGCGGCGCCTGGTCGCGCAGGAGCAGGAGTCCCGCGCCGATCGGCGCGACGCCGTCGGTGAGCCCGTCCATCATGAGGGTCTTGACCGGATCGAGGAAGGCCGCGCCGAGGTGCTCCTCGAACACCACGCCGACGATGCCCGATCGTCCGCGCCGCAGCGATGCCGCTCGCGGGTCGGGGCCGGTGTAGCCGAGTGCGCCGGCGGCGTCCAGCACGCGCTGGCGCGTGGCATCCGAGACCGGGGTCTTGCCGCTGAACACCACGGATGCCGTCGAGGGCGAGACGCCCGCCTCGCGTGCGACGTCGGAGATCGTGGCTCGAGTGCTCATGACGCAATGATGCTACCGCGCCGAAGCACCGCCCGCCGAATCGATTCGACGAATTGCGAATCGATTCGCTAAAGTGTCCGTCATGGAGCTCGACCTCACTCGCCCGCAGCTGGTGCGCTGGCGCACCGCCGTGTTCGCGATCTTCCTCGCGAGCGGCCTCAGCATCGCGACGTGGGCGTCGCGGGTCCCGGCGATCAAGATCGCCCTCGATGTCGACAACATCCAGATCGGTCTGATGCTTCTGGGCGCCGGGATCGCCTCGATCCTGGGGCTCTCGCTCGCGACCGTGGTGCTGGCGAGATTCGGCGCGCGTTCGGGGATGCTCGGGGCGATCCTCGTCTTCGCCGTCGGCGTCGCGGTGATCGGAATCGGCACCGATGTGGCGCACTCGTACATCCTCGTGGTGGCCGGGCTGGTGCTGTTCGGCCTCGGCAACGGGGCGGTCGACGTGATGATGAACGTCGAAGGCGCTGCGATCGAGAAGCAGGTCGGAAAGACGATCCTTCCACTGTTCCACGCGTTCTTCAGTTTCGGCACCGTGATCGGCGCCGGCCTCGGCGCGCTCGCGGTCACGTTGGGGCTGAACGTGCTCGTGCACACCTCGGTCATGGCCGTGGTGATCGTGGTGATCGCGTTCGTGACGCACGCCATGGTGCCGCCCCGTGAGATCACGCTGGACACCTTCGAGGAGAAGCCGCCCTGGCGCGAGCGCCTGCACACATCGCTGTCGGCGTGGCGCGAACCGCGCACGTACGCGCTGGGCGTCATCATGCTCGGAATGGCCTTCGCCGAGGGCGGCGCGAACGACTGGCTCGCGCTCGGCATGGTCGAGGGTCACGGAGCCACCCAGGCTATCGGCGCTCTCGGGCTCACCGTGTTCTCGGTGAGCATGACCGTTGTACGCATCTTCGGCGGCCCGCTCGTCGACCGGTTCGGCCGAGTCGCCACACTGCGGGTCCTCGCTGCCCTGGCGACCGCCGGGCTCCTCGTGTTCATCCTCGCCCCCAGCATCCCGCTCGTCTTCGTCGGTGCGGCGCTGTGGGGTGCGGGTGTGTCCCTCGGCTTCCCGCTCGGCATGTCCGCGGCGGCCGACGACCCGGCGAAGGCGGCGGCTCGAGTGAGCGCGGCCGCGACGATCGGCTACATCTCGTTCCTGTGCGGACCGCCGATCCTGGGCTTCATCAGCGAGCACATCGGGCTGCTGAACACCCTCTACATCCTCGTCGCGCTCGCCGTGGCATCCGGTCTCGCTTCGGGGGCCGCCAAGCCGATCGCCGGTTCGACCGTCGGCGCCGGACACCCGCATCCGCGACCCGAGCACGCTGACCGCGCGAACTGAAGTCGCGACCGGCGGGGCACGCCTCCCCCGCCGGCGCCATCGCAGGCAGGGGAAGGGCCGGGGCGCGCGCCGCGGGCTAGGCTCGACGGGTGCGCCTCGTGATCGCCCGCTGCTCGGTGGACTACACCGGTCGCCTCAACGCGCATCTTCCGCTGGCCACGCGCCTGCTCGTCCACAAGAACGACGGCAGCCTGCTCGTGCACTCAGACGGCGGCTCGTACAAGCCGCTCAACTGGATGAGCCCGCCGTGCACGCTCACCGTCCATCCGCCCGAGCGTGAGGATGCCGAAGACGGCGTCGTCGAACTGTGGAAGGTGACGCACGCCAAGACCGGCGACGCCCTGCTGGTGCGCATCTACGAGGTCGTGCACGACACGTCGCACGAGCTCGGCACAGACCCGGGGCTCGTCAAGGACGGCGTCGAGGCCGACCTGCAGCGGCTGCTCGCCGAGCAGGTCGACGTGATCGGCGACGGACTGACGCTGGTGCGCCGCGAGTTCCCGACCGCGATCGGGCCGGTCGACCTGCTGCTGCGCGATCCCTCGGGCGGGACGATCGCCGTCGAGGTCAAGCGCAGGGGCGACATCGACGGCGTCGAGCAGCTCACGCGCTACCTCGAACTTCTCGGGCGCGACCCGCACCTCTCGCCGGTCACGGGCGTGTTCGCGGCTCAGGAGATCAAGCCTCAAGCCCGCGTCCTGGCCGCGGATCGCGGCATCCGCTGCCTGACCCTGGACTACGACGGCATGAAAGGCGTCGACTCCGGCGCCCCTCGGCTGTTTTGACACGAGTCGGGTCAATGCCGCGGAGCGGCGTTGAGGCGGCTCGTGTCAACGCTGAGCGAGGAGCGCAGCGACGAGACGAAGCGCTACGCACCTGTCCGAGGAACCCCCGGGCGCGTGCACCATAGGCTGGAGGCATGGGGAGCCGATCGCCGTGGACCTGCGTGCTGTGGGACGTCGACGGCACGATCGTGGATGCGTCGGACGGCATTCTGCGGCGCCTCACCATCACGCTCGAGCACTTCGGAAAGACGGCGCCCACGCGCGCCGAGCTCGTGCACTGGATCGGTCCGCCGATGTTCCAGTCGTTCCAGGTGACGGGAGGGATGACTGCCGACGGGGCCGCCGAGGCGGTCGCCTTCTACCGGGTGCTCGGCAAAGCCGACGGCTATACGACCGGCGCGAAGCTCTTCCCGGGGGTGGGTGAGCTCATCAAGGAGATCGCGGCGGCCGGCGTCGCGCAGGCGACCGCGAGCTCCAAGCCGGAGGTGCAGGTGGACGCGCTCATGGACCACTTCGACCTCTCGCCGTGCTTCGCCGCCATCGTCGGCGCCACATCGGACGAGCGCACGCTCGCGGCCAAGGCCGACATCGTCGCCGAGGCGCTGCGGCGACTCGATGCCGCAGGTGTCGACACGAGCCGTCCGGTGCTCATCGGCGATCGGCACCACGACATCGAGGGCGGCGCCGAGCGCGGCGTGCCCGTCATCTTCGTACGCTGGGGCTTCAGCTGGCCGCACGAGGCCGCCGGCGCTCAGGCGGCCGTCGACACGGTCGACGAGCTGCGGGATCTGCTTCTCGTGCAGGACGCCGATGGGTGAGACGGTCATGGGAGTGCTGGGGTGGGTGATTCCCGCCCTGGTCGTCTTCGGCGTCGCGGCGATCGCCGTTGCGGTGATCGCCTGGGCGATCCGCGCCGCGCGGCGCTCGCCGCGGGCTCGCACCGCCGCCGACGGCGTGCGCTCGAAGGCGGGAGTCGCCCTCGTGAAACTCGACGACGCCGTCGACGAACTCGACCTCGAAGTGGGTCTGTCCGGCGCGCTGTACGGCGGCGGAGCTCCGGCATCCCTCCGCCGTGCCCGGCTGACGGCGCAGCACGTGCGGGATGCCTCGTTCGAGGAGTACCGCGCGATCTCGAGACCGGAGGCCTCGCCCGACGAGATCCGACGCGTCTCCGCGCGCATCGAGCGACGCAGCAACGACGCGCTCGCGACGATCGCGTCGGCTCGCGCCGAGCATGCCGGCTGGGTTCTGGCGAACGTGTCGGCGGCGTCGCAGATCGCCGCGGCCCGGCAGCGGCTCGCGGCGCTGCGGGCGAGCATGGGGGATCCGGCCGCGCTCGTGGCCGAGCTCTCGTCGCGATTCGCCGAGGAGGAATGGGCGGATGCCTCGCGAGCCGCGCGGGCTGCGGTGGACGATGCGGATGAGGCCGAGCGTCACCTCGATGTCGCGACGCAGACGGCCGATGACCCGACCCGCACGGCGCTGGTCGACCTCGCCAAGGCCGAGCGGGCGCTCCGCCGCGCCGAGGCCGAAGCGCGCACGCTGGAGGAGACCCACCGACTCGTGACCCAGGCCGCCCAGGCGGTGCCGGGCGAGCTCGCCGCCGCGCGCACCGCGCTCCGGCAGGCGTTCGTCACGCGCGAGCAGCTCGAGTCCGTCGACGGCGCGCGCCTCGGCGGCGAACTGCGCTTCATCGATGCGGAGCTGACTCGGCTCGAGACGGATGCCGCCCGCCGCCCGACCCGGACGATCGACGGCATCGCGCGCCTGCGCGATCGCCTCGACCTCGCCCTCGGCGACGCCCGTACCGCGCAGCAGCGAATCCGCGGCGCACGAACGGCGCTGCCCGGCACACTCGCGGCGGCCCGCAACGCGGTGGCGCATGCAGAGGCATCCGTCGCCCATGCGCGCGCGAGCGCGGACGCGAGATCGCGGCTGGTCTCCGCGCAGCGGGAGCTTGCGACCGCGCGCCAGGCGCCGGATCCGGTGGAGGCTCTCGATGCCGCGAGACGCGCGATGCGCGACGCGGAGGATGCCCGGGCGCTGGCCGACTACGATCGGCTCGCCGGACACTGAGACGCATAGGGTCGCCGCTATCGTGAACCCATGACCGACGTCGAATCCAAGCCGCGCCATCCTGTCCTCCGCGTCGCGGCCAGGATTCCCGCGACGTTGACTCTGGTGGCGGTCATCCTCGCAGTGGGAGTCGTGTTCGCCGGGCTGTGGATCCCGTTCGAGGACACCGACCTGTGGAACGTGGTCGCCTACGGCCTGCCGGCCCTTCTCGAAGGGCGCTGGTGGACGCCGTTCACGGGCACGTTCTTCGTGAATCACCCGATCGTCTACATCTTCACGATCGCGAGCTTCGTCGGCATGGCCTACCTCGAATTCCGGAGGGGCAGCCGCGTCGCGCTCGCCTACTTCGGTGTCGGCCAGCTCTTCGCGATCTTCGGCAGCGCGCTGCTGCTCTGGCTCTTCGCCCTGCTGCCGTGGCCGTGGGCCCAGGTGCAGGCGATGGAGCTGGACGTCGGCCCCTCCGGTGGGACGGTCGCGTGCCTGGCCGCAGCGGCCGGGCTCCTGGCAGCACCCTGGCGCGTGCGCGCATGGGTGGCGCTTCTCGGCTTCGTCGTCGTGACGCTGTTCTTCTGGGGCTCGGTCGCCGATCTCGAGCACGCACTCGCGGTCGGGCTCGTCCTCTTCGTCGATCGGTCGCTGCGCCTGCAGCGCACCACCCTGCGCGAGCAGCGACTCATCGCCTTCGCCACGATCCTCGTGCTGCTCGCCGTGGAAGTGCTCACGTTCTTCGTTCCCACGGACGGCCCGTTCGGTCACACCTCGGCGGGAGACGGCTCTCCCCTGGACATCGCGATCGACGTCGTCGTGATCCTCATCCTCGCGAACGGACTGCGACGAGGACGACGGTGGGCGTGGGTGCTGAGCATCATCCTCGCCGTCTTCAACGTGCTGACCGGCATCCTGTTCGTCTTCCTCCTCGTGTTCGTCCCCCCGGAGCAGATCAGCAACTCGGTCGGCGACCTCAACGTGGCCATCGCGCAGTCGGCGGTGTGGGCGGTCCTGCTCATCTACCTCATCTGGGTGCGCGGCGCGTTCCGCGCGCACCGCAAGGCGACGATCGGCACCGGCACCGAGCCGACGACCGACGAGGTGAAGAAGGCCCTGCACGACCACGGCGGTGGGACGCTCTCGTGGATGACGACGTGGGGCGGCAACAACTACGCGCGCACCTCGGCGGGCATCGTCGCCTATCAGAAGCGCGCGGGTGTGGCCATCGTGCTCGCCGACCCGCTCGGGCCCGAGTCGTCCCGTGCGACATCGGTGCGCGAGTTCATCACGATGGCCGAGCGCGCGGGTCTGATCCCCTGCTTCTTCAGTGCGAGCGATGCCTCGAAGGATGCCGTGCCCGAGACCTGGCGCAGCCTCGTGGTCGCAGACGACACGATCGTCGACCTTCCGGGCCTCGAGTTCACCGGCAAGGCGTGGGCAGCGGTGCGCACCTCGATCAATCGCGCCGCACGCGAGGAAGTCACCTTCCGCATGACCCGGCTCGGCGACGAGTCCTGGGGCACGCAGCAGCAGCTGCGGGCGATCTCGGAGATGTGGGTCGGCGACAAGGGGCTGCCCGAGATGGGGTTCACGCTCGGCACGCTCGACGAGGCGAAGGACCCGGAGGTACGGGTCGCCATGGCCGTCGCGGCGAACGGCGACGTCGACGGCTTCCTTTCGTGGCTGCCGGTGTACGGCGGCGACGGACGCGTTCGCGGCTGGACGCTCGACCTGATGCGCCGCCGCGACGGTGGTTTCGGCCCGGTGATGGAGTTCCTGATCGGATCCTCCGCGAAGCACTTCTCAGAAGAGGGTGCCGAGATCATGTCGCTGTCCGGAGCGCCGCTCGCTCACGATTACCCGCCGGATGCCGGTGCCATCGCGAGCCTGTCGGACTGGCTGGCGAACATGCTCGAGCCGGTCTACGGATTCGGGTCGCTGCACCGGTTCAAGGAGAAGTTCCACCCGCGGTACGAGACCATGTACCTGCTGTTCCGCGACGAGAGCGACCTCACCCGAATCGGCGCGGGTCTGACTCGTGCGTTCCTCCCCGATGCGACCCTGCGGCAGTTCGCAGGCGCGGGAGTAGAACTGGTGCGGGGCGAGCGCGACTGAATCGCGGCCTCGCCCCGCACGGCGCAGCGCCAGGCGCTGCGCGGTCGGTCGACTAGACCGGACGAATGTTCTCAGCCTGCAGGCCCTTGGGGCCCTGGGCGACTTCGAACTCGACGCGCTGGTTCTCTTCAAGCGAGCGGTAACCGCCCGACTGGATCGCGGTGTAGTGCGCGAAGACGTCGGCGCCGCCGTCATCAGGAGCGATGAAGCCGAAGCCCTTCTCCGCGTTGAACCACTTGACCGTGCCCTGGGTACTCATGTAGTGCCGTTCTGTTGTGCCCGAGCTATCTGCGTCGAGTCCCACCCAGGCTATCGAACCGCGGGCGTCAGAGAGAACCCCGAGAAAATCAGTGACACAAACGTTGCACACACCATCGCACGCCCGGGCTGAGCGATTCACTCGAAGCCCGGGCGTCGACGGATCCCCCCGGATAGGCCACGCGTGGCGTGACACCGCACATACTACCGATATATCGGGGGTTCGGCGAGGATTCCGCGCGGTCGAAATTGCACCTTCGTGACCTTCATTTCCGGGCTGCGGCCAGGCGGTCGGATGCCGCTCCAGCCGTCACACGCGAGGGTCTATGCAAATGAATCCTCACCCGTAGAATGAGGCCCGTCATGACAACGCCGTTCGCACCTCTGGAGCCGAACGGAGCCGTCCTCGGCGACGAGGTGTACGCGCTCCTCGGTGAGGCGATCCTCGACGGTCGCCTCAGCGCCGGCGAACGGCTGCGCGACCAAGAGCTCGCCGAGCGACTCGGCGTCTCGCGCACCCCTGTGCGCGAGGCCCTCCAGCGCCTGGAGCGGACCGGTCTCGTGGAGGTGGCACCCAATCGCTACACGCGTGTCTCCGCGCCGAGCGCGAAGGTGCAGGCCGACACGCACGAGTTCTTCGTCTACCTGATGGGCAACGCGGTCCGCGTCGCGCTGCGCCGCTGCTCCGACGAGGAGCTCGTCCGCACCCTCGATCACGCGGATGCGATCATCGCCGCGTCCCGCGTCGACGACCACCCTGGGATCATGGCCGCGACCTCGCGATTCTTCGACCACATCATCGACGACACCGACAACGTCGCCTTCGCCAAGGTCATGCACGAAGCCGAGCTCGCGATCCGACGCAACCTCGCAGGATGGCATCCGTACGTCGAGTGCCCTGTCCGCCGCACGGCGGGCTACGCCGAGTTCCGCGATGCCGTCGCGGAGCGGGATGGCACGCGCGCCGAGGCGGTCCTGCGCGAACTGCACGGCCTCGCCTGATCCGCCCTTACGCCTGTCGCGGCCCGTCGATACCGTTGACGGCGTGGGCCACATCGAACTGCGCGACCTGGACGACGAGGATCTCGACGCGATCTTCGAGATGATGCGCGACCCCGCGGCCGTCGAGATGGCCGCGTTCACGGCAGCCGACCCCGATGACCGCGACGTGTTCGACGCGTGGATCGAGCGCCAGCGCGCGACGGCGGATGTCGCTCTCTATGTCGTCACCGAGCGGGGCGGCTTCGCCGGCACCGCCGCGCTGTTCTCGGCCGAGGGCGACCGCGAGGTCACTTACTGGATCGCACGCCACGCCTGGGGTCGCGGCGTGGCGACCGAGGCACTCCGGCTGCTCGTCTCGCGCGAACCGGAGCGCCCGCTGTTCGCACGGGTCGCCGCGCACAACGCCGCATCCCTCGCCGTGCTGACCAAGGTCGGCTTCACCGAGGTGTCGCGGGACATCGAGTTCGCCCCCGGCGTCGGGCGCGAGATCGAGGAGATCGTCCTGGTGCTGGTGCCGGTGCTGGAGTGAAACGAGGGGGGAGTTGTCCCCACCGCCCCTCCACTCGCCGCTTCGCGGCGGGCGGAGCCTCTGCGCCGTGGGCCCGCCCCCTGAGATTTCAACTGAGAACCCCTCGCTCATGAAACGAGGAAGGCCCCCATCCGGGGGCCTTCGTCGTTTCGTGCGCGAGGGGGGAGTTGAACCCCCACGTCCTTTCGGACACTGGCACCTGAAGCCAGCGCGTCTGCCTATTCCGCCACTCGCGCGAGATGCAGCATCCGAAGACACGGCGCAACTCAACTTCCCGAGGATATCACGCAGCTTCGCCGCCCTCGAATCCCGCTGACCGGTTCGAATGCCCCACCGGCGGGAAGCAGGAGCGGAGAAACGCGCGCGGCGGCGTCATTCCGCTTTCACGGTTGTCCACAGCGTATGCAATTAGCATGTACCGACCGGCACCCCCAGCCTGAGGAGTCGTGTGGGACTACTTGACAGCTTCGAGAAAGGTCTCGAGCGCGCGGTGAACAGCGCGTTCGCGAAGACTTTCCGCAGCGGCATCCAACCGGTCGAGATCGCATCCGCCCTGCGGAGCGAACTCGACAAGAAAGCCGCGATCGTGAGCCGAGACCGAATCCTGGCTCCGAACGCGTTCACGGTGCACCTCTCGGCGACCGATGACGAGCGCATGCGCACGCTCGGCGGCGCCCTCGGCGAGGAGCTGGACACGCTCGTGCACAAGCACGCCAAGTCGCAGGGCTACACGTTCGCCGGCCCGGTGTCGATCACGCTCGAGCGCGACGACCAGCTCTCCACCGGAACGCTCCGAGTGGACTCCTCGACGGCCGAGGGCCGCGTCGCATGGCGCGGAGTGCTCGACGTCGAAGGCAAGCGGCATCCGATCGTCAAGTCGCGCACGGTCATCGGGCGCGGCAGCGACGCCGACATCACGATCTCCGATTCCGGCACGAGCCGCAAGCACGTCGAGATCCTGTGGGACGGCGAGCGCGCCATGGTGCGCGACATGCAGTCCACCAACGGCACGATGCTCAACGGCCGGAAGGTGACCGAGGCGGCGCTCGCGCCCGACTCGACGGTCACCATCGGACGCACCGACATCGTGTTCCGCGTCGTCGCGCAGGCGGCGCCCCCACGCCCGCCGCAGCCGGCCGCCGACGTCACCCGCGCCTACGACCGCCGCGACGGAGGCCCGCTGTGAGCGAGCTGACTCTGCTGCTGCTGCGCATCGGATTCCTCGTGCTGCTGTGGTTCTTCGTGTTCGCGGTCGTCTACTCGCTGCGCGCCGACTTGTTCGGCGTGAAGGTGCGACGGATGCCGGAGCCTGCGCCCGCGGCATCGCCGGCGCCTGCTGCCCGCGCATCGGCGACCGCTCCCGTCGCTCCTGCGAAGGCGGCGCCATCGAGCTCGAAGGGCGGACTCGCGACGACCGCCGCCGTGTCGCGCATCGTGATCACGAGCGGGCCGAAGGCGGGCCTGGAACTGCCGCTGGGCAGCGAGCCCCTGACGATCGGCCGCTCGAGCGAGTCAGGGCTCGTGATCCGCGACGACTACACCTCGAGCCACCATGCCCGCCTCGTGCTGTGGGGCGACCAGTGGATGATCCAGGACCTCGACTCGACGAACGGCACCTGGCACGACGGCGCTCGCGTCAGCGCGCCCGTGCCGATCATCGCCGGCGCCCCGATCAAAGTCGGCGCGACGACCTTCGAGCTGCGGAAGTAGCGGACCCCCGACACATGGTCTTCCAGGGCTCGAGCGCCGCCATCTCGCACACCGGCAAGGTGCGCTCCAACAATCAGGACTCCGGGTACTCGGGCTCGAACCTGTTCGCCGTTGCCGACGGCATGGGCGGCCACGCGGGGGGCGATGTCGCCTCCAGCCTCGCGATCGCGCGCCTGGAGCGCCTCGATCACCCGTTCGAGTCCACGTCGGCGGCCGAACGCGCGCTGCGCGACGCGATCGCGGACTCCGCGGTCGAGCTGATCGACACCGTCAACATCAGGCCGGAGCTCGCCGGCATGGGAACGACGGTCAGCGCACTGGTGATGGTCGACGACTATGCGGTCATCGCGCACATCGGGGACTCGCGGATCTACCTGTACCGCGACGACGCGCTGACCCAGATCACGACCGACCACACGTTCGTGCAGCGACTGGTCGACTCGGGCCGCATCACGCCGGAGGAGGCGCGGTTCCATCCCCGGCGCTCGGTGCTGATGCGCGTGCTCGGCGATATGGATGCCGACCCCGAGCTCGACACGTTCATCATGCCGACGCAGCCCGGCGATCGCTGGCTGCTCTGCTCGGATGGGCTTTCGGGAGTGGTCGACGATCCCCACACGGCGAAGGCGCTCGCTCTGGGCCTCGCACCCGGGCGCACCGCCGACAACCTCCTCAAGCAGGCACTCGATGCCGGCGCCCCCGACAACGTCACGATCGTCCTCGTCGACGTGGGCGGGCAGCATCCGATCTTCTCCGGCACTCCGACGATCGTCGGATCCGCCTCGAACCCGGTCGGCATCGAGGTGCCGGCCGCCCGCTCGGGACGCGGGGGATGGCTGCACCCCAACAGGCAGGCGGCGAACGAGCCCACCCATTTCGAGCCCGCGGCCGAGTTCCTCGAAGAGCTCATCGAAGAGGATCGCCGCCGCTCCAAGCGCCGTCGGATCGGCTGGATCGTCGGCCTGGTCATCGTGCTGGCCCTCATCGGGGCCGCGCTGTTCGCCGCATACAACTGGACGCAGACGCGCTACTTCGTCGGCGCCGATGACGACACCGTCGTGATCTTCCGGGGCATCCAGCAGAACATCGGGCCGATCGCCCTGTCGACGCCGTACGAGGACACCGAGATCGCCCTGGCGGATCTGCCGTCGTTCAGCCGCGCGACCGTCGAGCGCACCATCTCGGCGAGGTCGATCGCCGACGCGGAGGCCATCGTCGATCGCCTCCGCAGCTACGTGGAGGCGAACGAATGACGTCTCCCGCAGGCAACACGGAAGCGATCTCCGCCGACACGGCGGTGATCCGAGCGCTCCGACGTATCCGCGTTCCGCAGACGCAGCGCAACCGCGAGCTGTTCCTGCTCATCTTCGCGTTCATCATCAACGGCGGCAGCATCGCGCTCGTCCAGCTCGGCGCCCTCGGAGCGATCGACGCGACCTTCCTGTTCTACTGCGGCGTGCTGACTGTCCTGGTCATCGCCCTGCACATCGTCCTGCGGTTCCAGGCGCGGGATGCCGACCCCTTCGTGCTCCCGATCGCCACCGTGCTGACGGGCCTGGGCATCGCGATGATCTACCGCATCGACATCGCCGTGGAGCTGCAGGGCTGGGATGCGTATTCGACCAAGCAGATCGCCTGGGCCGGCATCGCGATCGGCGGTGCGTTCGCGGTCGTGCTGCTGCTGCGCAACTACCGCGTGCTGTTCCGCTACACGTACATCGCAGGGCTGGTCGGTGTCGTGCTTCTGATCCTTCCGATCATCCCGGGCCTGGGGACGGACGCCAACGCGGACGTCTGGGTCTCGCTGGGCTTCTTCTCGTTCCAGCCCGGCGAGCTCGCCAAGATCGCACTCGCGATCTTCTTCGCCGGCTATCTCGTGCGCACGCGCGAGAGCCTCACGTCCGTGGGCACGCGCTTCCTCGGCCTCACCTGGCCGCGAGCGCGCGAGCTCGGCCCGCTGCTGGTGATCTGGCTCATCTCGCTCGGCATCATCGTGCTCCAGCGCGACCTCGGCACCGGCCTCCTCATCTTCGGCATGTTCGTGGCGATGCTCTATGTCGCGACCGGCAAGACGAGCTGGGTGCTCATCGGCGTCCTGCTCGCCGCCGCAGGTGCCTTCCTCGCTTCGCGCGTGCTCCCCTATGTCGGCGGGCGCTTCGCGAACTGGCTGAATGCCTTCGATCCCGAGGTCATCGAGCGCAGCGGAGGCAGCTACCAGCTCGTCCAGGGCATCTTCGGGCTCGCGCAAGGCGGGATGATCGGCACGGGTCTCGGACTGGGGCGGCCGTACATCACCCCCCTGTCGCAGAGCGACTACATCCTGCCGAGCCTCGGTGAGGAGCTCGGGCTGATCGGGGTGTTCGCGATCCTCTGCCTTTACATGGTGTTCACCAGCCGCGGCATCCGCATCGGGCTGGCCGGGCAGGACGACTTCGGCAAGCTCCTCGCGACCGGGCTGTCGTTCACGATCGCCCTGCAGGTGTTCATCATGGTCGGAGGCGTGACGCGCATCATCCCGCTGACCGGACTGACCACGCCGTTCCTCGCCGCCGGCGGCTCGTCGCTCGTGGCGAACTGGCTGATCGTCGCGATCCTCCTCAGGATCTCCGACGCCGTGCGCAGCCGCCCCAGGGTGGTGATCGGCTGATGACCGCCGTACGCACCCGCGAGACTGCAACCGCACGTCGAACCCGCGGGGTTCACCCGCAGTCTCGACGCTCCCGTGCAGTCTCGCGGTCGAGAGGGGGTGACACCTCGTGACCAAGGAACTGCGTCGTCTCAGCATCCTGATGCTGCTCATGTTCCTCGCGCTCTTCGCGTCGACGAGCGTCATCCAGGTCGTGCAGGCCGAGACCCTCGCCGAGAACTCCCGCAACACCCGCGCGCTCTACGACTCGTACGAAGTGCAGCGCGGATCGATCATCGCCAGCGGAGCCGCGATCGCCAGCTCGGTGCCCTCCAACGACGTGTTCAGCTGGCAGCGCGTGTACAGCGACGCGGCGATGTGGGCCCCGGTCACGGGGTACATCAACCCGGCGCTGGGCGCCGCCACAGGCATCGAGCAGGCGGAGAACCAAGAGCTGAGCGGGACTGCGGGATCGCAGTTCCTCGCCCGCATCGAGCGGATCCTCACCGGACAGCCGCCCCGCGGCTCGAACGTCGAGCTCTCCCTGGATGCCGCCGCGCAGCGCGCGGCGTACGACGCGCTGGGCAGCCTCGAGGGCGCGGTCATCGCGATCGAGCCGGCGACCGGGCGGGTGCTGGCGATGGTCACCAGCCCGAGCTACGACACGAACCTGCTCGCCTCGCACAACACGGACGAAGTCAATGCCGTGTACGACGCCCTCGTCGCCGATCCGGCGCATCCGCTGTTCAATCGCGCGATCGGCGGCGATCTGAATCCGCCCGGCTCGACGTTCAAGCTCGTCGTCGCCTCGGCCGCGCTGGCCTCGGGCGAATGGACGCCGGAATCGACCCTTCCCAACCCGGCTTCGTATCAGCTGCCGCAGTCGAGCAACGTCATCTTCAACGCCAGCGGCGGCGCATGCGGTCCCGGCGACACGGTCACCATCGCCGATGCGCTGCGCCTGAGCTGCAACATCCCGTTCGCCGAGCTGGCGGTCGAGCTCGGCGACACGGCGATCCGCGAGGAGGCCGAGAAGTACGGCTTCAACACCTCGCTCTCCATCCCGCTGGAATCCACGGCCTCCAGCTACCCCCGGGCGCTCGATGACCCGCAGACCGCGCTCACCGGCTTCGGGCAGGGACAGGTCACAGCCACACCGCTCCAGATGGCCATGGTCTCGGCCGGCATCGCGAACGAAGGACTCGTCATGAACCCACGCATGGTCGATCAGGTGATCGGCGCCGACCTGTCGGTTGAGCAGACGTTCCAGGACACCGAGTTCGGACGCGCACTGGAGCCCGGCATCGCCGCGGAGCTGGTCGCGATGATGGTCGCCAATGTCAGTGATGGCGCTGCGTCGGGTGCAAGAATAGACGGGGTCGATGTGGGCGGTAAGACCGGTACTGCGGAGAACGGTTCAGATCAGCCGTACACACTGTGGTTCACCGGGTTCGCGCCCGCTGAGAATCCGCAGGTGGCTGTCGCCGTGGTCGTCGAAGACGGCGGAGGCGAGGGTCAGTCGGGCAGCGGTAACACGATCGCAGCGCCCATCGCGAAGAAGGTCATGGAGGCGGTGCTGGGACGATGAGACCGACGCAGGGAGTGACCTTCGGCGGCCGCTACGAGCTCGATTCGCGGATCGCGATCGGCGGCATGGGCGAGGTGTGGGAGGCGACCGACCACGTCATCGGCCGCACCGTCGCCATCAAGATCCTCAAAGACGAATACATGGGCGACCCGGGCTTCCTCGAGCGCTTCCGCGCCGAGGCCCGTCACGCGGCTCTCGTGAACCACGAGGGCATCGCGAGCGTCTTCGACTACGGCGAGGAAGCCGGAAGCGCGTTCCTCGTGATGGAGCTCGTGCCTGGCGAGGCGCTCTCCACGATCCTCGAACGCGACGCGTCCCTTTCCACCGACAAGACGCTCGACATCGTGGCGCAGACCTCCGCCGCGCTCCAGGCGGCGCATGCCGCAGGTCTCGTGCACCGTGACATCAAACCGGGCAATCTGCTGATCACCCCCGACGGCCGCGTCAAGATCACCGACTTCGGCATCGCGCGCATCGCCGACCAGGTCCCGCTGACCGCGACGGGCCAGGTCATGGGCACCGTGCAGTACCTCTCTCCGGAGCAGGCATCCGGGCACCCGGCATCCCCCGCGACCGACACGTACTCGCTCGGCATCGTGGCCTACGAGTGCCTTGCCGGCAAGCGTCCGTTCACGGGCGAGTCCCAGGTCGCCATCGCGATGGCCCAGATCAACGAGCAGGCGGCACCGCTTCCGCCCACCGTCGCCGTACCCGTGCAGAACCTCGTCATGGCGATGATCGCGAAGAAGCCCGAAGAGCGCCCCGCGTCCGCCGCGGCGGTGGCGCGTGCCGCGACCGCCCTGCGGCGCGGAGATGTCGCGGCAGCCGCCGCAGCCGTTCCTGCCATTGCGACGGGTGTCGCCACCGGCGACGACATGACTCAGCTGCTCACCCCCGCCGGCACCACCGCGGCCGCCACACAGCTCCTCCCCGAAGCGGATGCCGTCGACGAGCAGGCCGAGCCCAAGAAGCGCAGCCCGTGGACCTGGCCGCTCATCGCTCTCATCGTGCTGCTCCTCCTCGTCCTCGGAGGCACTATCTGGGCCTTCGTCGCGAACCAGCAGCCCACGCCGGAGCCGACCAACTCCTCGGCGACCCCCACGCCCACGCCGACCCCCACGCCCACGCCGACCGCGTCGACCATCGCAGTCGACACCCTCGGCCTCGAGGGCATGGACTGCACCGCGGCGGCGACGACCGCTCGCGACGCGGGCGTCGATGCGGTGGACTGCGTCGGCGGCGACCCGGCGCCGACCGCGGACGACGTCAACAAGGTCTATCGGGTGAGCCCGTCGGGCAACATCCCGCCGTCGCAGCTGCTGACGCTCACGTTCTACGTGGACCAGGTCGCGATGCCGGCGCCGGCCGCCCCGACGATGGCAGGGACCGTGGTCGCGGGCGAGGAGACGCCGGTCTCGTGGTCGGGCTACACGTGCCCGTCGGGCACCGGCCAGGTGAGCTCGTACAACTTCACCGCCGTGCACGGAACGTTCTCGAGCACGGGTCAGTCGACGGCGGCATTCGGCCCCAATGACCGGAACGCCCCGCTGCTCGCCGACAACAGCCCGGGTCAGACGATCATCGTCACGTACACCGTGACGTGCTCGGGCGGCTCGGCCGGACAGCGCGACTCCGGCCCGTCCGGTGAGGCGAATTCGCTGATCGAGCAGACCGCACCGAACCCGACACCGACGCCCTAGGGCTCGATTGAGCCAGACGAGGCCTCAGCGGTTAGGCTGACTCTGTTCCACCCCAGGGAGTGACCGTGACAGCTGAGCCGCGCGTGCTTTCGGGGCGCTACCGCGTCGACGAACTCATCGGACGCGGCGGCATGGCCACCGTCTATCGCGGGTACGACATGACGCTCGGCCGTCAGGTGGCGATCAAGCTCCTGAACCGCGACCTCGCGAACGACAACGCGTTCCGCACGCGCTTCCGCCTGGAGGCGCAGGCGGCCTCGCGGATGGCGCATCCCACCATCGTGCGCGTGTACGACGCCGGCGAGGACTCCGCGACCAGCCCCGACGGCTCGGTGCGGCCGATGCCCTACATCGTCATGGAACTCGTGCACGGCGCGCTCCTGAAAGACGTGATCGCCGCAGGCCCCGTGCCGGTGGGCGACGCCGTTCGCTACGTCGACGGCATCCTCGAGGCCCTCGAGTACTCGCACCGTGCAGGGGTCGTCCACCGTGACATCAAGCCGGGCAACGTGATGGTGACGGATGCCGGACAGGTCAAGGTCATGGACTTCGGCATCGCCCGCGCCGTGTCGGACTCGTCCTCCACGGTCGCCGAGACGACCCAGATCCTCGGGACCGCCGCCTACTTCTCGCCTGAGCAGGCCAAGGGCGAGCCCGTGGACGCCCGCGCTGACGTCTACTCGTCCGGCGTCGTGCTGTACGAGCTGCTCGCGGGGCGCCCGCCGTTCCGCGGCGAGTCACCCGTGGCGGTCGCGTACCAGCACGTGAGCGAGGCGCCCGTCGCGCCGTCCGAGATCAACGAGTCCATTCCGCGTTCCCTCGACACGGTCGTGCTCCGCGCCCTCGCGAAGGATCCGTTCCAGCGCTACCAGGACGCCGGTGCATTCCGTGAGGCGCTGGATGCGACCGTCGGTGGCAAGGTCCCCTCCAAGCGCGCGGTCGGTGCGCTCACCAGCGAGCTCTACGGTCCGAACCCCAAGCAGGCGGCCGATACGGCGCGGTCGCTGCGCCAGCTGAGCACCGACACCACGATGAAGCGGACCCAGGCCGGGCCTCCCGTCGCCTGGATCTGGGCGGGCGTCGCGATCCTCGCGGTCCTGTTGATCTCGGTGCTGTTCTGGGTCCTGTCGATCCGCCCCGGCGGCGACGTGCCCCCGACGGCCCGGATCGTTCCCGATGTCACGGGCATGACCTACGAGCGTGCGAACGTCGAGATCGGCGAAGCCGACCTGATCTCCTTCCGTGTCGACGAACCCAACGCCGACGTCGCCGTCGGCAACGTCATCCGCACCGATCCGGACGCCGGAGAGTCGGTGAGTCCCGGCCAGGAAGTGCGGGTCTACGTGTCGACCGGCCAGGCGACCACGACCGTGCCGACGCTGGAGGGACTCTCGCAGGATGCCGCGGCCGCCGCGCTCCAGGAGGCCGGGCTGGCGCTCGGATCGGTCACACCGCGAAATGACCCGGCACTCGCGGCGGGGACCATCATCTCCGCCGATCAGCCCGCCGGAGCGACGCTCGCGCTCGGGACGATGGTCAACGTCGTGGCAGCCACCGGGCGGGTCGTGATCATCGATGTCACCGGCTACACGCTCGAGGCGGCGACCCGCGAACTCGAAGGTCCGGAGTCGCAGCTCTTCGTGGTCCCGCAGGAGGATGCCGCGTGCACAGCCGCGAACCCGCCGATCGTCACAACGCAGTCCATCGCACCGGGTGAGGCGCCGATCCACTCCGAAGTGATCCTCACCTACTGCACCGGGCCCTGACCTCCACCCGGCCACCGGCCGGCGGAAGGGCATGCGCATGCGCGCCGGCCCCTGAGCCCTACCGGCGAGGGTGCAGCAGTGCGCCCCTGGCGGCGGCATCCGGGAATCCCACGGTGCCGAGCCAATTGCCCAGCAGCCGATGTCCGCCTTCGGTGAGCACCGCCTCGGGATGGAACTGCACGCCCTGGATCTGTGCGGTGCGGTGGGCGATCCCCATGATCACGCCGCTGTCGGTGTGGCTGGTGACGACGAGGTCGGGGGGCAGCGTGCCGGTCACGATCGCGAGCGAGTGATAGCGCGTCGCCGTGAACGGACTCGGCAGTCCGGCGTAGAGCGGGCTGCCGTCGTGCTCGACGAGTGAGGTCATCCCGTGCATCAGCTCGGGGGCGTGCGAGACGGTCGCACCGTACGCCTCGGCGATCGCCTGGTGCCCGAGACACACGCCCAGGAGCGGGATGCCGCCGGCCGCCGCCGCGCGCACCACTGCGATCGATGCTCCGGCGCGCGCGGGCGTACCCGGTCCGGGCGAGATGAGAACGCCTCGGTAGCCCGCGATGACGGATGCCGCGGCATCCGTCTCGATCGCGTCCGCCTCGACGAGGTCGGTGTCGGCACCGAGTTCGTGGAGGTAGCCCACGAGGGTGTGCACGAAGCTGTCGTGGTTGTCGACGACCAGGATCGGCGCGCGCTCACTCATCGCTTCGGCCACGGAAATGCGCTCATTCGACGGTGACCTCCTGCGGGTTCACGAGCTGACTGATCCACGGGAACGCGTAGAAGAACAGCCCGTACAGCACCGCTGCGATCAAGACGAGCAGGATGACGAGCCGAACCCACCAGGGGCCGGGAAGCACGTGCCACAGCGCGGCGTACATCAGGCGGCCACTCCGTCGGTGAGGGCGGCGGGGGCGCCGTCAGCACGCGGGGTGAACGATTCGAACACGCCGTACGCGACGATCCGCTCAGTCATGGCGAACATCGGACTGCAGCTGGTGAGAGTGATGTAGCGCGACCCGGGTGGAGCGTCCTGCACCTGCGGGACGGGAAGGAGCACCTCGACCTCGCTCGGGGTCACGTACTCGAGCGTGCGGAAGCGGTAGGTGTACCAGCCGTCCGCCGTCTCGATGATGATGGCGTCATTGACGTGGAGCTCCGCGATGCGGTTGAACGGCTTCCCGTACGTGGTGCGGTGGGCGGCGACGGCGAAGTTGCCGATCTCTCCGGGCATCTTCGTGCCCGGATAGTGGCCGATGCCGATCGGGTCCAGCGTGCGAGCGCGGCTGACTCCTCCGGCCATCGGAACCTGATAGTCCGCGCCGAAGCGCGGGATGTGCATGATGCCGAACACCTCGGCGTCGGCCGGCTCGGGGAGGATGACGGGCTCGACGGCCACGGGCGGCTCGGCGTCAGGCGCTTCCGTCTCCGTCGGGGCGGTCTCGCTCGGCGCGGGCGCGACGTACTCCTGAGCCCACTCCTCCGAGATCTCCTGGCCCGCGGCGTTGCGCTGCGCACCGTAGATCAGGTCGCCGATCCAGAGCTGCCACCCGACGTAGAGCAGCGTCAGGACTCCGGCGGTGATGAGCAGCTCACCGAGGACTCCGAACACCGAGACGCGACGGCGAGGTCGAGGGGCCTTCGGTGCGTCGGAGTCGATCGCACTGTCGATCGTCGCCTCGTCCACAGGGGGATTCTAACCAGCGCCGGCTGTGCCTCCGCTCCAGGCGACGCCTGGCGACGCCCCGGCTGGAGGGTAGGATATGCGTATGGCACGACCCGGCAAAGACGACGACTCCCTAGTGGAGCGCACCGAAGGCGAGGCCGCACCGAACCCGGTGTGGTTCAAGCCCATCATGATCGGCCTGATGCTGGTCGGACTCGTCTGGGTGCTGGTGTTCTACCTCAGTGGCAGCAACTACCCGATTCCGGGCATCGGCGCGTGGAACCTCGTGATCGGCTTCGGCATCGCGTTCGTCGGCTTCCTCATGACGACCCGCTGGCGCTAGCGCAGAACACGTCCGCAGAAGCCCTGGCTCCGACCGGGGCTTTCGCATGTGCGGGGTCGTCAACAGACCTATTGACAGGTGTGGAATTACACGCGTGTGATTCATCCCCAACTGTGGATGAACCTGTGGATAAGTCGCTCAGGCGTAGACCAGCTGAGGCAGCAGGAGGAGGGCGAACAGCCCGACTGCTACCGCGACGAGCAGCCACACCTGCAGTGCTCGGCGGCGCACCGACCGCGTTCGCGCGTAGATGAGGCCCACCAGAGCGCCGACCACGAGACCGCCGACGTGCGCCTGCCACGCGACCTGGAATCCGGGCACGAACCCGATCACGAGGTTGATCCCGAGGATGATCAGGATCCCGCGGATGTTCGCTCCGATGTGCCGGCCGATCACCAGGAGCGCCCCGAGCAGACCGAATACCGCGCCGGATGCTCCGACCACCCAGATGCCGGGCGCGATGAGCGCCACGCCTACCGACCCGCCAAGACCGCTCAGCAGATACAGCACGAGGAAGCGCCATCGCCCGAGCAGCGGCTCGAGGCTGCGACCGATCATCAATACGGCGAGCATGTTCAGCGCGACGTGGAAGAAGCCGCCGTGAACCACGAGCACAGTGAACAGGCGCCAGGGCTGGAAGGGCGCGAACTCCAGCGCTGGCATGACGAACAGGCTGTTGAACGCGAGCAGCTGCTCGACGGGTGACCCCGGGATCAGCTGCGTCAGGTAGACGAGCAGCGTGACCCCGATGATCCCGTACGTCACCAGCGGACGCGAGTCGCGGACCGCGACCGCACGCGGCCGCGACCATCGCCGCTCAGCCTTGCGCTGCGCAGGCGTCTGCGACTTCTGCTGCTGGCCGAGGCACTCCGGGCAGATCACGCCGACGGCACCCTGCGTCTGGCACTCGGGGCAGATCGTGCGCAGGCATCGCTGGCACAGCACGAAGCTCTGCCGGTCGGGATGCCGGTAGCAGAAGTTGTCGCTGTTGCGACTGAGGTCGGGTGAGGTCACGTTGCGGCGAGCGCGCTACACCGCCACAACGTCGATGGACTCGATCACGACGGGCTCGATCGGACGATCGCCCGCTGCGGTGGGCAGTTCGCTGATGGTGTCGACGACGGCCTTGGATGAGTCATCGACGACCTCGCCGAAGATCGTGTGCTTGCCCTGCAGCCACTCCGGTCCCCGACCGCCCTGGCCGGGAACCGTGATGAAGAACTGCGAGCCGTTGGTGCCCTCCGGCTGGCCGGTGATCGCATTGCGACGCAGCCCGGCGTTGGCCATGGCGAGCTTGTACGGCGCGGTGAAGGTCAGTTCGCCGTTGATCTCGTCGTTGAAGTTGTAGCCCGGGCCGCCGGTGCCGACGCCCAGCGGGTCACCGCCTTGGATCATGAATCCGGAGATGATGCGGTGGAACACGACGTCCTGGTAGAGCGGGCCCTCACCCGGCTTGCCCGTGGACGGGTGCGTCCAGTCCTTGGATCCGTCCGACAGGCCGATGAAGTTCTCGACGGTCTTGGGGGCGTGGTCTCCGAAGAGGTTCACGACGATATCCCCGTAGTTGGTGTGCAAAGTGGCTACGGCTGTGTGCTGAGGCATGTCGTCCATTCTCTCAGAGTTCGGTGGGAACCCTCCCGTCTGCGGTGCCGTCTGGCAAGATGGGACAACTACATCCCCCGGCCTTTGGGAGGGCAACGTGAGCCTCAACCGCAAGCGCAAGAAGGAACTCCGCCGACTCCAGGTGCAGGCGAACAACCTGTGGGAGTCCCAGCAGGTGCTGGTGAGTGAGGCCGCGAACGTCGCCCGCGAGGCCGGGCGACAGCTCGGCCACCTGAACCGCGAGCACGTGATCCCCGGCGTTCAGGCCGGCTACAGCAAGTACGCGGCCCCCTATGTCGACAAGAGCATGCAGTTCTCCAAGCAAGTGCTCAGCGACAAGGTCGTCCCCACTGCGGGAGCGGTGGTCGGCTCGGCGCTTTCCGTGTGGGATGCCGCGAACGACACCCGCTCGCGCCTGGCGTCCGGTCGCGGATTCGTGGTGCCCGACTCCGCCAAGTATTCGAAGCTGGCCGACAAGTACGGCGCTCAGGCGACCAAGAAGATGGCTGCGAAGCTCGCGGTGCTCGACCCGCCCAAGCAGGGCATCGGCGCCGGCGGCGTGATCGCGATCATCCTCGGCATCGCCGCCGCGGTGGGCGTGCTGTACGCGGCCTGGCAGACGCTGCGCGCTGACGACGAGCTCTGGGTCGCCGACGACCCGCTGCGCGCCCCCGACGCTTGAGGCTGACCGGGAGCGATGCTGCGGTGCCACGGTGATGCGGCGACGTTTGCCGCCGCATCCGCTCCGTTCGTCCGTCACTGGTGCAACGCAGGAACACGCGGATCGCGCGCAGAGGTGACGGATCAACAACGACCTTCGCCGCCGCCTGAGGTGACCGACCCGACCGCGCGAGCGCGGGATGCGGCATCCGCTCGCGGCCTGGACGTAGAGATCCGGGAGCGACCTGCCGCGAACAGCCTCGTCGAGGCGGCCGATCTTCTGGGCATCCCTCCCGCGGGCATCGTGAAGACGCTCGTGGTCAAGCGCAGCGATGACACGTACCTGTTCGCGCTCGTCCCCGGCGATCGAGCGATCTCATGGCCGAAGCTGCGGGCTGTGGTCGGCGTCAACAAGCTGCAGCTGCCCGATCCGGCCAGGGCTCTGGCGGCAACCGGCTACGAGCGCGGCACGATCGTCCCGATCGGCAGTTCCCAGGAGTGGCCGATCTTCGCCGACGAGCGCATCGTCGGCGAGCGCATCGCGATGGGTGCCGGCGCGCATGGATACAGCCTCTTCGTGGACGCGGACGACCTCATCGCCGCATACGGAGCGACCGTCGCCGACATCTCGCAGGCAGTCGACTGAAGCGGTCGCGCCGAGACGCGTTCAGTCGCGCTCTGCCATGCGCAGGGCGATGTCGACCAGCTTCACACGCTGCAGGCCGTGCACGCTCGACAGGGGGAACCATTCGGCGCGATCGGTCGAGCCGTCGAGCTCATTGCGAAGCCGCCCACCGGTGATCCTCGCGCGATAGATGATGCGCAGGGCGTGCAGCGGTCCGGCGGCGTCGGGGGTGAGGCGTCGACCCGCCGGGATGACGCGCGAGTGGATGCCGAGCAGCTCGCCGACGGCGGCACGGTACCCGGTCTCCTCGCGCACCTCGCGCCTTGCCGCGTGCTCAGGATCCTCGCCGGGCTCGAGCCCGCCGCCCGGCAGAGTCCACGCCGCGCGGCGTCCTTCGTTCCAATGGGCGAGCAGGATGCGGTCATCCGCGTCGATGATGACGGCGTACGCCGCGACCCGGGTGTCCATGCGATCGACTCTACCGACGCGCCCCGGTGCGTCCTCGGGCAGGGTTCGATTCATCGGCGGAATCGCAGGTTCGCAGCATCCGCCGGCCAGCCGAGGATGCAGAAAAGCGCCGACCCTGCGGGCCGACGCTTTCTGCATCTGTGGAGCCTGGGAGATTCGAACTCCCGACATCCTGCTTGCAAAGCAGGCGCTCTACCAACTGAGCTAAGGCCCCGGGGCTTGGTGGCGGGCTTCGCCCGCTCAACAGACTCAATCGGCTCGGGAGTGGATGCAAGCATCCACCCCACTCACCTCAATCGCCTGTGGGGCTACCAGGACTTGAACCTGGGACCTCTTCATTATCAGTGAAGCGCTCTAACCGCCTGAGCTATAGCCCCGTTTCGTACGACGCGAGCGCCGTCAACCTCCAAGACTTTACCCGAACGGCAGGGAATTCACGAATCCGCGCGACGGCGATCGGCCGGTGTGGCGCCGGGGTCGAGCGGGCTTCATTGGTTCACTGGAGACGTGAGCTCCGACGACCCGATGCACCCCGGTGAGGAGCACGAGGGCGGCATCGGGCAGAGGCTGAACTGGCTCCGCGCCGGAGTCCTCGGGGCCAACGACGGCATCGTCTCAGTGGCAGCCCTGCTGGTCGGCGTCGCCGGCGTGACCACGGACAGCGCGGCTCTGCTGACGGCAGGAGTCGCCGGTCTCGTCGGCGGTGCGATCTCGATGGCGCTCGGCGAATACGTCTCGGTGAGCAGCCAGCGCGACAGTGAGCGCGCCCTCATCGAGAAGGAGACGCGCGAGCTGCGCGAGATGCCCGAGGAGGAGCTCGACGAGCTCACCGCGCTGTACCGGGATCGCGGTCTCACCGAGAAGACCGCGCGTCAGGTCGCGGTGGAGTTGACGGCGCACGATGCGCTGTCGGCGCACCTCGAGGTCGAACTGCACATCGACCAGGACGATCTCGTCAGCCCCTGGCAGGCGGCAATGTCATCAGCCGTCGCGTTCACTCTGGGTGCGCTGCTGCCGCTTGTTGCGATCCTGCTGCCTCCGCCGGGGTGGCGGATCCCGATCACGTTCGTCGCGGTGCTGGCCGCGCTGACGATCACGGGCGCGGTGTCGGCCCACCTCGGAGGCAGCAGCAAAGTGCGCGCGTCGCTGCGCCTGGTCATCGGCGGCGCGCTCGCGCTCGCCGTCACCTTCGGGATCGGAACGCTGCTGGGCACATCCGGCGTCGTCTGACGCCGGCGCGCGCTAGTTCGAGGTGAAGCCGACCAGCAGTCCGCCTGTGACCTTGACCGCGAGGTTGTAGATGCCCGCGATGACCGCTCCGAGAACGGTGACGACCACCAGGTTGAGGATCGCGACGATTGCGGCGAACGCCATGACCTGCGGGAGGCCGACGAACGCGGTGATGGAGATGCCGCCATCGGAGAAGCTCTGGAAGAACTCGTCGACCCTGCCGATCAGGCCCGTCGTCTGCACGATCAGGTAGACCAGGAAGAAGCTGACGACCGTCACGATCGCGAGGGCGACCGCGGCGAGGAACGACAGCTTGACGGCCGACCAGAAGTCGATGTACACCAGGCGCAGGCGCACCTGCTTGGCGCTGGTCTTGTGGCTGGACTTCTTTGCAAGCTTGTCGGCTACCGTGCTCATGCGTCAGTACTCTCTTCGGGGATCTCGGCGGAGGCCTCGGGTGTGCCGGACACGGTCTCTTCTCCTGTGTCGGCTGCCTCTGATGTCTCGGCGAGGCCGCGCTCTCCGTTGCGTGCGATCGCGATGATGCGATCGTCGTCGTCGGTGCGGGCGAAAACGACACCCATGGTGTCGCGGCCCTTGGCGGGGACCTCGGCCACGGCAGAGCGTACCACCTTGCCGCTGGCAAGAACCACCAAGACCTCGTCGTCCTCGGCGACCATCAGGCCGCCCGCCAGGACGCCCCTTCCGTCGCTCAGACGCGCCACTTTGATGCCCAGGCCGCCGCGGCTCTGGCCGCGGTACTGCTCGATCGCGGTGCGCTTGGCATACCCGCCATCGGTCACGACGAACACGAAGGCACCTGCCTGGGCGACGGATGCCGACAGCAGGCTGTCTCCGTCGCGGAACGACATTCCCTTCACTCCCTCGGTCGACCGGCCCATCGGGCGCAGCGCGTCGTCGGTCGCGGTGAAGCGGAGCGACATGCCGTGGCGGCTGATCAGCAGCACGTCATCGCCCTCTTCGACCAGGAGCGCGCTGGTGACTTCGTCTCCCTCGCGGAGCTTGATCGCGATGACCCCGCCCTGGCGGTTCGTGTCGTACTCGGTGAGGCGGGTCTTCTTCACCAGACCGCCGCGCGTCGCGAGCACGAGGTAGGTCGCGACGCTGTAGTCGCGGATGTCGAGGATCTGCGCGATCTCCTCGTCGGGCTGAAGCGCCAGCAGATTCGCGACGTGCTGGCCCTTGGCGTCTCGGCCGGCCTCCGGAACCTCGTAGGCCTTCGAGCGGTAGACACGGCCCTTGGTCGAGAAGAACAGGAGCCAGTGGTGGGTCGTCGTGACGAAGAAGTGCTCGACGACGTCGTCGGCCCGCAGCTGCGCGCCCTTGACCCCCTTGCCGCCGCGATGCTGCTGCCGGTAGTTGTCGCTGCGCGTGCGCTTGATGTAGCCGTCGCGGGTGACGGTGACGACCATCTCCTCCTCGGGGATGAGGTCTTCGATCGACATGTCCCCGTCGAAGCCGGGGAGGATCTGCGTGCGGCGGTCGTCCCCGAAGCGCTCGACGATCGAGGTGAGTTCGTCCCGGATGATCGTGCGCTGACGCACGGGGTCGGCGAGGATCGCCTGGAAGTCGGCGATCTGCGCCTCGAGCTCGGTCGCCTCGTCGATGATCTTCTGGCGTTCCAGCGCCGCGAGGCGGCGCAGCTGCATGGCGAGGATCGCATCGGCCTGGATGTCGTCGATATCCAGAAGCGTCTTCAGCCCGTCGCGCGCGTCGTCGACCGTGGGTGAGCGGCGGATCAGCGCGATGACATCGTCGAGGGCGTCGAGCGCCTTGAGGTAGCCGCGCAGGATGTGCATGCGCTCTTCGGCCTTGCGGAGGCGGTACTGCGTGCGCCGGACGATGACCTCGACCTGGTGGTCGATCCAGTGGGTGATGAAGCCGTCGAGCGGGAGCGTGCGCGGCACGCCGTCGACGATCGCAAGCATGTTCGCACCGAAGTTGTCCTGCAGCTGCGTGTGCTTGTAGAGGTTGTTCAGGACGACCTTGGCGACGGCATCCCGTTTCAGCACGATCACCAGACGCTGGCCGGTGCGACCCGACGACTCGTCGCGGATGTCGGCGATCCCGGTGATCTTGCCCTCGCGGGCGAGGTCGCTGATCTTCACGGCGACGTTGTCGGGGTTGACCTGGTACGGCAGCTCGGTGATCACGAGGCACGTGCGGCCCTGGATCTCCTCGACGTTGACCACCGCACGCATCGTGATCGATCCGCGGCCCGTGCGGTAGGCGTCCTTGATCCCTCGCGTGCCGAGGATCTGAGCGTGCGTGGGGAAGTCCGGGCCGGGGATGCGCTCCATGAGCGCCTCGAGCAGCTGCTCGCGGGAGGCATCCGGGTTCTCCAGCGCCCACAGCGCACCGCTGGAGACCTCGCGCAGGTTGTGCGGCGGGATGTTGGTGGCCATGCCGACGGCGATGCCGACGGATCCGTTGACCAGGAGGTTGGGGAACCGCGCCGGCAGCACGGTCGGCTCCTGCGTCTGACCGTCGTAATTGTCCTGGAAGTCGACGGTGTCTTCTTCGATGTCGCGCACCATCTCGAGCGCGAGCGGAGCCATCTTGGTCTCGGTGTACCGGGGCGCTGCCGCGCCCTGGTTGCCGGGAGAGCCGAAGTTGCCCTGGCCCTGTGCGAGCGGGTAGCGCAGCGACCACGGCTGCACGAGGCGGACGAGGGCGTCGTAGATCGGCGCGTCACCGTGCGGGTGGTAGTGACCCATCACTTCGCCGACCACGCGCGCGCACTTGCTGAACGACTTGTCGGGTCGGAACCCTCCGTCGTACATGCCGTAGATCACGCGGCGGTGCACGGGCTTCAGTCCGTCGCGCACATCCGGCAGCGCACGCCCGACGATCACGCTCATCGCGTAGTCGAGGTAGCTGCGCTGCATCTCGGCCTGCAGGTCGATCTGGTCGATGCGGCCGTGGTTGTGCTCGGGGAAGGCCGGAACAGTGGGGCGTTCGTCAGTCATCGGTTTCGTTTCGTTTCTTCGCAGCCGGATTCACAGGGCATCGGATCGCAGGATCAGATGTCGAGGAATCGGACGTCCTTTGCGTTGCGCTGGATGAATCCGCGGCGGGACTCGACGTCTTCGCCCATCAGGATCGTGAAGATCTCGTCGGCCGCTGCGGCATCGTCGATCGTCACCTGCCGGAGGGTGCGGGTCTCCGGATCCATGGTCGTCTCCCACAGCTCCTTGTCGTTCATCTCGCCGAGACCCTTGTAGCGCTGGATGCCGTTGTCCTTCGGGATCCGCTTGCCGTCGGCGACGCCGGCGGCCAGGAGCGCATCGCGCTCGCGATCGCTGTAGACGTACTCGTGCGGCGAGTTGGACCACTTCAGCCGGAACAGGGGCGGCTGGGCGAGGTAGACGAACCCCGCCTCGATGAGTCCGCGCATGTAGCGGAACAGGAGTGTCAGCAGCAGGGTCGTGATGTGCTGGCCGTCGACGTCGGCGTCGGCCATCAGCACGATCTTGTGGTACCTGGCCTTGTCGATGTCGAACTCTTCGCCGATGCCGGTGCCGAAGGCCTGGATCATCGCCTGGACTTCCTTGTTGCCGAGCGCTCGATCGAGGCGTGCGCGCTCGACGTTGAGGATCTTGCCGCGCAGCGCGAGGATCGCCTGGGTGTGCGGGTCGCGTCCCTGCACCGCCGAGCCGCCGGCCGAGTCGCCCTCCACGAGGAAGATCTCGCTGATCGACGGGTCCTTGCTGGTGCAGTCCTTGAGCTTGTCGGGCATCGCGGCGCTTTCGAACACGCTCTTGCGGCGGGCGGTCTCGCGCGCCTTGCGCGCAGCCAGCCGCGCGGTCGCCGCGTCGATGGCCTTGCGGATGACGTTCTTCGCCTGTACGGGGTTGCGGTCGAACCAGTCGCCGAGCCGGTCGCCGACGACCTTCTGCACGAACGCCTTCGCCTCGGTGTTGCCGAGCTTCGTCTTGGTCTGGCCCTCGAACTGCGGCTCGGACAGCTTGACCGAGATGACCGCGGTCAGGCCCTCGCGCACGTCGTCGCCGGACAGGTTCTCGTCCTTCTCCTTGAGCAGGCTGTTCGCGCGCGCGTACTTGTTGACGAGCGTGGTCAGCGCGGCGCGGAATCCCTCTTCGTGCGTACCGCCCTCGTGGGTGTTGATCGTGTTCGCGTACGTGAACACGTTCTCGGTGTAGCTCGTGGTCCACTGCATCGCGACCTCGAGCGCGATCTTGCGATCGGTGTCCTCCGATTCGAAGTCGATGATGTCTTCGTTGACGTGATCGACCTTTCGGACGCGGTTCAGGTACTCGACGTAGTCGACCAGGCCGCGTTCGTAGAGGAAGCTGTCGTTCGGCTGCTGGAGGACGACCTGGCCGGGCTGCAGCTCTTCCTCGTACGCGGCGCCGGGACGCTCGTCGACCAGGTCGATGCGCAGACCCTTGTTGAGGAACGCCATCTGCTGGAAGCGGGTCCGCAGCGTGTCGTAGTCGAAGTCGACGGTCTCGAAGATCGAGTCGTCGGGCCAGAACGTGATCGTGGTTCCGGTCACCGAACTCGCCTCGGCACGCTCGAGCGGCGCCTGGGGCACGCCGCCGTCGCGATAGGACTGGCGCCAGACGTAGCCCTGGCGATGCACTTCGACCTCCAGCCGGCTCGAGAGTGCGTTCACGACCGAAGAGCCGACACCGTGCAGACCACCTGAGACGGCGTACCCGCCGCCGCCGAACTTGCCGCCCGCGTGCAGCACCGTCAGCACGACCTCGACCGTGGAGCGACCTTCGATCTTGTGCGTGTCGACCGGGATGCCGCGGCCGTTGTCCACGACCCGCACGCCTCCGTCCGGGAGGATCGTGACCAGGATCGTGTCGCAGTACCCGGCGAGCGCCTCATCGACCGAGTTGTCCACGATCTCCTGGACGAGGTGATGCAGACCGCGGGGCCCGGTCGATCCGATGTACATGCCGGGGCGCTTGCGAACCGCCTCGAGCCCCTCGAGAACCTGGATGTCGTCGGCGCCGTACCGTACGTGAGTCCGTTCAGCCTGCACTGGTTCCACGGATTGCTGATCGGGTCGCTCGGGCAGGCTGTCAGGGGTCTCAGACGTCATATTCTCGGCGCGCTCCACATCGTAATTCGGGGCCACTTCAGTCTACCAAGGAACGGCTCTCCCCCGCGCCATGTGCGGCCCTGTGGCGCCCTGAATTCCGTCTGGGGAGGACTGGAGGTGTCTCAGCCGTAGGTATCGCGCGGACCGCGCCCTGGAGTGGTCCTGGGACCCCATTTCCAGGAGGGAACGTCAGGGCCGATGAAGCGGATGCCGTCGACCCCCGCCTCGGGGAACCTCTGGACGATCTCCGAGAGGATCTGCGAGCGCATCAGCTGGAGCTGTTTGGCCCACGCCGTCGAGTCGGCCTGAACCGTCAGTGTGCCCTCCGTGAACGCGACAGGGTGGGTGTGCCGGGCGGTGTCCTCGCCGGCGACTTCCGCCCATGTCCGGACGACGTCCTCTCGAGCCAGCTGCGAGTCCCAGCCGGCGTCGCGTGTCAGGTCGGCGAGCACGTCGGCGACGCCCCGCGGATCGCGTCCGGGAGTGAAGGGAGCGTTCTCGTCGTCCTCGCCTCGTGGCCGGCGCTTGCGGTAGGCGCGGGCCGAGGGCTCGAGCCCGCGCAGCCGGAGGTAGGTCGCGATCGTCTCCGGAACGACCTCGCCGTCGGCGGGGTCGGGTGTGCGGCGCGCATTGCCTGACGTGCGGGCGTCCGCGGCCGGATCGCGCTCAGGCATCGGACGCCTCCAGGATGCGGCCGGCCTCGACGCGCACAACCCGCGCACGCAGCCCGATCGGCACGTCCTCCTCCACCGCGGCCGTCACGATGACCTGCTCGTAGTCGGCGGTCAGATCGGCCAGGCGCGCACGGCGGTCGGTGTCGAGTTCGGCGAAGACGTCGTCGAGGATCAGAACCGGGTCGCCCAGACGGGAGTCCGCGCGCAGCATCTCGGCCGAAGCGATTCGCAGGCTGAGGGCGATCGACCACGACTCGCCGTGAGACGCGTACCCCTTGACCGGGAGCCCGCGAACCCGGAGGAGCAGGTCGTCGCGGTGCGGTCCGACGAGCGTGAGGCCACGATCGAGCTCCGCGGTGCGCCGGAGTGCGAGCGCCTCGCGGAACAGGTCGGCGATCGCGATCGCGGGTGTGTCCGCGATGGGCTCAGAAGCGTTTTCCGGGGCCGGCTCACCGGCGCGAGGAGCCTCCTCGGGATCACCGCCGCGCACCGACAGCGCCCACTCGATCCGAGGCTGATGATCAGCGCCCGCGATCGCGGCGTACGCGGCGGTGAGCGGGGCGGTGAGGTCGGCGGCGAGGGCCAAGCGAGCCTCGATGAGCTCGGTCCCGAGGGCGACGAGCTTGTCATCCCACACGTCGAGCGTCGAGAGCTGGTCGCCGCGGATTCCGCGTGCCTTGGCCGATTTGAGCAACGCGGTGCGCTGCTTCAGTACGCGATCGTAGTCGGAGAGAACGCCGGAGAAGCGGGGCAAGCGCTGCACGAGCAGCTGATCCATGAACCGCCGGCGTGAGGAAGGGTCGCCGCGGACGATCTGGAGGTCCTCCGGCGCGAACAGCACGACCTGCGCGTAGCGCGGCAGTTCCGTGCTCTTCACCGAGGCGCCGTTGACCCGCGCCTTGTTCGCACCCTGCCGGTTCAGCTGTGCTTCGAGCAGCACGTGCCGTTCCCCATGCGCGAGGCGGGCACGGATGATGGCCGCATCCGCCCCGTCGCGCACCATCGGCGCGTCGGTGGAGACACGATGCGAGCCGAGCGTCGCGAGGAAGGCGATCGCCTCGGCGAGGTTGGTCTTGCCCTGCCCGTTGCGGCCGACGAACACGTTCGGACCGGGGCGGAGTGCGACATCGGCGACCGCATAGTTGCGGAAGTCGACGAGACTCAGGTGCTCCACGATCACTGTGCAACCTTAGTTCGCCGGCCCGACCTCGGTAGCTGTGCTCATCGAGGAATCAGGCCAGCGCCGCCTCGACGACGTCGGCGAGCTCGGCCTCGCGCCCGAGCCGGCGGGCCTGTTCGAACGCCGTCGCTTCGGGGCCGGCGAGCACGCGCTCGAGGATCGGCTCGAAGAACGAGAGCGGCGAGCGGGTGGGCAGGCCCTTGCGTTCGCGGATGTCCTCGGCCGCACCGAGCATTCGCCCGGCACGCTCGATGTCGGGCGAGGTCGAGGCGACCGCGAACATGCCCTCGAGCGCATCCGCGATCCCCTCCTCGTGCCCGATGGTGGAGGCGAGGAGGAGCTGTTCGGCGAAGCACTCGCGGGCCCGGTCTGGCTCACCGCCGACGATGCGGGCCCAGCCGAGATGACTGAGTGCGATCGCCTGTCCGAGCGTGTCGCGGATGCGGCGTGCCACCGACAGAGTCCGTTCGAACTGCCTCACGGCGTCGTCGACCCGACCCTGCGCGAGCCA
This sequence comes from uncultured Actinomycetota bacterium, assembly GCA_963713325.1. Lineage (GTDB taxonomy): Bacteria > Actinomycetota > Actinomycetes > Actinomycetales > Microbacteriaceae > Microbacterium. The sequence continues at coordinate 256,587 of CAVQLL010000007.1, forward strand.
GAGACGGCCGAGCATCACACCCACCACCGCGCCCCCGAAATCGACGTCGAACGCCTCGGCGAGCTCGATGGCCTGCCGCGCGTTCTCCTCTGACGCATCGATGTCGGGCGGCAGCTGCGCGAACTCGGCCAGGGCGAGCGATGCGCGAACGAGCGCCTCACCTCGCCGGTCCGCCACCCGCCGGAAATACTCGAGGCAGCGCGAGATCCCCGGGACGACCGACTCGTCCGAGGTGCTCCAATACTGGATCGCGCTGAGACAATACTCGGCGAGGACCCTGGATCGCTCGCTGAGCTCGATGCCGGGTTCGAGCAGGCGGGTCATCCAGATCCGCACGTCGCCGGCACGGCCGCCGCCCCACCAGAACGAGTAGAGCGGCCATGCCACCTCCGCGACCGCGTCGAATTGACCGGTCGAGAGGAGGTGATCCACTGCCGCCCGCAATTCGTCCTGCTCGTCGAGCAGCCGTGTCACCTGCTCGACCTGGCTCTGCCAGGTCGGGGCCGAGCCGGCGGCGACGGCGAGCCCGACGTAGAAGTCGGCGTGCCGTTGCTGCGACTCGGTGAGCAGTCCCCGCTCCGCGAGTCGGTCCCGGCTGTACTCGCGCACCGTTGCGAGCATCGTGAACCAGGGGCGAGACCCTCGGTCCTGCTCGCGCACGAGGCTGCCGTCGACGAGCGCGCCCAGCGCCTCCACCGCATCCATCCCGTCGAGGCCATCGGACATCCACTCGACCGCATCCAGCCCGAAGCCGGCGCGAAAGACCCCCAGCCGCAGGAGCAGCTCCCGCTCGGGATCCGGCAGCAGCTGAGCGCTCCAGTCGATGGTCGCCCGCAGCGTGCGCTGGCGCTCGGGCAGGTCGCGCGCGCCGCCGACGAGCAAGGGCAGGGCGTGGTCGAGCCGTTCGATCAGCGCGGCCGGGGTCAGCACTCGCAGCCGGGCGGCGGCGAGCTCGATCGCGAGCGGAACATTGTCGAGGGCTCTGCAGATCGCGAGGACATGCGGGGTGTTGTCGTCGGTGAGCTCGAAGTCGGGCTTGACCGCCCGCGCACGCTCCGCGAACAGCTCGGCGGCCTCCGGCGACGGAAGCGGGCCGAGCGGGACGTTCTGCTCGCCGCGCACCCGGAGCAGGATCCGGCTGGTGCCGAGCACGGATGCCGACGATCCGGCGAGCAGCGCCCCGATCTCCGGCGCGGCCTGGACGACCTGCTCGACGTTGTCGAGAACGAGCAGCAGACGGCGGTGGCCGAGTGCCCCGGCGAGCTTCTCGGCGAGCGGCCGATCACCGGTGTCCCGGATGCCGAGCGCGTTCGCGATCGCCGTGAGCACGAGGCCGGCCTCCAGTACTGGCGCGAGGTCGACGAACACCACGCCGTCGGGGAATGCGGCCTCCACATCCCGTGCGGCGGCCACCGCGAGCCGGCTCTTGCCTATCCCGCCTGGGCCGGTGATGGTCACGAGGCGCTGTCCTTCGTCGGCCAGCATCCTCCGGACGATTTCGAGTTCGCGTCCACGGCCGACGAGCCGGGTCAGCGGCGTCGGCGGACGCACCGGCTCCGTCGAGAAGACCTCCGCCGCGGGTTCGCCGAGGGGCGCGTGCCGGGACACGGCCGCATCGAAGCGCTCGGCGAGCAGTGTCGCGAGGTCTGCGGTGACGAGGTCGGCGAGGTCTGCAGCGTCCGTGAACGCGACGTACGAGGCATCGTCGTCGTCGCGGATGCGAGCGAGGAGCTCGTCGAGGCGATCCTGACGGTGCTCACTGCGCTTGAGGTAGATGAGCTTCGGCATCTGCGGCGCGAGGTTCCACTCGTCCTCGAGGCCCGATACATCCTCACCTGGGGCGATCCACCCGTACTGCTCCCAGTACACGCCGACGAAGATGTCGCTCTGGTCGAGATAGGCGCGGTAGAGCTCACGCGGCGGATGCGGCCGCGCGCCGAGTTCGAACATCACGGGGGCCAGGGCGAGCCGCTCGATCGCGGCGCGCGCGGCGCGGCGTTCGGGGGCCAGCTCCTTGAGCGTCGAGCTCACGAACACGCGCAGGCGCTGGTCTGGCGTCCGGATGCCACCGGCGGCGACCGTCTGCATGGGTCACAGTCTGGTGGCACGCTCACCGGGGTGTCCAGCATCCGCGCACCGAGTCCCTCGGCGTAGACCGCACCCCACTCGTCCTATCTGGACCGGAACTCCAAGACACGCCTAGAGGGCGGAAGGAGGAGCGGGGGTCAGCGCAGGAGGAGGTTGGGCTGCAGCAGGTACTTGAACGATTCGGCGCCTGCCTTGTCGACCGAGGTCTGAGGCGTGATGAGCACCGGGCTGAGCTTGTTCGCGTTGTCGCTGGAGGTGAACGTGATCCGCACGAACTCGCTCTTGACCGCGCCGAGCGACTCGAGCAGATACTGCGGGTTCAGGCCGAGAGTCACATCCTCTCCGACCAGGTTCGCATCGACCGACTCGGTCGCACGCGCCTGCTCGGTGCCGGACGCATCCATCGAGACGCTGTCCGTCGTGAAGGTGAACCGCAGCGGGGCCGACCGGTCCAGCACCAGCGAAACACGGCGCACCGCCTCAGTGAGCTCTGCGGTGTTCAGAACCGCGTGATGCTCGGTCTGCTCGGGGAACAGCCGGCGCACCGGCGGGAAGTTGCCCTTGATCAGCAGCGAGGTCACGGTCTTGTTGCCCGCGGTGAAGGCGATGATCTCGCGGTCGCCCGAGCCGGAGAACGCGATGGAGATGTCGCCGCCGTGCGCGAAGGTCTTTCCCACCTCGATCAACGTGCGCGCCGGAACGAGTGCGGTGGTCGGCTCATCGGAGGCCGCATCGCCGCCATCCCACGGGATGTCGCGAAGCGCGACCCGGTAGCGGTCCGTGGCGACAAGGCTCAGCTGGGTGCCCGACACCTCGAGCTGCACGCCCGTCAGGACCGGAGTGACATCGTCGCGTGACGCGGCGAAGGCGACCTGGGCGATGGCGGTCGCGAAGTCTTCAGCCGGAACGAGCCCGGTGTCGCCGGAGACCTCGGGGATCGCCGGGTACTCCTGCACCGGCATCGAGGCCAGCGTGAAACGAGCGGATCCGCAGGCGAGGACGATCCCGCCGTCCTCGTCGACCTCGACCTGGATCGGGGCGTTCGGCAGCCGGCTGGCGATCTCGGAGAGCAGCCGGCCGTGGACGAGGATCGTGCCCGGCTCATCGACGGTCGCTTCGATCGTGGTGCGAGCGGATGCCTCGTAGTCGAACGCTGCGAGTGACAGGCCGTTCTCGGACGCTTCGATCAGCACTCCGGCCAGGATCGGCTGGGGATTGCGCTGCGGCAGGAGCTTGACGACGAACGACACGGCTTCGCTGAACACATCGCGATTGACGTGGAACCTCACTGGCGCTCCCTTGACATCGGCTTGGGCTCTCTCATGCTAGTGCCCTGCGCGGCACGCACCCCAAGACGCAAAGGCAGACTGCTCCGACACCGTCAAGGTGATCGAACGGTTTCCCATTAACTATCTCTCTGTCATCTTCTTAACGCTTGTGGGAACTGTGGATAACTCGGCCGATGCCTGTCGAGACAGGGAAACTACAACCGTGTGAGATGTGGAGCGGCTCCGGACCGGGTTATCCACAGTCACGACGCGTTCGACTCGCAACCGCGCTTGTCCACAGGCTCTGCACTCGCGAGCACGGAGTTTCCGCAGGGAAGCAGAGTTATCCACAGGTTTTCCACACTGTGAAGAACGGGAATAATGCCCCCGACTTGCATGCCTGTCAAGGACTTCTTTCGGCATATGTCGATTAGCGGCGGATTGCGTCGGTTGCGACCACGGGCTCAGGCAGGGGTGCGTCAGCGTGCGTTGCGGCCGAGCTGCGCGGTGATCTCGGAGACCTGGTTGTAGATCGAACGGCGCTCTTTCATGAGATCGCTGATCTTCTTGTAGGCGTACATGACCGTCGTGTGATCGCGGTTGCCGAACAGCTGGCCGATCTTCGGCAGTGACAGGCTGGTGCGCTCGCGGCACAGATACATCGCGATCTGCCGTGCCGTCGCGACGGCTTGCGAGCGGCTCGAGCCGTAGAGATCGTCCACGGTGAGCTTGAAGTACTGAGCCGTCGCCGTGATGATGTCGGTCGGTGAGATGACGTTCGCGTCATCCTGGTCGACGATGTCGCGCAGCACGGTCTGCGCCAGCGACATGTCAAGCGTGGAGCGGTTCAGGCTCGCGAAGGCGGAGACGCGGATGAGCGCTCCCTCCAGCTCGCGGATGTTCGACGAGACCACGGTCGCGATGTACTCGAGCACTTCGTCGGGGATGTGGAGCCGCTCGCTCTGCGCCTTCTTGCGGAGGATCGCGATGCGCGTCTCGAGGTCGGGCGCCTGCACGTCGGTGATCAGGCCCCACTCGAACCGGCTGCGCATCCGGTCTTCGAATCCGGTCAGATGCTTCGGAGGCACATCGCTGGTGATCACGACCTGCTTGTCGTGATCATGCAGCGTATTGAAGGTGTGGAAGAACGCCTCCTGCGTCTCAGCCCGACCCTGCAGGAACTGGATGTCGTCGATCAGGAGGATGTCGACATCCCGATACCGCGCCTGGAATGCAGAGCCCCGGTTGTTCGCGATCGAGTTGATGAAGTCGTTCGTGAACTCCTCGCTCGAGACGTAGCGCACGCGGATGCCGGCGTAGAGGCTGAGTGCGTAGTCGCCGATCGCATGAAGCAGGTGCGTCTTCCCGAGCCCGGAGTCACCGTAGATGAAGAGCGGGTTGTAGGCCTTCGCGGGGGCTTCGGCGACTGCGACCGCAGCCGCATGCGCGAAACGGTTGGACTGGCCGATCACGAAGTTGTCGAACGTGTACTTCGGGTTCAGGCGGGTATCGCTGCGCGAAGCCGCGGATGCCGCGTCGATGGTCTCCTCCATCGGCTTGCGCGCCGGCGTGGACGGAGATTCCGTCTGCAGCTGGATCGGCGCCGTCAGGCGGCTGTCGGCGAGTTCGGGATTGACGACCACGCGGAATGCGGTTGCCGAGGGGTCGTGCTGCTGATGCTGATCGACCCTCGTGAGGGCCTCCATGATCGGCGTGCGCATGCGCTTGTTGATCTGCGCGGCGGTCAGGTCGTTGGGGACGTCGAGATAGAGGGTGCCGCCCATGACGCCCTGCGGGACGGCCAGACTCAGAAAGCCCTGCAGTTGAGGCGTGACGCGGTCATCCGCGGCGAGTTCGTCGAGCACGGCTGACCAGACGGGAACATCTGGAACTTCGTGCGATGACATGGCCCCCCCGGGAGTGTTGAATGCGCCGCAGGTTCCAAACGGAGGTGGTCACGTCCAGCCTGTGGATAACTGCCCGAGCCACGCTAGTCAGCAGGCGTCACGGGAGCAAACTCCACTGTAAGACCGCACCGCGTGTCATTGCCAGGAGTCTGGGAATCTATTGGGGATAATGCTTACCCGATCCCGCTCAGTTTGAGTTCTCGGCCCCGGGAACGTAACCTTAATCGGTTGACTTATGCCTTGACGGCAGTCCCGTAGCCACGTCCCCGGTCTGAGCGTCATTTGTTTGCGAAATACTGGGACACCCTGATCCGGAAGTGATCTCATGAGCAAGCGCACGTACCAGCCCAACAACCGCCGCCGGGCCAAGAAGCACGGTTTCCGTGCCCGCATGCGCACCCGCGCCGGCCGCAGCATCCTCTCCGCTCGTCGCTCCAAGGGGCGCACCGAGCTTTCTGCCTGACCCTCCAGCGGTGCTTGCGAGGCCGAACCGACTCACCCGCGGAGCGGATTACAAGGCCGTCGTCCGCAGGGGTCTTCGCTGTGCCAACGCGCACACCGTGACCTACGTCAGCACGTCCGGCGAAGACCGGGCAGCCCGTTTCGGCTTCATCGTCAACAAGCAGGTCGGCTCCGCCGTGGTCCGCAACACCGTCCGGCGTCGGCTCAAGGCGGTGTGCCACGGGGAGCTCCCACGCGTCCGCCCGGGCGCCGATATCGTCATCCGCGCACTGCCCTCGGCCGCGACAGCGGATTTCGGCGCGCTGCGCAACGAGGTCTCGCGCTGCCTCGCACGGAGAGCGGCATGAGCGCGACTCTGCCGGCCGCATCGACCGGCCACGGTCACTTCGAGGCATCCGCCGCGCTCCAGGCCGTCCCCCTTCTGCCACGCAACACCGTGTTGAGCTTGCTCCATGGTTACCGTGCGACCATCTCCCATGCCTACGGCGACGTCTGCAAGTACTACCCGTCGTGCTCGGCCTATGCGGTCGGCGCGGTGCAGCAGCACGGCGCCCTCAAAGGCTCTGTGATGGCGGCGGCGCGGATCGCGCGATGCCACCCGTGGGCGAAGGGTGGCGTCGACGACGTTCCCCTGCACAAGAACTTCCGGTACGAACTGACCCCTCGCGGGTTCGTCGTACCGGTCCCCCTGAGAAAGGACTGATCCGTGCCGGATCTGATCGGAATCATCCTCTGGCCACTCAAATGGCTGGTCGAGCTCGTGCTCGTCGCATGGCATGCGCTGTTCACCACGCTGGGGCTGCCCGCCGCCGCGGGCATCACGTGGGTGCTGGCGATCGTCGGGCTCGTTCTCGTGGTTCGCTCCGCCCTCATCCCGCTCTTCGTGAAGCAGATCAAGAGCCAGCGAAAGATGATGGAAATCGCCCCTGAACTGCGGAAAGTTCAGGAGAAGTACAAGGGCAAGAAGGATCAGCTCTCTCGCGAGGCGATGAGTCGCGAGACGATGGCCCTGTACAAGAAGCACGGCACCAGCCCGGTCTCGGGATGCCTCCCGCTGCTCGTTCAGATGCCGATCTTCTTCGCGCTTTTCAGCGTGCTGAACGATGTGAGCCGGCACGCCCAGGCGGGAATCGGTGGCGTCGGACTTCTCACTCCGGAGCTCACCGAGGAGTTCTACAACGCGAAGCTCTTCGGCGTCGCGTCGCTGCACGACACCCTGATCGGCGCGTGGGAGGCCCAGGCGCCGGGCTGGCAGGTCACGGTCGGCATCCTGCTCGTGCTGGTCGTCCTCATGATCGTGTCGCAGTTCTTCACGCAGCTGCAGATCATCTCGAAGAACCTGTCGCCCGAGGCCAAGACCGGCCAGGCGTACCAGATGCAGAAGATCATGCTCTACGTGCTGCCGCTGGCCTTCATCTTCTCCGGTGTCTTCTTCCCCCTCGGCGTCGTCATCTACTGGTTCACGAGCAACGTGTGGACGATGGTCCAGCAGTTCGTCGTCATCCGGAACCTGCCTACGCCGGGCTCCGAGGCGGCGAAGATGCGCGAGGAGCGCCTCGCCCGCAAGGGCAAAGCGATCGACGCGACGGGCAAGATCATCCCGATCGAGAAGTACCAGGCCGAGCAGCAGCGTCTGTATGAAGAGGCCGAGCGCGCCAAGGCCGCCGCCCCGAAGCGCCAGCAGCCGGTCGGCAAGCAGCGCGCGAAGAAGCAGGCTCAGAAGCAGCCGGGCGACAGCGGCCCGAAGTCCGGCGACTCTCCGCGCGGCGGGTCGACCGACCCTGCGGCCGGCACTGCCGGCGCGGCATCCTGACTCCCCGCTTTCCACCCCGATCGAGCTCGAGGACCCGATGACCACCAACCCTGAAATCTCCCGCGTCGAAGACGCACCCGTCGAGCGCGCCGCCGCGACCGTGGAGCAGCTCGAGGAGGAGGGCGACATCGCCGCCGACTTCCTCGAGGAGCTCATGGACATCGCCGACATCGACGGCGATCTCGCGCTGGACGTGAAGTCCGGCCGTGCGTACGTGTCGCTCGAGTCGGAGGAGCCCGGTTCACTCGCGCTGCTGTCGGATCCCGACACCGTGCAGGCGCTGCAGGAGCTCACCCGCATCGCGGTGCAGAACCGCACCGGGCGATTCTCACGTCTGATCCTCGACATCGGCGGCTCGCGCGACACGCGCCAGCGTGAGTTGGAGACCCTGGTCGACCGCGCGGTCGCACGGCTCGAGGAGGGCGCCACTCAGGCCTCGCTCCCCCCGATGTCGAGCTACGAGCGCAAACTCGTGCACGACATCGTGGCGGAGCGCGGCTTCGCGTCCGAGTCGTACGGCGAGGGTGCAGACCGCCACACGGTCATCAGCCGCGGCTGATGTTTCACGTGAAACGGCGCGCGTCAGCAAGCCGGGGGTCTGGGGCGGAGCCCCAGAGGGTACGCGCGTCAGCAAGCCGGGGGTCTGGGGCGGAGCCCCAGAGGGACCGCGTCAGCAGCCGGGGGTCTGGGGCGGAGCCCCAGAGGGTACCCGCGTCAGCACGCCGGGGGTTTGAAGCGCACGCTTGGATGGATCGATGACCGACATCGAGCCGGAGCCTGCCGCCGCGGCGGAGATCTTCGGCGATCGGATCGACCTCGCACGTCAGTTCACGCGCGACCTGGCCGAGCACGGCGAGGAACGCGGCCTCATCGGCCCGCTGGAGCCCCCGCGCCTCTGGTCGCGACACATTCTGAACAGCGCGGTGACGGCACCGCTCTTCTCGGGTCGCGTCGGCGACGTCGGATCCGGCGCGGGTCTCCCCGGCCTGGTCCTGGCGATCGCGCGGCCCGACGTGGAGTGGATCCTGATCGAGCCGATGGAACGACGCGTCGCGTGGCTGAACGAACAGGTCTCCGCGCTCGGGCTCGACAACGTCGAAGTCCTGCGCGCGCGTGCCGAGGATTGGCGGCGCGGACCGGTGCTGGATGCCGCCACCGCCCGCGCCGTCAGTGCTCTGCGCACCCTGGTGCCCCTCACCGCACCGCTGGTGCGCGACGGGGGCGAGCTGATTCTGCTCAAGGGCGCCAATGCCTCGACCGAGATCGAGACCGCCGACAAGCAGCTGCGGAAATACCGCCTGAGCAACGTTCGCCTCGAAGTCGTGGGCGAAGGTCTGCTCGAGGAGCCGACGCGGGTGGTCCGGGCGACCGTTCGGGGCTGACAGCCGGGATCAGGCGTTGTTTCACGTGAAACATCGCTCTTCGCGGTGGTCGTGTCGATCGCTTGTGTGTTCGGTGATCGAGTGGCCCGCGGCGCGGTTGTATCGGGCATGACGGGGCTCTCGCCCTCCCGCGGCGAGCCACGCTGTTCCGAGCGCTTCGCTCACGAGTCCGCGACCATGAGGCACGTCGGCCGACGAGTCGTAGCTGCGATCCGCGGTGTCGGTGCAGCAACTGGCGCGTGCAGCAAACCCGAGACGGCCGGGCTCCACAATCGGCGCAACGCGCTCCGTCCGCAGTCGCGCCGGTTCAGTAGCCACTCACCCATGCGAATTCATGAGGCGGGCCGGCTGACGACCTGCGTCGACAGCGTCGTCGAGTGCGGCGGCTGCGCGTGCAACACGGGAGAACCCGGATCCACATCGGCGCCTCGCTCTCGAGAACCTCCTTCAGCAGGTCAGCTTCTGTGGGAGAAGCAGGTGCGGCAATGACCGGGGTGTTCGCGCGCGGAGGCACGCCGACTCTCAGGTCCAAGGACTTTGAGCTTCACGCCCGGATTTAGATGCGCGGATGTCCCTCGACGGTCGTCGGCGTGGGCGCCAGCAGAGCGAGGTGGAGGAGCGCACAGGTCGACGTCGTCGGCACGCGCGGCGTCGATCAGTGACCCCGACACCCTAGAGCGCCCCCCACGCGATGTTTCACGTGAAACAGTCCGGTGGCGGGGTGACTTCCTCGGAGTGCTGTCTCCAACGCCCTTTGCAGGCTCCGAAACGTGGACGTACTCCTCTAAAAGCCACGCGACTCCGATGTTTCACGTGAAACATCAACCTCGAACCCTCCGGACTGGGCACAGACCGCGCCGCCGAACGGTCGCCGGCCGACCCGCGACTAGAGTGGGACGCGATGTCCGTCGGCGCGCGAAAGGGAGGCTGTTTCACGTGAAACAACCCGAGAACGCCGAATCTCCGGCCGCTTTCTCGTTCGACGACAGCCCTATCGCACGTGAACTCGCGGATCTGACCGCTCGTCGCCGGGTGCTCGAAGACGTCAGCGTGCGACTGAGCGGACGCACGCGGGTGATCACCGTCTCGAACCAGAAGGGCGGCGTCGGGAAGACGACGACGACCGTCAACATCGCGGCATCCCTGGCCGCCGTGGGCGCTCGGGTCCTGGTGATCGACCTGGATCCGCAGGGAAACGCCTCGACGGCCCTGGGAGTGCCTCACACCGCCGACATTCCGAGCATCTACGACGTTCTGATCGACGACTTCCCCATCGCGGACATCATTCAGGTCAGCCCGGAGTCGCCTGATCTGCTCTGCGCACCGAGCACGATCCACCTCGCCGGCGCGGAGATCGAGCTGGTGTCGCAGGTCGCCCGCGAGCACCGTCTTCGCACGGCGCTGGATGAATACCTCCGCAACCTCCAGGAGCGCCTCGACTTCGTCCTCATCGACTGCCCGCCGTCGCTCGGCCTGCTCACGATCAATGCGTTCGCGGCCGCACAGGAGCTGCTCATCCCGATCCAGTGCGAGTACTACGCGCTCGAGGGCCTGAGCCAGCTGCTCGGCACCGTGCGCATGATCCAGAAGCACCTCAACCCGGGTCTGCGCCTCTCCACGATCCTGCTGACCATGTACGACGGACGCACCCGTCTTGCGCAGCAGGTGGCGGAAGAGGTGCGCCAGCACTTCCCGAACGAAGTGCTGGCAACCGTGATTCCGCGGTCTGTGCGGGTCTCGGAGGCGCCGAGCTTCGGACAGACCGTCATCGCCTACGATGGGCATTCCGCCGGCGCAATCGCGTATCGCGAAGCGGCCGTCGAGATCATCCGTCGCGACAGTGCGGATGCCACCGCGAACGACCACGGGCACACCCGCACACCCGTGAATGAAGGGGACTCCTGATGGCCAAACGAACCGGCCTGGGACGGGGGATCGGTGCGCTCATCCCGACGAGCGAGACCTCGTCGGAGGCGCGCCCGGTCGACGTCTTCTTCCCCGGCGCACCGCTGGAAGACTCCGAGGAGCTCATCGAGGTCCCCGGTGCGCGGCTCGCGCAGATCGACCCGCACGCGATCGTCCCGAACCCACGCCAGCCTCGCACGCATTTCGACGCGGACGATCTGGCCGAGCTCGTCCACAGCGTCCGCGAGTTCGGCGTATTGCAGCCGGTCGTCGTCCGCGATGTCGGTGACGGCACGTACGAGCTCATCATGGGTGAGCGCCGCACGCGCGCCGCCCGTGAGGCGGGTCTGACGTCGATCCCCGCCGTCATCCGCGACACGGCCGACGAGCACCTGCTGCGCGATGCGCTGCTCGAGAACCTCCACCGTTCCGAGCTGAACCCGCTGGAGGAGGCCTCCGCCTATCAGCAGCTGCTCGCGGACTTCGGCATCACGCAGGAAGAGCTCGCGAGCCGCATCGGGCGGTCACGGCCCCAGATCAGCAACACGATCCGGCTGCTGAAGCTGCCACTGCCCGTGCAGCAGCGGGTCGCCGCCGGCGTGCTGACCGCCGGCCATGCGCGGGCGATCCTCTCGCTCGACGACCCCGAAGCCATGCAGCGCCTCGCCGACAAGATCGTCAACGAGGACCTCTCGGTCCGCGCGGCGGAAGCCGCGGCGAAAGCGCCGGATGCCGGACGCCTGAGGCCCCTGAAGCCGCAGGCGGGCGCGCGACGAGCCCACCTCGACGAGCTCGCCGAGCGACTCGGTGACAGGTTGAACACGCGGGTGAAAATCAGCCTAGGTTCAAGAAAAGGCCAGATCAGCATAGATTTCGCCAGCATTCAGGATCTGAACCGCATCCTCGATGAGCTGGGCGAGAACGGCTACAGCTCGCTCTGAGCGGCGCGGGCGCGCAGTTCTGCGGCGCGGGTGCGGAGCACGGTGGTCTCCGCCTCGTTTCCGGGCAGTTCGGCCGCCGCGAGGAAGGCTTCGACCGCGGCATCCACCTCGCCCGTCTGTTCGAGCAGTTCAGCGCGCACCGCGTGCAGCGGGCGGAACTCGGCGAGCTCGTCGGCGAGCTCATCGACCTCTCTGAGGGCGACCTCGGGACCGGCGGCCATCGAGACGGCGACCGCACGGTTCAGGCGCACGACCGGCGAAGGGCTGAGTTCATCGAGCGCGTCGTAGAGGCGTACGATGCGCGGCCAGTCGGTGTCGGCCGCCGTCGGGGCCACGGCGTAGCACTCGGCGACGGATGCCTGGAGGCCGTAATAGCCGATCCCGCGACCGAACGTCTGCGCCTTCGCGAGGGCAGCGCGTCCGCGTCCGATCGCCGATCGGTCCCAGCGCCGCCGGTCCTGGTCGGCGAGCGTGATCGGCAGACCTGCGGCATCCACCCGAGCCGCGAACCGCGAGGACTGGAACTCCATCAGAGCGATCAGCGAGTAGACCTCGGGCTCCGCGGGCATCAGCGCAGACAGCTGCCGAGCCAGACGCACCGCCTCACGGGCGACGTCGGGGCGGATCGGGTGCTCGCCGCCGCCGGCGGCGTAGCCCTCGGTGAAGAGCAGGTAGATCACCTGCAGCACGCTGGCGAGTCGAGCAGGTCGGTCCGCCCGGTCGGGCACTTCGAACGGCACGTCCGCCTCGCCGAGCGCGCGCTTGGCGCGCACGATCCGCTGCTGCACGGCGGGGACGGTCATCAGCAGCACGCGGGCGATCTGCTCGGTCGTCAGACCCGCCACGGTGCGCAGGGTGAGCGCCAGGCGGGCCTGGGCGGACAGGACGGGGTGGCAGGCGACGAAGACCAGCCGCAGCACGTCGTCATCGATCCGGTCCGGGTCACCGAGCTCCGGCACGGCATCCCACTCTTCGAACGCGCGCAGTTCACCCGCGATCAGCGTCTCTCGCTCGGTCAGCCGCTCGCGCCTCCGCCAGCCGTCGATCGCACGACGCTTGGCGACGGCGAGGAGCCAGGCGCCCGGATTATCGGGGATGCCGGTCTCCGGCCATTTCGCGAGGGCTTCCAGCAGCGCGTCCTGGGCGAGATCCTCGGCCCATCCGAAATCGCCGGTATGCCGAGTCAGCGCCGCCACAATACGTGCGGACTCGCTGCGCCAGACCGCCTCAGCGGCGCGGCGCGCACCGGCTTCACTCATGCTGTCAGCGTAGGCGCGCGTCGGGCCGGGTCGCGCGGATCGCATCGTAGGGTGGATGAATGGCGACGCACGATGAGGCCCCGCGGCGGCGGGCAAGTCTCGAGCTTCTCCGGGCCGAGGCAACCGACGAACTCTCGGTGCTCGTGGATGAGCGGCTGCGGGCCGGCGAGGATCCGTGGGAGTTCATGGAGGACCTCCCGACGGTCGATGAGCTCGTCGTGCTCACTCTGCGGGCGGAGAACATCGCTGCCAACGGCGGCTCGCGCCCGAACGCGGCGCGCAACTACCGGGTTCTTCGCCAGATCGCACTGGACTACCCGGCCCTGACGGTGGCGGTATGGCGGCTGATCGGTGACGGTGGCTCGCACCGCGTGTGGGATGCCGCGGTGCGAGCCGACGCGTCCTGAGCTCACGACTGGGCGGCGCGATACTCCTGTGCCTTCTGGAGCCACTCGTTGTCGTCCGGCAGATCGATGTCGGTGAACTCGTTGACCCGGCGCACCTCGAGACCGACTCCCGGGCCGAGGGGGCACTTCTTCGCCCAGTGCTCGGCCTCCTCGCGGTTCGCGACCTCGAGGATCCAGAATCCCGTGAACACCTCGCGGGCCTCGGCGTAAGGTCCGTCGGTGACGACCGGCGGCGTCGATGAGAAGTCGACACGGAAACCATCACTCGCGTCGCTCAGCCCTTCCGCGGTGAGGAAGACGCCTGCCTTCTGGAGGTCTTCGTTGTAGGCGCCCATCGTGGCGACCACCTGTTCCATGTCGAGGTCCTCCGCCGCCCGCGCGGCTGCTTCGGGCTCGACCTGCATGATCATCATGTAACGCATCTTCGTGCTCCTTCTCGATGTACGAGCCACTGCTCGGAGGGGCTCTCTCGCCTGCCTCACCCTGTGCGTCGAACGACTGCACCCCAGATCGACAGTCTGCGCGAAATTCCTCCTCAAGTCGAGGATGCCGATAATCGCATATACAAGAAAATCCCCGGTCAACCAACGAATTGGTGACCGGGGAACTCTCGAAATCAGGTGGCGGATCAGGCGAGGTATGCGGCGAGATCCTGCTCGATCGCGTACTTCGGCTTGGCGCCGATGATCGTCGTCTCGACCTGACCGTTCTTGAAGACCTTCATCGCGGGGATGGACGTGATCTGGTACTTCATCGCGAGATCGGGGTTCTCGTCGACGTTCAGCTTCAGAACGGTGATCTTGTCGGGGTTGTCCGACTGGATCTCATCCAGAACGGGCGAGACCATACGACACGGTCCGCACCACGCTGCCCAGAAGTCCACGAGCACGGGGCCATCGGCCTGCAGAACGTCCTGCTCCCACGTCGCGGAAGTCGTCGCCTTGGCGGTCATATTCATTTCTCCTTGTTCGGAAGTCTGTCTGTCGGTGAAACACGGTCCGGTCCGGGATTGTTCCGGCGTCCGGGTGACTCTCAGGCGGCCGCGACGCCGGTCTCGGCCTCGTCGGTCTCGCGGCTCGGAGTCTCGGTCGCAACCTCGATGTCCTCCGCGATCTGAGGGTCGCCGCTCTGCTCGAGAGCCGCGAGGAAATGCTCGGCATCCAGCGCCGCGACCGTACCGCTGCCGGCCGCGGTGACCGCCTGCCGGTACGTCGGGTCGACGACATCGCCGGCGGCGAACACACCGGGCTCCGACGTGCGCGACGAGCGCCCGTGCACCCAGATCGTCCCCTCCGGGGTCAGTTCGAGCTTGCCGTGCACGAGGTGCGTCCGCGGGTCGTTTCCGATCGCGACGAACAGCCCGTCGAGGGGGAGCTCGCGGGTCGAGCCGTCGACGGTGGAGCGCAGCAGCACACCGGAGACGGCCTCCTCGCCGAGGATGTCGACGACCTCGGTGTTCCACACGAACTCGATCTTCTCGTTCGCGAAGGCGCGCTCCTGCATGATCTTGGAGGCGCGCAGCGAGTCCTTGCGGTGGATCACGTAGACCTTGGACGCGAAACGCGTGAGGAACGTGGCCTCCTCCATCGCGGAGTCGCCGCCGCCGACGACCGCGATCGTCCGCTCGCGGAAGAAGAAGCCGTCGCAGGTCGCGCACCACGAGACGCCGTGACCCGACAGGCGCTCCTCGCCGGGGATGTCGAGCTTGCGGTACGCGGAGCCCGTCGAGAAGATCACCGACGAAGCCTCGTGCACCGCACCGCTGCCGAGCTTGACGGTCTTGACCGGGCCGGCGAGGTCGAGCTCCACGACATCGTCGTAGAGGATCTCGGCGCCGAAGCGCTCGGCCTGCTCCTGCATCTTCGTCATGAGTTCGGGACCCTGGATGCCGTCCGGGAAGCCCGGGAAGTTCTCGACATCGGTGGTGTTCATGAGCTCCCCGCCGACCTCGACCGAGCTGGCGACCACGAGGGGTTCGAGATTCGCGCGCGCCGCGTAGATCGCAGCCGTAAAGCCGGCCGGACCCGACCCGATGATGATGACCTGACGCACGTGCGCCCCCTCTTCCATAGCTCCGGATGCTTCAACACATGGTAACCGCGCGGCATTCCGTGACCATGGCTGGTTTTCGGGGAGTGGAGAACTCCGCGTCCGCTTGGCCTATCGGCGCCCCGGCAGAACGCGTCGCGCCAGTTCCATCGCAGGTCCGAGTTCTGGTGCGCGCAGGAGCGCGAGGAACCCGACGTAGACCAGAAGGGACACCGACGCCGATGATCGCCGCGCCGACGGCGCCGAGGAGCTTGTCGGAGACCGTCCAGCCCTCGACGCCGCCGAGCAGCAGGAACGTGAGCCATCCGGCTCCGGCGGCCGGAATGGCGGCGAGTGCGAATCGGCCGAGCGACAGCATCCACGATCCGACGCGCAGCCCGCCGAGGCGTCGCTGCAGCAGCCAGGTCGCGACGATCACCTGCACGATGCTGGCGAACGACTGGCCGAGCGCGATGCCGGCCGCGATGTACTGGACCGGCAGCGCTGAGGCGGCCAGCGCCGTCGCGACCACGAGCGCGCACTGCAGCAGCGTGAAGTAGAACGGCGTGCGCGTGTCGTTGTACGCGTAGAACGTCCGCTGGATGACGAACAGGACGGCGAGCGGGACGAGGCTCACCAGGAAGCACAGCAGCACCCCGGCAGCGGCGACCGCCTCGTCGCGACTGTCCGTGAAGATGCGGGACGCCGGCACCGCGGCGGCGGCGAGGGCGGCCGTGGCGATGACGATGAAAACGCCGAGGGTGCGGATGCTGCGCCCCACGTCACCGCGGACGTCGTCATCGCGACCCGCTGCGGCGTGCTCGCTCAGCTGCGTGAAGTAGGGGGTGCCGATCGACAGCACGATGATCGAGTACGGGAGCATGAACAGCAGCCAGGCGTTCTGCGTGACCAGGACGCCGGGGTAGTCCTCGGCGGCATCCGAGAGGACGCGCGACTGGACCAGCCCCGCGAGCTGACCGGCGACGACCATCAGGAATGTCCAGCCCGCGAGCCGCCCCAGTTGGTTGAGGCCGACGCCGCGCCAGCGGAAGTCGGGGCGCACGTGCAGACCGGTGCGGCGCCAGAAGCTCAACAGGATGACCGCCTGGATGACGATGCCCAGCGTCGCGGTACCGGCCAGGAGAGCGATCATCGCAGGCGTCCACGCGTCGACGGCGACGTCGGACCCGAACAGCAGGATGAACACGACGAAGCCGGCGATGGAGACGAGGTTGTTCACGATCGGCGCCCACGTGAACGGCCCGAAGATGCGGCGGGCGTTCAGCGCCTCGCCGACGAGCGCGTACAGGCCGTAGAACAGGATCTGCGGCAGGCACCAATACGCGAATGCGGTCGCGAGCGCCTGCTGTTCGGGCGGGAAGCCGGGTGCGTAGAGCTGCACGAGCCAGGGTGCCGCGATCGTCGCGAGGGCGCTCACGACCAGGAGCACCACCGTGCCGAGCGTGAAAAGCTTGGAGACGAAGGCACGCCCGCCGTCGTCGTGGCTGGCCGCCTTGACGATCTGCGGAACGATCACCGCCGTCAGCAGGCCTGTGGAGATGATCGCGTAGATGTTGTTCGGCAGCTGGTTCGCGATCGCGAAGGCGTTGCCGGCACCCGTGGTCGCACCGACGGCGGAGACCAGCACCACCGCGCGGAGGAACCCGGTCAGCCGGGAGACGATCGTGCCGGTCCCGATGAGCACGCTCGCCCGGCCGATGCCGCTCACGGCCGATCCTCGCTCGCTTCGGCCGGCTCCGCCTCTGACGCCCTCGCGGGATCTTCGGTGGCGGCATCCGTCGGCGCATCCGCGGCGGCATCGGAGGCAGGCCCGCCGATCGCCTGGCCGGCCGCAGCATCCCGGCCGTCTGCCCGGCGCTTGCTGCGCGAGCGCAGCTTGAGCACGGTGCGCACGGCGCCCAGCAGGATGAATCCGCCGACGAGCAGCGAGAGGATGACGATGCCCACGCCCTCCCAGTCCGCGCGCACATTGACCGCAACAGCCTGCGGCGCGCCGATCGGCTCGAGCGTGCGGCTGCGCAGCTGAAGCTGGACGGTCACTTCGCCGTTGCCGACCCGGGACTGCACAGGCACCTGGACGCGTGTGTTGCTCTGCGGGCCGGCTGTGGCCTCGGTGGCCTTCGCCACGTCGAGGCGGAGGTCGTCGGGAGTCGCGTACAGCACGACGTTGACCGGGTAGGGCAGGTCGTTGCGCACCCAGATCGGGATCGGCGCCCCGGCGCTGAAGAGGTTGATCGGGCTGGGCGGGAGGATGCCGACGCTGTCGAGCGTCGTCACGGACGCCGCGCGGTGCTCCGTGACGGCGGTCTGCCACTCGATCGGATCCGGCAGCCAGGCAAGCCCGAGCACCTGCAGGATCTCGGCACGCTCGGGTCCGGTGATCAGCGAGGCGTCGTCGAGGATCGTCGCGAACCGGTTGAGCTCGGCCTCCTCGGTCAGCATGGCGGATGCCGCGTTCGCACGCGCCTGGTCGATCGGGGCATCGGCGATCTCGACGACGGCGGGCGGTCTCGTCGCCACACCTCCGAGTGTCATCGGAGTCACGCCGGGCGCCTGAGAGGCGGACGTGATCGCGGTGCGAAGTGCGACGCGCGAGCGTTCGTCGTCGCGATCGACGGTCACCACGATCGGGTTGCCCTCGGCGTCGGCGACCGCGAAGGACAGGTAGGCCGCTGCCGCGGTGAGCGGGGCGCCCCGCACGGAGGTCTCCTCGAGCGCTGATGCTTCGTGCAGCTCGCGCGACACATCTGCGTCGTAGACGAGAAGCTCAGCGTCGCCGGCGATCGCGCGACCGGGAACGGTGGCACCGGATGCCCCGTCCCGTGTCGAGGACGAGGGGATGAGTGTCAGCGACGGGCGGTCATCGGCGACCACGGCGCCGAGAGTCGCGACGACCTCGGGCGTGGCCGTCCCCGTGGCCGGCCAGAAGACACCCGCCCGCGCGCCGCCGATGTCGGTCAATTCCGCCACCGTGGGCACGGACGGCTCGGTCGGATCGGGAGTGGCGCTCGGCGACGGGGTCGGCGCCGTCACCGGAGCGAAGTTCGCAGGGTCGATGTAGGCCTGCAGCGAGAGCGGGCGCAGAGGCCGTGCCAGTCCCGCCTGCAGCTGCGCGGCGACATCGGCGTCGCCGAACTGCAGCGCGAACCGGGAGTTCGCGAGCGTCTCGAGGCGCGCGAGCCATTCGGTCGCGCTCGCCGGTGCCGCTGTGCCCAGGACTCGGATCGCTGCGGGGATCGCGGGATCGACCGCGAGGATCGCGGTGGTGCCCTCCACGGCGTCGAGCTGATCCGTGAGGGAGCCCGTGGGGGAGGTCAACTCGGTGAGCTCGATCGCCGTCAGCAGGCCTGCCGTGGTGGCGGGGGCCGTGATCGGCACGACTACACCGATCCCGACGGCGGCCGAAACCTCCGAGGGAACGATCATGGCGCTCGTGGACTCGATTCGCCCCGCCGGCGTCTCGTAGGTCGCCGAAAGGGGGTAGACGCCCGCCGCACGGCCGGCAAGGGCCGGGTCACCCGGCGCGATCAGGATCCCGTTGACCTGCTCGCTGCCCGGCAGAGCCGCCTCCAGCGTCGTCGAGCCCACCGGCACCACGGTGACACCGCCGGTCTCGCCCGCGAGCCACGCGGAGAGCGCGGCGCGGTCGCGAAGCGGCTCGGCGCCGAGCGACAGGGTGACCGCAGCCGGTGCCGTCGCGGCATCCGTCCCGTTCTGCATGCTGACCGACACCGCCAGCCCCTCGCCAGGACGCACGATGCCGTTGGCGACCGGCGAGAGCGTGAAGACCGCCTCACCGGTGGGCGGGTCGGGGGTCGGCTCGGGCGTCACG
This sequence comes from uncultured Actinomycetota bacterium, assembly GCA_963713325.1. Lineage (GTDB taxonomy): Bacteria > Actinomycetota > Actinomycetes > Actinomycetales > Microbacteriaceae > Microbacterium. The sequence goes on from CAVQLL010000007.1 coordinate 275,900, forward strand.
TCCGCGCTCGCGATCGCCGGCACGGCCGTCGGGGATGCCGCCACCGCGGGTGTCGCTCCGAGCGGCGCCGCGATCACGAGCAGCGCCGCGATCGCGAACGCGGTGCGCAGGCGCGCGCCGACCCCGCGTCGAACGACGCTGAGTCCCTGCTGCGGGGAGGTGACGGTCATGTGGGATTTCGCTCCTGTGCGATTCATGACCGCACGGAGCGATTCTACGGTCCGAGCCTCGGAGCGACCCGTGCCGCGCCCGCGTGCGGGTGGCGGGCGCGCGGCGCGGCCGTCGGGCAGGGAGTTGAATGGACCAGTGCTCCCCGAACCCGACCCCGCGCTGTGCCGGGCGCTGGCTGCCGACCTGGGCGATGCGGGCTTCGCAGCCGATGCCCTCCGCGCCGCATGGGGCGACATGGCCGATACCGCCATCGCCCGGGGGCTGCGCGGGCCGGCCGACAGGTCTCTCGGCGACCGGCTCGACCCGCTTGCCGTGCTGGGTCGACTCCTCGTGCTCGGGATGCCGCAGCCCACGGCATCCGTCGCGGCCGCGCTGCCCCGCACCGGGGCGGAAGGACTCGCGCGACTCGGCCTGGCACGCGGGGACGGCGATCGCGTCTTCCCGCAGGCGATCGTCCGACCGCAGTCGTTCGCCGACGACCGCGGGTCGGGCCAATGGTGGATCGCGAGCGACCTCGACGAGGCGGCCTTGGGCGGAGCACTTCCCGAGGACCACGTCCTGGGCGTCGGCGGTGCCTCTCTCACGCTCGCCGCCCTCCAGCTGCCGACGCCGGTCGCGCGCGGCCTGGACGTGGGGGCGGGCTGCGGCATCCAAGCCCTTCGAGCACGGCGCGACATCGCGGAGGTCGTCGCGACCGACGTGTCGGAGAACGCGCTGCGGTACACACGACTGAACGCGCTGCTCAACGGCGTCGACGGCATCCGCACACGTCGCGGGTCGCTGTTCGACCCGTGGAGGGGGAGCAGTTCGACCGGGTGGTCTCGAATCCGCCGTTCGTCATCACGCCGCGGGTCGCCGGTGTGCCGGCGTACGAGTACCGCGACGGCGGGATGCAGGGCGACGACCTCGTCGCGGCCGTCATCTCCGGCGTGGGCGCCCATCTCGCTCCGGGCGGGGTGGCCCAGCTGCTCGGCAACTGGGAGAGCCGCGACGGCGAATCGGGACTCGACCGCGTGCGGGACGTGGGTCGCGGCATCATCGATTCCGCTGGACGCATGGGTGATCGAGCGTGAGACGCTCGACCCGCTGTCGTACGCGGAGCTGTGGATCCGCGACGGGGGAACGCTGCCGGGCACCCCCGAGTTCGCGGCGCTCGTCGGCGCGTGGCTGGACGACTTCTCCGCCCGCAACGTGCAAGAGGTCGGATTCGGCTACGTGCTCCTGCGGCGTCCGATCGCAGGCGCAACGACGCTCGAACGGTATGAGCGGGTGCCGCAGGCGCTCGACCCCGGCACCGCCCTCGGCGCGCACTACGCGGCGGCGCTCGCCGCACACGACCGGCTTGCGGCGCTCGACGACGACGAGCTGGCGGCATCCGTCCTGGTGGTCTCGGCCGATGTCACCGAAGCGCGACACCACCTGCCGGGCGTCGAGTCGCCGAGCGTCATCGAGCTGCGCCAAGGCGGGGGTTTCGCCCGGACGATCGGCGCAGACCCCGGGCTGGCCGCACTCGTCGGCGCGTGCGACGGCGACCTGCCGGTGGGCGTGCTCATCGACGCGATCGGCTCGCTGCTCGAGGTCGACACAGCAGAGCTGCGCGCTGAGCTGCTTCCCGCTGCGCGTGAGCTGGTCTTCACGGGATTCCTCCGGTTCGACGGCTGAGCATCACCGCCCGCCACGGCGCCGGTGCGCGGCGCGCCGTCGATAGGCTCGATGCATGCTGAACATCGCCGACGGTGTGGCGCGCCTGGGCGCGCTGGCCGAGTCGCCGATCGTCGCGAAAGTCGGCGACGCGTTCGCCGACGCCGGGCATGAGCTGGCGATCGTCGGCGGACCGGTGCGTGACGCCCTTCTGGGTCATGCGACCAACGACCTCGACTTCACGACGGATGCCCGCACCGACGAGATCCTGCGGATCGTGACGCCGATCAGCACCGCGCAGTGGGACGTCGGCCGCGAGTTCGGAACGATCGGCGCGCGGATCCGCGACGCGCAGACGGGCACCGTCGAACAGGTCGAGATCACGACGTACCGCGCCGACAGCTACGACGGAGTGACCCGCAAGCCCACCGTCGAGTTCGGTGACACACTCGAAGGCGACCTCGCGCGCCGCGACTTCACGGTCAACGCGATGGCCCTCCGGGTTCCGGGGCGAACGCTCGTCGATCCGAGCGGCGGCGTCGAGGACCTCATCGCCCGTCGGCTGCGGACCCCGGCCGATCCGCGAATCAGCTTCGGCGACGATCCATTGCGGATGCTGCGCGCGGCGCGCTTCTCGGCCCAGCTCGGCTTCGATGTCGACCCGGCCACGGTCGAGGCGATGGCGCAGCTGCGCGGGACGCTGTCGATCGTGAGCCCGGAGCGGATCCAGGGTGAGCTCGTCCGACTTCTGCAGACCGACGACCCGGTGCGCGGCATCCGCCTGCTCGTCGATACCGGCCTCATGGAGCAGTTCCTCCCCGAGGTGCCTGCGCTGCGCCTGGAGGTGGACGAACACCATCATCACAAGGACGTGTACGAGCACTCGCTGACGGTGCTGCGTCAGGCGATCGAGCTCGAGCGGAAGCGGTTCCCGGATGCCGCGCCCGACGTCGCGCTCCGCCTGGCCGCGCTGCTGCACGACATCGGCAAGCCCGCGACGCGACGACTCGAACCGGGCGGCGGGGTGACCTTCCACCACCACGACGTCAAGGGCGCCCGCCTCGCCCGCAAGCGGCTGCAGGCGCTGCGGTTCGACTCCGACACGATCGGCACCGTCACCCAGCTCATCGAGCAGCACCTGCGCTTCTTCGGGTACGCCGAGGGCGCGTGGACCGACTCGGCCGTGCGTCGCTACGTGCGGGATGCCGGGCCCGAACTCGACCGCCTGCACATCCTCACGCGGGCCGATGTGACCACGCGCAACAAGCGGAAGGCCGCTCGGCTCGCGGGCGCCTACGACGACATCGAACGCCGGATCGACGAGCTCGCCGCGGAGGAGGAGCTGAACGCGATGCGTCCGGCGCTGGACGGCAACCGCATCCAGGAGGTGCTCGGCATCCGTCCCGGACCCGACGTCGGGAAGGCATACCGCTACCTGCTCGACCTCCGCCTGGACGAGGGCGTGCTCGACGAGGCGGAGGCCGAGAGGCGCCTGCGGGCATGGTGGGCCGAGCAGGGCTGACGCGTTTCGTCTCGCTCCGCTCGCTCAACGACCGGGCGCTGGCGCGTCGCGCGCCGACCCGACAATGTCGCGTTCGCCCGCGCGACGATCGGACGAGCCGCGCTCGCTCGACGTTGCAGGACGATGGTCGTTGAGCGAGGAGCGAAGCGACGAGACGAAACGCGGCGGTGATTGCTCGCCGACGGCCCGCCGCGGTATGGACCGCAGCGCCTAAACTGGTCGGACGCTCCCCGATGCCGATCGGAGCTCCCATGTCATCGCCGTGGTCGCCTCGGCGCGAGGTCTCTCCGCAGAACTCCCGCCTGCTGATCGAGCGCGCGCACGAGGAGCTCGTCGCCGGCAATCCCGCAGATCGTCGCATGCGCGATGTGCGACCGCTCGTTCAGGAGTCATGGCGCCGGTCGCTGGCCAACCTCGTCGGCGCCGAGGCGCTCCCCCCGCTCGACCTCGCCGTCGAGGAGCTCGAGGAGTATCGCCGCACGCACCCGCTCGCGAGCGTGATGGACATGATCCGAGCGCTTCTGCTTCCGGGCGACGCGACTGATTCGGGAGTCGTGGTCGCGGTAGGCGATGCCGCAGGGCGCCTGCTGTGGGTGGAGGGCGACCATCGCATCCGCGCACTCACCGGGGACATGGGGTTCGTCGAAGGCGCGAACTGGTCGGAGACGGCCGTCGGCACCTCCGCTCCGGGCACGGCGCTGGCACTCGATCGCTCCGTGCAGATCCGCGGCGCCGAGCACTTCAATCGTCTCGTGCAGCCGTGGTCGTGCACCGCCGTGCCGGTCCACGACCCCGAGTCCCGCCGCATCCTCGGCGTCATCGACGTCACCGGCGGCGATGAGGTCGTCACGCCGCAAGCGCAGCTGCTCGTGGATGCCACGGCCCGCGCGATCGAAGGCGAGCTCCTCGTCGCGCGGCTGCGCGCGCGGACCGAGCCCGTCCCACGCCCTCGCGCGTCGTCGAGCCGGCGGTCGCCCGCAGGCTCGCAGAGCCGACCCGAAACCGATCGCGTCACACTGAGGGTTCTCGGCCGCGACAAGGCGCTCCTCGAAGTCGCCCGCGAAGGGTCGGAGACTGTCGCCGAACTCGGGCGGCGTCACGCCGAGCTGCTCCTGATGCTCGCGACCCACCGTCAGGGCCTGTCGGCCGAGCGCCTCGGCGAGCTCGTCTATGGCGAGGCGGACGACAGGGGCTCAGGCATCCGTCACACTGCGCGCCGAGATGGTCCGCCTGCGAAAGATGCTCGAGAAGGCAGCACCCGCGCTGGTGCCGGAATCCCGGCCCTACCGGCTCGGAGCAGACCTCGAGACCGACGCGCAGCAGGTGCTGTCGCTGCTCGATCGCGGCGCGCATCGCGTCGCGCTGGCTGCATACCGAGGCGATGTGCTGCCCGATTCCACCGCGCCGGGTGTGGAGGAGCTGCGCGACAGTGTGCGCATGGCGCTGCGCGAAGCGCTGCTGGCAGAGGCGAGCCTCGACGTGCTCCTCGCATACGCCGATACGGCCGCGGGCTCTGAGGACGACGAGCTGCTGCGCCTCTGCCTGAAGATGCTCCCCGCGCGCTCGCCCAAGCGCGCATCGATCGTGACGCGCATCGAGCGGCTCGAGGCATCCGCGTAGTCGGCAGCTGAAGCGAGTCGAGGGGCGACGCCTCGGCAGGCTCGACGACCGATCCGGGCCTCTCGGCGACCGGTCGGTCACGCGGCGACGGACTGAGGCGGCTCGCGGACCGGGGCTCGGCTCCGTCGGCGGCCGCGCAACATCGTGCAACCTTGCCGCGCTTACCGTCGGGTCAACGCCGCGACCCCGCCGTCGCGCACCCGATCCGTCGAAGAAGACAGAGGAGACATCATGACCATCGTCGAAGAAGGCGTCTCGAGCATCTACGCCGCTCCCAACACGCGAGGGGCGGTCGCCGACTACCGCCCGCGGTACGGCCACTACATCGGGGGCGAGTGGGTCGACCCCATCAAGGGTCAGTGGTTCGAGAACGTCTCGCCGGTCAACGGCAAGCCCTTCACCGAAGTCGGCCGCGGCACCGTCGAAGACATCAACCGGGCGGTGGATGCCGCATGGAAGGCGTTCGCGACCTGGGGCCGCACGAGCCCCACCGAGCGCAGCAACATGCTCCTGAAGATCGCCGACCGCATGGAGGAGAACCTCGAGGCGATCGCCGTCGCCGAGACGTGGGAGAACGGCAAGCCGGTTCGCGAGACGCTCGCCGCCGACATCCCGCTCGCGATCGACCACTTCCGCTACTTCGCCGGCGTCCTCCGCGCGCAGGAGGGCGGCATCTCGCAGCTCGACGAAGACACCGTGGCCTACCACTTCCAGGAGCCGCTCGGAGTCGTCGGTCAGATCATCCCCTGGAACTTCCCGATCCTGATGGCCGTATGGAAGCTCGCTCCCGCGCTCGCCGCCGGCAACTGCATCGTGCTCAAGCCCGCCGAGCAGACCCCGGCATCGATCCTGTTCCTGCTCGACATCATCGGCGACCTCATCCCCGCAGGCGTCCTGAACGTCGTCAACGGCTTCGGCATCGAGGCGGGCGCCCCTCTCGCCTCGCACAAGAAGATCCGCAAGATCGCATTCACCGGCGAGACGACGACCGGCCGGCTCATCATGCAATACGCCTCGCAGAACCTCATCCCGGTCACGCTCGAGCTCGGCGGCAAGAGCCCGAACGTGTTCTTCGAAGACGTCGCGCGATCGCGGGACTCGTTCTACGACAAGGCGCTCGAGGGCTTCTCCTTCTTCGCCCTCAACAACGGCGAGGTCTGCACGTGCCCGTCCCGCGCCCTCATCCAGCGGTCGATCTACGACCAGCTGCTCGGCGACGGCATCGAGCGCGTCAAGGCGGTCAAGCAGGGCAACCCGCTCGATCCCGACACGATGATCGGCGCGCAGGCGTCGAACGACCAGCTCGAGAAGATCCTGAGCTACATCGACATCGGCAAGCAGGGCGGTGCGAAGCTGCTCATCGGCGGCGAGCGCGCCGACCTCGGCGGCGACCTGTCGGAGGGCTACTACGTGCAGCCGACGATCTTCGAAGGCACCAACGACATGCGGATCTTCCAGGAGGAGATCTTCGGTCCGGTGCTGTCGGTCACGTCGTTCGACGATTTCGATGACGCGATCTCCATCGCCAACGACACGCTGTACGGCCTGGGCGCCGGGGTTTGGAGCCGCGACATGAGCACGGCGTACCGTGCCGGGCCGCGCGATCGAGGCCGGACGCGTCTGGACGAACACCTATCACCAGTACCCTGCGCACGCGGCGTTCGGCGGGTACAAGCAGTCGGGCATCGGCCGCGAGAACCACCTGAAGATGCTCGATCACTACCAGCAGACCAAGAACCTGCTCGTCTCGTATGCAGAAGGGCCGATGGGCTTCTTCTGATTCCCCGGGGGAGTGCGACGGGTGCCGTGTCCCCAGCAGGCGCCCGTCGCGGCCCCATCCGCTTCGACCGCGAGACTGCATCCGCAGGTCGAGGGCAAGGGGATTGCCCGCAGTCTCGACCATCCGCTGCAGTCTCGCGGCCACGGGCGAGGCGGGGCGCCAACGAGAGGCAGGAGAACACGATGGTCACGACCGGCACCCACCAGCGGGTCGCGGTGACGGATGCCGCGGCATCCCTCGTGCGCGAACTGACGACGCGGCACGGCAAGCTGATGTTCCATCAGTCGGGCGGATGCTGCGACGGCAGTTCGCCGATGTGCTACCCGATCGGCATGTTCGTGACCGGCCCCGGTGACGTGCGCCTCGGCGCGATCGACGTCGGCTTGGACGACCCCGTCGAGGTCTACATGTCGGTGTCGCAGTTCGAGTACTGGAAGTACACGCACCTGACCATCGACGTCGTGCCCGGGCGCGGCGCGGGCTTCTCCGTCGAGGGCCCGACCGGGATGCGGTTCCTCATCCGCTCGCGCATGCTCGATGGGGACGAGCTCGTGCACTTCGGTCTGAGCCCGAGCGCGGAAGGCGCGAGTCGCGGCGTTCCCGCGTAGACCCGCGTCGCCTGGGTCTGGTCGACTCGCACCCCGCGCTGGCAGGATGAACCCCGACGAGGGGAATCCATGGTCAGCGACTCCGCGGCATCCGAGGTCCGGCCGGCCCCACAGCTGGCGGCGCTCGCCGCGGCGTGGGGAGTCGCGACGGAATACTGGTCGTTCTTCGGGGAGCGAGTCGAGGTGCCCGCCACGACCCTGCGCGCCGTCCTGAGCGCGATGGGGATCGACGCGACGACGGATGTCGAGGTGGCGGACGCGCTCGCCGCCGTCGAAGAGCGACCGTGGACGGAACTCCTCCCGCCGTCGTTGGTCGTGACCGAGGGCAACGGCGACCTGCTCGTCCATGTGGCCGATGGACATGACGTCGCGCTCGCCGTTCAGCTCGAGGATGCTTCGTGGCGCGAGCTGCCCATTCCTGAGCAGGCCGCGGACTCGCGGGCGATCGACGGAGCAACGGTATGGCGGCTGCGCGTGCCGGTGCCAGGAGACCTTCCCCTGGGGTGGCACACGGTCCACGCGACGGCGCGTCGCCATGGATCGGCCGACGCGACCCGCACGTCCGTATGCACGCTGGTGGTGACCCCGCGCCGACTGGATCCGCCGCCGACCCGGCCAGGCAGGGGCGGTCGGGCGTGGGGGCTGATGGCGCAGCTCTACTCGGTGCGTTCTCGCGGGTCGTGGGGCATCGGCGACTTCGCGGACCTCGGCGACCTTGCCGCTGTGGCCGGGGCGCGAGGTTCGGACTTCCTTCTGGTGAACCCCGTGCACGCCGCCGAGGTCACCAGTCCCATCGAGCCGTCGCCGTACCTGCCGGCGACCCGCCGGTTTCTCGCACCGCTGTACGTGCGTCCGGAGGACATCCGCGAGACCGCGTACCTGTCGGACGAACAGCGCGCAGCTGTCAGCGACGCGTGGAACCGGGTGGCGACGAGCAATGAGGATGCCGGACGAATCGACCGCGACGCGGCGTGGGCGGCGAAGCGGTCCGCGCTCGAGATCGTCTTCGCGGCGCCTCGCTCGCCCTCGCGGCAGGCATCGCTCGACGCCTACGTCGCTCACGAGGGCCGGCCGCTCCTGGACTTCGCGCTGTGGTGCGCGCTGGAGGAGCACTACGCGGCGACGCGCTCGGTGGCGATGGCGAGCGCCCGGATGAGGCGTCGAACCTCTCGTCGCCGTTGGTGGCGGAGCTGCGGGAGCGGCTCGCCGACCGCGTCGGATTCCATGTGTGGCTCCAGTGGATCGCGGACGAGCAGCTCGCCGACGCGCAAGCCGCTGCGAAGGCGGCGGGAATGAGCATCGGCATCATGCACGATCTGGCGGTGGGCGTGCATTCGCGCGGCTCCGACGCGTGGTCGTTGCGCACGATGTACGCGACCGGGATCACCGTCGGTGCGCCGCCGGACATGTACAACCAGCAGGGACAGGACTGGAATCAGCCACCGTGGCTGCCGCACGAGCTCGCACGAGCCGGGTACGCGCCCCTGCGCGACATGATCCGCACCCTGCTCCGCAACGCCGGGGCACTGCGGATCGACCACGTGATCGGCTTCTTCCGTCTGTGGTGGATTCCGGCGGGTCTGGGGCCCGCCGCCGGGACGTACGTCCGCTACGACCACGAAGCGATGATCGGCGTTCTTGCGCTCGAAGCGAGCCGCGCCGGCGCCGTCGTGATCGGCGAGGACCTCGGCAACGTCGAACCGTGGGTGCGCGACTACTTGTCTGCACGCGGGATTCTGGGCACATCCGTCCTGTGGTTCGAGCACGAGGACGGCGGGTTCAGGCCGCCCGAACGCTACCGAGAAGCCCTGCTGGCGACGGTCAACACCCACGATCTGCCGCCGACGGCCGGCTACCTGGCCGGCGAGCACGTCGACCTCCGCGCGCGCCTCCATCTGCTCACCCAGCCGGTCGAAGAGGCGCGGGCCGAAGCGGTCGCGGAGCGCGACGCGATGCTCGAGCTGCTGCGCGAGCGGGGGCTGATCGATCAGGATGCCACGGAAGAGCAGATCATCGAGGCGCTGCACGTTCTGCTCGTGGCATCCCCGGCGAAGCTCCTGGGCGTCGCGCTGGTCGACGCGGTCGGCGAGCGGCGCGTGCAGAATCAGCCCGGGACGTCCACCGAGTATCCGAATTGGCAGGTGCCGCTCGCGGATTCGTCCGGCCGGGCCGTGCTGGTCGAGGATCTCGCCGACTCTGCCCGGTTCGCTGCGCTGACCGCCGCGGTGGATGGCGCCCTGCGCCGATCCGCGCAGGACCGCGGCGAAGGGTGAACGGGTCGTCGCGCCTCAGGGCGTGAACGTGCTCCACAGCCAGAACGCGACGACCACGCAGGCGACCACGACCGCCAGCACGGGGACGCGACGTTTGAGCCGCCGGCCTTCTGCGGCGACCCCCGGCGGCGGGCGCAGCATCCCCACCGGCGCCGCGAAGGGCAGAGCGGCGTCGGATGCGGAGCCGGCCGACGCGTTCTCGTCCGCGTGCGGAGGCCGTCGAGCGGAAGTGCGGCGGCAGCATCCGCCCGCAGGTTCTGGTCGCGCCAGCGCGCCCACTGCGCGAACTTGTCGAGCAGCGCGGCCACGACCGAGAACAGCCACGCCCACGTCGCGGGGTCGAGGCTGGAGAATTCGCGCTTGCCGTAGAGGAAGAGCCAGTCGTCGACGATCTCGACATCCAGCGCCGCCGCGTTGTCGATGAAGCGCGCCATGATGTCGGGCGTGAACAGGTAGAGGGCATCGCGCTCGTACCCCTCGGGGCAGAACAGCGCGAAATGCTCGTCGAAATCGCCCTCGAGGCTCAACCGCTGATCCTTGTCGAACGTCGCCGGCAGATTCGATCCGAACAGGCTGTTGTTGCTGGTGGCATCGAGCACGATATGCGGCAGCGGCACGTCGAGCTTGATCGCGACATAGCCCCATCGATGCGTCGTGCGATTCTTTCCCGAGCCGGTCGTGTACTCGTAGTTCGCGAACTCGACGAAGCGCGGCGTCTCGCCGCGGACGAGGTCGCTCGCCCCGCGGGACGAGCCCACGTTGAAGATCATTCCGGGCAGACCCGGCGACTGCAGCCCGGGCAGGTAGGTCATGCCGTTCGCGGTCGCGAAGCGATCGAGTCGGAACCACCTCTCGTACCGGGTCCGCGATCCGCGCCACACGAACACGATGACAGCGGCGAACGCCCCGCCGATCACCAGGATGGGCAGAACGGAGCCGATCGCGCTGATGATGAACGAGCCGCCCGTGACTCCGTTGTCGATCGAGGCGAGCGAGGCCAGGATCGACGCGAAGACGGTGACGAAGACACTGCCGAACGCGATGAAGAACGCCCCGCCGATGATCAGGGGCACGACCGTCGTCAGCGACCCGAACCTGGAGGGCGCTGCGCCGCTCTGCTGCATCCGCTGGACGAAGTCGCGCACCTCGAAGCGGTCGACCGGGTCGACGAGCGCACGCGGATCGAACCGCACGGGCGCAGCCGGCGCACTCACCGAGTTCCCCCGTGGCCGCCCCACGCCGGCGCCGTCCACTCCATGGGTGTCACGCTACCGGCGAGCGGCGTCGGGGGGCATCGCGCATGCCGCGCTCATCCTGGAGAGACACGAATCGGTGCTCTCGAGGGCTCGCCGCATGCCCGGCGGATGTGCTCATCCCGACATCGGCGGCGAACCGGTCGCACACCCGGCAGAATCGGATCGACGAGGAGGTCGCCCATGCACCCCAGGGACCCGGACGACATCGAGGCGCTGCGTGAGGCATCCGATGTCCTCGCGATCGACGCGCTGCTGAGCGACGACGAGCGAGCGGTGCGCGACCGCGTGCGCGCGTTCGTCGACGCGGAGATCCGCCCGAACATCGCCGACTGGTTCGATCGGGCGTATTTCCCGGCCGAGCTCGCACCGGCCTTCGGCGAGCTCGGGGTGCTCGGCATGAACCTCGAGGGGTACGGATGCCCCGGCCGAAGCGCCGTCGAGTACGGTCTTGCCGCGCTCGAGCTCGAGGCGGGCGACTCCGGCATCCGCACGTTCGTCTCGGTGCAGGGCTCGCTCGCAATGGGCTCGATCCACCGGTGGGGCAGCGAGGAGCAGAAGCAGGAGTGGCTGCCGCCGATGGCGCGGGGCGAGGTGATCGGCAGCTTCGGGCTCACCGAGCCGGCCGCGGGCTCGGACCCTTCGAGCATGAGGACATTCGCTCGACGCGACGGCGACGACTGGCTGCTGAGCGGATCGAAGCGGTGGATCGGGCTCGCATCGATCGCGCAGCTGACGGTCGTGTGGGCTCAGACCGATGACGGCGTGCGCGGGTTCATCGTCCCGACGGATGCCGCCGGCTTGGACATCACGGTGCTCGAGCCGAAGCTCTCGATGCGCGCATCCGTGCAGACCGAGCTGCGCCTGGACGATGTCCGGCTGCCGGCATCGGCCATGCTGCCCGGAGCGCGCGGACTGCGGGGCCCGTTCTCGGCGCTCAACGAGGCGCGGTACGGGATCGTCTGGGGCGCGCTCGGCGCCGGTCGCGACAGCTACGAGGCCGCCCTGCGCTACGCGCTCGCGCGCGAGCAGTTCGATCGCCCCATCGCCGGCTTCCAGCTCACCCAGCAGAAGCTCGTGAACATGGTGGTGGAGCTTCAGAAGGGTGCGCTCCTCGCGCTCCACCTCGGCAGGGCGAAGGATGCCGGAACCCTCCAGCCGGTGCAGATCTCGCTCGGCAAGCTCAACAACGTCCGCGAGGCGATCGCGATCGCGCGAGAAGCGCGCACGATCCTCGGCGGCAACGGCGTGCTGCTGGAGAACTCCCCCATCCGCCACGCGGCAAACCTCGAGTCGGTGCGCACGTATGAGGGCACCGACGAGGTGCACACCCTCATCCTCGGCGAGCACCTCACCGGCATCGGGGCCTTCCGGTGAGCGACCGAACGCGGGGATTCCCGCCGATCGTTGCGGAAAAGCCACTCGCGGGCGTTATCATCCGGCATGGGCGCGAGAAAGCCCGATTCTCGGCGGGGCTCCTTCACCCGCGCACTGGTGGCGCTCGCCCTGGCCATTCTCCTTGTCGTGCCCGTCGCCGCGGTCCTCTCTTCGGCCGAGTCGGCGACGGCTGCCGACAGCTGCCCGCAGGGCGCGACCTGCTCGACGATCTTCGACCAGACGGTCACGGGCACGGCACAGACCCGACGCGTCAGCCGTTGAGCTCGGCGTCAAGTTCCGTTCGGATGTCGCGGGCCGCGTCGTCGGCATCCGCTTCTACAAGACGGCCGGTAACACCGGCCCGCACACGGGCACGCTCTGGTCGGCATCGGGTCAGCGGCTGGCGACCGTGACCTATGGGGCCGAGTCTGCGACCGGGTGGCAGGAGGCGGCTTTCTCGACACCGGTGGACATCCAGCCGAACGTCACCTACATCGCCTCCTACCACACCGCGAGTGGCCGATATGCGACAGGGACGTCGTTCGCGAGCGCCGGTGTCGACAACCCTCCCCTTCATGCGCTGCGCGAAGGCGTCGACGGGTCGAACGGCGTCTATCGGTATGGCGCTGGCGGCTTGGCTCCGACTTCGTCCTACGCGTCATCGAACTACCTCGTCGACGTGCTCTTCACGCCTGTGGTGCCGATCGATGAGACTGCACCCACCGTGACGGCCACGACGCCGCAGGCGAACGCGATCGACGTGAACCCGGCGTCGAACATCTCCGCCACGTTCAGCGAGGCGATGGATCCCGCCTCCATCAACGCAACGACTGTCGAACTCCGCGACCCCGCCGGCGTCATCGTCCCGGCGACGGTCGGCTACGACGTCCCAGGTGGCGCGGTTCTCAACCCCACCGCCGAACTCACGGTGGGCACGCGCTACGTCGCCACGGTGAAGGGCGGCGACGGGGGGCGTCACCGACGTCGCCGGCAACTCGCTCGCCGCTGATGTCACGTGGGCGTTCAGGACGGCAGGCGTGAACACGACGGCTCCGATCGTCACCGCGACGACACCGACCGCCGGGGCCACCGGAGCGTTGGTCGACGCGAACCTGACTGTCGTCTTCAGCGAAGACATGGACCCGACGTCGATCAACGCGGGCACGGTGGGGCTCCGTGACGGCGCGGGCAACCCTGTCGCGACCACCGTCACCTACGACGTCGCCACGACGTCGGCGACCATCGATCCTGTGGCGTCGCTGGCACTGTCCGCCCAGTACACCGTGACCGTCAGCGGCGGGGCCACCGGCGTGCGCGACCTCACGGGAGTTCCGCTCGCGACAGACGTGAGCTTCGGGTTCACAACGGCGGGTCCCGATACGGCGCCACCGGCTGTGTCGGGAACGTGGCCGCTTCGGGACGCTGCGGACTTCGGCGTCGACGCAGAGATCACAGCCATCTTCACCGAGCCGATAGCGGCCGACTCGATCAATGGCACGACCGTCCAGTTGCGTGACTCCGCGGGGAATCAAGTCGCCGCAGTCATCAGCTATGACCCCCGAACCAAAGCCGCGGTGATCAACCCCGCTGCGCCGCTCGCGCACAGCCGCGAATACACGGCGACGATCCGGGGCGGCTCGGGCGGCGTGACCGACGTCGCCGGCAATCCGATGGCCGATGACTACTCGTGGACGTTCGCCACGATCCCCGCGGCCGACGAGCGGCCCAGCCCCGATATCGGGCCGGGCGGACCACTGCTCATCGTCAAGGGCACGAGTCCGTTCGGGGCCTACCTGCCCGAGATGATCCGCGGCGAGGGCCTCAACCTGTTCACCGTACGCACGACGTCGTCACTCACCGCGTCGGCTCTCGCGCCCTACGACACCGTGGTGCTCGGAGAGACGACGCTCAGCGCGTCTCAGGTGGCGGCTCTGACGGCCTGGGTCGACGCCGGCGGCAACCTCATCGCGATGCGGCCGTCGGGTTCGCTCGCCGGGCTGCTCGGACTCACCGCTGCAGAAGGCACGCTCGCGGAAGGCTACGTGAGTGTCGACACGGCGGCGGCGCCCGGCAAGGGGATCGAGTCGGCGACGATGCAGTTCCACGGGTCGGCCGACCTCTACCGGCCGCGCGACGACGGAACCCGGGTGCTGGCGCGGCTGTACCGCAACGCCACCGAGGCGACGGAGTTCCCGGCGGCGACGACTCGCAGCGTCGGCTCTGCCGGCGGTTCCGCCACCGCATTCACCTACGACCTGGCACGGTCGGTGGTCTATACGCGGCAGGGGAATCCGGCCTGGATAGGTCAGGAACGCGACGGGATCTCGCCTGTCCGCTCGAACGATCTGTTCTACCCCGACTACATCGACCGTTCGAAGGTCGCCATCCCCCAAGCCGACGAGCAGCAGCGTCTGCTGGCCAACATCATCACCTACACCACGCGCGACGACCTGCCGGTTCCTCGGTTCTGGTACCTGCCTCGCGGCGAGGTCGCCGCAATTGTGATGACGGCGGATGAGCATAACGGCGGCAACGTACCGAACCGATTCGGCGACGAGCTCGCCGAGAGCTCGCCCGGGTGCGTCTTCAACGATTGGGAGTGCATCCGTTCGACGTCGTATCAGTTCGTCGACTATTCGCTCATCACGGACGCGCAGGCCGCGACCTACGAGCAGCAGGGCTTCGAGCTGGCTCTGCACCCTGACAGTGGGTGCGCCGTTCCCACCAGAGCCGGTTACGCCGCCATGATGTCGGAGCAGCTGGTCGCGCTGTCGAGGAGCTACCCGAGCGTCACCCCGCCGACGACCAGCCGAAACCACTGCGTGTTCTGGATCGACTACACCACCGTTGCCGAGGAAGAAGACAAGCTCGGCATCCACCTGGACACCAACTACTACTACTGGCCGCCGTCGTGGGCCGGGGCGCTGCCGGGGGTGTTCACCGGGTCGAGCATGGCGCAACGCTTCCTCACGGTGGACGGCACGCTCCTGGACGTCTACCAGGCGGCGACGCAGTTGACCGACGAGTCCGGACAGGCATACCCGTCCACCGCGATCGCGCTCATGGACGGCGCGATCAACAAGGGCTACTACGGGGCGTTCGTCGCGAACCTCCACACCGATGGGAACGATGCCGGGACGTACCACGATGCGGTCATCGCCGCCGCGGAGCAACGCGGCATCCCGATCATCACGGGCGAGCAGCTGCTGGACTGGACGGACGGACGCAACGCCTCGTCGTTCGCCAACCTCAGCCGCTCGGGCGGCGACGTGACGTTCACGCTCAAGGCCGGCGACGGGGCGAACGGCCTCCAGGCGATGATGCCGATCGACGGCAGCACCGGCACGCTCCGCTCGATCTCCCGCAGCGGCGCCACCGTGTCGTTCCAGACGAAGCAGGTGAAGGGCGTGGACTACGCCGTCTTCACAGCGGTCGGCGGTGACTACACCGCGCGCTATCGAGTGGACTCGACGCCGCCGACGATCAGTGGAGCGTCCGCCGTGGTCACGGCCACGACTTCGGCGGAGATCACCTGGAGCACGAACGAGGCGGCGACGTCGCGAGTGGATTACGGGACTACCGCGGGTTCGCTCACCTCGTCGTTCCAGCTCGACAGCCTCAGCACCTCGCACCTGGTTCGGCTGACCGAGCTCGCCCGCGGCACGACCTATCACTACCGGGTCTCGTCCACGGATGCCGCCGGCAACACGACCGTGTGGCCTGCGGCCGGGTCGCCCCCGGCCACGTTCGACACGCCGGCCGCGGCCGCGATCGACACTTCGGTGGCCGATTTTGCTGCGGGGGTGCCGGGGACGGCGACGTATGTGGCGAACTCGGCTGGTGGTGAGGTGATTCTGGCGCCGTTGGTCGGTGCGGAGTTCGAGGGTTCGGGTCTGCCCGCGGAGTGGGTGACCGGGAGCTGGACCGGTGGTGCCGCGTCGTTCGCGGGGGGCGCGGCGGCGGTGGACGGGTCCTGGCTGCGCACCGCTGCGGCGGGGGGTTCGGGGCGTGCCGTGGAGTTCGCCGGCACGTTCAGCGGTGCGTCGTTCCAGAGCGCCGGGTTCGCGGTGACGCTTGCCGGTGCGAGTGAGTCGTGGGCGATGTTCGGTACCAACGCGGCGACGGGCGTGCTGCAGGCTCGCACCCGCAATGCGGGTGGCGCGGTCGTCGATGTGGCGCTGGGGTCGCAGTTCATTGGTTCGGAGCATGTCTTCCGCATCGAGTGGGACTCGACGGTGCGGTTCTATGTCGACGGCAGCCTGGTGCACACTGCGGCCACCGTGGGTGGAACGATGCGTCCGGTTGCCAGCGACTACAACGCCGGCGGCGGTGCGCTCTCACTGAAATGGATGAGACTGACCCCGCATTCCTCGAGCGGCTCCTTCTTGTCGCGCATCCACGATGCCGGATCGGCATCCGAGTGGGGAGCCCCGAGCTGGAGGTCGAAGGTCCCGACGGGTACCGCGCTGGCCATGGACGTGCGAACGGGTGATACGCCGAGCCCAGACAGCAGTTGGACGGCGTTCGCCGCGATCGCCGCGGGCCAGGACGTGCCGAATGCAAGTCGATACCTGCAGTACCGGGTTCGGCTGACCACCGGCAACGGATACGCAACGCCGACACTGTCGGACGTTTTGTTGCCCTACGCGACCGTTCCGCCGACCCCTGACACGACACCGCCGGTCATCACAGGCCGGAGCCCTGCCGCAGGTGCCACGAACACGTCGGTCGGTGTGGATGTCATCGTCACGTTCGACGGGGCGATGGCGCCGGCGACTTTCACGACATCGACGTTCACACTCCGTGCCGATGGTGCGTCCAACGACGTGCCTGCCGGCGTCACCGCGTCGGGAACGACCGCGACTCTGAACCCGAACGCGAACCTTGCCCCCGGCGTGCGCCACACCGTGACGGTGGCCAACTCGGTGACGGACGCCGCCGGTAACCCGCTGGGCGCGAATCAGACGTGGTCATTCACGACCGGGACATCCGTGCCCGTCACGCGTGAGGACACTTCGGTGGCCGATTTTGCTGCGGGGGTTCCGGGGACGGCGACGTATGTGGCGAACTCGGCTGGTGGTGAGGTGATTCTGGCGCCGTTGGTCGGTGCGGAGTTCGAGGGTTCGGGTCTGCCCGCGGAGTGGGTGACCGGGAGCTGGACCGGCGGTGCCGCGTCGTTCTCGGGGGGCGCGGCGGCGGTGGACGGGTCCTGGCTGCGCACCGCTGCGGCGGGGGGTTCGGGGCGTGCCGTGGAGTTCGCCGGCACGTTCAGCGGTGCGTCGTTCCAGAGCGCCGGGTTCGCGGTGACGCTTGCCGGTGCGAGTGAGTCGTGGGCGATGTTCGGTACCAACGGGGTGACGGGCGTGCTGCAGGCTCGCACCCGCAATGCGGGTGGCGCGGTCATCGATGTCGCGCTGGGGCCGCAGTTCATTGGTTCGGAGCATGTCTTCCGCATCGAGTGGGACTCGACGGTGCGGTTCTATGTCGACGGCAGCCTGGTGCACACTGCGGCCACCGTGGGTGGAACGATGCGTCCGGTTGCCAGCGACTACAACGCCGGCGGCGGTGCGCTCTCACTGAAATGGATGAGGGTCACGGCATCGGTGCCGGCCATTGCCGAGGAGTTCAACGGCGCCGGGGTCCCCAGCGGATGGACGAGCGCGCTCTGGAGCGGCGGCAACGGCGGGTCGACCGTCGCGGGTGGCAACGTCGCCGTGAACGGAGCGCTTCTGCGCAGCACCTCCCTCTCGGGTCCGGGCGCCACGATCGAGTTCCAGGCGACATTCGGTGCGGCGGCCTTCCAGCACGGCGGATTCGGGGTCGACCTCGCGGCGACGCCCCGGTGGGCGATCTTCAGCACCGCGGGCACCACGAACACCCTCTACGCGCGCACGAACAACAACGGCACGTACACCGAGACCGCGCTTGGCACAGGCTTCGTCGGCTCATCGCACACGTACCGCATCGACTGGTTTGCCGACAGGGTCGTGTTCATCATCGATGGGGCAGCTGTGCACACGCAGAACGTGGCCATCGCGGGCGGCATGGGCCCGGTTGTGAGCGACTACGCCGCTGGAGGCCCCGATATCGTCGTCGGATCGATGACGATGACAGCGGCCGCTCGAACCGGCCAGTTCACATCGCGACTGCTGGATGCGGGCTCGGCCGCAGACTGGCAGACACTCGACGCCGTGTCCCACGGCGTCGCCGGAACGGGCATCGTCATCGAAATCAGGACCGGTTCCACGCCGACACCGGATGCGACCTGGACCGAGTACGCAACGGTGACTGCCGGCGCAGACATCCCGAACGGTGGGCGATACCTCCAGTACCGTGCGACGCTCACCGGAACCACGGCGGTGTCACCCACGCTCGAGCGGATCGGAGTCGGAGCCCTCGTGGCACCGTGAGGTGCGTCGCGCCGGGATTCGGGGTCAGCCGCGGCATCCGGTAGCATAGGAGGGTTGTCCGGCAGCGGCCCAGTCCGCGGAAGTCCTGGACACGTGCACACACCCTCCTGCTGTCGGGAAATGCCCGGCAGCCGTTCTAGTCCGAAGGAGGTGGGTTAGTGACGCACCAGTACGAGCTCATGGTCATCCTGAGCCCCGAACTCGATGAGCGCCAGGTAGCGCCCACCCTCGACAAGTTCCTGAAGGTCATCACCAACGCTGGTGGCTCGATCGACAACGTCGACATCTGGGGTCGCCGCCGTCTCGCCTACGAGATCCAGAAGAAGACCGAAGGCATCTATGCCGTCGTCGCCTTCACCGCAACCAGCGCCGCGACGCAGGAGCTGGACCGCCAGCTCAAGCTCAGCGAGCTGGTCATGCGCACCAAGGTGCTCCGCGCCGAGGAGGCGATCGCCCTGATCGAGTCCGAGCGCGTGCGTGCCGAGGAGAAGGCCGCCCGCAAGGCCGCCCGCCCCGCGAAGCTCGTCAAGCAGGACGCGTAACGACGATGGCCGGCGAGACGATCATCACCGTCGTGGGAAACCTCACGGCCGATCCCGAACTGCGCTACACGCAGAACGGACTCCCCGTCGCGAACTTCACGATCGCGTCGACGCCGCGCAACTTCGACCGCCAGGCCAACGAGTGGAAGGACGGCGAAGCGCTGTTCCTCCGCGCGAGCGTGTGGCGCGAGTTCGCCGAGCACGTGGCCGGATCGCTGACGAAGGGCTCCCGCGTCATCGCGACCGGTCGCCTCAAGCAGCGCTCCTACGAGACACGTGAGGGCGAGAAGCGCACCGCGATCGAGCTCGAGGTCGACGAGATCGGCCCCTCGCTCCGCTACGCCACCGCCCAGGTGACGCGTGCGGCAGGCGGCGGGCAGTCCCGTAGCCAGGTCTCCGACGAGCCGTGGTCGACCCCCGGCACCCAGGCGGCTCCGGCCGCCGGCGCCGCCGCCAGCAGTGGCGGCGACTCGTGGGCCGCTCCCGGCGCCTACGGCGACGACACGCCCTTCTAGAAGACAGACTCCGGATGCTGCGCCCTGAGCGCACGCGCTCAGCCGCGGCATCCGATCACAACCCGTAAGGAAACAACATGGCTGGAAAGTCAAGCGGCGACCGCCGTAAGCCGCGGAAGGGCGCGAAGAACGCAGCCCCGGCGAAGCCGACCCGCGTCGGTGTCATCGACTACAAGGATGTCGCCACTCTTCGCAAGTTCATCTCGGAGCGCGGGAAGATCCGCGCCCGTCGTATCACCGGTGTCTCCGTGCAGGAGCAGCGTCTCATCGCCCGCGCAATCAAGAACGCGCGCGAGATGGCGCTTCTGCCCTACGCCGGCGCCGGCAGGTAGGTAGCAGAAATGTCGAAGCTGATTCTCACGAACGAGGTCGCTGGGCTCGGTAGCGCCGGCGATGTCATCGAGGTCAAGGACGGGTACGCCCGCAACTACCTCATCCCCCAGGGCTTTGCCGTGGCCTGGACCCGCGGTGGCGAGAAGCAGGTCGCGTCGATTCGCGCCGCCCGCGACTCCCGCGCGATCCACGTGCACGAAGAGGCCGTGGCGCTCAAGGACGCGCTCGAGGCCAACAAGGTCAAGCTCACCGTCAAGGCGGGTGCCGAAGGTCGTCTGTTCGGCTCGGTCAAGACCGGTGATGTCGCTGACGCGGTCAAGGCCGCCGGCCTGGGCGACCTCGACAAGCGCAAGATCCACATCACGTCGCCGATCAAGTCGGTGGGCGAGCACGAGGCGACCGTTCGCCTGCGTGACGACCTCACTGCCGTGATCACGCTCGTGGTGGTCGCTGCCAAGTAGCGAGAACCTCCCGCGCAACGCGCAACGGATGCCGCAGACCCCCTCTCACGAGGGACCAGGTCTGCGGCATCCGCCTTTTCAGAGCCGCGTGGCAGGAGCGGACCGGGCCAGGCGCCCGATCCGCTTCCGCGTCACGCGGTCTGTCGCCGCGTGACGAACACGCCGGCCGCGATGAGCGCGAGGCCCATCAGCAGCACGGCGAGCCCGCCGGTTCCCCCTGTTGCGGCGAGCTGAGCCGAGCCGACGGATGCGTTGGCGCCCGTGGACTCGGTGGTGTCACCCGTGGTTCCGGGGGTGCCGGGTGTTCCGGGGGTGCCCGGGGTGCCGGGGGTGCCGGGGGTTCCGGGGGTGCCGGGGGTGCCCGGGGTGCCGGGGGTTCCGGGGGTTCCGGGGGTGCCGGGGGTTCCCGGGGTTCCGGGGGTGCCCGGGCGTTGCCGGAGTCACAACGGTGCTGTCGCCGATCACCGAGACGGCATTTCCGCCGATGGTGACGGGTGCGTTGATCACGGGGATGATCTGGTTTCCGCTGAGGATTCCGTCTTCTCCGGAGGTGATCGGTGCGATCCAGGTGTTCCCGCCGGTGCCGGTGGTTCCGTCCTGGCTGCCGCCGATGGCTGTGCTGTCCCCGATGCCGGAGACGGCGTTGCCGGTGACGTTCACCGGGGCGTTGATCACTGGGATGATCTGGTTTCCGCTGAGGATTCCGTCTTCTCCGGAGGTGATCGGTCGATCCTCGGTGTTCCCGACGTGTGCCGGCTGCAGTGGCCGGAGCCTGGCTGCACGCCGACGACTGTGCTGTCCCCGATGCCGGAGACGGCATTGCCGGACACCGTGATGGGTGCCGTCACCGAGGCGAGGATCTGGTTTCCGCTGAGGATCCCGTCTTCTCCAGAGGTGACCGGGCCGGCTCGCTCGGGGTGGTAGTCGTCGTCGGTGCAGGGGCCGGAGCCGGTGCGCTGTTCACGACCGTGCTGTCACCGATGACGGAGACGGCGTTGCCGCTGACCGTGATCGGCACGTCGACGCTCACCAGAGCCTGGTTGCCGGACGCGATGCCGTCTTCCCCGCTCGTGATGGGTGCCTCGGCGGGTGCGACCGTGGTGGTTGCCGGAGCCGTTACCGGTCCCGGATTGACGACTGTGCCGTCTCCGATTAGCGATACCGCGTTGTCCACGACGCTGATCGGCGCCGCGATGTCGACGAGGGCTTGGTTTCCGGACAGCAGTCCGTCCTCTCCCGTCGTCTCGGCCGCGTTTGCGACCGTCGCGCCGAGCAGCGTTACGCCGCCGGCGAGTAGCGTGCCGATGAGGGCGCGCCTGATGAAGGTATGCATGATCTCTCCTTGAGATGTGATGACTGATGGAATGCGCGCAGAGCGCGCGGGGATTCTCTGCCGTCACGAGTGGACGGCGAGGATCCGATCAGTCAGGAGAGACGTCGGTGGTCATCGCAGGCGCAGGCGGCGCCACGTCGTTCTCGAGCCCCGCTCGGCGCACCCAGGCACGGTGTGCGACGACGAGCCCGAGGGCGACCAGCACCCACGCGCCGGGACCCGCACCACCGGGTCCCATGAAGAAAGAGTCCGCCTGTACGACAGAGCGGATAAGACTGAGAATGCCCGCGACCGCCCACGTGCTGGCGGAGGCACCGTCCGAGGGTGAGATGGCTGCGGACAGATCGGACGTGAGCGACAGCCACGCCGTCGCGCCGGCAAGGAATGCGGCACGCGCCAGCATCTCGACGGGGTTTGCGGCGGCATCCGAACCAGCGATCGACGCGGTTCCGGTGAGGGCATCGTCAGGTCCGCTGAGCGGCGGGACGGCAGGACCGGTGACGATGCCACCAGCGGTGTCCACGACGTCGGCTACGGTGCCGACCACAGCGCCGGTGGTGCCTTGCAGCACTCCGTCGACGCTCGTTCCGACCGAGGAGACCGCGTCGTCGACGCCGATCGCTGAGGCCACACCGCCGACAACCGGCACGGCTTGGACGACCTCGACCGCGGTGTCTGCGATCGGCGAGATGAGTCCGCCGGCGGGGACTTCGGCAACCGCCTGGACGACGGTCTCGACGACGGGTGCGATGGGGAGCGGGGCGACGGCTGCGGTGACCGGCTGGACGACCGGAGACGACCGTCTGGAGCGCGGTCGAGGCGGTGTCATCGACGACATCGGTCACGGCGGTCGCGGTGCTGTCGACCGTGGAGGTGACGGCTCCGAGCAGCCCGCCTTCGTCGTCGGCGTGCGCGTCTGAGACGGAGAGGCCGAGGGCCAGTGACAGGAGCACCCACGCGAACGCGACGCCGGTTCCTGCGAGCAGCAGCTTGGAGAGCCTCGACAAGTGCTGCGAGTCTGCGGTGTCCACGGTCACCTCCTATAGCGACGTCGAACGTCAATCGGTACTCGAAGAAACTCGGATACCGAAAGGGGTGCCTGGAGCCACGACGTTATCCCAGACATGTCCCCCTGTCCAGCACCCCCGATCAGATCGGGGGGAAAGTAGGGGGAATTGTGCACAGGTCACCGCGGCGAGCGACAACCTTCAAGTGCTACTTCAAGCACATCTCAATCCACAGTCATTAAGTCTGCGAATCCCTGATCAATGCGCGGAAAAAAACCTTTGACTCGGCTGTGAGAGCGACTTGTCCACAGACGTTGTGCACAGGCTTGTCGGCGTTTCGCGCAGCCTGTCCACAGAGTTATCCACAGGTGCTGTTGCAAGTCGCCCTACCCGTGCCTAGCGTGGGGTTCGGCCCACGGGGGGATTGACGCACCGCACGTCGATGCAGACGGGTGTCGGGGGTTCGTGTTCTGCTGAACGCGGGACGAGAGGGATGCAGGAGCATCTGGTCTCGTCTCGTCGGAGTGCATTCGCGTACGCGCGCGCCCCTCGTGAGAGGCAGCTTTGCCGTGGCCAGATGACGTGGAAGAGGACAGTGCATATGTCGATTGCCGACATCTCGGAGGAGCGTCTTGGGGGGCGTCGAGAGCACGAGCGGACACCTCCGCACGACCTCCTCGCCGAGCAGAGTGCGCTGGGTGGAATGCTCCTGTCCAAGGATGCCGTCGCCGACGTCATCGAGACGCTGCGTGGCGCCGACTTCTACGTCCCCAAGCACGAGCTGATCTTCGATGCGATCCTCACGCTGTACTCGCACGGCGAGCCCACCGATGTCGTGGCTGTCACCGACGAGCTCATCAAGACCGGCGAACTGCAGCGCGCGGGCGGTGCCGATTACCTCCACACGCTGACCTCGATCGTGCCGACTGCGGCGAACGCCGGCTACTACGCCTCGATCGTCGCCGAGCGCGCATTGCTGCGCAGGCTCGTCGAGGCCGGCACGCGCATCGTGCAGATGGGGTACTCGGGCCAGGGTGAGGCGCTCGACCTCGTCAACAGCGCGCAGGCCGAGATCTACGGAGTCGCCGGCCATGAGAGCGCCGATGACTACGTGCCGCTCACAGTCGCGGTCGATGCCGCCGTCGAGGAGATCGAGGCCGCGCGCGGTCGCGACGGCCAGATGACCGGTGTGCCCACGGGCTTCCAGCAGCTCGACCAGCTCACCAACGGGTTGCACCCAGGTCAGCTCATCATCATCGCGGCCCGACCGGCGCTCGGTAAGTCGACGCTCGCGCTGGACTTCGCCCGCTCGTCGGCGATCAAGCACAACCAGCCGACCATCTTCTTCTCGCTCGAGATGGGTCGCAGCGAGATCGCCATGCGCCTGATGAGCGCAGAGGCCGCGGTGCCGCTGCAAGCGATGCGCAAGGGCACGCTCGACTCCCGCGACTGGACGACGATCGCGTCGGTGCGTGGACGTATCAACGACGCACCTCTCTATATCGACGACAGTCCGAACATGACGCTCGTCGAGATCCGCGCGAAGTGCCGTCGGCTCAAGCAGCGCGAGGGCCTCAAGATGGTCGTCATCGACTACCTGCAGCTGATGACGAGCGGCAAGCGGGTCGAGTCGCGCCAGCAGGAGGTCAGCGAGTTCTCTCGCGCGTTGAAGCTGCTCGCGAAGGAGCTGCAGGTGCCCGTCATCGCGCTGTCGCAGTTGAACCGTGGTCCCGAGCAGCGCGCCGACAAGAAGCCCGCCATCTCCGACCTTCGCGAGTCGGGTTCGCTCGAGCAGGATGCCGACATGGTGATCCTGCTGCACCGCGAGGCCGCCTACGAGAAGGAGAACCCGCGCGCCGGCGAGGCCGACCTCATCGTCGCCAAGCACCGCAACGGCCCGACCGACACGGTCACGGTCGCGTTCCAAGGTCACTTCTCGCGCTTCACCGACATGGCGGTCGGCCTGTAGCCCACCCACCAGCCCTGAAGTGTAGGGATCGGCGAAAGTTGGCCATTTGAGGGTGGAGTCGTCCACCACTTGTCCAGATGGACATTTCTGAGCTGGGTGGTGCTGCACTGTACGAGCGCCGCACTCGTCCTGACGAACAGTTCGTTTTCACGGTCGTCCTCGCCGACGCTCTGAAGCCGAGAGCGTCAGGCTACGACGCCACCGCCGACTTCGGCACCGTCCGCCGCCCGCTCGAATCTTGAAGCCAGCTCACGAAGAGCGGTCACGAGCTGGGGAGCGTCGATGACCTCGAAGTCGGCGTCGAGCATGCCGAGGTACAGCGCGAGCATGCGCGCGTCATCCGACCCGACGACGAACTCGCTGCGATCTGGTGCGAGCTCGGTGATCGCGAGTGGGATCGGGATGCGCTGCCGCACGTACTCCGGCGAAGCATGCACCACGACGCGCGCGCGAAAACGCCATGTGGCGCGATCGATTCCCCTCGCGACGTGCGCCGCGATCGCCTCGTCCGGCGGCAGCGGTCGCGACGGAAATCGCGGCCCGACGGGAGTTCGGAGCGCGATCCGATCGACGCGGAAGGTGCGCCAGTCGTCTCTCTCTCGGTCCCATGCGAAGAGGTACCAGCGGCCGTCGCGTGCGAGGAGGCGGTATGGCTCGACATCCCGGTCGCTCGTCGCACCGGAATACGTCTCGTACGAGAAGCGAATTCGCTCGCCGTTGCGGCACGCACCGGCGATCGTTACCAGCAACTCCGGATCGATGTGCCCGCCGTCTGCGGGGAGCGGACGCGCTGCGATCCGCAATGACTCGACCCGCTCGCGAAGCCGCGAGGGGAGCAGTCGCTGCAGTTTCACGAGCGCCCTGATGGATGCTTCGCCCATCCCCTCGACGCTCGCTGACGTCGAGGTACCCAACGCGATCGCGACCGACACGGCCTCGTCGTCGTCCAGGAGCATGGGCGGCATCGCGAGCGACTCGCCGAGGCGGTATCCGCCCGTCACGCCAGGGCTCGCCTCGACGGGGTATCCGAGCCGGCGCAGGCGATCGATGTCGTTGCGCACCGTGCGGGTGGTGACTTCGAGACGCTCGGCGAGCGCCGGACCCGTCCAATCGCGCCGCACCTGCAAGAGCGAAAGCAGACGGAGGAGTCTCGCCGAGGTTTCCAGCATTCCCCCACGATCTCACGAATTGCGGAAAGAAGCGTTCCGCGTTGAGTTCTACCCTGGATCCATCGCCGAACAAGACGGCAGCAAGGACCGATTCGAAGAGGAGAACGCCGATGAACGACATCCAGCCCTTCCGCATCGCCGTCGAGGATGCTGACCTCGACGACCTGCGGGACCGACTCACCCGAACGCGCTGGTCGGACGAGTCGCCTTCCAATGGACGCGAGCGCGGCATCCGATCCTCTGAAGCTCGTGAGCTCGTGGACGCCTGGGCCAATGAGTACGACTGGCGAGGACACGAGGAGCGCTTGAATCGGATACCGCAGTTCGTCACCGAGGTCGATGGTCAGACGATCCACTTCTTCCATGCGCGGTCACCGCGCGAGGATGCTTCCGCCTTGCTGCTGACGCACGGATTCCCCAGCTCCAACGCCGAGTTCGCGCGGCTCATCGAACTGCTTACCGACCCATCCACCGGGCTCGCGTTCCACGTGGTCGCCCCCTCGCTGCCCGGCTACGGCTTCTCAACCCCGCTCAGTGGTCCCGGCTGGTCGATGGGACGCACCGGCAACGCGTGGATCGAACTCATGCGGCGCCTCGGGTACGAGCGGTACGGCGTGCACGGCGGTGACATCGGTGCCGGTGTGTCCGGCATGGTCGCGAGCCGTGACCCCGAGCACGTCATCGGGATGCACGTGGTGACGGATCCGATGACGGCGGCCAATGCGGCCACCTTCATCCCCGGGATGGCGGAGAACCTGGATGCCTCGGATCCGATCGACCAACTGATCCTCGAGCGCATGGACGTCTTCCGCAACGACACCTCCGGCTACCTCGCGATCCAAAACACGCGGCCCCAGACGATCGGATACGGCTTGACGGATTCGCCGGTCTTCCTGCTCGCGTGGATCGTCGAGAAGCTGCAGGACTGGACCGACATCGAGATCGAGCGCGACCTGCTGCTCACGCTCGTCTCGGTTGCATGGTTCGGCCGCGCGGGCGCGTCGGCGGCCCACACGCTGTATGACCAGGCGCACTCCAGCGAGTGGGGCGGCCCGGTGACGGTACCCCAATCCGTGGCCGTCTTCGGAGCGGACGAGACTGTGCGCCGCGTGATGATGGTCCCGGAGGACGCCCGCTGGACAGAATACGAGCGCGGCCTGCACTTCCCCGCGATGGAGCTGCCGGACGTGCTCGCCGCGGACCTTCGAGAGTTCTTCGGTGCGATCGGGTAGCTATCCAGCATCACGAAGAGGTTGTCGACTGGAACCGCCTGGCAGCTCACCGGCTCTTCCCTCTCGGCCATGATCTCCACGAGCGGGAGCTGGGGGGTTTGCGTGGCGGCCAGGCTGACCGCCGCGGCGATGCCTCCGGCGTAGACCGCCAGCATCGTCCAATAGAAGTTCTCGACGTCGCTCCGCCACCTGACGTACCCGATCGCGAGCCCCGCGGCGGCGGAGAGCCCGAAGAACCCGATGAAGAACGCGAGTTCCGTGGCATTGCTCACCCTGACACTGGTCCACGTCACCACCACAGCGAGCGGGATCAGCAGCAACAACAGGAGAGTCCAACGCCGCGCCCCGGCCTTTCCCACCTCGGAGACCCCGGAGGGGGTTCGGCCGCGAAGCAGCAAACTCCGTACCACCAACACGGAGACCCCGATGGCGAAGGCGGTGGACATCAGGGCGAAGAAACAGGAGGGTTATGCCCGTCCCGATCACCACTTTCTCCGGCACGAGCGCCACGGCGGTCCACACCGTGTCCAGGCGGGTGTACGGGAACAGGGGATCCCTCCACACCTGGATGCCCACACCCAACACGCCTAACGGGTACACCAGCGCCGCGGGTATGCCGAGGTAGAAGAGCGCGGACTCCGCCGTGTTCCTGACCTTGTCCCGTTTGTCTTCCAGATGGGCGCTCGTCCCTGAGCCTGGTGCCCTCCCGGTCGAACCAGAATGGCGTCAGGCTACACGAGATCGGGAACCATTCTCGAACGGCTGCGGACGCGACTCAAGGCAGCCGGACCGTTCAGTGACGCGGTCAGCTGTCTGAATGCGCCGTCATCATTATCGACACCAGGATGCCTCGCAAGTCCGGTCCGAACCGTGCGACCGCGCGGGCCGGGGGAACCTGACTGAAGACCTCCGAGTATGCCTCGTTCATGCCGGCGAATTCATCCGGCTGCGCAAGCAACACCGTGACCAAGGTCACGTCGGCAAGAGTGCTTCCGCCCGCGTGAAGGATGGCTTCGCAGTTGCGCAGCGCCTGCCGCGTCTGATCCTGGATCGATGACCCGGCCAGCTCGCCGGTCGCCGGGTCGATCCCGACCATTCCCGACACGTAGATCGTCGAACCCACTCGCACACCCTGGCTGTACAGCGGAGAGCTCGGCGCGTTTTCCGTACTGATGATCTGCCTGTTCATGGACCGGAGCATATGCCCGTGGTGGGTAAGAACAACCGAAATGCCACGTCCTGACATGCACGAAGCCGCGACGGCAGCGCCCGAAACCCAACCGCATGACGGGCGGTGAAGGACCGATCACCGAGCGATTCTGGGTCATAGTTCTTTGCGGAGTGTCCAGACATGCTCGCTGGGGAAATCCCTTGCCCAGTCTGCAGAGATGCCGGCTTGCGACCCGACGGCGTCGGCGGGAGCCTGGATCTCGGTCAGGTCGAGGACCTCGAATCCGGTGGCGCGGAAGAGCTTGATCCACTCCGAGAACGTCAGGGTGAATGAGATACCGCCGGGTTCATCGACGGCGTCTCGCCAGTCGAGGCGATGGGCACCGAAGTACGGCCGCTCGAGTCGGCGGGTGATCGGGAAGGACCCATCGACGGGCGAGCACGTGCTCACCAGAATGTGATTGCCGAGGAACACCAACGTCCCTCCCGGCCGCAGCAGGCGGTGGGCTTCAGGTATCCACTGGTACGGGTCGGCCCAGATGGCTGCTCCGTACTCGCTGATCGCGAAGTCGAAGCACTCGCCTGGTTTGGGGACCGCCTCCGCATTGCCGTGGATCAGTTCGAGTGCGACACCATGCTGCTCTGCAAGTCGCTTCGCAGTGCGGAGTTGCTCAACGGAGTTGTCGATCGCCGTGACCGACGCTCCCCGTCGTGCCATCCATCCCGACACATAGCCCGTTCCACACCCCAGTTCGATCGCCTGCATCCCAGCCATGTCCTTGGGTAGCAGGTGAAGCTCCTTCTCAGAAATGCCCCATACGCCCCACGCGGGCTCGACCCAATTCCAGGCGCGCTCGCCCCCCTCGACCCATTCATGAGCCATGCCGTCCCAAAACGCACGATTGACCGCAACATGTTCAGGGAGTTCGCCCATGGCGGGACACTAGCGTGCACTTCCGCATCGAGTCTCTAGAGCGGCGTGCTTGACCATTAACCGGCGCCATCTCGCAGGCGTCGCGCAACTCCCGAACCCGGCCCGCAAATGACCGGTCTTCAGGCACCCGATCGATGCCCGCGCCCTTGCCGATCAACTGACGTTCAGGACGAGGTGGTGCGGTGCGGGGCCGTCATCGGCCGCGCGCATCACCTCGTGGTGGCGTTGGTCGATGGGTCGTGTTGATGCGGCACCGACGGCGCGAGCTTGATCGATGTCATCGGTCTCCATCGCGTACACAATGACGGGACCGTCGCTCGTATCGAGGATGAGCGCTGTCTCATGAGTCACACCCTCGGCGCGGAGCGTCTCAATTGCTTCGCTGCGCAGCGGTCCACTTACCTCAGCCAGCCACCGCTCGACTGACTCGCGCATTTCGGGCTTCAGCCGACGCACGCTCAGATGGATCATTCGAGAATCGTACGGCAGTCGCTCGGGTACGAATTGGGCGCTGCGGCCATGCTCCTGCGTCGGGGCGCGAGAGTTGGACCACGGCAATCCCCAAACGTCGTCGATGCTGCGAACAGACTTCGCCATCACGCCTGTCAAGCCCGCCCGGCCAGAGGGATACTGAGGCATGACCGACCGCGAGCATTTCTTGGCATGGGTCAAATCTGCGCTGTACCAAGCCGAACTGGCCCTTCACAACGGCGACGCGGACCCGCGCCGCGCGATCTGGTCCCGCAACGAGCCCGTGAGCATCCTGGGTGCGTGGCGTAACGCGTACGGGCAGCAGGAGGTAGCAGAGACTTTCATATTCCTCGAGCGGGCTTTCTCCGACTGCACGTCGTACACATTCGAATTGCAGGCATATGACGTGGTGGATGACATGGCCTATACCGCTGGCCTGGAGCACATCTCAGCCTCGGTCAGCGGTCAGCCGCGTAGTTTCACCTTGCGGGCCACTCAGGTGTATCGCCGAGAAGGCGGCGAATGGAAGGTAGCCCATCGGCATGCCGACACGGTTGCTGAATGACGGATCCGCGCGTGCGGCTCGAGCTGACCGGCTTGCGAGCCGGCTGACACCAGGGAGCAGCTAATCGAAGGGCCTTACCTGACCTGACCCGGCGCAATCCTTACCGGCGTATTCGTGTCGGCTGTGCGCACGTCTGTGTCGGTCTGTCTTGCGGCGTAGCGGGCGACGATCGTCTGAGCGGCCTCGTCGACTGTGCGCAGCGCCTCTTCATCCGTGAGCGACCAGTTGCCGTGAACGAGGCGGGGCCAGAACACGACAGTGGCGATCATGCCGAGGAACTGCGCCGCTGCTACGTCGTAGTCGTTCACGTTCGCGGTTCCCTGAGCGTTCGCCGTCTGGAAGTAGCGCCTGAGCGCTCTAAGCACAGGCAGGGTGCCGAAATCGAAAGTCCGCTGGCGTAGCTCTGGGAACCTCGCGGATTCAGCGATCACAGCGCGGATCAGGTCTGCCATTCGGGGACGGGACAACAGCTCGGCATACGCCATGCCAAGACTGACCAAGCCTGCATGGAAGTCTCCAGACGGCGGTTCCAATAGCTCGGAATCCGACGTGTCACCCGCCGCGAGCACCGTTGCCTCGAAGAGCTCCGCCTTCGTCGGGAACTGTTTGAACAGCGTCGCCTTTGAGACGCCGGCGCGGTCCGCGACTCGGGCCAACGACGTCCGGTCATAACCGAGTCCGAGGAACAGGTCTGTGGCCGCCTCGAGGATCGCCGTCCGGTTGTTGGCAGCGACTTGTCGATGGTACGCAGAGAGTTCGCGTGGCATGCACCCAGTATGACGCAGAGGTGAGTTGGTTGACTCATGACAGGCACGCCGATACATTAAAGGTGAGTCAAGCGACTCACCTTTCAAAGTATGAAGCAGCGCGTTCCCAAGGAGGAGTTATGGCAAACGTGATCATCCACGCGACCGTCAGCCTGGATGGATTCATGGCTGACGCAGATGGAGGCGTGGACTGGATGAACGGATTCCCGGTGGCTCCTGAGGACGAAGACGTCGTCGGAAGGCTTGTACAGGAACTCGGCGCCGTCGTCGGAGGCGCCAATAAGACGCAGACGATAAACGACGGGGAAGTTCCATATGGGGGCACGCTCGGGGTGCCGGTGTACCTGATGACTCACAGTGCTCACGAGCCGATTGAGAAGGACGGCGTAATGTACACCTTCGTTGTCGACGACATCACACAGGCCGTTGAATCCGCCAAACAGGCGGCAGGGGACAAGTGGGTCAGCCTGCTCGGTGGCAGCATCTCAAGACAGTGCCTCGAGCTCGGACTCGTCGATGAGATCCAACTGCATGTCGTGCCGATCCTTCTCGGAGAAGGAATCTCGCTCTTCGCCGGCCTGAGCAGGCGCATCAGGCTGGAACGGGTCGAAACATCGGCATTCGCCGGCGAGGCCCACCTGCGGTACCGCATCCTCGCCGAGACCTGATGCCGGCGCCTCTTGACTGGGTCACTGCGTCGCTGGCGCAGACATGGCGGTCGGTGCCGTTATCGTGCTCGTCTCGCCCACAGTGATCAGCTAGATCCACGCTCTGAGAAGCTCGTCCCTCTATGGGTGAAGGACCGGCGAGGTATCGCCGCTGAAGAAGGTCGTCATCCTCGCTACCAGGGGTGGCCACGATTCCAGCCCGGTTTCAATATCAGTCGGTCATCGTGCTCACGACGACGACACTGCTCCGCGAACACGCGGGCCGCACCAGGATCGGCGCGGAGAGCCGCGTACTCCTCATCGCTCAGTGCGTAATACTCCTCATAGTCGGCAAGGTCGCTCGCAACGGGTATCGACACGTACCCAGTCGCCGACTCCTCCTCAACGCCCAGAGAGTAACGGTGAACCCTGTCGAAGAACGCGTCCACGAACCTCATCATCTGAACGTACGCCCAAGGCATCCGCGACTGAGACTGAGTTGCGACTGTGAGCTACGCGGCGCGTGGGCCTGCGTTGAGGGACTTCAGGCTCGCCGATGCCCACTCGATGGCTCGTTCAGTCTCGCCGTCGAGGAGGGGACCCTCGTATCCGTGAACTCGGAACGTCTGCTGCATCACGGAGGTGTCAAAGCCGAGATCGTGCAGTTCATGCCGCGCGGCTTTCGCTGCTGACCCGGGAAGGCGAGGCTGGTCGACTCGAGTGTCGAAAACGAGGGTCGGAGTCTTCACGGATGGCCGCTGAAGGTCTGTCAACCATTCCCGGACGCCCTTGACCGGTTCGTGGGGTGCGGAGTGGGATTTCACCGCGTCTGCTCTCGTCGACGGGCGTGACATCGAGAACGCATGAGTGGGCGCGCCGACGACGAGGAGTGAGTAGCCGTCCGTCGAGGATGGCGCAGCATCCGAATCGAAAATGTCGACCGTGCCAACGGATGAGAGTTCATCTGCGATCGCGCGGGCGACCTTCTCGGTGTTGCCCCACAGGCTTTCATAGACGACTAGTGCGCGCATGTGCTCCTCGTTCTTGAACGATCGGCGATAGCGGACCTGTCGCAACCATATGCCCGCAGACATCACAGGACTAATGGCCGGCACGAGCGGATCCGATCAGCGAGCTACCGTGGTGTCTCTTCCTTGCTTGCTGCATATTGTGCCGCGGCCACTCCGGATGCCCAACCGGGAGCCCACCCACCATCAGGTGGGCTGATCCGAGTCGCGTCGATCCCCGATGTCATCAGCAACCAGGACACCAGCGAGTTGGAGTTCCACATGTCGCCGCACCCGAGAGTGTCGCGCCCCCAGGTGAACCGCGGGACGGAACCGACCCGGGCAAGAAGGGACACTGCCGCACCCGCGGTGAGCGGGAACGATACCGGCGAGTCGAAGGCCCACGCCCGGTCGGGCAGGATGCCGTCAGACCAGCACCGCACTTCATACCGGAAGAATCGAGACCGACCCAGCCACCGCAATCCCACCGGCCCTGTGGCAACCACCCCGCGGGAGGGACCGGGCACTCCCCAGGCGGGCGCCATTTCGATGAGATGACGGACATCGCCGATGAAGACCTCCAGCGCCGCATGGAACAAGGGGCGCGGAGCGCGTCGTTCCTTCCGGGCTTGGATCAACTCCCACCATCTGCTGGTGTGGATCACGACATGACCACCGGCGCCCACGGGCAACCACCACACTTCGATACGAGCGTCAGCCATCGCCGCACTCGACACAGTCAGCCGTCGAAATCTACGCGCACAAAGCCCCCGGTACCCATACCTGAACCGTAGTCGGCGACGAGCAACACAAACCCGCGAACAAAGACCAATGCTCGGCCGACTCGCTCACACGCTCCGCGTTGCTCCGGCGGGAGTACGATGAGCGGTCCCTGTTTTGCGGACGACAAGTCCCTCTTCCGGCGGAGGCGCAGGGACGCTTTGCGAAGTTAGTGTCGGCGCATGAGCGAAGCGAAAAACGCGCGTCCCCGGCTCTGTCGGGCCTGTAACACCGGTTCCATGTTCGGCCCGCTGCACCTGTACCCGGAAACGGGGATGGGAAAGGGCGACGTATTGGTGGCGACTATGGGGTCGACGCGAGTATTCGGGAAGGTGCGGAGTGTGCCACTCACGGTGTGGGCCTGCCGGCAGTGTGGCCAGCTCGAACTCATCGCTGCGGATCCCGAAGCGCTCTTCGAGTACTGGTCGGCTGAGCAGAGGGAGGCGTAGTACCACCGCCCGAGTGAGCATCAGGTCTCCTGGAGTGCTGGTGCACGCATCTGGCCCCGCTTTCCCGGGGGCTGCCTCAGACTGGCGGCGTCATGTTCCAGCGTCGATGCTCGGGCCGACGCCGGCTCTTGGACACGTCCCGCCGATTCCTGCCACGAGAGGGGCGCGGTCTCCGAAGTCCGGGGACCACGCCCATCTCGGCGGAGCGGCAGCCGTCAGCTGATGGCCTTTCGGACGAGCTCGGTGACCTTCTTCTCCACGGCGGGAGTCCAGCTCTTCACCGCGAAGCCGATCGACCACATGTCGCCGTCGTCCAGGTTGGCCTTGTCTTCGAACCCGATGGTCGCATAGCGCGTCTTGAACTTGTGTGCCGGCTGGATGAACACGACCATCTTGCCTTCGGCGTTCGCGAAGCCGGGCATGCCGTAGTACGTCTTCGGCACGAGGTCGGGTGCGACCTCGGTCGTGACCTTGTAGAGCCCTTCGGCGAGCGCCTTGTCGTCGGGCTCGAGCCCGGCGATCGCCTCGAGCACCGACTTCTCGCCGGCCGCGCGGCTCTTGCCCGCCTTCTCCTGCTCGCGAAGCTCCTTGGCGCGCTGCTTGACCGCGTCGCGCTCATCCTTGCTCAGTCCGCCGGACGTCTCGGTCTTGGCCATCGTGGTTCTCCTTCGAGCTCGTGGTGTCGCCCGCTGCGTCGGGCCTCGATCCCAGGCTAGGCGGGCTCGTTCGCCCGGCGCTTCTCCGATCCTGATCGATCTGCGGCATCCGGTGGTCTGTCGCTCGTGCATCGATCACCCTTCCACTGCAGCGACTCCGGTCTGGACGAGTCGGGTGCGAAGATCGAGCGCACGACATGTTTCCCGTTCGAAGGAGTGCTCATGGACACCGTGCCGTCATCGGTAGGCGTCATCGGCGGAGGGCGCATGGGCGCAGGCATCGCCCACGTGTTCGCCCAGGCCGGAGCGACTGTCGCCGTGATCGAGCGCGATGATGTCGCGGTGAGCAGCGCGCGCTCACGAGTCGAGGACGGTCTCGCAAAAGCGGCAGCCCGCGACGCATCGGTCGATGCCGCAACGGTGCTGAGCCGCATCACCGTCGGCCGGGACTACGCGACTCTCGCCTCCGCCGACCTGGTGATCGAAGCCGTCCCCGAGGTGTTCGCGATGAAGGTGGATGCACTCACCGCGGCCGAAGAGGTGCTCGGCGAGTCCTCTTGGCTCGCGACGAATACCTCATCGCTCTCGGTCACTCGCCTGGCAGACCAGCTGGAACGGCCGGAGCGATTCTGCGGCCTGCACTTCTTCAATCCCGTACCGCCCTCTGCGCTCGTGGAGATCGTCCTGACGACGCGAACCGCAGCCGAGTTGCGCCGGACGGCCGAGAGGTGGGTGGAGGCGCTCGGCAAGACGCCGATCGTCGTGAACGACGCACCCGGCTTCGCGAGTTCCCGACTGGGAGCAGCGATCGCACTGGAGGCGATGCGGATGCTCGAAGAGGGGGTCGCAAGCGCGCAGGACATCGACGCGGCGATGGTGCTGGGCTACCGGCACGCGACCGGACCACTTCGCACCTCGGACCTGGTCGGGCTGGACGTGCGTCTCGGGATCGCCGAATACCTTCACGAGACGCTCGGCGACCGATTCGCCCCGCCGCAGATCCTGCGGGACAAGGTCGCCGCCGGGGAGCTCGGCCGCAAGACCGGTCGCGGGTTCTTCGACTACCCGGACGCGACCGGATAGCCCGCACGCGTGCCTGTGCGCGACGCGACGGTCAGAGCCGTCCCGCAGCGCTCAACACTGCGAGCGCATCGCACGTGACCCATTCGTTCATGCCTCGCGCCGAGGACGATCCCCAGGAGACGGATTCGACATGCGCGCCCTCATCGGCGACCCTCCAATAGCGTTCACCCGAACCCCAGCCGCCATCCGGCCGGCGACGCGATTCCAGATAGTCCAGCGCATCATCGCAGCGGCGATCGTGGATGAGGCCGAGTTCGGTGAGCCCGACGAGACCCGCAAGGACGTCGTAGTGCCAGTAGACGGGGTAGTGCAGCTTCATGACGGCCGGCGCGATCGGTTCGTCCGAGGTGCGGCGCCAGGCGACGCGGCGGGTGAGGAGCACCTCCGCAGCGGCGGTCGCCGCCCGACGTGCGGCCGTGTCGTCCGCGGCATCCGCGTACGCCGCCAGTCCTCGCATCGGCAGAAGCGTCTCGTTGACCGATGACATCGTCGTCTCGGGCTTCCGGTCGCAGTTCCACCCACCGTCCGGCCACTGCCAGTCACGCAGACGATCAGCCAGAGTGCCTGCACGGCCGTCGTCGAT
This sequence comes from uncultured Actinomycetota bacterium, assembly GCA_963713325.1. GTDB lineage: Bacteria > Actinomycetota > Actinomycetes > Actinomycetales > Microbacteriaceae > Microbacterium. Next base: position 312,228 of record CAVQLL010000007.1, read on the forward strand.
GCCGAGCCGCACGATCGCGAGCAGCGCGCCGCCCTGCTGCGAGCCGCACCGACGCGAGCGGCCGCGGACTCGCGGTACCGCGAGCGCGATGCCGGGGGCGGTCACGCGGGCGACATCCTGATCGTTCATGAAGCGCGGAGCCAGCCACGTGTCGAGCACCGCATCCCGCAGCGGGTTCAGTGCGGGATCCCCCGGCGGATAACCCACCGCAGCGAGTGAGAGCAATGCCCAGTGGGAGCCGCGCCACTTGGCGTACGGGTGCAGACCGTCGCACGCGTCGAGGATCGTCCGCACGCGAGCCGAGCCGCGGATCTCGTCCTGGAGGAGGCGGATCTCCTGCGAATCGCCCGGCTCGCCCAGCACCGCTGTGCGAACGCGCCACCGGATCGAGGGCTCCTCGCTCGAGAGGAGCCGGGATATGACCCTGCTCGTGCGTACGTCATCCGACTTGCTCGCAGCCACGGGGTCATTCTCGCCGGGTTGCGGGGGGCGCGACCAGTGCCCGCCGCGAGCCCACCGTCGAGCTCGGCGCCCGCGGGCGCCCACCCGCGGACGAACTAGACTCGAAGCATCCCTCCTGTGTACGCAGGAACCGCTCCGCGCCAGGAATCGTCGTGACCAAAGCCCCCGCAGCCCGCACCTTCGAGGTGCGTCATGTGCAGATCGCGCGCGCGGCGATCGCGGCGATCGCCGCCGTGATGGTGACGTTCTCCCCGGACCACTCCGCAGCCGTCGGTCTCTCGATCTTCAGCGGCTTCGCCTTCTTGAACGCTCTCGTCCTGCTCGTCGCGTCGAAGGCCGTCTACCCGGCGGGCCGCCGCTGGCCGGCGGTCGTGCTCGGCGTCCTCTTCGCCGTCGCGGGCCTTGCGAGCAGCGTCGCGCAGCTCCGATCGATCATCATGTTCTTCGTCATCGTGATCGCGTGGGCGCTCACGACCGGACTCATCGAGACGATCGCCGGCGCACGCGGCCTCCGCGCGGCACGGCGGGAGCAGACCGCGGATCCCACGCGCTCCGAGTCGCGCGATGCCCTGACGATCGGCATCCTGACGATGGTGCTCGGTCTGGTGCTGCTGCTCGTGCCGACTCAGTACGCGCTGGAATACACGATCGAGGACGCGAACGCGACGTTCACTCTCACCGGGATCATCATCGGCGTCGGGATCTTCGGCGGCTACACGGCGATCGTCGCGGTCTACCTCGGGATCGCGGGATTCTCGCCCCGCAAGCCGCTTCCGGTCACGACCGAGGCGCCGGATGAACGGGTGATCGACCCGACTGCGGAGCAGAAGGCCGACGCGTCACCGACGACGGCGCACGACGACAGAGGCACCGCATGACCGACGACAAGCCCACCCGCCGCGACCTGATGAAGCCCGTTCAACTGCTCGGGCTCGCGTTCGGCGCGGCATTGTTCGCGGGCATCGTCACACTCGTCTCGATGGGCTTCTTCCAGCAGCGCAGCCCCGCGCAGGCGCCGGCGGCGGTTCAGCTCGCGCTCATCGTCGCCGGGATCACCTTCATCGTGGTCCTCGTGATGGTCGCGCTGCTGCTGCTCGCCATCGATCCCGCGCAGGTGCGGAAGAAGGTCGACCGACCCGTGCTGCTGCCCGACGAGAACCCCGACGAACCCGTCATCGACGAGACGACCTCAGGCGAGGCGGCTCCCGGTGGAGAAGATCCGGATGCCGCGGCATCCGGCGACGCGAAGCCCTGACGCGATCCGTCACGCTCCGCGTCGACCACCGACGTCGGTGACCCGCTTCAGAGCTCGTCGACGAGCCGGGATGCGAGGCCGGTGTACGTGGCGGGTGTGAGCGCGAGCAGGCGCTTCTTCGCGGCATCCCCGATGTCGAGGCCCTCGACGAACTCGGCGAGCTGGGCTCCGCCGACGCGGCGCCCGCGCGTGAGGTCCTTGAGCAGCGCGTACGGATCGGAGATCTGCGAGCGACCCGCGGCGATCTCGGCGCGCACGACGGTCTGGATCGCCTCGGCCAGCACCTCCCAGTTCGCGTCGAGGTCGGCATCCAGCACCGGCTGAGCCAGCGAGATCTCGCCGAGCCCGCGCGTGAGGTTGTCGAGCGCGAGCAGCGAGTGCCCGAGGGCGACGCCGATGTTGCGCTGCGTCGTGGAGTCGGTGAGGTCGCGCTGGAGGCGCGAGGTCACGAGCGTTGCGGCGAGGGTCGCGAGCAGGCCACCGGAGATCTCCAGGTTCGCCTCGGCGTTCTCGAACCGGATCGGGTTGATCTTGTGCGGCATCGTCGATGACCCGGTCGCCCCGGCGACGGGGATCTGCGAGAAGTAGCCCAGCGAGATGTAGGTCCACACGTCGGTGGCGAGATTGTGCAGGATGCCGCCCGCGTGCCGCACCCGGTCGTAAAGCTCGACCTGCCAGTCGTGGGACTCGATCTGGGTCGTGAGCGGGTTGAAGCCGATGCCGAGTCCCTCGATGAACGCGCGGGTCAGCGCCGGCCAGTCGACGTCGGGGTCGGCGGCGATGTGCGCCGACCAGGTGCCGGTCGCTCCGGAGAACTTCGCAAGATACTCGGATGCCTCCACCTGCGCCGCGACCCGCTCGAGGCGCCAGACGAACACCGCGAGCTCCTTGCCCATCGTCGTGGGCGTCGCGGGCTGGCCGTGGGTGCGCGAAAGCATCGCGGCATCGCGGTGCGCCTCGGCGAGCCCGCGCAGCGTGGCGATCACGCCGCGCAGCTTGGGCAGCCAGACGAGGGTGACAGCGCGCTGGACGGTCAGTGCGTAAGACGCCGAGTTGATGTCCTCGCTCGTGCAGGCGAAATGCGTCAGCTCGGCGACTGCATCGAGACCAAGGTCGAGAGGCGGTCGCGCACGAGATATTCGACGGCCTTCACGTCGTGCCGGGTGACGGCTTCCTTCTCGGCGAGCCAGTCGATCTCGGTCTGGCCGAAGTCGCGGTACAGGGCGCGGAGGTTCTGCTTCTCAGCCTCGGCCAGGGGGGACGACCCGAAGAGAGACCGATCCGTGAGCGCGATGAGCCACTCGACCTCGACCTCGACGCGGGCTCGGTTCAGTCCTGCCTCGGAGAGGTAGTCGGCGAGCTCGCCGACGGCGGCGAAGTAGCGGCCGTCGAGAGGGCTCAGAGGCTGAGGGGGGAGAGATGTCAAGGGACTCCCGTCGGAACGCGGCCGGACCGCCGGAACGCACGGCCTTCCGCGAGGCGGATCTCGGATGATTCGAGTCGTCGGGAAGAGCTCCCGACGCGCGATCCCATCATACCGAGCGGCTTCGCAGCGGCCCGGAGGGCGGGCGGGGCGGAGCCGCCTCCGGCGACCCCGAGGGCGAGCGCGGCGGAGCCGCCACCGATGCCGGCAGACACGCGGCGTTCTCCATCGCGTCACATTCCAGGGGTTCCGTCGAGCGTCTGTTTCACATAACGTTGGCCGCATCGTCCGATGTCCCCCCTTCGATCGGAGTGCTCCCTTGCGCCGTCTCACTGTCGTCTCGGCCACTGCGGCCACCGCCGCCCTCCTCCTCACCGGCATGACTGCGCCCGCGGTCGCCGCCGATGGAGGGGTGGTGATCAACGAGTTCTCGGTGAACACCGACAACACCATGGACGACTTCGAGTACCTCGAGTTGCTCGCCGCGCCCGGCACTGACCTCTCCTCATATCGCGTTCTCGAAATCGAAGGGCGACGGCGCGGGGTCCGGCCTCATCGACGAGGTCGTTGCGTTTCCCGCCCCGGATGCTTCGGGCCGATCGCTCGTCAATCTGGCGCCGAACGCATTGGAGAACGGCTCGGTGAGTCTCCTCCTCGTCACCGGGACGATCCCCGCGCTCGCCACGGACCTCGACACTGACAACGACGGTGTGATCGATGGCGCAGCCGGGGTCACGCTTGTCGACGCGGTGGCGGTCAACGACGGTACGGTCGGCGACTTGACGTACGGCGGCGT
>CAVQLL010000008.1:0-374068 GCA_963713325.1 uncultured Actinomycetota bacterium
GAACCTGTCCCGAGTACCGGACGACCGTCGCCGTCCCGAACCTCGATGGCGTAGCGAAGGACTCGGTATCGATGTCTGCTCGGCCAGCGAGCCGAATCTGCAGCGCGGAGTCCCACGGTGGGGATGTACCGCTTTGCCGACGTGCGGCGGATCGGAGGGCCCCGAGATCGCTGAGGTTCCTGGGTGGAAACACCAGTGTCCCGATGAGGGAACCGAGCATTCGAGTGAGGGAACCGAGCATTCGAGATCTCTCCACCCGATACCCGATACTTGCCGTGTGTGCCGTGTTGAGCTCGTCGATCCTGGCCGGGGCAGGGCAGGCATGCGTCCTACCGAGTTCCGGTGTCTGTGGTGCGCCTGGTGTCAGTAGGACCCGCCCTCAGGTATTCGGTGCCAGGTGCGCGGAGCCGGCTGAGCCGCATCTTGGCGGCCGACTCGAGAGGGATCTTCACTTCGGTCGCGCCAGCAGTGACCTGCTCGGCGCCGACCGTCGGCCGAGCCGCCCCTCACTGTGATGAGCTGGTCACTGCCGCGTGATGTCAACCCCATCCCTGTTCGGACCGGGCTGCGCAACGATGAACGAGGGAGGGGAACCGATGCGTTGCGAAGTCGAGGGCGAACCGCGCACCAGCAAGGCTTCGGCGGCACTGGGCGGGTTCACATGACGGACGGTTTCGCGAGCCTCGAAGAAGTGCGGGGCACGAAAGCACCAAGAGCGCGTCCGACTTGGAGGAGCGACCACGGCCACTTTGAGGTGACCGCTGTCTCCGAAGGCGCATGGCGGGTGGGGGGATCTGCGTGTCCCTGACGAAGACCCTCTGCACGTTGTTGCGTTCATTGAGTCGCGCGACGAGGGGTTTGAGGTCGTGTGGTTGCGCGGATCGATAGCGCTGACGGATCTCTTCGACAGCCTCGACAGCGCGCTGGATGCCATCGACGACATTCTCACCCCCGGGAAGTGAGGAACGTGTCGGCCAGCAGTAATCGCGCATCCTCGGGGCCGTAGCGGCAGGTCGCAGGGACGGTAACCCCGCGCTCTGCGTTCGGGGCTCTCGGGATCGCGCGTCTGCGACCCGGGAAGAAGGAGGATGGGAATGGGCAAGCTACAGCAGCGACGATGGCGGAGATACAACCGAGGCATCGCGCCGTGGTATCTGCGTGAGGTCGGCGGGGCCCGTACTGGCTGATCGTGGCCGCCGGAGTCCTCACCCTGGGGTTGTCGGACCGTCGTCCTTCGCAATTAGGCCACGGTCGGCCGACACGCAGCGGGCACGCATTACGCCACTTCGCCCGGTTTGGCTAGAGGGTCGCCCGCGTGGGGCCGGGGATTCTGCATAGCGTGAATCGTGGAGCGGCCAAAACGGTCGAGCATCCATAACTCTCTCGCAAAGTGAGAACAAGGAGCAGAGATGTCTACTTCATGGGACGCGTGGAACTACCGCGAGTCAGCCACCCGCAGCCCGGGTGCCGGCAGCCTCGTGGGCTACCACGTGCACGCCACCGACGGCGACATCGGCAAGGTCGACGAGACCAGCGATCAGGTCGGCGCCAGCCGTATCGTGGTCGATACTGGCCCGTGGATCTTCGGCCGGAAGGTGACCCTTCCCGCGGGAACCGTCCAGCGCGTCGATGACGACGACCGGAAGGTCTACGTCGACCTGACGAAGGACCAGATCAAGAACTCTCCCGAGCTGGATGAGTCCACCACCACCGACGACGCCGCGTACCGCGACCGCCTCGGAACCTACTACGGCGACTACTACCGGTGACTGAGCAGGGTGCCCGGCTTCGGCCGGGCGCCCGACCGGGCGCGTGCGCCGTCTGCGCCTCATCGAGCCCGCGCCACCAAGGGCCAGCTCCTCCAGAACACGAGCGCTCCTGACGCTTCTTCTCGCCGTTCCGCCAGGGGGGTCGCTGGCAAGGTAACGCGTACCTACCTCGCATTGGAGCGAGCAGAACGGTCGGCATCCAAAATGGCCACTCAATGACAAGGCCGCAGCGGATGAGCCACGGGACGTGACGGCATGACTAGGGGGATGCAGAGATGGGACAGAGCACGCCAGATGTGAGATATGACGGTGAGCGGGTGCTGGTCACTGGGGGAGCTTCGTTCATCGGCAGTCACCTTGTGGAGTGTTTGGTTCGCGCGGGCGCGCGCGTCACTGTGGCCGACGATCTATCCAGTGGCCGCATGGGAAACCTCGCGTCGGTTGCCGAAGATGTCCCGAGAGCAATAGGCGATCTGCGCGACCCCGATTTCGCCTCCCGTGTCGTGCGCGGCCAGGACACCGTCTTCCACCTCGCCGCCATGCACGGCGGTCGCGGCTACATCGACACCCACCCGGTCGAGTGCACCAACAACATGCTGCTCGATCATGTCGTCTTCAGCGCTGCCGCGACGGCGGGCGTCGGACGGATAGTTCACGCCAGTTCCGCGTGTGTGTACCCGGTCGATCTGCAGGCAAGCGACAGCCGGCGCCAGCTTCTGCGCGAGGAGGACGCAGGCTTCGATGAACCTGGCAAAGCGTTCGCCGACGGCGAGTACGGCTGGGCGAAGCTGATGGGCGAGCTGCAGCTGCACGCTTTTCACAAGCAGTTCGGTCTGGATGCAGTCGCCGCACGCATCTTTACGGCGTACGGCGAGCGTGAGAACGAGTCACATGCCGTCGTTGCCCTGGTCGCCAAGGCCGTCGCTGGCTCGACCCCTATCCCGTCTGGGGCGACGGAAGGCAGACCCGCAATTTCACGTATGTGGGAGATACCGTTCTGGGGCTGACGCTAGCTGGCCGGATGAGCGGCTACCAAGTGCTCAACGTGGGCTCATCGCGGCACCACACGGTCCTCGAGCTGATGGATGTGATTTTCGAACGGCTCGATTGGTGGCCCGAAGCGCTCGATCTGCAGCTGGACAAACCGGTCGGCGTCCGCAGCCGCGCCTCCGACAATACCCGCATCAAGCAGCTCACCGACTGGGAGCCTCAGACTGCGCTGCCCGACGGGGTCGCCCGCACGCTCGACTGGTACGTGGAGACCACCCCGCCGGAACAGCTGCGCGACCTCGAAAGCCGGCTCATGGTGCGGTAGATCCGGGCGCAGGGACCAGCGCCTCGTTGGACGCGCGTACGGCGCCCTGAATCGCGGGCAGCTCGTCGTCGTAGAGCTTCCGGATCAACTGCTTGTTGGCACGCTCATTGCGCTTGCGCGCCTCGCTGCCCCACATCGATGTGCCCCCCGGGAGGATGTAGCTGACTTTGCCGGTCTGCTGCTTGACGGGGATATCTGCGAGGGCCACCTGGTAGCCGGCACGCCACGCCCGATAGCAGAACTCCGACTCGAAGGTGATGCCCGGCTCCCCCACGCCAGAAAAGCGCAAGTCGAAGCCTCCAAGCTCATCGAAGACGCGTCTGCGGACGAAGTAGGGCCCGATGTTCACGTTCTCGACGAACATCAAGGGCCGACCAGTTGGCGGGTCGAGGAAGGGGATGGCGGTGTCGCCGGAGAGGAGCCAGGGCGCGTTGTACTCAATCTCGAAGTACCGATCGAAGCCGCACCACCCACCGAGCACGGCCAACCGCGGGTAGCGGTCGAAGATTTCCAGCGCCTGGTCGAGCCAGGCGCCGTCACTCGGTGGCCTGTCGTCGTCCTGCATCAAGCAGACGACCGCGCCCTTCGCCATCGCGATCGCACGGTTGTAGGTCCGGATCTCATGCAGATCGTTCGAGTGGAGGAGGAAGTCGTTCGGGTTCACGAGCAGCCGCAGCCACGCCTCGTGCGACCCGTCCAAGGAACCGTCTTCGCAAACGATGAGTTCCTGCATCGACGTCGCGCGCAAACGGGACTCGAGCACGGAAACGTTGCGGACCTGGTTGAAGGACTGCACGATCACCGAGCAGGAAGGTGCTTCGACGTACTGCACATCCGCGCGGCTGAGTTGCTCCTTGCGGGCCTTGATCTGGTCGATCGTCGAGTCAGACGGGCGCACGAACACGCGCCAGCGCAGTCGGCGCAACGCAGCCCCTGCTCGCTCGGTGACGGTACGGAGGAGTGGGGCGGGCATGTCAGGGCGCCTTCGGCGAGCGGCGGGTGTCGGTGTGTGGCATAACGGGGTCGCTCAGCAGGACCGTCAATGCGAGCCCTGCCCCGTTGTGCACCAGGTGAGAGCAGCGCCCCAGGAGAAGGAATTCGACGACTGCATCCTCGCCATTGCGGGCTGCTGCGTCGCGGTCGTTCGCAATGTACGCGGGCATGATCAGCCCGGTCGGTCCCACCCCGGCCGCCTCACCGTCGAGGTGCCGGACGGTGTCGTACGAGATGATGCGGTCGTCGAGAGCCTCTTTGAGATGGTCCAGCGAGGACTGCGCGTCGGTTGCCACGAAGATCCGCGCCTGCGGCCGCTCTTCAAGCAGCGCATACAACGTCCGCACGAATCGGTCCAGGTCCAGCGAGTCTCGCCGGTATGCCCGCGTCTCCTGCGCCGAGACTGCATCAGTGCCACGGACGTGCACGCCGATGATTTCACCGTCCTGTAGATGCTCGGTGAAGAAGGAGTCGACCTTGCGTTGCAGGTACGGGCGTGGTCGAACGTAGTGGCCCATCAGACTGCTGGTCCATCGGCGGAGGCTCGGAGCCGGGTTTGCGTCCATGTAAGGGATCACCGGGGCCTTGCCATCGAGGCTTGGGTGGTCACCGTAGTGGCTGGTGACGAAGACGTCCTCCTCCGCGAAGTAGCCGAGGTCGCTCATGGCCGGAAAGGCGGCGTCAATGCGCGATCGCAGCGCTTCAGGGATCGCGTCGGCCGGGTAGCCGTCTACCAGCGGCTCGAAATAGTACTCCCACACCGACCGGGCGCCTTCATGACCGCGGGGGGTCCAATAGCAGCAGCGTTCGCGAAAGTCGGCGATAGGAACTCGACCCTCGTGCCGCGCCCAGGCTACATTCGCCACCACCTGCTGAACGAGGGAAAACAGGCCGACGTCCCGCTCCCGCATAACATGCAGGACGGTGTCAGGCGGCAGGAGCATGTCATCGCCTACTGGGCTCATCGAAACCCCAGAATGTGCCATGCCGTCTGGTCCTCCCGCGCCACGCAGACAGGGGCGTGGTGGCATCCTCACGAAGCTACCGCGGGCAGGTTCCTGCCACCGCCCGGTTGACAGCCCGCCATCGAGGTGCGTCAGGCTCTATGGACGGCCGGGTCGCGGTGAGCCGGCCATCAGCGTGAGCGGGCCGAGGGGCGCAGGGCAGCCTCTGTTGCCGGTGGCGGGGCGGCGGGACAATGTTCGCATATGGACACCGCCGTGATGGAGCTGGAGATCGGGCCCGGCCCCGAGCCGGGCTCCTACATCGCGCGGGTCCTGCGGTCAGTCGGCGGGGGCGAACCCGCGGAGACGATCAGCCTCGACGTCGATGAGCTGGTCGCCCGGCGGCCGCACGTCGAGGCGAGTATCCTCTCGTCGTCCGTCTCGACCCGTCGAATCATGTCGGACACCGAGGCCGCCGTGCAGGACGTCGGCGTGCGGCTGTTCGAGGCGATCTTCTCGGGCGACATCCGCACCGCCTACCGCACGAGCGCGGCCGTGGCCGCCGAACGCGGCAGGGGTGTGCAGATCGCGCTCCGACTGGACGCGCCCGGCCTGGCCGCGCTGCCGTGGGAGGCGCTGTTCGATTCCGAGACGCAGGCGTACCTCTGCCTCAAGGAGCCGCTCGTGCGCCACGTGCCGGCACCGTACTCGCCACCTGCGCTCTCGCTCACCCCGCCACTCAGGATCCTGGGGATGATCTCGTCGCCGGCCGGCCTTCCCTCTCTCGATGTCGGGGCCGAACGCAGCCGACTCGAGGACGCGCTCCGTCCACACCTCGACGCAGGCCGGGTCGAACTGCACTGGCTCGACGACGTGTCGTGGACGGGCGTGCACGACCGGCTCCTCGAGGACGAGTGGCACGTGCTGCACTTCATCGGCCACGGCGGATACGACACCGTCACCGACGAGGGCGTGCTCGCCTTCGTCGGACGGAACGGGCGGGCCGACCTAGTGCCGGCATCGCGGCTCGCCGACCTGCTGGACGAGGCTGAACCCACGCCACGCCTCGTCGTGCTGAACTCCTGCCAATCCGGCGCCTCGGGCACGGTGGACCTCTTCTCGGGCACGGCGGCGGCGCTCGCGCACAGCGGCATCCATGCTGTCGCCGCGATGCAGTACGCGATCAGCGACGACGCCGCCGTCGCGTTCGCCCGCGGGTTCTACAAAGCGCTCGCACACGGGCGCGGGATCGACGAGGCAGTGCGCAGCGGCCGCATAGGGATCCTCGGCCTCAGTCGCGGAACCCTCGAATGGATCACGCCCGTGCTGTACCTCCGCGGTGAGGACACGCGCCTATTCGACATCGAATCGGCGCCGAGCACGTCGGCGGATGCACCGCCATCATCGGTGCGGGGGCACGGAAACCGCTGGGCGGGTCGGCCGCGGCGAACACGGACCGGCACCACGCGCTGGAAGGCGTGGCTCGTCGTCGGAGTGATCGCGCTGGCCACCGTCGGCGCTGGTGTCGCGACGGCGCTGCTCCTGCTCCCGGCCATAGGGGATGCTTCCGGGCCCATGGTGAAGGAGCTATCCGTGAGTGCCGAGCGGACGTGGACCGACACGGGGATGTCCTGCGCTGCCGGCGACACCTTCAACGTCAAGGCGACCGGCCAGGCATGGTTCTCGACTGAGGAATCAGACTTGGGACCCGACGGCTTCGGGTACGGTTACGAGCTCGACACTCGGATCACCAACATGGCGAGCCCGGCGGCGCTCATCGGCACACTCGACACGGTCGACGAGCCGTTCGCCGTCGGGTACGCGGCCACGTACGTGTGCCCGATCGCCGGCCGCCTCTCCCTCGGCGTCAACGACAACAGTCCCCAGGGCAACCGTGGCGAATTCTTGGCCACGATCACGCACCGGCCGGCAAGTTGACCGCCAGGCCCGTCACCGAGGCCGCGGGCGTGGTGGCGAAAATCACGTGGCCGGCACCGAGGGTGCTCGATGTCCGCCTCGAGCGCGACGCAGCGGCCCGTGAGATGAATGCGAAGTACTCCACAGAGCGCACCCAACGAGTTGACGAGCGGACAGAATCGCTCCCCGCTTCACAGCGGTGAGATCCGTACGGCGGCCGATTTGAGTCCGTCGCCCTGCATGATCGGGACGGCCGAGCTGCCCGGATACTTCGCCTCATACGCCGAGTCGATTGCGTCGGAGTCGTCATCTCCACCGCTTCGAACGTGACCTCGTAGACCTCTCCCGCGACACTTATCAGAACGTCGGGGCGGTGGTGTCAGACCCTACAGGGCCCGGAAGTCAGCCGATCCGCGAGTAAACGCGTGAGAGAGAAAGCATCGCACCCGACACCGGTAGGCACATCGACGAAAGGTCAACTGGCACCCACTTCCTGGCGGTGCGCGTCAGCGCGCAGGCCAACGGTGACGCATCCGATGTCCACGCGCGCGTGCAGAACATCGTTCGCGCCCGGGTCACCGTCATGGCGTCGTCGCTCACTTCGCAGCGGGCTGCGCCCACGATCAGACAAGCCCGTGCTCGTAGGCGTAGGCGGTGGCGGCCGCCCGGGTCGATAGTCCGAGCTTGCCGAAGATGTTGGCGAGGTGACGCGCGACGGTCTTCTCGCTCAGCGAGAGCTTCGCGCCGATCGCGCGGTTGGTGAGCCCCGTCGAGACGAGGCGCAGTACCTCGAGCTCGCGCGCCGTCAGCACGCCGGACCGACGATCCCCCATGAGGTCAGCGACCTCCGCGACGGCGGGGTCAGCGCGAAGGGCGAGGAACACTTCGCGCGCGGCGTCGAGCGCGGCCTGCGCGGCCGCCGCCTCGCCGATTGATCGGAGCGCGCGTCCAACGAGCACCCGGCTGCGTGCCACTTCGTACGGCGCTCCCACGGCACCCCACGCGCCCACGGCGGTGCGCGCCGGCTCCAGCGCGGCCTTCGCATGCCCCTCAGCCAGTAACACCCGTGCCTCTGCTGCAGCGACGATCGCATCGAGCATCGGGGTGGGCGTCGAGCGGCTCGCCTCGCGGAGCTCACCGACGGCATGGTGGGCGGCTTCGAGATCACCCGCGGCGACCTCGATCTCGACGAGGGCGGGCAGCAGGAACCGACGGGTAAATGGGTCAGCGCCCGCGGCGCTGCGTCGGATCTCATCTCGCGCACGCTGTGTGCGCCCGACGGCGAGGTGGAGCAGCGAGAGGCCCGGTTGCGGTTCCCATCCGGATTCGCCCGCACGCCGGTAGGACTCCTCGGCTGAGTGGAAGGCGCCGCGCAACCGCCCGAGCTCTGCGAGTTGGTAGGGCGCACCCCATATGGCCCGATAGTCGCCCGCGCGGAAGCGGGACAGGGCTAGCTCCATGGCCGTCGACGCCTCCGTCCACGCGCCGTGGATCAGCAGGAGCGCGCCCTCCAGTGCACGACACTGCCCGCTGAACGTGATGAGCTGAGGCTGCTCGCTGCACCATCGATCGAGCACGGTCATCCAGGCGGCGGCACGTTCCAGGTCGAACGCCATAAGTGCGTCGGAGATCGCGGAGCACGAGATGACGCCCGCCGGCACCGATGCGACTTCGCCGGCTTCGACGGCGGCCATGCACCGATCGAAGCAGGCAAAGCCTTCCGAGATGGCGCCGACCTCGATCAGCGACTTGCCGAGGCACAAGCTTGCCAACGCCGCGAGTTCGCGGTCGCGTTGGCGCTCCGCGATCGCGAGGACCTCCTCGAACCGGTGCACTGCCTCGGCCGGAGTCCCACTGACGAACTGAGCTACGGCCGGTGCCAGGCGGACGAAACCGGCTAGCGCGCCGGGCTCGGCGATCGCGTTCACGATCCGCATCGCACGCGCCGCCCACAGGACGCTGTTGGTGAAGTCCCCCAGTTCGATCAGATTGAGGGCGAGCCAACCCGCAGAGCGCGCGGCGCCTGCGGCGTCCTCCGCCGCAAGATGCGCCGAGTACGCTCGCGAAAGCGCGTCGACGGAGGCGCGTGGTTCGCCCCGGAGGAGCGCGACGGTAGCGAGCAGGTCGAGGTCGGATGCCTCGAGACCATCAGTCGCTTCGATGCGGGCAAGCAACTCGAACGCGTCGGCCCAGCGCCGTTCGGCCGCGGCCGAACGGCCTGCGTCGAGGTCGCTGGACGAGGTCATGTCGCTCCCACGCGATCGCGTCCCACTACCGGTCGGCGCGGACGCCCGTCAATCGTGCGCGAAGGGTACCGCCGATCCGGCCGAGTTGGCAAGACTAGGTGGGCCGGCAACGGCCGCGGGAGCGGCCGACTGCCCATCCCAGATGCCCAACGTTCGGCGGAGAACTCGGCTTTCGCACGCAAGTCCGCCCACGGACACGTCGGGGTGAACCACGCGAGCTGAAGGCCGTCTTGAAGCTACAGCCCCGCTCATTCCCCGCATGCCGGGGCGTACGGCCGAGCACCGAAGAGCTCCCCCCACTCCTCCTCAGTCAGTACCCGTCCCGCGACCTGGCACGCGCGTTCCTCCCACACCGCTGGCTCGGCGACGACGACCTGCCAACGCCCGTCGGACTGTTCGAGCGCGACGGTGCGCTCATCGAGCTCGGCGGGCACCTGGTCCAGTAGGGGCAGGTCGCTGCGAAAGGCCGCCGACCAGTCCCCGAAGTCCGACGTGATGATCGCGCCATCATCTCCGGCGGTCACCAGCTCGCCGGTCGGTCGGAACTCGACCGCGGTGACCAAGCCGTCATGATCTTGGAGCGTCTCCTCGACCTCACCGCTCTCGGTGCTTGCCACTACGACGTCGTTGCCGGCGGCGATGGCGAGCTGAGGGCCGTCGGGGCTGAAATCGGCCACCGTTGGAAAGGACGACAGCATGACGGTGATGGGTGCCGCGAGCCCTGCGGAGTCGACGATGCGCACCGCGCGCGAGCCATCGCGAACGGCGATCCGGCGGCCATCCGGACTGACGGCGAGAATCCCGGTACCGGCGACCCGATGGAGTTCCTCACCCGATGCCGTGTCAAGTACGACGGTTGGTCCGAACCCGCTGGCGTAGATGCGCGAGCCGTCCGGCGAGAACTTCACCGCACTGTATCGCCAGGCCGGACCGGGCAACGCCTGGCCGGGCGTGGAGGTCGGATCGGAACTGATCACGCCCAGATCCAGGAGTATCGGGCCGGTCGGGTCTCCCGCGCCGCCTCGCCAGAGGGCGATGCTCACGGATGACTCAGGCTGCCGAGTCGCCGCGACCGCTGCGAACAGGGATCCGTCGGCCGAGTACTCGATGTCTATCGCTGTCTCGCCCATCCCCTCGTAGGTTGCCACGCCGGAGCGGCCCTGCTCTGCGAGATCGAGCGTCCCCGTCCCCCGGACAGTACAGACGATGTCGTTACAGGGGTCGGATGTCTCGCTGAACGCGACGGCTCCTGAGACGGGGTCGACGGCCGACGTCACCAGCATCCCGCCGAACGGCGAGTACTCGCCGAGCTGCGATCGGGCGTCCAGATCGAACAGGCGCACGTCGTGGTCGCTGTCGATCACCGATGCCCGGGTCCCGTCCTCCGCAAGCGACATGCTCTCGGCGGCGACGCCATCCTCCGGGATCCGGATCACGCTCGTCAGACGGGGTGCGCGCGAGATGACCCGCACGAGGTTGACACGAGTGTCGGAATCGTCCCAGATGTGGATGGCCTCCACGGCGAGTAGCAGCGCACGCTCGAAGTCCGGCTCCTCCAGCGCCAGCCCAGCGACCCGCCGGGCCTCTGCGACCGTCGCGCGCTCGCCTGCGAGGTTCGCCTGAAAACCGGCAACGAGGCTCGCCGTCACCGCGAAGATCGCGAGCGCGGCCGCGCCCACGGACACCCAGGAGAGTCGCCGCACCATGCGGCGCTCCTTGCGCAGCTGTCCTTGCGCGGCAGCGAGTCCGGCCGTCTCATTGGCCGAAGAGGCATCGAGGAACTCTCGTTCGACCCCCGTGAGCGCGGGATCGACCGCATCCCGCCACTGCTGAGCCGCCGTCAGTCGGCCGCCGCGATAGAGCTCGCTGTCGGGTCGTTTCATCGCATCCCAGGCGGCGGCCGCGGAACCGAGGTGTCGCATGATCCGTTGGCCCTCGACATCATCGGCGAGCCACTCCTTCAATCGCGGCCACTCCCGTGCGAGCGCTTCGTGAGACACCTGCACGGACTCTTCATCGGTGGTGAGCAGGCGGGCATCGACCAGCCGGTCGACGATCTGCGCATGGGCGTCGTCTATCGCGATCCGGGTGCGCTCGACCCGGCGCGAGATCACCGCACCGTCCGGGGATGCTTCGACGAGACGGAGGAGGATGTCGCGCAGCAGCCGCACGCCGTCCGCGGAGAGCGTCGCGTAGACCTCTTCGGCAGTCTTCGCGACGGCACCCTCGATCTCACCGGATGCCCGATACCCGTCCACGGTCAGAACGCGGCCCTCACGACGTGACCACACCTGACGCAGGGCGTGGGAGAGCAGCGGGAGTGTTCGCCCATCAGCGTCGCGAACGAGGATCTCGACGAGGCCCGGCTCGAGGATGAGCCCGGCCTGCTCTGCGGGCTTTTCGATCACGGTCCGCAGTCCGTCGGGGCTCAGCGCGGTGAGCATCAGCATGTGGGACTGGATGATCTGGGCGAAGCCTTCGTGATCGGCCAGGTCTCCGAGACGGTCGGCGCGGATCGCGACGACAAGCATGCCGCGGAACACCATCTGCGACAGCGCGTCGAAGAACTCCCCGATCTCGGCGGGGTCGCCCGCGGCGAATGCCTGCTCGCATTGATCGACGATGAGCAGCGAGCCTCCGACCGGGAGATCGAGGTCGCGAAGGGCGTCGATCGGATGCTCGCCAGGCGTCACAACGGCGACCTCGACGCCGCGCGCAATGAACTGCGCACCGATGCCGGCCCTGACGAATGAGGACTTCCCGACCCCCGATGAGCCAGCGACGAGCAGCACGCCGTGCTCGTCGAGCGCCCGCAGTGCCCCCGACAGCTCCTGTTCACGACCGAAGTAGCGTTCGGCGTCGCGCACCCCCGCGGGGGGCAGGCCGAAATACGGACACTGCGGGCTCGCGGCTCGGAACACTCGGTCGGACAGCAGCGAAGGATCCTGCCGAAGGATCGCCTGCTCCAGCTCGGCGAGCTCGATGCAGGGATCCAGACCGAGCTCGGCAGCGAGCAGCCCCCGCGCCCGGCGCACCGTGTCGAGCGCCTCCGCTTGCCGACCCTGCCGGTACTGCGTCACGCTCAGCACCACCCAACGCCGCTCGCGCAGCGGTGCTTCGGCGACGCGGGCGCGGGCCACCGCGGCGACCTCCTGAATTTCACCGGCCTGGAGTCTTGCGTCCAGGAGCAGTTCCTCAACGCCGAGACGCATCTCCTCCAGGCGACCGGAGGCGATCCGTGCCGGTTCCCAATCGGCGAGTTCGACGTAGGGCTCCCCCCGCCACAGCGCGAGCGCCTCCGCAAACGTGTGTGCGGCGCGTTCGGGCTCCCCGAGCTGCAGCTGCTGCGTGCCCCGCGTGACGAATAGCTCGAACCGATCGGCGTCGACCTCGACGTGTTCCGGGACCAGTCGGTACCCGTGCGGGGTGGTTTCGATCTGGGCCGGTGCGATAAGCCGGCGCAACCGCATAATGCTCCCTGGGACGACATGCGACCAGGACGGGGGCGGGCTGTCGCCCCACAGCGCCGCCGCGAGGGATGCCGCCGACAATGGCGCACCCAGGCGAACCGTGAGCGCACCCATCACCGCACGATCGCGCGGAGCCAGTGGAATCCGGCCGTCGTCGAGCGTCAGCGCTCCCAGAACGCGCACCTCCATGGGGCCACTGTGACTCCGACCCAGACATCCGTCAAGACGGCTGATATCGGGCCGATACACACCCGACGGGCGCCGTTATCCTGCTGATACACGCGAGTCCTTGACTGAACGAGCAGCCACAGCGCTGCATGGATCGAACGATAGGACGTGACATGTGGACTTCAAGCCGGCACACCTACGCCGCTCACGCGGCACGCACGCGGCGCGTGGGTGTTGCCGTCGCTTTGCTGGCGTGCGTCGGCCTCACCGCGTGCACCGCGGCGGAGGCGCCGTCCCCTACATCGACCGCGGAGGCCGATACGGTCGCACCGTTCCCGGAGCGTGGCGCCCTCGCCGGCACATACCTCGTGACCGGCTACCCGGTGCCCTTCGAGATCACCGTCCCAGACCGCTGGGTGACCTACAACGGCGCGGAACTGGGCAGGGACGACCCGGATATCCCGAACGAATGGAATGTCTTCCTGACTTTTTACCCCATCCGCTATGTCCCGACGGACGCATGCGCCTGGCAGGGCGCGCTCGTCCAGGTCGATCCGACGGCTGAGGCGTTAGTCGACGCGATGACGGCGCAGGCGTCAACGGTGAGCACCCCTCCCGTCAAGGTAACGGTGGGCGATTACTCCGGCTTCGAGTTCGGCCACGCCGCCGAGAGCGACGTCGACTTCACCGCCTGCGACAGCGGCAAGATATGCATCTGGTCGGATTCCGCGCAGGACTGCAACGGACGCCAGTACTCAAATGCGGGCTGGCGCATGACCTGGCTAGTGGTCGACCTGAACGGTGAGCGGGCCGTGATCGAGCTGGCCCAATCCGACCCATCGATCGATCCGGCGCTGATCAAGGAGGGGCGCGCCGTCTTCGACTCGATCGAGTTCGTTGCACCCGACGAGTGACAATCGGCCCGGGGCTCGCCGTCAGCGGTGAGAAAGTCTTGAGCCTGCGGACAGGACTTCGCCTTGAATCCGTGCCCACAACCGAACACGATGGAGACCGATCGAACGGAGACGAGACCAGAATTCACGAGGCTCGATATCGCTTGAATCCGGGCTTTCCGACCGAGAACGAACGAGCGGGATCGAACCTCTTTGGGTTCAAATCCCACCGTCACCGCCACCAATAAATCCCAGATCAGCGTCACATTCGTGTAGCGCTGATCGGCGTTCTAGGCACCAAACTTTGAACAAATCTGTTCACGTCTTGTTCACACCTGGTCCCGTTCGATTACGTGTGATGTCTCACTCATGGATACCTCCTAGTGACGAGCACCAATTGAGAGCCGGGACCTGCTTGAGCTCGCCTGGCCAGTCAATTCCTGGTTCGTTCTTCGCGCGTTCGCCACCGTATCGCTTCGGCTGCGGTTTCCACGGCTGCGTCGAGCGTGAGGTGAGTGGTTCCTCTGGACGGTGGGATCGTCGCAGGCAACATCGTCAACGGCAACGGACCTCACCTGACCCGCGACTGTCACCCTTTCCCGGGTCGGACATCATCTGGGACGCCAGTGGCACCAGTTGCTTTGACGTCTACAAGGCGACGCGCGAGTTCCCGTTGCTGCTGGCTCCGTTCCAGTGCTGGGTGTACGGCGCGTCACTTGCTCACCTTGTAGCTGCATCTCAGGGGAGCACGTCGGCGCAGGTCGGGGTCTGCGGTTCGCCGCCGAAGTAGGTTGACCACTCGACCGGCGGTCAGTTCGCGTCCGGCGATTCGACATACCGCAGCCGCGTGAGCCGCCGGATTCATATCCCACAGCAGAACCCCTTCGGGTGCGCCGGTCACCAGAAGCGCACCGTCGTGCGATAGGTGGGCACCTTCGGCCCGTTCGGGCGACACGGTCTGGAGCGGGTCGCCGAGCCGGATGCCGTCGACCACGTCGTAGAGCGATCCGCGATTGTCCCACCCGACCACGAGCATCGTCCGCGAGGCATCGTCGATCTCGATGGTGTGCCCGCCTCCGAATGGCTTCGGCAGCGACCAGAGCGGTTCGAGGGTGGCGAGATCGTTTCGTGTCAGAGCGGTGTCGGTCACGACCACCAAGTCGCCGTCCGCCGTCACGAGGCTCCCCTCGGATCCGTGGAGACCCTCGGCAAGGACGTCACCCGTGGCGCGTTCGAACACGGTCGTCTGTGCGCGCTGAGCCTTGTGATCCCACCACGTGACGGCGACGAACGCGCCGTCGGCGCTTTCGCTCACGGACAGGGGGTCCCATGGCTCCATGCTGGGCCGATGCAGTGGCTCGCCCTCGGCCTCGCCGGTCAACGGATCGAACCCTTGCACGGAGCGGGCGCCGAGGAGATATGCCGCGTTGCCGGGTGGCGCCGCCGTGATGCCGAGGTCCTGGCCCATCCCGCGGGCTGCGTCCGGAGGGAAATCGACCGACGAAGTGCCGTCGAAGCGCGAGATCGATTCCCCCGAGTCTTCAGCCCGGAAGATGAGGTCGTCCGACAACCACCTGAGGAAGAGGGCCGGCGCCCCGACCGGAAGATCGCGCTCGACATCCCAGAGCTGCATTCCGCCGCGGTCGCTGCTGCCCACCCCGATGAGGCTCCCATTCGCGCCGAAACCCGCCATGAGGTCTCTCCCGGCAGCGATGAGTCGGCTCACGGGGCCAGATCCATCCACGCGAGACCGGAAGATCGTCGTGCTGTCGACCATGAGAAGCTCGTCCCCATCCGCGTGCAACGTGAGCACGGGAGCTTCGTCGGTCTGCAGCGTCACAGGCGGTCCCGCCGGAGAACCCGATGCCAACGAGAGGGGAGTGACCTGTCCGCTCTGAGCGCATTGGATCGTGCCGCGGACAGCGTCCGATGCGAGCCACGAGCACTCGCCACCCACAGGTGACGCGGCGGTCCACTGCACGGTCCCCGACGCCGCGTCGATCAGGGCGATGCCGTCGGGTCCCGACGTGACGACGACATCTCCGGAGGAGGTCATCGTCGAGGCAGTGCGGTTTCCAGGGATCGCATGATGGACGAGGGGTTCAAGGGTCGCGGCGTCGAACACTGTGATACCCGTTTCGTCCCCAACCGCGATCCGGCCCTCTCCCGCCCAGGCGATCGCGTTGGTACGAAACGTCGCGCCGGTGAGATCTGCCAGGGCACGTGGATCTGAAGCGGTGATCACCCCCGTGCGCGAGTCCACCCGCATGAGGTCCGTCGTCACGGTGTTACCGAGGAACACCCCTGATCCGTCCGGCTCCATCAGGATCGTCGAAGTCGTGCGCAATGCGGCCACGCCCGATCCCGGCAGCGCCTCGCCCGTCCCCAGGTCGATGAATTGCAGGTGATTGACACAGCAGGCTTCGGGATCGCCGGGGTCTTTCAGCAGGGGCGTCTGCACGACAGCGGTTGAGCCGTCCGCGCTCACGGCCACCTGGCGATTGTTGCCGATGTCACCGAAGGGCATATCGACGTCGATTGTGCGAAGCGTCTCCGTCGTGTCCAGATCGACGACTGTGGTCTCGGCGTCACGAGTTCCCTGAACGACCAGCAGGGCATTGGAGGTGCCTGGGATGACAGCCGCCGCGACCTTTGCGCCGTCGAAGCGCCACTTGCTCACGAGTCCCTGGGCGGAGGTCAAGACGCCCCACAGTGAGCTGCGGACCCGGCCGTCATTCGGCCAGCGCTGATAGGCCTCCACGGCGAGGAGCGCTGCGACGTCGAGGTCCGTTGATCGCAGTGAGAGGGATGTCGCCACGATGGCTTCGATGCGCTGGTCTTCGGCCGAGACGGCCGCCTCCCGACCCTGAACGACAGCGACTCCGCCGGCGGCGATCGCCGCGACGAGGAGTGCTGCAGCCCCGACCACCAACCCCCGCAGCACACGGTTGCGGGATCGCTCATGTGCGGCCCGGTGCTCGAGTTCGCGCATCTCCGCGTCCGCGTTGGCCACCGACGCGTCGAGGAAGCCGGTTTCGACGTCGGTGAGGTCGCGATCCGATGTCTCTCGCCAGGTCGCCACTCCCGTCAGACGTGCTCCTCGCAGGAGGTCCTCGTCGTTGCGGCCCCCGGCATCCCACTCGATCGCCGCGGTTTCGACGATGCGCAGCACACGCGCGCGCTCGGCGTCCTCGTCGAGCCAACCGTCGAGACGGGGCCACGCGCTCGCGATCGCCTCGTGGGTGACCATCACGACCTCGCCGTCCACGGTCAGGAGTCGGACGTGGACCAGCCTCTCCAGCACGTCTCGGCGTGCGGAGTCGGTCACGATCGGCTCGAGTGGTACGCGGCGGCGGGTGGAGATGCCGTCCGGGCTCCGATCGATGAGTCGGCGCATGAGCGAGCGGCAGAGTTCCTGCTGTTCAGGGGTCAAGGAGCGAAACACCGATTCCGCCGACTGAGCGATCCCTCCGGCGATCCCCCCGGCATCCTCGTACCCCGCGACGGTGAGCGTCAGACCCTCTCGGCGATGCCATGTCTCCCGCAGCGAATGGGAGAGATGGGGAAGGGTTGAGACGCGGTCGCCGCAGTCGCGGATCGCGAGCTCGACCAGTCCCGGCTCGAGGCGAAGGCCGGCCCGTCGTGCGGGTTCCTCGATGACCTCGCGGCAGCTCGCGGCATCGAGCGGCCCCAGCAGGTACACGCCGCTGCCGATGGCGTCGCCGAGGAACACCGACGCGCGCAATGCGTCGAGCGCATCCGAGCGCACGGTTAAGAGGATCGTCCGGCCGTCGGCACGGAGCGCATCGAGCGCGCCGAAGATGTCCTCCCGCGTCTCGGGAGCGAGGGCGAGGAGCTCCTCGGCTTGGTCGAGGACGACGATCGCGGCGACTTCACCGGCCGCGCGAAGCTCACCGGGCGCGGACGCCGTCGGAGGCACGACCCTCGACTGTCGTCCGGACTCGGCCAGTCTCGGGAGAACCCCTGCGAGGACGAGCGAGGACTTTCCACTGCCAGACGGACCTGCCACCGCCACGACCGCACCAGGGCGTGCTCGCTCAATCACAGCATCCGCATCCTGCTCGCGCCCGAAGAAGAATTCGGCGTCCTCCTCGCCGAACGCGCGCAGCCCGGGATACGGGCACTCCGATAGGGCACGCGTCACCTGCTCGGGGGCATCAATGGACGCGTCGCGGCGGAGCATTGCTGTTTCGAGCGCGACGAGGCGCGCTCCGGGCTCGATTCCGAGCTCGTCCGCGAGCCGCCCGCGGGCGGCACGCACGGTTGCAAGGGCTTCCGCTTGCCGATCAGCGCGATAGTTTGCGAGCGCGAGGATGGCCCATCGGTCTTCGCGGAGCGGTGCTTCGCGCACGAGCCGTTCCGCTTCGGGGATCACTGCTCGGTGCTCGCCCGTACGTAGCCGCCCTTCGAGGAGCTCCTCCTGCGCGCTCGTGCGGATCTCATTCAAGCGCATCGCCTCGACGATGCCGGGTTCCCAGTCCGCCACGTCCTGGAGAGGCTCGCCTCGCCAGAGAGCCAGCGCCTTTCGATACCCATCGACGGCGCGATGATGCTCCTCCCGAAGCGCGTGTCCGCGGGCATCCGAGACAAGCCTTTCGAAGCGGACGGCGTCGATCGCGTCAGCGTCGATGCCCAGACGATAAT
Source organism: uncultured Actinomycetota bacterium (assembly GCA_963713325.1). Taxonomy (GTDB): domain Bacteria; phylum Actinomycetota; class Actinomycetes; order Actinomycetales; family Microbacteriaceae; genus Microbacterium. The sequence continues at coordinate 18,381 of CAVQLL010000008.1, forward strand.
CGGTCGCTTCGGTGAAGATCGCGTCACGGCCGAGTCGTGCCCTGATCCGCGCGACCGAGTTGCGTACCTGCTGCGCCCAGGTCGGTGGTAACGTCCCACCCCACATTGCCTCCGCCAACTCGGGCGGCGACATCGAGGTGGAGCGGCGCACGATCAAGGCGGCGAGGACGGTGCGCTCGCGTGGTCCGAGCGATGCCGACCCGGTCTCGAGCGGCCCCAGCACCTTGACGACCATGAGGGAAGTGTGTCCCCGACTCCCGAGCCCGTCAACAGGATGTCGTATTCGCGGATATCGATCGGATATCGCGGTCAGGATGCGTGGATATAACCGCCCGGAAATGTGAATTCCAAGAGCCTGGTCGATCGGCGGCCAGGCGAGCACAAGGAGCGATCATGAACGCCACATCCGCATCGAAGACGACTGTACGCCGGGCGGTCGCAGCATCCGCACTGGCCGTGGGACTCGCATTGACGGGCTGCCAGACCGCCGTGAACAGCCATCCCGACCCCGCACCTGGGGCGCCTCCCCAGGCACCGGCAGGCATCCACACCAATCGGCCGGCCGACCGTGTCGCCGAAGACCTCGAGCGCGACAACGAACGCGCGCGCGAGCTGTCCAAGCGATTCGACGGAGTTCCGGCGGATCGCGTCGCAGAGACGCTGGCGCAGGTGCCTGACGGGATTCAGCGATGAGGTCACGAGTTGCACGACCGCGGCGCAGCCGTGCGGTGACCCCAGCTGGGCGCTTCATTACAGTGTCTTTCGGTACCGTGGTGCTTCTGCTTGCCGGATGCACTGCGGCGACGGACACGACTGAGGATTCCGCGACAGTCTCGCCTCCGGTCTCAGATACCGAGGGCAGCAGCCCTTCCGCATCCGCATCTTTGATCGCGAGCGAGCTCATCGGTTACTGGCACCGTGCGCAAACGTGCGCGGAGCTTCTGCCTGCCTTCGAAGCCGCCGGGCTCGCGCAGTCGCACACAGGCTGGCTGCAGGGCAACTTCTACGGCGGCGGGGAGGGACCCCCCACGGGTGATCCCTGCGCTGGCGCAGAAGGCCCCCTGGAGCACTCGCACTGGTTCACGGAGACGGGCGAGTTCGGCTCACACGATCAAGCCGGCCAACAGGTCGACAACGGTGACTACACGCTTGTCGACTCCGACACTCTGTCCTTCCCCTCGCACTCGAAAGAGTTCAGGTTCGCGGGCGAGATCCTCGTCGACTTCAGCATCGACAGCGGGGTCGCGACCTTCGATGTCGCCATCCCCGATACATGCGACGCAGCATGTCAGGACGCGCACGCCTGGGCTCTATCTGCGTTCGCGTCCGGACCTTGGGCGGCGGGAGATGTCCCGTAGTCCTTGAAGCGGGGTGTGAACAACGGTGTGAACAATTGAGGGCCCGAGTGTGGTTGAGGGCAGTGTTTGAGACCTCGGTGCGCGAGTGATTGCAGGCGAGTGCAGGTTTCTGAGATCAAGTGCAGGCGTGGTGACGACCACACATTAGGGTTCAAATCCCACCGTCACCGCCATTGTGAGCCGGATCGGCCCATTCTGCGTAGGTTTCGATCCGGCTCATTCCTTTTGGATCGTTCTTGTTTCAGCTCAATTGTGGGCACGGGCTGATCAGGGATTCCGTGGACGTCACCGTTCGTCGGGCGTCGATTCGATCGAGAACGATCGATGACGACGAAAACGACTCGTAGCGACCGGGCTCGGCGCAGGATTCGGCCGTGCCCACACTCTTGCGGTGGGCGAGCTGCCCACCGCAGATCCGCTTGAGACGAGAGCTGCTTCAGAATTCCGTGGGCGGATCGATTGTTCGCCAGCCCAGTGCGTCGAGAACGGCGCGAGCGATGCGGTTTGCGTCATCAAGGTCGCCTGGCCAGTCTGCTCCGGGCTCGTCTGGGTTGCCGGCGTGCCGGAGAATCGCTATGGCGACCGCATCAACCGCGGTGTCAAGTGTGGCCGTGCGTGACCCCTGTCCGAACTCGCCTGCGACGTCACCGTCACCGGCGCCCTGTTCGTGGTCGCCGCCCTGACCCACGCCCCGTCACGATTCCCACGCGCGGCTGCGCAGCACGAGCGAGTGCCCACCCCGTCAGTGAGCCTGCAGGAGGTGGTGCGCGACGGCGTACGCCGCCGCCTCGGCGCGGGATCGCACGCCGAGCTTGCCGAAGATGCTGCTCACGTGCCGATGGACAGTCCGCTCGCTCAGGAACAGCTCCGACGCGATCGATCGGTTGGTGCGACCCGCGGCGACGAGTTGCAGCACTTGAAGCTCGCGACTGCTCAATCCCTCACGGGACGTCGACGCGGTCATCAGGACTTCGACGGAGTCCAGGTCCGGGTGCGCCCCGAGTTCGGCGAACGTCTCGCGGGCAGCCTCGAGCTCGAGCCGAGCACCCTCCTCGTCTCCGAGCGAGCGGCAGGCCTGGGCGATCAGCACGCGTGTGCGCGCGGTCTCGTACGGCGCCGCGAGCTGGCGCCACGTGTCCGCAGCGTGTCGCAGGTCGGGGAGAGCAGCTCCGCCGCTCCCAGCCGCGAGTGCGAGCTCCCCCTTCGCTCGCGCCAGTTCCGCGTTCAACGCCGAGCTGCCCATGCTCCGGGAAAGGTCGTCGAGCTCGACGAGGGCGCGCTGCGCCTCGTCCAGCGATCCCGCTGCCACGAGGACAGAGACCATCGAAGGCATCAAACGGGCTCGCTCGGCGGGACGGGTGGACTCGGCCAACGCTCGGCGCAGTCCTGTGGCCGCGGCGGCGGTGTCTCCTGCGCGCAGGCGCAGCATCGCCAGACCTGGGTGGACCCCGGCGCCGAGCGACGCCGCTCGCCGATACGCGACCTCGGCCGCGTCGTGGTCGCCGAGCAGCCGGTGCACCTCGCCCAGCTCGTAGCAGGCATGACCCGCAAGCGCGCCGTTTGCGTTGTCGAGGAGGTTGCGTGCGGCCTCCTCGAGTTCACGTCTGGCCTCGGTCAGCTGCCCGCGGCGACGTTTCAGCGCGGCCCGATAGACGCGGCAGTTGTCGAGGAGCGCGCCGCCGAAGAGGGTGGGCAGGGACGCCATCCAACGTTCGAGCGAACGCGCCCACTCCTGGGCTCGGGCCAGCTCCCAGGCGTCCCCCTCACACGTGCCGATCGCAGCGCAATAGAGCACGGCCGTCATGCGTGGAGAGGTCAGCCCGCTGGTCACGCGCAGCATGGCCTGGTCCATGTCAGAAAGGCCTTCGTGGAGTCGCCCCGCGAGAAGCAACGACCGAGCGGTCAGCATCCTCGCGAACGTCTCGAGGTCGACCTCGCCACGCTCGCGCCCCTGTACCACCGCGTCGGGCAGCTCGGCACGAGCATCGTCGTAGCGCCCTTGCGCGATGAGCTGGTACGCCGCAGCGATGTGCAGCCAGCCCGGTTCCTCCTCGGCGTCCAGCTGCTCCGACAGGTCGTGCAGCCGCGACATCCACCCGCTTGCGCGCGCGAACTCTCCGGCGTACATGCAGTCCAGGTACAACCAGAACGCCGCTGTGGCGGCTGAGTTCAGGTCCGCCGCTGCCGCGCGCAGGGTGAACACGCGCTCCAGCGCGGATGCGGCCTCGTGGTGCCGCCCGGTCAGTTGCGCTGCCTCCGCCAGCAGCTCCAGGTCGCCCGCGTCGAGTGCCCGCTCGGCATCCGCGGCGAGGAACTCGACGCACGCGTCCTCCCACCGCGTGAGTCGATGCAGCTCGCGTGCGTGGGAAACGGCAGCGGCAGCCACTAGGCACCTCCCTGGCGCAATTGTGGCACCGGCCGATGGCCCGAACTACCCACCAGGGCAAGGCGCAGACGGCCCACTCTGCCGATGTGGCCGCACCTCGCCGCCGCAACCCTGGTGTCATGCCCCAGACGCGGGCAGCAGCATCGAAGAAAGGAAACCGTCATGAGTGAGCCATTCGTATACATCGCCAGCTACGGCATCAAGCCGGAGTTCCTCGACAGCGCCGCCGAGCGCCTGAGGGACATCGCCCGGGTGGTCGAGGAGCAGGAGCCGCGGCTGTCGTCGTTCCTCTTCTACCTCGACTCGGACCGCGGTCGCACGATTGTCGTCCAGGTCCACCCCGACGGGGACTCGATGGCTACGCACATGGCCGTCGTGGCCAACCACATCGCGCACGCGTGGGACTGGCTGGACCTCGATGACAGTCAGCAAATCGTGCTCGGCACGCCCCCGCATGTGCTCACTGAGTACTGGGCGGAGTTCAAGGATGAGCTGGACACCTACCCGGTGTTCCTCGCAGGATTCGACCGCGCGGCGGCGTCGGCAAGGGTCGGCTGACAGCGATGATGGGCCCGTCAGCCCGCAGCGGTCGTGCTCGCTCGTTACTGCGTGAGTGGGGTTTGGTTCCGTGGAACCGGAGCTTTCGGGCGGCCGATGCGCGGAGCGGCTGGGGTGTGGCTGGTCCTCGGTCAGCGCAGCAGGTATCGGACGCCGAGGTCTTGCAGTTGTTGGTCGACGCTGGCGCGCCCGGGGATGCTGGATTACAGGGCGGTTCAACCGACAAATAGCACGGGCCCTGGCCTCTGCGTAACCCGTGACGGTTAGGCCCGGGCGGAGGCGCCGGAGGCCTCGGCGTGAACTGAGGTTGTGTTCTGCGTCCCGTGCTTTCCTGTTGATTCGAAGAACGCGGTGACCTCCGTCGCGAGGATTTCGGGTGTGAGGAGGGGCGCGAAGTGAGCGCCTCCGGCCAATTCACGCACCCGGCCGTCCGCCACGTGTGCGGCGAGGAACTCGGCCGATCTCGCGACGAATGGGCTTCTGGTGGTGTGCCGGCTCCACAGGGCGAGGACTGGCACGGTGATCTTCCGCAGTTGCTCGGGGAGATAGGGGCGGGAAGCATCCATGGACGGGTTCTGCTGGAAGTAGTGGAGCATGGCTGGGATGCTGCGCCCCCAGCGCTCAAAGAAGTCCCCGTCCAACGCGGCCAGCTCTGCGTCGGTCAGGACGAAGGGCGCGAAGGCACGAGCCGCGTCCGGAAGGCGGCCGCTCGCCGCTGCCGATCCGGCGCGTTGGATGGCAGCTTGGAGGCCGGCGAGGTCGTCTTCATCTGCGACGAGGGGCACGTAACCTTCGAAGACGGCCAGGGCGGACACGGCCGGACTGTGGATGGCGGCGCCCAACGGTGGTTCGATGCCCGACCAGCCGAGCAGGTACACCGGCTCATCGATCGTGTCGATGAACGCGGTGACATCCTGGATCAGGCGGTGCACCGAGTGGTCGGGGCTGTCGCCGGACAGGCCTCGGCCCCGTGTGCTGGGTGTGTAGCAGGTGAACCGGTTGGCGAGGTGGGGCACCAACGCCTCGTACGCGACTTCGCCGTCGCCCCATCCGCCATGGACCAGGACCAGGGCTGGACCCTGTCCGCGGACTCGTCCGACGATTTCGGTGCCGTCGGCGGAGGTGGCCACCTGAACTCTTGCATTCATCGTCACTCCTTGAAGAAAGGGCGTCGCAGTGCGGCGCATCTACCGAGGAGGTTAGGCACCGCGGCGGTGGTGGGGCATCAGCTCAATTGGCCAACTTGGTGCCGGGAACTACGCGGTTGTGCGTAGCCGATGAGGGTCAGCGTGCCGCAATGATGTGACGGTCGATGGCGTAGCGGGCGGCCTGGGTGCGTGAGGAGACCCCGATCTTGTTGTAGATGTTCGTCAGGTGCCGGGCCACGGTCCGGTCGCTGATGAACAACGCTGCACCGATCTCGCGATTGGAATGTCCCTCGGCGACGTGCGTGAGCACTTCGTACTCACGTGGGGTCATGCCATCCGGCAGCTCGCGCATCGGCAGCTGCACCCCCAACCGCTCATAGACTGCCTGCGCCCGGGCCAGCTCCGCGTCTGCGGAAGCGCCGTCCCCAAGCGCGCGATATGCGTCGGCGAGCAACACGCAGGCGCCGGCGGCATCGTAGACGGAACCCAGGTCGTACCAGCGTCGGCAGGCGTCCCGAAGCAGCGGCAGGGCCTCACCGATGTTGCCCTCGGCCTGCAACACCGCACCGCGCGCCGTAGTCGCCGCCGCCTCCAATCCCGAAGTGGCGAACAAGGCGGCCGTCTCCGCAAGCTCGGATGCCGCCGCGGACGCCTCCTGCAGACGTCCTGCACCGATCGCGATCTCCACCAATGCCGCGCACAGAGGGGCTCGTCGCAGCGGATCTGGCCCCACCGCGGTCAAGGCCGCAGTCACGGATGCCAACGCCCCTTCGACGTCGCCATCCGCGAGCCGGAGCAACGCCCGCCCCGGCTGTGGATCGTATCCTCGCGCGTGGGCCTCGCCGTACGCGTCAGCAGCGCCTGCCACACCGCGCAACCTGCGGACCTCCGCGACGACGTACCAGGCCTGCGCGGCATAATCGATGCGATTTACATCCAAGCGTTCCACCACCCGCAGAGCCTCAACCAGCGCCTGGTCCCACTCCCCGCGCAGCAGCTGGAGCTGCGCTCGGTGCACCGCGCACATGGCACCGAACACCGCCTCCGCGGGCACCGTACCAAGCCATTCCTCGGCGAGGTCGGTCCAACGGCTCATGCGAACAACCTCGCCGACGTCATGACAGGCCGCGATGGTGTGGCAATACAAAACGCCGGACATGAATGGATCCAGCGCGCCCGACAGGACCGTCACCATCGCCTCGTCGAGCAGCACCATCCCGTTTGCGACCTGTCCCGACCTGATCAGGGCGCGACCCTCGCCATTCAAACCCACTGCCACCAGGCTCTGGTCGCTCAGCCGTCGGCCCAGGTCACGGACTTGACGGGCCGCATCGACTGCCGCGGCAGGGTGGCCGGCCGCGAGATTGGCCTCCACACCCGACAACAGCAGGAGCAGACCATGCACCCGGCACTCCCCGACTCCCTCGAGCAGGTGCCCGGCGCGGCTGAACCAACCCGTGCCCTGCGGCTCGTCACCCCGGGAAACGTGGAACACCCCAAGACGGAACGCCACCCCGGCGGCGTCGGCCGGACGGGACTCCGCCGCCAAAGAGTCGCACGCCGCTGCATCTAATCTCAGTGCATCGTCAATCCGCCCCAGCCACCACGCCGCTTCGGCGTAGGCCGCCAAGTCATCGCCGGCGAGACGGTCCCATGTAACGGATTCAAACAGGTCAGCCGCATCGCGCCAATCCCGTGCGGCGTACGCCCGCCTTGCCCGGTGCAGGCTGTCCTCGTGATCCTCCACGGCTGCCCTCCGTCGCAAGACACAGTTTAGCGACTCACCCCGGGTTGCTCGCACCCGGAGCGTGACGCCAGCCGCAGTCCTCGACTCCCGGACCGGTTGGGTCGCGGCATCCGCTCGCTCAGGGCACCCACGCGGGATGTCGAACCCGATCATCTCCAGCGCCGCCCAATACGCCCCTAGGCGCGATTTCGCCAGGGGGTCGCTCAGATTGTGATGGCTGCTTAGCGTGCTCGTGTAGCGACCGGCGCGGTCGCGATACCTCGCCCCCGAAATGAGACAAGGAGCAGAGATGTCTACAACATGGGACGCATGGAACTACCGGGAGTCGGCAAACCGTACGCCAGGTTCGCGCAGTCTGGTGGGCTATCACGTGCATGCCAGCGACGGCGACATCGGGAAGATCGACGAGGCCAGTGACCAAGCCGGATCGAGCAGTGTTGTCGTTGACACGGGCCCGTGGATTTTCGGCCGCAAGGTGGTCCTTCCAGCCGGCACGATCGACCGTGTGGACGACGCCGACCGGAAGGTCTACGTCTCGCTGACGAAAGACCAGATCAAGGATTCTCCGGAGCTGGACGAGTCAACCATGAAGGACGACGGCGCCTACCGAGACCGGCTGGGGACTTATTACGGCGAGTTCTACCGGTGACGAACAACATCGGTGCCCTGCTTCCCCGCCGGGCACCGATGCCTTTGACTAGTCGCGTTGTGCGTCCGCGACGAGACCTAGTGGTCGCTGGCCCACACTCCGTCGCGCGGTTCGTCAAGGGCGAGCTCACGCGCCTCGACCAGCAGCGTGGACAAAGCGCCTGAGATCGGGTGCAGTCATGGTGAGGGCCACCCATTAGGGTTCAAATCCCACCGTCACCGCCAGAAGACCCCTGACTAATCAGGGGTCTTCTTCGCCTGACCACGGTTTACCCACATCCTGACCACGGTCGTGGGTCGATCTGTCGGCCGCCGCGGCGTTCGCGAGCTCGCAGGCGAGGAGGGTGTGGATCACACTTACAAGTGAGATCCGTGTGACTCCGCGGACTTCGCGCGCACCTCCGTGTCATGCGGCTGAAGGCATATGCGATGGGAGAGGTGCGCTCAGTCGCCGCAGATGCCCCTCGCGGTCTCGTTCTTGCCCTGGCCGCCGAGCGCCTGGACGACGTCTCCAACGTTCGTGAATCCGAGGGCGCCTTCAGTGTTGATGGTCTTATGCACCTGGCCGAAGCAGGCAGTGTCGGCTGGCGCGGCGGTGGCGCTGCCGGCGAACCCGAAAATGGAGAGAGCGACGATGGATCCGATGGCGAGAATGCGCTTCATTGGACTTTCCCTTCTGTCGGCGGGTGCGAGTTCACCCGACACCAATAACTTCTCTTCCCAGTGCGGGTTTGGATGCACTTCGTCGCGCAATCTTTGTACAGACGCTGGTCGGAGCCTGTCGGACGAGTCACAACCCCCATCCGGTGGGGCCTTCGGCGCCCTGCCTGACGCGGATCACCGCTCAGATGTCGACCGTGACCCCTGTGCCAGCCGCAGCTCGCCCGCGAAGCTGATCGCGAACGGTGACCGAGTACGAGGTGCTGATGAAAGCTGTCACCTCTTGATCGTTGATCCTTTGGATCTGGCCGGCATTCCTAGCGCGCAGCACGGACTTCATCCACCATTCCGAGGATGGTGTCGGCGATCAGCTGCGGCTGATCGTGATGCATGATGTGGCCGCTGTCGGTGTGCTCGATCCACACCCCACCGGGGATGAGTGCCGCGGTCGCGGGTCGCGCGATCTTCTGCGCCTCGTCGAGGACGAAGCCGGCGTCGGCCGGCACGCCGGCGGGCAGCCCCCCGGTCTCGACGAGCTGCTGGGCGATCGGACCCATCTGCTGGTCGGCCGTGATCACGATGTACGGCACTTCGGGCAGGTCGGCGAGCCCGGCGGCGACCTGGTCGAAGCTGGTATCGAAGTCCATTCGCTCGAGGTCGGGATACGCGACAAGGGTCTCCTCGATGTCGCCCGTCAGCAGCTCCTTCTGCACTGCCCATTGCTCCGGCGTCATCGCGTCGCGCATCGTGGGAGTGAGCGCGTCGACCATGATGATGCCGAGCACGTCCTCCGGGTAGGTTTCCGCATAGAGCAGGCCCGGCAGGCCTCCGAGCGAATGGGCGACGATGATAGTCGGCCCCGCCTCGCCCGCCGCCTCCAGCAGTGCGCGGAGGTCGGTCATCATGGCATCGGCGTTGCTGGGCATCGGCGCGGGGTCGGTGCGGCTGACGGGTTCGTTGTTGAAGGGCACGCCCGGCCGGTCATAGGCGCAGACGCGGGTCTGCGCGGCCAGCTGCTGGAAGACGGGTTCGGCGGTCTGGCCCTCGCCGACCGTCTGCCACTCCTCGACCCCGGCGCGCTGCCCTGGGATGATCAGCACCCGCGGGTACCCGGTGCCTGCGCACTCCAGGTACATCTGGCGGCCGCCGCCGACGTCGAACGTTCCCGCGATCGGTTCGGCCGGGGCTTCCGAAGACACGGTGTCCCCTGTTCCCGTGGTGGGTGGGGCGGTGCAGGCGGTGAGACCGAGCGCCGCAAGAGTGCCGGCGGCTACGAGGAAGGCGCGCGATCCTGCGCCCGCCGGTGGGTTGCATGGGGACAGTATCCACCTTCAGTTCGTGGCTGTCTGCCCCTGTCGCGGGAACCCCGCCGCGCCAGTTGCCGAGCAACCACATGGCGACGGCGAGAACGAAGAAGCGGACCGGCACCGCACCCGGGTCGCGCGTCGACGTACGCCTCGAGGTCCCCGCCGCGGATTGCAGCATCGTCAACGCGCAAGGCTCACGCGTGGTCGAATCCGGCGCCTTTGAGCAGGTGGTCGGACACAGTTCGCGCGACCAGGATCTCTTGCACATGGCTCACCTCGGTGCGGAGGCTCCGGTTGGAGTTCACCACGCACCGGGGTGGCCATGAGCCGCCCTGACGCTCCCCCCGGCGACCAGGCCCGTCTTAGGGTCTGCGTACCGAGGCGAAGCCTCAGTGGGCGATCGTGTCACTTCACCGGCTGGAAGAAGTGCTTTTCAAGCCAGCGGGCAGCGTCCTTGCCGATCCCTGCGCCCTGGACATCGGCCTCCCGGAAGTGGAGACCTTGCCACACGCGTGCATCGATGGTGTCGTCGACCAGGTCGGTGAAGCGTGTGTAGTGGAGCACCACGTCGGGCATGCCGGGGATGGGCCGGATGACGCTGAAGTCCATCTTGTCCGTACCGAAGAACGCCCCGGCGGCGTGCATGTACGCGGCCGATACGCAGTTGTAGCCAGACGGGTGATCCGAGTAGGGCGGATTCGTGAGGACCGGCGTCCATTCTGGATCGCCTGCAGTCTTGTGGTTGCCGTCATCGTCAACCTCGCGGATCGCGGTGATCGGACGCCAGAAGTTCCAGAACGCCTTGTCGTTGAAGCAGCTGATGACACTGTCTGCCGTGGCCACGTTCAACATGGCGAAGAGACGGGCTTCCTCGGCGAGCGTCAGCCCCTGGGCTTCGGATACCACCCGGAATGTTCGGTTGAACAACTCAATCGGGTTCGCCGTGTAGAGCTGGACGACAACGTTCTGCTCAGGAGTGCGGGGACTGTCCGCTTCCCCGAGGTCTTTCACCTCGTTGTATTCCTTTGCGTAGGCTCCGCTGGTTACCGCATGGGGGCCTTTCGTCCGGAGCTGCGATGTGCTCTCCAGCGTGAACGGTTCGACCTGCCCCACCCACGCAAGGTCGTTGAGGAACGCCGGCGGAGTGGGACGCCACTCGCCCGGTTCGGTGCCGACGTCCCACGACAACGATGGCGCGAAACGGCCGTCATTCGTTCGTGCTGCAAGCATGGCTGCTGCGGCGGCGGCCCCTGCTGCCACCCCCTCCGTCTTGGCATCGCCGTCGGGGATGCCCGCAAGCGCGGCGGCATAGAGGTCATCAAGCCGGTCCCGGACCAACTCTGGCAACAGCAGGACATCCTCGTTTTCCAAACCGACCAGCACGTGGTGCGCGGCGGTGGCGACGGCGGCCTCCTGTGACGCCGACGGCGATGCCGTGGGAAGGTCAGGCAGGTAGGGCTGATATCCGCCGACGATCGCATTGACGGCGTCGTAGACGGCACCCTGCACCATCGCGAGGTGCAATTGCGAGACGGGTGGCGCCTGACCGGCGCCGGGAGTAGGCGCCCCAGAGGGGTTTATCAGCGCGTCCGAAGCGTGGAGATTCCAGACGCGCACCGCGTCGGAATGCTCCGGCTGTGCTACTGCAGGTGCGGCTCCGAGCGCTGTTGCCACCAGCGCGACGAGAGCAGCAAGCACGAATGTGCCGCGTGTTCGCTTGTGTAGTCCTGGTCGCATGATGCGTCCTCTCTAATATCCCGCGCGACCGCAGCTAAACAGTTGTGCTCGCGACTCGTCAGTGACTATTCAGTTCGTACGCATTGCGCGCGTGAACAACTCAACCAAGATGGTGTATCAGCCTGGTATCGATGGTCCTGCTTCCGGCAAACGGCCCGATCAGTGTCCACAGCCGCACTACGCCGCCTAGCAGTCGTCAACGTTCTTGGCTGAATTCGAGGATCGTCCGCGAGGCAGGCCAGTCGCACTCCCGCAGGCCCACCAATCCCAAGGGGTTCGCACAGTCTGCGAGGTGCACACCAACTGATCACCGCGCTCTGGGTGGGCGGCGTACCCTGATCTTGTGACCCGCGCGATGGCAGTCACGATGTGGATCCTGATCATCTTCCTGATCGCGATCACCCTTGTGTTCGCGACATTGCGTGCAGTGACCGACGTGCCCTACTTCGTCTCCGGTGCGCTGCCCGACCACGACAGCTTCGAGCGCCGGTACGTCGCAAACCCATGGCTCGCCTACGTCCACATCGTGCCCGGCATCCTCTACCTCCTCGGTGCGCCGCTCCAGCTCTCGCGGCGGATCCGCGAGCGGCATTACACGTTCCACCGCCGATTCGGACGCGTCGTGCTCATGCTCGGACTCGTCAGCGGTGTGTTCGCGCTGGGCTTCGGCATCCCGTTGTCATACGGCGGCGCATGGCAGTCGCTCGCGACCGCGGTGTTCGGCTCGTGGTTCCTCGTCGCGCTCGTGCTCGCCTATCGCGCGATCCGCCTCAGGAGGGTGCGCATGCACCGCCGCTGGATGATCCGCGCGTTCGCGGTCGGTCTCGGCGTCGGCACGATCCGCATCTGGGTCGGCCTGCTCGCCGGCACCGGCATCCTGCCGAGCATCGACGCCTTCGCCCCGGCGTTCTGGCTGGGCTTCACGATGCACGTTCTCGCCGGGGAGGCGTGGCTGTGGTGGCGTCCGAACGAGAGTGGGCTGCCGCGTCGGGACGCCGGTGGACCGAATGCCGCCGGAATCACTCTCCCCTCGTGAGAAGGTCACGTCAATCGCTGAGTCGCGTCGCGACCTCACCGGATTCCTACTCGAGGCATGCGATCCGGAGCGCGTTCGAAGCTGCGGACGCACGCCCCACTCTTGGAACGATTCGCGGAGAAAGCAACACGATACGGGGTGTGAACAACGGTGTGAACAAATGAGGGGACCGAGTGCTGGGCACTGCCTGGAGAAGGCGGCGAGGACCTCGTGGGCGAGGCCGAAGGTGGGAGTGACCGGCACCTGGGATTGCAGTCCATCCCGGACCTTCTCAAGACTCAGATCCGCGTAGGGTCGCGTGTCGAGACTGAATGCGACTGACGTGATCTCGGTGAGGATGGGCTCAAATCCCACCGTCACCGCCAGAAAGCCCGCGTTCATCGATGGTTTCTCTCGGCTGCGAGGAGGGGGCTGTTCATGATCGCGGATCCTTCGGTGTTAGTGGTGAGGAAGAGGCAGTCGGGGTCCGTTGGGACGGACCCCGACCGGTGGGTCAGCTGCGGGGGAGGCGGCGCCCCTTGATCAAGAGCCAGAAGATCATCGCGGTCTCGCCGATGAACCCGAACAGTCCGAAGACGGGGGAGAACCCCGCGACGAATGTCAGACCAGCCAGGTCGGCGATGTAGCAGAGACCGGCGATCCCGATGAGGATGCCGAAGATGTTCGGCATGAAAGTGGAGCGGATCGCAAGATAGGCGACCATCAGCAGATACAGGCCGAACAGGCCGAGTGCGGTGTCCCAGATGGACTTGAAGGACTCGATGCTCTGCAAGGCCGCGGCCGGATCGTCGAGAGTGTTGTAGGCGATCACCAGCTGCGTGAGCGCGACCGTGAACCACGCGGCGAAGGCGACTCGCGTCAGTCCGGCGACCCCGGACAGGACCGGGCTCACCGGCCTGAAAAGTGCGCTGGTGCCGGCGGCGGCGAACAAGTCAAGCACCACCACGGTGTACAGCGCCGCCACACCGGCGATCCAGAGTTGCGGAGAGTCGGCGATCGCATCGGCGGTCGCCGACGCATCGTCCACGATCGTCAGACCCTTGACCGCGATGAAGTAGCCAAAGATCGACAGGAACACCATCAGGGTCAGCGCAGCCGCCGACACGAGGGCGCCGGTGCGCTGCGACCATTCCAGCGGGTTGAGCGGGAACGGGGTGGACTTGACTGGAGCGGGTGCGTGCAGTTGAGTGGTCATGACCTCGTCCTTACAGTGTAGGTATTTTATGCTTACGATGTATGTGTCTCGTGTAAGCAAGTTATATGTACGGTGTAAGTTTGTCAATGAGAGACTTCCGGGAGATTGAAATGCCGCCACGCAAATCCGCGACCGCACCCCGCGCTCGGCTCAACCGCGACCGGGTGATCGCCGCGGCTGTCGCACTGGCTGACACGGCCGGGATCGACGGGTTGTCGATGCGACGGCTGGGTGAGGACTTGGGCGTGGAGGCGATGTCGATCTACAACCACGTCGCGAACAAGGACGACCTCATCAACGGCATGGCCGATGCGGCGTTCAGCGAGATCGAGCTGCCCTCGCACAGCGACGATTGGAAGACAGCGATCCGAAAGCGGTCGATCTCATTCCGCGAGGTGCTCGGCCGACACCCGTGGGCCACCACCGTGCGCGACTCCGGAACGAACCCCGGCCCCGCCACGCTCCGCCACCACGACAGGGTGATCGGCACCTTCCGTAACGGCGGGTTCACCGTGGCCCAAGCGGCGCACGCGTTCTCCGCGATCGACAGCTACATCTACGGCTTCGCGATGCAGGAGAAGAGTCTGCCGTTCACGACCCCGCAGGAGACGGCCGCGATGGCGGAGATCATGCTCGCCCAGCTGCCGAGGAGCGAGTACCCATACCTGGCCGAACTCACCGCCGATCACGTGCTCAAGCCCGGGTACTTCTACGGTGACGAATTCCTCGTCGGACTCGACCTCATGCTCGACGGTCTCGAGACGATGCGAGACGCCGACTGAGGCGGACCGCTGGCGAGGGAACGAGCCGCGAGCACCGTGCGGCGATGAGCACACGCAAGGCGATCCGCTGCAATCAAGCGGGATTCGTGGTCCCGGCCGAGGTGATCTCGTCTTCCCGCGGAGATTGCGTCGCATCACGGTAGGCCAGTGGTCGATACAAGTTTCAGGTCGGTTGAGGCCGCATGCTCGCCGGCTCGCCGAGTTCTTGGCGCCTGGGCCTGCGACAACGATTCATCTGATGTCCTACGCCGGGAGTAGGCCCAAGCGGTTCGATGAGTGCCGCCGCGTTCCATGCGAGATCGACCGGCAGCCGGTGGACGATTGCCTCCGGAGGTACGAACAGAACCTCCGAGTACCCGCCCCACAGGCCGGGCGATACGCTTCGCGGGATGTTGACGCCGAGCTGGCGCCCACGGGCGAGCCCGGTCAACATGTCGTCCTGCTCGCAGAGGTTGTATCGACCCTCGATGCAGCGGGCACAATTCTCACAGGGCAGCAGCATCTCGACCGCGACGTGGTCGCCGACGCGGAGCCCTCGTGCGATCGCTGCTTCGGCGCCGATCGTGCCACCTCCTCCACGAACTCGTGTCCGGGCACCAAGGGAAACGGATCATCGATGCCGCTTGTAGATCAGTCTACGCCGGATGTAGATTGGTCTACATTCTCGGGGAGGATGCATGTCGGATTCCGCAACGCGTGCGACGATCACAGACGTCGCGCACGCCGCAGGCGTATCTCGTGCCGCGGTTTCCAAGGTGATCCGCGGTGCCTACGGGGTCAGCGAGGACATGCGGAATCGGGTAGAAGCAGCCATCGACACCCTCGCGTATCGGCCCCTTGTGGCAGCCCGCGGCATGCGTGGCGCGACCTTCACGATCGGGATGGAATTGCCCGACATCGCGAACCAGTTCTTCGGCCAGATCCTCGCCGGCGCGACGGGCGCGCTCGACGCTGAGCCCTACCAACTGATCCTCGCGCCGGCCGACCCGACGCATCAGGAGGGCTACCGGGCGATCCAGTCCTTGGTAGATCGCCAGGTGGACGGAATTCTCGCGATCTCCCCGCTGGCAGCGCCCGCGTGGCTGGAGACGACCGGGCGCACCATTCCATTGGTGATGCTGGGCCGGCACGACCCCTCGCGCCACTACGACACCGTCGCGGGCGACGACGTGCGTGGTGCGACCCTCCTCATGGAGCACCTCTTCGCGCACGGCCATCGGAACATCGCCCATCTCACGCACGAGGACTTCATCACGCAGCGAGGTTCGGGAACGCCCCACTCCCTGCGACTGGCAACCTACGAGTCCGCGATGCGATCCGCAGGCCTCGGCGACCGCATCCGCATCATCCGCTGTGAGGCGGGCGAGGACTCGGCCTGCGTGGCCACGCGGGAGGTGCTGGCGGAGTCCGGGCGACCGACGGCGATCTTCGCCGGCCACGACGAGCTCGCGATCGGAGTGCTGAGGGCGGTCGGCGAGGCTGGGCTCAACGCGACGGATGTCGCCGTCGTCGGCTATGACAACACGAATATGGCCAGCCACCCGCTGATCTCGTTGACGTCGATCGATCAGTCGGGCGAGTTCATGGGACGTCGCGTGATCGAGCTGCTGCTCGAACGTTTCGCGGGTCGAACCGAACCCGTGCACGTGCGTACGACGCCTCACCTGATCGTCCGCGCGTCGAGCTCAGCGCCATATCCGGACGAGAGTGTCGGTTCGATAACCGGTCATTGACTTTGATTATGTACGCGGTTACTGTGGCCGAAAGCCAGTCATTGACTGGTTGTATGGATTGGATGCAATCACACTTCTACAAGGAGGTAGGGGAGAAATGAATCGCAGCACCATGCGCTTCCGGACTGCCGCGGTCAGCGTCACTGCGCTTGCGGTGGTCCTCGCCGGCTGTTCCGGCGGCGGAGGAGACTCCGATGCAGACGGACCGGTGGAACTGACACTGCTCACGGGCACGGTCGAGGCGAACGTTCAGGCCGCACAGGGAGTGGCGGACGCCTTCAACGCCTCGCAGGACGAGGTCGTGGTCACACTGGACAGCTCGGTTCCGAGTGGTTCGGAGGGCGACAACCTCCTCAAGACCCAGCTGGCGACCGGCGAGATGACCGACATGTTCTGGTACAACTCGGGGTCGCTGTTCCAAGCGCTGAGCCCTGATGAGACGCTTCTGAATGTCGGGGACGAGGAGTGGGTCAGCACGCTCAACGACGCATTCGTGCTCACCGTTTCCACCGACAACGGCCTGTACGGCGCGCCGATCGGCAGCACGACTGGGGGCGGGGTCTTCTACTGGGTCCCGGATTACGAGGAGCTCGGACTCGAGGTTCCGACGACCTGGGATGAGTTCATCTCCAACTCGGAGGCCCTGAAGGCGGCCGGCAAGGTTCCGATCCTCCAGTCCTACGGTGACACCTGGACGTCGCAACTTTTCGTACTCGCAGACTTCTACAACGTGTATGCCGAGGACCCCGAGTGGGCTGAGCAGTACACCGCCAACGAAGTGCACTACTCCGAGCAGCCCGCCCTCGCGGGGTTCGAGTACCTGCAGGAGGTCAACGAGAAGGGATTGCTCAACGAGGACTATGCGTCGCTGACGTTCGCCGACGCGCTGAATCGGCTCGGTCAGGGTGAGGGGACGCATTACCCGATGCTCACCTTCGCGATCCAGACGATCCAGGATCTCTTCCCGGAGAACGTCGACAACGTGGGATTCTTCGCCCTTCCGGGTGAGGGCCCCAACGGCCTGACGGTATGGATGCCTCCGGCCGTCTACGCACCGAAGGACACAGAGCACCCGGACGAGGTGAAGCAGTTCATGGCGTTCCTCGCCAGCCCAGCCGGCTGTGACGCCCTGACCGAGGCCGTCGCCCCGACCGGCCCGTACGTGGTCGACGGCTGCACCATCCCGGACGACGTGCCCCGCGCCGTCAAGGACATGCTTCCGTACTTCGACGAGGAGGGTGCCACATCACCGGCGCTCGAATTCCTCTCACCGATCAAGGGGCCCGCGCTCGAGCAGATCACTGTCGAAGTCGGATCAGGCATCCGGAGCGCGGTCGATGGAGCGAAGCTCTACGACGAGGATGTCGAGAAGCAGGCACAGCAGCTCGGACTGCCCGGCTGGTAGTTGAGGCGCAATCGGACCACAACTGCTGACCGATCGGGGTCGGGCCTCAAGCCCGGCCCCGATCGGTATCCGACACGAAGGAGTGATCAGATGGCCCTCGTTGCGCCACCCGTTGCCGCCATGGAGGCGGTGCAGGAATCCGAGAAGAAGCGGCGGCGTGCCGGCACGCGAAAGAAGAACGCGCCCTACCCGCTGTGGTTCTACCTGCCCGCAGCGATCATCTACGGCGTCCTGTTCATCCTGCCGACATTCTCGTCGTTCTACTTCAGCCTCACGCGCTGGACGCTCTTCGACATCGAGTTCATCGGGCTCGACAACTTCGTGCAATTCTTCGAAGAGCCGATGCTCTTCCAGGGTCTCGTCAACACCTTCATCTACGGCGTGGTGACTTCGGCCGCGAAGGTGGTCCTCGGACTCCTGATTGCCGTCCTCCTCACCTCTTCGATCTTCGGCCGTGGTTACCTGCGCGTCGTGATCTTCTTCCCCGTTCTGGTGAGCGTCATCGGCGTCGGGTTCACGTTCCGCGCCCTCATGGAGCCGAACGGATTCATCAACCAGATGCTCGCGCTCGTCGGGATCAACGGCCCGAACTGGCTGACCGACCCGTCGCTCGCGCTGACGTCCGTGATGATCGTCGACGTCTGGAGGGGCGTGGGACTGGCGACACTCATCTTCATGGCGGGAATCGTCTCCATCCCGCGCGAATACTATGAAGCGGCCATCGTCGACGGCGCGAACGGCCTCAAGACGTTCTGGAACATCACAGTTCCGCTCGTGCGACCGGCGACCGCGACCGTCATCATCCTCTCTCTCATCGGAGGGCTGCGTTCGTTCGATCTCATCTGGGCCATGACGCGCGGAGGCCCCGGATTCTCCAGCGATGTGATCGCCTCGGTGATCTACAAGCAGTACCAGGCCGGCTTCTACGGACTGTCGAGCGCGGGAAACGTGATCCTGTTCGTCGTGGTCACCGCGATCGTCCTGCCCCTCTCGTGGTGGCTCAACCGAAGGGTCGTCGAGTCGTGACCCGCACAAGGCGACGGGGGCTGATCGTCGGCATCGCGGCGATCCTCGTCACGGCGGTCGTCTTTCTCATCCCATTCGCCTTCATCCTCTCGATCGCACTGAAGCCCGGGCCAGAGGCCGCGGAGCTGGATTTCACATGGCCACAGCAGTTCGCGTTCTTCGAGAATCTGGTCGCGGTGTTCGAGGCCCGCGACTGGATGCTGGTCACGGCATTCTTCAACAGCACGGTCATCACGGTCGTCTCGGTGACGTTTCTGGTGATCTTCGCCGCAATGGTGGGGTGGATCCTTCAGCGTCGTCAGTCCCGGCTGACGGGATTGATCAACGTGCTGGTCCTGGCCGGTCTCATCGTTCCGCCGGCGGTCGTCCCGACGATCTGGGTGCTCCAAGGGCTTGGTCTGTTCAAGACCATCCCGGGGCTCATCTTCATCGAGATCGCGTTCGGGTTGTCGTTCTGCATCCTGATCTTCCGG
This sequence comes from uncultured Actinomycetota bacterium, assembly GCA_963713325.1. GTDB lineage: Bacteria > Actinomycetota > Actinomycetes > Actinomycetales > Microbacteriaceae > Microbacterium. Next base: position 37,580 of record CAVQLL010000008.1, read on the forward strand.
GCGTTCATCGCGACCATTCCGCGGGAGCTGGACGAAGCGGCACTGATCGATGGCGCCGGACCGGTGCGGCTTTTCTTCCAGATCGTGCTGCCGCTCCTGCGAAGCGTGATCGTCACGGCCGTCGTCGTCCAGGCGGTCTTCGTGTTCAACGACTTCGTCAATCCGCTGTACTTCCTGCCGGGGGCTCAGAACGCAACGGTGCAGCTCACGCTCTACACGTTCCAGGGACAGTTCGCCACGCAGTGGAATCTGCTGTTCATGAACATCCTCGTGATCACCATCCCCATGCTGCTCCTGTACATCTTCTTCAATAGGCAGATCGTGGCGGGACTGACCTCGGGGGCGATCAAGGGCTGACTGACGGACGTCTGCGTCTGCCGCTGCCGATCAGACCACGCGGATGGAGGTCTCGACTCCCGGCTGGTCGCTCGCGAGCGCCGCAACGAGACGGAACTCACCTCTCTCGAGGTTCCACCCCTCATCCCAGTGCGCCAACCGGCGCCAGGGCACGGGAATGGATACGACACGCTGCTCGCCGGGAAGGAGCCTCGCCGTCGCGAACCCGATCAGCCAGCGGCGTGGGCGCTCGAACGCGGAGGTCGATGCACGCTCCGCGTAGAGCTGCACGACCGTCTTCCCCACTCGGGGACCGGTGTTAGCGACCCGCACGTCGCACGCGAAGTCTTCCCCGAGGCGCGCTGTCGAGGGCGCCGTAACCGACTCGATCGTGTAGGTGGTGAAGCCCAGACCGTGCCCGAAGGCGAACGCGGGAGCAGTCTGCTCGCGCAGCCATGCGCGGTAGCCGACGTGGATGCGCTCGGTGTAGTCGAGTCGACCGTCCACGGGTATCACGGCGGATACGGGCACGTCCGCCTCCGACCCCGGCCAGGAGACCGGGAGCCGCCCTCCGGGCTCGATGTCGCCGCTCAGCACGTCGGCGAGCGCGTGGCCGAACTCCTGTCCTGGGAACCACACCGCGAGGATAGCGGAGACCTCATCCCGCCACGGCAGGACCACGGGCGCGCCCGTGTTCACGATGACGATCGTGTTCGCGTTCGCCCTGGCGACAGCGCGGACGAGATCGTCCTGCCTCCCCGGCAGACGAAGGCTGGTGCGGTCGAAACCCTCCGACTCGACCTCTGGAGAAGTCGATACGACGACGATGGCGACATCCCGACCCGCCGCGAGTTCCGCCGCCTCCCGGATGAGCGAATCGTCATCTGCCTCGATCGGCGGAACCCCGACGCGCAGCGCGACGGCATCCGGGATCCCTCCCTCGGCCGGTTCGAACCGAACCACGACCTCGGCCTCGAAACTGGCCACCGGGATCTCCACGACGACGAAAGGTGGCGTGAGGACGGCGGTCGCCGGATCGTCACCCGGGACGGTCCGCACTGAGCCGCTTGCGGCGAGTGCACCGTCCACGATCACCTCGTAGTCGCAGAGGCCGGAGACGGCGAGCTTCGTCGTCGGTCCGGCAGGCGGTCGGTAGCGGAAGCACATCTCGATCACGCTCGCCCTGGTCGCGAGCGACATCCGGTCGAAGGAGACGATGCCTGACGCTTCCCGCCGTTCGCGCTGAAGCTCGGTTCCGTTCTGATCGAGGTACCGCACGATCATCCCTGCGTCGTGCTCGTCTGTGGTGAACGAGCCGACCGGGAGGTCTGAAGGTCGGGTTTGAACCGCTGCGCCTCGCGCCCACGCCACGTCGGCCTGCGGCCAGCGGGCCCGGAGCCCGTCCATCGGAGAGATCACCTCGGCAGGGATGACGGTTGCGCTGCCTCCACCTTGGGTGCGGGCGACAATTGCGCCCTCTCCGATCAATGCAATGCTCGCCGGGGGGCTGAGCGGGAGCATGCCCTCGTCCTTCAGGAGCACGGTGCCGGCGGTGGCGGCCGCACGAGCAGCATCGACAGGGTGACCGTTCAGCGGTGTCTCGTGCCGCGGTGTGGTGCCCGCGAGCGCACCCACTCGGGCAGCGAGGCGGAGGATGCGTGTCACCTTCCGATCGATCGCGGCCTCCGCGACCTGTCCTTCGCGCACCGCCTCGACGAGGGCATCGCCCCACGGGCCCTGCGGCCCGGGCATGGACAGGTCTTGATCGCGTCTCGCGCTTTCGAGGGAGCGGACAGCCGTCCAATCGCTGATCACGACGCCGTCGAAACCCCATTCGTCCTTCAAAGGAGAGGTGAGCAGATCGTTCTCTGACGCGGTCACGCCATTGATGGAGTTGTATGCGCTCATCACCAGCCATGAGCCGGCCTCGCGGACCGGCGCTTCGAACGCGAGCAGGTAGAGCTCGTGAAGAGTGCGTTCGTCCACCCGCACATCGACCGTGAACCGCTCGGTTTCAGAGTCGTTGGCGACGTAGTGCTTGACCGTCGCACCCACTCCGAAGCTCTGGATGCCGCGCACGTACTCCGACGCGAGTTCCGCCGTAAGAATCGGATCCTCGCTGAAGGCCTCGAAGTGCCGACCGCCATAGGGGGATCGGTGGAGATTGATCGTCGGCGCCAGGACGACATCGACGTTCTTCCGCCGTGCCTCCGAACCGATCGCCTCTCCCACTTTGCGGACCAGTTCCCGATCCCACGAGGCTGCCAGCGCGGTGGGGGAGGGGAAGTTCACGGACGGCGAGCGCTCGTCCCACGTGTCACCCCGGACCCCTGCCGGTCCGTCGGAGACCACGATGGACCGCAGTCCGATCTCGGGCAGCGGATGAAGCGACCACGAATCGCGCCCGGTGAGCAGCAGCACTTTGTCCTCGAGGCTCAGGCTCCGGACGAGTGCGTCCAGCTCGATTTGGCTCGGATCGGGCATCGGAGAACTCCCTCGGTCTCGACAACGCCCCCACCATAGCCCAAAACCAGTCATCGACATACATTCGCACTGGGCTGGGCGCATTCATGGCGCTACGATTCGGCATATGGGAGCACGGGGACAGTACGCGAAGGGTGTCGCAAAGCGCGATGAGATCCTGGATGTCGCGCTCGAGCTGTTCGCACAGAAAGGCTACGACCGGGTCTCCGTTCGTGAGATCGCGCGGGAAGCGGGTCTCAGTCAAGCCGGCCTGCTGCATCATTTCAGTACGAAGGAGGAGCTGTTCCTCGAGGTGCTGCGGCGTCGAGACGACCGCGACGGCGACCCGATCGAACACCGTCACGTGCATTCCGTGGAACACCTCATCGGAGCGGTGAGGCACAACGCGTCCGAACCCGGCCTCGTGAGGCTCTTCGTCTCCATGTCAGCTGAAAGCGCGGATCCGGCAAGCGCGGTCCGCAACTGGTTCGAGGGGCGCTACCAGTGGCTCCTGGCCGAGGTCGCAGCCGATGTCCGGCAGCATCAGGAACGAGGCGAGATCCGCGCGGACCTCGATGCAGATGACGTGGCCTCGCTCCTTGTGGCAGCCGCCGACGGCCTCCAACTGCAGTGGCTGCTCGACCCGAAGAGCGTGGACATGGGCGAGCGGCTGAGCAAGCTCTGGGGCGTTATGCGGAGTCTGTAATCGGGCCCTTGCAAAACCAGTCATTGACAGGCATGCTGAGCAGGTAGCGACTCACATCTGTCAAAGGAGAACTGTGGGCCATCCCGATTCCCGCCGGTCGATCACGATTGACGGCCGATTCGACACCGTCACGAGTCTGTTCGAGTCGTACCTGCGCGAGGACGAAGGCTTCAGCGCGCAGCTCAGCATCCGGTGGCATGGTGAACCGGTGGCTGATCTGGCCGGAGGTCTTCTCGGCGCGGAGGATCTGACCGGCGTCTACTCCGTGACCAAAGGCGTCGCGGCGATGGTCATCGCATCGCTGATCGACGCCGGACGGCTCGCGCTCGCCGAGAGGGTCTCCTCCTACTGGCCCGAGTTCTCCCTCGCCGGCAAGGAGCAGGTCACCATCGGAGAGCTGCTCTCTCATCAAGCCGGCCTTCCGGTGATCGAAGCCCGCATACCCTTCCGGGAGCTGTTCCATGATTCCTCGGCAGCCGCTGCGCGACTGGGCGCCCAGACACCCCTGTGGCGGCCGGGCTCCGCGTTCGGGTATCACGCCCTGACGATCGGCACCTTGATGGAAGAGCTCGTTCGTCGCGTGACGGGCCGCACGCTTCAGCAGTATTTCGAGACCGAGATCCGCTCGCCTCGCTCCCTCGACGTGTACCTCGGTCTGCCGCCCGACCAGGATGGGCGGTACGTGCCGCTCGGCGAGATGGTGACCACTGTCGACCAGGCCGCGGAGATCGCGTCGAGGCCGCCCGACGAGGCGCTTTCCACCCTGGTCTTCGACAACGTCGCGGCGACCACGACACTCGACGAAGACGGCGTCTCGACCAATAATCCCGCAGCACGTCGGGCAGGTCAGGCGGCGATCGGCGCCGTCGCATCAGCGCGGGGACTCGCCGCTCTGTACGGCGACACCCTCGCAACCGCATCCACCCCTATCGCGTCGCCGTCGGTATTCCGGGCAATGGCTCAGCAGCAGTCGTGGGGAACCGACCGGGTGCTCAACTGTCCAAACTCCTTCGGGGTGGTCTTCATGCTCCCGCAGCCGCGCATGCCGTTCGGAGGCATCCACGCGTACGGCCACGACGGTGCAGGAGGAGCGCTGGCATTCGCCGACCCCGAGACCGGCATCGCGTTCGGTTACATCCCGCATCCGATGCAATACCCGGGCGGCGCCGATCACCGCGCGATCGCGCTGGCGCGCGCCGCACGCGAGTGCGCCCTCCTCCTCACCGACTGAAATCGCACAAAGGATCCCGCATGAAGTTCCGGCACCTGGGCGCCCCCGGCGGCCTGAAGATCTCCGACCGGCAGCGTTGACCACCGGAGAGATCATGTCCGAGGCTGAGCACCAACTGGAAAGTGACAGAGTGAATACGACACCCTCCGCATCAGACCCACTTGCCCGAGCGAGCTTCCTCACGGCTGAAGCGCCGCGCGAGGCCGCGGTCCGCTTCTGGACCGGTTTGAACCTCCACCAGCCGCCCCGCGAGGTCGCCTCAGCCGTGTTGACGGCCACCGCGCACGGCGTATATGAGGCCCGTATCGATGGGATGCCGGCATCCGACTCGGTCCTGGACCCGGGGTGGACGTCGTACGAGTGGAGGCTTCCCTACCAGCGGTTCGATGTGACTGATCTGCTGCGCGCGGGAAGCTCGACGTCGCGAATCGAGCTGCTGCTCGGCAACGGGTGGTACCGCGGAGATCTGGGGTTCGCTGGGGCCGACGCCAATTACGGCGATGAGATCGCCATCGCCGCCGCCATCGAGGTGACCTACCGTGACGGTACGGTTCAGCACCTCGCGACGTCGCCGGAGTGGCACGCGGAAACGTCGGAGATCATCCGGAACTCGCTCTACAACGGCGAGACGATCGACGCGCGGTTGCGCGGGCGCGCCGAGTCGCTGCCGCTGCGAGAGATCGAGATCGACCGATCGTCGCTCGTACCGCAAGCAGGCCCACCCGTGCGCCGGCAGGAGGTCCTGCACCCCGTTCGCATCTGGGCGTCGCCGTCCGGACGCCTGCTACTGGACTTCGGTCAGAATCTCGTCGGCTGGCTGCGATTCGCGGTCCAGGCGCCCGCCGGCACGACGATCACGATCCGCCACGCCGAGGTGCTCGAGAACGGCGAGCTGGCGACCCGGCTCTTACGCGACGCGCAGGCGACGGATGTGTTGATCACGTCGGGCGGATATGACGCATTCGAGCCCACCTTCACCTTCCACGGATTCCGCTACGCGGAGATCGACGGCTGGCCCGGCGAGATCAGCACTGGCGACGTCGAGGCGGTGGTTGTGCATTCCGAGATGCAGCGGACAGGCAGGTTCTCGTGCTCTGACCCCCTCGTCACGAAGCTCGTCGAGAACTCGGTCTGGGGTCAGAAGGGCAACTTCCTCAGTGTGCCCACAGATTGCCCACAGCGCGATGAGCGCCTCGGCTGGACCGGAGACCTTGCGGCATACGCGGCGTCTGCCTCGTTCCAGTTCGACACGGCAGACTTCTTGGACAACTGGCTGCGGGACCTTCTCGAGGAGACAAGGAACTCGACCGATGGGATCGTCCCGATCGTGGTGCCAGACGTGCTGAAGTACGCGCACTTCGCCGACGGATTCAGCCTGCCGCCGCTCACGGCGACGGCAGTGTGGGGAGACGCCGCGGTCTGGGTTCCGCAGGCGCTGTGGAATGCCTATGGCGATCTCGGCCGACTCGCGGACTACTACCCCGCGATGGTGCTGCACCTCGAATCCATCGAGAAGGATGTCTCACCCGAAGGTCTTTGGGAGGGTGAGCACCAGTTCGGAGACTGGCTCGATCCCGACGCTCCGCCGGATGACCCGGGCGCGGGCAAAGCCGACCCGCACGTCGTCGCGACAGCCTGCCTCTACCGGTCGGCGAGCTTCGCCTCCGAGGCGGCGACCCTGCTCGGCAGACACGACGACGCCGAGCGATGGGCGCGGGTCGCGGAGCGCACTCGCAAGGCATTCCGCAGGCACTACGTCCACGAGGGACGGATCCGCTCCGACTGCGCCACGGTCTACGCCCTCGCGATCGCATTCGACATCCTGGACGAGACGGATAGGGCTGCGGCCGGCGACCGACTGGCCGAACTGGTCCGGCAGTCGGACTTCCGAGTGACGACCGGATTCGCCGGAACGCCGTTCGTCACGTGGGCACTGTCGGAGACAGGACACATCGACGAGGCATACGATCTGCTGCTCGAGCGCGGGTGTCCGTCATGGTTGTACCCCGTGACGATGGGCGCCACAACTGTGTGGGAGCGGTGGGACTCGATGCTCCCGGATGGCACCATCAACTCCGGCGAGATGACCAGCTTCAACCACTACGCCCTCGGCGCGGTCGCCGATTGGATCTACCAGGTCGTCGGCGGCATCCGCCCGGCAGCGCCCGGCTACGCGAAGGTGCGTATCGAACCTGTTCCCGGCCCTGGGATCACGTGGGCGAAGACCACTTACGAGTCCGTGCGTGGCGCGATCAGCGCGTCATGGTCAATCGTGGGGGAGGAGTTCGCGCTTAACGTGGCACTTCCAGATGCCTTGCATGCAGAAGTCGTCCTGCCTGACGGGCGTGTCGAGCAGATGATAGGCGGCGAGAAGCAATTCGCGGTGAGCCTCGCGCCGGCATCCGCCCCCGTTCGCTAGCACTCAGTACGGCACTGCGCACGGCGAGTTGCCCACCGTTCGTCGGGAGGCGTGACGGTGGGCTGCGGGCGCGATCAACTCGGCCAAGTGCGCGCAAGAAGCTCCCGCCAGTCACTGGTTCGCCGGGGAGACGCCGATGGATCGTCGAGCCTTCCTCGCCGATGGGCTGCCGCGCGGGGAGGGCCAGTCAGCGTGGATCGACGCGGAGCGTGGTCTCTGTGGACAACGCGTTCGTGATCGCGCGAGTCGCGGAGCCGTTGCCGTACTTGGCCGCGTAGGCCGTATCGATCGCCAGGTCGTGCGATCCATCACGGGTGAAGACGACCTCGCGCTGCCTGCCATCCCAACTCAAGAACCCTTCGTGATGGCGCATGACGCCTTTGTATCACTGGCCTTCCGGACCTTTGACCGACCGCAGGTAAAGGGTTCGCTCGACGACGACGTGCCACACGATCGTCGGCGTTCGCGAAGACTCATCCGCTCGGCGGCCCGCCAGCTACCTCGTGGGCGCGATCGAGTCCGTGCAGCTCCTCAGCCGTCCAATTCGTAGGGGGAGTGGGCTAGACCGTGACCATGACCTTGAGGGCTTCACGGGCGTCCATCGCCCGGTACCCGTCGGGAACATCGGCGAGCGAGATGGTGCGATCGAAGACCCGGCCAGGGTTGATCTGGCCGGAGAGCACCTGCGGGATTGCGGCCTCGATGTAGGCCCGGACGGGTGCGGGGCCGCCGGCGAGGCGGGCGTTCTTGCCGAACAGCGACCCGAACCCGATCGGTGCTTCCTCGTACTGGGGGACACCGACGCGGGAGATGATCCCGCCGGGGCGGACGATGCGGTACGCCTGCTCGTACGCCGGCATGTGGCCGACCGCCTCGAGGACGACATGCGAACCTTCGCCATCGGTGAGGTCCATCACCTTCGCGACCCCCTCGTCGCCGCGCTCCGCGACGACATCGGTCGCTCCGAATTGGACGCCCAGGTCGGTACGCGCGGTATGGCGGCCCATCAAGATGATCCGCACCGCACCGAGCTGCTCGGCGGCGAGCACCGCGGAGAGACCGACGGCGCCGTCACCGATCACGGTAACGGTCTTGCCGGACTCAACCTGACCCATGTAGGCGGCGTGATAGCCGGTGAGGTACACGTCGGACAAGGTCAGCAGAGATGCCAGCATCCCCTCGTCGGCTCTCCTCGGATCGAGGTCAGGGACCTTCACGAGGCTGCCGTCCGCGAGCGGGATGCGGGCAAGGTCCGCCTGCAGACCTCCGGTCTCTGCGTTGCCGTACCAGCCGCCATGCACGCAGGAGGTCTGGAAGCCTTCCTGGCAGAACACGCACGTATTGTCCTGGAAAGCGAACGGTACGATCACGAAGTCGCCGGGCTCCACAGTGCTAACTTCGCGGCCGACCTCTTCGACGATGGCGATGAGTTCGTGGCCCATCGGGCTGCCCGCGGTCGTGTGAGCCATGGAGTGGTACGGGTGCAGATCGGAGCCGCAGATGCACGACCGAACGGTGCGGACGATCGCGTCGGTCGGGTTCTTGATCGTCGGGTCGGGCACGGTCTCGACGCGGACGTCACCGGCGCCGTACATGAAAGTCGCAAGCATGCGAGAGAACTCCTCGGGTCGTGAGTGGATGTACCCATTGCATCGCGCGTCGCGTGCGCGTGGCAGTGCCCAGCGTCACCGGTACTGACAGACCCCCCAGCATCCGGCCTAGGCGCGGTCACCTACATGACCTTCATCGACTGAAGCCTGCTCGATCTCGGGCACGGGCTGATCACGGGTTTCGTTCGCCGGACCATCCCGCGACCCCACATCCCATCGAGGGCGATCGGGTCGGGGTGGCAGGCTGGTTCCCATGCGTGAGCAGCGGACGTTTCGCACCACTGTTGCCGTGGATCGGCAGGGGCGAACGCGTGTGCCGATTCCGTTCGACCCGGACGAGGCATGGGGTCGCAAGCCCCGCCATCCCGTGACCGGGTCAGTCGCGGGCCGGCCCATGCGCGGCGTCATCGAGAAGCGGGTCGGCGGGCCGGTCATCGCGCTGGGACCAGCCTGGTGCCGCGTCCCGTTACGTGACGGCGCGGAGGTGGAAGTGGTGCTCGAGCCTGAGGGACCACAGCGCGCCGACCTGGCCGCCGACATCGCCGCCGCGCTCGATGCTGCCCCGGATGCGGCCGCGTTCTTCGACTCGCTCGCGCAGTTCTACCGCACGGCATGGCTGCGGTGGATCGACTCAACGAAGCGCCGACCGGATCAGCGCCCGATCCGGATCGCCGAGATGGTTCGCCTGCTGCAGCAAGGACACAAGGAACGTCCCTGACGCAACTTCCACGCCGGAACAGCGGTTGGTCGCGCCTTCCCAAAGCCTGACCAGTCGCGTGCGAGGGCGAAGCCCCTCGGCGTGCGAACGGCTACGCTGGGCGACCGAGCACCGACCTCTGCAAGGAGCCCGGCGGCGTTGAACCTAGGCCGTGGTGGAGCCCGACGACTGATGATCCCGTGCCGCTTGGACTACCGAATGAATGGCCGCCGCGACTCTGCGAGCGTGCTTCCGTTGGGAAACCAGCGACTCATGGGTGGCGCCGTCTACAACCTCGAATCGGGTTTTCTCGGTCAGTCCAGCGAGCTCCAGTTGCAGGGCGGTCAGCAGGTCACCCCCGACGGGTTGGTCAGTGACGGCGAGCACGGTCAGCGGCAGCTCGCCGAGCGGGCTGGCGGCGTTCAGCTGATTCCGGCTCGTTTCCCAAGCTCGAGTCTGAGCTGCTTCGGTGGCGGCGCACTGGGGAAGGGCTGATGCCGCCCGCAACTGCGCCACCTGCTCGGCCGGCAGACCGCTCGAGATCGCACGCGAAGCATCCAGGGCCCGCAACACCCCGAACCAGGCCAGCACACTCAGCAGGCGCTGCGAGGCCGCGAGAATCCGATCCGCGTTCCGCACCGGCCAGCGCGCCCACTGGTCCGGGTGTGAGGCGTCGACGAGGACCAGCCCGGCGGTGAGTTCGGGATAGAGGTCGGCGAAAGCGCGAACCGGGAGACCGCCGAAAGAGTGCCCGGCGAGCACATAGGGCGGTTCGATGCCTGCCGCGATCAGCGCTTGCCGGAGATCCTCGGCGATCGTTCGGGCGTCCCGGGGTCTTCCTGTGGGTTCACTCCAGCCCAGCCCGGGGCGGTCGTAGGCAACGGTTCGGATGTCGGACAATTCGCGCTGCACCCAGTACCAGTTCGGCGAAAAAGACCCCATTCCCGCCTCAAGGATGACTGCGGGCCCAGGCCCATCAGCTCCGCTGACCAGCAAGTGCATCTGATGACCGTGCACGTCAACCAGAACGCCCGGCGGTGCGAAGCGCCGACGATCCCGGTCCGTCAGGACCTGCTGAATGGCAGCGGCCAGGCCAAGCCCCGCCGCACCGACCAGCGCGATTCCTGCCCAGACCTCCCGACCCACCGGCCTCCGCATGCTCATCACTCCAGCATCCTCGCCAATCGCACCGGATGCGACCGGCTCAGTCGCCGCTCAATGTGCACAGAGCTTCTGCAAGCCTTCGAGGCGGCTGCGGCAGTGCGACCGAGTGGTCGGGTTCATCTGAACTCGAGCCCACCGGGCCTCGGCAAGCAATGAGCGGCTCGCGCGGCGCGGGGCTGACCAGGCGCCGGGCCGGCTGGCCTGCCGCCGCCCGCAGCTGCGGAGCGTCGACGCCACGCGCTAGCACGTACCGGAGGTTCGTGCCATGGCGTCGCCTGTCGGCGGGATGGCGCGTACCGTCCCGATCGTGGATGCCGCGAATGCTGGGCCGAAGACAAGATGAGGGAGCGCACCCGGGGAATTCATCCGGGCCCACGCGGGGCGCAGGTTAGACGTCGGGCGACCAGAGCGGGTTGGAGGACCTCATGTGGACGACTCTGCTCTTCGGCGCGATCGCGTCCAGCGCGCTGATCATCGGCGCAGGCATCGGCGTCAGGTTCAAACTCCCGAAGCGGGTGCTCGCCATGCTTCTCGCCTTCGCGGCGGGAGCACTGATCACCGCATTGAGCTTCGAACTGTTCGAGGACTCCTACGAGCGAGGCGGGATATGGCTGGCGGCGATCGGACTCTTCGTAGGAGCGATCGTATTCACCGTCCTCAGCGCACTCCTGGACCGGTGGGCGCAGCCTGGATCCCGGGCGACACCGGCAGATGAGTACCGGGGAAGCGTCAAGCTCGACACGGATGCCGCGGCCGCCGACCGACCCGCGACTGCGGCGTCCACCCGCGGGACCGCAGGGCTCGCGCTCTTGGCGGCGGCGACCCTCGACGGCGTTCCCGAGAGCCTCGCGCTGGGCATCTCGCTGACCGAAGGAACAGGCGGCCTTGCGCTGATGGCGGCGATCTTCGTCTCGAACCTGCCAGAGGCGCTCGTCGGTGCGGCATCAATGCGCGAACAAGGTCGTTCGGCCCGACAGGTGATCGGGCTCTGGGCTGCCTGCGCGGCCTTGGTCACCCTCGCAGTCGTTGTCGGGGCGGTTTTCCTGACCGGCAGCGACCCGGCGCTGGTGTCGCTGCCTCTCGCCTTCGCCGCAGGCGCAGTCATCGCGGCGCTTGCTGACACCATCATGCCGGAGGCGTTCGAGAACGGCGGTCCCGCAGTCGCCCTGAGTACCGCAGCTGGTTTCGTCTTGTCGTTCGTGCTCTCATTGGCGTGACGTCGACGCTCGGTAATCGACCTTCGGTTTTTGGCGTTGTCGTTTGCGTGGCGCAGCTCGGACTTCTCGTGAACGCGACATTCCGGAGATTCGATTGCCTTCCTGTTTCGCTTTAGCGGCGAGAAGGCCTTGTTTCGCATTCGCCTAGATCGACCAAATCGCTCGGTAACTAGTGAATAAGGACCGCACGTGGGGGTCTAGAAGGGGCCCATCTGACCGAGTACGCTTCCGACCGAATAGAACTGTGGGGAGAATCGAAGAGGACTGTGAAGGGAACCGTCATGGAAGATGGGAACCAGCGCCACTTTTGCATGCTGCTGATGCCTGGGGAGGCAGAGGGAAAGTCCAAGGCCGCACTCCTCAACGGCTTCAAGTGGCAAAGCGGTACGCAGGTCAAAGTGCAATTCATGGAAGGCGACCCGCAGCTTCAGGAGCGCGTCCGCGCCGTCGCCCAGGAGTGGACCGGCCCCAGCATGGCCAACTTGCGCCTCCAGTTCATCGACCAGGGCGATGCGGACATCCGAATCGCCTTCCAGGAGGGTGATGGCTCGTGGTCCTACCTCGGCACCGTGTGCCAGCAGATCCCGGCCGGGGAGCCGACGATGAACTACGGCTGGTTGCGGCCTGACTCGCCTGACGACGAACTACGACGTGTCGTGCTCCATGAGTTCGGACACGCGCTCGGCCTGATCCACGAGCACCAGAACCCCAATCGGCCGATCGCGTGGAACCGCGCCGCCGTGAAGGCGGACCTCTCCGGTCCGCCGAACAATTGGGACGATGCCGCCATCGAGAACAACATGTTCAAGAGGTACGATCCGGAATCGCTGTCCAGCACTCCCACCGACCCTCTGTCGATCATGATGTACCCCATCCCTGCCGCGTGGACGACCGACGGGTTCTCCGCCGACTTGAACGGAGAACTTTCGGACACCGATAAGAACTTCATCCGCAGCGCCTACTCCTGGTGACGAGCAGACGGAGCGTTCGGTGGACGACTATGCCGTTGTCGTTGGCGTCGCCCGATATCCGGAGTTGTCGGCCGAGGGCGCGGCCGCTGACTTGGAGGGGCCGGACAATGACGCTCAAGATGTATATGACTGGCTGATCTCCGCGGATGGTGGCGGGCTCGATCCCGGCAACGTCAAACTGCTCCGGTCGGCAAACATCGCGCAGCCCGAGACGAACGGCCCACAGCCGGCGGAGGCTGAGATCGACCGGGCGCTGAAGTGGGTCGAGCAGCAGACCCGACAGACCGGAGGCGGCCGGCTCTACCTCTACTTCTCAGGGCATGGTTTCTCGCCGGACCTGGAGGAGGGTGCTCTCTTCACCGCCGAAGCGACGCAGATCAGTCCCAGCTACGTGTACGCACATGCCTGGTTGCGGTGGTTCCGCAAGGCGCAGCGCTTTCGCGAGGCGGTGCTCTGGATGGACTGCTGCATGGACTTTCAACAGTCCATCCCGGTCCGCGAGGTGCTGATGCGACCGCAGCTGGGCACCAGCGTTCCGGGTCCTGTGTTCATCGGCCTGGCGGCGCATACGAAGAAGGCGCTCGAACGGAGGATGTCGGACGACAAGGTGCACGGCGTGTTCACCTGGACGCTGCTGAAGGGACTCTCTGGTGGCGCCTCGGATGAGCGCGGGCAGGTGACCGGCGAGAGCCTGCGGTCCTTCCTCTACACCGTCATGCCCGAGTTCATGCCGGAGGACGCGCGCAGCGCGGGCTTGATCGACCTGCAGCCTTTCGTCCGGGCAGACCAAGGCATGGTGTTCCGCGTTCTTCCCGACCGGCCGAAGTACCGTGTGCATCTCACAGTGCCCGACGCCGCGGCCGACCAGGCGCTCAGTATCTGGACTGGCCGACCGCCGCGCCGGGTCGTCACGGAGACACTCAACGGCGCGGAGTGGAGCGGCGAGCTGGTGCGGGGCCTCTATGTGGCTGAACTGCCCGGAGCCGGATTCAGGCACGGCTTCCAGGTCAGCGGCGCCGGTGACGTGGCCATCGCGGTCACCCGCCGGGGTGAGCTGGTGATCCCCTCGGACGGATCCGAGCTGTTCACCCTCGATGTCGTCGCCGCCAACCCGGCCGCGTCCGTAGCGGTACTCGACTACCAGTTCAACCGCATCGTGTCAGCTACCGGTGCCGTGCACGTCCGGGACATGTCCGGCGTCTACAAGGTGCGAGTGGAGCTCGGCCGCGACATCACGACGATCTCCGACGAAGTACTGCTCCTGGACCGCAACCATGCGCCAGCGCCGATCATCCCCAGCACGGTCCCGACCCCTGAGTCCGACTTGGACTCAGCCAGCGCGGCCTCCGCTCGGCGCGGAGCCTTCACCGGGCCGGCGGCCGGCAAGGCCGCGATCTCACTGGTCACCCGGGCCTGGACCGCCGTCGAGGCAACGGAAGCGGCGGGACGCTCCGTCCCCCATCCAATGCAGGGTCTTCGCCTGGTCACGAGCGCAGGAAGGTCGGTCGCCAACCTGACCCAGGACACGGTTGACGAGCAGGCTACGGATGGCCCGCTGGCGGTCTGGGAGCGTGAACTCAAACCGGGAGCGTACTTCGTGCGCCAGGCACTCCCGGGCGGGCGCACGTACGAAGGCTGCGTCGTGGCGTCCCCCGACTGGGTGACCCAGATCACGATCCGGCTCCCCGACCCGACCAGCGTAGGTCTGGCGGCACCACTTGGCGCGATCGGCGACGCGGCGGTCTCCATGCGACGGACCGGACAAACGTCGGACCCCGACCAGCGCGAAACGGTCGAGGCGGCCCGGATGGCGCTCAGTCAGGGCCGCAACCTGTTCGCCGAGGGCCGAGGTACGCAGCTACGGGAACTGCTGCTGGACAAGTACAACGATCCTGTCGCCGGAATCATCGGCTGTCACCTGCTGCTGCGCGCCCTCGCCTCGCAGCCCGATCCAACCCTCCAGGCCCACTACGACCAGGCCGTCACCAACCTTCGCGACCTGCTCGGCACGGACCAGCCGGACGTAGAGGCGCTCTCGCTGAAGTGCGCGGACGAGAATCTGCGTGCGACTCGGCCGTTCATCGTGCCCCCGATGTTCAGCCACAGCTGGCAACTGATCAGCGAAGCCAGCTACGACCGGCCCGAGCTCGTGCCGATCGAGCTATGGCAACGGGTACACGCCACCGCCAACATCGGACCGTTCTTCATCTGGGCCGTCGACAAGAAGACCAAAGACGCACACGCCGGGCAACTGTCCGAATGGATCGGCATGTACGCTCCGTCCGACACCCGTCGTCGGCGTGCGGCGTCTCCCCGTGCGCTCCCGAAGGCTGCGCGCGAGGACGGACGCCGGATGCAAGTGCCGGCTGCCGCTACGACCGCGCTGTGGAGGGAGCACGCGGACTCTCGATAGCGGGCTGCGCGACCGTTTACGTGTTCTTGCCAGCCACACTCCATCCGCGCGGGAGCCGTTCAGCCTGATCCCGATTCCGCCGTCGCCGCCAGAGAGCACCTGTTTATCGGGGGTTTCTCTTGCCGAAGGCACCGTGAGAAGGAGTTGAGCCAGGCGCGTCGATGAGCTATCGGATCGCGACGCAGGGCGGAGTGTACCCGGTTGGATCCTGCAAGAAAACAGGCCTCGAACCTGTTCGGCAGCACCGCAGACTTGTGTCGGCCGTTCAGGCGGTCTCCCTCAAACCTGCCACCACCAGTAATCCCCGAACTGGAGAAGCATGATCGATTCCAATGCCCACGTCGCACGCTCACCCACTCCAGGGGTCCGGTGATTCGACCGGCGCTGTCGTGGCACCGGTGTTCGGCCAGCTGATCCAGCAGCCCTGGACCGAGATGGAAGAAGCGCGCGACCGGTACAACCAAGACGCCAAGCGGCTCCGGTACTGGAGATGGTGGTTCGTGGGGATGTTCACGTTCTATACGACCCTGGCCGGGATACTGCTGCTCAACCTCGTCGCAGGGCCGTGATCACGCATCGTGCAGCGCCCGTACATCCTGTTCACGCGTCGTCGCGGCACTCGAACGCCATAGCTTCGAGCGCAGCTGCGGCACCATCGCGCGGACCTCGCGCCACCCGAAGAATGAGGGACGAATGCGAAACAGACGGAACATTCACCGTTCGAGTTCCTCGGCGACTGGGGTGGACAGTTCATCGCCACCGCGATCCACAATGGGCACGACGTCCGTCCAGAATTGGCCGCAGAACTCCTCCTACCCGAACCAGATCGGTTGCGGGAAGAGGATCCACACACCGACGAGATAGGCGCGCTGATCCCCGCTCGCGTGGTCGTGCATCGATCCCGGTTCGAGGTCGACCTGAACCGCAAGCGCGAAGAGTCGGTCTACCGCAACTCGGAGGAGGCATGGGGGCTGGATTTCCTCCGCGATCCTCCACTCGGCGACGAAATCGTGGCCCGCTCACTCGACGTGTATGACGCTTTCTACGCCGAGCTCGGTCGGCGCCTGGATCCAGTCGCTGAACGCGGACCGTTCGTGGTGTTCGACATCCACTCCTACAACCACCGGCGCGATGGCGCTGATGCCGCCGAGGCCCCCGGCGAGGAGAACCCCGAGGTCAACGTCGGTACGGGCTCGATGGACCGCGAGCGTTTCGGACCCGTCGTCGATGCTTTCATGGAGTCCCTCGCGGCCGCGGGCACCTCTGCCGGTCCGCTCGATGTCCGCGAGAACGTCCGCTTCCGCGGGCGGCAACTCGCAGCCTGGACGCACGCACGTTACCCTGACCGCGGAATGGTGCTCGCGCTCGAATTCAAGAAGACCTTCATGGATGAGTGGACCGGTCAGGTTTACGGCGGCCGCATCGACGAACTTGCCCGGGCCCTGGCGGGTACCGTCCCGTCCCTCGAGGAGACCCTGAGAGAGGTGGCGATGCTGTGACTGCTGATCCGGTTCCGCGCCGCGACCCTGCAAACGCACCGATTGCCGTCGACCCCGCGCGCTTGCGCGACGGTGAAACAGCCGCCCCGTCCGCCGACAGCGTTGCGCCGCCGGTCCATTCGCGCGACGCCGTCGGGCCGGAAACGAGCGCCATCGACGTGGGCGCGTTCTCGGCCGCGGATCTCGCCGTGGACCACGCGATGGCGTCCCTGGCGGGAAGTGTGCGGTTCCTCCTCGAGATGACGCCGGTGAACGCGGACGATGTTCGTGCGGCGTTCCTTGCGCATCCGGAGTCGGACCCGGTGTTCGAGTACCGGGAACTCGACGTGGACCCCGATGTGCTCGACGCCCAGGTGGTCGCGCTGCCGCTCGACGACGTCGCGGACACCACCCTCGCCGCGCTGCTGCGAAACAGGCAGCGGGAGATGACGCTGCGGGTGGAGATGCTGCGGGCGCGCAACACGCCGGACTTCCTGCAGCTGTCGATCGCTCAGTACGGCGCCCTGCTACCTGCCCTCGTGAATCGCGCGGAAGACTTGCTGGACCGGCTGCCGAGCGGGCGGCTCGAGTACGACTCAATCGACGCGGAGGGGTTTCTGGCCGCGGCACAGGCGGAGATCGACTACTACCGGTCGATCGACCCTGACGTCGGGATCCACGCGGAGATCCGTGACGACGTCTCGGGCATTCTGGTGGATGGCAACACGCTGCTCATCTCGCACAACGCCTCGGTGGCTGGGCCCCGCGTCAATGCGTTGCTGCAGCACGAGATCGGCACGCACCTGGTGACCCAGGTCAACGGCCTGGCGCAGCCGATTCGCATGATGGGCTCCGGTCTCGCGCATTACGACGAGACGCAGGAGGGCCTCGCCGTGCTTGCCGAGATCGCATGCGGCGGGCTGACCGCCTCCCGGCTGCGCCAGCTTGCGGCGAGGGTGGTGGCCGTGCACTCGCTGGTGGGGGGTGCGAGCTTCGTCGAGACGCACCGTCTGCTCACCGGCTATGGTCTGCCTGCCGGGAGCGCCTACGGCGTCGCGATGCGGGTGTACCGCGCGGGAGGCTTCACCAAAGACGCCATCTACCTGCGCGGAGTGCTCGCGCTGCTCAAGCACCTGGCCGCCGGAGGTGTACTGGACCTGTTCTTCCTAGGCAAGTTCTCGATGGAGGACTTGCCGCTCGTGGAAGACCTTGCAGAACGCGGGCTGCTCGCCCCGGCACGGGTCATGCCCCGGTACCTCTCCGACGCTGCGGCCACCGGCAGGCTGCAGGATGCCGCCCGCGCGGACGACCTGGTGACGCTGGTCAATGCGTAGGCTCGTCCTCGACGACGGCGTCACCCCACTCCATCGACACAGCACCGACCGCCCCAACTCAGGCACCGTCAATCTGTCAGGAGCACCATGAAGATCGGCTTCGTCGTCAATGACATCGCCACCGAGAAACCGGTGTACACGACGACCCGTCTCGCGATGACCGCCGCCCGGCTCGGGCACGACGCGTGCCTCATGGGGCTGCGGGACTTCGGCTATGAGCCGGACGATTCACTGTCCGCAATCGTCGCGTCAGGCAACTCCGGCAAGGCCTACCGCTCGGTCGAGCGATATCTCGAGGACGTGCAGACGGCTACCCGGGAGCGGGTGGAACTCAACGACTTCGATGTCATCGTCCTCCGCGCCGACCCGGCCATGGACGCCGCAGAGAGTTCGTGGGCGAACACGGCAGGGCTGGCGTTCGGCCATCTGCTCGCCGACAGCGGCGTCCTCGTGGTCAACGATCCCCGGTCCCTGGCCGACGCCATGTCGAAGGCCTACTTCCAGCATTTCCCGGAGGTGGTGCGGCCGCGCACGATGATCTCGCGCGACGAGGATCGGGTCCGCCAGTTCATCGAGGAGCTCGGCGGCCGAGCCGTGCTCAAGCCTCTACAGGGTTCGGGTGGTGCCGGCGTGTTTCTGGTCAACATGAAGGAGGAACCCAACATCACCCAGATCGTGGAGGCGATCGCTCGTGACGGCTACATCGTCGCGCAGGAGTATCTACCCGCAGCCAAGGACGGGGATGTGCGGATGTTCGTCATGAACGGACGTGCCCTGGAGGTCGACGGCGTGTATGCCGCCTTCCGCAGGCGGCCGGGAGAGACCGACGTGCGGTCCAACATGGCTGCAGGCGGCAGGGCCGAGGCTGTCAAGGTGACCGACGAGATGCTTCAGCTCGTGGATGCCGTGCGCCCCAAACTGCTTTCAGACGGCATGTTCCTCGTCGGCCTGGACATCGTGGGAGACAAGCTGATGGAGGTCAACGTGTTCTCACCCGGGGGCCTCGGGTCCTGTGAGGCGCTGTACGACGTGGACTTCACGCCCGCCGTCATCGCGGACCTCGAGCGGAAGGCGGGTATCCGGGAGCACTACGGCTCGAGGTTGCCGAACATACAGCTTGCGACGATGTGACGCCGCGGTGACGGCCGACGTGTCGTCATCGTCCGGCGGGCGGTCTGGCTTTGGTTGCGCGTGACAGGGGGTCACCCGGGCGCTACTCAGATCGACGGAAGTCGCATGGTGCGGTGTCCCGACCGGTTTCGATTGTGCGTCGGGATCGAGGCGCCGGCAAGCGAACTACATACTCGGGGCAACGTCGTCCGCGGCGGCTTGCATGCGTTCGAGGAAGCTGATGATGGTCTCGCTCTCCGCGTCGGTGAGGCCGCGAGTGGCTGCCATCATGCGATGGTCCAATGTCGCCGAGAGTGGCGCGGACCTCGTCGTCGGCCTGGACCGTGGCGGAGACGATGACGCTGCGCCGGTCGGTGGGGTGCCGGGTTCTGGCGATGTGTCCGGACTGCTCCAGACGGTCGATCAGCGCGGTGGTTGAGGCAGTCGAGATTCCCAGGTACCGGGCGATGTCCGTGGGCGTCACGGTTCGGTCGTACGCGGCGGCACGGATCAGGAATCGGAGGACGAGGACCTCGTTCTCGCCCATGGACATGGCTTGCCTGGTTCGCCGGCGCATGGCGGATTCGGCAGCCTGATACAGCCGCAACGCCTCCAGGATGCGGCGTCCATGCACCGCATCTGTGCCGCTCTGCTGCTCCCCGGTGGCTCGATCAGAAATTGTCAATATTCACCTACTTACTCACTTGCAATGTAACTAGTCTACCTAGTAACCTCGTGGCCGAGCAAGTCCACTTTGACGAGGGAGGACATGATGGGGCAACTCTTCTACGGGTACACCGATCAGCCGATCGACATTCCCGATCGCCTTCTGGCTCACCTGAAGGTGGTTATGGCGACCAAGCTCCGGCGCAGTGAGAGCTTCACGCTCAGCTGGTGTCATCACGACGACGAACCGGAGGGCCGATCCACGATCTGGCTGCACTCGGCGATTCCGCTCCGGTTCGTGTTCGCGAGCGCAGAGTCCGAGCAACTGGACCCGGCGCTCCTGCAGGAACTGGCTAAAGCCGCCAATTCATCCGGCGGCCTCACCATCGACCGAGACATTGCCATACTCCACGAGGCCGACGTCGCCCGCGCCGCATGATTGCGTCATCGAGCGAGCACGGTGCCGCAGCGGCGTGGCCCGCGACCGTCTGTCGAAAGTACTCGCCGCGGCACTGTCAATCCCCTTCATGTCGATACTGCGCGCCATGAGGATTGGTGTACTCACCGACGAGAGGGAGCGCCTTCACCTCAAGTACGGGTCTAGGGCCGGGCTTCTTTGACGAAGCCTGCACGGCTCTCCGCTGCGTGGCGCCGCAGCTCGGTGAGGAGCCCCGACTCGCCCGGGAGGGTCGGGTCGGGGCTCTGACTGTACGTCCGCCGATCCGCTCGTCGACCACCCAAGGGAACTCTTTCGCAAGCTGTCAGAGGGGTGGGTCAGGCCGCAGGAGGCCGCGCTCCATCGCCAGCGTCACGGCGCGGGTGCGGTCGGCGACACCGAGCTTCTCGAAGACCTTGAGCAGATGGGTCTTCACGGTCGACTCGCCGATGCCGAGCGCGACGGCGATCTGCTTGTTGCTGTTGCCTCGGGCGACCAGCTGCAGCACCTCCGTCTCGCGCGCGGTGAGCACCGCTTCGGGCGCCGGCGCCCGCATGCGCTCGACCAGGCGCGCGGCCACGTGCGGCGAGAGAGCGGTCTGGCCGGCCGCCACCGAGCGGATGCCCGCGACGATCTCCGCCTGCGGGGCGGCCTTCAGCAGGTAGCCGCTGGCCCCCGCCTCGATCGCGGCGAGGATCTGGTCATCGGACTCGTAGGTCGTGAGGATCAGCACCTTCGCGTCGCCCGCGGCGGTGATCTGCGCGGTGGCCTCGACGCCGCCGACCCCCGGCATCCGCAGATCCATGAGCACGACATCGGGGCGGGTCGCCGCCGCGACGCGCGCCGCCTGGTCTCCGTCGGAGGCCTCGCCGACCACCTCGAAGCCGGGCTCGTCCGAGAGCATTCCCACCAGGCCCGCCCGCACCACGGGATGGTCGTCGACGATGAGCAGCCGGATCATCGCGCGACCACCCGGTCCGCCGGCGTCGCGGGCAGCCGCACGACGAGCGTCGTGCCGCCGCCGGGGGTCGACGACACCTCGAGTTCGCCGCCGGCCAGTGCAACGCGCTCCGCCATGCCCTCGAGGCCGAAGCCGTCACGCCGCGCGGCGACATCGAATCCGCGGCCGTCGTCGGCGACGGCGAGCTGTGCTCCCCCGTCGGGCCCGGCCGACACCCGCACGTCGACCCGGGTGGCCGCCGCGTGCTTGCGCACGTTGGCGAGCGACTCCTGCAGGCACCGCAGCAGCACCAGCTGCGACTCGCGGGGGAGCACCCCGGCGGAATCGAGCTGGAGGTCGAGGTCGATCGTGAGCCCCGCCTCGGCGCGGAAGCGGCTGACGAGGCGGTCGACGGCGTCGCCGAGGGCGGCATCGGAGGGGACGGCGGCCATGCGCGACACGATCGCGCGAGCCTCGTCGAGGGCGTCGCGCGAGAGTCGCTCGACCGTCGCGATGCTGTCGGCCGCGGCATCCGCTCGCCCCTCGCCGAGCTGCCGGCCGGCGCGCTCCGACAGGATGGCCAGACCCGCGAGAGTCTGCGCGAGCGTGTCGTGCACGTCGCGGGCCAGCCGCTCGCGCTCCATGGCGGCGCCGCGGTCGCGGCTGAGCGCCTCGACCTCGGCCTGCGCCGCGGTGAGTTCGCCGACCAGGCGTGCGCGCTCCTGGCCGTACTCGACGACGCTCGCGATCCACAGGCCGAACGCGATGGCGAAGGCGAGACCGAAGCCCGCGACGGCGGCGGCGATGGCGAGGGCGGGCAGCACCGCATCCCCGCCGTCGAGGATCCCCGAGAACAGGGCGAAGCCCGTGAAGGTGCCGAGAGCGATGACGATCGATCCCGCGATGGCCCGGCGTCTGCCTGCCGCCAGCACCCAGGTCAGCGGGTAGGCGATCGCCTGCAGGATCGCGAAGAAGGGCTCGCCCGCGCACCCGCCGGCGAGAGCCACGGCGGCGCCGGCGACGAAGACGGGGAAGTGCCACGGCCGAGGCGATGTCAGTGCGGGCCGCGCCACGAGCAGATAGCTCAGCACGAACAGCACGAGCGCCGCCCCGGCGACGGCGACGGCGGCAGACGATGCGCCGCTCGATCCGACCGCCAGGGCCACGACGACCATGAGGGACGCGGCGATCACCGCCGCGTCCCACCATCGTCGATTCTGCATGCGTCTCGTCCCGGGCTCAGGCTACGCGTCGCGCCTGTTCCAGCGGAAGGTCACCCGCGCGAGCACGAGCCCGACGACGAGCCAGACCGTCAGCGCGATCGCGACGCCCGCGATGTTCCATTCGCCGTTCTGCTCCAGTGCGGAGTACTCGTCGGGGAGGAAGACGTACCGCATCCCCTGCGCCATCCACTTCACCGGCAGCGCACTGGCCGCCGTCTGCAGCCAGTCGGGGAGCATGTAGAACTGGAAGTACACGCCCGAGATGAACTGCACCACGAGCCCGATCGGGATGACCACCGCCACGGCGCTGCGCGACGAGCGGGGAACCGCCGACAGCGCCACGCCCAGCAGCGCCGACCCGGTGATGCCGAGGACGAAGACCCACGCGAACGTGAACCACTTCTCGGGATCCGTCGGCAGCGGCACCTGCAGCACGACAGCCGCGAATCCCAGGAGGACCGCCGCCTGCGCGACGCCGGTGACGCCCACCTGCACGATCTTGCCGAGGAAGTAGCTCATCGGCGAGAGCGGCGTCGCGCCGAGCCGCTTCAGCACTCCCTCGGACCGATCCACCGCGATGTCGATCGCAAGATTCTGGAACCCCGAGAGCAGGAGACCCGCGGCGAGCATGGCGGGCAGATACATCTGCGCGACCGGCACCGGGGGCAGACCCGGCGCGGGCTGCATGTCGCCATCCGCGCCGAAGGCGACGGCGAACAGTCCCAGCATGAGGATCGGGAAGAGGAAGGTGAACACGACGGTATCGCCCGAGCGGACGTACTGCGCGATCTCGAAGCGGGCCCGCCAGAGTCCCATGCCGACGCGGCTGCGCCCGGCGGTGCTGCGGGCAGTGGCGGTGTGGTGCGTGATGACGCTCATGATTCATGCCTCCGTGACGAGGGCGTCCGCGGGTGCCGCGGCGCCGGTGTGCTCGGCCACCAGACCGAGATAGATGTCTTCGAGTGACGGGCGGACGATGTCCACCGCCGCCGGCTCCGCCCCGGTGCGGGCGACGAGGTCGGCAACGAAGCGTCCGGGTTCGGCGGTGCGCGCCTCGCGCGGACGTCGTTCGCCCGGCTCGCTCCAGCGCACGATCGGCGTGCGGGCATCCTCGCCGCCGACGGTGCCGACGGGCCCGATCGCCCGCAGCCGCCCGCCGACGAGGATGCCGACGCGATCGGCGAGCTGCTCCGCCTCGTCGAGGTAGTGGGTCGTCAGCAGGATCGTCGTGCCCTCGGCGGAGAGCCCCCGGATCATCGTCCAGAAGTCCCGTCGGGCCTGCGGGTCGAACCCGGTCGTCGGCTCATCGAGGAACAGCAGCTCGGGGTTGCCGACGACGCCGAGCGCGACATCGACGCGTCGCTGCTGACCGCCCGAGAGCTTGCTCACCCGCATCCCCGCCTGCTCCTCCAGACCGACGGCCGCGAGCACCTCGTCGACGCCGCGCGGGTTCGGGAAGAAGCCGGCGAACTGGGTGAGGTACTCGCGCACGGTGAGCGCGCCGAGCACCCCGGTCCCCTGCAGCACGACCCCGATGCGCGCCTTCCACGTCAGCCCAGCCGTCGCGGGATCCGCTCCGAGCACCTGGACCTCGCCGCTCGTGCGGTGGCGATATCCCTCGAGGATCTCCACCGTGGTCGACTTCCCCGCGCCGTTGGGGCCCAACAGCGCGAACGTCTCACCCCGCGCGATGTCGAACGACAGATCGTCGACGACCGCACGGCCCGAATACTCTTTCCGCAGGTTCCGCACCCGCACCACGTTCTCGTTCATGGCATCCACGATTCCGCGTGGCGGACCGCGGCGGCACGGCCGTTCATCCGGTTCGGGGTCCCCCATTCGGTGGATGCCGAGCGTCATCCCACCGGTGCGACCGCGGGCCGGCGACAACGATCTCGGGTGTGGCGAAGGATCGGGCTCAGTCGCGGTGACAAAGGAACGTCGGAGCGCGGACTACACGGTGTGTTCGAAGGACGCCGCGAGAGCCTCGATCGTGGCTGCGCGTTCTTTCATCGCGATCCTGCGGAGGATCGGCGTGGCCAACCGGTACACCCCGTACGTGTGCATCTTGGCGTGGTGACGCACGAGCGTCGTGTCGCTATCGCTCGTTTCGAGCCGGTATGCGGGCCAGCCCTCAAGCTTGAGCTTGCCTGCTTTGGATTTGTCCCACCAGTGGTAAGCGAGCGTGTGGGGCGGCTGAAACTCTGCGATCTCGCCCGGAGTAGGGCCATAGGACGTCTCATCGAGATAGGTCGTCCCGAGAGCCGGCGCCCCCGGTGAGGTCTGCTGAGTGCGCCGAAGGATGCTGCCCTTCCGGGGCATCCAGTCGTTGTGTCCGTTGATGTCGGACAGACGAGCGAAGACGTCCTCAATGCCTGCGTGAACGGTGCGCGTCAACTCGAACTCGATGACACCCATGCCATCAGGATACGGCGGAGGGACATCACCCACCTTGGTCACGTGTACCGCTGCTCATTGGATGATCGGTGTGCAACCGACGGGGGCCCAAGCAAGAGCCGACATCAGTCGTTGAGGAATTCCAACAGCACGCGGGCGGTCAACTCGGGCGCGGTGATGTTCGCCATGTGCCCCTGGCCCTCGAGTTCGACGATGCGCGCGTCCGGCAGCGCAGCGGCGACCTCGCGGGGCTTGCCCTTGATGGACTCGGGCGACTCGCTGCCGACGAGCAGCAGCACCGGGATGCCGATGCGAGCGGCCTGGGCGGGGTCGAAGGCCTGCTCGCCGAACGCTCGGATTTCGCGGGGCACCGTATGTGCCGCGGCGACGCGCCCCGGCCAGCTGGGCGCCGCCTTCACGGTCGCGATCTCGTCGTCGGTGTAGCCGACGATGCGGCGGAAGAAGGCTTCCATCATCTGCTCGCGCTGTCCGCTCGCGAGCAGGTCGTCGAGTTGCGCCAGGATCTGGGGCGGCGTGGTTCGATCTGCGACGTCGGGCATGGGCCAGCCCTCGTACATCACCAGCCGCCTGACGCCTGGTCAGCAGCGTGGCACCGAACGCGACATTACCTCCGTAGGAGTGCCCGACGAGATCCACGAGGCCTCCGCACCGCGAGGCCACGGTGTCGACGACGGCGGCGACGTCCTCATACTCGCGCTCCAGTGCGTAGTCGGGTCCGTCGCCGCTGGCACCGCGGCCGCGGCGGTCGACGGCGTACATCGCGCAGTGCGGTGCGAGCAGGGGGGCGACCAGCCGCGACGTCGTGTGGTCGGCGGACGTGCCGGGGACCAGGACGAGCGGGCGGCCCTCGCCGGAGCGGAAGACGGCGATGCGTGTGCCGTCGGCCGAAGTGACGAGCGTCGGCGCGGTTTGGACAGTGCTGGTGTTCATGACTTCTCCCTCACGGTGATTCCAGACTGTCGATCGCGCGTCCGGCCTTGCATCGGCAGGACTACCTATTAAGCAAGTGGTGGTCGATCGCGTACAGGGTCGCAGCGGCACGGCTTGAGACGCCGATCTTCGCGTACACGTGCTGCACGTGGTGTTCCGCTGTCCGGGAGGAGATCGACAGCTGATGCGCGATCCCGGCGTTGCTGAAGCCAGGCCGCGATCAGGCGCAGCACATCGACTTCGCGGAGTGAGAGCGCACCCGGTCGGCGTGCGGGTCCCGGCTGCCCGGCTGCGACGAGGACGGCCTGAACGGCGTCCGCGTCGAGACGGCCGCCGCGCGAATCGGCGAGGAGTCGCTCGCGTGCCTCGTCAGGTGTCAGTGCGCGACGGTGCGGGCGAGGCTCGGATGCCGTTGCAAAGCGTTCCGCTGCGGCGAGGATGCGGGCAGAAGGCCAAAGCTCCGCCGCATGGTCGCCGCGGAAGTAGCCGCTTCCGTCCAGTCGCTGATGGTGCCGGCTGGCGAGCGGGGCCAGGTGTGCGAGGGCCGCCGACCCGGCCAGAATGCGCTCGGTGTGGTACGGATGCAGTCGTACCTGCTCCCATTCGTCTGAGGTGAGTTCGCCGAGCTTGTCCCAGATGCGATTGGAGACTGCAACGCGGCCGATGTCGTGGAGGTGCCCTGCGACAGCGAGGTCGGTTGCCGTGTCAGCCGGCAGTTGGAGCGACTTCGCGGCGACCTCGGCGAGTGTTGCGACCCGCCGTGAGTGGCCCGCAAAGAAGGGACTCTTCAGGTCCGCCAGGTCTCCGAACACCGCGGCCGCCTGGCGGAGAGCCGGCAGCCACGCGACCGGCGTGGGCTCTTCGGCCAGAGCGGCTTCGCGTGGGTCGCGAGCGGCGAGCTCGGCCAGCCACTCGGTGCCGCGCGTGACGAACGCGTCGGCAAGCGCCGGATCGAGCATCGACCCAGCGCGCTCCTACACCGCCTCGATCGCGGACCCCGGGCCGAGCGCGTCGAAGAGGGCGGCGACCCCGCTGACCCGCGGAGCCCGTGCCCCGAACGGTATCGGGAGAGTCGCCTCGCCGCCCGCGTGGTCTCCCCAGAGGTCATATGCATGCAGCAGGCACGTCTGCACCTCTTCAGGCAGCCCCAGGCGGCGGGCGGCATCCTGGCCCACTTCGCAGGCCGCAATGCCGAACGCCTCGCCCCACGCGGTGCCGCGGGTCAGCCCCGACAGTGTCAGTCGCATTCGTTGCAATGGCGGGGTTCCTGTGGTCAGCGCGGGCAGGAATGTGCCGAGAACAGTGCGGAGCGAAGTGGGGTCCGTCTGACCGATGGCGGGGTTCGCCCGCAGCTCGTCGCCGAACAGTCGGGCCGTCTCATGGGCGTAGCCGACGCAGCCGACGTGCTGGAGGAGTGCAGTCCAGAAGGCGGCACTGGCATCGTCGTCCGAGCCGCCGACCGCACGCGCGAGGCGCACAGCGAGGATGCTGGAGCGCAGTGAAGCTCCGGCCGGAAGTCCGAAGCCGAGATCAGCGAACTGCGACAACCCGGCGAGGACATCGGCCAGTCGTTCGGCCATGGGAGAAGTATTCAGCCAGGAGCCTGAAGTCGATCAGGAGCTCTGCGCCGCAACCGCTGAGAGAAGGGCATCGTCTTGGGGATAGATTCTCGAGCAGTCGCTGAAAAGGAGAGGGAACATGCCTAAGACATCGAAGAACAGCGCTTCAGAAACCGTTGAGGTGGAGGGCTATGAGGGTCACCTGGAGAATCTCGAAGGGGGCTACACAGTGGCCTTCGAGAAGTACACCGCGGACGCCGACCTCACACCGTTCTTCAACGGGCTTGCCGGACAACCAATGCCAGTCAGCTCACTGGGGGTACGTGCTGAACGGCAAGGTGACGTTCAAGACCGCCTCCGGTGAGGAGACGTTCGAGACCGGCGATGCCTACTATGTTGCCGCCGGGTCATACACCAGAGCTCTATGCCGGCACCGAGGTCGTCGAGTTCAGCCCCACGGAGCAACTCGAGCAGACACTTGCCGTGGTGACGAAGAACATGGAAGCCGCTGGCTGAGGCGGTAGCAGCGGCGTCGGCGCGCAAGCCAGCGCCGGCCGTCAGACGAACGGGCCCGAAAGCGGGTCACCGCGTCATCTGCGATCTCAGCCCCCCACTACCACCGAGGTGGGGAACGGATTGCGTTCGGAGTTGTTCACGACCTGGTGCCAGTACGGGATAGATCGGGGTGGTCGAACTCGCGGCATCGAGTCGGGCGATCTGAGCTGCGTCGAGCGACCATCCGACCGCGCCGAGATTCTCGGTGAACTGCGTCTCGTTGCGGGCGCCGAAGATGATCGATGAGACCGTGGGCCGGCTGAGCAGCCAGTTGAGAGCGAGTTGGGGATCGTCTTGCCGGTCTCGATCGCCAACTGATCGAGGACGTCGATCGTGCGGTAGAGAGTCTCGCGGTCGCCGGATGCCTCTGTCTCGCCGGGCACGGCAAGGCGGCTGTCGGCGGGAACGGGCGTGCCGCGCCGCAGCTTGCCAGTGAGGCGCCCTTGCGAGAGCGGGCTCCAGACGACGGTGCCGATGCGCTGGTCGATGGCGAGGGGCATCAGCTCCCATTCGAATTCGCGCGAGGCCAGCGAGTAGAAGGCCTGATGGGCGACATGACGGCTCCAACCGTGGCGCTCCGACACCGAGAGCGACTTCATCAGCTGCCAGCCGGAGAAGTTGGAGCATCCGATGTAGCGGACCTTCCCGCTGCGGACGAAGCTGTCGAGCGTACTCAGCACCTCGTCGACCGGGGTCAGCGCATCGTAGCCGTGGAGGTAGTAGACGTCGACGTAGTCCGTGTCGAGGCGACGGAGGCTCGCCCTCGAGAGCGCGCGTGAGGTGGTAGCGCGAGCTCCCGGCGTCGTTGGCGCCCGGCTCCGCTGCGCCCATTCGCCTTCGTGCCGATCAGCACCTCGTCGCGACGGCCGGCGACGGCTCGTCCGAGGATGTCCTCCGCACGGCCGCCCGAGTAGACATCGGCGGTGTCGAAGAAGTTGATTCCGGCATCCAGGGCGAGGTCGACCATGCGGCGCGCCTCGTCGATCTGCACGTTGCCCCACGAACCTTCGCGCTCGCCGCCGGCGAAGGTTGCAGTGCCGAAGGACAGGACCGGAACCTTGAGACCCGAGTCTCCGAGCTGACGGTACTCCATTGCAGACTCCAGTTCACTTGAGCGTCAGTTTGGTCGATACGAGGCTGATCGCCTGACCGAGACTCGCTAGAGCGATTCGTTTACTGCGCGAACCTGGTCCGAAGCCGGTGGCGGGGTGGACTTCTGTTCGGAGCGGATCTTGGGAGCGAAGATCGCCCACACAGCGAGTGCGACGGAAGCACCCAGCAACGCACCGCCCAGGGTGTCTGATACCCAGTGCGCCCCCAAGTATGTGCGGCTCAGCGACATGAGCACCACATAAAGAGCCGCAATGACGGCAGCCTGCCAACGCCCGATAAGCAGCGCGAGCATGACAGCAAGCGACGCGGCACTTGCCGCGTGTCCGGACGGGAAGGCCGCGCTCTCCACCTGGATAAGGATCTGCTCAGGTCGAGCCCGCCCGAAGAACCCCTTCAGGAGCGGCACGACAACCGCGCTGAAGCTGACTGCTAAGACGAAAGCGAGCGCCGCCCATGGCCGCCGCAACACGAGAAGAACAGCGGCGCCGACGATTGGGACGAGCAAGAAGGCAAACCAACCACCTCCGAGGAAGTCGAGAACCCGCGAGGCAACCTCCCACCCAGGCGCGCGGTAGTCGACGATCTCATCCATCCACTCGGCGTCGAGATCCTCTGCGACAATGTCCAAACGCACCAGGAAGCCGAGGACGAAAACGAGCGCAACGCCCGCCACAGCAGCGATCGCCGCAGTCGTCCGAGCCGAAAGCGCCATGATCCCAATCCGGAGTGTGAAGGGTGGTAGGACTCACTCGGCTTCCATTCTGGCGTCGACCTACTGGATGTGGCGAGTCTGCTCCACTCCGCTCGGGGCGATCCCCGCGGGCGGCGGCGCACTCGTCGGGATCCACGACTGAGGCGATCATTGCAGCGGAGGGCGGCATGGAGAATCTCCGGCTCGCGCCTCAGCGCTACGTCACAGCGCTCTGTCACGCACCCGATTCGATGGCCGGACTGCGGAGCGGCGCGTAGGCCGCCCGATAGTTCTTGGGGCCCAGGATGGGGGCAACCAGATCGCGCAGCCAGCCCGGCAACGCCGCCAACCGCGACATCTTGTCTGTTGCTGACTGGACGTGTTCGATGCGCGGGCGCCGGAGTCGTTCGAACGTTGGCCCCACCTCGTCCCAGTGCTCGGAAGGGGTCTGTGCCAACAGCTCTCCGAGGACCAGCGCATCCTCGAGGGCCATCGCCACGCCCTGGGCCCACACCGGCCCTGTTGCGTGCGCGGCGTCACCGATGAGCACGAGCCGCCCGTGGTGCCAATGCTCGAGTCGCACCTCGTTGGTGGGGGCATGGTGGAGCTCGCCGTCCCTGAGTGCCGCCGCGACGGCCGCGCGCACCGGCATCGGAAACCGCTGGGCCGCCTGCGCCAACCAAGAGCGGTCGGATCCGGTGTCCCCGCCCCGCGTGCGTGCGACGTACCCGTAGACACGGCCTTCCCCGACGGGAATCAACAAGAAGGTCTCTTCCCGGCCGGCCCACGCAGTCCAGCAGTCCACCCCGGGATTGGCAGCGATGAAGCGCCAACTCGATCCGGTCATCGATGACGGGCGTAGCCCGTCGACGGCGATTGCGCTTCGCAGCGCCGAGTTGACGCCGTCGGCGCCGATGATGAAGTCGAAGTGGCGAGACGACGGTGCTCCTTCCAGTTCTACCTCGGCACCGCCGGGCGTAGGGCGTGCGGCCACGGCCTGTGCGTGCTCGAGCGTCGCAGCCTCGGGCAGTGCGAGAGCGTCGAGGATGTCGCCATGGCGCACACAGACAGGTCGTCCCACATCGCGCCAGAAGCGATCGTCATCCGTAGCGAAAAGCAGCCGTCCGCGAGCGTTGCGATACTCCCTTCGTCTCACGGGGGCGCCCATGGCCAGCGCCTCAGGCGGGATGCCCAGTTCGGCAAGGGCTCGCACCGCGTTGCCCGGCAGGTTGACGCCCATGCCCCGTCCGACCGCTTGGCGCCGCTCGATGACGGTGCAGCCAAGCCCATGCCGTGCCATAGCCCTGGCGACGGCGAGCCCAGCGATCCCGCCGCCGACGACGAGGACAGAATCGGTCATCGATCGTCACCTTCGCGAACGACACGGAAGAAGAGCCTTCTCCGGGGCATGGCAAGAGTCTTACGCCGTTCCGCATATACCTCAACACCATTGCGAGATGGGCCGGAACAGGTCATGCCGGGCAAGAGCAGAAGCTCACGGGCGCGCTACCGTCCGGTCGGCTGACCCGTCATCGACTCCAACGCGAATTCGCGCACCGGCGCTGGTCGCGTCGCCGCGCACGTGCTGAGCAGAGGGGCAGACAGGGTCTCGCGCAGAATGACGCTGACGATCTCGCCATCGTCGGCAAGGTCGACGCGCCAACTGCCGTCTGCGATGCGCTCTTCTCGCAGCGGCGCGAACGCTCCGATGCGAACATCGCCGCTCGCTGCACGTGCGAAGGACTGCGCCGACTGCGCGACGTTGCTCAGCGAGCTGCGCCCGCGGTAGTACTGCTCGACGATCTCGCCTTGCAGGTATCGGTCCACGATGCTCGTCGCCTCCGTCGTGGGCACCCGTCCGTAGTAGAGGCCATGGGGCAGGACGATCATGGTCGCGGCGAACCGGTCGCCGCCCAGGTGCGAACTCTCCCAGGTCTCATCGGAGAACGCGCTCGCGAGGGTCTGCGCGACCGGCCGACCGCGAACGGCGCAGCACTGATCGTGCCGGGCATGCGTGCAGACCAGGAGGACGGGCCGGTCGGATGCGGTGCCTGCGGTGCCGTCGAGCGGGATGCCGAGAAGATCGGCGGGGTCGGTTACGGCTCCCCATCTCACGGATTCGAAGCCCGGACGAGCGTCAGCGAGCGCCCACCGCCAGCGCTGCTGCGCGCGGCGCTCGTCCGCGCGGCGGCCGAAGGGTCGGATCGCGACAGGCCGGATGCCCGCGCTCTCTGCGCGGCGCACCACCGCGCGTCCGATCGCCGGATCGAGGCGTGATTGGAAGAACGCGTGCGTGCCCCACGCGCCGTCGATCTCGATGAGCAGCCAGCGAGCACCGAATCCGCCGGTGCCAGCGAGGGGATCGCCGCGCTCGAGCGACCGGTC
Organism: uncultured Actinomycetota bacterium; assembly: GCA_963713325.1. GTDB lineage: Bacteria > Actinomycetota > Actinomycetes > Actinomycetales > Microbacteriaceae > Microbacterium. Next base: position 69,645 of record CAVQLL010000008.1, read on the forward strand.
GCTGCACGGCTCCCAGGCTTCGGCCGACTCAAAGGTGGCGGGAAGCGCTGTCGCACTCATGGACGTCGGCTCATCTCGGTACCAGAACCCCCTCGCGCAGGAGCCTTCGCGAGACCACAAGGGACGACACCGGATCCAGACCGGGAAGATACCCCGCAAGCTGATCGCGCTCGCGCAGGGAATGCACCGCAGTAGAGGCCTCCGCCGGGAGCGCGATCGTCTTGCGGGAGAGCACGATCCGCACAGCGCGTTCGTCATCCTCGATGCGGGCGCGAAGGGCGTCGCGCCATCCGAGTGTCATGGTGGGTTCGAGATTCGCCAGAAGGTCGACAGTGGCGAGCGGTCGCACCGGAGCCGGCCGGACAGCGTCGTGGAATTCGCGCTGCAGGGCCGCGGGGATCGCGCTGTCGTCCGCCGCCGCGCCCAGAAGACCCCGAGCCGCGGCAATCGTGGCCGCCAGGTCGGCCTCGAGGGATGATGCATTCGCGTAGTCCACACCTAGAGGCAGCGGATGACGCAGGGCGGGCTCATCGCCCGCGCGTGCTAGCAGGAGCCGTGAGAAGGTCGTGCCTGGTCGCCGCACGAACGCCGATCGTCAGATGGATGGAGGTGCCGCCTTGGGCCACCGCGGAGTGGATCCATCCTCGCGGCAGATAGAGGACGTCCCCGGGCTCGAAGACAGCTTCGATCCGGGGTTCCGATCGTGCACGATCCGCGACAGCTTCGCGGTGATCGGTCCACGGCTGGTCGGAGAGCGGATGCCGGTGCACCGGCTCGTGAATCATCCAATGCTTCGCGCCGGCGATCTGGATGACGAACACGTCGTGGGTGTCGTAGTGCGGATCGAACCCGCGCGAGGACGCCGGCGTGATGTACGCGTTGACTTGGGCGGGGTGACCAAGATCCGAAACGAGCTGCCGCGTGAACGACGCGATCGGCTCCCATGTGCGGTGGAGCCCTTGGAGGACCAGCGTCGCGCCTGCGGCGAACTGTTCCAGCACCTTGGCGGAGTCGAGCTGGTCACCGACCTCCGCACCGAAGCCACCCGACGCCGTGAACAGCGACGGCGAGAGACCGTCCCGTCGGTCGCCATGCGGGCGAACGGCGTGCGCAGACCACGCTCGGTGACGAGATCGTCGGCAGCGGTCGCGCTGAACAGGTCATCGAACTCGCCCACCCCGCGCGCGAGCAGCGGTTGCTCGCCCCAGTAGTCGCGGCCGAAGTCCGCCGTCGGGATCCCGGTGAGACGCGCAAGCGCGGGTCGATCAGTGGGCGTGCGCTCAGCGTTCTCGCTCAAGCGGATCCGTCGGCACCGCCGTCATGGCCGTCGGGGTTCGCGCCGCCGTCGGCGGTTCCTTCGCCTGCGTCGGCGGATCCGTCGGCACCGCCATCGTGACCTCGGGGTTCGCGCCGCCGTCGGCGGTTCCTTCGCCTGCGTCGGCGGATCCGTCGGCACCGCCATCGTGACCTCCCGGATTGGCGCCGCCATCCGCCGGCCCTTCGTCACCGCTCGCGCCGCTGGTGGTGATGTCGTCGTCATTGATGCTCATGAGGCAAACCTCCGGGAGGATGGATGTGGCGCGGTGGGGCCGTTGCTGACATTACTCGGCACTACTGCCGCGGACGAGGCCTTGATGCCGCCGTGGATGAGTCGCCTTGTCCGACCTGTATTGGTCGCTGCCGATGCCAATCCACGATTCGGTCAATCCGGCGCTGACGACAGAGGCACGCGCCGTCTCCGACTCGATCGTGTTCGTCAGACCCGACGAATGACAGTCATCGAGCAGCGAGCACCATGGCTTCAGCTTCGTCGGCCGCGCCGGGAGTGGTGGCGGCTTCCTCCGCAAGGATGTGTGCGAAATGGCGAGCCGCTGTCGCGTAGTGAGGATCGACCAAGAGGTCGGCAACAGCTGCCGCGATCTTGTCCGGCGTCGACTTTGCGCTCAGGCGTATGCCGACGCCGTGCCGAAGCGCTCGTACCGCGTTGTCCTTCTGGTCGCGGCCCATCGGTATGCACACCAGCGGGACACCGGCCGCGAGAGTCTTGATCAGCGTGCCGTGGCCGGCGTGAGTGATGACGACAGATGCCTCGGGGAGTATCCGGCTATGCGGCGCCGCCTGGACGACGTCGACATTGGGGGCGCCTCGATTTCGTCCGGATCTACCGCGGGCCGGCGGGAATGAGCCCGCGGACAGGTAGCTGGCCCAGTGCCCGAGCGATGCGCCGGAGCAGGCCGACCTGGTGTTGGAAGATCGAACTGGTTGCGACGAGGACGAGCGGGTCGGTGCCATGAAAATGCCACTCGGTGCCCGCCCAAGCGGGGTCGTCGAGCTGCGGCCCGACGTATCGGACATTGGCCGGCAGTCGGGGGGCGACGAAGTCGAACGACGGAATGGTCATGACCAGGACCTCGGTGCATCGGTCGAACAACTCGAATACGTCGTGCAGCGGCGGCTGTCCGGAGCCGCCACCACGGCGTTGAGCCGTGGCAGGGTGCGGCCGAGGAGCCACGAAACGGCCCACGGGGCCAGCGTGTCCCTCGCCCGGCGAAGCACGCCCGGACCAGGTGACCAGCCGGTCCCCATCATGGGCAGGCCCGGTGTCGGCCGGAGGTAGGTCTGTGAAAGCAGAGCGGCCGTCGGTACACCCGTCGACTGGGCCCCGATCAGAATTCCCGGCAGGCCGTCCGCCAGGACGGCATCCACGGGGACCTCGCGAATGGTCGCCACGACGTCACCGGCGAAGCGTCTGGTCATGTCTTTGCCGGCAAAGTCTTTGAGCGCTCGGAAGGCGCGCAGGGGGTTGTGCCCCTCCATCGCGGCGATCAGGGCCGTCTGCTCGGGTCGGGAGTTGACGTGGGGCGCATCCCTCCATGGACTGAAAGCGCAACCAGCTGATTCAGCCGATGGTTTCGATCGTCGGATCGGCCAGCACGTGGACCTCGTGGCCCCGCCGGACGAGTTCGGCGGCGAGACCGATGGCCGGCGGGACCGTGCCCCCGCCGTCGATCACGGCCAACAGGAACTTGCGCACGAGGATCCCCTTTCACACCGAGGAGTGTCGGCGTCATCAGGATAGAGTCGCGTGGTCTTCCGGCATGGCGGTGGCGGGACTCTTGGTGCGATTACGGGCGAAGCCCCTTCCCAGAATGCGGCCCAGGTTTGCGATGAGGTCCGGACCGGACCCGCTCGCGCCGACGAACCAGGGGCAGCAGGAAAGTCGTGGTCCGCGGTTGACACACCAAGAGATCAGCGTCTATTCTCATGCCAAGACGATTTGGCAAAACGTCTTGGCAAGTCTGCAAACTCACATCTCACAACGAACGGAGTCGAAGTGATGAAGCTTCGGACACACAGCAGTCGCTGTCGCGCGCACGGCGAGCTGTCGTCGTCGCGGCGCCGCGCCGCGGCGCCCTGGCGCTGAGCGCCTGCGGTGCCGGCGGGGGCGGCTCGCCGAGTCGGGGACGACACCCTCACCGTTGTCGTCGAGGGCGGCGGCAAGGCCGAGCTCCAGCCGATCGCCGACCTCTACAAGGAGGAGACCGGCACCGAGGTCACGCTGGTCGAACTGCCGTATGCCGGTCTCTACGACCGGATCTCGACCGAGCTGCAGGCGGGAACGCCTCCTTCGATGTCGCAGCCCTGGACGCGATCTGGTTGAGCGCCTTCGCGCCTGCGCTGGCTCCGCTGGACGATCTCTACACCGACGAGGTCAAGTCCGACCTGTTCGGCGGTCTCGTGACCGAGGCCCAGGTGGACGGGAAGTTCGTCGGCATGCCGGTCTGGACGAACTCGGAGATCCTCTTCTACCGCACGGACCTCTTCGAGGACCCGACGAACAAGGCCGACTTCGAGGCGAAGTACGGCTACCCGCTCGCGCCGCCGACGACGTGGGAGCAGTACACGGGACATGGCGGAGTTCTTCACCCGCGACACCGACGGCGACGGCACGATCGACCTGTACGGCACCGACGTCAAGGGCGCGGTCGAGACCGAGTGGCTGGCGACCGTGTCGCAGGCCGGCGAAGAGCACATGGTGCTCGACGCCGAGTCCGGCGAGGTCACGATCGACGACGCGGCGCACAAGGAGGCGCTGGACTACTACATCAGCCTGCTCCCGTACGCACCGTCCGGGGCCGCGCAGCTGGACTGGGCGGGCGCGCAGAACCTCTTCTACCAGGGCAGCCTCGCGATGATGCGGTTCTGGGGCCACGCCTATCGTGCGACGCCGGATGACTCTCGGTCAAGGACAGCATCGGTGTGGCGCCGATGATCGGCGGGCCCGGCGGTGTCGCCGGCGTGCCCGGGCGCCTGGTACCTCTCCGTGCCCGCGTCCGGCTCCAAGCAGGAGGCCGCGAAGGACTTCATCGCGTTCGCCTACGAGCACAACGACCTCTCCGCCGACACCTCGCTCGGCCTCGTGGCGCGCAAGTCGGCGTTCGAGAGCAAGGCCAGCGAGCCGGGCTTCGAGAACTACCCGGCGCTCCTCGACACGCTCGAGGCGCCGCAGACGCTGCCCGGCCGGCAACGGCGCAGTGGCAGGAGATCGTCGACTCCGTCCTGATCCCGATGATTCAGAAGGCCGTCGAGCCCGGAGCGGACACAGCCGCGCTGCTGGCGGACGCGAAGACCCAGATCGAGTCGATCATCGAGTAGCTAGCCGAAAACGATCGAAGGATCCTCGTGGGAGCATCATCCCACAGACCCCGTCGGGGCGGCGCTCGCCGCCGCCCCGACCGGGGGGATCCGGGCAGCTGCCAGCGCCCCCGCCCGCGGCGACGTCGCAAGCAGCTCAGCGACGGAGCGTTCGCGCTGCTGCTGATGCTCCCGGCCGCGGCATTCCTGCGGCGTTCGTCCTCTGGCCGCTTATCCGCTTCGTCTACGACAGCTTCTTCGAGATCTCGCCGTTCGCGGGCGCGCCCCGTGAGTTCGTGGGCTTCGCCAACTACGCGACAGCGTTCGCGTCCGAGGCATTCCAGAACGCCTCGGTCCGGACCGTCGTCTACACGCTCATCGTCGTGATCTCGAGTTCGTGCTCGGCCTGGCGGTCGCGCTGCTGTTCACTGCCTCGGGCAGCGCTCCACCGTCTTCCGCACGGTCTTCATGTACCCGCTGATGATCGCCCCGGTCGTGGCCGGCCTGCTCTGGCGGTTCCTGCTGATCGACAACTTCGGCATCGTCAACGAGCTGCTCTACCGCGGGGCATCCTGTCCAGCCCGGACCAGATCCAATGGCTGAGCGACCCCAACATCGCCCTGTTCTCCGTGGCCATCCCCGACATCTGGCTGACCACGTCGTTCATCACCCTGGTGCTGTTCGCCGGGCTGCAGAACATCCCCGGAGACGTCATCGAAGCGGCCCGCATCGACGGCGCCAGGTACCCGCGCCTGCTGTTCAGCATCATCATTCCGCTGCTGCGGCCGGTGATCGCCGTCGCGCTCATCGTCCGCGGCATCGATGCGGCACGCGCCTTCGACATCATCCTCATCCAGACCGACGGCGGACCGCAGGGCAGCACCACAACGCTGAGCCTGCTCATCTACCGCACCATGACCCGCTTCGGCGACCCGGGCCTGGCAAGCGCCATGGGCACCGTCTACCTGATCGTCATGCTCGCCGTCGCGATCACCGCCATCACCCTCATCTGGCGACCAGGAAGCAGCACACGATGAATCCCCTCGAGACCCGCGGCAAGTCCCGCATCATGCTCTGGGCGCTGCTCGCCGCCGCCCTGATCCTGTACGGCTTCCCGTTCATCTACCTGCTGCTGACCTCCTTCAAGACTCCGCTCGACGCCATCGCCGTGCCGCCGACCGTCTGGCCGGAGAAGTGGACGCTGGAGAACTACGTCTCCGCGCTGAGCCGCGAGGGCGTGGTGGCTGCGCTCATCAACAGCGTCGTCACGGCGGTCATCACGACGGTGCTCTCGCTCGTGCTCGCGGTTCCCGCCGCGTACGCGATCACCCGCTTCCGGACGCCCAGCGGCCGGGTCTTCATCGTCGCCGCGCTGGTCACCCGCATGGTCCCGACGATCGCCGTCGGCGCCCCGCTCGTCGGACCATGCGCAACCTCGGGCTGACCGACACATCCTTCGGGCTGGCGCTCGCCCACACCACGATCTCGCTGCCGCTGTCGATCTGGCTGATGGCCAGCTTCTTCGAAGCCGTGCCCGACGAGCTCGACGAGGCGCGGCCAGTGGACGGATGCGCACGGCTGCAAGCCCTGTGGCGGGTCGTTCTCCCGGTCGTCTCCGGCGGCCTCGCGGTCACCGCGATCTTCGCCTTCCTCGCCTCGTGGAACGAGTTCCTCTTCGCGCTGCTGCTGACATCGGTCCGCGCCCAGACCACCCCCGTGGTCATCGCGAACTTCCAGAGCCAGTTCGGCCTGGACTGGGGCGGCATGACGGCCCTCGCCGCGGTCTACTCCGTCCCGGTCATCCTCCTCACCCTGTTCCTGCAGCGCCACATCGTCGCCGGCCTCACCCTCGGCGCCGTCAAGGGCTGAGAGACCGCGACACGAACGGAAACCCATGCCCAGCAACAACCACTACGACGTGACGACGTGGCCCCTCGGCGATCCCTCCGAGGACATCGGCGAGGTGATCAACAGCATCATCGCTGACATCAAGGCACGCCAGACGGCCTCCGATGTGAACGACGGTGGAAAGCCAGGCGCGGTGATCTACATTCCGCCCGGGGACTACCGCCTTCGCACCCAGGTGCTGATCGACATCAGCTTCCTGAGGATCCAGGGCTCGGGACACGGCTTCACATCGTCGAGCATCCGGTTCAACGTTCCCGAAGAAGAGTGGCCCGGGCTGCACGAGCTGTGGCCCGGAGGCAGCCGCATTCTCGTCGACACCCCCGTCGGCGAAGCCCAGGACGAGTCCAAGGGCGCCGCCTTCTGCGTCGAGCGAAGCGGGAGCCCGAGGATCAGCTCGGTCGAGTTCTCCAACTTCTGCATCGACGGGCTGCATTTCACCGCGGACGGCCCGGGGAACAACCCCGAGAACACCTACGTCAACGGCAAGACCGGCATCTATGTCGCGGACGCCAACGACTCCTTCCGGATCACCGGCATGGGGTTCGTCTACCTCGAGCACGCTCTCACGATCTACAACGCCGACGCGCTCTCCATCCACGACAACTTCATCGCCGAATGCGGAAGCTGCATCGAGCTGCGCGGGTGGGGTCAGGCATCGAAGATCACCGACAACCTGGTCGGAGCAGGCTTTCAAGGCCACTCGATCTATGCCGAGAACCACGGCGGGCTCCTGATCACCGCGAACAACATCTTCCCCAGAGGCGCGAGCAGCGTCCATCTCGACGGCGTCACGCGTTCGAGCGTCACCAACAACCGCTTGCATTCGTTCTACCCGGGGATGGTGGTTCTCACCGCGAACAGTTCGGAGAACCTCGTGGCCACGAATCACTTCCTGCGCGACCATGAGCCCTGGACGCCCTTCCTGGGGGTCGACAACGGGCTGGACGACCTCTTCGGACTTCTCCGCATCAGCGGCAGCAACAACTCCGTCATCGGGAACCACTTCTCCGAGATCATCGACGCACAGAGCATCCGGCCGACAGGCGCGACCCCCGTCATCATCCGGCTGATGGCGGGCAGTGGCAACTACCTCTCCAGCAACCACGTCGTGGCGATGGATGTCGACGCCACGTCAAGCGACTCATGCTTCGAGGCCCAGGTGGACGCGCTGCTGACGACCGAGGATTCGCAGGGTCTCGCCGTCACGGCCGTCATGGTCGATGCCGCGGCGACTCGGAACACGATCCTGGATTCCGGTCGCGACGACCAAGTCGTCGTAGACAAGGCTGTGAACGCCTTCAGGGCCACCCCCGCGATCGGGCCGAAGCAGGCGCTCTGCGACGCGTAAGCCGGAAAGCGCCCGCGCAATGGTACGAAGGGGACACCGATGAGAACGGAGAGACGAATGACCCGCAAACAGGTCGGCATCCGCGACGTCGCGGCGGCTGCCGGCGTGTCGGTGACGACCGTCTCACACGTACTCAACGACACCCCTCACACGCGTACCAGCGACGACACGAGGGGTCGCGTCAAGGCGGCCGCAGAGAAACTCGGCTACCAGCCGAACCGGCTGGCTCGCGGGCTGCGCACCCAGGCGTCGGGAATGGTCGGCCTCCTCACCGAGGAGATCGCGACCACTCCCCACGCAGGGAAGATCATCCTCGGGGCGCAGGAAGAGGCGAGCCGCCACAATCTCATGCTCGCGATCATCAACTCGAGCCTGAACCCGCTGTGGACATCGACTCGACCGAGATGCAGGCGTTCCTCGACCGGCAAGCCGACGGAGTGATCTACGCCACGGTCTACCACGACGAGGTGAAGCCGCCCGAAGAGATGCTCGGGGTGCCGGCCGTACTGATCGGCGCGCGTGATGCCCGCGGGGAGATGCCATCGTTCATCCCGGATGAACGCGCCGGCGCAGCATCCGTCATCGACATGCTGGTTCCAACGGACATCGACGGATCGCATTCGCGGCGAGTTCGGTCGACGTGCCTGCAACGCGCGGCCGCCTGCAGGGCTACCGCGACGGGATGCTCGCGGCCGGACTCGATCCCGACCGGTTCGTCGTCGAAGGCGAGTCCGAGGCGAGCGGAGGATACGACGCGACCATGCGACTGCTCGACGTCGCCGCGAGCCCAGAGCAACTTCCCACAGCGCTGTTCTGTTACAACGACCGAATGGCCATGGGAGCCTACCGGGCGATCGCTGAGCGCGGGCTGTCGATTCCAGCCGACATATCAGTCGTGGGATTCGACGATCAGGACCCGATCCCGGCGAGCCTGTTTCCGCCACTGACGACCGTCGCGCTGCCGCACTACGAGATGGGTGCGCGGGCCGTCGCGGAGCTCATGGGGATCATCCAGGGCCGCCCTGAACATGGGCTGCTCCCAGGGCACCCCACTCTCCTGTCCTGTCCGATCGTGCACCGCGAGTCCGTAGCTGCCCCGCCAGCGCAGACGACGATGCCTCGACAGATTGAGTACTACGCCGCGCGGGTCATCTGATCTACGCGTGCCATGAGCTCTGCGGTGGACGCCGTGGAGAAGCGGAGGGGTCGGGGCCGGAACCGCAGACTCGCGGCTCGGGCCCCTCCGTCCCCTTCGAGGACCGGCTCTCTCGCCGATCACAAATGATCCGACCGCGCTGAGGAGGCGTGAGCATGCGACCTGAGTTTCACTTCACCGCGGCATCCGGGTGGATCAACGACCCACACGGCATCACCTACCGCGACGGGGAGTATCACGCGTTCTTCCAGTACGTTCCCGGCCGCACCGACTGGGCGCCGAACTGCCACTGGGGACACGCGCGGGGATCGACCTGCTCTCGCTGCAGGAGCTGCCGGTGGCGATCGCGCCGGGCGACGGGGACGGCGGTATCTGGACGGGGTCGCTGGTCACCGGAGAGGACGGGGCACCCGGATCTTCTACACCTCGACATCGGAACCCGACATCGGCATCGGACGCATTCGTGTCGCGACGCCCGATGACGATGGCTGGATCTCCTGGACAAAGGGTGCCTTCGTTGCCGACGCGCCACCCGACCTGAACCTGATCGCATACCGGGACCCGTTCCTGCGAGACGACCCCGACGGGTGGCGGATGTTCGTCGGCGCCGGCGGCGCGGATGGCACCGCGATGGCGTTGAGCTACCGATCCGACGACTTGGAAGCATGGGAGTACGAGGGTGTCGCGTTATCACGCTCGACATCCGAGACCGCGGACGTCTGGATGGGCGCGCTATGGGAATGCCCGCAGATCTTCGACATCGATGGTCGAGCTGTGATGGTCTCCTCGGTCTGGGACGACGACGTGCTCCACTACGCCGGCTACGCGATCGGCACATACGCCGCCGGCACATTCACCGCGACCCACTGGGGACGCCTCACCTATGGCGACAGCTATTACGCACCATCCTTCTTCCGCGATGCTGACGGGCGACCGTGCCTGAGCTTCTGGATGCGCGGCATCGCTGACGAGTCGGCAGGGTGGGCCAGCGCGCACAGCGTGCCGTACGTGCTCACACTGGTCGGCGACACCCTGGTCGCGACCCCGCACCCCGACCTCGACAAATACCGGACCGGGAGCCCCACCGGCACTGTCGACGGGCTCGCCGCGGACATGACCTGGACCCCCGACGATGCCGGGCTGACGATCGAATCCGGCGGCCAAACCGTTGTCTCTCTCGTGCGCGAGAACGACGCGGTAACGATCGCCGTCGGCGACAGTGCATGGACGATTCCGTACTCCGGCGACGTCCGGATCATCCTCGACGGTCCTGTGCTGGAGGTCGCGAGTGCGGGGGCCTCTTCGGCAGCCGGATAGCCCCGCAGGGCACCACGCTGACCCTGCGCAGCACCGACTCGGAGATCTCCGGTCATGCCCTCAGCCGGTAGCGGGACGGACGCGACGACCATGATCGCGACGGAGTCATGGCGCATCGACAAAGCATCTTCGCCCACAGCCCGACCCGACTTCCGGCCGTCGAGCCTTTGAAGAAGGCAACGCGGGCACCGCGGTCGTCACACACTTTCCCGCGGTCACTCGTGTTCCGGCGGCACCGAGTCGACCAGCCCGGATCGCGACCCAGCTGCGTGGCCGGATACCGACGCCGCGCCGAAGCGATCGCGCACTGCGTCGAGCACCGTGTCGAGGCACCCCGTCGTTCCAATCAATCGGCGACTCGGTTTCGATGCTGCGGCGCGCCCCAGTTCGACAGCGGACCCCGATGAGGGTGATGCCGCGCTCGGCGATCTCGGTTATGTCGGCGGCTCGCAGCGCCTCGCGCGACGGTGACAGCACCGCCGTCGGTCCATCGGAAGCGACGGTGCGCGAATGGGTGGCCTTGACGAAGTCTCCGTAGCGGAGGCGCAGCACGACCAAACGGCATACCCGGTCGCGGCCGCGCAGGCGGCGGCGAGCCGATCGATGATCTGCGTCAGGATGAGGTCGAGTCTTCGGGGAGCGCGGACGGGTGCCGGCGCGCCTGAGAGCCGATCGACCCGCGGCGGCGCGTCGTGTCGACCCGGCGCGGATCGCGCAGCCGGGCCACCGCATGAAGGTGCACGCCGAGCGGTTTGCCCAGAGCATCTCGGCGGCGGCGGCTTCGAGTTCGGCCGACTCCCCGACGGTGTGGATGCCGAGCCCATGCAGCTTCTCGGCGGTCTTGGCACCGACCCCCCCAGCGTCGACCGGCAGCGGCAGCAGGAATGCCTCCTCCCGCTCGGCTCGACCACAGCAGCCGGTCCGGCTTGCTGACCGCGTGGCGACCTTGGCGAGAATTTCGTCCGCGCGACTCCGACCGATGGGGAGCCCGACCTGGCACTAATCCCGGCGCGCAGTCGCACCACGATCTGCTCGGGTGTGCCACGATGCGTCTTAAGCCCACCGACCTAGAAAGCCTCGTCAATGGAGAGCCCCTCCACGAGCGAATCGTGTCACGGAAGATGCCGAACGCGTGTTTGCGGGCGGCGGAGTAGACGTCCATCCGCGGCGGGACGCCACGGCATCCGGCACGGCGCGCGCCTGCCGCCCGCCCATCGCGGTGCGCACTCCACGCGCCTTCGCCTCGTAGCTCGCGGCCAGCACCACTCCGCCGCCCACGATGACAGGCCGACCGCGCAACTCGGCGCGTCACGCTGCTCGACCGAGGCGTAGAAGGCGTCGAGGTCGGCGTGCAGCACGGTCGCCTGGCCCCGCATCCCGCCCTCCCGCCGTTCGGCCCTCCTGCGGTACGTCGCGCGCACCGCGCATGGAGTGGCGGATCGTGCGTCGTCAGCAGCTCATCCTGGTTCTGGCATCGCTGCACTTACGCAAAGCCGCAGCCGATCCCGAAGCCCACGGAGGCCGTCGACGGCGACCGGAACTGTGTGCAATGCTCGGCGGATTGGCTGTCCCGAGGAGGCAGGAAATGGCGGTCGTCGACGACGTGCGCTACCTGGGATCCCGGTTGGAGCGTTCGTACGAGGTGTACGTGCATGGTCGACTGAAGTTCCGCGTCGGTCAGCTCGTCTACGTTGCGTTCTCGCTCGATGAGGCCGTGATGGGGTTCGCTTTTCCGAGGGAGGAGCGCGTCGCACTGGTCGGTGGCGACCCGCTCAAGTTCCAAATGCCGTCCGCCGCAGACCAGCGATTCAACTGGGTCCACGCCGATCTTGCGACTTTGGACCCGACTGAGGCCCGCGAGCTCGTCGTCGACGCCTGGCGCATGGTCGTCCCGAAGATGGTCTCCCGCGTATATGATCTCGCCCATCCCGACGGCCCGGGCTGACGGGAAACCGGGACGCGGTGGGAACCGACCGGGAGCCCAGCCGGCCGACGCTCGGCGAGCGTGGCCAACCCCGCTGGGAGCTCCTCCGAACCCGTACCGCGTCGCCGACCAGTCGTAGCATGTGGCCATGTCCGGTCGCATCGTTCACGTACCTTCACCGTTGCCGCACTGACAGGGCTGCTCGCCGTCTCAGCGGCGGGCGCCGCCTACGCTGCGGGCTGCCGAGGAGGCGGTGCCGTGAGGACATGATCGAATTGCCTGACGGCTTCCGCCCTGAGGGCATCGCCATCGATCCGCGTGGGACGGCGTATCTCGGTTCGCTCGCAGACGGTGACATCTACGCCGCCGACCTGCGCACCGGCGAGGGCGAGGTGATCAGCCAGGGTCCCGGAACCCCGTCGGTCGGGCTGAAGATCGACCAGTTCGGCCGCCTGTTCGTCTCGGAGGCGGAGCGGGCGACGCCCGTGTGGTCGACCCCGCGAGCGGAGATGTACTCGCGTCGTACCAGCTGGCCCCGGTCCGGCATTCATCAACGATGTCGTGCTGACCCGCGATGGTGCCTGGTTCACGAACAGCATCGCCGGGAGCTGTACTTCCTTCCCGTCGGTCCGTCCGGCGATCTCCCCGACGAGACCGAATCCTGACCGTTCCGCTCGCCGGCGATTGGGTGCAGCAGCCGGGGTCAACGCCAACGGCATCGCGGAGACGCCTGACCACAAGGCGCTCCTCGTGATCCAGACCGCACCGAGACGCTCTTCCGCGTCGACCCGCGACCGGCGAGGCGACCACCGTCGACCTCGGCGGCACCTCGCTTAGGATGGGGACGGACTGCTCGTGATCGGCCGCACGCTCTCGTCGTGCAGAACCAGCTGAACCCAGTGCGGTCATCCGATTGGATGCCGGTGGAACGAGCGGCTCGCTCGTCGAGACGCTGAACAGCGGCGCCTTCGACGTGCCGACCACGGTCGCAGCCTACGGATCCGGGCTGTTCCTGCCGAATGCACGATTCAACACGCCTCCGACGGCCGACACCGAGTACGCCGTGGTGCGGTCGACCGCTGAGACCGCTTGACGAGCGGGGCCCGACGAGCGGGCCCAGAGTGGTGACGCTCCCGAGACCGCCGTCCACGGGGTGACGTCGCGCGTCCTCGGGACGGACTATCGGCCGGCGTTCGGTCCCCGCGGCCGACACCCCCTGTTCACAGCCCCGATCTAGTGTGACGCTGGATCTACTCCGTTTGTCACTCCACCCCCAAGTCGCACATTAGGAGCATCATGTCCTTCGCATCTGCTCGCCGCGGAACCTTCGCTGTCGTGACGACCGCCGCTCTCCTTGTCGCCGGCGGCGCGCTCGCCGCGCCGGCGACCGCCCAGCCTGCGGCTCCGGCGGACCCGTCGTCCGCGACGCCGACGGTGCGCGTCGCGACTCACAACCTTCGCTGGATGGGCGGCGCCGGCCAGCTGGAAGCAGATATTGAGCACCGGTACCGACGTGCAGGCGCGCACCGTGGCCGAGATCATCCAGCGCACGAACCCGGATGTCGTGCTGCTCAACGAGTTCGACTACATTGCACGGCGACGTCGCGGCAGACCTCTTCCGCAAGAACTCCTTCGAGGTGTCGCAGAACGGCGCCGCGCCCATGAGTACCCCTATGCCTTCGTCGCGCCGTCCAACACCGGCATCCCGAGCGGCTTCGACCTCAACAACGACGGGACCGTCGGCGGCCCCGACGATGCGCTCGGCTTCGGCTTCTTCCCGGGCCACTTCGGGATGGCCGTCCTCTCGAAGTATCCGATCGCGACCGACGACGTCCGCACCTTCCAGAACTTCCTTTGGAAGGACATGCCCGGCGCGCTGCTTCCCGACGACCTCGCGACACCCCGAGCCAGCCGACTGGTTCACGCCCGACGAGAGCGAAGTCGTCCGTCTGTCGAGCAAGTCGCACTCGGGACGTCCCTGTGCAGGTCGGGAACACTCCGATCCACGTGCTCGCCTTCCACCCCACCCCGCCGACGTTGGGATGCGGCCGAGGACCGCAACAGGCGGCGCGGGTCCGCGGCGAGTTCCGGTTCTGGGCGAGTTACATCACGCCTTCCGAGAGTGGCTGCGTGGAGACAACTTAGGGCGGCAGGGCGGCATCGATCGCGGCGACCCGTTCGTCATCCTCGGTGATCAGAACGCGGTTCCCCGCTGGACGGCGACTCCTTCGGCAACGCCATTCTCCAGCTGCTGGACCACCCGCGGATCGAGGATCCGCTCCCGACGTCGGCCGGTGCCGTCGAGGCGGCCGCCCTGCAGGGCGGAGCCAACCTCACGCACGAGGGCGATCCTGCGTACGACACGGCGGACTTCTCCGACAGTGCGCCCGGCAACTTGCGCGCAGACTACGTGCTGCCCTCGAGGGCGAGACTGCAGGTGATGGATGCCGGAGTGTTCTGGCCCGTCGCCGCAGACCCGCTGTCGTCGCTCACCGGAAACTTCCCGTTCCCGAGCAGCGATCACAGGCTCGTCTGGGTCGACCTCCGCGTGCCCGGCGCGAAGGGCTGATCCGCGGCGGTGCCGATGACAGCGTCGGCCGCGACGATGGAGTCGTCGACCGGGACAAGTCGAGGTCCTCCATGATGAGTTCATCGACGCGTCCGTCTTCCCATCGACGGTGACGCGGCCGCGGAGTGCTCCTGCTGTCGCGGCCTTTTCCCGCGACGAAAGGTGCACGCCCTGAGCGGCGAAGCCGGTTTTGTCTGTCGCCGTTGTGGCCTGTGGATCGCACTGCGACTCCGCAACGACAAGCTCGAATAGGGGCATCTGCTGGCGTACCCCGCGAACCCGGATCCCGCTGGCACGCGGGTCTGCAAATGACAACGCTGAGTAAACGAGCCCGTGCGGCGATTCCTAACGGGACGTTGCGTGCTTGAGGGCCCAGTCGAGCGCGAAGTCTGCGATGGTCTGCCACTCCGGCACCGCCAGCAGGAAATGCAGATCCGTGTCGGCGAATTCCCACAATCTCGGTCACCGTGTTCGACTTGTAGTGCTTGACGTTCGAATGGCCCACCTCGGCGCGAGGAGGAAATAGTGTCTCCCCCAATAAAGACGCGGGGCGCGCGAGCGTCGTTGTGGTAGTGGACGTTGCAGTGTCGTCCTTTCCAGGGTGGATGTTCGCGAGCGCGCTGCCCCAGAAGATCTCGCCGGAGGGGCGTGGTACCGCTCGTACAGTGCCAGCGACTCCTCTTTGCTCAACGTGTTCGACGAACACGTCGTCACTGCTGCGGGGGGTCAGTCCGACTGCTCGATGCCGGTTCGCCGGGTTCTTCAGACAGGGAGACGATGACTTGATCTGCGAGGGGGATCAAACCGCTTCACGCCTTCGGTCGGGGCGCCGAGTTGATCACCCACCCCCGCTGCGCCGAATCCATGGTCGAGCAAGATCTGCGTGAACGCACCACCAGCAGAGTGGCCCATGATGATCGGTGGGCGGTCGAGACTCCGATCAGGTTCTCGAACTTGCCGATGATCTCTGACACCTCGAGTTGCTCGATCGGTGTCGGATCTGCCCGGAGCGCTTCGACCTCGACGTCGAAGCCGGGGTACGCCGGCGTCAGGACCGTGAACCCCTTGGCCTCGAAATGCTGCTTCCAATGCTCCCAACGCTGCGAGGGGCGTGACCCCGAAGCCGTGGATCAGGACGATCGTGTCGGGAGCCGTTTCCGGATGCCGATGTCGCCATTTCCCGCTCCTCTTCGGCTCTATTGCTCCATCGCTGACGCCTCTGGTCTACACCTCCGCCATGCGAGGCGAAAGTAGGGCGCCCGCCCTCCTGGATGCAGTTCAGAAGGGTGGATCGGCGCGGGTTCGAAACCTTCGGCAGAACTCGCGCAGCTTGTGAAACGACGTGGAGAGCTTCCAGTCGGCCGCCTACGCTCGTGGTGTGCTCACCGACCGCGACATCGCCCGCTGGCGGCTGCACTCGCAGCATCTCGCCGCTCCCGTCGACGGAGCCGAAGACGCCGTGCGGTCGCTCCTCGCCGTGCAGGCTGAGAACCCGTCGCAGTCGGCCTGGGCGGTCGCGACCCGCACCCGCGACCCGCGCCAGGCCGACCTCGCCGGGCTGCTGGCGAGCGGACGCGTGCTGCGGACGCACGTCCTGCGCCCGACGTGGCACTACGTGCACGCCGACGACGCGCTGTGGCTGATCGAGCTCACCCGCGCCCGGGTGCTGCCCACCGTGGATCAGCAGCTCGCCCCGCTGGCCGACCGCATGCCCGCCCTCGCCGATGCCGTGGTGGAGATCCTCGCCGAGTCACCCGACCGGACGCGCGCCGAGCTCGCCGACTCGCTCGCGCAGCGTGGTCACGAGCTGACCGGGATGCAGCTCATGCTCCTCGCGGCTCATCTCGAGCTGCACGCCCTGATCTGCAGCGGCGTGCCCCGTGGCGCCGAGCACACCTATGCGCTGTTCGCCGACCGGGTCGGTTCACCGCGTCGGCTGGAGCGCGAAGAGGCGATCGTCGAGCTCGCCCTGCGCTACTTCACCTCTCACGGACCTGCCACGGCGCGCGACCTCGCCTACTGGGCGACCCTCACCCTCACCGACGTGCGCCGGGGCCTTGCCGGCGCCGCGGACCGGCTGGAGTCGTTCGAGCACGGCGACCGCACCTACTGGCATGCGCCGGGCGAACCCCCGACATCCGCATCTCCGAGGGGCCACCTGCTGCAGGTGCTGGACGAGATGTATCGCGGCTACCAGGACTCTCGCTGGGTGCTGGATGCGGGTGGGCTGCTCTCGCGGGGCCGCGAGACCGCGATCGGCATGGCCCTCGTCGACGGCCAGATGATCGCCGGGATGAAGCGGGCGGTCGCCGCGCGAACCGTCACGTTCGAGATCCGACCGCTGCGGCCGCTCGAGTCCGACGAGGCGGAGGCGATCCAGGATGCCGCGGCCCGCTACGCCGCGTTACCTCGATCTCGAACTTCGCCTTGTGTAGGAGTTTGCCGCGTCCCAGAGGATGGGTACATGAATCGCGCTGAAATCAGCCGCATCGCCCACACCGACCACCCGATCGCCGCGCCGGTCTCCGTGCCCGCAGTCCGCCGGCTGCTCGCGCGACTCGACCCAGCGGCATCCGGTCGGGTCGTCGATCTCGGCTGCGGCGCGGGCGCCTGGCTGTTCGAGCTGCTCGAGACTCGACCCGACCTGACCGCCGTCGGGGTGGACACCGCGCTACCCCGACCGCGACCAGCGTGCTCGCCTGCGGGGGGTAGCCGAGCGTCTTACCTGGGTTGGGCGATGTCGCGACCTGGGCTCCGCCGGCGGCGAGCCCCAAGACGCGGTCCTGTGCATCGGCGCGAGCCACGCATTCGGCGGGCTGCACGGCGCGCTCGACGCGATCCGCCGCCACCTGCGCCCTGGAGGGCGCGCCCTGCTCGGTGGAACAATCTGGGAACAGCACCCGTCGGCCGCCGCGCAGGAGGCCCTCGATGCGGGCCCCGAGTCTTCCCGACCCTTGCGCGGCTCGCGCGGACATTCGAGGAGCACGGATTCGAGGTCGGCTACGCCCACGTGAGCAGCGCGCAGGAGTGGGACGACTACGAGTGGTCGTGGACCGGCTCGCTCGTCGCGTGGGCCCAGCGCGAGGCCCGGAGCGACGCCGAGCGGGAGCAGGCGCTGGAGCCGCCCGAACCCATCGGCGCCAGTGGATCGAGGGCTACCGCGGCGACTGGGCTTCGTCACCGCGGTGCTCCACGACATCCGCACCCTTTGAGCCCCTGTTGAGCGCGGGGGCCCGCTCTATCTTGCGTGTCAGCATCGTGGGGGGGGGGGGGGGGGGGGGGGGGGGGGGGGGGGGGGGGGGGGGGGGGGGGGGGGGGAAAAAAAAAAAAAAAAAAAAAAAAAAAAAAAAAGGATGCCGGTAGGCGGTGGCGGTGGCGGGCTTCAACAGTCGGCCTGACAGCCAAGTGCGCGGATGATTGCTGGGGGGGGGGGGGGGGGGGAGAGGTGAGGCGGGGGCTCCGGCAAGTGGCCAGAGCGCGGTTGTTCCGCAGGGTGAGGGCGAAGGGAGCGGCGGAGGCGGAGGCGGCAACGTCGGGCCATCGGCGCCTAAGCGAGCGGATCCGGATGGGCTGAGGTTTCGGCCGAACCTGGTGGCCATGGTCATCGTGAGCGTCCCGCTGGTCCAGCCGCCGGCTGGGCACTGGCGCGGATCATCACGGCCGCGAAACCGCGTCGCGCGACGAACTGATCGCGCCCGCTCGCGCGTTTCGCAAGCCCCGGTCGGATGAGCCCACTTGGGTCATCCCGTCGTTCGAACTCGGCGGGTGGCGCGCGCTCGACATGCAGCTGGCGCGGATCATCGTGGGGTGCCGGTGGGACTCCGCCGAGAACTGACAGCCCAGCGCGCCCGTGAAGCGGCCAAGAGCGCGCCCGCAGTGGGATTACTCCGTCTGCTTGGCCTCGTCCACGATGCGCTTCGTGAACTCGTCGGTGAGCCGCGTGGTCGCGGACTGCTTCTCCGCGATATTTTCGGCAGTCGCGGATGCCCATTCCCGCGCCAGCCGGTCCTCGAGGTCTTGGATCTGGACCCGGATCGCCTCATTCGTCTGCTGGTTCGCGGCGCGGACAACGCGAACTGCGTTGTCGATGATCCGCCGCTCCAGCAGCACCACGATGCCCACCAACAGCAGCGTCGTACCGATGTTGGCCAGCACGCCGGCGACGTAGCCGAGGCGGGCAGTGGCGGGCGCAAGGAACGCTCCGACCATGATGGCAGCGAAGCCCAGCACGATGCATCCGACGAACCAGCCCCACCGGACACGGAAGCGGGCGGGGGTCGGCGTTTCCGTCATGCCGCCAGCGTATGCCGTCAGCATGGACCTCACTGTGGTGAC
Source organism: uncultured Actinomycetota bacterium (assembly GCA_963713325.1). Lineage (GTDB taxonomy): Bacteria > Actinomycetota > Actinomycetes > Actinomycetales > Microbacteriaceae > Microbacterium. The sequence goes on from CAVQLL010000008.1 coordinate 88,837, forward strand.
TTCGGCGACGCTGCCCGCACCGTGCGACGGAGCCGCTTGTTGGTACCCGGGTCCGCTCCGTCGGTCAGCGGTGGAGGTGGTCGATGTGTTCAGCGGGCGCTGCCGGCAGCGTTCTGCGCGGCGGTGACGATGACGTCGGAGACGACGCCGGACTGGGTCATGTACAGGGCGTGGCTGGCCGAGACGTTGGTGATCCTCGCGCCGGCGCGCTTGGCCATGTGCTGCAGCATCGCCTGGTCGAACGACTTGTCCTCGGTCGCGATGACCGCCCAGCTGGGCTTGTCGCGCCAGGCGGCGTTCTTCACCGGCGTCGCGAAGACCGACATGTTGATGGGCACCTGCGTGTCGCGGAGGAAAGCGGCGTCGGCGTCGCTGGCGTCCGCTGCGAACCCGGCCTTGAACTTGTCGTAGTTGAGGAAGCCATATCCGTCCTCGACGACGTCGATGACGAAGTCGGGCGTCGGGGCGAATCCCTCGTACTGCTGGGCGGTGGTCTCGCCCGCGTCGGGCGCCAGCGCCGACACGTAGACCAGTCCGGCGACGTTCGGGTGAACTCCCGCCTCGGTGATGACCGTGCCGCCCCAGGAGTGGCCGACGAGAATCGTCGGGCCGTCCTGCAGGTCGAGCACTCTCGTGGTCGCCGCGACGTCGTCCTCCAGCGAGGTGAGCGGGTTCTGCACGATCGTGACCCGGTAGCCCCGGGCCGTCAGGTTGTCGTACACGCCGCGCCATCCCGAACCATCAGCGAACGCGCCGTGCACCAGCACGACGTTCTTGATTTCTTGATCGGTGGTGCTCATGATGCTCTTCCTTTCCGTTCTCGCGCCGGGGTTACCCGGTGCGGGCCTTGCGAGAGTCGGCGATCGCCGACTCCTGATGTGCAATATATTGCATGTAGTATACGTGCGCAAGGATCGATTGATGAGTTGCGGCGGGGCGGAAGTATGCGCAATATATTGCATGCCAATCCCGCGGGTAGCCCCGCCGTCGACCGCTCACTCCTCCGCGACGATGTCTACCGGCGCCTTCGCGACGCCATCGTCGATGGCACCTTCCTGCCCGGGGAGCAGCTCAAGGACGGCGAGCTCGCAGACTGGCTCGGAGTGAGCCGCACTCCTGTGCGCGAGGCCCTGCTGCGCCTCGGGAGCGAGCGGACTGGTGGTCGCACTGCCGGGCCGATCGACGACCGTCAGCGCCATCGACGCGCGGGCGGTGCGGGATGCTCGCGACGTCATCGCTGCGATGCACAGACTGGCCGTGCGCGAGATGACGGGCCGGCTTCGCGAAGAGGAGGTCGATCGGATGCGGGACGCGAATCGCCGCTTCGCCGAGGCGGTGGACTCGGGCGATGTCGGCGCGGCACTGGACGCCGACGAGGAATTGCACAGGATCCCGGTCACCGCGCTGGGCAATGAGGCTCTCGAGGCGGTGCTCGACCAGTTCGATCCCCTCGTGCGTCGCGCGGAGCGGCTGCGCTTCAGCGCGGGCGGGCACGAGTCCGTCGAGCTGCATGAGCGGCTGATCGAACTGCTCGCGAACGGAGACGTTCAGCGGGCAGAATCTGTGGCGTTCGACATCTGGCACAGCCTGCCGGCCGAGGATGGTGCCGACGGCTGATCGCCAGGTCGGAGGAGCTCACGACCGGTCCCTTTCGCACTCACGGCAGCGGTGACACGCTGGCGGCATGAACATCGACGAGTGGTGGCCCAGGCTCGATCCCGGCACGCGCGAGTGGCTGATCGCCCACAACGGTGAGGCAGTGCCTGCTGCGGTGCTGAGCAAGATCGTCTGGGCCGGTGGAGTGGTGACATCCGATGCGGGGTGGGTCGGCGGAGACGGCCCCGATGGGTTCTACCTGTCCGACGAAGCAGCGGATTGGATCGAGGCCACCGCGAACGAGGAGTCCTCGGATCCTCCTTCAGCCGTCAATTGACGGATGGCCCCGGGCGTCCCCGCCACACGGTGACTTCGGCTCAACCGCCGACGTGAATTACAGGCCGTCATGGGAAAAAAAAAAAAAAAAAAAAAAAAAAAAAAAAAAAAAAAAAAAAAAAAAAAAAAAAAAAAAAAAAAAAAAAAAAAAAAAAAAAAAAAAAAAAAAAAAAAAAAAAAAAAAAAAAAAAAAAAAAAAAAAAAAAAAAAAAAAAAAAAAAAAAAAAAAAAAAAAAAAAAAAAAAAAAAAAAAAAAAAAAAAAAAAAAAAAAAAAAAAAAAAAAAAAAAAAAAAAAAAAAAAAAAAAAAAAAAAAAAAAAAAAAAAAAAAAAAAAAAAAAAAAAAAAAAAAAAAAAAAAAAAAAAAAAAAAAAAAAAAAAAAAAAAAAAAAAAAAAAAAAAAAAAAAAAAAAAAAAAAAAAAAAAAAAAAAAAAAAAAAAAAAAAAAAAAAAAAAAAAAAAAAAAAAAAAAAAAAAAAAAAAAAAAAAAAAAAAAAAAAAAAAAAAAAAAAAAAAAAAAAAAAAAAAAAAAAAAAAAAAAAAAAAAAAAAAAAAAAAAAAAAAAAAAAAAAAAAAAAAAAAAAAAAAAAAAAAAAAAAAAAAAAAAAAAAAAAAAAAAAAAAAAAAAAAAAAAAAAAAAAAAAAAAAAAAAAAAAAAAAAAAAAAAAAAAAAAAAAAAAAAAAAAAAAAAAAAAAAAAAAAAAAAAAAAAAAATTTTTTTTTTTTTTTTTTTTTTTTTTTTTTTTTTTTTTTTTTTTTTTTTTTTTTGGGGGGGGGGGGGGGGGGGGGGGGGGGGGGGGGGGGGGGGGGGGGGGGGGGGGGGGGGGGGGGGGGGGGGGGGGGGGGGGGGGGGGGGGGGGGGGGGGGGGGGGGGGGGAGGGACTCCTGATAGACGTCGGCGAAGGTGCGGAGAGTCCTTGATCAGGTCGTCGCAGAAGGCGGCAACGTCGGTGCCGATGAGTTGCAAGACGCCCTTGCCGGCTGCGGCGCCCTCCTCGAAGAAGTCGACGATCCCGGAGAGCAGGGGCCCGTCAGACAGGTCGATCGGTCCGACCTTGAACAGGTACTTCTGCATCTCCTTGTAGACGATCTGGTAGTCCGGCGGGAGCGCCTTGACCCGGGCCATGTGCGCACGCCACTGCTTCTTGCCCTCGATGATGTCCTGGATGCCCATGTCAGCCTCCTAGCTGGTCCAGTTTCCTTGCGACGTTCCTGTTCAACTGCTCGCGCCACCGGTCGCGGTAGGTGCGGGCGTCCTTCGCCGCCGGCCAGCGCCGCGCAGAAGCCGGCGATGTCGTCGCCGAGCACCTCGTGGACGCTCTGCCCGTCGGCCGCCGTCATCTTCGAGCAGCCCGAGAGCGTCGTCGAGGATCGGCATCAGGTTGCGGCCGGTGAAGTCCGCCGTAGGGGAAGAGGTGAACCTTGATCTGCTTCCCACGCGGCCCGATAGTCGGCCGGCAAGGCCTGCGGCCCGGGCTTCGAACGCCTTCCATTCCCTGGTGAGATCGCTGCCGGTGATGGTGTCCCAGAAGTTCATCTCCGCATCCTCCTTGAGTTTGTCGATCCGTGATGAGACGTACTGCCATTTCGCCCAGAACTTCGCGAGCTCCTCTGCGCCCGGCGTCGTTGAGCGCATAGAACTTGCGCGGCGGACCTACCCCGGACGGCCGTTTCGTCACCTGGACGAGCCCGTTTCGCTCGAGGCGGAGCAGGATGGTGTAGACCGTGCCCTCGATGACGTCGGTGAAGCCGAGCTCGTTCAGCCGGCGCGTGATGGCGTACCCGTAGGTCTCCTCGCGGCCGATGATTTCGAGCACGCAGCCCTCGAGCGTGCCCTTCAGCATCTCCGTCAGGTCATCCATCGCGGATCCTCCTCCTCGCGGTACTGCGTACTACCGAGTACCGCTATACGGTACACCGAGTAGTCAGATCGTTGCGCTCCGATCGATGACCGCGCGGCGGTTTCGCGAGCCTGCAGCATCGACGCCGGTTCGGGCTGCGTTGCACGCACGGCTCAGCGGGTCCGGCCGGCGGACGCCTGACGAAACTCGTCAGCCTCAGAGCCAGTGTCGTGCGCGGAAGAGGAGGTAAAGCGCGAGGCCGAAGGCGACCATGATGAAGATCGCGATCGCGAATCCCCACGGGGACGACAGCCATGGCATGACGGTGAAGTTCATCCCGTACACACCTGCTACGAGGGACGGTGCGAAGATGATGGCCGCCCACCCCGATATCTTCTTCGCTTGCTCTGTTTGACGCAGGCTCGTTTCTGAAAGCAGTCGCATCTCGTCGTTCTGCTGTTGTGCTACCAGCGTGGTGTGTGTCATCAGCGCGTTCGAGAGCGTTTGCCGGAACTCCTCGATCTTCTCGGTGATGGTGACAACGTGATCAAGCACATCGCGGAACGACCGGCGCAGCTCCAACGCATGTGGATCGTCGCGGTGCTCCGCGAGGTCGCCGCGCAGCGTCGTCACGATCGTTGTGAGCGGTCGGATCGCACGCTGCAGCTCCATGACTTCGCCCGCGAGGTCGTAGATCCGCCTGGTCACGGCCCGGTCCCCCGAGAACAGCTGGAACTCGATCTCGTCGATGTCATCTTCCAGCCCTTTGACGACGGGTTCGTACTCGTCGACGACCTGATCGACGATCGCGTAAAGCACCCCCAACGGACCTCGCTCGAGAAGATCTGGCGAGCTCTCAAGCCGCGCGCGCACCCGCCGCAGATCGGGCGATTCGGCGTGCCGGATCACTATGACGAAGTTGCGACCGACGAAGAGATGCACTTCGCCGAACTCAACCGTGTCGTCGGCGTCGATGTAGCGGGCGGGGCGTAGCACGACGAAGCGGTTGTCGGCGTACCGGTCGAGCTTGGCACGCTGGTGGCCTGTGAGCGCGTCCTCGACGGCGAGTTCGTGCAGTCCGAACTCGGCGGCGGCAACACCGAGCTCCTGTTCGTCGGGGCGGTAGAGGCCTGATCCAGGCGAAACCGCCAAGGCGATCGAGCGCTTGAAGGGTCCCCGTAAGTCCTGCGGGGCTCTCCACCCGGCGGCCGTCGACGTATATGGCGTCATCGATCAGCATGGCCGTTACCCGCCGACGTGAATGACCGGCCGGTCCATCGGATCCTTGTCGATCTCGCGGAGGATCTCGCGCACGACGGGGGCGGTGTCGCCGCGCCCGAGCAGCAGGTATCGCACCATATGCAGCAGCGGGCTGCCTTCGGACCATTCGAAGTACGCGTGGGGTCGCTCACCGGTGGCGTCGCGCAGGGAGATCAAGATCGCGGCGATGGCGTTCGGTACTGCGGGGCTCTCGGCGCGGAGCACGCGGAATCCCTCGACCTCGGCACCGGTCACGTGCAGCACCTCGCGGAATTCGGACGGGTCGACGATCTTGATCTCCAGGAAGATCACATCTGCCCGGCCCGGCACCGGATTGAGGCGGCGCGCGGCTCGTTCCTTCTGCAGGTACTCGGCCGCCTCGCCGGTTTCGGGCCGGTTGGCGATGATGTTGAGCCGACCGTCGTACTGCAGCGACTCCGCGATGAACCTCCGCGCGGTCTCGTCGAACTCCAATCGTTCCGCCCGGATCTCCGTGGTGCGGGAGACCCGTGAGATCAGGGAGATGACGACGATGCCGAGGATGAACAGCGCGGAGATGGCGAGCCCGTCCGGCTGCTCGATGATGTTCGCGGCGAGTGCATACGCGAGGACCAGCGTGAGGATGCTGAACCCGACGATCGGCAGGGGCCTGCGTTGCCGGATGGTGGAAACCAGCACCGCGAAGGATGCCGAGACCATCATCGCGAGGATCCCGGTCGCGTAGGCGCCTGCCTGGGCATTGACGTCGGCCTGGAATCCGATGGTGATCAGGATGCTGATGGCCGTGTAGACGAGGACGACCGGTCGGACGGCGCGGCTCCACTCGGGCGCCATGCCGTAGGCCGGCAGGTAGCGCGGCACGATGTTGATCAGTCCGGCCATCGCGGATGCTCCGGCGAACCACAGGATGAGTACGGTGCTGATGTCGTAGATCGTGCCGAACCCGTCACCGAAGAATTCGTATGCCAAGTAGGCCAGCGCCCGCCCGTTGGCTTCGCCGCCCGGCTCGAATGCTTCTGCCGGTATGAGCAGCGTGGTCACGACGCTGCTGGTCAGCAGATAGACGCTCATGATCGCCGCAGCGACGGTCAGGAGCTTGCGGGTGTTGCGGATGCGGGAGTTCAGTCGGTCGGCCGCCGTCGCGCCCTCGGCCGAGACGAGCGGCATCATGCTCACTCCGGTCTCGAACCCGGACAGCCCGAGCACCAACAGCGGGAACGCGATGAGGGCCGGCAGGAGCAGGCCCCCGGGCCCGCTCTTCGTTGCGGTGAGCGCGGCCACCCAGTTCGCGACGTCGACCGGGTGGGTGGCGATCTGGGCCAACCCCGCCGCAATGACGACGGCGTTCAGGGCGAGGAAGATCGCGACGAGCGGTATCGCGACGTTCACCGCTTCGGTGAAGCCCAAGAGGAACACGCCGCCCAGCACCAGGAGCAGCACGACGGTGATGGCGACCGCTTGCCCGGACAGGCCCTCTGGCATGAACGGGTTCTCCAGGAGGTGCACGGTCGCGTCAGCGGAGGACAGGGTGATCGTGATGATCCACGAGGTGGCGACGAAGCCGAGGAGGATCAGGACGAAGATCTTCCCCTGCCAGAACGGAAGCAGTCGCTCGAGCATCGCGACCGACCCCTGTCCGTGCGGGCTCTCCTTGGCCACTCTGCGGTACATCGGCAGCATGCCGAGCAGCGTCAGCGCGACGATCAGCAAGGTCGCCAGCGGCGAGAGGGCTCCAGCGGCGAGGACGGCGATCGCAGGCAGGTAGGAGAGCGTCGAGAAGTAGTCGACGCCGGTCAGGCACATCACCTTCCACCAGGCATGGCCCGTCGCGGCCGCCTCCGTGGTTTCCGGTCCGACAGGTTGCACGGTGTCGTGGAGCAGCCAGCGTGAGAACGGCGTGGGGTTGCGACCACTACGCCGCGGGCCCGAAATCACACCGGGGAACTCGAACTCGTCCCAATGGTTCACGGGAACTCCTCGGTCGGGCGGGCGAATGGACCTGGACAGCATCGCACCGCACTGATCCGCGGATAAGTCGAGTTCCGTTAGCAAATGGCGATGTCCTGTATGGGAACCGTTAGGACCCCGGTGCGAGGCGCGTTTGCGGGTGTGAAATCGGGTTCTGTGCCCGCGATGGGCAGGTGCCGGCATCAGTCCCGGCCCCCGATCCGCAGTTGGAGTCCCCGTGCTTGATGTCATCTACCTCGCCCTGACGCTTGCGCTCTTCGCGCTCGCAGGTCTGGTCGCCAAGGGGGTCGAGAAGCTGTGATCGGCTTCGAGATCCTCGCCGCGACGCTGGCGGTGGCGGCGATCGTCTACTTGGTGTTCGCGCTTCTGAATCCGGAGAGATTCTGACGTGGATGCCGCCACCGTCGGGTTCGCCGTCCTCCAGGCCGCGACCCTCTTCCTGATCCTGGCGCTGCTGTACCGGCCCCTCGGCGACTACATCGCCCGCATCTACACGTCGCCTCGAGACCTCGCCGTCGAGCGGGCGACCTACCGCCTCATCGGCGTGGATCCGCGCTCCGCGCAGTCCTGGCCCGCATACGTCCGGGGCGTGCTGCTGTTCTCCCTCGTCGGCGTTCTCTTCGTCTACGCACTCCAGCGCTTCCAGGCTGCGCTGCCCGCCTCGCTCGGGCTCCCGGCCGTTCCCGAAGGGCTCTCGTTCAACACCGCCGCATCGTTCGTCGCCAACACGAACTGGCAGTCCTACTCGCCCGAGCTCTTCATGGGATACACAACGCAGTTCGCGGGGCTCGCCGTACAGAACTTCGTCTCGGCAGCCGTCGGCATCGCCGTCGCGATCGCGCTGGTGCGTGGCTTCGCCTCCCGCCGGTCCGGAACGATCGGCAACTTCTGGGTCGACCTGATCAGGGGCACGTGGCGGCTTCTGCTGCCCCTCTCGATCGTGGCCGCGATCGTGCTGATCGCCGGCGGCGTCGTGCAGAACCTCAACGGATTCACCGAAGTCGTGACCATCTCGGGAGGAACGCAGACGATCCCGGGAGGACCGGTCGCCTCGCAAGAAGCGATCAAGCTGCTCGGCACGAACGGCGGCGGGTTCTACAACGTGAACTCGGCACACCCCTTCGAAAACCCGACTGCGTGGACCAACCTCGTCCAGATCGTGCTGATGCTGATGATCCCGTTCGCCCTGCCTCGTGCCTTCGGCAAGATGATCGGCGACGACCGCCAGGGCTACGCGATCGTCGCCGTCATGGGCACGCTGTTCGTCACCTCACTGGTCGTGCTCTCGTGGCTCGAGTCTCAAGCCCTGGGCACCGCCCCGCAGCTGGCGGGCGCCGCGATGGAAGGAAAGGAGCAGCGCTACGGCATCCTCTCGTCGACGCTGTTCGCGTCGACGAGCACACTGACCTCGAGCGGCGCGGTCAACTCGATGCACGACAGCTACACCGCCCTCGGCGGAATGATGCCGATGCTCAACATGATGCTCGGCGAGGTGGCTCCCGGCGGTGTGGGTTCGGGCCTGTACGGGATGCTCGTGCTCGCGATCATCGCGGTGTTCGTCGGCGGCCTGCTCGTCGGGCGGAGCCCTGAATACCTGGGCAAGAAGATCGGTCCGCGGGAGATCAAACTCGCCAGCCTCTACATCCTCGTGACCCCGGCACTCGTCCTTCTGGGAACGGCGATGAGCTTCGGCATCCCGGCCATCCGATCCGACGTCGAGGCCGTCTCGATCTGGAACCCGGGTATCCATGGCATGAGCGAGGTGCTGTACGCGTTCACGTCGGCCGCGAACAACAACGGCTCCGCGTTCGCCGGGCTGACCGCCAACACGCCGTGGCTGAACACCGCCCTGGGTGTGGCGATGCTGCTCGGCCGGTTCATCCCGATCGTGTTCGTGCTCGCGCTCGCCGGCTCGCTCGCCGCACAGGATCGGGTGCCCGCGACGACCGGCACGCTTCCGACGTACCGCCCCCAGTTCGTCGGACTGCTCGTGGGCGTCACCGTCATCTTCACCGCACTCACCTACTTCCCGGTGCTCGCGCTGGGTCCCCTCGCTGAAGGGCTCGCATAGAAATGTCCGCCACAACCCTCAACTCCGACAGCCCGGCCGCCGTGCCGCAGCGCCCGAAGGACAGACGATCGCCGAATCGCGCGTTCAGTTGGGCGCAGCTGGTGCGCGCCCTTCCCGGCGCCCTGCGCAAGCTCAACCCCGCCGCACTATGGCGCAACCCCGTCATGTTCCTCGTCTGGGTGGGCGCGGCCCTCACAACGCTCATCGCCATCGGCGAACCATTCCTCGGCGGAGCCCCGGAGTCAGCCGGCACGCCCGTGCCGGCCGGCTTCACGTGGGGAATCGCCGCCTGGCTATGGCTGACCGTTCTCTTCGCCAACCTCGCGGAGTCCGTGGCCGAGGGTCGCGGCAAGGCGCAGGCGGCGAGCCTGCGCAAGACGCGGACCAGCACGATGGCCAACAGGATCGACGACTACGATCCGACCACGGATGCGGCGGCGGAGACCGCACCCGTGTCCGCCGTGGCCTCGGCCGAACTCACGCTCGGCAACATCGTGGTCGTTACCGCCGGTGAGCTCATCCCCGGCGACGGCGACATCGTGTGGGGCATCGCCACCGTCGACGAGTCGGCGATCACCGGGGAGTCCGCTCCGGTTGTGCGCGAATCGGGTGGGGATCGCAGCGCGGTCACCGGAGGCACCCGGGTCCTGTCGGATCGCATCGTCGTGCGCATCACCTCCAAGCCCGGCGAGACCTTCGTCGACCGGATGATCGCCCTTGTGGAGGGTGCGAGCCGCCAGAAGACGCCGAGCGAGATCGCGCTCAGCATCCTGCTTGCGAGCCTGTCGATCATCTTCGTGATCGTCGTGCTCACGCTCAACCCGATCGCGTCCTACGCCGCCTCTCCGGTGAGCATTCCCGTGCTGATCGCGCTGCTGATCTGCCTCATCCCGACGACGATCGGCGCGCTGCTCTCGGCGATCGGCATCGCCGGCATGGATCGCCTCGTGCAGCGCAATGTCCTGGCCATGTCGGGTCGGGCTGTGGAGGCCGCGGGCGACGTCACCACTCTGCTGCTGGACAAGACCGGCACGATCACCTACGGCAACCGGCGCGCGACCGAGTTCGTGCGGATGGATGGCGCAAGTGGGGACGAGCTCGCCGCCGCTGCCGCTCTCGCCTCGCTCGCCGACCCCACACCCGAAGGCACCAGCGTCGTCGAGCTCGCCGCGGCTCAGGGCATCGTGCCTGAGCATATTCCGGCGGCGGTATTCGTGCCGTTCACGGCGCAGACCCGCATGAGCGGACTCGATCTACCCGACGGTACCCAGGTGCGCAAGGGCGCCGGGTCGGCGGTGACGGCGTGGCTCGAGGCATCCGGCGTCGATCTGTCCTCGGAGACGAGAGACCAGTTGGTCAGCGAGACGGATGCCATCGGCCGCACGGGTGGCACACCGCTCGTCGTCGCGACCCTGTCCGCGAGTGGGACGGGCCGCGTGCTCGGCGTCATCCACCTGAAGGACATCGTCAAGGACGGCCTCCGTCAGCGCTTCACCGAGTTGCGCGCGATGGGCATCCGCACCGTCATGGTCACGGGCGACAATCCGCTCACCGCCCAGGCGATCGCGGCCGAGGCCGGGGTGGACGACTATCTTGCCGAGGCGACGCCCGAAGACAAGCTCGCCCTCATCCGACGGGAGCAGGAGGGCGGCAACCTCGTCGCGATGACGGGCGACGGCACGAATGACGCGCCCGCACTCGCCCAGGCCGATGTCGGCGTCGCAATGAATACGGGCACGTCGGCGGCGAAGGAGGCCGGCAACATGGTCGACCTCGACTCGGACCCGACGAAGCTCCTCGACATCGTCCGCATCGGCAAGCAGCTGCTCATCACGCGTGGCGCGTTGACGACGTTCTCGCTCGCCAACGACGTGGCCAAGTACTTCGCGATCATCCCGGCGATGTTCATGGGCGTGTTCCCGGGTCTCGCAGCCCTGAACATCATGCAGCTCAGCTCACCGGCGTCCGCCGTCACGAGCGCGATCATCTTCAACGCGATCGTGATCGTTCTCCTCATCCCGCTCGCGCTGCGCGGCGTGAAATACCGCGCGGCCAGCGCCTCCAGCATCCTGAGCCGCAATCTGCTGATCTACGGGGTCGGCGGCGTCATCGCCCCGTTCATCGGCATCAAGCTCATCGACATCGTCGTGAGCCTCATCCCGGGCTTCTGACCGAAACCTGCAAGGAGTTCTGACATGAGAAACCAAACCCTGCGCACGACGGGTGTCGCCCTGCGCGCCATGGTGGTGTTCACCTTGGTCTTGGGCATCGGGTACATGCTGCTGGTCACCGCGATCGGGCAGCTGACGATGCCGTGGCAGTCGAATGGATCGGCGGTGCAGGACACCGATGGACAGACGGTGGGCTCGACTCTGCTCGGGCAGTCGTTCACGGATGCCGATGGCGACGCACTGGCGGACTACTTCCAGTCGCGTCCCTCCGCGGCAGGCGCCGGCTACGACGGCGGCGCCTCGAGCGGAAGCAACTGGGGGCCCGAGAACGTCGACCTGATCGCGGCCATCGAGGAGCGCAAGGCGGCGATCGCGGCGCGAGAAGGGATCGACTCGGCCGAGATCCCGGCAGACGCCGTCACGGCGTCGGGCTCGGGACTCGATCCGCACATCAGCCCGGCCTACGCTTTCCTTCAGGTCGACCGGGTCGCCACGGAACGCGGCCTGCCGGCTGCCGAGGTGCGCGAATTGGTGGAGTCTAGGATTCAGGCGCGGGATGCCGGATACCTGGGCGAACCGCGCGTCAACGTGCTGGATCTCAACCTCGCGCTCGACGCCCTCCAGGAATAGCGGGCCCGGGAAGGACGCGCACATGAAACGCGGGCGGCTGAAAGTCCTGCTCGGCGCCGCTCCCGGCGTCGGGAAGACCTACGAGATGCTCGAAGAGGGTCGACGGCTGCAGGGCGAAGGGGTGGAGGTCGTGATCGGCGTCGTGGAAACCCATGGCCGTGCCGCCACCTTGGCGCTGACCCGGGGACTGCCGGAGGTGCCGCGGGTCACCACGACGCACCGCGGCGTCACCCTCTCCGAGATGGACCTCGACGGCGTCCTCGCTCGGCATCCGGAACTGGCGCTCGTCGACGAACTCGCCCACACCAACGCTCCAGGATCGCGACACGAGAAGCGCTGGCGGGATGTCCAAGACCTGCTCGAAGCCGGCATCGACGTCATCACCACCGTCAACATCCAGCACATCGAATCGCTGAACGGCGTCGTCGAAACCATCACCGGTGTCGTGCAGCGCGAGACGCTTCCCGACTCCGTGGTGCGCGCGGCCGACCAGATCGAGCTCGTCGACCTCGCTCCGCAATCGCTGCGCGACCGCCTCTCCGCGGGAACGATCTACCCGACCGAGCGCATCGACGCCGCGCTGTCGAACTACTTCCGCCTCGGCAATCTCACGGCGCTGCGCGAACTCGCCCTGCTGTGGCTGGCCGATGAGGTCGACAGCGCGCTCAAGGACTACCGCGCGCAGCACGGCATCGACTCCACCTGGCAGACCCGTGAACGGGTCGTGGTGGCCCTCACCGGCGGACCGGAAGGAGAGACCCTGCTGCGGCGCGGCGCGCGCATCGCCGCCCGGTCTGCCGGTGGGGAGCTGCTCGCCGTCCACGTCACGAGGCAGGACGGACTGCGCGCCGGTCGACCCGACCTGCTCGCCACCCAGCGAACGCTGGTCGAGTCCCTCGGCGGCAGCTATCACCAGGTGGTCGGCGATGACGTACCCCGCGCGCTCGTCGAGTTCGCGCGTGCGCAGGCCGCGACTCAGCTGGTCATCGGGGTGAGCCGACGCGGGCGCCTCGCCGCTGCAGTCACCGGCCCCGGCATCGGCGCGACGGTCATCCGCGAGTCCGGCGACATCGACGTCCACATCGTGACGCACGCCGCGGCCGGCGGGCGATTCGCCCTCCCGCGCGTCACCGGCGGCGCCCTCAGCGTGCAACGCCGCGTCCTCGGTTTCGTCCTCGCCCTCATCGGCGGACCCCTGCTCACCTGGCTGCTGGTGAGCACACGCACCCCGGAATCGATCACCAGCGACGTGCTCGCATATCAACTGCTGGTCATCCTCGTCGCACTCGTCGGCGGGATATGGCCCGCCCTGTTCGCGGCGGTCCTGTCCGGCCTGACACTGGACTTCCTGTTCGTCGCGCCGCTGTACACGGTCGAGGTCTCCGATCCCCTGCACATCTATGCCTTGCTGCTCTACATCGCCAACGCGGTTCTGGTCAGCTACATCGTCGACCAGGCGGCGCGTCGCGCCCGCTCAGCCCGACGATCCGAAGCGGAGGCCGAACTGCTCGCGACGGTTGCGGGCAACGTGCTGCGGGGCGAGAGCGCTGTGCTGGCGCTCGTCTCGCGCACACGTGAGGCCTTCGGGCTCGCGGGGGTGCGCATGATCGCGGCCGATGGGCAGGTCCTCGCAGCGGACGGCGAGCCGCTCGCCGACGGTCGCCACACCGACATCGCCGTGGGCAGCAGGGGCGTGCTCGAACTCAACGGGGGAGACCTGGATGCCTCCGAGCGGCGGCTGCTCGACGTGATCGTGTCACAGCTCGATGCCGCTCTCGAACACAGCGACCTGACCCTGACGGCCGCGACAGCGGGGGCACTCGCCGAGACGGATCAAGTTCGCAGCGCTCTCCTGTCGGCGCTCAGCCACGACCTTCGACGGCCCCTCGCATCGGCCGTCGCGGCAGTCAGCGGGTTGCGCACTGAGGGCGCGGCGATGACGGACGACGACCGTCGCGAACTCCTCGCCACCGCCGACGAGAGCCTTCAGACACTCACGGCTCTGGTCACTGACCTTCTGGACGTCAGCCGCGTGCAGGCGGGTGTGCTGGCGGTGTCGCTCGCCCCGGTCGACGCGGCAGACGTCGTGCTGTCGTCGATCGACGAGCTTGACCTCGGACCCGAGTCGGTCGAACTCGCACTCGACCCGGACCTGCCGCCGCTGCGTGCGGACGGGGTATTGCTCCAACGCGTTGTCGTGAATGTGCTGGCGAACGCGGCACGATACGCGCCGACCGGGTCACGGGTGAGGGTCACGACCAGCCGACTCGGACGGCATCGCCGAGATCCGCATCATCGATCAGGGCCCGGGCATCGTCGCAGAGCGGAGGGAAGAGATCTTCGCTCCCTTCCAACGGCTCGGCGACACCGACAACACCACCGGCCTGGGCCTCGGCCTCGCATTGTCCAAGGGCTTCACCGAAGGGATGGGCGGCACTCTGACCGCCGAAGACACACCCGGCGGCGGACTCACCGTGGTCATCGCGCTGCCCACGGACGGGGAGGATGAGCAGAGATGAAGATCCTCCTCGCCGATGACGACCCGCAGATCGTGCGCGCCCTGCGAATCACCCTCACCGCGCACGGATACGACATCGTGACCGCCGACGACGGCGCCTCCGCGATCGCGGCGGCGGTATCCACTCAGCCGGACATCGTGATGCTGGATCTCGGGATGCCGCACCTCGACGGACTCGAGGTCATCGCGGCCCTGCGCGGCTGGACCAGCGTGCCCATCCTGGTGGTCTCGGGCCGCACCGGCGCGGCCGACAAAGTCGAAGCCCTCGATGCGGGGGCCGACGATTACGTCACCAAACCCTTCCAGATGGACGAGCTGCTCGCGCGGCTCCGCGCCCTGACCCGCCGAGCAACACCGGCCGGGCCGGAGACGCAGCCGGTGGCACGATTCGGTGACGTCACCGTCGACCTCGTGTCCCGAACGGTGACTCGCGCAGGCACGCCCGTGCGGCTCACGCCCACGGAATGGCATGTCCTCGAGTTCCTGGCCCGTCACCCGGGCTTGCTGGTGTCCCGGCAGACTCTGCTCACCGAGATATGGGGGAGCGAGCACGTCACCGACACCGGCTACCTGCGCCTGTACATCGCGCAACTGCGCAAGAAGCTCGAAGCGGATCCCGCGCGCCCGCAGCACATCCTCACCGAGTCCGGGATGGGCTACCGACTCGTGCTCGACCCGTAGGTGCGCACGCTGGCGTCGATGCTCTTGGCGCTAGAGCCAACGCCGCCGTTTGAACATGATGTAGATGATGATGTCGACGATGACAATCACGGCGGCGATCAAAACCCAGCCGAATTGCCATTGCACGAACGGGATGTTCTCGAAGTTCATCCCGTACAGACCGGCGATCAGCGTCGGCAGCGCGAGGAGGGCCGCGAATGCCGAGATCGTGCGCATGTCCTTGTTCTGACGGGCGGAGACGTTGTTCTCGTGGCTGGAGAGGATCGCATCCAATGCTCGGCTCTGATTGTTGATCAGGGCGGCTGTGCCGGCGGCGTCATCGAGCAGGTCGTGCAGATACGGCACCACATGTTCGTGTCCGACGGTCATCGCGTCCAGGTGGTCGGTGCTCTCCCTGAGCGCGGCAGCGATGCTCGAGACGGCGCGGTCGATGCGACCGATGTCCTTGCGAACTCCGTAGATGCGCTTGTGGTCCTCGGTTGTGGATTCGCTGAAGACCTGCTCTTCGAGTTCCTCGAGATCCGTCTCCACGTCGGCCGCCGCCTTCGCGTAGCCGTCCACGATCTCCGCCATGATCACGTACGCGGCGGCCATGGGGCTGTCCCGCAGCTCCGTGGGCGATTCCTCCACCAGCGCCACCAGGTCGGTGGGTTCTTCCTCGTCGGTGCGTTGAACGGTCAGCAGCCACCCGTCACCGATGTACAGGAAAGTCTGACCGAGCGCGACGTCGCTCGACTTTCGTTCGACGATGATCTGCCATAGCAACACGAAAAGGTGCTCGGCGAACTTCTGCACCTTCGGCTGCTGGCGGCCGGAGACCACATCCGCCGCCGCGACCGGATGGATGCCGAGCGTCTCTCGCGCCTTCGTCACGAGCACTTCGTCGGGATTGACCAGCTGAACCCACACGAAGCCCTTCTGCCGCGCAGCCTTCCTCACCGCGTCGGGAACATCGTCGATTCCCACATCGTCCAGCGTCTCCACGCCGTCGTGTACCAGGAGCACGGCCCGCTTATCGAGGGACTCTTCGGTCGAGCGCTCGAGATCGTGCTCAGCGACAGTCACGGATCACTCCATGACCGGGCACGTGCTGCTCGATCTCGTTGATCGGCTGCGGAAGGTGAAAGTACATGGGACTCCTCGACGTGGTCTCCTCAGCCTGACCCCCGAATGCGGCCCCGAATTGGGGGTGGACAGCAGGCGTAGCGGCACTTATCATCACGCGCGCCGAACGCCCGGCCCTGCGTGCGCGTTGCACGCCGGACGCATTTTTTCAAGGGCACATTGTCAAGAACAGCGTGGGCGTAAAAATGTCCTCAGCCCGGCTCAGTCGCCGGTCACGAGAGGGGTCAGCATGTCAGACGGATATGGTGCGGCAGTGTCGAACGACACCACCACAAGAGACGAGAACGGATCGCTGGAGACAGCGAAGCAGGAGGCGAGCGACCTCAAGGACACCGCGGTCAGCGAAGCCGGCCACGTCGCCGAAACGGCGAAGGGCGAGGCGAAGGCCGTCGCGCAGGAAGTCAAATATCAGGCGAAGGATCTGTACGCGCAGACCCAGCGTGAGCTCAAGGATCAGGCGCAGGTGCAGCAGCACCGCGTCGCGGTGGGCCTCCGCTCAGTCAGCGATGAACTGGATTCGATGACCGCGAACGCGGAGAACCCCGGGCTCGCGGCCGACCTGCTGGGCCAGGTCTCCACCCGCCTTTCGAGGGCGTCATCCTGGCTGGGCGATCGCGATCCGAGCGCGGTTCTGTCCGAGGTGAAGTCTTTCGCACGACGCAAGCCGGGCACCTTCATCATCGGCGCAGCGATCCTCGGTATCGTCGCCGGACGGCTCACGCGGGCGCTTGCCGCCAACGCGTCGGACCAGGACTCCGCGTCGGGCCAGACCTCCGGTGTTCGTGCATCGAACGGACGCGCGCGTCCTGCAGGCGTCGTCCGCGCAGCGGCAGCCGACCCCGCCGCCGGTCGAGGAGACTCCCGTCTTCGCACAGTCGTCGGCTGCGCAGGGTACTCAGCAGCCTCGGAAGGACGTGGGCGATGTCCGGTCAGACTCCTTCTGAGGTCAAAGCGGCCAACACGTCCCTGGGTGATCTGCTCGGCGAGGTGACCAGAGATCTGTCGACCCTCATCCGGCAGGAACTGGCGCTGGCCAAGGCGGAGCTCAGGGAGTCGGCCGGCAAGGCGGCCAAGGGTGCCGGCACTCTCGGCGGTGCCGTATACGCAGCGGGAATGGCCGTCCTGTTCCTGTCGATCGCCCTGTGGTGGGTGCTGAGCACGATGATCGGCGGCGGATGGGCCGGCGTCGTCGTCGCGGTCCTCTGGGCCGTGATCGCGCTGATCCTGTACGCGGTCGGTCGCAGCGAGTTGAAGCAGGTAGAGGGGGCGCCGCAAACCGTGGAGACCCTCAAAGAGATCCCCGAAACACTCAAGAGAAACGAGGAGAACCGATGAGCGATTCACCCGAAGCGATCCGTGCCGACATCGAGCAGACCCGGCGAGAGCTGGGAAGCGACGTGGATGCGCTCGCCGACAAGGTGTCCCCGTCGAAGATCGTGGACCGTCAAGCCGACAAGGTGAAGCACGCCTTCGGATCCGTGCGCGATCACGTGATGGGGGCAGCTGACGACGCCGGATCCGCCGTGGCCGACGCGGGGGGCGCCGTGGTCGATGTCAAGGACCGCGTCGTCGCGAAGGCGGAGGGCAACCCGATCGCGGTCGGGCTCATCGCCTTCGGCGCCGGCCTCCTTCTCGCCTCGCTGATCCCCGCCTCCACCAAGGAGAAGGAGATCGCTGCGGACGTCAAGGAGCAGGCGCAGCCGCTGGTCGACACCGTGACGGATGCCGCGAAGGAAGTGGGCGAGCACCTCAAGGAGCCCGCGCAGGAGGCAGCGGCGGCGGTGAAGGAGACGGCCGCTGACGCCGTCGAGTCCGTGAAGGACGACGCGCATTACGCCGCCGGCGAGGTCAAGGATCAGGCTCAGGTCGCGCGCGACCACGTGGCCGAAAACTGACCTGGAGCTTGCCTAGGGGCGGGGACGCGCGGTGCGTCCCCGCCCTAGCAATGAACGCGCTGCCGGAGAACATGCATCCGCCCAGCGTGCGACAACTGCGACTCCGCGCCGGCGTCCCCCCGCCACGACCGGGGCGGTCAGATCTTCGTGGTCTGGATCACCGATGGACGCGGGCCGCCCCACTTGCCGTCGGCGAGGGCTCCGGGCGCTATGTAGTCCGGGAAGTAGGAGCTCTGCAGATCCCACGTGCCGTTCTCGCCGGGATGCTGGACGGCGACGAAGACGCTGCTGTCCTTGTCGTGGATCACGGGCCCGCACGTCTCGGATTCGCGGGGTACGGAGAGGAACTGCTGCACGCGTCCGCGTTCTGATCCCTCGAGCGGCACCTTGAACAGGCCGTCGCAGTATCCGATGGCGCTCGGTGCCCCGTCGGTGGAGATCCAGAGGTTGCCGTCGGAATCGAAGGCGACGTTGTCGGGGCAGGAGATCGGCGACACCTTGTCGGCGGGGAAGCCGGCGAAGTATGTGGACCCGTTGACGGCGGGGTCGCCGCACACGAGGAGAAGGCTCCATCCGAAGGTGGTCGCTGTCGCGTCGTTGCCGGCTTCGGTGATCTCGACGATGTGCCCGTCGCGGTTGGATACGCGCGGGTTCACTTCGGTCGCGCCTTCCTTGCCGACGGCGCCGCGGTCGGTGTTGTTCGTGCAGGCGACGTAGACCCGACCGGTGGTGGGATGCGGCTCGACGTCCTCGCAGCGGTCCATCTTCGTCGCGCCGACAGCATCCGCAGCCAGCCGGGTGTTGATCAGCACCTGCTCGACGGTGAAGCCGGGCACCTGGCTGACTCCGCCGACCACGAGAGGGAGCCACTCGCCGGTGCCGTCGAACTGCCCGTCGGAGGGCAGCGCGCCGGCCCCGGTGATCTCCGAGAGGGGGGAGTTGCCGGTGAAGCGCGCGACGTAGAGGTTGCCGGCCGTCAGCAGCTGCTTGTTGCTCTGCCGGGCTTTGGCGCTCGCACCCTTCTGGAAGGTGCCGGAGGAGACGAACTTGTAGAGGTAGTCGAAGCGCTCGTCATCTCCCATGTAGGCGACGACATGGCCGGACTTGCCGACGATGACGTTGGCGCCTTCGTGCTTGAACCGTCCGAGCGCGGTGTGCTTGACCGGGGCTTCATCGGGGTTCATCGGGTCGACCTCGACGATCCACCCGAAGCGGTTCGGCTCGTTCTCGTATCCGGCGTTGCGGGCGTCGAAGCGGGGCTCGATCTGCTCCCAACCGCGTCCGGTGGCGCGGTCGGTCAGGCCGTAGCGACGGTCGGCCGCGCTGGTTCCAGCCGTGCGGAAGTAGCCGTTGAAGTTCTCTTCACCCGACAGCACGGTCCCCCAGGGCGTCGTCCCGCCGGCGCAGTTGCCCAGGGTGCCGAGTGCGCGGGTACCTGTCGGGTCGTCCTGCGTCTTGAGGAGGTCGGAGCCTGCGGCCGGGCCGCTGAATGTGAACGGGGTCGATGCGGTGATCCGGCGGTTCAGCGGCGCTCCCACGACGTAGCCCCACGGGCGGGTCTTGGCGGAGCGGGACAATTCGACAATCGCCATCCCGTGGGCTGCCATTGCGACGCGGCGCTGCTCGTCGAGCTCGTCGGGCGTGGTCGCGGGCGGGAACATGATGTTCTCGTTCGTGTACTCCTGGTTGGCCACCAGGATCGCGGATCGGCCCGAGGGGCCGGCGATGATGTCGAGGTAGTCGTTGTTGTAGCCGAACTGCCGCTCCTGCAGCGCGGCGGTCTGGTGGGAGGGATCGAACGCGTCTGCCGTCGAGAAGAGGGGGTCGCCCCACCGGATGATCGGGGTCCACTGGTAGCCGGGCGGCACGACGAACTGGTCGAACACCGCCGGGACCGGGGCGATCGGCTCGAACGCGAGCTTCCCGCCGCCCGTCGCGGCCAACGCACGCGGAGCATCGCCGACCACCGCGTATCCGATCACGACCGCCGAACTGGCGACTGCCCCGGCAAGGAAGCCGCGCCGGGAGAGCGCGAACCCGGCGACATCACGGAAGTACTCGTTCTCGCTCGTGTTCGGAACGGGGTGGAAGCACGCGTTGTCGCACTTCAGCTCGCAGGTGACGGCACTGCGCTTGCCGGTCGTGTGCCCGAGCATCGGGAGCAATCGCCTCCGCGTCGCCTGTCCGCCTGCGTCTGCGCCGTGCATGTTCAACGTGGTCTCCTTGCGATCTGGGGGAATCCTGGCCAGTGTGCCAGCGCCCTGGCGCCGCTCCCACGGACGACGAGGAAAAGGATGATGAACGGCGGGTGAATCGCTCACTCGGTGCCTCTCGCCAGCCGCGCCTCAGCGCGTCATGGCGTCCCGCCCACGAGCGGTGCGACATCGATCGAGATCACCACCGCAGCTACGACATCCGCGTCGGTCGCCGGCGGCGGATCGTCCCAACCGTTCACGCGGCGGACCGGTCTGCGTCACGTGCGCAAGAGCCCACGTTCATACCGAAGTCCGAGCCTTGAACTTCGATCCGAACGTGCCGCGAATGGTGAGGTGCTATGAGCGCGACAGCGATGCCCGTCATCGCCTGGGCGGAGTCCCCGCTCCAGCTCATCGGCGTGGCCGAGTGGGCATCCGCGCAGGGCCGCAGGGTGCCTCTTGCCGGGCAGGCTGACACCGCAGATGTCCGAGACCGCCGATGAACTCCTCGATCGCGGAGCGATGTTCGGCCCCTGTGAGCCGTACCTCGGCATCCCGTGGAAGCTTCTCGCGCGGCATCGACACTGGATCGTCGGCGACGGGTTCTCCGGACAATTCCGCTTGGCCGCATCCGTGCTGCGTCCGCGGCGCATCACGTTCCTCGACGACGGAGCCAACACGGTCGCCTTCGCGGATGCGCTGACCGGCCGCCGACCCTATTCGCGACCGGGGGTGACCGAGCGGGGGCTGACGACACGCGTCGTGCCTTTCGCTCTCGAACAGATCCTCGGCAGGGCACTGGCCGGGCAGGTGGATTTCTTCACGGCGTTCCGCTTCGGTGAGCGACGTTCCGAGGCGCTCCGCGAACTCGGGGTGCGAGTCGAGCGCCATCGCTTCGATTGGACCCGACGAACCGCGCGCCCCTTCGCCACGACCACCTCTGGGCGGGTGCTCCTCGGCAGCGCTCGGCCCGTCGATGGGCGGATGCCGATGGCCGACTACCTCGACTGGGTGAGGATGGAGGCGGCATCCGCCCCGGTCACCTACCTTCCGCATCGGCGCGAACCGGCGGCGCAGGTCGCGGCCGTCGCCGCGGTTCCCGGTGTCCACGTCTCGAAGCAGGCTCTCCCGGCGGAACTGGTCCTGGCCGGGGCGACCGAGCGCCTCGAGATCATCACTCTGCCGTCATCGACGACGACCACGCTCCCGCTGGTGCTGAGCGGCACAGGCAGCGTGATCCGCAGCGGGGGATCGGCGGCCGACACCGACGGCAGGAGCGTGGCGAGATGACCAAGTCCGCTCACGTGCCCGAGATCGTCGCGGTGATTCCGGCGCGGGGAGGCTCGAAGGGTGTGCCGCGCAAGAACGTGCGGCGCGTGGGGGGCGTCCCGCTCGTCGCGCGCGCGATCGCCGCTGCCCGAGCGACGGCATCCATCGACCGCGTGATCGTCTCCACGGACGACCAGGAGATCGCGGCGATCGCGCAGGAATGGGGAGCTCAGGTGATCGCACGACCCCCGGCGCTCGCCGATGACGCAGCGACCAGTGAAGTCGTCCTCCTGCACGCTCTCGATGCTCTCGAAGACACGGGAGTCGAGGCGAGCATTCTCGTCTTCCTCCAAGCGACTTCGCCGTTCATCGACCCCCGGGACGTCGACATCGCCATCGACCTGGTCAGGGCGAACGAGCACGACTGCGTCTTCTCCGCAACCGAGACATACGGGTTCCTGTGGGCCGCGCAGGCCGGCAGCGCTCGCGGCCTCAATCACGACCCGAGCGTGCGACCGCGCCGCCAGGACCGCGAGCCGCACTACCTGGAGACCGGCGCGTTCTACGTCATGGATGCGGCGGGCTTCAGAGCCGCGGGCCACCGGTTCTTCGGCCGGGTGGGCCTCGTCGAGGTCGCCGAGCGGACCGCGATCGAGATCGACTCCGAGGAGCATCTCGCGATGGCCCGGGCGATCGCTCCGCTGGCGCGCCGGGACGCCGACCCGATGGATGTCGCCGCCGTGGTGACCGACTTCGACGGCGTCCACACCGATGACACCGTGCTGACGGATGCCGACGGGCGAGAGAGCGTCCGGGTGAGCAGGTCCGACGGGATGGGCATCGCGATGCTGCGTCGCGCGGGGATCCCGGTGCTGATCCTCTCCTCCGAGACGAACCCCGTCGTCGGCGCCCGGGCGCGCAAGCTCCGGGTCGACGTCCGGCAGGGGGTCGACGACAAGGTGGCAGCGCTGCTCGAGTGGGCTGGCGGCCCAGGGGGTCTCGCTCTCCCGCGTCGCCTACCTCGGCAACGACATCAACGACCTCGCCTGTCTCGAAGCCGTCGGCTATCCCGTCGCCGTCCCGGAAGCACATCCCCTGGTGCTCGCGGCCTCACGCGTCATCGTCAGCCGGGCGGGAGGGCACGGCGCCGTCAGAGAACTCGCCGACCGAATTCTCCGTGACCGCACCCGCTCGGACACCGCTCTCGCACCGACCAGCCTCGATTCGCCTACGGAAGGGCCGCACTCATGACGGTGACGATCGGATCGCGCGTGATCGGCGGGGGTCGCCCCGCGTACGTGATCGCCGAGATCGGCTTGAACCACAACGGTGACATCGAACTCGCCAAGCAGCTCATCGATGTCGCGGCGGACGCCGGCGCGGACGCGGTGAAGTTCCAGAAGCGCACACCCGAGATCTCCACCCCCGCCCACATGCGCGACACGCCACGTGAGACGCCCTGGGGCACGATGACGTACCTCGACTACCGATACCGGGTCGAGTTCACCAGGGCGCAGTACATCGAGGTCGCGGATCACGCGCTGCTGCGGGGTCTCGAGTGGTTCGCCTCTCCCTGGGACGAGCCGAGCGTGCACTTCCTCGAGGACTTGAACGTCGTCGCCTACAAGATCGCGTCCGCCTGCCTCACCGACATCCCCCTGCTGTCGACGGTGCGCGACACAGGCAAACCCGTGATCCTCTCCACGGGCATGTCGACGATCGAGCAGGTGGATGCGGCCATCGAGGTGCTCGGCACCGACCGCCTCGTGCTGATGCACGCCACCTCGACATATCCGATGGAACCCGACGAGGCGAATCTCCGGATGATCCCCGCGCTCCGCGATCGCTATCCCGGCGTGCCGGTCGGCTACTCCGGTCACGAGCGTGGCCTCCAGATCTCGGTGGCCGCAGTCGCACTCGGCGCCGTCGCCGTGGAACGGCACATCACCCTCGACCGCACGATGTGGGGCTCCGACCACGCCGCGTCGCTCGAGCCGACAGGTCTGCAGCACCTCGTCCGCGACATCCGGATCGTCGAACGGGCGCTCGGAGACGGCGTCAAGCGCGTGTTCCCGGGGGAGCGGGCGCCCATGGCGAAGCTCCGGCGCGTCCTCACGTGACAGACGGCCCGCTGCGGATCGTCGCGCTCGCCGACACCGACTCCTACGTCAAATGGGCGGCGGCGCTGCTGGGCGCCCTGCCAGCGGGCTCTGATGCCGAACTGCTCGTCGTCGAGACGCCGTTGGCGGTGAGTCCTGCACAACTGGAAGCCGCCCTCGCGCGCAGCGGCATCGATCCGGCCCGCGTCCGTCGGATGCGGTTCGAGGATCTCGCGAATGCGCTGGCCGACCTTTCGCCGGATGCCGTGATCGTCGCCGCCCGTGGACCCGTCGTCCGGGTGCTCATCGGGGCGGTGGCAGCGCTCAACCCTCGTCCGGTGATCGTGTCCGGCCTTCCCGGCATCTCCATCCCGGCGACCACCGCCGCCGTCATCCATCGGACGCAGAGCGATCTGTTCGTCCTGCACTCCACCCGCGAGGTGGAGGCCTTCACGGCACTCGCACGGCGGCGGGGCCTCTCGCAGCAGTTTGCGCTGGCCCGGTTGCCGTTCGCCGCGAGCAGGCCGCCGATTCCATCGGGCGCGGAGGGCGGGACCGATCTCGTCTTCGCTTCGCAGGCGATCGTCCCGCGCGACCACGTCGACCGCATGAGGGTCGCGCGCCTGCTCGTCCGTGCCGCCCGAGCCGACCCGGGCAAGCGCGTGGTGGTGAAAGAGCGCGCTACAGCAGGCGAGCACCAGACGCACGAGCAGCGGCACAGCTATCCCGACCTTCTCCGCCGGCTCGCTCCTCTGCCGCCGAACCTCGTCGTGTCGACGGAGTCGATGTCGCGCGCATTGGACACCGCCGAGGGGCTGGTCACCGTGAGCTCCACCGCAGCGATCGAGGCGGTTGCGCGCGGCATACCGGTCATCGCTCTGGACTCGTTCGGTGTCGACGACAGGCTCATCAACCCGGTGTTCGCCGGCAGTGGGCTTTTCGGCTCGGAGGATGAGGTCACCCGCCGGGAGTTCCGGCTGCCGCCGACGCGGGTGGCTGGCGCGAAACTACTTCCATGATCCCGCGAAGGACGACTGGGTCGCGCAGGTCGGCGAGCTCGTCGCCCTGCGGCGAGCCGGCGAACTCCCGCCCAAGCCCGCCCGCGACCGCCGCGGCGGGACGGCCCGGGATGTGTGGGAGCGCAAGCTCGCCCTGGGCAGCAAGGACCGCTCATTCGCCGGCGCAGCCGCGTATGTGATCGGTATGCCCCTGCGTGTGGTGCTCCGCCCCGTCCTGCGCCCGTACTACCGTCACAAGCTCAGGTCGGCGTGACCGCTCCGTCGTCGAGGTGCTTCAGGCGCTTCTTCGCCTGTTTCTCGACGAGCACCTCGACGAAGTCGCGCACCCGCGCATCCGCCAGCTCTTCGTAGGCTTGCGTCACGACGTCACGGATCGTCGCCGTCGGGGTGGTGGGGAATCTCACGGCGAGCCTGTCGGCGATCTCTGTGATCGTCACTTCGGCGGGCGGCGGTTCGTGCGTCATGGCTGGATCTCCCGGGGGGCGACTGATTCTGTGTCGATGACATTACCGGCGGAGTCCCTGATGACCAGTTCGCCGCCGCCGGTCGCGGCCAGCAGGGAACGGGCGGTCTCGATGGCCTCAGACTGCGTCTCGTACGCGGTGATCTTCTGCCGGGCATCGGCTTTCACTGTCCACATTGCGCCCATCGGGATGACCCACGCTCGCTGACGAACCACCGCAACTCCCTCGTCGGATGAGGCGAACCTACTGGTCCCAGCGCGTCAAGAACAGGGGTCCGCCGAGTGCGATTCGGGGGGGAGGATGGAAGGGTGAGCTGCACGAACCCCGACACCGAGTTCGAGGCCCTCGTCTACCTCGCGGATCGGCTGCAGTCCTGTTTCCGGAGGTGGACGAGGACACCGTCTTCGCACTCATCGCCGAGGAGCTGGAATCCTTCGACGGCGCGCGACTGCGCGATTACGTGCCCGTGCTCGTCGAGCACAACGTGCTGCGCCGACTATCGACGGGCGGCGTAGTCTGCGCATCCCGTTCCACGAGACAGTCCCGTTGGTGAACGGAGGCGTCCGGTCATCCGAAGCAGGCCCGTATCCTGGGCGCATGGTCGTCGGGCGTGAGGAGTTCGGCCCGATTCGAGTCGTATGGGCGGATGCCGCGGCGTCGGCGCTGCCGTCTTTGCGCATGCCACGGATCCTCGGCGAGCAGCAGGCGCGCAGGTGCGCGTCGCTGAGCGGAGTCCGCGCGCAGAGATTTCTCGCCGGACGATGGCTGCTCGCGGAACTGATCGCCGAGCTCACCGACGAAACGGACCTGGGCTTCACCACGACGTGCGAGAGATGCGGGGCCGATCACGGGCGGCCTCGGCTGGAGGGTGCTCCGGTGGCGGTGAGCGTCAGTTATGCGGGCAGCATGGTCGCCGTTGCGGCATCACGACGAGAGGATGCCGCGGAGGTGGGCGTCGACATCGAACGCGAGCCAGGCGGGAGTGCGCACAGCCGGCTCGACGACCTCGCCCCCTTGTTCGCACCGGCGGCCGCGCCCGACACCTAGGGGTGGACGCTGGTCGAAGCCGCACTCAAGGCCGACGGCCGGGGGGTTTCGGTCGACCTTGCCGAGGTTCACGTCTGTGAGGTCGGAACCGGCCGGTGGCCCGGTGCACGCGCCGTCCGCATCCCCGGCCGCCTCGACAGCGTGGATGCGGCGGTGATCGTCGGTCCGTCGGGCTTCGTCCTCAGCGCAGCGATGGTTCCGGCGGCGAGGGAGCGGCATCCGGAGTGAGCGGCGCTCCCGCACGGGCGGTGGGCATCGGGGGAGCCGCGGAAGATCGAGCCAGGCGTGCAGCAGGCTTGCCACCGGCACGTGCGACACGTCTTCGGCCAGGGCGACGAAGTCCGCGGTTGTCGCCGTGGATGCGCGATAGGTGCGGGTCCAGGCCTGCAGAAGCCCGAAGAACGCATCATCGCCGAGGGTGAGGCGCAGCGCGTGGAGGGTGAGCGCGCCGCGCTTGTAGACCCGATCGTCGAACATGAGGTCGGGACCGGGGTCGCTCAACACCAGATCCTGGGGAAGTGAAGCCAGGCGCGCGTAGTGACCGAGAGCCTTCTCGTGCGCCGTGGGGCCGCCGGAGTGCTCGGACCACAGCCATTCCGAGTAGCAGGCGAAACCCTCGTTGAGCCAGATGTGCTGCCACTTCGACAAGCCCACACTGTTGCCGAACCACTGGTGTGCGAGTTCGTGGGCGACGAGGCGCTCGAGTCCTCTGCAGCCGTCGATGTGGTTCGCGCCGAAGACGCCGACTCCTTGCGCCTCGAGTGGGATCTCGAGGTCGTCGGCGGCGACCACGATTGCGTACTCTTCAAGCGGGTACGCGCCGAACAGGCGCTCGAAGAGCGAAACCATCCGTGGCAGGTCGGCGAAGTCGGACCGCACCCGCGCGGTCAGCGGGAGCGGGTAGAACAGCCGGCCAACGGGTCCTCCGAGTGAGATCGTCTGCTCGACGTAGCGGCCGACATGCACTGTCATCAGATATGTCGGAGTGGGGACGTTCTGCTCGAAGACCCAGGTCGACTTGCCACCGCGCGTGGTGCGAGCACTGCGGATGCCGCTGGCAACCACCGTGTACGCCTGGTCGGTGGTCACCGACAGTTGATACGTCGCCTTGTCGGAAGGCACGTCGTTGCACGGGAACCAGCTGGGCGCGCCCGTCGGCTGCGCCGCCACGAGGGCGCCGTCTTCGAGCTCCTCCCAGCCGATCGTCCCCCAGCGCGAGCGGCGCGGTCGGGGAGCGCCGGCATAGGCGACGGAGACTTCGAACCCCTCGCCGGGGGCGAGCGGCGCCGGCAGCGTGATTCGAAGTTTGCGATCGCTCTGGTGGAAGGCCGCGGCGCGCGATCCGGTCGCGGTGACTTTCGTGGCGCGAAGCCCGACAAGGTCGAACGAGAGCGTGCGGGTCGCCGACGCGGCTCGGCCTCGGATCACAGCGGTACCGGTCAGGCGGTTGGTGCTGACCTTGTAGTCCAGCGTGAGCGCGTAGTGCTCGACCAGGATGCCGGGATCCCCGCTCTGCGGGGTGTACGGGTCGGCCCTCATGCGTCCGCAGACTGGTAGGCCCGCACCTTCACCGCACGCCAGGGGCCGATCGGATTGCCGCTCCACCTGCTGCCGACGGGGACGGCCTCCCCGCGCATCACGAGCGATGCGGGACCGACGGTCGCGTTCGCGCCGATGCTCGCAGCGGGAAGGATCACGCTGTGCGGACCGAGCGTTGCACCCGCTTCGAGGGTGACTGTGTCGATACTCATCACCCGATCATGGAACAGATGCGTCTGAACCACACATCCGCGGTTGACGGTCGCACCGTCTCCGAGGGTGACGAGGTCGGGTTCGGGCAGCCAGTAGCTGTCGGTCCAGACGCCCCGCCCGACCTTCGCGCCGAGTGAGCGCAGCCACATCGCGAGCGCTGGAGTGCCCGCGGCCGCGTTCGCGAACCAGGGTGCCGCGACCATCTCGGTGAACGTGTCGGATACCTCGGTCCGCCAGACGAAGCTCGACCAGAGCGGGTGCTCGCCCGCGCGGATCGGGCCTACGAACAGCCATTTCGCGATCGTCGTGATGGTCGCTGCGACGGCTCCCGCCGCCAACAGCACAATGCCCGAGGCCAGGATCGCAGCGGCAAGGCCCCAAGTCTCGATCATCCAGGCGAGGGTGAACATGACGGCCAGGGCGATCGCGCACGTGATGAACACGGGGATGATGCGGCCGAGTTCCCAGAGCGCTCGTGCGAGCGCAGAGCTCGTCGTGGCCGGTAGGTGCGGTCGAGGTCGGCGTCGTTCACGACGCGGCGGAGGCGGACGGCGGGCGAGCCGAGCCACGACGAGCCGGGTTTCGACTTCTCGGGTGCGGCGGAGAGCACCGCGACCAGGCCGTCGCGGGGGACTCGGTGACCGGCGCTGGCCATGCCCGAGTTGCCGAGGAACGCACGCTTGCCGATGCGCGCACGGCCCAGGTGCATCCATCCACCTTTGAGCTCGTACGTGGCGACCATGGTGTCGTCGGCGAGGAACGCTCCCTCGTCGATCGTGGTGAGCGAGGGAATGAGCAGAACGGTGGATGCCTCGACATCCCGGCCGACCTCCGCGCCGAGCATGCGCAGCCACACGGGCGTGAACAGGCTGGAGTACAGCGGGAAGAGGATCGTGCGGGCGGAGTCCATGAGACGTTCGATCGTCCACGCCTGCCAGGCCACTCGGCTGCGTACCGGATGCACTCCCTCGACGAGCCCGATGGACAGCAGCCGTGCGAGCACGACGACGGCGAGCGCGAACGAGACGCCCACGACGAGCGTCGCGGGGATCAGCCAGGCGAGCGCGCCGGGGATCGCATCCCCGATCGTCGCAGCGCCGCGGACGCCCTGTGCCAGCATCACGCCGCCTACCGCGATGGCGAGGAACGGCAGCAGACCAAGCACCGCCGATGACGCGCCGTACGCCCACAGCCAGCGCTTGGGTGTCGGTGGACGCTCCGGGGCGAGCGGGCTCGAGGTGCCGCCGACCCGGACGGCAGGGGAGCCGGCCCATCGCTGGCCGGCGCGCACGCGGCCGAACACGGCGGATCCGGGCGCGATCTCGGCGTTGCGTCCGATCCGCGTGCCCGGTGCGAGCGTGCTGCGGGTGCCGACGGTCGCGCCGGCCCCGATGCTGATGCCGCCGATCCGCACCGTGTCGCCGTCGATCCAGTAGCCCGACAGGTCGACCTCGGGTTCGATCGCGGCGCCCTCGGCGATCTCCAGCATGCCCGTGACCGGGGGGAGCGAGTGCAGGTCGATGTTCGAGCCCAGCTTCGCGCCGAGCGCGCGGGCGTAATAGCTGACCCAGGGGGCACCGGCCAGTCCGATCGGGTCGACCTGGTGCGCAACCTGCTCGGCCAGCCAGAGCCGCAGGTGCACGCCGCCGCCGCGCGGGTAGTCGCCCGGTTTGAGCCCGCCCAGCAGCAGGCGCGCGATCGCGGCCGAGGTCGCCATTCGACCGAGCGGGGTCACGAAGAGGACGAGACCAAGGAGGATCAGCCACAGCGGAGCCTCAGGCAGGAAGTCGAAGCCCGGGACCAGGCGCAGGATCCAGCTCGCAGCGAGCAGCCAGGCCGTCCACCTCAGCCCCGCGAAGATGAACAGCGGCACGCCGGCGAGCGTCTGCACCCATTGCATGATCCGAGGCGTCGGGCGCGCGACGCTGAACGTGTTCGGCAGGTCATCCAGCTCGGACGCATCCGACTCGACGGCATCGGCCATCTGCCTCAGCCGGGGAAGGTCGTAGACGTCGGTCATCGTGAACTCAGGGGCGCGTGCGCGGATTCGCGAGACGAGCTGGGCTGCGGCGAGCGAGCCGCCGCCGAGTTGGAAGAAGTCGGCATCCGCGTCACCGGGGCGGATGCCGAGCACAGCAACCCACTGCTCGGCGAGCCATGCCGCCGTCCCAGACAGGGTCGAGTCCGCGGCATCCGTATCCGTCAGCGGCCACGGCAGCGACGCTTTGTCGACCTTCCCCGATGTGCGAACCGGGAGGTCCTCGACCACCGCGAGCAGCGGGATGAGCGGGGCAGGCAGTTTCTGCGCGAGTTCAGCGCGCGCGGTCCGTCGGTCGAACCCTGCGGTCGGCACGACGTAGCCCACCAGGAGCGGATTTCCCGCCTCGGAGCGCTGGACGACCACTGTCGTGGCGGACACGGCGGTGAGGGTCTGCAGGGCGGACTCGACTTCGCCGAGCTCGATTCGTCGACCGCCGACCTTGACCTGGTCGTCGGCGCGGCCCAGGAAGAGCAGGCCGGCAGGATCGAGCCGGACCAGATCGCCGGAGCGGTACGCGCGGTCCCACCCGAGGGTGGGCATGGGTGCGTACTTCTCGGCATCCTTCGCGGGGTCGAGGTAGCGCGCGAGGCCGACGCCGCCGATGATGAGCTCGCCGATCTCGCCGTCGGTGACGCGGGTTCCGGTGGCGTCGACGACCGCGAGGGCCCATCCGTCGAGCGGGAGGCCGATCCGAACCGGGGCTTCGCCGTCGAGCAGCGCGGCGCAGGCGACGACGGTCGCCTCGGTGGGCCCGTAGGTGTTCCACACCTCGCGGCCTTCGCGACGAGCCGCGTGACCAGTTCGGGTGGGCACGCCTCGCCGCCGAAGATCAGGAGACGCACGTTCTCGATCGCGTCCTGGGGCCACAGTGCTGCGAGCGTCGGAACCGTGGACACGACAGTGATGCCGTGGCCAACGAGCCACGGTCCGAGGTCTTCACCCGATCTCACCAGCGCTCGCGGCGCGGGGACAAGACATGCTCCGTGTCGCCACGCGAGCCACATCTCCTCGCAGGATGCATCGAACGCGACCGATAGTCCGGCGAGAACTCGATCACCCGGTGCGAGGGCTGCGGACTGCAGGAACAGTCGTGCCTCCGCGTCGACGAAAGCCGCCGCCGACCGATGCGTGACCGCGACACCCTTCGGGACGCCGGTGGACCCTGAGGTGAAGATGATCCAGGCGTCGTCCTCCACTGTCGGCGGGGAAACGGTGGGGATCGCGCGTGAGCTCGGGTGCGGTGCGTCTCCGACGAAGAGGTCGTCGACATCGGAGAGGGCAGCAGCGGGTCAGCGTCCTGGAAGACTCCCGACCCGGTGATCACGCCTTTCACCCCGGCCTCGCGAAAGACCAGCCCGGCGCGCTCCGGCGGATCGTCGGCGTCGACGGGGACGTATGCCGCTCCCGCCGCCATGATCCCGAGGATCGCCACATACAGATCCCGGCTGCCGGACGGCATCCGAACGCCGACGCGGTCGCCGCGGCGCACGCCGCGCGAATGGAGCCGCGCGGCGGTGCGCCCCACATGCGCGAGAAGTTCGGCATAGCTCAGCGCGCCGTCTGCGTCCTCCAGGGCGGAGGCTTGGGGATAACGGGCACTCGTCCGACGCAGGATGTCGATGAGCGTCCGCGGCGCTGGGGCCGCGGACGACAGATCGAGATACTCCTGCATCGACGGGGTCAGGACGACAGCAGCGCCATGAGCTGCGCCTTGCTGTAGCGGGAGAATCCGGCATGTCCGGCATCCCGGGCTCGCGCGCGCAGCTGAAGCACCGTGAGGGAGGAGAGATCCTCTGTCGAAGGTGGGGGCGCGGGCGCGGCGGGCGCGGGCGGCCCGGGCAGGTCAGTCGGGCTCGGAGGGCGGAGGGTGCGTAGATGCTGGTCTCGACGACCTCATCCGTCACGTCGATCGGCACGCGCGTCATGCTGCGGGCCCGGACTGCGCGGACTTCTTCGCGGCTCCCTTCGCCGGGGCTGCGTTGCCCTTCTTGGCGGCGGACTTCTTCGCGGCGGCGAGCTTGGCCTCGGCCTTGTCGACGGCCTTATCGACCCGGGCGATCGCCGCGACGGCCTTCTTGTGGACCTTCCGCGGGTGGTTCGCGATCTGCTTCTTCGATGCCTCGCGAGGCATCTTTCGCGTCATCGGCGAGGGCGCGCAGCTTCTTCGCGTCCTTCTTCGGCAGCGTCTTGCTCAGTCGCTTCGCATCTTTCGCGGCGGCGGCGGCAGCATCCAGCGCGGCTTCGGCCGCCTTCGTCGCTTTGGTGGTCTTCGCCATCGTCAAGCCTTCTCAATCCTCGGTATCGGAGTGCGCAGCAAGCGGCCGCTCCTCGCGGGGATAAAGGGTACAGGTGCAACAAGAACGAATCTGGAACGGCGGATCCCACGCTCGGCGTTCAGCTGGCCATCCCTGCCCTGATCTGCGTGATCGCCGCGCTTGTCGCATGGACGTAGTGGCTGAGCGAGCCGGGTTCTCCCGCCCACCTGCGCGACACGGCGTCGATCGGGAACGCGAGCGTCTTCTTGGAGTCGCCGTAGAGCGCAAGCCGCTGCCCGCGCTTGTCCGTCACGTACACCCATCGCAACTCGAGCTTCGTCGCGAGATGGTGCCCGATTCCTGCACCCACGAGATTGATGAGCGGCATCGGGTCGGTATTCGCGAGCGTCCAGGTCGTACGCGCGTGCTCGAGGAACTCGTCCAGTGCCACCGGCTCGATGGCGACCCCGAGCGTGCTCAACGTCTTCACCAGGGACTCGACCCAGTCGGCGTCGTCCTCGGTCAGTTCGGTGATCTCCTTCATGAGGCTCCTCGCCTGCGTCAGGGATACGTTCGGGCACCATAGACGTGCGAAGTGAACGGATCGTGGACCGCGCGTTGCAGGATGCCTACGCCGCCGCAGGCAGTCAGCTCGCGGCTCGTGGTGGCGGTGCCGGTGATCGATGTACTGAGGGATCGCGATGCGATGAGCCAGGCTGCTGCGGAGTGAACCAGATCACGAGCCCGAGCCCCAACGCGGCTCCGAGGAGCTGTGCGCCGATGAAGCCGGGGGCGGATGCGGGCGCGATGCCGGCGAAAGTGTCGCTGAACATGCGGCCGATGGTGACGGCGGGGTTGGCGAAGCTCGTGGAACTGGTGAAGAAGTAGGCAGCGCCGATGTACGCGCCGACCGCCCACGCGATCATGGGGTGACGACCGGTGCGGGCCAACGTGAAGATGACCAGGATGAGTCCGGCAGTCGCGATGATCTCGCCGAGGAAGGTGCCTGGGCTGAGCCGGTCTTTCGTGCTGATGCTGATCGCGGGGTCGCCGAACATGAGGTTGGCGAGAACCGCTCCGCCGATGCATCCGATGATCTGCGCCGGGATGTAGGCCGCCGCGTCTCCCCAGTGCCGTCCGCCGGTGAGCACGTCGACGAGCGTGACGACCGGGTTGAAGTGGGACCCGCTGACGGTCGCGAACATCAGGATCAGCACGGGCAGTCCGAGCGCGGTCGCGAGGGCATTCTCGAGCAGCTGCAGGCCGACATCGTCTGGGGAAAGCCGCTGGGCGGCGATCCCGGAGCCGACGACGAGAGCGGCCAGGAGTGCGGATCCGAGGAGCTCGGCAATGATCCGACGGAAAGGGGATGAATGCAGAGTCGCCACCCACCGATGCTAGCGAATGATCGACCTCGGTCTATGTATCGCAGATACCGCGGCCGTACGCTCATAGACTCGCAGCTATGGATGGCGCGCTCGATGAGGTCAGGTTGCTGGCCGATCCCACTCGCGCCCGCATCCTCCGTCTTGTCCTGGACTCCGACCAGGGCCGCGCGACGGTCACCGATCTCGCCGGCAGCTCTGGGCCTCACGCAGCCGACCCTCTCGCATCACGTCAAGCTCCTCCATGACGGCGGCCTTCTCGATCGGCTTCCGGAAGGTCGACGCGTCTGGTACTCGGTTCCGGCTGCTCGCGTCGACGTCGTGAGCGACCTGCTTCCCACTGGCACCGCCAAGATCTCCGCCGTCGCACTCGAGCGGGTCGTCGATGACCTGACGCAGCGCTTCGCCGGGACGTTCGGTCCCGAAACGGTGGAACGCTATGTGCGCGAGTCCGACGAGCTGCTGGCGGCGCAGGGAGTCGAACGGCACCGCTCATCGCAGACCGCAAGCTTTGCGGCCGACCGTCTCACCGCGCTTGCTCACGCCGATCTTGACGGCACCGAACGCCCCGAAGTGCTCTTCGTGTGCGTGCAGAACGCCGGGCGCTCTCAGCTCGCGGCTGCCATCCTCCGCCAGCTCGCCGGCGATCGGGTCGTCGTCCGCACCGCAGGATCCGACCCGGCCGATGCGGTACGGGGAGTGGTCGTGACCGCGCTGGATGAGATCGGTGTTCCGCTCGGGGGCGAGTATCCCAAGCCGCTCACCGACGAGGTCGTGCGTGCCGCGGACGTCGTGGTGACGATGGGGTGCGGCGACGCGTGCCCCGTGTATCCGGGCAAGGTGTACCTGGACTGGCCGATCGAAGACCCGGTGGGCCTGCCACTCGCCGCCGTACGCGGCATCCGCGACGACATCGACCGGCGAGTGCGCGAGCTGCTGACGACCCTCACCTGAACATCCGATGAAGGATGCCGCACGCCGGTCGTATTCGCATAGATGTCGGTCTATGCTTTGATCATGACGCGAATCCCCCACCGTCCTGTTCGTCTGCGTGCACAACGCCGGCCGCTCGCAGATGGCCGCCGGCTTCATGACGGAGCTCTCCGGCGGTCGCGTCGAAGTGCTCTCTGCGGGCTCCGAGCCCGCGGATCAGATAAACCCCACGGCGATCGAGGCGATGGCTGAAGAGGGCATCGACATCGCGAACAACGTGCCCAAGATCCTCACGACCGAGGCCGTGAAGGACTCGGATGTCGTCATCACGATGGGATGCGGCGACACGTGCCCGATCTTCCCCGGCAAGCGCTACGAGGACTGGGAGCTCGAAGACCCCGCCGGCAAAGACATCGTGACGGTCCGCCGCGTCCGCGACGACATCAGGGGCCGCGTCGAAGCTCTGCTCGCTGAGATCCTGCCGGCGGCCTGACCATGTCGACACCGACGATCTCGGGGCCGCGGACTGCCTGGACTTGCGTACCCGGAGGCGTACCTCCAGCGCCTGGCAGGCGAGTTGACGGAGAAGTACACGGGCGTCTTCGGTCGCGAAACCGTCGAACGCTACGTGCTCGAGTCATACACGGCGCTGCTGCGAACCGCGAAGGTGAAGTCCCACCTCGCGACGCAGACGATCCACTTCGTGAACGAGCGCCTGACGGCCCTGGCACAAGTCACCGGCGCTGCACCCCACGACCTTCCCGAGGTTCTCTACGTCTGCGAGCAGAACGCGGGACGCTCGCAGATGGCCGCCGCGGTCACGAACCATCTCGCGCAGGGTCGGGTTCACGTTCGCTCCGCGGGATCCATGCCTGCCCACGAGCTGAATCCCGACATCGTGACCGTGCTGGCCGAAGCGGGCATTCTCCTCGAGGACGCCTACCCCAAGCCGCTCACCGACGACGTCGTGCAGGCCGCGGACGTGGTCGTCACAATGGGATGCGGCGACGCGTGCCCGCTGTACCCCGGCAAGCGCTACGAGGACTGGCAGCTGGCGGATCCGGCCGAGCTCGACCTCGATGGCGTGCGCGGCGTGAGAGACGAGGTCATCCGCCACGTCAAGGGACTGCTCTCGTCACTCGAGCAGTCCATCGGCACCTGAGCGCGAGCATCGGCGACGAAGGTCGGCGACTGCTCGCCGCGACTGGTGATGCGCTTCCGCGGGGGTAGTGCGGTGATCGTTCCAGGGAGCAGACTTGCCGGAGCGAGCGGGGTGGCAGCGGCCGTCTGTGCGGAGTTGGTCTGAGCATGTTCATCGAGGTTCTTCCGGGCCAGGGGTCGGCTCGAGGTTGAGGTTCTCGGCGAGGGTGATCCAGTGGTGGTGATCCAGACCGCGCTTCATGCGGACGAGCTGCGCCCGCTGGCCGCGATGCTGGCGGAGGAGGGCCAGTACCGCGTCGTCCACTATCACCGCCGTGGGTACGCCGCGAGTGAGCCGCTGACCCGGCCAGCAACGATCGCGGATGAGGTCGCCGACCTGCGGGCGCTGTCGGCGGCCCTGCACCTCGGCCCGGTGGATCTCGTGGGCGTGAGCTACAGCGGGGCGATCGCTCTGACGGCAGCGTCGACATCTTCGGGTCTGGCGCGGACTCTCACTGTGCTGGAGCCGCCTCCGATCGGCGTGGCGAGCACCCCGGAATTCGTGGCGGCGAATCAGCGCCTCATCGACTCCCGACGCCTCAATGGCCCGCTCGTCGCCCTGGATGAATTCATGACACTGGTGATCGGCCCTGACTGGCGGGTCGACGTCGAGCGAGACGACCCGGGTCTGACGGCCGCGATGGAGCGCGACGTCCTGACGTTCCTCGACTCGGACCTGCCGGCGCTGCTGAGGTGGAAATTCGAGGCCCAGGATGCCGCTCTGATCCAGTGCCCCGTCCTGCACATCGGCGGCAGTGACAGCGGCCGGTGGTTCGCCGAGGTCCGCGCGCGTCTGGGTCGACTCCTCCCCGGAATGGAGGATGCCGTGATCGCCGGAGCGGGACACACATTGGCGACGACGCACACCGACGAAGTCGCCAGGATCATCCTCAGCTTCCTCGGGCGACATCGAGGCTGATCAGCCGCACGGGAGAACCGTCCTCGAGGTCACTGCTGTGACAGCCAAGGACGGCGGAGGCAAGCAGGAAATCGAACAGCGAGGTGTGCACGAGGCACGGATCGCATCCATTGCCGCACTCCATTGCCGCGGACCCTGCTGTCGCTTATAACTTGGTGCTGTGACGAGCGCACCAGGTGGTCGGCGGAATTTCATCGCCGCGGCCACCGAAAGCGTGAGTTTCGGGGTCGCGAATCACCTGACCGCTGCAGCGGTGGTGCTCCCGTTCATCTGCGTCGCCTTCGGTGGGAGTGCATTCGCAGCGGCGCTGATCTTCCCCATTTTCACGGCCGCCACCCTGCTCGGGGCCGTGATGGCGCCCCGCGTGCTGGGTCTGCGTCCGGTTGCGAGGTCACTGGCGCTGATCCTGGCCCTGATCGCGATCGTGTTCGCGATCACCGGGGTCGGGATCTTGGTGGTGAGCCCCGAGTGGCTGAACGCACTCTGGATCGTCGCCGCTGTCGTAGGGCTGTTGTCGGGCATCGCATCGATCGCGGTGGTGGAGGTGATGTCCTCTTCGCTTGCGACGTCGGAGAAGGCGGCTCTCAGCGTCGTGCAGAGCACAGGTGGTGCGGTACTGACTCTGGTGATCACGATCGTTCTGGGGCTGTTCTTCCTGGACCCCAACGGGAGGGATGCCCACATAGCGCTGCTCTGGATCGGGATCATCGCGATGCTCGTCGCGTCGCTGTCGCTGCTTCGCATCCGCCCGAACGGATCCGGGCCGGCAATCGAGCAGCACTCGATCGGCATTCTTGACGCCTTGAGGTCTCGACCGGATCGGAAGCACCCCTGGGTTCGGGAGTTTCTGATCACCCAGGTGCTCTTCCTCTCGATCGCCTTGGGAACGAGCTTCTACAGCGTCCACGGCGCGACCCTGCATGGGCAGAAATCCGAGGCGCTCCACTACATCGTTGCGGTCACCGCGGTGGGCAGTCTCCTGTTCACCGCGCTGTGGACGTTGAGCCGACACAAGGCCACGATCCGCGGCCTATTGCTGACGGCGGCGGTTCTCGGTGTCTTCGCGGCAGTCGCAGCGCTCATCGCGGACTACAGCGGCGCCGAAGCGCTGCCGATTCTGAGCGGCGTGGTCATCGTCTTTGCAGCAGCTGGCGGGGCCGCGACCTCGAGCACGCGGTCGACCTGGATGTATCACAACCTCGGACATGAGAACGACATCGAGATCATCATCTTCTGCCAGATCGTGTTGGGGGTCACCGCCACCCTCGTCGGGCTGGGCCTCAGTCTGCTCGCCCGCCTCGACACCGTGGCGCCCGCGTGGGTCATGCTCATCCTGTCCGGGTATGCGCTCTTCCACGCTCGAAAGGGACCCCCGGTCCGCATCCTGGATACGCGCCCCGGCCATGAACACAGCAATCATGGACGCCATTTCGGTGGGTTCCACTGGTGACTGAGCCCGACCGACGCGCAACGAGAAGCCCCTTTTGATGGCAGGGCTGGGTCTTGTCTGGCTACGGCTCGTGGTCCATCAGCTCGATCTGGTCCATCACACGCTCGAACGCGCCCGGACCGATCGCGATCGAACCTTGGTACGGCAGGTCCATGTCCGCCGTCGCGAACATGACAAGTCCGATGAACAGCGCCAGCATGCCGGCCAAGACGAGGTGCAGTCGTTTGCTCTTCACGATGATGAGACCGATGAGCACCGCGTTCACCGCGGCGCCGACCCAGATCGCGACCCAGAACAGCAGGGGAAGTTCGAGCGTGGTCGCGTCGATGCGCACACGCCGGGTCTCGACGAAGTCATCGAAAGTGGCGAGGAGCTGCTGGAACTCGGCGAGCTGCTGCAGGCCCTCGGGCTCGTAGTCATGGATCTGGTGCTCGAGCTGGTCGGTGAGCCCGAGGCTGTGGTCAGGCAGTTCCCCGCGCCGCTGGTCCGGCCAATCCTCCTCGATCACGACACGCAGGTACTCCTTGATCGTCTCCTGAATCGGCGCGGCGACCGCCTCGGGCAGGCCCGTGGTGCCGCGGTAGAGCGCGGTGATCTGCCCGGCCTCATGGAGGGCCGCCTCCCGGGTGTCCGAATAGTTCTCGTACACCGACACCGCCACCAGCGCGAGCAGGATGCCGAAGAATACGCCGAAGGTGCCGATCACGTGGCCGAGGACCCGATCCCACTGCTCGGCATCGTCGACGATCCTGCGCACGACCGGCCGCAGCCCGATGACGATCAGGCACGACACCAACACGAAACCGCCGACGAACAGGGGCAGCGCGATCGCCAAGGGCAGACCGGTGAACCAGAGCACGTGCGGTCCCTCCGTGGTGAATGGACAGATGCTGCAGCAATCTGAGCGATCGCGAGCATCAGCCTAGGGGTGGCCGGGTCGTCACAGCAGAAGTCGTGACGACCCGAGGAATTCGCGAGCTGATGGCCCAGCTGACGCGTCACCACCTTGACAAGCGTGGGACGTCGCAGGAGGCTGTGCCGTAGGTTCCGCAGAGCGCCAGAAGCGTGGCGAACATGGGTACGCACAACGACGTCGTCACCAACCCCCACTGGCCCGAGACGGACCAGAGGAGTCCTCATGGCCGGCACTCGTTTCACTCCAAATCGCCTGGTCGTCGGTATCGCCACGCTCGCCGTGGTGTTCTCGATGATGCTTCCCGTCGGCGCGAACGC
The DNA here is from genome assembly GCA_963713325.1 of uncultured Actinomycetota bacterium. GTDB lineage: Bacteria > Actinomycetota > Actinomycetes > Actinomycetales > Microbacteriaceae > Microbacterium. Next base: position 128,189 of record CAVQLL010000008.1, read on the forward strand.
CGTCGATGATGATGCGGGCGCCCTGGACATGTACACGGCGGACGTCACCGCCGCAGATGCGGCGGTGATCACCGCCGGCGGCTTCGACGTCGCCGCCAGCCGGGTCACCGATACCGGCGTGAGCCTCGACATGGTGCTCACCGCTGACGAGGCGAAAGGCCTCCAGGCCCGGGGCCTCGACGTCAAGGTCAAGAAGAACAAGGACGGCAAGTCCGTCAAGCAGCTGGCCACCGAGCAGGCCGAGTCCGGTTTCACCGTCTGGCGGTCCTGGGACGAGGAGGGCGGCATCCGCGACGAGCTCTACCGCCTCGCGAAGGAGAACCCGCAGCTGGTCAAGCTCGTGGTGCTCGGCCACACCTACCAGGGTCGCGAGATCATCGCGCTCAAGCTGACCCAGGGCGCCCGAGGCATCGCCGACGGCACCAGGCCGGCAGTGCTCTACAGCTCGACGCAGCACGCGCGGGAGTGGATCTCCACCGAGATGAACCGGCGACTGCTGAACTCGTTCATCGACGGCTGGCGAGCCAACGACAAGGAGACCAAGGACCTCCTCAAGAACAATGAGCTCTGGTTCGTCGTCGTGGCCAACCCTGACGGCTACCAGTACACCTTCGACACCGAGCGACTGTGGCGAAAGAACCTGCGCGACAACGACGGCGACACCCAGATCACGCGGGCCGACGGCGTCGATCCGAACCGCAACTTCCCCGAGCACTTCGGGTACGACGAGGAGGGCTCGTCGTCGCAGATCAGCAGCGACACCTACCGTGGCCCATCAGCCGGATCCGAGCCCGAGACACAGGCGATGATGGCGCTGTACGACCGGGCCGACTTCTCGTTCCAGGTCAACTACCACTCCTTCGGGGAGTACCTGCTGTACGCGGAGGGCTGGCAGACCGGCACACCCACCGCGGACGACCCGATCTACTTCGCGCTGTCCGGCAACCGCGACGACCCGGCGATTCCCGGCTTCGAGCCTGGGCTGTCGTCCGACGTGCTGTACGTGACCAACGGTGAGACCACCGACTTCGCGCACTCCCAGCGGGGAACGCTGGCATGGACGCCGGAGCTCGGCGAAGGCGAGCCGGACGCGACGTTCGTGTTCCCCGACAACGAGGAGCTGGTGCAGGCGGAATTCGAACGCAACCTGCCTTTCGCCCTCGACGTGGCCAAGTCCGCGGCCAATCCGGCCGAGCCGGTGTCGCACCTGGGCCTTGAGACCAAGCCGTTCTACCTGGAGAGCGATGACACCTACAAGGACGGTCTGCCACTGGCGAACTTCACCTTCGAGTACTCCTACGGCGACCCGCAGGAGGTGCGCGTCATCGCCCGGCGCAGCCTGGGCGATGTGACGCTGATGTACTCCATCAACGGGGACCCGGCGATCGGCGTGCCGACTGAGGAATGGACGGGCGGCGACCGCTACGGCGGCAAGACCGGCGTCCACTACCGCACCGTCAGCGGATTCGTCACGGAGACCGAACCGGGCGACAGCGTCGAGGTCTGGTTCGAAGGCGGCGGAGAGACCAGTGAGTCGTTCACCTACCAGGCTGTCGAGGAATCCGAAGACAACGTGCTGATCATGGCCGCGGAGGACTACACAGGCGCCTCGCCGGTACAGGCCACCGGCCCGAACTACCTCGCCTCCTACCAGGCCGCGCTCGACGCCAACGGCACGGGCTACGACGTCTACGACGTCGATGCGCGCGCTCGGACGGCGCCGGACGCCTTGGGCGTGCTCTCGCACTACGACGCGGTCATCTGGTACACCGGCGACGATGTCGTCACCCGCGAACCGGGCTGGGGCCCCGGCAATACCTCCCGGTTGGCGATGGACGAAACTCTCGAGGTCCGCGACTTCCTCAACGAGGGCGGGCGTGTGCTCTACACCGGGAAGTATGCCGGCAGCCAGTACACGCCGAACCTCGGCGACCAGTTCTACGATCCGACGGCGGCGAACGCGCAGTGCACTGCCGATCCGGCGGTGTTGGAACGGTGCCGGGTGCCCGGGGGGAGTGGCGACTTCACGAACGACATGATGCAGTACTGGCTCGGCGCGTACCTCGCTGTCGACAATGCCGGGACCACGGATGAGGGCCTCCTCGACGTCCTCGGTGTCGACACGCCGTTCACCGGGCTGGACTGGGGGTTCAACGGAGCGGACAGCGCTGCGAACCAGAACCACAGCAACTCGTTCATCACGACGAGCGGCATCCTCGACCCGGCCGTGTACCCGCAGTTCGAGAGCTGGGTCGCGGGCAAGTGGGATCGTGTGGGCGGCCCGTTCGAGCCGCACACCGGCGACTCGTACGCCTACTCGCAGATCGGCGACGTGTCGTACAAGCGACTGACCCGCACGATCGACGTGCCGGCGGGCGGCGCCACGATGTCGTTCTGGACGTCGTACGACACGGAGGGGGAGTGGGACCACCTTGGCCGTCGAAGCGCGCACGGCCGGCCAGGAGGACTGGACGACCCTGCCCGATGCCAACAACCACACGACCCAGAGCACCGGGGACAGCTGCCCGGCCGGCTGGCGCGAGCTGCACCCGCACCTGGACCACTACCAGACTCTGGTCGACGAGACCTGCAACCCGACCGGCGCCACGGGCGGCGAGTGGTCGGCGGCGTCCGGGCAACTCGGGCGGCTGGCAGCAATGGTCGGTGGATCTGTCGGCGTACGCCGGCGGTCAGGTCGAGGTGTCGATCGGCTACATCAGCGACTGGGCAACCCAGGGGCTGGGCGTGTTCGTCGACGACATCGAGGTGTCGACGGGCGAGGGCACGACGTCGTTCGAGGCCGGCGACACCGGTGGTTGGGAGATCACCGGTCCGCCCGCCGGCAGCGCGCCGAACCCGAACAACTTCATCATCACGACGGCAGCGGGGTTCCCCGAGGCCGCGGTGGTGGCCACGCCGGGCTCACTGATGACCGGCTTCGGTTTCGAGGGAATCACCGACGCAGCCACGCGAGCCGCCTGGATGGAGCGCGCATTGGACCACCTGCTCGACTGATGGGGTGAGCGGATGCCGCGTCGCGGGTGTCGCCCGCGGCGCGGCGTCGCGAACCCACGAGCGGCGCGGAGCGCGTGCCGCGTTCCGCGTGTCAGTTATCGGTGCGCACCAGCTCGCAGTGAGGCACCAGGTACTGTCGCTGCAGCCACTCGCCGAAGCCACGGATCTCGAGGTATTCGTGCACCTCGTCGCGAGCGATCACAGGATCGTGCGAGGCGTAGGAGGCGAACACGTCCAGTTTGCGGGCGAGGATGTCCGGGCTGATGTTCACGGGGCGCGCTGCGGCTGCGTATCCGAGCGCATAGTGCACCACGTCGGCGTCGATGAGACCGGCATCGACGGCGGTCGCCATCACATTGCCGACGCTCTGATGATCGGGGTGGTCGCTTCCCGCGCCGTCGGCGGATCCGGGGAGGTGCGAAAGCACCGTCGTCGCGTCGCAGGCGACCACGAGCTCCGCCACGGTGCTCTGGAGGAGTTCGAGAGTGATCACCTGTTCGGTGTCGAGCGTGCGGAGAGACGGCAGCTCTCCCGTCACGAGCTGCCGGAGGCTTTGCCGGCCTGTGGCTGCATAGCCGGCGCCACCGAGCCCGCCGTCGGGCAGGCGCAGGAACGTCAGCGAGACACGATCGTCTCCTTCCGGACGGGTGACGGTCACCGTCACGCCGTTGCGGAGCACCACGGATCGATCCGACCAGGTTCCCGACGTTCCGCGCATGTTGTCGTAGGCGGCACGGATGCCGGCCTCTCTCCCGTCGACGTACTCGGACATGCCCGTGCCGGCGTCGCCGGCAGTGAAGAAGAAGCTGCGGGTCCGCTGCCCGCGATCGAGGCTGTGCTGGACGGTGGGATTGGCGAAGATGAGGTCGTCGTCGTAGTGAGCCCAGAACGTCGCCACCGTCTCGACAGGACGATCGGCACTCCCGACTCTCTGCGTGTTCACGATCTCAACGCCTGACAAGGAAATCGAAACGGTGCGCGTAGTGCGTGTCGGGAATGTAGTGATCCGCTCCGATCGGAGCGAACACCTCCCTGCGAAAACGCTTGGCCAGCAAGTCGTCCAACCCAGGGACACGACGGCCGTCCATGTCGTTCCAGCCGACGACGAGCCAGGCGCCGGGCCGCATGACGTCAGCGCACTCGTCCAGCCCCTTCTCGACATCCGAAGGGCTGTTCAGCCCCCAGCCGATCACGCCGTTGCACAAGACCAGATCGAAGGTGCCTGGGGCGAACGCGTCCGTGAGTTGCGTGGCCGAGAGCGTGTGATGCTGCGGTCCTGCGATGCGCTGCTTGGCGGGATCGAAGTCGACGGTCCAGTAGTCCACCCCCGCGAAGAGTCTCGGGTAAGAGCGGGTGTACCACGCGACCCCGATGTCCAGGACGTGCCGGATCTCATCGTCGGCGAGGAAGCCCGGCACGATGACATCCTCGAGGAACACCCGATCCGGGGTCGCGAGGCGCCAGCGGCCGTTCTTCCAACGCATCTTGCTCCGCAGCCTCAAGCCGCGGGGCACCAGCCTCTTCAGATTGCGTGGGGACATGTACCGGTTTCAGGTCTCAGTCAGCTCATTCGATGCCGCGCGCGTGCAGTTGAGTCGGGGCATCAGTTGAGCTCCTTTGCTCGGTCAAATCAGTCTCGAGTTCCGAACGATCCACGGACCACAACGTGCCCGACTCTCATGAGACTAGCCAACGATTCACCCGAGGACGGTGTCCCTCTCGCGGAAGGAGTTTCTGGACGCCGCGCGAATTTCAGCCCGTTTGCGATTATGCCGCAGTGAGTTCTGGGACCGCGACCTCCTCCTCTCGACGAGGCATCCTGCCAGCGCGTGGTGCGCGTAGAGCTTTTGAGCGCATAGTCGGAGCAGTACCGTGATCGTGTCGGTCCACCCAGCAGACTCGGTCGCTGGCAGCAATCCGCTGCAAGAGCCGCAAGGAGGCCCATGCCGATCGAGAGCGAGCACCGCGATTCGGACTCGCCGTACGTCACGCGGGTCTGGCGAGGCTACGCCTCTGGACAGGAGACGATGACCTCGGTCGCCACATCGACGTGGGAGCTCGTGTTCTGGGAACAGGGCGGGGTGATGCACGCCGCTGCGCGAGGACCTGAGACTGCGGCCTCGAGCGCCGAGATCAGCGGCGACTCGGCGTCCTTCGGCATCAGCTTCGCCCACGGAGCGTCCATGCCGCACCTGCCGCTGTCGAACATCGTCGACGGCGGCGTCGAGAGCCCGCACGTCGACGGTCGCACGTTCGTCCTCCTCGGCGAGGAGTGGGAGCTGCCCGACTTCGACAACGCCGAGCAGTTCGTCCAGAAGCTCGTGCGGGCGGGCGTGCTCACGCGCGACCCGATGGTGGAAGACGTCGTGTGGGGCGGTATCGCACGGGTCGGCTCGCGATCGGTGCAGCGGCGGGTCGTCCACTCGACCGGGCTCACGCAAAGCGCAATCCGGCAGATCGAGCGTGCCCGGCACGCGGCTGTTCTGATCGCCGAAGGTGTCGCGCCGCTCGACGTCGTCCATCGGCTCGGCTTCTACGATCAGCCGCACCTGGCCAAAGCCCTGCAGCGGTTCATCGGCCGCACCGCGACCCAACTCCAGGCGCCCCCCGACGGCGCCGATGCCCTGTCGCTTCTGTACAAGCCCGACGAGCCGAGCCCTTCGTAGCCTGAAAGCGTCGCGGTGAACGGCACCGCGAGACGCGATCGAAGGGAACACGCACCATGTCGAACGGAAACGTCACCTCGGCCGACGGCACAACCATCGCCTACACGGCATGGGGCGACGGAGAGCCCATCGTGATCATCGACGGCGCGACCGCATACCGGGCCACCACCCCCGAGGATGCGGCTACCGCGGAACTTCTCGCGGATCGTTTTCGGGTGATCAGCTACGACCGGCGCGGACGCGGGGAGAGCGGCGACACCCTTCCGTATGCCGTCGAGCGCGAGATCGAGGACCTCGAGGCGATCATCGCCGGCCCCGGAGGCGGACGGCCCGCCACCGTCTTCGCGTGGTCGTCGGGCGGATTCCTCGCCCTCAACGCGGTGCAGGCGGGAGCGCCGGTCGCGCGCCTGGCGTTGTTCGAGCCACCGGCGGTAGTCGACGACTCACGCCCCCCGCTGCCCGACGACTACGTCGAACGGCTCGAGGCGGCGATCGCGGCCGGCCGCCCCGGCGATGCGGCCGAGCTGTTCCTCACCGCCGCCGTACTGATGCCCGACGAGTTCGTGGCCGGCATGCGCGGCAGCGAGATGTGGCCGGGCATGGAGGCGATCGCGCCGACGATCTCGTACGACGGCCGCAACGTCGGCGACGCGATGTCGGGCAAGCCGCTCAGCACCGAGCGCTGGAACCGCGTGGACATTCCCGTTCTCGTCCTGTACGGCGAGGGGACCTGGCCGTTCCTGGCCTCCGGTGCCGCCGCGGTTGCAGACATCCTGCCGACCGCCACCTTGAAGGCGATCCCCGGCGAGAACCACTCCACGACCGGCGATGTGCTCGCGCCTGCGCTGAGCACGTTCATCGAGGAGGCGTGACATGGGACGCATCGTCGTGACCGAATTCATCTCGCTCGACGGGGTCGTCGAGGCGCCTGGCGGCGCCGACTTCAAGTACCCGAATTGGAGCTTCGCGTTCGACCGCGGGCTCGACGGCGAGCAGTTCAAGGAGGACGAAGCGTTCGCCTCGGCAGCGCTGCTGCTGGGGCGCGCGACGTATGAGGGTTTCGCTGAGGCGTGGCCGCAGTACGACGGTGCGCTCGCCGACAAGTACAACGGGATGCCGAAGTATGTGGTCTCGAGCACGCTCACCGATCCGGCCTGGAACAACACCCGGGTGCTTGCAGGCGATCTCGTCGACGAGGTCACACGCCTGAAGGCAGAGGTCGAGGGCGAGATCTCGGTACCGGGCAGCATCCGCCTGGTGCAGGCGCTGCTGGCTGCCGACCTCGTCGACGAACTGCATCTGATGACGTTTCCCGTCATCCTCGGCTACGGCCGGCGATTGTGGGATGCGACCCCGGACAAGACCCGGTGGGATCTCGCACAGGCGACCACCTACGGCGAGGGGGTGCTGGTCAGCATCTATCGACGGGCACGCTGATCGACCGAGCGCAACCCGACGTCAGACCCGGCGGAGCGTCGCCGAGGTCACGCGTCCTGCTGAATCAGCGTTTGCGCTTGCGTGCCTTCGGTTTCACGGTCGCTCGGACCCGCGTCCAGAGCTCGTGGTACGCGCGTGCTGCCTCTGCATTCGGTGCGTAAGTCCCGATCGGCGCCCTGAGCGTCCCCATCCGCTCGATCTGCACGGTCGCTGGGACGACCACGTCCGTGACCGACGCCTGCGCCTTCGGCAGCCGTTCGACGGCCTCGCGGTGCACGGTCTTGCGGCGGTCGACCATCGACAGGAACGCCACCACGCGTGCCTTCGACACGGATGCCGCGACGAACTCTTTGACCTGCTGGAGCGATCGCATCGACAACGGAGATGGCACGAGCGGCACCACGACGGCATTGGCCGTGAACAGGGCGTTCTCGGCGACCAGCGCGGCGCCGGGCGGGCAGTCGAGGATCACCACGTCGTAGTCGCCTTCGACGTGCTCGAGGATCTTCGCGACCCTCTGCTCCGATTTCTTCGCGTGGTCGAAAACGAGATCGAGATCGCGATAGCTGGCATCGGCCGGCAGCACATCGAGGTTGTCGTAGTCGCTGGAGCGGATGGCGTGGGACACCTTACTCTGGCCGGTCACCAGCCTGCGCACGCCGCCCTTCACCTTCGGCTTGACCTGCAGCAAGAAGGTGGTCCCCCCTTGCGGGTCGAGGTCCCACAGAAGCACCCGGAACTCCTTGGCGGCTTCCCACGCCAGGTTCACGGCGGCCGTCGTCTTGCCGACGCCGCCCTTGGTGCTGTAGACCGCGACGATTTTCACGCCGACTGCGAATCGAGTGTGGCGATCAAGGCTTTCTCCACGCCGGCCAGCGACTTCTTCGCGGTCTTCTCGGTCGTCTTGTCCGCCGCCTGCTTCGGCGCGTTCTTCTTCTTGTGCGTCTTCATCTGCGCCACTCTGCGCACCTCCAAGTTCCGTTGGCCACGGTGGCTTCCTCCACCGTAGTAACGCGCGGCGTCGATCGGGTGGATTGTTCGTACCGCACTCACGATCGCGCGGACCACGGCGGGCTGGTCAGCCTGCTTCGCGACCTCGTCGCTTTCGGTCGGGTCGTCGCAGATCGCTCGGGGACGATCCTCGCAGCTGCGGCCGATCGTCCTCGTCGGCGGCGAGCAGCGCCTCCAGCCGGACGGCCTCTGCGGGCGACATCGGGTATCCGTGTTCGGGCTGCGGGTAGCGCCGGGTGCGTACGTCGTCGGCGTAGGCGGCGACCGCCGCGATCATGGGCTCGCGCAGCTCGGCGTAGCGCTTCACGAAGCGTGCGGCGTGGCCGTCGTAGATGCCGAGGAGGTCGTGGAAGACGAGCACCTGCCCGTCGGTGCTCGGTCCGGCGCCGATGCCGATCACCGGCACGCGCAGGCGCGGCATCATCGCCGCGGTGGCGGCGCTCGGGATGGCCTCGAACACGATCGCGAAGCATCCGGCCTCTTGGAGGGCGAACGCGCTCTCGTAGACTGCGACGGCCTCCTCGGCGGTGCGTCCTTGCGACCGGTAACCGCCGATGGTCGCGGCGGTCTGCGGGGTGAGGCCGACGTGCCCCATCACGGGGATGCCGGCGGCGACGATCGCCCGTGCGCGATCGACGGATGAGCCGCCGCGCTCGATCTTGACGGCGTCGCAGCCGGCCGACTTGACGAACCGCTGAGCGGTGGCGACGGCTTGTTTGTCGCTCACCTCGTACGAGCCGAAGGGGAGATCGGCGACCAGCAGCGGGGTGGACAGTCCGCGACGGACCGCGGCGGCGAGCATCAGCATCTCGTCGACGGTGACGGGAACGGTGCTGTCGTGTCCGAGCACGGTCATCGCGGCCGAGTCGCCGACGAGCACGATGTCCACGCCTGCGGCTTCGGCGATCTGGGCGCTCGGGTAGTCGTACGCCGTGACCATCGCGATCGGCTCGCGTTTCGCTTTCTGCGCAGCCAGGCTCGCGAAGGTCGCGCGCGGGCGCGAAGAAGGGGTGACAGGGGTGAGTGGCCGGGTGCTCATGACGCGGGCTCGGTGTTCGTGTGTCGCATCAGCGGGTGCCTCCAGGATCCGGTTGTCGATCAAGCGTGCGGCTCCGACCTGTGCGGCGACCGCGAGAAGCGCCGCCTCGCCGACGCCGTCCAGCTCGCGAAGGTCGTCGGGGGATCGCAGCTCGAGGTACTCGGGCTCGACACCGGCAGCGGTGAGCACGGTGCGTGCAGCGCCGAGGACCGCGTCGGCGCTCGTCTCGCCGCGGTCGACGGCCTCCGCCGCGGCATCCAGTGCGCGATTGAGCGCGGTGGCCTGCTCGCGCGACGCGCGATCGAGGTACGCGTTGCGTGAGCTCATCGCCAGACCGTCCGGCTCGCGAACGATCGGGCACGCCACGATGCGCACCGGAATGTCCAGGTCGCGCACGAGTCGACGGATGACGAGCACCTGCTGCGCATCCTTCTGCCCGAAGTACGCCGCATCCGGCGCGACGATCTGGAACAGCTTCGCGACCACTGTCGCGACCCCGTCGAAATGCGCAGGCCCGCGCGTCGCCCCGCACAGCACCTCGGTGATCCCCGAGATGTGGATGCTGGTCGCGAATCCATCCGGATAGACCTGCTCCACGGCCGGGGCGAACAGGATGTCGCCCCCGGCGTCGCCGGCCAGTTCGGCGTCGCGCTCCTCGGTGCGCGGATACGCGCCAAGGTCCTCGTTCGCGCCGAACTGAGTGGGATTGACGAACAGCGATACCACGACAAGATCGTTTTCGGAGCGGGCACGTCGCACCAAAGAGAGGTGACCTTCGTGGAGGGCGCCCATCGTGGGAACCAGCCCGACGGAACTGCCGATTGCGCGAGCCTCGAGGACGGCGGCTCGGACCTCGGCGATGCTGCGCAGGATTCTCATACCGCAGCCCTGCCCTTCTCCGCCAGTGTTCGCGTGCTCGCACAGAGGGCGTCGAACAGCGGAAGCAGGTCGGGAGCATCCGACTCGATGGCGACCCGCTGCCGGGCCACCGTCCGGACATCGCCGCGCGCGACCGGACCGGTGAGAGCCACTCCCGGGCCATGCGCCGCCCAGTTCTCCACGGTGGTGCGGACGAGCGGTGCCAGCAACGCCCGAGCATCGGGGCCGCTCAATCCTGCGGAAGCGGCGACCTGCTCTGCGGCCGCGAGCAGCGTCACGACGAAGTTGGAAGCAATGGATGCCGCCGCGTGGTAGCCCGCGCGCTGGTCGTCCGCGAGCGGGAACGCGTCGGCACCGAGCAGCGCTGCGAGCTCCTGCGCGACGTCGATCGCGGCGGGTGATGTTCCAGCGACCGCGCACCAGATGCCTCGGAAGGCCTCCGGGCCTTCATCGCCGACGAACGTCTGCAGCGGATGCAGCCCGAAGTCCACCGCGACCTCGGCGAGCGTGGTGGCACCGGACATGTGTCCGACCAGCGCCTGCGTGCTCGACAGCCCCGCGGCGACTCCGGCGATCTCGCCGTCCGGAACGCACAACAGCACGACATCCGCCGGTTCGATGTGCGCGCCCCGACCCGTCGGACCGTTCACGGCCACCCCTGCTGCGCGCAGCCCGCGTGCCGTCACGCGACCGAGACGACCGCGACCGACGATCGTCACGGTCGCGACGGCGCGAGGCGGGGGCTGGGAAGTGGGGAGCATATGTTCGCGCGCCCGGCGACGCAGCGCGGGCGCTCCCCGAGTATCCCGCATTGCTGTACCCAGTACAAAAACGAGATCCGCTCACGGCGTATGACAGCGGGAACGCTGTGAGCACGCCGCCGTGACCGCGAAGGCGCGCGGGAGGCGTCAGGAACGCACGGGACGGTAGGTGATGTGGGTCACGAGGGACGTAGCCCGGACCGACACTCGTTCGAGCCTCTGCGGGGGAACGCCGTCGAAGATCCGCTCGCCGGCGCCGAGGATGCTCGGCGTGACGTGCAGGCGCAGCTCGTCGAGGAGGCCCGCTGCGAGGAACTGGTTCACGGTGCGAGCTCCGCCGGCGATCGAGATGTTCCGGTCGCCGGCCTCGGCTCGCGCCCGCTCGAGCGCGGCGTCGATTCCGTCGGTCACGAAATGGAAGGTCGTGCCGCCCTCCATCTCGATCGGCTCGTGCGCATGGTGGGTCAGCACGAAGACGGCGTTGTGGTACGGCGGGTTGGGTCCCCACCAGCCCCTCCACTCACGGTCCCAGTCGCCGCGGACCGGGCCGAACATGTTGCGGCCCATGATGGTCGCGCCGGAATCGACGATCATGTCCACCTCGGCCTTGTTCTCGTCGTAGGTGTCGAACATCCAGCCATGGAGCCAGTTCTCGTCGATGTCGCCGAAGGGAGCCTCCTCTCGCTGGTTGAGCCCGGTAGCGAAGCCGTCCGCTGAAACGGCGAGGTCGCTGAAGACGATGCCCATGATGAGCTCCTAACTGGTTGTGAATTGCAACTGGTTGGCACCCTAGCGCAGACTAGTTGTAGACTGCAAGTGGTTTCTCTCAGGAGGTGTGTGCATGGAGCAGCGCTCGGGTTGTCCGATCAACCTGTCGCTCGAGGTATTCGGCGACAAGTGGTCGCTCATCGTCATCCGCGACATGATGTTCGGCAACCGCCGCCACTTCAACGAGCTGCTCGCGAACTCCGATGAGGGGATCGCGTCGAATGTCCTCGCCAACCGGCTGCAGCGCCTCGTCGAACTGGGCATGATCACCCGTGCGCCCGATCCCAGCCACAAGCAGAAGGTGCTCTACAGTCTTGCCGAGCCGGCCATCCAGCTCGTGCCGGTGCTCGCCCAGCTCGGCGCGTGGGGCAGGCGCCACCTGCCGGTGAGCCGCGAGCTGTCAGTCCGTGCCGAGCTGCTCGAGCATGGCGGCCCGGAGTTCTGGGATCGCTTCATGGACGAATTGCGCGAGCAGCATCTCGGCATCCCGCGCTCTGCCGGGGTTCCGTCTGCTTTCGGCGAGTTGCGCGACGCGTACGAAGCCGAGCTCGCGCGGGCGTGACCGCGGCGGCACCAGCTCGCACGGTCTCCGGTACATTTCGAACCCGCCCGGCAACGCCTCGCGCGTCCACCAGCACCTGAGCATCGCGCCGGCGATGTCGACTGGGACGAACTGTTCGGTACGCTCCCCGTAGCGGGCTACCTCGATCGCGACGACGCACTCATCGTGTCGAACGTCTTCGCCGAAGACGAGCGTGCCGACGAGGTGTCGGAGTTCCAGTTGAGCCGGATTCGCGAGTTGATCGGCTGAAGGGACGCAGGCCGCAGAGTCAAGGGAGACGAGATGACCGGTTGGCGCATCCGCGATTACCACGCCGATGATGTCGACGGGATCCTGCGGCTGTGGGAGCAGATGCTCGCCTCGAACGCCGAGCCCGTCTATGGACTTTCCGACGTGCTCGCCTCATGTGCGAAGGATCACGCCGTCGTCGCGGTCGTCGGGGAGGAGGTCGTCGGCGCTGCGATCGGGCGGGCCGCGCATGCGCAGGGGTGGGTGGTCTTCCTCGCGACCGAGGCCGACATGAGGGGATCCGGAATCGGATCATCCCTGCTCGCCGCGCTGGAAACGCGCATGGCAGCGCACGGCATATCGAAGCTTTCGGCGTTGATGCCGGCGGCTGAGACACGGGTCGGTGCATTCCTGCATCAGGGATTCGTGCTGAAGCAGGATCTGCATTATTTCGAGCGACACATCCCGGTGCAGCGCGAGGAGCTGAAGATCCTTGCCGAGCTGGGTGGGCGAGTCCTCCCTCGCGGGCTGTGGGACGCCGTCGGAGGAATGACCGCCGAGAAGGATCTGCTCGAAAGGCGCGTCGTCATGCCGCTCGCTCAGTCGGAACTGGCAGACAGATTCGGCGTCGTGCCGCCCCGCGCCATCGTCCTGTTCGGACCGCCCGGCACGGGCAAGACCACCTTCGCGAAGGCCATCGCATCGCGACTGGAGTGGTCGTTCGTCGAAGTCTTCCCGTCGCGTCTGGCCTCGAACCCCGGTGGCCTCGCGGGTGCCCTTCGCGAGACGTTCACGAGCATTTCGGAGCTGGAGCACGCCGTCGTGTTCATCGACGAGGTCGAGGAGATCGCGTCTCATCGACAGGGCGAGCCGCCGTCGCCCACGCAGGGCGTGACCAACGAACTGCTGAAGATCATTCCCGCGTTCCGCGAGCAGCCCGGCCGACTCCTGATCTGCGCCACGAACTTCATACGGGCCTTGGATGCCGCATTCCTCCGTCACGGGCGGTTCGACTACGTCATCCCGATCGGGCTCCCCGACGAACAGGCACGACGCGCCATCTGGCAGCGGTACATCCCTCCCGCGGCGGTCGAGATCGACGTGGACAAGCTCGTCGACATGACGGAGGGCTTCTCCCCTGCAGACATCGAGTACGCCGCTCGCAAGGCATCGCAGTCCGCGCTCGAGAACGCGGTGAACGCCGGCTCGCCCGATCCCGAAGGGCCGTTCATCGAGGATTACGTCGCGGCGATCTCAGCGACGCGCGCGACGGTATCCGCAGAGGTCGCCGCGGAATTCTGGGAGGACATCGACACGGTCGGTCGGCTGTAGCACCAGATCGCACTCGGCTTCTCTGCCGCGCCCCCCTCTGCGTGCCGACCCGGGTGCGACCACTTCCTCGTCGGCCTTCGGCCCGCTAGCATTCGGGTCAGCTAGTCCACTTCAGTAAGTTGCTCCTCGTCGCGGACCGCCGGGCCCTCGCCCGCACGCCGCGAAGCGCTCGGTTTGCGCTCCCAATGCCTCTCCTCTGAGATGCGGGTCGACATGGAATTCGTGGTGGTGCCCAGCCACACGCTGCCGCGCAGCAGCGTGTGCCTCCTCGAACGCCTCGTCGCGCTGCGGTGCTCGAGGCGGAACGAGCAGTCGCCATGATCGATATCACGCGGATAAAAGAGCTGGAAAGGCGGCTCGGTCGGGAGTCCGACCCTGACTTGGAACCGTTCCGGGATCAGCTCGAGGCCGCAACGAGCGAAACGGTCGGCGCGCAGACCGAGGCATATCGGGCGAAGCTGATCGAGGTCTTGGGAGGTGAAGCGGCCGCACGCGCGGCGTTCGAAGAGGTCGCTGCAGAGTCGCTCGCCCTCAACGGCCTCGGCCTGCTCGCCGCTGAGGCGGCTCCCCTCGTGCGGCAGGCGATCGCCGCCCGACGCGAACTCGACGGGACTCTGCGCATCGGCCCGGCCGCGGCCGACCTCGGCGCGACGGCGGCATCCGTCGCGGGCGGGCGCATCGTCGCGCTGCTGCCCATCGACTCGCTCGGTCTCGAGATCGATGCGGGCGCACTCCACGCATCCGGCGGCGGATACCTGCGTTCGAACGAGGCCGGCGGGGTGCTGGTCGGAGACCTCGGCGCGGTGAAGGTCACCGTCGCGGCCCTCGTCGACCTTCGCGAACGCGTGAGCGTGCTGGCGCTGCTGCGGGCCGAGTTCCGGCCGACTGGGATCCAACTCGGACTCGGCTTCTCCCTCGATGCCGTCGGGGGCATCCTCGGGGTGCACCGCACGGCGAACATCGACGAGATCCGCCGCCGCCTGGTGGACGGTTCGGCGACGGAAGCCCTTTTCGGCGGATCCACTTCGGCCAGCGGCATCCGGTCGACGCTCGACGCGCTGTCGTCGATGTTCCCCGCTGCCGCCGACCACGTGGTGGTGGGTCCGACCTTCCGCATCGGCTGGCTCAACGCCGGAGGCACTTCGCTGGTCCGGCTCGACATCGGGGTCATCCTGCTGCTGCCGCAGGCGAGCGTCCTGCTGCCCGGGCGCGCCCTGCTCGAGGTGCCCGGACCGGGGACCCCGCTCGTGCACCTGCGGGCGGACATGCTGGGCGTGGTCGACGTGCCGGGCAAGAGGATCACGATCGATGCGGCGCTGGTCGACTCGCAGGTGCTGGGGGTCTTCCGAATCGGAGGGACGGCCGTCGGCGTTCCTGGCGTGGGGAGACCAGCCGGCGTCGGTGCTGACCGTGGGCGGGTTCTTCCCCGGTTTCGACCCTGCTCCTGCGCAGATACCGCCGCAGAAGCGGATCTCGCTCTCCCTCTCGTCGCCGCTGCCGGGGCTGCGCCTCAGCGCCGAGGGATACGCCGCTGCGACGGCCGGCACGCTCCAGTTCGGCGGATCGATCACGGCCGGATACGACATCGGCATCGCCGCCATCCGCGGCTCGGTGTACGGCGACGCCCTGATCCAGCTGTCCCCCTTGTACGCCGAGATCAGGATCGGCGGCAAGGTGGCGATCGAGGCCCTCGACCAGGACCTGCTGAGCGTGGAATGCCATGGCACGATCACCGGACCGGGCCCGCTCACGCTCACACTCACCGCGACCGCCACGATCCTGTGGACGGACGTCGGCGGCACCGCGCAGTTCACGTTGTCGGGCGCCGGCGGCGCCGATCTCGCCCCCGCGGATGTCATCGCCGACGTCGTGCAGCGAGAGCTCGACTCTCCCTCGAACGCGACCCCTGAAGCGGGCGGCGACACGCAGGTCGTCCGCCGACGCCCCACCGTCGCGCCGGGGCTGCCGATGGCGGCGCCGTTCGGCGCGATCGTGTGGCGTCAAGACCGGTTCCCCCTCGGCAGCCCGGTCGAAAAGGCCGACGGGCGGCGACTCGTGGCACCCGCGACGGTCGTCATCGATCCGCCTCCGGGAGCGGGGGTGCACGAGGAGTCGCTCGCGACCGCCATGTATCTCGACCTCACCACGGACGAGTCGCTCGCCCTGGGCCCGTACCAGCGACGTCACGTCGGCTACCGGATCCCGGTCGTCCTTGCCGATTCGCCCACCGTGGTCAAGACGACGAGCGACTTCGTCGAGCTGAGGCTGCCCGACATCCCGCCGATCTTCACCCCTCTCACGATGATGACCACGATCGGCGCGGTGTCGGCCGCGATGAAAGCGGCCGCGGGCGCCCCGTCGCTGCTGGCGGCCCATGCGCCGCCGGTGACCACCGTGCTCGAACAGACCTGGATCGTCGCCGACGACGCGGGGATGACGGACGATGGCCGGGACGGCCCACGGGAGACCTCGCCGGCCGTGGCGCTCAGCCTCGCTCACGCGGACGCCGCGGTGACCGCAACGACATCCGTCGCCTTCGCCGGAGTGGGCTTCTGATGGTCGATGACACGCGGTTCCTCGCCTGGAAGGCACCGACGATCGGCACGGCCGACGGCACCGAGGCGGGCCGGCGCCGCATGAAGCTGGAGTTGAGAGCGACGGTGACCTCCGCCGCGGGGTCGACGGGCCGCTCCGGCGGGGGCCGGGTGCTCCTGCCGGGCCCGGGGGATGTCGCCGCCGTTGCGCCAACAGCTATCCGGCGGGTCGTGCCGCGGCCCGGTCACGCAGACGCCGAGGGCGAGTACTACCCGTACATCGACTTCCGAGATGCCGATTTCCCCTGGCGGTACTCGCCCGCGCACCCCGGCGCCGACGACGCCATGCGCCCCTGGATCGCTCTGGTCGCCGGCGGTGAGGGAACCGAGGTCGGCATCGACGCGGTCGGGCGGGGATGGGTGTCGGCGGCGGTCACGCAGCAGCTGCCGCTCGACCGGGCGGGCCGATGGGCCCACGTGCATGAACGCCTCGGTCCGTCCGGCTGGCAACCGGAGGCGTCCCGACTGCTATGCCCGCGCGAATTGCCCGACGACGCCGACTGTCTCGCGATCGTGGTCCCCCTCTTCCGCGAGGATGGTGCCACGCCGTCGTGGGTCGCGGGCCAATCAGCCGTCGATCTGCAGGTGCTGCACGCGTGGAGATTCCACACGAACGCGGCCGGCACGTTCACGAGCCTCGCGCGCGCGCTCGCGCCGACGACGAATCCGCCAGGTCTCGGAGCGACGGCGGTCGAAGTCGAGTTCGACGGTCGTCCCGACAGCGCCAACGTCTTCGGCCTGCTCGGACCGCTGGACACACTGCAGCCGGACGGATGGAGCGACCAAGCCCGGGTGACGCAGGAGGTCATCGACCTGCTGGCCTCCTCGACCGGCACCCCGGGGCCGCCCGTCGTGGGGCCGCCGCGATACGCGTCGCGGTGGATCAGGGATGTCGAGTCCACCGCATGGGGTGCGCAGCTCAATCACGATCCCCGCTATCGGGCGATCGCCGCGTTGGGAACCCAGGCCGGGATCGACTGGCAGGACCGAATCACGGATGCCGCGGGCCGGCGCATCGGATCGACCCACCTGGCGGCCGCGATGCTGCGCGATCTCACGACCGCCGTCGTGCTCTCGGAGCGGTTGACCGCACGGCGACCCGCGGGCGCCGGAGGCGCCGTCGGTGCGGACGCCGCAGACCGCCTCGCGTTCTACGGTCCTGCTCTGCGCAAGGTCCGCAATGACGACGGCACGTCGGCGCTGGCCACCCTCGCCGGCGATCGCAGCCCGCTGAGCGCGGGCCTGTTCGCGGCGACGACACTGTCCCGCGTGACCGCGCGGGGTCGCCGGGCGGCACCCGGCCTGCCCGCGCCCGGCGGAGCGGGCGCCCTGCTCCTGCTCGCGAACGAGTGCCGCGCGCCGTCGGACGCGCCGCTGGGCCCCGCCGGCTCCATCGGCGGCGACCTGGGCTTCACGTCCGGATCAGTGGAGACGGCTGGTCGGCGAACTCGGCGAAGACGAGGCCGCCGCCGAGTTCGGCGGGTCGCCCTTCGAGGTGGACTTCACGGGGATCGGGCTGCCGGAGCGGGAAGAGGAGACGCCCTGCGAGCCGATCCGCATCGATGAGGTGGTCGACGTCCTGGATGGGGCATTCGATCCCCGCGGCGCCATGGTCGACGCTGTCGCGGGGCGAATCCGCCCGCGACCTGCCCGATTCGACGTGCCGTACACGATCGAGCCCGACCTCGATCTGCCGGCATGGGTGTGGCTGCGCGACCGTGCCCGCGAGTGGCTGCTGCCGCGTGCAGGGCTGATCCCGCCGAACCGCGTCGTCGCGTTGCGGACCAACGGCGCCTTCATCGAGGCATTCCTTCTCGGGCTGTCGCAGCAGGCCGCTGCCGAGCTGCTCTGGCGTGGTGTGCCGCTGTCGCCTGCCGCCGTGCCGATGCGGACGATCTGGCAGCGGGTCCGCGACCCCCTCGACCCGGCCATCGAACCGGATATCACTGCGGTGCAGGGGTGGAATCCTGCAATGCCTCTCGACGACCCTGCGCGGCACAACGCGGTCGAAGACGATCTGCTCGTGGTCGTGATCCGCAGCGAGATCCTGCGGCGCTACCCGGAGACGGTGATCCGGCTCCTGCCCAAGAACGCCGCAGGCGACCCCGACCCGGTATCCCCCGGTGTCGAACCGATCGCCGTCGGACCGATCACGCCCGGTCTGTGGTTCATCGTGTTCGACGTGGCCCCCGAGTCGATCGTCGACCGATTCCTCGTACTTGAGGAGACGATCGACGGGCCGAGGTTCGCACCCCGGCCCGGCGACGGCCCCCAGAGCAACCTGGATCGGCCGGTGTTCGGCCCGACCACGGCAACCGAGGCGAACGGGGCACAATTCGCGTCGCGCCACTGGGCGCGCCCGGTCCGCGCCCTCATCGACGGCGAGCGGTTCACCGACCCGGACGGAGACGGGTGATGGGGACATACGCAGTGATGCTTCCCCTGCGTCTGGAAACGCGTTTCATTCCGCCGGGGATGAGCGCCGAGCGACCGGAGGAACCCGACCCGGGTGAGCCCGAGTGGCGACTGCGCCTGCGGGTCATGCCTGATCGCGCCTCGATCACGACCGAGCGGTTCGAACCGACCCCTCCTGAACTCGTCGCACTCCAGTCGCTCTGGGACACCCTCTCGAAGGACCCCGAGTTCCCCGATCCGCTCCCCGCCGACCCGGACCTGCGACTCGACACTGTGGTCGCGCTCGCCGGCTGGACCGACGCCTTCGCGAGGCTGGCTGCCGTGACCGGGCCGGCGCGCGCGCGGCAGCTGGTCGGCACCGTGCCGGCAGTGGGCAGTCCCCCGCGCGTTCCGGTTGCCGCCGCCGGCGAGAACTGGGTGATCCCCACGGTCCGAGGGCTGCCTGCGGCGCTGGATGTGTGGGTGATCTGGGCCGGGGCCGACCCGGATGCGCCCGTTCCTCAGCCGGAGGTCATCGCGACGCTGAGTCCCAACAAGGACCTGCTGAGTCTGAGCCCGCTCCCCGAGAGCGACGACGACTCTCCGGAGCAGCGATGGTGGGGCAGCTGGGCCTCGGCCGTCACCGCCGGGCTTGCGGAGGAGATCGTCCTCGCACGGGATCCCGAAGAGATCGAGGTGCTGGGTGTGAGCGGGCTCGGGCCCGGTGACGGCACCACGGCGGCCGCCTGTTCACGGCGCACGGGCTCTCCGGCGATCTCGGCATCCTTCGCCCCGGCGCGCCCACCTCCACGGTCTTCGGATCGCCACGGTGGACGTCGTAGACATGGACGTGTGGGCTGGCCTGCGCAGCCCCGGTCGACACCCTGTCCTGGATGTTCTGACCGGGCCGGGCGGCGCGGCGGACGTCCCCGTCGACCCACTGCTCGGCGTCCACGAGGACTGGACGCAGCGGATCGTCTCTGCGTGCTACCCGCGCTGTGGGGGTACGGGCTGCAGGGCGTCCTCGGCGTCCTTCGTGACCCGAGGGATCCCGTGCACCGCCCGGAGAACGCGGAATGGAACCTCGATCTCTGGGGCTGGGCGCGCGAGTGGCTCCGTCCCGAGGGCCGCTTCCCACCCGTTCGCATCGGCCGGCAGGCGTACGGCGTCCTCGCCCTCGCCGCGCCGTCGGACGAGGTCGTCGACGGGCTGGCGCGTGCGGGCGGCCGGTTGGCGGCGCCCCTCATCGAAACCCCGCTCGCCGTACCGCTCGGTCGGATCGCGCGACGATGGGCGATGGCCGCCGAACAGGGCCTCGCCGACGGCCAGCCGGAACGCGCCCTTCGCTCTTCGCAGCACGGACCCGTGCCGGCGCGGCTGCGTCATCAACGCCTCATCCCCGTCGTCACCGACGCCATCCGGCTGCAGGAGGACGCCCTCGATGCCCTCGAGCACGAGTGGTCCGATCGCGCCTGGATCGCGCGAATCCTGGACCAGGAGGATCTCGGCTGGCGAGCGCACGGACGCCTGTATCGGACGTTCGGCCCATCGCGGCCGCTCAGGCTGCCGATCCTCGGGCCTGGACTCGACGGTGGTCGCGAGCCGCTCGATCCCGACGCGCTCGACGCGCTCCTGGAACCGGCGATCGCCGCGATCGCACCCATCGAGGAACTGGGGTTCCCGGGCCTCCTGCATCGGGAGCGGGCACCCGAGAGCCTTCTCCTGACGCTCTACCAGCGGTCGGTCGCGGTGTCCTCCCAGCTGCTGTGGAACGCCGATCGTACCGGCGCCGTCGACGAGGCCGACCCGATCCTGCGGCTCGGTCTGCTCGAACCACTCGGCGCGCCGTTCTCCGAGACGCGGGCATCGCTGCAGGCCGACCGACTCGCGGTGGCGGGTGAGGCATCCGACGTCCGGGTTCCGGACTTCCTGCCGCGCGCCGTCGACCCCGGCGGCGTCGCCGACCTTCTGGAGGCATGCGCCGAGGAGCCGGCGCTCCGCCCGATCGCGAATCGCGCCGTTCGCGCCCTCGCTGATGCCGCCGCCGGACGGTGGGATGCCTGGCTCGCCGGTGTCGGTGCGGCCCACGCGACAGAAGCCGTCGCCGAAGGCAGCACCCCTGTCCTCGGAGCTACGGCTGGGTCGACGCCCCCTACCCGGATGCGGCCTATCGCGGCAAGCCGGGGCCAGGACCGGGGGGATTCCGTCTTGCCCCCTCGCAGGCGATCGCCGGCACCCTCGCGGTGCTGCGAGACCGGGCCGTCGTCGACCCGGGGCGCTGGGCCATGCTCCACGATTCGCAGATCATCGGCGAAGCGCGGCGGTGGCTGGCGGATCTTGCGCTCGGGTGGCACCCCGCCGAGCTGCTCGGGCGCGACATCGAGCAGCGCATCGCGGCGGACCCCACGCTGACCGCCGACACAGGCGCGTCAGATCATCGCGGACCTGCGTGAACAGTTCCCGCTCCGTGCCGGCCAGGGCGGTTTCGGCTGCACGCACGGTCTGGACGCACTGGACGGCGCAGTCGCCCCGGAGGTGGCGGCGGTCCTGGAACCCGTCCGCCGCATGCTGGATGCCGCGGCGGATCTCGCGCTCGGAGAAGGTGTTCACGGCATCCTGACCGGACAGCCGGCGCAGGCTGCAGCCGCGATGCGCGGGCTCGGAGGGACCGAGCGGCTGCCCGTGCCGTCATGGATCGACCCGGTGCAGCCCACCCGCCCGGTCGAGACCGTCGTCGTGTTCGCCGCCCCGGCCGCTCGGCTGCCCGCAGCCGCGGGTCCTGCCACCAGTGCGGCTCCTGGGCTCGACGCCGTGCTGCGGTCCGCACGCGAAGCCCAGCCGTCGTGGGTCGTGGAGCTGAGCGGCGCGCGCCGCCGCATCGTGGCCGGGTGACCTCGGCTGCAGTCACCTCGACCTCGCCACCCTGTCGCCGAGCGCCCTCGTATCCATGCTGGAGATGGCCGCTGCGGCAGGCATGGGGACGCCGGTCGGCGACGATGCCCAGCCCGAGGACGACGGGTTCGACGAAGTCCGCTCATGGGTCGCCGCTCTGCGCGGCCGCGCCGCCTCCGTCGTCGACATCGCGCCCGGACCTGCCCGCAGACGCGCTTGCCGCGCATTCCGACGCTGCCGCCGCCGCCATCCGCTCCCGCCTGGAAACGGCCATCGCCGCCGCGGAACTCCTGCTCGCCGACATCACCGCCATGACGCAGGCGCTCACGGCCGCCGAGGCGGACCGCATCGCCGCGGAACTCGACGCGTTGGCGGGGCCGACGGCGACGGGATGACGGTGTCGCGGGTCGGGACGGATGCCCTCGCACCCGCCGACGCGGCACAGCTGGCAGCTCTCGCCGTGGCGGTCGCGCGCTGGGCGTTCTCGCCCCCGCGATGCGCGGCGGCACTGGTCGGGTCCGACGGGGTGACCGCCAGGGGAGCCGCCGCGGACGTCGTCGGCTTCCTCCACGGCGCAGTCGAGCGGCTTGCGGAGCGGTTGGACACTGCGAGGGCGCTGATCGCGCCACCCGCCGAACCCGATCGACCGGCGCCTGCCGTGGCGACCCGCCCCGACGCCGCCGCCCTCGCGGCTGCACTGGCCGAGCTCGTCGGCCGACCCGGCCTGCCGATCGGGGCGCCTCTCGCGGCATCCACCGACCTGCTGGTGGGGGGCGCCGCGCTGGAGGACTGGGCGACGACGATCTCGGCGGTCCGCGCCGATCTCGCCGCCCCACTCGGCGTCGACGACGGAGTGCGCCCGGCCGGCCTCGGGCTGTTCGCGACGAACCCCGCCGACCCCTGGCGCGTGACCGATCTCGCCGAGCTCGATCGCAGGCCCGCGGTCGGCGAGGATGTGCACACACCGCCCGCGCCGCGACTCACGGTCGTCCTCGCCCCCACCCGCCCGATCGCGGGCGACGAACTCGAGTGGGTCGTGCTCGACGCCTTCACGGAGTCGGTGCCGACGTCCCGTCCGGTGGCGGGGGCGTCCTTCGATGCCGCAACCCCGTCGGCGCGCCCGCCGCAGGCGATCCTCGTCGTTCCACCGGCCGACCTCGACGCAGGCGACCCGACCGATCAGGAGATCCGCGCCGCGATCGTGTACGCACGCATGCTGGCCCATGGGCGGATGGCGGTCGCGTCAGACCTCGAGGCCGCCGGCGTCGGTGCGCTCGCGGCGTGGGCCGTCCTTCCGCAGGACAGACGCACAGGAGCGCCGCTTTCTTCGACGCCGCTCTCCGATCCGGTGCCGGATCAGCCCGAGGTGCTTCTGCCCGACCCCGACGACGCCGACGACATCGCGGCCGCGGTGACGGCGGACGCACTGTGGATGCTGGGCCAGCAGTGGCGACTCGGTGAACATGCGGGCGAAGATGCGGCGACCCCGCTCAAGCTCGATCTGACCCTCTCCGAGACGCCGATCGAAGGGACGATCGTCAACCCGTCCATGCCAGCCCGCACGACCCCTCTCGATGCGAGCGTGGAATCGGAACCCGAGGGCGCACCCTCGGGTTGGCAATCGGAGTCGCTGCACTATTCCGCCGAACTGTCGGTCGGCGGCGACATCGGTCTCGACATCCGAGAGCATGATGCAGGCGGCGCAGGATGGTGGGAGCTGACCGGCCGCACCCCGCTGCCCGCGGAGATCGATCCTTCGCCGCAGCAGACCCGGCCGTCACGCCTGATGTGGCCTGGTGCGCCGACCGGCCGTTACTGGCAGATCGAGGATCGAGGCTCGGATGTCGCGGGCACGGGTCCTGACCGCACGCAGCCGGCGACGCTTCACCTCATCGACATCCTCGCGCGAACCGGAGACGACCTGTTCGTCGCGCCCGTCGCCGCGACGCCCGGCACGATCGTCCGGCCCGGTCAGGTCACCATGACGGATGCCGCGGGCGGCACGTGGCCGTTGCGCTCCCCGCATGACTGGAACCTGATCGGGATCACGGGCATCGACCCCGAACCACCCCCGCCGGGTGCTCCCGGGGAAGCCGACTGGCATCGCGCGACCGCCATTCTCATCGCCGCCGGAGCCGCACTGGAGGGCCCGATCCTCGACGACATCGCGTTCGCCGTCGACGAGGACGACAACCTCGTGTGGGCGGCGACCGCAAGGCGGCCGATGCGCCGGCCACGGCGCTGAACGGCGGCGTCGTCTCGGACACGGCCGCGATCACGTGGCGCTGGGCTCTCCGCCGCAGCATCCCGGCCGGTCGCTATCCCTTCGTCCACGGGTTCGCGGTGGCGCCTCCGAGGCGACGGCGCCGGCGAGGATGCTTTCATCCGTGCGCTGCTCGTCGAACAGGACGGCAGCATCGCGCCGGGGCCCACATCGTCGCTCCTCGCCGACACGTCTCGGCTTGCGACCCCTCGCCATCCCCTCATCCGGGGTGCGGATCGTCCGACGGGCAGCCCTCGCCCGCGACGTCGAGGGTCGCCCCGTTCGCTGGTCTCGGCGGGTGAAGCGCCCGCTGGACGTGTCGATCGACGTCGATCTTCGATGGGACGCATTGGATGCCGCCCCCTGACTCGACGTTCGCCGCGCGCCGGCTCGCCGGTGAGGCGCACGCCCCGCCCGCCCGATTGAGGAGGAACACAACATGCGACACGAATGGACTTTCGTCGTCGTCGATGGCTTCGGCTCCGGCGAACTCGACTTCGAAGCCCGCCTCGCGGCGGCCGACCAGGCTGTCAGAAGCGAGGTCGACGACCTCATCATGTCCCCGTTGGTAAACGGAGTGGATGGATCGGTCCTTCTGGTCCAAGGTCACGCTGACCGCGTCGATACGGGCGAGGATCATCAGACCTGCCTGCGTCTAGAGCGCGACGCCAGCCGGGCCAGGGCCAGCAGTGCCGCCGCGACCGTTCTGATGATGATCGGCAGGGACTGGATCGATCCGCCGCCGACCAGTTGGAGTGAGCTGCCCCAGATCGGCGTTTCAGAGAGCGCGCATGGCGCGACCACGATGGTCGACGAGTCAGGCACCGAAGCGGGGCGCCTCCAGAACAGGCGCGTGATCCTTGCCGTGTGCCGGTTCTTCCCCGACGAATAGCAGCTTCTCACCACGCGGCCGACTCTGAGCACGCATGCGCCGGATTGAACCCATCCGGCCGCTGGATCGTGTTATTGAAAGAGAGCCTCTGCTCGGAGGGTCACGGATCGGAATCGGGTGAGCGAATGGCTGAAAGCAACCAGCGCGTCGTGAGGATCATGTGCATCCTCAGCGGCATCTTCCTTCTCGCGACCGGCGGGATACATCTGTTCCTCGTCTTCAACGGCACCGGCGGGGTGCTGGGTGTGGCGTTCATCCTCAATGCCATCGCAGGCATCGTCCTCGCGATCGCGATGGTCATCCTGCGGGGCCGCCTCCTCAGGCTTGCGACCGTGCTGAGCCTGCTGTTCCTGATCGCGACCCTGCTCGCGCTCATCCTCGCCCTCACCGTCTCGCTGTTCGGGATCACCGAGACCTGGGAGAACCCGTTCGTCCCGCCGACCATTGTCATCGAGTCGATCGGCATCGTGGTGCTCGCCGTGACCACGGTCCTCGTGCTCCGCGCGCCGAGCTCGTCTCAGGCGACGGGGTGACGGTCGACCACGACCCTCGACATACAGACGACGGAGCTGCACCCGACGACGTCTGACGTGGGCGGCGTCAGCCGCCGAACGCCTCCAAGAACCGGTCGCGGAACTGATCCATCCGCCAGATCGGCGCCTCCGGCGACGGGTGGACGCCGGTCTCCCACTGCCACGAGGCGATCTCCTCGAAGACCGCCGGATCCTTCGAGATGATGGTGATCGGCACATCGCGATCCGCCCCCGTGCCGCTCGACGATCCGTGCCGGCTGGTGGTCGCCGAGCACCACGAGGACGAGGTTCGGCTGATCGTACGTGTGCAGGAACGAGAACATCGCGCCGAGCGTGTACTCCACCGACTGCCCGTACACACTCCGCACGCGCCGTTCGTCGGGCCACACTGCCACCGGGGCCAATCCTTCCGCAGGTTGCGGGTCGAACACCGAGCCGTCGCCGATCTCAGACCACGGCACCAGGCGGGGAACCGGAGTCCATGGCGTGTGCGAAGAGACGAAGTCGACCTCGGCCATGACCGGAGCGTGCGCACCGGAGAGCTCCCGCTCGTACAAGTGATTCCACGTGTACTGATCGGGGATGCGCGCGTAGCTGAACGTCGGACCCCGATAGCCCATGTTGCGGGAATTGAGCATGACGTCGTACCCGTAGAACGCCGTTCCCTGCGGCCATGGCTCGGTGTTGGAGGGCACAGCTGCGACGGTGCGCCAGCCGGCATCCTTGAACGCGCGGGTGAGCGTCAATCGATTGCTCGTGATCAGCCTGTCGTACTTCTGCTGCGAGTCGACCCAGACCCCGCTCTGCAGAGTCGAGTGAGCCAGCCAGCTGACCCCGCCGAACGTGGGCGAAGTGAGGAACGCGCTCTGCGCGGAGTATCCGTCCCGGGCGAGTTGGGCACCGCCCTCCTCGAGCACCTGCGCGACTCCGGCCGTGAAGTCCGAGTCCTGCACCGCGACCTTGCCGTAGCTCTCCAGAAACGCGATGACCACGTCCTTGCCCTCGAGCGCCGAGAGCCGGTCATCTGCCGGGGTGGAACCGAGATCGGTCCGACTGCAGGGCTCGTTCGAACGCCTGCTGCTCCCGAATGCTCGCAGCAGTCTGTGCGGATGTCGCAGCGAGCGTATTCGCCGCATCGGCGGCGGCGAAGGGCACGCCCGGCCAGAGCTGCGCCCCCACGAGGGCGCAGAGGATCCACGTCGTCGTCACCAGCGCCGCCGCGACTCGGCCAGTGCGGCCCGAGCGCGCGGTGATGCGCTCAGTGCGCATCGCGGCGCGGGCAACGGCGACCACCGCGGCGACCAGCAGGGCGATGAGCAGCGCGACCAGAAGGATCGCGTTGCCCGTTCCGGTCGCATCACTGATGACGCCGAAAGCGCTGGCGATTGCAGGCCAGTCCTGGGTGAGGTTGAAGGCCCGGTCGATGGTCGCCTCGAACCCGAGGTCGAGCCCCGCGACAAGGGTCGCGACCACGACGATCACTCCGAACGCAGACGCGATGACCCAGCGCAGCCGGCGCTCTGGTACCGCGAGAAGGACCAGCACGACCGCGATCGACTCCGCCGGCAGACTCAGCAGCGCGGCCGGTGTGCCGCTCGTCAGCGCACCCGCGATCAGCGGAGCCGACACCAACGTCGCGAACGCCACGACGGTGGCGACCCGCGCGCCGAGCCGCGGGGGGTGCTGGTCTTCGAATCCGCCGTTCACCGCAGCCTTCAAGATCGTGCGGAGAATTCCCCGACCGACTCGGACTCCCGCGCATCGGCCTGGAATCGATCCGACAGGGCGTACCGCAGCAGGACCACGTCGCCGATCCGGCGGGTGTCGGCCAAGGTCGCCCGCCGTGATGAGATCCACGGGAAGGCGCCGGCCTCGACGAACCGCGGCGCTCGGGACTCACCGACGAAGAAGGGTGCGACCACGAGCTGCAGCTCGTCGGCCAGGTCGTCGACGAGGAATTGCGTGTGGAGCCTGCCGCCGCCTTCGACCATGAGGCGCTCCACCCCGCGCTCTGCCAGGTCGGCGACGACATCGGCCATCGTCACCTTCGCACCGAGCCCCACCACGGTGGCGACGTCGCCGAGCCTGCTTCGGATGCGGCTGGCAGCCCCTCGCGGGCAGTACACGATCTTCTCGACATCCCCTTCTTCGAAGAACGCCGAGTCGGGCGGCAGATCGCCGCTCGCAGTCACGGTCACTTTGATCGGCGAACACGGCTTGCCCGCGGCGACGCGGAGCAGCCGCCGCTCGTCCGCGCGCACCATCAGCCGCGGACAATCCCGTCGGACGGTCGATGCACCGACCATGATCGCGTCGCTCTCGGCGCGAAGCTGGTCGACACGATCGAAGTCGGCCTCGTTCGACATCGCGAGTTTCCGTGGAGTCGCGCTGTCGAGGTAGCCGTCGAGCGACATCGCGCAGCTGAGGGTGACGTACGGCCGCTTCATGGTGAGGACACCGCCTGCCGGGCTTCGTGCATATCGTGACGTCGGCGCAGCGCGGATGCCGCGACCACCGCCGCCCCAGGCGCGACGGCGATCATCGCCAGGACTCCGAACGCGGTCGAGGCGGCGATGCCCGCGGCCGCCCCGAGTCCCGCTGCGGCGAATGCCCAGGCAGCGGCGCCTTCTCGTGGTCCCCATCCCCCGATGCTCAGCGGAATCGCTCCGGCGAGCATCACGATGAGCGCCACGGCGGCCAGCCGCTCTGGTGAGGCCTCGACGCCCACTGCGACGCAGGCCACGACGAAGGTCGCCACGTGCCCCAGGATCACGATCAAAGACGCGGCGGACACCCTCACGACCGTGCCGACCGTCCCGAACGCCGACCGAAGGCTCGTCAACTCGCGGGTGATCGCCACGCGGGCACGCGCACTGACTGCCGCTGCGACGACGACTCCGGCGCAGGCGACGGCGACCGCGAGTAGCACGGTGCTCACAGCGGGAGCGTAACCCGACATGCCGACCGACACCAGCACCACCGCCGCGAGGACGAGCTGCACGGCCTGGCCCGCCGCGCGCTCCGCGACGACCGCGCGTGAGGCCTGGGAGACGCGGCTCACGCTGCGCCCGTGGACGACCGCGCGATGGACGTCGCCGATCACGCCGCCCGGGAGAACCGTGTTCAGGAACTGCGAGCGGTAGTACGCCGAAACCGACTCGCCCCACCCGAGTGTGAGCCCGAGACGCCGCGCGAGGATCCGCCACCGCCAGGCGGCGGCCAACGTGGTCACCACGCCGAGCGCGAGCGCCACCGCGAGCGGGGACCGCCGACACGGAGGCGAGACCTCGGACGAACGGCTCGGCTCCCACGGTGAGGACGATCGCCACGAGGATGCCTGCGCCGACTCCGGCGCGAACGAACGCCCGGGAGCGCGGCGAGCTGTGGATCCTCCACGCCGGCCGCGCGCGCACCGTCGTGCTCATGACGGCCACGCGAGCAGGTCCTGGTGGTGCACCACGAGACGCAGCGCGCCGTCGGTCAGCTGCACCCTGCGTGTCTGCAGGTACTCGTCGGCCCACTCCTCCAGGGCCGGCCGTTCGTCGACCGCTGCGGCGACCCAGCCTTCCAGCCACTCGCCGACGAGCGCTGGGCTCCGACGCGTCCAGCCGCCAGGGAGAGCCGTCGACTCGCACCGACCACCCCGCGGCCCGGAAGAGGTCGACCGCCGTCGCCACGGCATCCGGCCCGAGAAGACGGCGCCCGGCCGTCGTGCGTCGCTGATGGTCGTTGAACGCCGACTCGAAGACACGGTCTCCGGGGTCGAACGGTTCGAGGTCCACTCGCCCCGTGACGGTGAGCGTGAACAGCGCGGGGGCTCCCGCGGCGACACATGCCCGGACGATGGTTTCCGTCTCCTCGCGGGTGAGCACGTCGAGGAGCGCCGACATCGCGACGAGCGATGCTCCGGCGAGGTCGCTGTCACGCAGATGCCCGACATCCCTCACGCTCGTGTGGACCGTGGCCGGGTGACCGGTCGAATCGGATGCGCGCTGCGCGGCGTGGTCGAGGAGCGCGTGGTTCCAGTCGTGGAGGACCCAGGTCTGCGGTCCGGGCAGCAGGGGAGCGAGCCACCGCATCATCGACCCGGTCCCGCTGCCCAGATCGTGCACGACGACCGGGGAACGGGTCATCCGCGCCGCCTTCCTCGCGAGCGTCCGCGATCGCGACTCCGCGTCGGCATCCTCACGCAGGCTCAGCCACTCCACCGAGACCGGGATGACGTCGCTCATCGCACACCCGCCAGCGTCGATGCGATCCGGTCGGCGGTCTCGCTCCAGCGCGGGAGGCTCGCCCTGTCGCGCCTCGCGGCATCTTTCAATCGCTCCCGCAGGCCCGGCTCCGCCATCCATCGCCGCAGCGCGTCGGCGAGTGCGTGCGGCTGATCCGGTGGCACGAGGACTGCTGCGCGGGACTCGACCGTCTGCGGGATCCCGCCGACGCGGCTGACGACGACCGGGATGCCGCGCCGCAGCGCATCCGCGATGGCCATGCCGTAGCTCTCCACGCGCGAGGGCGCCACCACCAGGTCGGCCCGCTGATAGGCGCGGTCGAGGTCGTCCTCGGCGAGCACGCCCGTCAGCGTGACACGGTCGCCGATGCCGGCCGCGGTCGCGAGCGTCGCAACGCGATCCGCGTAGTCAGGACAGGCGTCGAGCGATCCGGCGATCGTGCAGCTCCATGCCGGGTCGGCGCCGAGCGCTGCCAGCGCCTCGATCAGGGTGTCCTGTCCCTTGTGCGGCGCGACGACTCCCACACACAGAAGCGCACCGCCGGTGGGCGTTCCGGTCGCCACAGGAGCGTCGTCGGAGCCCGGGCAGGCGACGACGATCCGGTCCAGTGGGAGGACGTCGCGGCGCACCAGCTCGGAGCGAGTCCACTCGCTCGTCACGATCACGCGTCGCGCGCTTCGAAGCGCGCGACGCTCGCCCTCCACCACGCTCGGATCCGCGTCGGGGAAGGCAGCCGACACCATGTGTGCGAGCACCACGATGCCCAGGCGACCCGCCGCCGCCTCGACAGCTCCGGGCGAACGGCCCGCGATCATGCCGTCGATGAGCACCAACGATCCCCCCGGCAGACACGAGAGGGCGCCGTCGGTGTGCGCGGGCGCATCCGGGTCGACCTGCGCCATCCGCACGTCCCAGCCGATCGCGCGCAGCCCGTCTCTGACATGACGGTCGAAGACGTTGCCCCCGCTCGCGCGGCGGGGATCGTCGATGCCGTCCGGCGCGACGAAGTGCACAATGCCGCCCGCGGCGCGGGTCACAGCGTCACCTCGTACGACGCCCACGCGATGTGCGACTCGTGCAGCGTGACCGCGATCGCACTGAGCTCCGTGCCGCCCCGACCGATTCCGCCGTCGCGGGCGTCCGCCGCGAGTCGCTCGGCGATCACGCTGCACAGCCGCTCGGTCGTCGTGTTGAGCCCCGAGAACTCCGGCAGGTCATCGAGATTGCGATAGGAGAGGGAAGAGAGGATGCCGCGCAGCGCGTCCGACGCGCGTCCGATGTCGACGACCACGCCGTCGTCATCGAGCACCGCGCGCCCGGAAGGTCGCGTCGACCACATAGGTCGCTCCGTGCAGCCGTTGAGCAGGGCCGAAGACCTCACCGGTCAGGCTGTGCGCGATCATGATGTGATCGCGCACGGTGACGGAGTACGTCATTCGGCATCCCTCCAGTCGATCGTGTGGCACAGCCCCGGCGAGGATCCGTCTGCGACGGACGCCATGACGGCGGGCAGGTCCCGCCACGAGGAGCTGTCGGTGAGCAGCGCGTCGAATGCCGGGTCCTGCAGCAGCCGGAGGGCGAGCGCGAGTCTGTCACCGGTGCTTCGGCTTCCGCGTCGGCGCGGGGAGACCATCCCGACCTGGCTGGAGCGGATCGTCAGGCGACGCGAGTGGAAGTCACCGCCGAGGTCGAGGCGGACGCGCGCGGTCGCCGAACCAGCTCGCCACGATGATCTCTCCCTCGGTGGCGGTCGCCTCGAGGGCGAATTGCAGCCCTCCCTCGGAGCCGCTCGCATCCACCACGATGTCGCGCTCGAGCGGCGCATCCTCGGGGTGCGCGTACTCGACACCGAGGAGCCCGCAGACGGAGGCCTTCGCGCGGTCCACGTCGACCACCATGACCTCGACTCCGGGGATGCCGCGCGCGAGCCGCGCCACGGCGCAGCCGATCATCCCTGCCCCGACGACCGTGATGCGATCGCCGACGAGTGGCGCGGCATCCCACAAGACGTTCACTGCGGTCTCGACCGCACCGGCGAGCACGGCCCTGCGAGTGGGCACGCC
The DNA here is from genome assembly GCA_963713325.1 of uncultured Actinomycetota bacterium. Classification (GTDB taxonomy): domain Bacteria; phylum Actinomycetota; class Actinomycetes; order Actinomycetales; family Microbacteriaceae; genus Microbacterium. Next base: position 159,750 of record CAVQLL010000008.1, read on the forward strand.
CTCAGGCACGACCTCGACAGCGGATTCGGGCACCACGAACGCCGATTGATGCGGAAACAGCGTGAACACCGTGCGGCCCCGGAGAGCGGGCGTCCCGCTCTCGACGACGCCGACGTTCAGATACCCGTACTTCACTGCTCCGGCGAAGTCGCCTTCCTGGAACGGAGCGCGCATCCGATCGTGCTCGCCGGGGGGAACTTCGCCGCGGAAGACCAGGGACTCCGTTCCCCGGCTGATGCCCGTGTAGGTGGTGCGCACCAGCACCTCGCCGGGTTCAGGATCCCTGACATCCTCTGTCCGCAGCGCCCCCATGCGGGGCCCCTCCACCCAGAACGCCGTCGCCTGGCTCACCACCGCGTGCTCCGGAATTGAACCTTTCGGCGCGCGGCATACGTGTCATGAGTGGTACCCATGAAGAGAAAACGAGTCGCACAGTGCAAAAGGTTCAACTCGCTCCGCTCTGGTCGGTCGTCGTCGGCGCCGTCGGACTGGCCGCGATCGGCTGGTTCAGTGCGCTCTCGGTCGCCGGGTGGTGTGCCGGACTCTTCTACCTTGTCTGGTCGAACGCCCTTCTGACCAGGGGGTTGCGCCGGCGCGGAACATCGCGATTCGGTCCCGCCAATGCCGCGACCGCTGTGCGATCGACACTGGTCGGGCTCATCGCCGCGCTGGTCGCGACATCCTTCACCCAGCCGATCTCAGTGCCGCTCCTCATCGGATTGACGGTCCCGGCCCTCGCCCTGGATGCCGTCGACGGCTGGATTGCACGCCGCACGCAGACCACGACCGAATTGGGCGCGCGGTTCGACATGGAAGTGGATGCTTTTCTGCTGCTCGTTCTCAGCGCCTACGTCGCACAGGACCTGGGTTGGTGGGTGCTCACCATCGGAATCCTGCGCTACGCGTTCGTCGTGGTCGGGTGGGCGCTGCCGTGGATGACCGCGACCCTGCCACCCAGGTACTGGCGAAAGGTCGTCACCGCCGCCGCGGGGATCGGCCTCACGGTCGCCGCGTCGGGGCTGATGCCCCAGTGGGTCGACGTCATCGTGACGCTCGTCGCCCTGGGGCTGCTGATCGAGTCATTCGGGCGCGACGTCGTCTGGCTCACTCGCCTGAGGCAACGTGAAGGAGAAGCGCGGGTCAGCCGAAGCAGCGGCGCGTAATAGCGCCTCACGCTTCGGCGCGCTCCAACCATCGCTGAAGTTCGCGAGTGTCCTGCAGCAGAGCCTCCGGCACGATGACGAAGTCCGGCATCGCGCGGCCGTGCTGCTCGGCGATTCGGGTGTCGGCCGAGCAGTCCTTCATCGTGATGGCGTTATGCCGGGGTGGGCGTAGTCGAACGCGTCGTGCAGTACGCATGCGGCGCGTTCGGGGGAGCGAGGCACGCGAGCAACTCGGTCGCGCCGTGGTCACCGACACCCCTCACGCGTCGAAATCTCGGAGGCTCTTCGGCAGGCCGTCGACGACGAGCTCGTAGGATCTGTCGATCGCTTCGCACAGTTCGTCGTCGGGGATGCCGCCACCGGTGTTCAGCACGTTCCAGCCCGACCGTCCGATGTACGGAGAAACCCTGGCATCCTCGGGGTACCGTACGAGCCAGTCATCGGCCTCCTCGCGGGTCGTGGCGGCTTTCAGTCCGATCGAGTGGCCGTCTCCGAGGAAGACGAAGATCTTGCCGCGCTTGCCCGGACCGACCTTGAACACGATGTCGCCCTCCCAGGGCTGGTCTTCCCATGCACCGGGCTTCGCGGCACAGTAGGCGTGCACATCTTCAGGAGTCACGGCGCCAGTATCGCCCACCGGCGCTTGTCGTGCTGCCTCAATCCTGCGCAGTCTCCCAAGGGAAGCCGTCCGGGTCGGCGAACGCGCCGACATCGCCGACGATGGCGAGCCGATGCGAACCGGTGCCCTCCGGTGGGACACCTGCGCTCTTGGCGAGTGCGCGGCGCTTATAGAGGCCGAGTCCGATCGGGCTCGAGGGCAGAGCGAAGTCGACGAAAGAGCCGAAACTCTTACCGATCTCGAAGCCATGCTCTGTGTAGAACTTCTTGCTCGCGCCGACGTCTTCGACTCCGAGCAGCAACACGACGAACTCGAACTTCCGTGAGGGCGGCGCGGCATCCTTCTTCGCCGAGGTGGCGATGTTCCAAATCGTTCCGTCGGGGGCCTGGACCGTGCCCCCGAAGCCCCACAAGGACTTCGCAGCGGGCTTGAGCGTCGTCGCGCCGCCGGCGACAGCGGCATCGATCAACATGCTCGCGTCTGCCGGCTGTGAGGTGACCAGCGAGAGTGTGAACCCCCGGAAGCCGGTCGTCGCAGCGTCCGAGGCGCGCAGGCCCAACCGGTCTCCGAGGTCGAACGCGTCGGCGTAGAACTCCTGGGCTGCGACGGGGTCGGCGACTTCGAGGATTGCTGAGGTGATGGTTGTCATGATTCGACGCTATGCGGGCGTGCGTGTCGGTTCTTCTTCCATCCTGCTCAATCGCTCCTGGCAGCGGAAAGGCTCCACTGTGGTGTCTTCGAGCCTGGTCGGTCGATTTGTTTGCCGGGTGAGTTGCATTCCGCGCGGATAGCCGCATAATTGCCGAGGATGGCGGTTGGAGCGTCGGTGAGTGGAGGAGGAAGTTCGTGATTCCGTTTCGAAGCATGAACACCTTGGAGTCGTGGCTGGAGGAGTTCCGGCAGCTGGGATACCCCATCGCGGGAACCATCAGGGTCATCCAGCAGGACGGCGACGAGGGCGCGAACACAGGGCTGGTCGCCGTCAACCTCGCGCACGCATCGACGGTCACCTACATTCAGCCGGATCCCGACGGCTCGCCTGAGTGGCTCGTCACCATGGAGCCGCGGGAGAGCGCTGTGACCCTCGACTCGGAGTCGGTGATGGGCCTGGCGACGGAGCTGTCGGTGGTCTCGGCGCTCTGCGCCTTCCTGCAGGCCAAGTCGCGGGCCTTCGTGGGCCAGGATGCCGTCTGACCCCCAGGCATAGGCGCTCGCGCCGGCCGGTTGTCGGCCGCTATGCCAGTGCGCCCGCGGCTGACGCGGTGAGCGCGTCGAGCGCAGCGGCGAGGCGCCCCTCCTCGGCGGGGTTGGAGTTGGTCGCCGCCGCCGAGAACGCGTCATCGAACATCGTCAGAGCCGACCATGGGGCCGACGCGAGATCGACCGTGACGGTGAGGCGGTTCACGCGACGATCTTCGGCGTCGACGTCGCGGCGCACCGCACCGCGCTCGGCCAGCCGATCGACGAGCGTCGTTACGCCGGCCGACGTGATGCCCAGGTAGTCCCGGAGGTTCCCTGGGCGTGTGCCGGGGCTGCCCGCGATGAACAGAAGCGCGCGGGCGTCCATCTCGTTGACCTTCAACGCGCGACGGGCTTTCAGCAGGGCTGCTGCCCGCGCATCCGTGTATCTCTGCAGCGCCTTCGCGAGGGCGGACGTGTGCGCGGCTGAGGGACTCATCCTGTCATCCTCCATCACTTGACTCGGCGTCAGGGCCACCCTAGCAGATTCTCTAAATTTTCTAACTTCTCACTAACTTATCTAAGTTTGCGTAATACCTGCTACGGTGAGGTAACGCATTCCGGTCGAACGGATCCGCAGTTCGCGGGTTGGCCGGATTAGCCGGCGCTGATGTCTTCGGCGCGATGCAGGACAAAGGCGAGGAGCCAGCCATGGGAAATCTGTTCTACGGAAACACCGGCGAGCCGATCGACATGCCGGACAGCCTCCTGGCGTACCTCAAGGTTGTCGCGGCCACAAAACTCCGCCGCGCCGAGAGCTTCACCCTCTCGTGGCGGCACCCCGATGGCGCTGCGGGCGGCCGAACCACTATCTGGATGCAGCCCGCGATTCCCTTGCGGTTCGTCTTCGACACAGCGGAGCCGGTCGCGCTCGAGCCCGAGATCCTCAAGCGACTGGCGCAAGGCGCGAACTCGTCGAATGGTCTTGTGGTCGACCTCGCGGAGTTCGAAGAACAGTCCTTGGCCCTCGTCTCCGCAGCCGCGTAGCACCGACATGCAGGATCACCCACGACCCCGCTCGGGGATCAGCTGCACCGGGCTGGCTTCGGTGCCGGTGTTAGCCTCGGACTGATTCGGGCGATGTCGCCCCGATCGACCACCTTTCGTGAGGTGCCCATGGCTCGATGGACCGTGAATCGCCTGGTGCGAATCGGTGCCCGGTCGGCGGCAGGGCGGTTCGTCTTGCGAGTCGCTCGCGATCTCGGCGACCTCTCGTTCATCGATCGCGGCATGACCCTTGCCGCGCACGTGTTCACGTCGATCCTGCCGATCCTGATCGTCGCGGGCGCGCTGCGCTCGAGCCTCGACCCCCAGACCGGCCCGATCTTCGCCGAGCATCTCGGTTTGGACGAGACGACCGCGGAGATCCTGGAGAAGTCCCTGCCCGGGGGAGCGCAGGAGCTTCGGGCGACGGGCGTCATCGGCGTGATACTCCTCGTCATCGCCGCCACCTCGTTCGCACGCGCCCTCGAGCGGAGCCTTCAGAAGATCTGGCGCACCCCCACCGTCAGCATCAAGTTCGCCTGGCGATGGCTCGCCGCGCTTGTCGCGGTCGTCATCGGACTCGCATTGGTCGTCGCGACGCGCATCATCGTGCGCGGGGACGGCCCGATCCCCGTGATCGAGTTCATCGCCGAGGTCGCGCTCTGGGGCGCCCTGTGGTGGATCGCATCGTGGATCGTCATCAATCGCCGCGTCGGCCTTCGAGAGCTCCTGCCCGGCGCGGCGCTCGCCGGACTCGGGTTCGCCGTCGCCGGGCTGTTCGGACGAGCATTCCTTCCGCCACTCCTCGCGGACTCGGCGGCGCGATTCGGGGTGCTCGGGATGGCTTTCACCTATGTCGGGTGGCTGTTGGTGCTGGCGTGCGTTCTTCTGTTCGCACTGACGGTCGGTCGAGTCTTCCATCTCACGTACAGCGGGCTTGCGTGGCGTCGATCTGTCTCGGCATCCGCAGCCGGAGCGCCGGTCGGCGGCGTGAGCAAGAGTGTGGGTCCGGGCCGCTGAGGTCGACCGCGCGGGTCCGCCCCGCCGCCATTTCCGTTCGGCGGCCCGAGCGTTATGGTGTCCTCGTGGGCATCATCTTCTACGGTGGATCGGCCACACCGATCCACATCGATGACCGGGCTCTGGCGCACCTCAAGGTCGTCATCGCGACGAAGCTTCGGCGCAGCGAGAGCTTCACAGTGTCGTGGCGGCATCCCGATGATCAACCGCGCGGCCGATCGACGATCTGGGTGCACCCGTCCATCCCGCTGCGGTTCGTCTTCGACGACCCCGAACCTGTCGCGCTCAGTCGGGCGTGGATCGAGGAGCTTGCCAACTCAGCGAATTCGTCGGGAGGCATCACGCTGATCGCGGAGCACTTCGACACCGACCCCGAGGTCATCGATCCCGACGACTCCACCCTGGCTGTCGGCAAGGTCGAGGTCGAAGAACTCGCCATCGACAAACTGAAGGTCGCCGGTACCGAGATGCCCGGAGGCGCCATCCCCACAGACGCTGCGGTCATCCAGACGTCCGAGATCGCGCTGCAACCGGAAGAGTGATCCCCCGAGAACGCCGCCCCTCGGGACGTTCTCGGAGGACCACTTCGCGCCCCTGGCGCTTCCAGACCGACCGCGGACCCGAACCGCTATCGGTGGCTTGACGAGAATCCTGTCATCCCCGACGCCAGCCGATGGCCCCTTGACAACGCCGTGGGCTTTGGATAGCGCATTGAGCTAGTTGCCGAGCAGACGGTCGCCGCCCACGAGCGTCGGCCGCCCTCCTACGGCCCGATCAGAAGTCATCCCACCGGTCATCGGGGTGCAGGGCCGGATCGTGGGGGGCAGCTGATGCGACCGGACGATGTTCGCGGGTCCTGGCCCTCAGGTTCGCGATCGTGTCCGCGTCGACCAGCTCGTCGAAGCGGGTCGACGCGCCTTTTGCGACGATCTGACTGGCCGGGCCGACGAGCAGCGTCGCGGTCGCACGAGAACCATCCGCGTTCAGCACGGGGATCTCGACGATCTCGGCCGACTGTTCGTCAGCCAGCGCCGCACAGTACTCGAGCACCGCGTCGGCGATGTCGTCGCCGGTCAGCAGTTCCGATCCGGCATAGAGGAGGGTCTTCATCTCAACTGTCTACCCATCTCCGACCGCGAACGCGCGGGCTTGCGCATGTCTTCGTACCGCTGTACGCGATCACGTCGAGCCGATTCGCTATTCAGTGTTGCTATCTACCGGTACTTAGTGTTACCGTCTACTGGTAGATAGCAACACAGAGTAGATGGGAGGTGAGCTGTGGCCAATCAGATGACAGAGATGCTGAAGGGCGCGCTCGAGGGCATCGTGCTCGCCGTCCTGGCAGCGCGACCGGCGTACGGCTACGACATCACGGCGCGGCTGCGGGAGCAGGGCTTCTCGGACCTCGTCGAGGGCACCGTCTACGCCGTGCTCGTGCGCATCGAGCAGCGGGGCTTCGTGGATGTGGAGAAGATCCCCTCCGAGAAGGGTCCGCCTCGCAAGGTGTACTCGCTCAACGCCGACGGGCGAGCACAACTCGAAGAGTTCTGGAGGACGTGGAGCTTCCTCTCGAACCGCATTGAACAGCTCCACGACGAACAAATCAACCACGTTGAAGAAGGAGAGAAGTAATCATGGCCGCGAAATGGATCGAGTTCCTCACCGGGTCGCTCGATGACAAGAAGGCATATCGACAGTACAAAGCCCGCATCGCGGCGCTGCCCGAGCCCTACAGGACGGCCGCAATGGCCTTCGAGCGCTACTTCATGTACAACGGCGGCATCACCGACGGCGATCCGGCCGTCATGATCACGATGCTGAACGACTTCGCCGATTTGTGGGAGCGTGCCGCCGCAGATCAGACGCCCGTCGACGAAATCGTCGGCGACGACCCGGTCGACTTTGCCGAGGCGTTCGCCGCAGCGTACGCGGGCAAGCGCTGGATCGACAAAGAGCGCACGCGCCTCACCGACACCATCCGGGGCCTCAACTCGAAGGACGAACGATGACCTCCAACAACGATGCCGCCATCCGGGTGAACGGCCTGGAGAAGTCGTTCAAGGATCTGCACGTGCTGCGCGGCGTCGACTTCGACGTGGCGCCGGGCAGCATCTTCGCCCTGCTCGGCTCGAACGGGGCAGGCAAGACCACCGTCGTGAGGATCCTGTCGACCCTGCTCAAGCACGACGCCGGCACCGCTAGCGTGAACGGCCACGACGTCGCCACGCAATCACAGGACGTGCGCGAATCGATCAGTCTCACCGGACAGTTCGCCGCCGTCGACGAGATCCTCAGCGGGCGCGAGAACCTCGTGCTGGTCGCGCAGCTGCGCCACCTGAAGAATCCCGGCAAGATCGCAGACGACCTGCTCGCCCGCTTCGCGCTGACGGATGCCGGTGGCCGCAAGGCGTCGACCTACTCGGGCGGGATGCGCCGTCGTCTCGACATCGCGATGAGCCTCATCGGCGACCCGCCTGTCATCTTCCTCGACGAGCCCACGACCGGACTGGACCCGCAGGCGCGAATCGAGGTGTGGCAGACGGTGAAGGCCCTGGCCAACAAGGGCACGACCGTGCTGCTGACGACGCAGTACCTCGATGAGGCCGAACAGCTCGCCGACCGGATCGCGATCCTCCATCAGGGTCGGATCATCGTGAACGGCACCCTCGCCGAGCTCAAGCAGCTGCTGCCACCGGCAAAGGTCGAATACGTGGAGAAGCAGCCGAGTCTCGAGGATGTCTTCCTCGCGCTGGTCGGCGACGACGGCGAGAGCGTCGGCGCCGACACCGCCGGCGACGCGGCGATGAACAGAAAGGAACGATGATGACCACCACGCACTTCTTCGGCGACACCGCCGTCCTGACAGGTCGGTCCCTCCGTCACATCATGCGCAGTCCCGACACCATCATCACGACGGCGGTCACCCCGGTCGCCCTCATGCTGCTGTTCGTGTTCGTCTTCGGCGGTGCGATCGACACGGGGTCGTACTCGTACATCGACTACATGCTGCCCGGCATCCTGCTCATCACCATCGCGTCGGGGATCGCGTACACCGCCTACCGGCTCTTCCTGGATCTGCAGGGGGGCATCTTCGAGCGGTTCCAGTCGATGCCCATCGCACGGTCGAGCTCGCTGTGGGCGCACGTGCTGACCTCGCTGGTCGCGAACCTGGCGTCGCTCGTGATCGTCGTGGGTGTGGCCCTCCTCCTGGGCTTCCGCACCGGCACCAGCGTGCTCGGGTGGCTGGCCGTTGCCGGCATCCTGGTGCTGTTCACCCTGGCGCTGACCTGGATCGCCGTCATCGCCGGGCTGTCGGCGAAGACCGTGGACGGCGCAAGCGCGTTCTCCTACCCGCTCATCTTCCTGCCCTTCATCAGCTCGGCATTCGTGCCTACCGACACGATGCCCGCCCCGGTGGCCTGGTTCGCCGAGAACCAGCCGGTGACGCCGATCGTCAACACGATTCGCGAGATCTTCGCCGGGCAACCTGTCGGCACCGACATCTGGATCGCACTCGCTTGGTGCGTCGGCATCCTCGTCGTCGCGTACTTCTTCGCGATGGCGATCTACCGACGCAAGATCAGCTGAGCACTCGGAAGCCCTCCCGCGGCGGACAAAGCCCGGGAGGGTTTCCGCGTGCTCGGTGGCACGCGGGAGAACCCTTCGGCTACGGCCGAGGCTCAGTCGTCGGGGTGCTTCAGGCGCTTCTTCGCCTGCTTCTCGACGAGCACCTCGACGAAGTCCCGCACGCGCGCGTCCTTCAACTCGTCGTAAGCCTGAGTGACGACATCGCGGATGGCGGATGTCGGATACGCGGGGAACTGGACGCTGAGGCGATCGACGATTTCAGCGATCGTCGCATCGGCGGCGGGGGGTTCGTGGGTCATGTGTGCGGATCTCCCGGCGAGCGGTGTTCGCTAACGTTACCGCCGCGGTTCTCCTGCCGCGTGTCCATCCATTCACCCCGGCCTGGCCGCGGTCGAGAGTGCTATTCCTGATCCTCCCGTACCGGACCGGGCTCCATGAACCACTCGACGAAGGTGCGTGCACGTCCGTCTTCGGCGAACGTGATCACCCAGAGATTGGCGTACACGCGGCCCTCCGCGTATTCGGTTCGGCCCTGCACGATGCCGGTGCCGTCTGAATAGGCAAGCGGTGCGCCCTCGAATGACCACGTACCGGGCTCGTCCCGATGTGCGAGCCAACCCTCCACAATCCCTTCCCGACCGATCCACGGCTCGGGGTCGAAGGGACCGCCCGCGTAGGTCGCGTCTTCGGTGAACAAAGCGCGAATGTCGTCTGGGTCATTGGATGCCCACGCGACGCGGTAGCCATCCAGCCAGGTCTGCACGATGTCGTTCATGTTCAAGATCTATCGCGGGGGTGCGACATAAGCAACCGCGGCAACACAGCTGAGTGTCCGCCCGCTACTCGGATTCGACCGCCGTGGCCTGATTCGGCGCACCGACGGGCTTGGACTCGCTTGAACCCCGCTGTCGCAGATAGATGGCGAACGCGACCATCGCGCCGACGGCCAAGAACTCGGACTGCCAATTCTGCAGCGTGCGATTCCAGAACTCCGGCGAGACGACGTACTGCAACCACGTCTCGGCGGACAGCCCATGCTGCGCGTTCTCTTCATTGGCGATGATGTGGCCGCCGAGAGACTGCGCGAACCACGACAGAAGGAAGACAGCGCCCATCACCAGCAGCAGCGAGTTGGAGTAGACCGCCTGACGCCACCCGCCGACTCGAGCCCAGAGCGGCGATCCGCTCACGGCATGGCGGCCGACCTTCTGGTCAGCGTCCGACCCCGGCCCCTCGTCGCCTGGTTCTTTCGACTCGGGGGAGCCGCGCTGAACGAGCCAGATCGTGGCGAAGATGAAGAGGAAGAACTGCAGGAATTCCGACTGCCAGTTCTCGGCCACGTCCACCAGGAACGCCGAGGACGACACGAACTGCCAGAAGGAGATCGACGCCTGCCCGTGCATCGCGAGCTCTTCATTGTTGTTCGCGTGCCCCACGATGGACTGTCCGACCAGCGCAGCCAGGAACAGCGCGAGGAAGAAGATGCTCAGGCTGTTGTCCCGAATGACGCGGCGCATGTCAGCGACCGGTCAGCGGGATGGCGATCATGATCGTCAGGCCGACGATGATCAGTCCCATCCATGTCCAGAAAACTACCCGCAGTCCGGCTGGGTTCGTCTCGTCCTTGCTCATGCCGCTCACGCTAGCCCCGCGCGCGCCAGGGTGGGGCGGACGATCAGGCGGATGGCGATGGCGATGACCCACGCCCACACGATGAAATAGGGGACCGTCCAGATCCAGCCCTCCCAGGCGTAGCGGACGATGATCAGTCCGGCCCCGCCCACGATCGCCCACCAGCCCCACCACGCGCGCAGCGCACCGCTCGCGACGAGCACCCACCCGCTCGCGATCGCGAAGCTTCCGAGCGCGAGCCACACATTCGCGAAGCCGAGGTTGCCGAGATCGAAGGCGAAGAGGGCGATGCCAGGCTCGAGTTCGTCCCCGCGATTCATGGCGGCGTCCCAGCTCACGTCGATGAGCCCGTAGCCGGTGACCAGCGTCGCCGAGACGAGAGCGACGGTTGAGCGCCACGTGGGATCCCCCTCCACGCGGCGCAGAAGTGTGGTCAGGCCGACCGCGAACCAGAGGAACACGAGCATGCCCAGGGCCGCGGTGGCCTCGGCGGCGGGGATCCACGCTGCATCGGCTCCGCGGAAGAACTCGGCGGCTTCGTCCTGTGTCGCATCGAATGCCGGCTCGCCCAACGTCGAGATGGCGATGATAGGGGTGAAGAGCAGAACGACTGCGGCCAGTGCGGTGATGCCGGTCATCCGGGCGAGGTCGCGCCAGCGGTCGCGAGTTCGAGTGACGGATTCTCCGGTCATGGTGGCCTCCCTGCAGCTTCGCGATGGGCGCGTAGCCAGTGTGGCGCGCTCATGGCGCTCGCGGTAGGTGTCCGTGGCCGACGCATGCGCGAGGCCAGCCGGAGAACTGGGGGTTTCGTCCTCGTCAAGCGGGCGGCCGCGATCCGCGGCCTGCTTCAGCCCACGATCGATCGAATTGCTTGCAATTCATATCGATTATCGATAGATTCCTCACGTCTTTCAACTGAGGAGTTCCGATGAGCAAACTAGCGATACTCGCACTGCGGGTGGTGATCGCCCTCACCCTCGCCGGCACGCTGTTCGTGCAGGTCTGGATGGTGCCCCTGGTCTGGCTGGATCTCGAAGGAGCCCCGGACGGCCTGCGGATCACCTTCATCGTCGTCGTGGTCCTCGGGATCCTCACGCTGCAGATCAGCGCCGTATGCGTCTGGCAGCTGCTGACGATGGTGCGACGCGGCTCGGTCTTCTCCGATGCTGCATTCCGCTACGTGGACATCATCATCGGCGCGATCGCTGCCGGAGCAGTGCTCATGTTCGCGATCGCGGCCCTCCTGGCGCCGGGCGGTGTTGCTCCTGGGATCGTCGGCCTCATCTGCGGCGCATCGCTGGTGATCGGTGGAGTGGCTCTGGTGGTCCTCGTGCTGCGGATGCTGCTCGTACAGGCGGTCGCCCGCGACACCGAGGCCGCCGGCCTGCGGGCAGAACTGGACGAGGTCATCTGATGGCGATCGTCGTGGACATCGATGTCATGCTCGCCAAGCGGAAGATGGCGGTCGGAACCCTCGCTGAGCGCATCGGCATCTCACCCGCCAACCTTGCGGTTCTGAAGAACGGGCGCGCGAAAGCCGTGCGCTTCACGACGCTGGAAGCGCTGTGCGCGGCGCTCGAGTGCCAGCCGGGCGACCTGATCCGTTGGGAGGCGCCCGCTGTCGAGGACCTCAGCATTGCGGAGGCATGAGGACCGCGGCCTTCCCGTGTGGGACGTCTCGTGCGGGCCGGTGCCGTCACCGCACGTTCTGGCGGCGGACCATCTCGCCGATCCAGATGGGCGCGAACGGCGACGTGCAGTTCGGCGGCGTCGGATAATCCTTGAGCACCTCGAGCCGCTCGCCCGTGTCGATCGCGCGCGCGCGGAGCGCGGGGTGGTGGATGCCGATCATGGCGAGGCACGTGTTCATCTCCCACTGCAGTGGGGCGGGAGCTGTCTTCATCTCGGCGTCGATTGTCGTAAGGAGCGCGGGCAGGTCCAGCAGCTCGGGGCGCTTCGCGACATCGTCGGCCGTGAGTGCCCATCCCGCGCTCGCCACGACCGGATCGGCGTCTTCGAGCCACGCGAGGCGCAGTTCTTCCGCGTGGGGACTCTTCTTGACGACGTAGTTCACCAGCCAGTCATGCACCTTCGTCGCGCGCGCCTCGCGCAGCATCGAATCCAGCTCGGCGGCGTCGAACGACTTCGGCCGGCAGATGAGGATCGCCACCAGCCGTGCGGCGGTGTCGTCGGTGGCCCAGAGCCGCAGCGCCAGGTCGTGGTCGGTTTTCAACGACTTCGCGACGCCGCGGAGCTTGGTGAGGTTGACCCCGTGGTCATCACCGTGTCGCTCGTTGACCTCGCGCATCCGCGGGTCTTCGAGCGCGGCCAGCTCGGTCAGCACCGACTCGACCGTGGTGTCCGCCATGTCGCCCCCTGTGGTCGGAGTCAGCCTAGACGCTCGCGGTCGCCCGATCCCGCGCGGATGCCCGGCGGCCCTCCCGGAGACCTGCGAGGGGCGGCGCCAGCACGCCGGGGGTTTGGGGGCCGAGCCCCTCGGCGGCCTTGGCGGGCCTCCAGGAGAACCTGACCGGGCGGCCGCCACTTCACTCGACGCGCACACGGGTCAGCGGCCGAGAAAAGGGGGTCGGGGATCGGTCTGGTTCAGAGAGTAGGGACATCGGCGGGCAAGGTCGATGACTCTCATCGGATCGTTATCTCGCGGCGTAGGCTCGGGCGCTATGGCAGTCGGCGCGATGATCCACACCTTTGCGGTTCAGCTGGCGGATGTGGACCGAAGCGTGTACGAGGACGTCACGCTCCGTGTGGCGCGACACCCGTCCGAGACAGACGCCTTCATGATGACGCGAGTGCTCGCGTACTGTCTCGAGTTCGAGGACGGGATCGCGTTCAGCGAGGGAATCTCGTCGACTGACGAGCCGGCCGTGCTCGTGCGCGACCTCACCGGCCGGATCACCGCCTGGATCGAAGTCGGTGCGCCCGATGCGGCTCGACTCCACTACGGCAGCAAGCTGGCTGATCGGACTTCGGTCTACACGCACCGCGACCCTGCGAAGGTGGTGGCTCTGTGGACCGGCAAGAGGATCCATCGTGCGGAGTCGATCACGTTGCACAGCTTCGACCCGGGCTTCATCGACGCGGCCGCAGCCCTGCTCGAACGCCGAAACGCCCTGACGCTGTCGATCACAGAGCGTCGGATCTATCTCGAGCTGAACGGCGAGACTATGAGCTCCGCGATCCACGCCCATTCACTCGAGTGATCCCAGCTCATCCACGCCACGAACGCGAATCGGCCGGGCCCTCGCGGACCCGGCCGATTCGTGCGCGACGTCAGCGGAAGGTGTCCTTCACGTCTTCGCCGACCTTCTTGACCTTGGCCTCGGCCTGGTCCATATCGCCTTCGGCCTCCAGGCGCTCGTTGTCGGTCGCCTTGCCGACAGCCTCTTTGCCCTTACCGGTGAGGTCTTGCGCGGCGTTCTTGATCTTGTCGTCGACACCCATGACGTTTCCTTCCTTTGGTTTCGCGAACTGATGGTTCGCGCGACTCGGACTCCTATCAGACTGCGCACGCCGCTGGCGGAATAGGGGGTTGACAGTCCCTGAGTTCTGAGCCTCTGTCAAGGGCCTCGCCTCATGACGGATCGCGCGCGCTCGCATGACAGACTGGCGGATGACTTGGAGGTCCCGTGGGCAAATTGGTGTACGGCGCTCCGACCTGGACGGTCGAGTTCGACGACAGGTCTCTGGCGCATCTGCGAATCGTGATGATCGCGAAGCTGCGGCGCGGCGAGAGCTTCAGCTTCTCGTGGAAATACGAGGCGGCGCACGGCGCCGGGCGCAGTTCCCTCTGGGTCCATCCGGCGATTCCACTGCAGTTCGAGTTCTTCGGAGGGCGGGAGCCCGCGCTCAACCGAGCCTGGATCGATGCGCTGATGACGACCGCGAACAGCCCCGCCGGGCTGGAGCTCGTTCCAGAGCCGGAGACTCCGATCACACCGCCAGGCGACAAGCAACCGGCATGACCACCGTGTCGGGCGTGCTCAGAGACGAGGAACCGAGATGACAAGTTTGAACCGGCTCACTGTCGATGGCCGGGACTATTTCCTGCCGGATCCCGTGACGGAGCTCCGCGAGAAGATCCTCGAAGCGATCCGCTCAGGCGGAGGGTATGTGAACATCCCTCCGCTGCGAGGCGGGCCCGGGATCGACATCCTGTTCTCCCCGGGGATGCCGGTGGTATGGACACGGCTGGAAATCGGCGGGTCTGACGATGCGGACCAGGCAGACGAAGAGCCCGAGGCGTACCCGGAACTTTGAGTCACGCAGCGAGCAGAGCGTCCACGTCGGCCTTGGGCATCGGCGCTCCGAGAAGATAGCCCTGGGCCCGTTCGCACCCCAGCTCCTGCGCGAGCTGCAGCTGCTCGACGGTTTCGATTCCCTCCGCGACGACTCGCAGGCCCCGTTCTCTCGCTCGCGCGACCACGTCGCTGAGCAATGCGATCGTCCTCGCGCGCTCGCCCTGCATCAACGATCGGTCCAGCTTGAGCTCGGTCACGGGCAGTCGTTCGAGCTGCTCGGCCGAGGCGTGGCCGGTGCCGAAGTCGTCAAGGGAGACGCCGAGGCCTCGCGAGCGGAGTTCCTCGAGACGGGCGACGATGAGGGAGAGGTCTTGCAAGGGGAGCGACTCTGTGATCTCCAGCGTCACAGCATCCGCCGGGAGCGCGCGTGCGACCAATCGCTCGACGACCTCGACGCAGAAGGATGCGTCCGCCAGCTGGGTCGGTGAGACGTTGATGGATACGTCGATGGCGTTGCCGGCAGCGCGCCACGCGGCGGCTGATGCAAGGCACTCATCCAGCATGAAGCGCCCGAGCTCGTGGATCAGGCCGGTGTTCTCTGCGATCGGGATGAACATGTCCGGCGGAATTGCGCGCCCCCGCGAGTCGGTCCAACGGCACAGCCCTTCCACCCCCGCGATCCTCCCGGACGCGACTTCCACGAGGGGCTGGTAGACCGCGAACACCTCGCCGGCACGCAGAGCGGCATCCAATTCGGTCGCGAACGAGTCGTCATCGAGCATGGCCTCAGTCAGCCGGTTCGGGCGGTGCGACCACAATGGCCCACGCAGAGGGCTGCATCGGCGTATAGTACGCCCCTCTTGCCCCTCATCGCGACGCGATTGAAGTCGTCTACGATCACACCAGGGCAGCCCCACCCCCCGCGCCCGCTCGTCTACCGAGGAGAATCAGTGGTCCTGGCAGCGACACGTGACGTGCTCCGGCGGAACAACGTCATCGTCACCGGCAACCCCGACGGTCGGCCGCTGGTCTTCGCGCACGGCTTCGGCTGCAGTCAGGAAGCATGGAACCTCGTCGCCCCCGAGTTCGAACGGGACCACCGGGTGATCCTGTTCGACCACGTCGGTGCGGGGCGATCCGATCTGACCGCATACGACCGCGGCAAGTACGACTCGCTGCACGGCTATGCCGACGACCTCCTCGAGATCATCGACACTCTCCAATTGGAGAACGTCGCCTTCGTCGGTCACTCGGTGAGCGCGATGATCGGGGTGCTCGCGGCCAATCGCGACCCGTCGCTCTTCGGCGCGCTCATCCTCGTCGGACCTTCACCGCGCTACGTGAATGACGGCGAGTATCGAGGTGGCTTCGAACGCGCCGACATCGAGGCCCTGCTTGATGCGCTGGATGCCAACTACCTGGGCTGGTCGGCTGCGACGGCGCCGATGATCATGGGAAACCCCGATCGGCCCGAGCTCGGCGACCGGCTGACCGCGAGCTTCTGCAGCACGGATCCGGAGATCGCACGTCACTTCGCGCACGTGACGTTCCTGTCCGACAACAGGTCCGACCTCGCACGAGTGAGCGTGCCGACGCTCGTGATGCAGTGCTCGGACGACGTGATCGCACCGCACGTCGTCGGCGAGTACGTGCACCACAGCATCCCGGGCAGCACGCTGACGGTGCTGGCTGCGACGGGTCACATCCCGATCCTGTCCGGCCCGTCCGAGGTGGTCGCCGCGATCCGCGACTACCTGCCATGACGGAAGCCGAGTACGAGAGGCGCTACCGGCAGGCGCCGTGCGGACTGCTGTCGACGACTCCGGCAGGAGTCATCCTCGACGCGAACGATACGTTTCTGGAGTGGACCGGGTACAGCGCGGGTCAGCTCGTCGGCAGGAACCTGACGTCGCTGCTGGACGCGGGCAGCCAGCTCTTCTTCGAGACCCGACACGTGCAGGTTCTGCACCTCCAGCGCAAGGTGAGTGAAGTCGCCCTGACCCTGAGGTGCTCCGACGAGTCGATCCTGCCGGTGCTGGTGAACTCCGTTCTGGTTCGGGATGACGATGAGGACGTCGTTCGCACGGCCGTCTTCGACACGACTCGCCGCTTGCAGTACGAGAGTGAGATCGTCCGCGCCCGTAAGGAGGCGGAGTCCTCCGAGGCGCGGGTGCGCGTCCTCCAGGATGTGTCGAGCGCGTTCGGTGTCAGTGCCAGCGATCAGGATGTCGCGGAATCCTTCGCGGTCCTCGCCCGCGACGCGTTCACGGCGACGGAGTGCGCGGTGCTGCTCCTGGACGATGCCCGGGAGTTGAAGCTCGTCGCCGGCGCCAACCCGCTCGCCCACGTTCCACCGATCGACTCGCTGCGCAACACGCCTACGTTCGTCGTCGTGCACGCCGACGAGGTCGAATCGGAGTTTCCGCTGCTCGCCGCGGGGCTGCGACAGGCGCGCCTGGAGTCACTGAGCATCATGCCGCTCATCAACGGGGAGGACCGGCTCGGCATCCTGGTGTGCTTCTTCTCCCGTCGACGCGACTTCGACGATCAGTTCTTCGACCTGCAGCGCGCGCTGGGTCGCCAGGCCACCCAGACTCTCGTCCGCGTCCGCCTGCAGCGCCGGCTCGAGCACCTCGCGCTTCACGATCAGCTCACCGGGCTCGCCAATCGGCAGCTACTTCAGCAGAGCCTCGAAGCCGCGATCGCGGCATCCGAACGTGCCGGCAGTTCGCTGGCGGTGTTGTTCCTGGACGTCGACGCGTTCAAATCCATCAATGATCGGCTGGGACACGCTGCCGGTGACGACGTGCTGCGGGAGCTCGCGGATCGTCTGCGCCTGGGGGTTCGGTCGGGCGACATCGTCGGCCGCATCGGCGGCGACGAGTTCGTCGTCATCTGCGCCGATGCCGACCTCGCCGGGGCGATGTCGATCGCCGAACGCATCCTGGACCTCATACGGCACCCGGTCGCGGCTGGGGGGATCCCGCTCGCCGTCTCGATGAGCGCCGGGGTCGCGACGTACACCCCCGACCTCGATGCACGCCCGACCGCCGACGAGCTGTTGATCCGCGCCGATGGGGCCATGTACAGCTCGAAGGATGCGGGCAAAGACCGCGTCACTCTCGAAGCGAGCCGACGCTTTGCCGCGGATGGTGGATGAGCGCCGGCACGCCTCAATTCACCAACAGAGCCCGGAGCGTCAGGGCGTCCCGCACGGCATTGCCTCCGCCGTCGTTGTTGAAGTAGGCGTACACGCTGTGATCCTGTGCCTCCCACTCGCGGATTCGGTCTGCCCACCACGCGAGATCGTCGTTCGAATAGGAGCCCGCGTAGAGCGAGCGGCGGTCGGGTCCGTGCAGGCGGATGTAGACGAGGTCGGATGTCGCTCGCAGCAGGCATGGCAGTCTCGCCCCGCTCATGACGCAGTACGCGGTGCGGTGTCGCTCGAGCACCGCGAACACCGCGTCGTCCGCCCACGAGGGGTGCCGGAACTCCACGGCCGGCCGCATCCATCCGGGGACGCGCGCGAGGAACCAGTCGAGGCGGTCATCGTCGCGTTCCATGGTCGGCGGAAGCTGCACGAGAAGCGGACCGCGGCGACCGGCAAGCTGGTGCAGGCCGGTCGCCATTCGGTCGATCCACTCTTCCGGCCCGAACAGCCGACGGGCATGGGTCAGCCCCCGCGGTGCTTTGACCGTCAACTCGAACCCCTCCGGCAGTCGCCGCCGCCACGAGGCGAAGGCGGCCGGTGGCGGCCACCGGTAGAAGGTCGCATTCACCTCGACCGTGTCGAAGACTTCGACGTATCGCGCGAGTCGGTCGCGTGGGGGCAGCCCGTGCGGATAGAGGACTCCATCCCAGTGGTCGTAACTCCACCCCGACGTGCCGATGCGTGCCATTGTCGGGAGTCTGGCGCCCGTGCGCGCGGGCAACAAGGGCTTGCGCCGGGCTCGGCTTGCGCGTACGACAGTGGCCCGGCGGCGCCGCCCACCGCCGCTTCAGCTGATGGCGTCGACCGCAGCCTGAATGGCGGCGAGTGTGACCTCCGGACGGGAGACCATCGACACGTGTGAGGCATCGACTTCGGTGATGGTCGCTCCGGCGCGCTCGGCCATCCGGCGCTGAACGTCGATCGGGATGACCCGGTCTTCCGTACCCAGGACTGCCCAGCTCGGGATGCTCTTCCAGGCCGGCACGGCTGACGGGGTGACATTCGCGACGAAGGATGCCGGTCGCTGCGTGGCGACGATGGTCCAGCGGTCGGCTTCGGGAAGATCCTGCGCGAAGGAGTTGTGCACGGTGTCGACCTTGAGGAAAGCCTCGGCCGCACCCTCGGGCGCACCCGGGTAGCCGGCGACATCCAGGACGGTTGTCGGGTCGGCGACGGCGAGCGCTGAGCTCGAGCCCTCGAGGATTCCGACCACCGTCTCGCCCTCGTCCGGGATGAACGCGTCGACGTACACGAGGGCCTTGACGTCGCCGCCCTGGGCACCGGCGTTCGTGATCACCGCGCCGCCGTATGAGTGGCCGACGAGCACAACGGGTCCGGTGGTGCGCTGCGCGAGGAACGACGCGATGTAGGCAGCGTCGGAGGTGAGACCGCGAAGTTCGTTCGGTGGCGCGAGCACCGTGTACCCCTGGGCCTGCAGCGGAACGCTGACGGCATTCCAGCTCGAGGCGTCGGCCCACGCTCCGTGGACGAGGACGATGGTGGGCTTGTCGCTTTCTGGCATTCGACTTCCATTCAGTCATGCACCCGTTCGGGTGGCTGCGCGTGGTTTCGTCGCGTCCCGTGTGCTGTGCCAGACGCTCAGCGCCACGATAGAGGTCAGCCGGACGGACCACCAAATGGGTCGGTTGACGGAAGGTGAACAGTTCGCGCACGGCAGGGCGCAGCCGTCAGTCTCTCTGCTCCCCTCCGCGAGCTCACCGCTCCAGCAGCTCCAGAAGACGCGTCGTCGTCCGCCAACTACGCATCGTCATCTGCTGGAAGAGGGGCATCGCCATCAGTCGAGTAATGCGCGTCTTCGTCGCCCGCGCCGCGACGCGCGAGAAGTAGATGGCGCCCGGGCCCGGCGCGACGGAGTCCACACCCTCGCGCAGCTCGGGAAACTGCGCCAGAGCCGACTCGGCCGTGAGCGGATGCTTGAGGAAGATGACCTCGCTGCGAAGGTCCTTCGATCCGTGGTTCGCCGGCGCCTTCGCGATGATCTCCGAAAGCTCGTCGCGGGATCGGACGATGGTGGGGATCGCCGCCGCGAACGTCCTCTCCAGCGCGTGCTCGATCGTCTTCTCGGCCGCTCGCAGGCCGGCGTCCTCGACGGTGAAGATCACATTGCCGCTCTGCTGGTGGGTTCGCACATCACTGAAACCCGCATCCGTGATGCAGGCGACGAGGTCAGGCATCCGGATGAGATTATGGCCGCCAACGTTGATCCCACGCAGCAGCGCAACGCCGGATTGCGTCACCGATTCACTCCGCCCACTCGTCCCGTCCCCATCATCCTCGAGGGAGTCACCCGCCGAGCGGGAAGCGACCGAAGGCCCACTCGTGCTCCCAGTCCGGCATGTACAGACGCCCATAGCTCGTGTTCGCGCCGAGATCGAACACGAGCTCGCAAGCTCCGTCGGCCGCCCAGCAGCGCACGAGGTAGCTCTGGCCGTCGACCATGGCATCCAGCAGCACCGTCTCGTTCGACTCCCACCACACTCCCCAGGTGCCGCGGTCCGAAGACGCTTCCCAGAGGCGCATGCTCGGGATGCCGTCGGGCAGCTGCAGCACGGTCACGTCGCCGGGCGCGACTGCACCAGACTGCCCGACCGGCTTCACTTGAAGACGGGCCCTGCAGCAGCCCGGCGGTTCATCCGAACGGGCGCCCGTGAAGACTGTCCTCGTGCCGTCGGGGGACACGTACGCATCCTCGAGACCCACCCAGAGGTCACCCAGCGGCGCGGATTGGTCGCCCAGCATTCTCCTGGCGTCATAGCGGATGTCGGTCGGCTCCACGACGTCGGCGCGAACATCCCACCTCATGACGGGGACCGAGCTGGCCTCGTCCACCCAGTAGGCGATCCCATCGGCGTCGACCCCGATCACGTGGAGCCGGTTGGCCCCATCGAAGCGGCCGTGCACGGTCTGAGTCGCCAGTTCCTGGTTGGTCTCTGCGTCCCACATGACGAACTGCGTGGTGTCGATCGTCGGGTTGGTCTGCCAGTACGCGATCCGGCCGTCCGTACTGAGCCGTGGGAACCAGGTGGTCGAGGCCGGCAGTGGTTCGACTCGTCCTTCACGAACCAGCGCCCACTCGGTCGGCATGGTGAACGTGCTGGGCTGATCGCCGATCATGACGGTTTCGCCCGCGACCTCGATCGTGCGGACGGGGAACGGGGTCTCGATATGAACCCCGCCGACGTACAGATTCCCGTCGTGCGCATAGGGGACCAGCGGTGGCGCACCGACGGGGAGGTGGTCGATCCAATCCTGAAGTTCCGCATTCGTCGGCATGCTGGCGGGTGGAGACCCGAGGTTCGGGACGGGAGACTCACTGCTCGGCGTCGCGCCCGTCGGAGCCTCCGCGCGGACGCCGGCGCCGAACATCCCGACGGCGACCGCGCCCACGAGGAGCAGCGCACCGCCCCCGGCCGCGAGTTGCGCGCGATGACGGCGCACCCAGCCCGACGCACCGTCGCTCATAGAGAGAAGTGTCCCGCGATACGGCGGAAAATACACGGGCACGGCCGTCACGGACGGTCACCCAAGGCGGGTCGGCGCGCCGGGACCGGACTCCCTACGTGTGGATCAGCCGCAGCCGCGCGAGCGTCGCCGGCCCTGTGGCATCGAGCACGCGGCCGCCGAAGACGACCCCGGCCAGCGCGATCGCACCTCCGAGTCCGAGCCCGGTCGCCATAGCCACCCAGCCCAGCACGGGAGCGCCGGTGATGAGCGCTGCGACGGCCAGCGCTCCGATCGGAATCGCCAGCACGATCGTCGCGAACGCGACCGCATAGGAGGCGAAGATCGACACCGTGGCTGCGCCGGCCTGTGCCGAGTACGGGTTTCGCCCCGAGCGTGCCACCGGAACCACGATGCGTGCCGACGACACGCTCACGACGCCGACTGAGACCAGCAGGATGCCGAACGACAAGCCCAGCAGGGCGGGCAGATCCGCCACTCGCCCGACGACGATGGCGACGGCGATCTGCACCAGCAGGGTGGCGGGTCCCGCGATGATCAGGATCGCCAGTGCGCGGCCGAGCCGGTCGTGCACTCCACGGACACCCGCTGCGAGCTCGGCGGCGAAGGCCGTGCCGTCATAAGACAGCGCGGCGAACGCCGACAGCGGGAGCAGTGAGGCGACCACCGGTCCGGTCGCCACGGCGATCCAGTCGAGATCGAAGAGGTACCACCACAGCAGCATCAGCGCGGGCAGCACCGGCAGGAGGATCAGCTGCCTCGCCTGCCGTCCGTCGCGGAACCAGTAGATGAGCGATCGGGCGAGAACCGCTCCGGTGGGCGTGGCCGGCATCCACCCGAGCAGTCCGAGGCGGCCGCCCATGACCGCGCGCGTCGGCCCTTCGCCGCGCACGCGCAGGCTCGCGCCGAGTGCCACCCGCCACAGCACCAGCATCCCCGCGAGCGTGGCGAGCGCGATTGCCGCGGCTGCCGCGGCTCCTGCCGGGTCGCCCATCGCGAGTCGCCCCGGAACCGACCACACAGCGCCGACGGGCGTCCACCCGAGGACCCCCAACACCACGGCGAAGCTCGAGAACAGCTCGTCCCGGCTGCCGGTGAACCCGCCCACCACAGCGAAGGCGAGCGGGCCGGCGAGCAGAAGCACGACGAACGAGGCGACGCCCACTCGTGCGGCGCCCCGCCCTCGCAAGAGCGCGCCCACCGCGGACGTCGCCAGTCGCGAGCCGGCAACGCAGGTCGCAGCCCCGATCAGCCCGGCGACGACAGCTGCGACGGCCGAAGCCGGGTGCGTGCGCCACGCGATCGCAGTACCGACAGACACGACCATGGTCGCTGCGCCGGGGAGCCAGGTGAGCCCGACGACGAACATCGCCGCCATCAGCGTCCCGGTGCGCAGAGGGAAACGTGCGAGCTTCAGCGGGTCGATTGTGCGGTCGACACCGTCGAACAACAGCGGGACGACGAGCCAACCCAGCACGAGCGCACTGCCGCCGATCACGACGACCGCCTGCGTTGCCTCGGGCGGCGCGGTGGACAGCAGAAGCATCCCCCCGAGCGCGACGCACACCAGCATGGCCGCAAAGGTCCCACCCACCACCACCGCGACCAACTGGAACGCGTTGCGGCCGAGCGTGTTCGCGAGCACGCGGAAGCGCAGCCTCAGGAGGACAGCAACCACGCCGGGCCCTCTCCCTGTCGCCGTCCGCCGATCAGGTCGAGGAATCGCGTTTCGAGGTCGCCGGATCCGCGCACGTCGTCCATCGTCCCCGAGACCAGTTGCCGACCGGCGGCGATGATCGCGACGTGGTCGCACATGCGCTCCACCAGGTCCATCGAGTGACTCGACACGACGACGGTGCCGCCGCCCCTCGCGAATCCGTCGAGGATGTCGCGGATGTTCGCGGCCGACACCGGATCGACCGACTCGAACGGTTCGTCGAGGACGAGTAGGCGCGGGGAGTGCACCAGTGCGGCCGCGAGCGCGATCTTCTTCGTCATGCCCGCGGAGTAGTCCGCGACGAGGCGTCCGGCGGCGTCCTCCAGGTCGAGCAGCTGCAGCAGATCGGCGACGCGCGATCGCAGCGTGGCCCGATCGAGGCCGAACAGCATCCCTGAGAACGTGATGAGCTGCTCGCCCGTGAGCCGGTCGTACAGGTCGACGCCGTCGGCCAGGTTGCCGATGAGCGGCTTCGCCTCGAGCGGTCGCTGCCACACGTCGATGCCGTGGACGAGGGCGATGCCCGCATCCGGCCGGAGCAGACCCGTGGCCATGGACAGTGTGGTGGTCTTGCCAGCGCCATTCGGACCGACCAGTCCGTAGAACGAGCCCTGCGGCACTGCGAGGCTGAGGTCGTCGACGGCGATCGCCCCGCCGAAGCGCTTCGTGAGGCCCCGGATCTCGAGCGCATTCACCACGGCATCCCCCTGGTCGCGTGTCGCCGAGGTCCCCGGTCGGGCTCCGTCGAAGGCAACAGTCCCAGTGTGGCCTGCGGAACGGCTGCCGGGATCGGATTGCGACTTGCCGGCAGAGGGGATGAGCGGGCACCACGATCGGCGCCGCGTCGAGCGGCCGCTTCAGACGGTCGGTGCGGCGGCTAGCTCACATCTCGCATTTCACGCCCGTGCACGATCAGCGAGTACACGACCAGCACGTCGATCGCGATGACGATCAGCGACCACCACGGCTGCGCGGGAATCAGGAGCAGCTGCCCGACGGCGCTCAGAATGACCAGGACGATGGCGACCACGCGAGCCCAGGTCTGACCGGCGAAGAGGGCCACCGCAGTCAGAGCGAGAAGCACCCCGATGATGAGGTTCCACCATCCCCAGCCGGCCACGTCCAGCAGGAACAGCGATCCGTCCGTGATGACGTAATAGGAGTTCGGCCCGATCAAGGCGACGAGCGCCTGAACGATGCTGAAGATACCGCTGATCAGGAGTATGACTCCTGCGAAAACGATCCAGCCGGTCCAGCCGGTCGCCTTGACTGTGCTCATCTCGACATCCCCTCGATTGGCATTTCGAGTGCGCGGATGCGCGCTCGGGGTGCAGATTGCTGCAAGCGAGACCGACGTTAGCCGTGCGCCGAAAATGCGCGCATCACGGGAAAGGCATGAAATGGATTGCGTCGCCCGACGATCGCCGACTCAGTCGGAATCGTCCTCGAAAGTGATGATCTGGCGCAGCTCCGACCCCGTTGCGAGCCGATCCATCGCGAGGTCGATGTCTTCGAGCCGGATGCGCGACGAAACGAGCTGTTCGAGCGGCAGCCGGCCCGCACGCCACAGGTCGACATACCGCGGGATGTCGCGGCTCGGCACAGCGGAGCCGAGGTAACTGCCGATGATGGTGCGCGCCTCGGCCGTCAGCAGCAGCGGCGACACCGCGGCGCGCGCCTCCGGCGCGGCGAGCCCCACTGTCACCGTCGTGCCACCGGGGGCCGTGAGCAGGAGCGCGGTCTCGAAGGCGCGCGCCGACCCGGCGGCTTCGATGGCGACCGGCGCGCGCACTCCTTCGTCGATCGCATCCGCGGGCAGGTACGCGGCGGCGGCTCCGAGCGATCGAGCGAGCTCGAGCTTGGCCGGCAGCGCATCGACGCCGATGACCTCGAGCCCTAGCGCGATCGCCACGAGCAGCGCAGCCATGCCGACGCCACCGAGGCCGACGATGACCACGGTGGAACCCGATTCCGGCGTCGCCGCGTTGATGACAGCTCCGCCGCCGGTCAGCACGGCGCAGCCGAGGAGCGCGGCGATCTCGGCGGGCACATCTGCGTCGACTCGAACCACCGAGGTTCGGCTCACGACGGCGTGAGTCGCGAAGCCGCTGACCCCGAGGTGGTGGTAGACGTCGCCGTCCTCACGATGCAGGCGGATGCCGCCTCCGACGAGGGTGCCGGCTCCGTTCGCGGCGGATCCGACGGCGCAGGGCAGGCGGCCGTCGGTGAGGCACGCGTCGCACCGACCACAGCGGGGGAGGAACGTCATGACGACACGGTCGCCGATGGCGACATCCGTCACCCCATCGCCGACTTTCTCGACGATCCCCGCCGCCTCATGCCCGAGCAGCATCGGCAAGGGGCGAAGCCGGTTTCCGTCGACGACGCTGAGATCCGAGTGGCACACCCCGGCCGCCTCGACGCGAACCAGCAGTTCGCCTGCGGCCGGGTCATCGAGTCGGAGCTGCTCCACGCGGAAGGGCCGGGATCGGCCGTACGGCGTAGGGGCGCCCGATCGCTCGAGCACGGCGCCGGTCACCAACATGCGACTCCCTCGTTTCGGCTCGACATCGTTCCTCGAGTCAACACCACCGAGCCTGCCCCTGGTTCCGGCTCATCGATCGGAGTATGATAAGTAATCACTTACTTATCTTGGAGGAGCCATGAATGCGCACGACACCGCCTCCGCGGTCGACTGGGCGCAGCACAAGACGATCCGACTCGAGACGCGAAAGCGTGACGGGACGTGGGTCGCCACCCCGGTGAGCCTTGTGGTGCAGGACGGCCACCTGTTCTTCCGCACATACAAGCAGTCGGGCAAGGCCAAGAGGCTGCGCAACTTCTCCGCCGTTCGCGCGGCGCCGTGCAGCTTCCTCGGGACGCCGAAGAGCGACGCGGTGGCGGGCTGGGCGCGTCTTCTCGACGAGCAGGATTCCGCGGAAACGCGCAGACTGCTGCGCCGGCGGCATCCGGTGCTTCATGGTCTGCTCGTGCCGCTTGCGCACAAAGTCATGCGATACGAGACCCAGCACTACGAGCTGATCGTTGCCGAAGCAGACTGATGGCGCGACCCGTGCGCGGGTGCTCCAAGTGGCGAGGGAGCTCTTCGGGCGGCAGGGGTACAAGGCGACCACGATCACCCAGATCGAGCAGGCGGCCGGGTTGTCACCGGGATCCGGAGGCCTGTACCGGCACTTCCCGAGCAAGAAGGCTCTGCTCGAAGAGAGTCTGAAGCAGCAGGTCGAGAGCGGCCCGGACCTGAGCGCATTCATGACAGCGCCGAGCGACCCCGTCGACGTGCGGTCACAGCTGCTTGCGGTCGCCCGCGCCGGCCTTCGCCGGCTCGAGCACGAACGCGACCTGAACCGCCTCCTCCTTCGCGACCTCCGGGACTTTCCGGAGCTTCTCGCCATGGTGCGCGACACAGAACTCCGGCGCGTCCACGGCGGGCTCGCGGGTTGGCTGCGCGCGAACGGTGCACCGGACAGCCTCGACCCGTCTGCCGTCGCGACGATCCTGATGGGCGCGGTCAGCCACTACTGGATCATGAGCGACGTGTTCGGCGGCGAACACCCGTTCTACGCCGACGAAGACACATTCCTCAGCGTCGCGGCCGAGATGGCGGCGTCGACACTTCAGTCGCACTGAGCGGGCAAACAGTCCACGTGTCGGAGGCACCGCGACCGCCCCTCGTGCGGCCGAATCCGGCGCGCTATCCTGACCCTGGAGGTGGTCGACGATGCACGCCACGGTGGGCGATCGCGTCCGTATTCACGGACGCACCGTCGGCGCCGCTGAGCGCGTGGGCGAGGTCATCGAGGTACGCGGCAGCGAAGAGAGCCCGCTGCTGGTCGTCCGGTACGACGACGGCCATGAGACCATCCTCGCGCCCGGAGGCGACTGCGAGATCCTGCACGCGGGATGACGGTCTGACAGCACGAGCCGGCCGCGGGGTCGGCCGATTCGTCGTGGTCGTCGACTGAGCGCTGCCGGCGCAGCCATGCTGGGGCCGCAGCCCGGGGTGGGGCCGACGCCGGCGTCTGGCGAAACGGCCAGGCGGCGTCGACCCGGTGCGGTGGGGGGCTGCACCACGAAGGACGATCACGGTGGCACGGGCAGCTGATGCGCCCGACCACGTGAGGGCGAAACTTCGCACACTGAGGACGCTCTGACGCGGCATCCATTACGCGACCTCGCCCAACTGTGCACGCTCCTGCCCGAACGCACACGGAGATGATGCTCGGGATGCCGCGTCGCGGGCTTGGCTCTCGACCGACGCCGATTGCCGGAGCGCGTGATCAATCCCCCTTCCCGGCGGCCGGTCGGCCCCGCTACGTTGGCGGAATGGACAACAAGATCCTCGGAACGACGATGCCGGTGCTCGAGATCACCATGACACAGGGCGAGCAGATCATCGCCGAAGGCGGTGATGTGTCATGGCTGACGCCGGGGTTCGCGATCGAGACCTCCACGGCGTTCGGGTCAGCGGGCAAGGGCGGGTTCATGAGCGGCCTCAAGCGCATGGTGGGCGGCGGTCAGCTGTTCCTCACGCAGTACACCGCACCCGCGTCGGGCGGCTTCGTCGCGTTCGCCGCGCAGCTGCCTGGCACGATCAGGCAGCTCACGATCGATCCCGCCGACGAGTTCATGGTGCAGTCCGGCTCGTACATGGCCAGCACCGCGCACGTCGAGGTGTCGGTGGGGCTCCAGAAGAAGCTGGGTGCGGGCATCTTCGGCGGTGCCGGCGTCGTGTTCCAGAAACTGTCGGGCAACGGGACAGCGTGGGTGCAGCTGGCCGGCGAGATCGTCGAGTACGAGTTGGGTCCCGGCCAGTCGATGCTGATCCACCCCGGCCACCTGGCTCTGTACCGCGCCGAGATGTCCCTGGAGTTCGCCACGATCAAGGGCATCAAGAACAAGTTCTTCGGCGATTCGATGTTCCTGGCGCAGATCCATGGACCAGGGCACGTGTGGCTGCAGTCGATGACGATCGAAAAGCTCGCCGCCGCGATCGAGCCCTACCTGCCCGACAAGTCCTCGTCCAACAACGACAGCTGAGGGCCGACGCCGCTTCTGGGGATAGAACTAAGCGACGTCGGCCCAGGTGCGGCTTGGGGCAGCACCACGAGGAGACGACCCGCAGGACCACGCGCCATGACTGCTGCGTGCGGCCCCCGGAGCGCACTCTTCGCACTCTTAGGACGCCGACGGTCGAAATCCGTTACGCGATAAGCGCGAAAGTTCCGGCCGCGGACTGCTCGCCTCCATGGGGGAGGCGGTGGGTATGGTGCCGTCATGGCGGAGCGGATCGAGGATTGGTGGGCTCGCCGGCAGTTCTCGCACGGCGTCGATGTGCCGTACGCGGTCGGCGCGTATCGGGAGGCGTGGGCGCCGTTTTCGATCCTGATCAGGCAATATCATCCAGAGCTGAATGCCGGCATCGTGTTGACGCAGATCCCGCCGGCAGCGGACGTGCTGCTGCTGTGGCAATGCGATGCGGGCCACCTTTTCGCAGCGACTCCGGCCGAGCAGCGGTCGCGACCACAGCGTGAGCGCCGCAGGTCGGCGTGGTGCCCGGACTGTGCCGTGCTCGCCAAACCTCCTGTCATTCGCGCGAACGACCGGCCGCGAAGAGCGCGGGTCGCGCAGCCGGTGTGCCCGAAGACCCCGGCGCTGCCCGTCGGAGAGCCTTTCGTCAGTGAATGCGCCCCCCGACCGGCATCCGCCGTCGAGGCGCAGCTGCGCGCCGACCTCTTCTCGCAGCTCGGTGTGACGGCCGGGTTGAACGCCGTGCGCGTGAGCAGACCGTTCTTCAGTCATGTCGAGGTCTGGCCCGACATCCTCCTCCCGGAGTTGCGCATCGCGGTCGAGTACGACAGCCCGGGGCGCTTCGGGCTGGAGCATGTCGGCAAGCGCGAGGACGCCGACCGGCGCAAGGATCGCGCGGTGCGCGCAGCGCGCTGGGAGGTCGTGCGCATCCGCACCGGGAAGCTCGAGAAGCTCGGGCCGCACGACCTCCAGATGTCGTCGATGAACCGCCACGGACTCGAGCGACTGATGGACACGTTCCGCGACATCCGCGGACCACTTGTCGTCGACGCGTACCTTCTCTGACACCCGTGGCTCCGAGCGTCCACGACGGTCGGTGGCCGCGGTCCTCCGCGCCCTCACCGCCGGATGGTGCCGCAACCGCGACGTCGAGGCAACCCGCGTCACAGCAGGCAAGGCGCGAAGTCGAGGCGTGGTTCGGCGGTCAGGTGTGATCCTTTCCTGAACCGACCCGGCCCTGGCGGCCTCGGGTCGCCGCGGCCTACGCCTGCACGTCCCCGCGCCAGGCCCCTGTCTCGACAGGACGCTTCTCGATGAACTCCTTGAAGTTCTCGAGGTCCTTCTTCACCGCATGCGATCCGGCTCCGACCAGTGCGCCGACCTTCTCCGTGAAGCCCTCGGGCTCCCAGTCGAGCTGCACGGTCACCCGGCTGGAGGTGTCGCTCAGCTTGTGGAAGGTGACGACGCCGGCGTGCTCGGTCTCACCTCCGGTGCTCGTCCAGGCGACCCGCTCGTCGGGGTGCTGCTCGGTGATCTCGGCGTCGAACTCGCGCTCGAATCCGCCGACGCTCACTTTCCAATGCGTGTGCGTATCGTCCTGCTGCGTGATCGATTCCACCTCGTCCAGGAACTCGGGAAAGCTTTCGAACTGCGTCCACTGGTTGTAGGCGACTCGGACAGGTACGTCGACGTCGATGGTCTCGATGATCTGCACCATGGGGTGCTCCTCACTTGGTTCGGTTCGATTCCCATCCATTCAGCAGGACTTGCGCGCGCTCTGGGGAGGGGTTGACAACGTGCCCCGGTTCACCCGATGGGCGTGATGCCGAGCGCATCCATCGCGGCCACCGTTGGTTCCATGGCCCGGCACGTGCGCGGGCGACCGTGACCGGCGTGGAAGGCGAGTGTGGGAGATGACGACCAGCGGCGGCGGCGACGAGGAAGTGTCGAGGTCCGAGCGGCGCCGGTTGATCCTGCGTGGACTGCTGCGCGGGATCATCGCATCGGTGCTGCTCGTCGCGCTCTACTTCCTCATACCGGTCGACTGGATAAGAGGCCTGTCGCTGGGTTTTGTGCTGATCGCGGCGCCGGTGCTGCTGATCGGCGTCACGATCTTGCAGGTCACCGCGATCATCCGATCAGATCGACCGGGACTGCGCGCGATCGAGGCGCTCGGAATCATCGCGCCGCTCTACCTTCTGCTGTTCGCCGTGACCTACTTCCTGATGGCGCTCGACGACCCGGCGAACTTCTCGGCTGATGCGTTGACGCGCCTCGATGCCCTCTACTTCACGACGACCGTCTTCGCGACGGTGGGGTTCGGCGACATAACCCCGGTCAGCCAGATATCGAGGCTGCTGGTGACGATCCAGATGGTGCTCAATCTGATCATCCTCGGGGCCGGCATCCGCCTGCTCACCGTGGCCGTGAACCGCGGACGGGAGGAGAAGGTCAAGCGCTCGGTCCAGCCCGCGCAGCCCGAATCGTGACGTGAAGCGCGATGATTCGGGACTTGCGCGACAACGGGGCCGGTCCTTATCCTGCGTTCAAGGTCTTGGGGGACCGCCAGTATCTCGAAGAGGCGGGCCGTCACCGTGGGCAGATTCATCTACGACACGATGAGCAATGCGATCGAAATCGACGATCGCACTCTCGCCCACCTGCGCATCGTCATCATGAACAAGATGCGCCGCTCGGAGTCGTTCATGTTCGAGTTCGAGCCCGGCGACGGCAGTGGGCGGCGCAGCTTCTGGATCCACCCGTCCGTCCCGATGCAGTTCCACTTCTTCGGGAGCCGCCAGCCGCACCTGAACAGGGCGTGGATCGAGCAGCTCATGCTCTCTGCGAGCAGCCCCAACGGCTTGGTGATCACACCCGAGCCTCCCGAAGAGCCCGATCCGCAGCCAACCATCACTCCGGTCACCGGTGCACACGATGCGGGGGGCGCCGTTTCGAGCGCGCACCGGCGCTGATCCGCTCGCGGTGTGCAGGGACCGCCGGCCCGATGCATCAGGCACGGCCCCGTGCCGCTTGTCAAGAGATGTCGCACAGATCGGCGCGGACTTAACCTGGGCGGAAGACGGTTCCAGAGACGTCGCTCACCGGTGACAGTCGAGGTCCGGAATCCGCGCGCAATCGCGCAAGCCAGCCGACGAGATCGGCAGGAAGGATCTGACCATGACCGACGACACCCGACTCGACGAATCCCACGAAGCCGCCCCGCAGGCACCGCACCTCGATGAGGCACCGTCGCTGGAATACGCGGCTGGGCCGATGAACAGCGCCGTGGAAGAGCCGATGGCCGAGCCGGAGGTGCGCACGGCACCCGACGCGGGGGCGATCCACTGGCATGCCCAGCTGGAACCGGGGATACCGGCCGACGAGTCCGATCAGAACTCGAGTGAGAACGCGAGCGAGGACGAGCGCGCAGCCCGCCCGTAGCCCGTAGCCCGCCCGTAGCCCGCGAAAATCCCCCTTGCATGCGTACGTGGCGGTGACGGCTCTCACCCGGAGGGGTACCGTTGAAGGATGACCCGGGAGACCGCGCATGGCTGAGTCTTTCGCTGCAGCGATGGATGCGCTGGACCGCGCGCAGGATCGGCCTGAGGGGTTCTGCGAAGTCTTCATCGACGTCTTCCCGGTCACGGGCGCTGCCGTCTCGACGGTCGGAGAAGTGCTCGGCAGCGAGACACTCGCAGCCAGCGACGAGCGTGCTGCGAGGCTCGACGAGCTGCAGTTCGACTTGGGCGAGGGGCCCTGCTGGGATGCCATGCGGTCAGGGACCGCTGTGCTCCAACCCGACATCCGCGAAACCGGACGCCACCGATGGCCGGCGTTCGCTGCGTCGATCAAGCCAGAGGAGGTCAGCTCGGTCTTCGCGTTCCCGCTGAGCGTCGGCCCCCTTCGCTTCGGAGCCATCGACCTCTACTCGCGCGCACCGGTCTCGCTCGATGACACCCAGGCCCAGCAGGCGGGAATGATGGCCGATGCCGTGAGCAGGCATGTCCTCCGCCGCGCCCTCATCGCGATCGGCATCGAGCCTGACAACGGCGGAAACGCATACTCGCGCAGGCTCGTGCACCAGGCTTCGGGAATGGTGCTCGCGCAGATCGACGTCACCGCGGAGGATGCGCAACTGGTGATCCAGGGGCATGCCTTCGCTGGGGAGAGGTCGATGATGGATGTGGCAGAGGACATCATCGACGGGCGACTCCGATTCATCCGTACCGGAACGCGGATCGAGGTGGACCAATGACTCGTCTCACGCGCGACGGACGACTGCTGCAGACGTTCGCGCGCCTTGCTGACACCCTCGTGGACGACTACGACGTCGTCGAACTCCTGCAGGTGCTGGTCGACACGTGCCGCGATGTGCTCGAGATGACGGATGCCGGCATCCACCTCGCCGACCCGCGCGGTGAGCTCGATCTCGTCGCCTCCACCAGCGAAGCGAGCAGCTTCGTCCAGATGATGCAGCTCAGCGCAGACGCAGGACCCTCTGGAGACAGCTATGGCACGGGCCGGCCCGTCTCCGTCCCCGATCTGGAGAGTTCCTCGCAGTCCTGGGCGCTGTTCACCGCGAGCGCGCTCCGACAGGGTTATCGGGCGGTCGACGCGGTGCCGCTCCGGCTCCGCGACACCAGCATCGGAACGCTCAGCCTGCTGCGCTCGTCGCCGGGGGAGGCGCCCCTCGACGACATGGTGGCGGCGCAGGCGTTCGCCGATGTGGCGACGATCGGGATCCTGCACGAGAGAGCCATTCGCGAGAGTGCGATCCTCAGCGAGCAGCTGCAGATCGCCCTCAACAGCAGAATCATCATCGAGCAGGCGAAGGGCGTGGTGTCGCAGACCCGCGGGGTGCCCATCGACGAGGCGTTCACCCTGATGCGCGAATACGCGCGTGCGCATCAGCAGAGACTGAGCGTCGTCGCCGCTCAGCTTGTGGAGCGGCGGATCCAGTTGTAACCACCCCTGGTCTGCCGAGGCCGGACGTGCCTACGATGGCGGAGCACCCCAGACCTAGGTGTCGAGACGAAACGAGTCCGGGGGATGAGAGATGAAGACGATCGTCACGGCGCGTGAGTCGTTCCGTACAGGATCGGAGATCGCAGACGCGGTGACCGGCTATGGTCTCGCGCTCGCAAGGATCCGCGATCTCGACGTCGTCGAGATCCCGTACATCGCCGAGAACGGCGCCGTCCATAGAGCCCAGCTCCGGATCGGCTGGCTGATCGACACGGTGGTCACCTTCGACGACCGGGCCGCGGACGAGCTGATCGAAGCGGACACCATCTTCGACATCCTCGCCAAGACACGAGCGATCGAACGGCCACCCGCTCGGAGCGCGCCCACCGGCGTCGGCATGCCGGAAAGAACCAACTGGGACGAAGTCATCTGACTCACACGCGCAGCGGCGGCGGCTAGCGCGCCCGAAAGGGCCGTCGGCACTACTCGTCGGACTCGTTCGCCCTGGGGGTCATGAGTCAGCGGTCTTCGACCCCCACGCGCGGATGTACCCGTCCAGCCACTCACGTGTCTGTGGCATGGGCTCAGGCGGGGGAGGCGTCGGGGTCGAGGGTCTTGAGCGTGTCCTCCTCGACCGCATTGTCTGCGTCCAGCTGCTCCTCCGTCGTCTCGTCACCGCCCACCGGGGCGCCGTCTTCGGCCGGGCGGTCTTCGGATCGATGGTTCGTCATGCCTGTCACGCTACGCGCGATTCGCGCGGTGAGTGGTGCCGATCGCGTTCGGATTCGACGGGAAGTAGGGTGACCCGCATGGGCGACTCGACACGGATTCCGGCATCCACCTCCCTGTCGGCATGGCTCGACCGGCTCGCGCAGCCGGACGGCGCTCCCGGCGGCGGCGCGGCGTGCGGAGTGATGCTGGCGCTGGCCGCGGCACTCCTGCGGATGGTCGCGGAGTACACGCCCGACGAGCCGCGCGCGCAGGAGTGCGCCGGTCGGCTCGTCACTCGGCGCCTCGACGCGCTCGATGCCTCCGAGACCGACGGTGTCCGCTCGGCGGAGCTCGGTGCTGCGCTCCGCATGTCCAGGGACGATCCCGCTCGAGACGAGCAGGTGCGGGCTGCCGCGATCGAGGCTGCGCGGCTGTCGGCGGTGCTCGGCGACATCGGCGTCGGCCTCGTCGAAGAGTTGCGTCTCCTCCGCGAGATCGGCAATCCGCACCTGGCGGCGGATCTGGCCGTCGCCGGCGAGGCGCTGGCCGCAGGAGTCGCGGGGGCATCGATCAACCTTCGCGCGAACCTCCAGCTCGCGCGGGCCCACGACGCGACCCCCGAGGAGCTCCACGCTCTCGAGGCCGAGGTCGAGCGGCTGCGCTCAGTCCGAGAGGACGCCACTCGGATCGCGGAAGACACCGCGGCCCGATTCGACGATCGTTGAGTCCCTGATGCGG
Source organism: uncultured Actinomycetota bacterium (assembly GCA_963713325.1). Lineage (GTDB taxonomy): Bacteria > Actinomycetota > Actinomycetes > Actinomycetales > Microbacteriaceae > Microbacterium. The sequence goes on from CAVQLL010000008.1 coordinate 194,128, forward strand.
CTCCGCACCGGGCATCGATCGCCGCTGTCACGAGCGGATGAAGCTTCCCCGCTCACAGGCGGGCTGTCGCGTCGGGCACCACCGTCGGAACCGCACGAGCACGCTTCGCGCACGCGTCGTGCCGGCTTTCGCGGAGCGCCGCGCGGACGCCTGTCCACCGAAGTGAGGACAGACAGTGACTCGGCGCGTTCCTAGGCTGGATGACGAGGTAACCCGCTGACAGAGGCACCGTCAGGAGTCGGGCACCAGACGGCTCGCCCCTCACGCGGAAGAGAGACCCCCGGTGTTCCCCCTGGACCGGGGGTCTCTTCCTCTCAGCGATTGGAGGTCGATCGAATGCTCAGGACCTTCATCCTGTCGAGTGCGATCATGCTGTCTGCCCTGGCGACTGCGCCGCTGGCGACCTATGCGCTCATGGTTTCAGGATCGCGACGGGCCATCTGCTTCCACTACGGCGAGTGACCGTCATCCGAGTCGTCGCCTTCCGGCATCCGCGGCTCGCAGATGACGACCGGGATCTCGCGGGTCGTCTTCTGCTGGTAGCGCGCGTAGCCGGGGTAGGCCGCGACGATGCTCGGCCAGAGGTCCGCGCGCTCCTGCGCGGTTGCCGTGTGGGCGCGCATCGGGACGGTCCAGCCGCGCACCGTCATTTCGACGTCCGGGTCCTCGACGAGATTGAGGTACCACTGCGGATGCCGCGGATAGCCGCCGCGTGAGGCAACGAGAACGTAGCGGTCGCCGTCGTGCAGCGGAGCGGTGAGCATGACCGAGCGGCGCTCACCCGTCGCGCGGCCGCTGGTGTGAAGTTCGACGACCGGCATCGACCCGAGCTTCCAGCCGATGCGTCCGCGCGACAGTGCCAGCACACCGCGGTGGAACCGGTTGAGCGCCCGATGCATGAAGAGGTTCATGGTGAGTCGGCTGTCATGGTTCGAGCCTAAGGCGGCGCTCGGCGCGTGTACGCCTGTCGTCGCGAACGAGCCTGGTTGTACAGTGGCGGCACTGAGCTCTGCTCAGCGAGCCGTTCGGTCGTAAAGCGTCCTCTGGGGGGACGGCGGCGCGTGGTGTCCCGAAGGAAGGAATACCGTGATGCGCAGCGCGCGCCCGGGTCCGCGCGGAACCGGAGCCCGATTCATCCTGACCGTCAGTGTGCTGTCTCTCCTGCTGGCAGCGGTGACCGCGTGCACGCCGCCTACGGAGGAGGCCTCGGCCACGTCGTCGCCCAGTGCCACAGCCGCGGGCGGTGGCCAGTACACCGAGCAGGCGACGGCCATCGCCGAGATCGTCGAAGAGGCCATGACGAGCATGAGCCTCAAGGCCGTCATCGTGCAGGTGCAGATCGGTGACGACCTGGTGACCACGCAGGCGTTCGGGGAGTCGGTGACGGGGGTGCCCGCGACTGCGGACATGCACTTCCGCAACGGCGCCGTCGCCTTCGAGTACGTGAGCAACCTGCTGCTCCAATACGTCGACGACGGGACGGTGACCCTCGACGACACGATCGACGAGTGGACTCCCGATCTTCCGGAATCCGACAAGGTCACCCTCAGGATGCTGACCAACCAGACGACGGGCTACCCCGACTTCGAGACCGATCCCGGATGGACCGCGGCCTATAACGCGGATCCCTTTCACGAGTTCACGTACGAGGAGCGCATCGGGTACGCGTTCTCGCGCCCGCTGCAGTTCGAACCTGGCACCAACTGGAGCTATGCCCACACGAACTTCATGATCCTGGGGCACATCCTGGCGATGATCGGCGAGGCGCCGCTCGACCAGCTGATCGAGGAGAAGGTGCTCGAGCCGCTCGATCTGACCGAGACTGCGGCGTTCTCGTCGTCGTTCATCCCCGAGCCCGTCCTGCACGCGTTCAGTTCGGAGCGTCGCATCGCGCTCGGGGTCGACCCGTCCGTCGAGTTCACCGAGGAGTCCTCTTTCTGGAACCCGGTCTGGGGGACGCCGATGGGCGCTGCGCAGACCACGACCGTCGCCGACCTGACCAAGACGGCGATCGCCATCGGCACGGGCGCGCTGCTGAGCGATGAGAGCTTCCACGAGATGACCGACTCCCAGCTGATCGGGTTCGGCGAGAAGCAGGACGCCTGCCTTCCGTCCTGCTTCACTCAGCGCGAGGCGTACAACTACGGGCTGGGGGTCGTGCGATCCGGCGAGTGGATGCTGCAGAATCCCCTCCTGAGCGGCTACAGCGCGACGGCGGCGTACCTGCCGTCGCAGAAGATCGCCATCTCGGTCGCGAACACGTTCGAGCCCGGCGCGTTCGACGAGAACGGGATCTACGACAACTCCAGCGACCGGCTGTTCCGCCTGATCGGGGCGTATCTCGCGCCCGACGAGCCGCCGCCGGCGCTGCCGCCGAAGAAGTGATCCGCGGCCGCGCAGGCGTTCACGCGCCCGGCGCGGCCACGGACAGGGCGTCCGGGTCGAGGGCGCGAGCCACGAAGTCGTCGCCCACCATGTACAGCTCGCGGGCGTGCTCGTTCACCGTGACCGGTCCGTAGCCGACGCGCAAGCGGAACATGTCCCGCACGTCGGGCCATCCTTTGCGTCGCCCGCACCAGCCGGGCGCGCTCGCCGAACGGGAACCCGCGGTCGGCGCCGTAGCGGCGCATCCGCTCAGGCGAGTCGTACCCCGGGTCGTAGGTCATCGCCACGACGTTCCGGCTCTCGTCGCCGGATCGGGCGAGTCCGGCCAGGCGGGTGATGGTCAGCGAGCAGCGCGCCGGATTCATGCAGCGGGTGTAGAAGAACGCGAGCACCGTCGGTCGTCCGGCGAGCAGGTCGGCCATCGTCGATTCGCCACCGGCCTGGTCCTCGAGATGGACCTGGCGGAGGATCGCCCGGTCGAGCACGAGCGCGTGCGCCGCCCCGGCGGATTCCGTGCGGGTTCCAGACCGTTCGCCCACCTCCTCGAGCACCGCGAGCAGCTCGCCGTGCACCGTCCTCATCCAGGTCGGTGCGACGACCCCGGGCTGCCACCGCACGAAGACGTCCGCGGTCGCGACGCGCTCTGCCGCATCGCGCAGCAAGGGCGCCCACTCGGCGCCTGCACCGACGCCGAGTCCTCGCACAGCCCGCGCCGCGCCGGCGAGGACGATGGGGCTCGCGCTGGTCCGCAGCTCCTCCGCGACGATGTCCCGTGCATCCTCGGGGATGCCGCGCGTCTCGAAGGATGCGAGGAGATGGGCGCGCACGCGGTCGGCGTCCGCCGTGGACAGCCCTGCGTTGTGCGGGGCACCTTCACGCAGCTGACCTGCCGTCACCGGCCCGGCGAGCAGTTCCGTGATCAGCGCGTCGACCTCGCGAGGCATCCGCTCACTCCGAGGGGCTCGGTGCGCGCGACTCGGAGAACCGGTCGATCGAGGACTTGAGGGATCGCGAGGCCGTTGCGCCCTTGATGCGGTCGAGGTCATCGCGGAATGCGTCATCGTCGACGGCATCCCCCGCCTGCGGCGTGACTGCGATCGCCGAAAGAGCGGTCGCACGCAGATGCTCGTCTTCGTCCTCATCGAGCACCATGTCGCGCGCGACATCCGCGAACCGCTCCGGCGACGCCGCCTTCAGGCTCATCGCCGCGAGTTCGCGCACCGCGGTCCGCTCGGTCTTGTCCGAGGAGATCGCCGCCAGCAGCTCGACGGACTCGGGGTCGGCAGCGAGCGCGCGCAGCGCCTGTTCCCGCACCCGCGGTCCGCCGGTGCGGGCGAGCTCGCGGAACAGCGGCGCGGAGTCGCCGTGCTCGTCCCGCGCGAGGAACCGGGCTGCCGTCGCCGCCGGGACGAGCGGCTTGCGGGTGCCTTCGAGACTCTCCTTCAGGAGCCGTTTCCCGACGTCGTCGTCGTCCAGGCTCAAGCGGTCCAGCGCCATGTGACGCAGCTCCTTGTCCTCCGACACCGCCAGGTCGCGCAGCCGCTCGATGAACTCGGCGTGGAAGGGAGCGAAGCGGACCGGCTGGAAGGTGGCGCCACCGAGCCGCTCCACCGCGACGAGCTTCAGCGATGCGTCGGCGGACTCATCGCCCAGAATGTCCAGCAGCAGCCGCGCAGCGCTCTCGAAAGTCTCCGCTTCGACGAGGACGTGCTCGAGATCGTCCTCGGTCATCTCCGCCGATCGCATCGCCGCGACCTGGCGTGCCGTGCGTGCTTTCGGGCGGGCGCGGCGCACCTCGGTCACCTCAGCGACATAGGCCTTGCGGAGAGCCTCGACGTCGGTCTCGTCGCTCATGGGGTGCCTCCGGTCAGCTGGAACGGGACGTCGTCGTAGGCGAATCCGAGGTGGGTGGGCGACACGGCGCCGAGGTAGTCGATCGTGTCGCGCACGCGCGGAGTCGCCCCCGGGGCATCCGTCATGGGCGAGGGCGACAACCCGCCGCCGGGAGCCGTCGTCGGCCGTGGAGCCGGGAGGGGTCCGCTCCAGGGCCAGAGCCGGTCGCCGAGCCGATGGCCGGCGCTCGTGGATCCGGGCACGAAAGAGCGTGCAACGGCCGGATCGTGCCGGCGGAACGCCCACTGCCACTTGGCCCAGAGCCGGTCGACGTTGCAGTGCAGCAGGAAGAAGAGCGGGTCCTGCGGGGCGGTTCCCGGGTCGGTGATGACGCCGCGCCCGTGCGACATGTGTGCGCGACCGTGCGGGTTGAACTGCATGATCGCGAACGGGGCGAAGTCCGCGGCGGGCGAGCCGCCGAGAGCGAGGGTCTGCTGCTCGCTGCGGACCATCGGCACGGTCTGCGGTCCGACGCCGGGGCCGCGTTCGACACCCGGCAGGTTTCCGGCGACCCAGGCGCTGAGCGGGTTGGAGGGGGTGAATTGGACGCGGTCCTGAGGGCCGGGCACGCCCATGAACGAGCGCGTGAACACGTTCGGCGCCGCCGCGTCGAAGCGCCAGTACGGAAGCGCCACCTCCCCGTCGATCGCCTGCAGCTCGCGCTCGAGATCGAGCAGGTAGATGCGGTGCCACGGGAGGAAGCCCGGTCCGCCGTGGGCCTCGAGGTCGGGCGGCCCGGCGATGTGCATGTCGCGGAAGTCGGTGTATCGCCCGTTCGCCGACCCGTTCAGGATCGCCAGTGCCCGCAGGAACCGGGTCCGTTCGGTCGTGGTGAGCCGGTTCGCGTCCTTGCGGACCCGCACCATCGTGGGGTGGCTGCCCAGCAGCGTGCCCGTCGTCCGGTCGCGGACCTCGAGGATGACATCGCCGAATCGCCTGCTCGCATCGGGGAAGGCGCCGCCGACCCAGACGCTCTTCGGGCTGCCATCGGCTGCGACGGTCAGATCGAGCGACGGCGTTCCGGCGTGGGTGAGCCGGTCGGCGAAGAGGAGTCGGCCGCCGCCGGCGAGCGTTCGTGCCGAGACGGTGACAGCCAGCGGGGAGCCGCCGGGCACGGGTGGAGTGGACGCGAGCTTGACCTCGACCGGGCGCCACGTGACATACGCGCGGCCACGGTCATCGAGTCGCGGAAACGTGACGCTGACGCTCATTGGATCCCCAATGCCGCTCTGCTGTCCCCCGGCATCAGGGTAGCGCCGCACGCCGCGCGGGTCGAGAGCCGTGCGGGGCAATGGTGCCGCCCCGCACGGGCTCCGTCACCGACGACAGCGGACGGAGCGAAGCGTCAGAGCGTGCGGGCGAACGGATCGAAGTCGACCGGAACCGCCTCGATCGGCTCGACCGTGCTCTCGACTGCGACGAACTCGCCGCGCGCCGCCGACTCCTGGGCCGACACCATCGTGTCGAGCACGTGGTAGCCGAGCTCGCCCGTGGCGCGGTGGGCGCGGCCGGTGCGGATCGCACGGGCCATATCGAGCACGCCGAGTCCTCGGCCGACCACGACGCCCTCCTCGGGCACGTCGGTGAACGGCTGCTCGGCTGCGGCCGCGGTACCCGGATCGGTGCCGCGGTGGCTGAACGGACGGGTGATCGCCGTGCGTCCGGTGAACATGTTCGGGTCGGGGAGCACGATCGTGCCCTCGGTGCCCGAGATCTCCACGAATCCCTGGCGGCGAAGCGGCGAGTCGAAGCTGAGGAACGACTGCGACTGCGCGCCGCCCTCGAAGCTCGCGAGCACGTTGATCGTCGAGGGAACCTCGACCGGGAACTTCTGACCTGCATCCGGCCCGACGAGGATCTCGCGCTCTTCGCTGGCCTTCAGGCCGAGCGCGGCGACAGCCGCGACCGGACCGAGGATGCTCACGAGGGTCGTGAAGTAGTACGGGCCCATATCGAACAGCGGTCCGGCTCCGTGGTCGAACAGGAACGCGGGGTTCGGGTGGAACACCTCGGGACCCTGGTACTGCATGCTCGTCTGCGCGAACAGCGGCCGGCCGATGTCGCCCCGCTCGATCGCACGTTTGGCCGACTGGATGCCGGGGCCGAGCACCGTGTCGGGTGCGATGCCGACGCGCAGGCCGGCAGCATCCGCCTGCGTCGAGCAGCGCCTGCGCACTTTCGCGGTCGATGCCGATCGGCTTCTCGCTCCAGACGTGCTTGCCGGCCGCGATGGCCTGCGACGAGATCTCGACGTGCACGGCGGGGACGGTCAGGTTGACGACGAGCTCGACGCCGGGGTGGGCGAGGACGTCGGCGGTGGTTCCGGATGCCGCAATCCCGTGCTTCTCAGCCTGCGAAGCGGCCCGGTCCGTGAGGAGGTCGCCGAGGATGAGCACCTCGATGTCGGGGAAGCTCTTGAGGTTCTCGAGGTACGTGTCGCTGATCACGCCGACGCCGACGAACCCGACGCCGACCGGTCCCGAGCCGACGGGTGCGAAGGCGGCCATCAGGCGAGGCCCCGCGCCGTGAGGAACTCGTAGCCGGTCTGAACGCCCTGCCAGATGTCGCCGGGGTACGCGTCGAACTCGACGATCGCGTACTCGGCGCTCTTGGCGGCATCCAGCGCCGCGGAGAGCGCGACGACGCCCTCTCCCGCGGGGACCTGATCGGTCGGGATCGCACCGAGCGACGGCAGGGGCTCGAGCGTGCCGTCCTTGACGTGCAGCGCGGTCACCCGCGTCGCCGAGGCGCTCGAGCAGCGCGACGACATCCGCGCCGCCTGCCGAGGCCCAGTAGAGGTCGAGCTCGAGCGAGACGCTCGGGTCGAGCAGATCGGCGAAGATCTCGAGGGCGAAGCGGCCGTCGATCTTGTTGTCGAACTCCTGATTGTGGTTGTGGTAGCCGACCGTGATGCCATGAGCCGGCACCAATCGACGGCCGCCGCGTTCAGCGCCTCCGCCGTCTTCGCGATCTCCTCGACGCTCTCCCAGCGGTCGGGCGCCACGAAGGGGTCGAAGACCGTGGTCATGCCGAGCTTGTTCGCGGCGGTGAAGACCTCGTCGGGGGTGGGGACCGCGATCGACGCGTCGAAGGGATTCTCCGTGCCGGACGCGAGGGATGCGTGGCCGGTGGGGGAGGAGATGCCGTGACGCGCGAACGCCGCCGCGAGTTCATCGGCCCGCGAAACGAAGCCGAAGGCCTCCACATTCGTGAATCCGATGGAGCTCAGCTTGGCGAGCGTGCCATCCAGGTCGGCCGTCAATTCGTCTCTCACTGTCCAGAGCTGGATGGAGATCGCCGGGGTGGTCATTCGGTGTCCTGCTTTCTGCGTGGCGTCATTGCGATAGGGAAACGGTATCAGAAAAAACCACCACGTGGAGGTTTTATGTTGCTAGGCTTCGAGAATGGTCGTCAGCAACCCCGAGCCGGCAGGCGAGCCGCAGGCTCCGAGCCGCCCGCGCTCGTACGCGAAGGGGGTCGCGCGACGCCAGGAGATCCTCGATCACGCCATCGAGGTGTTCGCTGACAAGGGCGCCGAGGGCACCTCGCTGCGAGCGATCGCCGAGAAGATCGGGGTCTCGCACGCGGCGCTGCTGCATTACTTCGGATCGCGGGAGGAGCTGCTCGTGGAGGTCCTCCGCGAGGGGGAGCGGCGCCACGGCGATCCGCGCGACAAGGAGGAGGTCGTCGGGACGATGGTGCGCGCCGCCGAGCGCAACGTCACGATCCCGGGGTTCGTCTCGCTGTACACGAGCATGCTCGCAGGCTCGCTCGAGGCCGACAAGGAGGTGTCGCGCACGTACTTCGCGACGCGGTTCGGCCGTATCCGCGCCCGCCTGGCCGAGCTGATCAGGATCGGGCAGGACGAGGGCAGGTTCCGCCGCGGAGTGGACCCCGAGGCCATGGCGGCACTCGTGATCGCAGCATCCGACGGACTGCAGATCCAGTGGCTTTTGGAGCCGGACGTCGACATCGCGAAGAGCCTCGAGCTGCTCGAGCGGATCCTCGAGCCCTGAGCGGGCAGCCGCGGCTCAGCGACGGGCGGCCTCGTCGGGGAGGGTCGGCACGACCACGATGACGACATCCTGGACCTTCCAGTCCATCGCCGCGATCCCTTCGCGCGCCGCCTCGATCTGCGCGACCTCCACTTTGCGGTGACGCGGCACGACGAACGCCTCGACGTGGAAGACCTGCCCCATGTCGCGCATGCGCACCGCCGACGCCCTCACCCACCGCTCGGAGTCCAGCTGCCTGACGATCCGGCCGGTGAGAGGGTGCTCGGACTCGTCGTCGTGGGTCAGGGCGCGCTGATCCATCAGATCGAGGATCGCGCTCTTGCAGTTCTTGAAGCCGTCCCAGGTGATGCCGAGCGAGATGAACAGCGCTGCCGCCCCGTCGAGCCACCACACTCCGAGCCCGACCCCGAGCACGCCCACGATCGAGGCGACGTTGGTCTTCCAGTCGGCCTTCGCCATGTCGGCATCCGCGTAGAGCACCTTGTTGTGCAGCTTCGGGGCGAGTTCGGCCTTCGCGTGACCATAGACGAACGGGCCGATGATGATCACGCTCATCACCCCGACCATGAGCCAGCCCAGCCAGATCGTCTGGCCGAAGAGGGTCACGGTTCCGATCGTCGGGTGCTCCCCGCGAACGAGTCCGATGATCGCCTCGAGTGCGAGGTTTCCTCCGATGATGAGGAGGGCGACGCCGGCGACGAGGTGACCGACCCCCATCGCCCGATGCAGGCCGTACGGATGCTTCAGGGTCGGCGGTCTGCGGATGACCAGCAGTGCGATCAGGAAGGAGATCTGAGGGATGAGGGAGAGCATGTCTTCGATCCACGCCGTTCTCATCGCCTGGGATCCGCTGACCACGAGCGCGATCAGGCCGATCGTCACGATCGTGTAGCCGATCGTGAACCACTCCCAGCGGATGGCCTTGCGCAGCGCCTCCTGCTGCTCCGCCGGGAGATCGGTGCGCCCGAGCGTCTTCATCGCGTCTCTTCATCGAGGAAGGTTTCCAGGGCGCTGAGGAAGCCGTTCTCGCCGAGCGGCACGAGCATGACGATGGGCGTCCTGTCGGCAGTGAGCCCGGGAAACGCGCGGCTGACCCCGACGCGCGCCGACCATGGCGACTGATCGGTCATTCCGCCGATCGCGAGATCCAGCGACCCGTCTTCGATCCCGCTCACGAGGTCCTCTTCGCTGCCCACGGTCCACACCGTGCGCGCATCGTGCTCCTGCGCGAACTTCTCGACGATGTCGACGAGTACTCCGGTGGCCTCCCCGCCGTCCACCTCCACGAGGCCATCGCTCGGCGATGCGCCGACGCGCAGGTCCCCTCCGCTGACGCGATCGAGTGTCCCGTCGGGATCGCGCGGGATCGAGGCGCACCCGGCGAGCATGAGCGCGCCAGCGAGCCCCAGCGCGATGATCGAGCGGATGCCGCGGTGCGTCATGCTGGGCGGTTCACAGGCCCTTGCCGCCCGTCACCGGCAGGACGGCACCCGACACGTACGACGCGTCCTCCGACGCGAGGTACACGTACGCACCCGCGAGCTCCGCGGGCTGCCCGGCGCGGCCGAGCGGCGTGTCCTGGCCGAACTCGGCGAGGCGGTCGCTCGACCACCCGGTGGCCGGGATGAGCGGAGTCCAGATCGGTCCGGGCGCGACCGCGTTGACGCGGATCCCCTTCGGCCCGAGCTCCTCGGCGAGCGCCTTGACGAACGCCACCTGGGCGGCCTTTGTCATCGCGTAGTCGATCAGTCCCGGGGAGGGGTTGAACGCCTGGATCGACGAGGTGACGATGATCGACCCGCCCGGCCGCAGGTGGGCGAGCGCCGCTCGAGCGGTGAAGATCAACCCGTAGAGGTTCGTGCGGAAGACGCGATCCATCTCATCGGTCGAAAGGTTCTCGAGCCCGTCGCGGTCCTTCTGGTACGCGGCGTTGAGCACCAGGATGTCGAGACCGCCGAAAGCGGCGACGGTGTCGTCGACGATGGCCGATGCGAAGCTCTCATCTCGCAGGTCGCCCGTGAGGGTCAGGCTGCGTCGCCCTGCTGCTTCGATGAGGGAAGCCGTGTGCTCGGCATCCCCCTGCTCGATGGGCAGATGCGCGACCGCGACGTCCGCGCCCTCCCGGGCGAACGCGATGGCCACTGCGCGACCGATGCCCGAATCACCGCCCGTGATGAGTGCCCGCCGGTCGATGAGGCGCCCGCGGCCGACGTACGATTCCTCCCCGTGATCGGGCACCGGCTCGGTGGCCTCCGTGAGACCGGGCTGCGCTTGCTCCTGGGCGGGGAATCCTTCGTCACGATGCTTCGATCGGGGATCGACGAGTTCGTCTGGCATGGTCTCGACCTTCACTCGGGGCAGGGGTGAGCGGGGATGGACGGGCGCCTCCCCCGACGCCCATCCGAGGCCAACCTAGGCGCGGCGATGCCGCCCGGTGCGGGGGTTGACCGGCCGCGCGGTGAGGACTAGGAGCGGCGCCGGCTCGCGCCGGCTCAGGCCCGCTGCAGCAGTGACCGAGCGTCTTCGATGAACCGGTGGTGACCCTCGAGCGTGTCCTCGACCGTGATCGCGCGCAGGACGACTTCGTCCACCGAGTGCCGATATTCGTCGAGGCGTGCAGCGACATCGTCGGCGGCGGCATCCAGCACGGTGTCGCCCGGGTCGATTCCCAGCCGCGCGAAGTTCGCTGCATAGGGCCCAACCCCCGCGTAGCGTGCCGTTTCGGCCGCGAGGCGCCCGTGCGCGGCGGTGTCGAGGGCGGTTCGGATGTAGAGCGCGACGTGCGCGTGCGGTGCCAATGCGTGCGCCGCGGCCGCCTGGTCGTGCGCGACCGCCGGGGTGAGCCAGCTCAGCAGCACACCATCGGACTCTTCGACTGCGAGAGCGCGCATCCGCGGTCCGAGCGCGCCTACCACGACCGTCGAGGTGACCGCCGATCGCAGTTCGGTCGCCGCGTCCGCGACGAGGCGCAGCGCGCCCGAGGCGGTCCGACCGGAGCCGATGCCGAGCACGAGGCGATCCTGCGGCAGTCCTCGCGCGGCAACCTGCAAGGCGATCTCCGCCGCCGATCGTCGATCGATCGGCAGCACACCGGTTGCGAGTGTCAGGCGCTCGGTGGTGCGCGCCGCCGCCTCGAGCACCGCGAGGGCGTCGGCTCCCGGGGTGTCGTTCACCCAGAGTGCATGGAAACCGGCCCGCTCGGCAGCGGGCGCGAGGAGTGCCGCAAGCTCCGGACCGATCGACGCAGCGACCCCCAACGAGACAGCGGCGCGTGGACCCATGGGGAAAGCTTGCACCACGGACGGATGCCGGACCGCTTCGGACCATGAATCCCTCCAGGCTGACCTATCTGCGGCGGACCGCCGGGTCTATCCTGTGAGCGCCGCGATCCGACCAGCGGCCAGAAGCACAGGTGGTCGATGCCGATCACCGAGCCGAGTCCGAAGCGAGGCTGACATGCCAACTCCCAACGAGGCCGTGATCGAACGACTGATCGGGTGCATCAACGATCGTCGCATCGAGGTCATGGACGAGCTGTTCCACGACGATGCGACGATGGACTGGCCGCAGTCCCGCGAGCGCGTGCGGGGCGCGGAGAATCGCCGTGCCATCTACAGCTCGTTCCCGCAGCTGCCGACGATCACCCCGCGGCGGATGCTGAGCGCCGGCGACCTCGTGATCGCCGAGGCGACGCTCGATTACGCGGGCCCGAAGTACGAGACCGTCTTCATCTTCGAGCTCGACGGCGGGAAGATCCGCAAGGAGACCGCGTACTGGAGCGAGGCCTTCGAGGCCCCCGCCTGGCGGGCCGAGTGGGTCGAGACGTTCTGATCCGCGCCGGCACCGCGCGCGGTGCTATTGCGCGCCCTCAGAGCCGCGAGGACAATGACGGATTGAGTCGCGGCGGGCGGGTCTCTAGAAAGGGAGGCCGACATCAGCGGGGGCAGTCGGCAGGTCAGCCAGGAGGAGTTCACCACCCTCCAGCGTGACTATGTCGATGCCACGGAGCAGTTCGCGGCGATGAACGAGGTGCTGATCGCGCTCGGCCGATCGGCGTCGGATCCTGATGCGGTGCTCGACAGCATCGTCGAGAGCGTGCGGCGTCTGTGCCGCTGCGAGGCCGCGGGCATTTTCATCATCGAAGGCGACCACCTCGCGCTGGCGTCTTCCGTCGGCTTCTCCCGGGAGTATCTCGGCTATGTCGGCCGAACACCCATTCAAACTGGACCGTGCATCCCTCCTGGGACGGGTGACGCAGCGAGGACAGATCCAGCAGATCCCGGACGTTCTCACTGATCCGGAGTACGGCCGTCAGGACATCCAGCGGATCGCGGGCTTCCGAACCGTGATGGCGGCCCCGATGCTCTTGGAAGATGACGTCGTCGGCGCACTGTCGCTTGTCCGGACCGAGGTGGATCCGTTCGACGATCGCAGCACTCGCACTCGTCGGTGCCTTCGCGGCGCAGGCGGCGATCGTCGTCCGCAACGTCCACCTCGTCAGTGAGCTCGAAGCGCGCGGAGCAGAGCTTGCTCGAAGAGTGGAGCAGCTGGAGGCGCTGAGCGCGGTCGGCGGGGTGGTCAGCTCCAGCCTCGTCATGGACGAGGTGCTGTCCACCATCATCATGAACGCGGTGCGTTTCTCAGGCTGCGACGGCGGCTCCATCATGGAGTACGTCGAGGAAGAGCGCTGCTTCTCGGTGCGCAGCGCCTATGCGAGCAGCCCGGAGCTCCTCGCCAGGCTCCGCACGATCAGGGTCGAGCTGGAGACGACGCTCGTCGGCCGCTCGGCGCTCGAGGGCCATCCGATCGCAGTCCCGGATCTCGGGGCCGTCGATCTGGACCCGCACCTCCGGCTCCTGTACGACGACGGGTGGCGCTCGATGGTGGCCGTCCCGGTCCTGCGCGGCGAGCGGATCATCGGCGCGCTGGTCGTGCGGCGCAAAAAGCCCGGCGAGTTCTCCGACGAGACGGTCGAGTTCCTCGAGACCTTCGCGAGTCAATCGGCCCTCGCCGTCGGGAACGCCCAGCTGTTCCGCGAGCTCGAGCTGAAGACCGCCGAGCTGCAGGTCGTCAGCCAGCACAAGTCCGACTTCCTGGCCAGCATGTCGCACGAGCTGCGGACGCCGCTCAATGCGGTGATCGGCTTCTCCGAGGTGCTTCTGGAGCGGCTCTTCGGCGAACTGAACGATCGGCAGGACGAGTACCTTCGCGACATCCTCAGCTCGGGCAAGCACCTGCTGCAATTGCTCAACGACATCCTCGACCTCTCGAAGGTCGAGGCCGGGCACATGGAGCTCGAGCGCTCGACGTTCTCCGTTCGCGGCGCCCTCGAGTACAGCCTGTCGATGATCCGCGAGCGGGCTGCCGCCCACGGCATCGACCTCGCCGTCGAGGTCGATGCGGAGATCGACACCCTCGACTCGGATGAGCTCAGGTTCAAGCAGGTGCTGCTGAACCTCTTGAGCAACGCCGTGAAGTTCACGCCCGACGGCGGTCGTGTCGTCCTGGCGGCCCGCCGACGTGGCGCCGAGATCGCCGTCACGGTCACGGACAACGGCATCGGCATCCCCCCGGAAGACCAGGAGCGCATCTTCGAGTCGTTCCAGCAGGGTCGCCGCGGCGCGCAGAGCGAGGAGGGGACCGGTCTCGGGCTCACCCTGTGCCGTCGAATCGTGTCGCTGCTGGGTGGCACGATGTGGCTGGAGACAGAGCTGGGTGTGGGCAGCACGTTCGGCTTCAGCGTGCCGATCAGCGGAGCGGTCGAGACCGCACACCCGGAGACGGATGCCGCGGCCGATCTTCCGCTCGTGGTGGTCGTCGACGACGACCGTGCCTCGCTCGACCTCATGACCGCGTATCTCGACGGGCTCGGAGTGCGGGTGGCTCTCGCCCGGGACGGGGAGGAGGGACTCGGGCTCATCCGCGCCCAGTCCCCGGCCGCAGTCATCCTCGACATCCGGCTGCCCGGCCTGGACGGCTGGGAGGTGCTCGACCGCATGCGAGCAGATGACGCGACCGGCGGCATCCCGGTGATCATCGTCTCGATCCTCGACGAGAAGCACCGCGGGATGACATCGGGCGCGGCGGACTACCTCATCAAACCCGTCGGTCGCGATGCGCTCGTCGCGGCGCTGCGCCGCGTCGGCGCCGTACCCGCCGCCGCGGCGGCCAGGGACGGCCGGCAGACCGTCGCGTCGCAGGAGGTGACTTGATGTCGGGCAATCGCATCCTCGTCGTGGAGGACAACCCGCTCAACCTGAAGCTCGTCCGCGACGTGCTCACCGTATCCGGCTACGAGGTCGTGGCCGCCCCCTCCGGTGAGGAGGGCGTCAGCCTCGCGCAGACGTGCGAGCCCGACCTGGTGCTGATGGACATCCAGCTGCCGGGAATCGACGGCTACGAGGCGCTGCGCCTCCTTCGCCAGAATCCGCAGCTCGACGGCGTTCCGGTCGTCGCGGTCACCGCGTTCGCGATGCGCGAGGACCGGGAGCGCGCCGCACGCGAAGGCTTCGACGGCTATCTCGGCAAGCCGATCAGCGTTCGCGCCCTGGCATCGCAGGTCGGCGAATTCCTCAGCAACGGACGTTCCAATGGCCACTGACCCGATCACGATCCTCGCCGTCGACGACCTGCCCCAGAACCTGAGGCTGCTCGATGCCGTGCTCAGTCCTCGCGGCTATCGCGTCCTGACGGCATCCTCCGGTGAGGAGGCCCTTGAGATGCTGCCGACTGCTGACGCGGATCTCGTGCTCCTGGACATCCTCATGCCGGGAATCGACGGCTACGAGGTGTGCCGGCGCATCCGGACGATGCCCGGCTTCGAGTTCCTGCCGGTGGTCATGATCACCGCGAGCGGCGATCAGGAGAAGCTCCGTGCGATCGAGGCGGGCGCGGACGACTTCGTCAGCAAGCCGTTCAACCAGGGCGAACTGCTCGCCCGGGTGGCCTCGCTCGCCCGCGTGAAGCGCTACCAGGACACCATCCGCCTCCAAGCGGCGGAACTTGCGGATTGGAACACCGAGCTGGAGGCGCGCGTGCACGCCCAGGTCGACGAGCTCCAGCGGGTCAACCGCCTGCGCAGGTTCCTGTCGCCCCAGCTGGTGGATCTGATCATCGACTCGGGCGATGAGACCTTCCTGAGCAGTCATCGCCGCGAGATCGTGGTGGTGTTCTGCGACCTGCGCGGGTTCACGCCCTTCGCCGAGTCGAGCGAGCCCGAAGAGGTCATGGCCGTGCTCGCGGAGTATCACACCGCTCTGGGCGAGCTGATCCACCGGTACGAGGGGACGCTGGAGCGCTTCACCGGCGACGGGCTCATGGTGTTCTTCAACGACCCGATCGCGCACGACGACGCCGCCGAGCGTGCCGTCTCGATGGCGGTGGCCATGCGCGATCGGGTGACCGAGCTCGCAGACGGGTGGCATCGACGCGGAAACGACCTCGGCTTCGGGATCGGCATCGCGCAGGGATTCGCCACCCTGGGGCGCATCGGGTTCGAGGGGCGGTTCGACTACGCCGCGATCGGCAGCGTCACCAACCTGGCTGCGCGCCTGTGCGCAGAGGCAGGGTCGTGGCAGATCCTCGTCGCCCAGCGGGTGTTCTCGGCCACCGAGGGGCTCGCTGTCGGCGAGCCGGTCGGAGAGCTCGACCTGCGGGGGTTCAGCCGGCCGATCCGCGCGTTCGACGTCACCGGCATCGATGCATCGAAGATGAGGATCACCCCATGACCACAATCGAGACAGCGGCTGCACCGAGCGCGGACGGGACCCTTTCGGCCCTCGACGAGAACGAGCGCAACGCGCGGTTCCGCCACCTGCAGGACCGGATGAGCTCCGTCTGGGACTCGATGAAGCTCGGCCTGGAGGACGAGTCGGTCGTGATCATCCCCTCGGTCACGATCAGCCGCACGACTGCCGGCAGCGGCAGCATGACCCAGGCATACGAAGAGCGTTTCCTGTTCCTGCTCCTGCTGCTGCGTCAGCCACGGCTGCGCATGATCTACGTGACCTCGATGCCGATCGATCCGCGGATCATCGAGTACTACCTGGCGCTGCTGCCGGGCGTCATCCCGAGTCATGCCATGGCGCGCCTGTCGCTCATGTCGGTGGGCGACGCCTCGGTGCGCCCGCTGAGCGAGAAGCTCCTGGAGCGCCCTCGGATGCTGGCGAGGATCGCGGATTGGATCCCGAATCGCGAACGAAGTCACCTCATCCCGTACAACACCACCGAACTGGAGCGCGACATCGCCCTGACGCTCGGCATCCCGATGTACGGATCCGACCCGAAGCTCGCACCGCTGGGCACGAAGACGGGCTGCCGCCGGCTGTTCGGCGAGGTGGGCGTGCCGTATCCGCTCGGCGCGGAGGATCTGCACAGCCTCGACGAGGTGGCCGCCGCGATCGACGAGATGCTCACGACCCGGCCGGCGATGAGCCAGGTGATCGTCAAGCTCAATGAAGGCGTCTCGGGAACCGGAAACGCTCTCGTGGACCTCGCCGGAGTCGCCGGGGTTCCCGCCGCCGAACGGCACGCGGCCATCCTCGAGTGCCTCCGGAACATGCAGCTCGAGTCTCCGCTGGTCGCGTTCGACGTGTACGTCGCCAAGCTCGAATCCGACGGCGGGATCGTCGAGGAGCGCATCGTCGGCGATGAGCTCCTCAGCCCCAGCGTCCAGCTGCGGGCGCGCCCCGACGGCAGCGTCGAACTGCTCTCGACTCACGACCAGCTCCTCGGCGGGGCGAGCGGACAGAGCTACCTGGGCTGCACCTTCCCCGCCGATCCGGCGTACTCACGGCTGATCACTGATCCGGCGACGGCGATCGGCGAGCGCCTCGCCCGGGAGGGCGTGCTCGGCCGGTTCGCGGTCGACTTCGTGGTGGTGAAGGATGCCGCGGGCGAGTGGTCTGCGTACGCCATCGAGCTGAACCTGCGCAAGGGAGGCACGACCCACCCGTTCCTGACCCTGCAGTTCCTCACCGACGGAAGCTACGACGCGGCGACCGGGCGATACCTCACCGCCGGCGGCGACGAGAAGCATCTCGTCGCGACGGATCACCTCGAGTCGGACACGCTGAAGGCGCTCTCGGTCGGCGACCTCTTCGACGTGGTCGCACGGCACGGCCTGCACTTCGACCAGGTCCGGCAGGCGGGCATCGTCTTCCACATGATCAGCTGCCTCACCGAGGAGGGCAGGGTCGGCATGACCGCCGTCGGAGACACGCCCGAGCAGGCGATGCAGCTGTACGACCGGGCGAGGAAGGTGCTCCTGGACGAGGCGCGTGACGCGGGGCGCGAGGGCGTCCTCCCCGTCGGATGAGACCTGCCGCGGCGCGACGCGGAAGTGCGGAGAGAGCCGGATGTGGGCTCGCTGGGTGATGGCGCTGGGCGGCCTCCTGGCACTTCTGCTCACACCGCCGTTCGCGCTGGCCTACTTCGCCGCCTACGGCACTTCGCGCGAGTCCCCTCCGGCCTGGCTGACATCGCTGCAGGCGCCCCTCGTGCGACGCGGGCCTGGTCGAGCTGGGGTCTCCGGCGGCGTACAAGGGCTACGGCCTGCTGTATCTCGTGGCATGGCTGATCGGGCTGACCGGGTTGATCGGCGTCCTCGCCGGGCAATGGCCGCGGTTCACCGATCGCCTCCGTCGCGCGTGGACCGTCGCGGTCGGATGCCTCGTGGTCGTGGGTGTCGGCATCCTCGGTGACTACGGGCTGCCCGAATCGCTCGGCGGGGTGGCCGGCTTCGCCCTGACGGTGATCGGATTCATGGCTGCCGCGGTCGCCTTCGCGGTCCTCGGGCGCAGGTTCCGGCGCGAACTCGGCTCCACGCGACGGCTCGCCTGGGGGATCGGATTGCTCGGTGTCGTCTCCGTGGTCGGCGGGATGGCGCTGGTGGGGCACATCCCCTCCGGGCCGGGAATCGGGTTCGCGCTCGTGGCCTTCATCGCAGGGCTCGCTCGGCCGTGGCGATCCGTCCCCGCGCGCGACGTGCGTCAGCCGAGTGCCTGAATCGACGCGGATCGACCCGCACCGGTCATAGGGCGTCGAGCGCCCCCGCGACGTCGGCCAGCAGGTCGTCGACGCTTTCGATCCCGACCGAGAGGCGCACGACGTCCTCGGGGACGGCGAGCTCGGTGTCGCGCACCGACGCGTGCGTCATCTCGTGGGGGTAGTTGACGAGCGATTCCACTCCGCCGAGCGACTCGGCGAGCTGGAACATGCGGGTCGACTCCGCGAACCGGCGCGCCGTGGCGCCGTCGCCGAGCGCGACCGACACGATCCCGCCGAAGGCCGACATCTGCCGTGCGGCCAGTTCGTGACCGGGGTGCGAGACGAGCCCGGGGTAGTACACGCGAGCGACCCGATCGTGGCCCTGGAGGAAGCCGGCGATCGCCGAGGCGTTCTCGCTGTGCTTCTGCATGCGGAGGCCGAGCGTCTTGATGCCACGCGTGGTCAGCCAGGCATCCAGCGGACCCGACACGGCGCCCACCGCGAACTGGAGGAATCTCACTCCCTCAGCCACCGCGTCGTCGTCGATGACGAGCGCACCGCCGACGACGTCCGAGTGCCCGCCGAGGTACTTCGTCGCGGAGTGCACGACGACGTCGGCGCCGAGCCGGAGCGGCTGCTGAAGGGCGGGGGAGGCGAACGTGTTGTCGACGACGACGAGCGCTCCGGCGTCGTGGCCGAGGCGGGCAAGGCCCGCGATGTCGGTGATCCGCAGCAGCGGATTGCTCGGGGTCTCCACCCACAGGATCCGCGCGGGTCGTTCTTCCAGCGCGGCGGCGACGGCGTCGAGATCGCTCATGTCGACGATGCGCACCCCGACACCCCAGGGGCCCAGGACGCGCGCGATGAGACGATACGTCCCGCCGTAGACGTCATCGCCGAGCAGCACCTCGTCGCCGGGCGCGAGCACCGCGCGCAGCAGCGCGTCTTCTGCGGCGAGCCCGGAGGAGAACGACAGGCCGTGCCTGCCGCCTTCGAGCGCGGCGATCTGCGTCTCGAGTGCGGTGCGCGTGGGGTTGCCGCTCCGACCGTACTCGTACCCCTGGCGGAGGCCCCCGATCCCGTCCTGCGCGTAGGTCGTGGAGAAGTGCACGGGCGGGATGACGGCACCCGTCGTCGGGTCGAACGCCTGACCGGCGTGCACGGCGAGGCTGTCGAACCCGCGAGCCGGGACTGCGGTCTGATCGGTCATGCGTCGCTCCTCGATCCAGGGGTGGAATCCTCGTCGCCGATCGGATAGCCGTGGGCTGTCATCCAGTCGTCGTCGAAGAGCTTGCTCAGGTATCCGCGACCGTGGTCGGGCAGCAGTACCACGACGATCGCCTCCTCGGGCAGATCCTGCGCGGCGCGGAGTGCCGCCACGACCGCCATACCGCTGGACCCGCCGACGAGCAGGCCCTCCTCGCGGGCAAGGCGTCGGGTCATCGCGAACGACTCGGCGTCGCTGACGCGGTGGATCTCGTGGACGACGGTGGGGTCGTACGCATCGGGCCAGAAGTCCTCGCCGACCCCCTCGACGTCGTAGGTGTGCACCGGTCCGCCCGAATAGATGGAGCCCACCGGATCCGCGCCGATGATCCGCACCGCTCCGGCCGAGGCATCCCGCAGGTACCGCCCGGCGCCGGTGATCGTGCCGCCCGTGCCGATTCCGGCGACGAAGTGCGTGACGCGGCCGTCCGTGTCGCGCCAGATCTCGGGGCCCGTGGTCTCGAAGTGACTGCGCGGGCCGTTCGGGTTGGCGTACTGGTTGGGCATGTACGCCCCCGGGATCTCGTCGACGAGTCGCGCGGAGACGCTGTAGTACGAGCGCGGATCGTCCGGCTCCACCGCGGTCGGAGCGACCACGACCTCCGCGCCGTAGGCGCGCAGTACGGCCTGCTTGTCCTCGGCGACCTTGTCGGGCACGACGAACACGCAGCGGTACCCGCGCTGCTGGGCGATCAGGGCGAGCCCCACGCCGGTGTTGCCGCTCGTCGGCTCGACGATCGTGCCGCCGGGCAGCAGCAGCCCGTCGCGTTCAGCGGCGTCGATGATGTTGCCCGCGATGCGGTCCTTCGATGAGCCGCCCGGGTTGAAGTACTCCACCTTCGCGAGCACGGTGGCCTGCAGGCCCACGGTCACGCGGTTGAGGCGGATGAGGGGGGTATTGCCGACGAGGTCGGTGACGCTCTGGGCATATCGCACGGTGTTGTCCTGGATGGCTGGGCCGCGCATCAGAGGCGCGGCGACTGTCGGGGGTCGTCGAAGCAGGTGCGAGGCACTCAGCGACAACAACGACAGGTCAGCACCTGTCCACAGTAGCGGCTTCGATCGGATGCTGCGACCCGGTCGTCGTCCTCGATCGCGAGGGCGCGGGTGGGTACGTGATGCACGCGTCGCGCCTGCCTTCGGCTCCGCACGCGGATCAGTCGTCGATCCAGCTCGATCGGGGCGGAGTGAGGTCGTCGAGCTCGACCCACAGCTCGTCGGGGATGGGATGCGTCGAGAGGTCGAGGGTCTGCTCGATGCGCTTCGGCGACGAGACGCCGACGACCGTGGATGAGATGCGCGCGTCGCGCAGGGAGAACTGGAGCGCGGCTGCGGCGAGGGGAACACCATGCCGCGCGCATGCGGCCTGCATGACCAGCGCGGCGGCATGGGCGTCGCCGTGCTCGCGGTAGGCGTATCTCCTGGTCGCCTGCGGGCCTTTCGCGAGCATGCCGCCGCCGTAGGGCGCCGCGTTGAGCACGCCCAGCCCGCGCGCGTGGGCGGTCTCGATGAGGCTCTCGGCCGAGCGATCCAGGAGCGTGTAGCGGTTGTGGGTGAGCACGACGTCGAAGACGCCCGTGTCGACGAGCGCTCGCAGCACGCTGAGAGTGCCGCCCGCCACGCCGATGAGGTCGACCTGGCCGGACTCCTTCAGCGCCCGCAGGGCCTCCACGGGCCCACCCGGGGCGACGGACGCCTCGTACCCGATCCGTTCCGGGTCGTGCAGGTGGAGGAGCCGCACGCGGTCGACGCCGAGGCGCTCGAGGCTCTCGCGGTAGGACTCGCGGACGCGTTCGCCGCTGAAGTCCTCGGATCCGTGCCGTGGATCCACCTTCGTTGCGAGCAGGTAGTCCCCGGGCAGGCCGCCGAGCTCGCGGAGCGCGGCGCCCACCCGCAGTTCGGCCTCGCCGTGCAGTCCGTAGCCGTTGGACGTGTCGAGGAACCGCACGGGGCTCTCCAGCGCCGCCCGCACGGTGGCAACGGCCCGCCCCTCCTCCACGTCGTAGCCGTAGAGACCGGGGAGATTCGCGAGCGGGCTCGTGCCGAAGCACAAGGGGGTGACACGGATGCCGGTGCGGCCGAGTTCTCGGGTCTGCATGCGTGCCATTATCGACGACCTGTTCGCCCGGCCGCGGCCGGCGCCGGTTAGAACGACGACAGGTTGGCCTGCAGGCCGCCGGAGGCGAACTCCGAACGCAGGATGCCGCGACCGCGGAGCATCGGCACAAGTTCGTCCAGCATCCGGTGAAGCGTCAAGGGGTGCAGGTCGCCGGAGAAGAGCAGGCCGTCGTTGTCGGCATCCTCGCCCAGCGCCTCGATGAGGTCGGCGATCTCGTCCATGCCTCGGCGAACTCACGCAGCGCGTCCTCGCCGGGCGTAAGGGACGCGCGCACGATGCGATCGGTTTCCTCGGCATTCGCCGCCGCGATGCAGCCGCATCTCATCGTCCGTTACGCACGGAAACATGCGCCCGCCCACGCGGCGAAGGGGCGTCGGATGCCGTCAGCCGGCGAGCGCGCGATGGACGGAGGCGACCGCGCTGGATCCCTCGCCGACCGCGGCCGCGACGCGCTTCATCGATCCGCGTCGAACGTCGCCCGCGGCGAACACCCGGGGCACCGAGGTCTCGAAGGGCAGCGGCTCGCGGCCGAGCATCTGCCATTGCGCGAGCGACTGGGCGGCGATGTCGGTCCCGGTCCGCAGGAAGCCGTCCGCGTCGCGGTCGAGGCCTTCGAGCCACGAAGTCGCAGGGTCCGCGCCGATGAAGCAGAACAGGCCGCGCGCGTCGACAGTGCCGACGCTGTCGATGCTGACCCGCTCGAGCGAGTGGGCCCCATCCAGGCCGACGACACGCGACCCGGTATGCACCTCGACCCGGGGATCCTCCATGAGCCGGTCGACGAGATACGACGACATCCTGCTGCCGAGGTCCGTGCCCCGAACGACGAGACGAACGGGGCAGCCGTTCGCGGCGAGGTACAGCGAGGCCTGGCCGGCGGAATTCGCACCGCCGACCACGACGACGGGCGAGTCCATCACCTGCCGCAGTTCCAGCTGTGTCGCTGCGTAGTAGATGCCTGCCCGCTCGAAGTCCGCCCAGCGGTCGAGGTCGAGACGCCGATAGGCGGCGCCCGCCGTGACGATCGCGGTGCGGGCTCGGATCACGCGGCCGTCGGTGAGCGTGACATCCAGCAGGTCGTCCGCGGGCTCGAGCTTCACGGCCTCGCACGGTGCATAGACCCGCACTCCGAACTTGAGCGCCTGCAGCGAGGCCTGCCCGATGAGGTCGCCACCGCTCACGCCGAAGGGGAATCCGAGGAAGTTCTCGATGCGCGACGTGGCCGCCGCCTGCCCGCCCGGCGCGACAGCATCCAGGAGCACCGTGCTCAAGCCCTCGGAGGCGCCGTAGATCGCGGCGGCAAGGCCGGCCGGACCGCCTCCGACGACCACGAGATCGACGATCTCGTCGGCGTCGGCCTGATAGCTCAGGCCGAGCCGCTCGGCGACGATGCCCGGTGTCGCGCGCCGGATCGGCTCCCCCTGGATGAAGGCGACCGGCAGGTCCTCGACCGCGATGTCGTGCCCGGTCAGCGAACCGAGTTCGCCCGCGGGCAGCTCGACAGCGGTGTGGACGAGATCGAGCCGCTCGGCGAAGCGCTGCAGCGCCATGAAGTCGCTCGACGACCGTGGGCCGACGAACTTGAGGGTCAGGGCCGCGGGTCCGCGCCGCAGGGACTCGCGCCTGGCCCACAGAGCATGCAGGACGATGTCGCACAGCTCGTCGTCCTCGGTCATGAGCTTGCGCAGGTCCGTGCGGGTCACCCGCAGGATGCGGCCAGGCCCGGTCATGCGAGCGGATAGGAAGGCGCCCTGGCCGTTGAGCAGTCCGAGCTCTCCGACGAAGGAGCGCGGACCCATGTGCGCGATGACTGCCTCGTCGATCCACCACAGCGAGTCGCGGACCACCTCGACCTCGCCGGAGTCCACGAGGATCAGGTCGTAGTCACGATCGCCCGACCGGAAGACGTAATCGCCCTCGGCGACGTCCTCGGGTGTGCCGAAGCTGCGCAGCCGCGACCACTGCGCGTCCGTGAGGGTCGGCTGCAGGACGGGATCGAACTCGGTGGATGACATCACTGACAGGCTAGCCAACGGGGGTCGTGGCGGGGTCGGCCGGCGACGATCCCTGGTCGGTCTGCGACAGCGCGCGGATGAGCGACTGCGAGTCGTACGGGCCGGTGTGGCGCCTGCCGTTGATGAAGAGGGTCGGGACCGATGTGATGCCCATGGCTTCGGCATCCAGCATGTCGTCGCGCACCCGGCCCGTGACCTCCGGCGAGGTCAGGTCCCGCTCGAACTTCTCGATGTCGAGATCGAGCTCCCGGGCCAGCCGGACGATGTCGGACGGCCGCTGGTTCTCCTGGTCGGCGAACAGGCCGCGCTCGAACTCGAAGAACTTGCCCTGCAGGGATGCCGCCTCGGCCGCTTCCGCACCGGCCAGCGCGTTCGGGTGGTACTGAGTGAGAGGCGCGTGGCGCCACACGTAGCGGAGATCGTCGCCGAGCTCGCTCTTGACCTCCTGGATCGAGCCGGAGGCCTTGAGGCAGAAGCCGCACTGGAAATCGCCGTACTCGACGATCGTGTACGGGGCGTCCTCGGCGCCGAACACGTGATCGCGCTTCTGGTCCACCGGGCGCGCGAGCGTCTGCCCGGTGTCCAGGTCGGGGCGCATCGCGTCGGAGATGCGGAAGACGACCGTCGCGATCAGGAACGCGATGACGGATGCCGCGAGCACTCCGACGCGGGCCTCGTTCTGCGCCGACGGATCCTCGATCGCGAGGTCGACGATGAACAGGGAGATCGTGAAGCCCATCCCGCACAGCGCCGCGCCGCCGGCGATGCGATCCAGCGTCAGCCCGGGGCCGAACTCGCCGAGACGGAAGAGGCGCATGACCGCGGCGGATCCGAAGACGCCGAGGAACTTGCCCACGACGAGGCCGATCACGATGCCCCAGGTGAGGGCCGACGTGAGCGCACCGGCGAGGATCTCCGGATTGATCACCACGCCCGCGTTAGCGAGCGCGAACAGCGGCAGGATGACATACGCGACGTAGGGCGCGTACGCCGACTGCAGACGCTCGTTGATCGAGATCGACTCGCGCAGGCTGTTGGCCGCCGCCCGGGCGTACTCGGTGTTCGGCGATTGACGGAAGGTCCGCGCGAGGTCGAGCGCGTGCTCGACGTCACGCCGATCGGGGCGGTAGACGGGCACGAGGAGTGCGATCGCGACACCGGCGAGCGTCGGGTGGACGCCGGAGGCGAGGAAGGCGAGCCACACGATGATCGCGAGCGTCGCGTACACCGGTCCGCGCCCGCCACGGAGGTACCGGGTGAAGTACACGCCGGCCAGGCCCGCGGCCGCGATCAGCAGAGGCAGGGGGTTGAAGTTCTCGGTATAGACGAGGGCGATGATGCTGAGCGCGCCGATGTCGTCGACGACGGCCAGCGCCAGCAGGAACACCCGCAGCCGCCCGGGCACCCGCGGTCCGATCAGCGCGAGCGCGCCGACGAGGAACGCCGTGTCGGTCGAGATGACGATTCCCCATGCGTATTCGTGGCCCGATCCCGAGGCGATCAGGACGAAAAGCAGGGCGGGCAGCACGAGACCGGCGATCGCCGCCACGACCGGCACCATGGCGCGTGACCAGCTGGTCAGCTCCCCGATGGCGAACTCCCGCCGCACTTCCAGGCCCACCGTGAAGAAGAAGATCGCCATGAGCGCGTCGTTGACGAGCGCATGGAGGGTGAAGTCGAGCTGGAGGTCGCCGACGCCGAGGGTGAGGTGGGTCTCCCAGAACGCCTCATACGAAAGGGTCGACACGTTGGCCCACACGATCGCGGCGAGAGTCGCGATCAGCAGCAGCAGTGCGCCGATCCGGCTCTGACCCATGTCACGGATCTTCTCCGCGATCGATCGACGCGTGCGCGACTGCGCCTGTACCTGCTCGGGATCAGGAGATCGCTGGATGACCGTCAGCTGCGTCATAGATCTGAATTCTCCCACTGTTGGACCGCTCACGGGCCCGCTGTTTCCAAGGCTCTCCGCGTCCGAACCCCCGGCTCGCCACAGGCGACCGGCAGCGGCATCAGCCTTCCCGTGTGAGACTTCACACGTTCCCCGGCAGAGATGGACCCCCTTGTGATCTCAGCGCTGATCGCGATCGCCGTGCTCCTGGCGGGCGCGATCCTTCTCATCGCGCTGCGCCGGCGAGCTGAGCGGGACATCGCGGTCAGCGCACGGGACGCGGTCATCACCGGCTCCACTCCGGTGGCGCCGGGTGACGCGCCGGACGCCTCCTCCGCGCTCGCGGCCGCTGAAGCCGTCGGCAGCGCGATGATCCAGGCCGGATACTCCGTCGAAACCATCCAGGACGTGCTCGGAGACATCGCGAGTGTCAACGGCCTGCCCGAGAGCGAAGTGCTCGTCTTCCCGAACGCACTCCTGGTCTCGGCGCGAGGGAGCGGTCAGCACCGCACCGGGGCAGCCGCAAGCGGAGACGGTCAGCTGCTGCTGTCGCAGATCGACGAAGTGCAGAAGACGGTGGATGCCGCGCGCACCGGCGTGCTGGACCCCCGGTCGACGATCGAGAGGATCGAGCGCATTCGTCGGATGCCGCCGACGTACGGCCGCGTCCTGCGCGCCATCGGATACGCGTTCCTCAGCGCGGCGCTGTCCGTGCTGCTCGGCGCTTCGTGGACCGGCGTGGCGCTCGCCGCGGCGCTCGGGCTGGTCACGGGCGCCGCGCTCCTGGTGAGTGAGCGCCTGCCGCGACGGTACGGCGCGCTGATCACGGTGGCCATCGCGTTCAGCGTCGCGCTCATCGTGTTCTCCCTGCTGCGCGCCGGGTTCGGCTCCGGCATCCTGGCGGCGCTGTTAGCCCCGCTCGTGGTCCTCCTGCCCGGCGCCCTCCTCACCACGGCGGTGCTCGAACTGTCCACGGGTCACATGATCTCGGGCGCGGGCCGGCTGGCATCCGGTGCGATGCAGCTGGTTCTGCTCAGCGCCGGCATCGTGACCGCGGGCGCTCTGGTCGGCGTTCCCGATTTCGACTTCAGCGAGCAACCCCGATCTTCTCGGACCGATCGCGCCGTGGATCGCCGTCGCCGTCTTCGGGGTGGCGATCTCGGTGCACCGGTGCGCACCGCGACGCTCGCTGCCGTGGATCATTCTCGTGCTCTACATCGCCTACGCGGCGCAGGTGCTCGGCGATCTCGTGCTGGGCGGGGTGCTCTCGGCTTTCGTCGGTGCACTGGTCGTGACTCCGGTCACCGCCTTGGTCGCCCGGCAGCCTTCGGGGCCCGCGGCGCTGGTCAGCTTCACGCCGGCATTCTGGCTGCTCGTGCCCGGAGCCCTCGGACTCGTCGGCGTGGCGGACGTGCTCGGAGGAGACGCCGCGGCATCGGCATCCCTCGTCGCGACGCTGTCGACGATGGTCGCGATCGCGCTCGGGGTTCTCGCCGGATCCAGCTTCTCGAATCGGATGCGGCGGCCCGCCCTCTGACGCTTCGGTGGCCGGTTGATCCCCGCTACCCACACCGACGCCATCCGCGCAAGGCCCCCGATTCCTCGCTCCCGCGGGCGTAGCGTTCTTCGCAGCTTCCAAGGAGCGCGTTCCATGAGTACTCCGCCGACACTCGTCGCTGACCGCTATCGGCTGGTCAAGATGCTCGGCGCGGGTGGCATGGGGATCGTCTGGCACGCATGGGACGAGCGGCTGCAGCGGCCGGTCGCCCTCAAGATGCTGCGCACGCAACCGGAACTGACCGATCGGGAGCGCGAGCTGGCGACGGACCGGGCGATGCGGGAGGCCCGCATCACTGCCGGCCTCCACCACCCCCACGCGGTCACAGTGTTCGACGTCATCGAGCATGAGGGTCAGCCGTGCATCGTGATGCAGCTCATAGAGTCCACGCCGTTGTCCGACCTGCTCCGCGAGCACGGAACTCTGACCTCATCGGAAGCGGCGCGGATCGGCGCTCAGGTCAGCTCTGCGTTGGCGGCGGCGCACAAGATGCGGATCGTGCACAGGGACGTGAAGCCGGGGAACATCCTCATCACCGAAGACGGCTCGGCCATGATCAGCGACTTCGGGATCTCGCATGCACTCGGCGACGCGACGATCACCGCGACCGGGATGATCCACGGTACCCCCGCCTACCTCGCGCCCGAGGTTGCGCGGGGGCTGCCGACGAGCTTCGCGTCGGACGTGTTCTCGCTCGGGTCGACGCTGTACGCGGCGCTGGAGGGCGACCCGCCTTTCGGGTCTGACCGCAACGCGATCGCCCTTCTGCACAAGGTCGCCCGGGGCGGGTACCCGCCGCCCAAGCACGCCGGTCCGTTGGCGCCGCTGCTGCGGACGATGCTGTCGGCTCAGCCGAAGCAGCGGCCCGCCATGGGGTCGGTCGCTCAGTCCCTGGCGTGGCTGAACGAGACCGCGACCGCGAAGCGTTTCGGTGGGACCTCCGCCGTCCTTTCGTGGCTTGCGGTGGGGACGGAAACCGTGAACGACGTCGCGACCGAGCCCATGGAGGACGTCGCGACCGAGCCCATGGAGGACGTCGTGACCGAGCGGGTGGAAGATGTCGCGACTGAGCGCCAGGACGATGTGGCGACCGAGCCCATGACGGACGTCGTGACCGAGCGCGTGGAAGATGCCGCGACTGAGCGCCAAGACGATGTCGCGACGGAGCGCGTCGAGGCGGGCCCTGCCGCTCCGATCGCCATCGCGGTCGAGGCGCCACTCGCGTCCGGCGCCTCCGGCGCAGGATCCCACCGCCGAGACTCTTCGGGTCGACCAGCCCACCCGCTACGAGACGCCCACCGCCGAGACCGAGCCGCTCGGCCGAACAGTCCCCCACCAGCCACGAGCGCCTGAGGTGACATCCCCGCCTGCGACCCAGTCGCATCGGCGAGGTCGGCGCGCCGCCGCGGTCGCCGGCATCCTGGTCCTGGTTGTCGTCCTCGTCTTCGGCGGCATTCTGCTGTTCAGCCCCCTTCGACCGGATGCGGATGATGACGCGGCACCGCGAGCCGGCCAAACCCCGTCGGAAACCCCGACCGCCGAGACTCCGACGCCCGATCGGGCTCCTTCGCCGTCGACCCCCAGCTCGCCGCCCGCCCAGGAGCCGACGCCCGCGCCGCCGACCCCCGAGCAGCGCGCAGCGGAGACGGTCACCGACTACTACGCGATGCTCCCGGGCGACATCGCCGCTGCGTGGCCGATGATGACCGCCGACTACCAGGAGAATCATGCGGGCGGCCGCGGCGCCTACGAGGCCTTCTGGGGGGCGATCGCGGCCGTCGACATCGCCGATGTGACCGCGTCCGCACCTGATCAGGCACAGGCAACGCTTACGTACTACTTCCGCGACGGGAGCGTCATCCAGGAGGTGACCGCCTACCAGCTGGTGGACGAGGGCGGCGTACTGAAGATCGCCGCGACCGACGTGCTCAGCAGCACGCAGCTGTGAGCCGTCCGGCGTGGCCCGGCCGCGTGACGATCCGCTCGAGAACTCACGGCTCGCTCCCAGCTTCGCGGGACCAAATACCGTGCATCAGCCGTTCTTCTCTATGACGCTGCAGCCAGCCGCGTTTTCCAAGGAGGAAGCAAATGTCACAGGACTACCGCGCGACTGCCGATGCACTCAGTCGCCTGACCCCCGCCCAGTACCGCGTCACGCAGGACGACGGCACCGAGCCGCCGTTCCGCAACGAGTACTGGAACAACCACGAGGACGGCATCTACGTCGACGTCGTCTCGGGCCAGCCTCTGTTCTCGTCGCTCGACAAGTACGACAGCGGCACGGGATGGCCGAGCTTCACCAAGCCGCTCGCTCCCGACGCAGTCACCGAGAAGGTCGACGGTCTGCTCTGGATGAAGCGCACCGAGGTGCGCTCGTCCGGCGCCGACAGCCACCTGGGTCACGTCTTCGACGACGGACCACGGGATGCCGGAGGCCTTCGCTACTGCATGAATTCGGCGGCGCTGCGTTTCGTGCCCGTCGCAGAGCTCGAGGAGCAGGGCTACGGTGACTACCGCAGGCTCTTCGAGGACACCACCAGCAACCAGGAGAACGCATCATGACCAGTGGACCCACCGACACCGGAAACATCACCCGCACGCCCGGAACCGAGACGGCCGTTCTCGCCGGAGGGTGCTTCTGGGGCGTCGAGGATCTCATCCGCCGCCAGCCCGGAGTGCTCGACACCCGGGTCGGCTACACCGGCGGCAGCAACGACCATGCGACCTATCGCACGCACCCCGGCCACGCCGAGGCGGTGGAGATCGTGTTCGATCCGACCAAGACGACGTACCGCGACATCCTCGCGTTCTTCTTCCAGATCCACGATCCGTCGACCCTGAACCGCCAGGGCAACGACATCGGGACGAGCTACCGTTCGGCGATCTTCCCGCTCACGCCCGAGCAGGAGCAGGTCGCCCGCGACACGATCGCCGACGTCGACGCGTCGGGTCTGTGGCCCAAGAAGGCCGTCACCACGATCGAGCCCGCAGGCCCGTTCTGGGAGGCCGAGCCCGAGCACCAGGACTACCTCGTCCGGATTCCGCATGGGTACACGTGCCACTTCATCCGGCCGGGCTGGGTGCTGCCGAGGCGCGACGCGACCTCGACGGTCTAGTCCGTCCTCACCCTGACCTGACGCTGGGCTGGAGCCGTGCTGTGCTCCAGCCCAGCGTCTTCATTCGCGGTCCGCGGGAGTTCCGTCAGTGGTGATGATGATCGTGCTGGTGCTCGACCGGCTCGCCGGTGCGCAGCCACTGCGCGACCGGGCGGCCGTCGCGCCGCCACCATGATCCCTGCCGGTCCTGCGGCCAGCCTGCGGGCGAGTCCTCCCAGACCTCCTGGCGGCCGTACGGGGTCAGATCGAGCAGGTGGAAGGTCGGTGCGAACGACTCGGTCCCTCGATCGGTCGTCTCATACGTCAGGTACACGTCGTCGCCGTCGCGCAGGTACGAACGCATGATGCCGCCTTCGGCGAGCGCAGGAACGTCCTGGACGAACTCGGTCGAGTACCAGGGCATCGTCCAGCCCATGAAGTCCCGGTACGCCGCGATGTCCTCCCACGGTCCCTCGCAGAACACCGCGAAGGTCACGTCACGCTCGGCGAGGTAGATCGGCGCGGCACCGGCGATGTCGGCGATCGTGAGGGTGCAGCCCTCGCACTGCCCAGCGGTCGGCCGCCCGCGATGCCACATGAAGGCGTATGCGATCAGCATGCGCCGCCCCTCGAAGACATCCAGGAGCGGGACGGGTCCGTCTGCGCCGATGAGAGTGGCCGGCCCGACCGGAGTCATCGGCTGGCGCCGCCTCTCCGCCGAGAGCGCGTCTCCCGCACGCGTGTGGCGCTTCTCGCGG
Source organism: uncultured Actinomycetota bacterium (assembly GCA_963713325.1). GTDB lineage: Bacteria > Actinomycetota > Actinomycetes > Actinomycetales > Microbacteriaceae > Microbacterium. The sequence goes on from CAVQLL010000008.1 coordinate 225,111, forward strand.
ACGAGCAGCTCGTCCCGGCGTCGCTGCCACTCGTCCCGGTCGACGATGTCCGGAAGGGGCAGGTCGCTGTTCGCGGGGCTGGGGTTGTCGGATCTCACGGTGTCCTCCTCGTCGTCGGTGAGCACTCGCTCTGACCTGGGCGTCGAACGGCGACGACGGACGTCGACAATCTTTTCCCAAATCCGCGTAATGGAGAAGTGCGGTCTGCGTCCTAGCAGTACGAAGTGGAGCAATTCATTGCTTCGTGGCGCTGCCCCAACAGCGCATGGGCCGACGTCGCTTGGTTTCATCCCCAGAAGTCGGCGTCGGCCCTACCACGTTCTCAAGTCATCGCGTGCCGTGGTTTCGGCTTTCTTTGTCGAACCGGACGTGATATGCATGCTCAGTGACCGACGATTCGAGATCGTCGCACGTTCGCACCGATTTTGGGGAATTGAGCGACGCCGAGCTTGTGCGCGCAACTCGAGATGGGTCGCGTCGTGCGTACGCTGCGCTGTGGGCCCGGCATGCCCCCGGCGCGACGAGCTATGCGCGCACGCTGTCGGTCTCGGATGCCGACGATGTCGTGTCCGAGGCCTTCATGAAGGTCTACATCGCCATCAAGGCGGGCGGCGGGCCGGAAGACGACTTCCGCTACTACCTGCGATCCTCGGTTCGCAACACCTACGTCTCGATGGTCAGAGCACGTCGGACTGCTCCCGCCGGAGACGCCATCGAAGAGGTGATCGGCGACGACGGTGCCGAGGCGGCGACGGTGACCCGCTTCGACGGATCGGTCACCGCCCGCGCGTTCCTCTCGCTTCCCACGCGATGGCAGGAGGTGCTCTGGTACACGGAAGTCGAGGGACTGTCCCGAGAGCACACGGCATCGCTGCTCGGAATGAATGCGAATGCGGTTTCCGCGCTTGCCTTCCGTGCGCGCGAAGCGCTGCGCACCGCGTGGCTTCAGCAGCACGTCAGCGCGCAGCAGGGGCTCGAGAAGGACTGCGAGGCGGTCACACCGCTGCTCGGCGCCCACTCGCGCCAGACACTGCCGCGCCGCGACCGCGTGCGGGTGGAGCAGCATCTCAGCGGGTGTGGACGATGCACCTCCGTCGTCGACGAGCTTGCCGACCTGCTGACGCCGGGTCGCCTGGCCCTGGTCCTGCTGCCCGTTCTCGCCGGCGGGGCAACGGCGGCCGCGTTCGCGTCGAAGATCGCGGCCGGGTCTGCGGTCATGACATCGGCGTCGGCATCCACGATCGGCTCGCCTGCCGCGACCGTCGTCGCCACGGTCGGCGGAAGCACCGCGGCAAGCGGCGGGGCGGCTGCCATGGCGGTGGTCGGAAAGGTCGCCGGCGTGCGCGCTCGTCGCCGGCGCGGTGATCGCTCCGGCTCCGATCCTCATCGCGGCGTCCGCCGCCGAGCACGCCCACACGCTCTCCGCGCACGACGACGCAGGGCATCACTCGCACACGCCGTCGAGCGACGCCCCGGCAGCCCTGCCCGAGGCCCCCGACGACGATCCGACGTCGGCGTACGAGTCCGGCGACGGCGCATCCGGCGATGGTGACGGAACCGGGGGACCGCCCGCCGACCCGGGGTCCCAGAACTCGGGTGCGCCACGCGGACCGAACGAGAACTCCACGACTTCGCAGGGGCGCGGCCCATCGACCGACAAGGGCGGACAGTCCGGGGCGAACGGCGTGGCGAGCGGCGTAGCCAAGGGCCAGTCGAATGGCGTCGCGAACGGCCAGGCCAACGGCGCTGCGAACGGCCAGGCCAGCAGGCGTCGCGAAGGGGCAGGCCAACAGCGTGGCGAACGGACAGGCTGACGGCGTGGCGAAGGGTCAGACCAGCGGCGCGGCGAACGGCCAGTCCACCGGCAAGGGCCCGGCGCCGGCGAACGCCGAGGCCACCGGCTCGGCGAACGCGCAGACCAGTCCGCCGGTGACCGGACAGGCGAGCGCACCGGTCGGCGGGTCGGCTGCTGCACCGGTCAGCGGTCAGGCCGACGTATCAGCGAGCGGCGAGCCGAGCGCACCGCTCAGCGCGCCGGCAGAAGCACCGGTCGCCGCACAGGCGACCGCGCCGGTCACGCCGACGAGCGCCGAGGTCGGCACTGAGTCCGCGAGCCCGGGCACCGACGCCGCCGCCATCCCGACGCCCGAGCCGACCTCACCCGCCCCGTAACGACGCCTCGACCCGTACGCCGTCGCCCGACGGCATCACGCGGCGACGTGCGGCCATTGCGGCGCTCTCGGTCGAACGGCACGCTGGACCAGACATGCCCGTCGCCGAGGAGGACCGATGTCGAAGCATCCTGCACCGCCGTTCGACCCCGAGCTGGACGTCGTTTTACGAGACTCTCGCCGACAAGGTGCCCCCGACGATCACGCCTGCCATGATCGAGCGCTTCCGCGCGCTCCCGGCCGACCCGACGGTGGGCGGTCTCGTCGACCGAGTCGGGGCACGCCACGACCAGCACACGATCGAGGGCTACGGCGGCGGCGACATCGCCCTCTCGGTGTTCCGGGCGTCGGAGCACAGCGACGCCGGTGCCGGCATCCTCTACCTGCACGGTGGCGGGATGGTGTTCGGCAACCGCTTCGGAGGCGTACAGGCCTATCTTCCCTTCATCGCAAGCCACGGAGCGGTCGTGGTGGCGGTCGACTACCGTCTGGCACCCGAGCATCCGGACCCCGCCCCGGTGGAGGACTGCTCCGCCGCACTCGAGTGGATCGTCGCGAACGCGGCGGAGCTCGGCATCGACCCCGATCGCCTGATCGTCGCCGGGCAGAGCGCCGGGGCCGGCCTCGCAGCCGGCGTGTGCCTGCTCGCCCGCGAACGCGGGGGCCCGCCCATCTCGGCGCAGGTGCTGGTGAGCCCGATGCTCGACGACCGCGACCACACGATCTCGACCGAGCAGATCGACGGGATCGGCGTCTGGGACCGCTCGAGCAACATCACCGGGTGGACGGCCCTCCTCGGCGATCGTCGCGGGGGCGATGACGTGTCGCCGGCAGCAGCGCCGGCGCGCGCAGAAGATCTGTCCGCTCTGCCGCCCGCGTTCATTTCGGTCGGCAGCGCCGAGGTCTTCCGCGACGAGGCGGTCGCCTTCGCCTCCCGCATGTGGGCATGCGGAGGAGCCGCCGAACTCCACGTCTGGCCCGGCGGGTTCCACGGATTCGAGAACTTCGCGCCCGATGCGCGGATCTCGGTGGCGGCCGCGGCAGCACGCGACGCCTGGCTGACGCGGATGCTGGACGTGTGAGCCGTCCGCCCCTCGAAGCACCTGTGCGAGTCAGGACTCCCGGATCCTCGCCTGGGCGAGCAGACTGGCATGGTCTGTCGCGACGACCAGCCCGAAGCGCGCGACCGTGAACAGGAGAACACCATGACCGAGGTGCACGAGCCCGAGCGCATGCACGCCATCACGCGTGAGACCTGGGACACCGTCGACCAGGTGCTCGACTACGCACGACGCCGTGCCCTGTTCGAGAACGTTCCGCTCGACAAGCCGATGCGTCCGAACGACCTCGCGCGCCTCGCCGCGGGGTCGATCACCGCCGAGGGCATCGGGGCACGCCGCGCGATCGGACTGTTCGAGAACGTGCTGGCGCCGGCCTGCGTGTCGACCGACCACCCCGGCTACCTCTCCTTCATTCCGTCAGCTCCGACGAAGGCGGCGCTCGCGTTCGACGTCGTCGTATCGGCGTCGGCGATCTACGCGGGCTCCTGGCTCGAGGGGTCCGGCGCCGTGTTCGCCGAGAACGAGGTGCTGCGCTGGCTCGCCGACGAGTTCGGTCTGCCCGAGGGTTCCGGCGGCGTCTTCGTCCAGGGCGGCACGATCGGCAACCTCTCCGCGCTCGTGGCGGCTCGGGATGTCGCCCGCCGCCGCAATCGCGCGGCCGGTGTCGCCGACCCCGCGCGCTGGGTCGTCGTCTGCAGCGCGGAGGCGCACTCGTCCATCGCCTCCGCTGCCGCCGTCATGGATGTGGATGTCGCGACCGCGGAGCCCGATGCTACCGGACGCCTCCACGGCGACGCCGTCACCCGAACGCTCGACGACCACGGCGCGTCCGTGTTCGCGGTGGTTGCGACCGGCGGCACGACGAACTTCGGCATCGTCGACGACATCGCCTCGATCGCCGAGGCGACCCGCGACCGCGACGTCTGGCTGCACATCGACGGCGCCTACGGGCTGGCTGCGATGCTCGTGGACCGGATGCGCCCGGCCTTCGCCGGGGTCGGCGAGGCCGACTCGGTCATCGTTGATCCGCACAAGTGGCTCTTCGCGCCGTTCGACGCGTGCGCGCTCATCTACCGCGACCCGTCGGTCGCCCTGGCCGCACACACCCAGAAGGCCGAGTACCTCGACACGCTCACCGACTCCGCCGACTGGAATCCTTCCGATCTCGCGATACAGCTCACCCGACGGGCGCGCGGCCTGCCGCTGTGGTTCTCGCTCGCCACGCACGGCACCGAGCACTACCGCGCGGCCGTGGACAGCGGCATCCGGCTGGCCCGGCGCATCGCCGACGAGATCACGGAACGGGACGAGCTCTCGCTCGTGCGCGATCCTCAGCTGTCGGTCGTCGTCTTCCGCCGCGAAGGATGGTCGCGTGCGGACTATCAGGCGTGGTCGGACCGGCTGCTGGAGGAGCAGAAGGCCTTCGTCGTGCCCAGTTCGCACGACGGCGAGACAGTCCTTCGCTTCGCGATCATCAGTCCGCTGACCACATTCGAGACGCTGACCGACATCCTCGACACCCTGCGCTGACCGACCTCCCCCGTCGTAGGGTCGCATCATGGTCGATCGAGCGGTGCCCAATCTGCCGTCCCGCGACTTCGCGGCGACCGTCGCGTTCTACGGGCGGTTCGGCTTCGAGGAGGACTACCGCGACGACGGCTGGCTCATCCTCCGGCGCGGCACGATGCGGCTGGAGTTCTTCCGGTACCCCGACCTCGACCCGTTCCAGAGTTCCTTCATGTGCAGCATCCGCGTCGATGATCTCCCGGCTCTCGTCGACGCGATCGGCTCGTCGGGCGTGCCGCGGACGGTGACCGGCATCCCCCGTCTGATTCCGATCGCGATGCAGGAGTGGGGTCAGCGCGCCGCGTTCCTCATCGACCTCGACGGCACGCAGCTGCATCTCATCGAGAACATCGCCGACGACGAGTAGAAGCCCCGCGGGATGCCACAATCTCGACATGAGCGCGCGAAGCGAATTGAAGAGTCCGGGCTACGAGATCTTCATCGGCATCCTCTCGGTGCTGTCGATCGTCAATCTTCTGCTGGTGTGGCTCGTCTCCACCGAACAGTCGCTGCAGACGATCCTGCTGGTCATGAATGCGATCTTCAGTGCGATCTTCCTCGGCGACTTCACCTTCCGGCTGGTCACCGCTCCAGGTCGCGCGGCGTACTTCTTCAGACAGTTCGGGTGGGCGGACCTCCTGGCGAGCCTCCCGTTCCCGCAGCTGAAGATCCTCCGCATCTTCCGGCTGATACGCGTGTACCGGCTGATGCGCGATGTCGGTCCGCGTGCGATCTGGCGGACGCTGACCCGAGACCGCGCCGGCAGCGCTCTGCTGGTGCTGCTGCTCATGGGCATCCTGGTCCTGCAGTTCGGCAGCCTGCTCATGCTCTACATCGAGCAATACGCACCCGGCGCGAACATCACCGACGCATCCGACGCCCTCTGGTACACGATCGTCACGATCTCCACCGTCGGCTACGGCGACAGATACCCGGTCACCGATGCCGGACGCGCGTGGGGCAGTGTCATCATCATCATCGGCGTCGGGATCTTCGGAACGTTCACCGGCTATCTTGCGAACTTCTTCCTCAGTCCGCGGAAGACCGACAAGACCGCAGGCGAGCCGGATGCCGAGACCGCACCGGCCGAGGATGCCAAGCCGATCGCGGCCGCATCAGCTACATCTGCGGCATCCGCCCCGTCAGCGGCATCCGCTCCGCCCGCGGATCACGGCAGCGCCTCGTCTGCGGCGACGGTGCAGGAACTGCGGGCTCTGCTCGAGCAGTCCGAGGCGAACCTCGCCGATATGAAACGACTGCTGGCCTAGCTCGTCGGTCCTCCGTCGACGACGTCGTAGCGGTCGGGCTCCGGAGCACGGGTGAAACGGCGTCCGGTCACCCGCGTCGGCGTGATCCGCACCCACCGGTACTTCAGGGTCGGGATCCACGGCTGCAGGTCCAGCTCGTCGGCGGCATCGATGTCGCGCTGGAGTTCGAGCCGCTCGGCGATGCCCTTGACGACGACGCTCGCAGCGGCGATGTCGTCGTAACGGTCCGCCTCGAGCGCGACGCGCGGGTTCGCGGTCAGTTCGGCGAGCTTCGATCCCGGCGACGTGCGGAAATACAGTTGCCGCTCGGAGACCACGAAATTCAGCGGGAAGATCTCCACCTCGTCCCTGACGCTGACCGCGAGCCTTCCGATCTCGGCGTGTTCGAGCAGGTGCCAGCACTCGTCCGGCGTCATCTCCGTCACGAGTGCGTCGTCTGCGAAGTTCGGCATGATGGCTCCGTTCGCTGCGGGATCATTCCAGCAAACCCCTGGGGGCGCACGTCTGCAAGGGCCGAAGGTCCCGTCACGGACCGCCGCTCGGGGTCGTGCTTGCGTCGGCGCCGTAGACGGCGGCCTGAGTCCGCCGCTCCATTCCAGCTTTGCGGCCAGCTCGAGGTCGTCGCCCATGGCGCCTACCGTCGACGTGAGTCTAGCGACGGCGCGAGTGCGATCGGGGGTCAGTCCGATGCGTCGCGGGGCACCACGCACACCGGGATCCGGCACTGGGAGAGCACATCCTGTCCCGTCGAGCCGAGAAGGGCACCCGCGAGGAGTCCTCGATGGTGCGTGCCGATGACGAGGAGGGAAGCGCTGCGTGTCGCCTGCAGCAGCGACGAGGCGGGACTGCCCTGTTCGAGCACCTGAACCGTGACCACGCCGGGGTGGACGCTCTCCACACGCTGCACGATGTCGCGGAGGATCTTGCGATGACCGGCTCGCGCCTCGATGGGGGATGCGAGCAGGGCGACCGACCCTTCCATCTGAGCCACCGGCGTCTGCCACGTGTGGACGAAGACGAGCGGCGCGCGCGCCACCGCCGCTTCGCGCGCGGCGAAGTCCACAGCAGCACGCGATGAGTCGTCGTCATCCACGCCGACGACGAACTTTTCGGCGGAAGGCTCCCAGTGCTGCGGAACGACGACGACGGGCGTGCGGCTGCGAGACGCGATCCGCAGCGGCATCCAGCCGGCCAGGGCAGACCAGACCGGGTGCCCTCGGCGCGCACCGATCACGAGAAGATCGGCCTCGCGCGCACGCTCGAGCAGCGAGTCCGGCATCCTGCCGGTGAGTCGATGCGAGGCGACCTCGGCATCCGGTGCGACGTCATGCAGCCGGCGTTCCGCATCGAGCAGCCCCGTGTCGCGTGGGTAGTCATCCCCGAGGAGGCTGCCCCCGATCATGACGATCTCGACGCGGCAAACGTGGTCGGCGGCGCGCACCGCCACCCAGTCCAGTGCCACCAGAGAGGTCTCACCGCCATCGAACCCCAATACGATGGACTCCACGGGGTGCCCCCTCGCCTCTCCGGCGGCCGACCGATACGCGCCGCCACTCGCACGCTAGATCGCCGTGCGACGGACATCGAAGGGTCGAAGGTCCCACCGCCACGACGACCCTCGGCCACGATTCTCGTGCGAGAGTCGTCATGGTGAGCCAGGCTGCGGAGTCCAAGACGATCGTGATCACCGGAGCGAGCGACGGGATCGGAGCGGCGGCCGCTCGTCGGCTCAAGGCCGACGGCCACGCACTGGTGCTCATCGGCCGGTCACCCGAGAAGTCCCGGCGCATCGCAGAGGAGCTGGATGCGCCATACCTCGTCGCGGACTTCGTCGAACTGTCGCAGGTGCGCGAACTGGCGGCTCGACTCGCGATCGAGCACCCCACGATCGACGTGCTCGTCAACAACGCCGGCGGGATCTTCGGCAACCGGGATCGTACCGCGGACGGATTCGAGAAGACGCTGCAGGTGAACCATCTCGCGCCGTTCCTTCTCACCAACCTGCTGATGCCGACCCTGCTCGCGAGTGGAGCGAGTGTCATCAACACCTCCAGCGCAGCGGCACGGCTGTTCGGCCACATCGACATCGACGACCTGAACAACGACCGGCGGTACTCGGCCAACAAGGCGTACGGCGACTCGAAGCTCGCCAACGTGCTGTTCACGAAGGAGCTGCATCGGAGGTTCCACCCGGAGGGGCTTTCCGCAGCGGTGTTCCATCCCGGCCCGGTCGCCACGGGGTTCGCGTCCGACACGACGAGCCTGATGCGATGGGTGTACCAGACCCCGCTCAAGAGGCTCGCGGGACTCATCACCCCTGAGCAGGGTGCGCTCACGCTGGTCTGGCTCGCCGAGACGACACCGGGCACCGACTGGGTCTCGGGCGAGTTCTACGAGAAGCTGCAGGTGGCAGGGACCAATCCGCAGGCCGACGACGCCGAACTGGCTCGCGCATTCTGGGACCGAAGCGCCCAACTCGTCGGGCTCTGACCGCTCGCGCGGCGGTGCCTGTCGGCGCGGTCCTCGACCCGACGGTGGACAGCGCGCGAAGATGGGGGCGGTGACCACCGACACGCATTCGCCCTCACCCCTTTTCGCTCCGCTGCGAATCGGCGGCGTCACCGTGCCCAATCGCATTCTGCAGACCGCCCATTCCAAGCAGTACTCCGACCGCGTCGAGTCCGACCGCGAGACCGCCTACTTCGTGCGGCGAGCCCACGGAGGGTGCGGGCTGTTCATCGCGGGCAACCAGTTCGTGCACCCCTCGGGCTCCATCCGCGGGTTCGAAGACGCATTCCGCCCCGAGGCGGTCGAAGCCGATCGCCGCATGACCGACGCGATCCACGCGGCCGGCGCGCGAGTCTTCGTCCAGCTCAACCACCACGGTGCGCAGACGAATCCCGACGGTCCCGACGGACCTCGCGCGATATATGCGCCGTCGCGCATGTTGTCGCCGTCGACGGCGCACGGCACCCGGGAGATGACCGGCGCCGACATCCGAGAGCTCACCGATGCATGGGCGGACTCCGCCGAGATCGCCGTCCGGGGCGGCTTCGACGGCGTCGAGGTGCACATGGCGCACGGCTACCTGCTGCACCAGTTCCTCTCGCCCCTCTACAACGCGCGCACCGACGGCTACGGCGGCGATCTCGAGGGGCGCACCCGCTTCGCCCGCGAGGTGCTCGAGGCCGTGCGCGAGCGCGTCGGCGATGACGTCGTGGTCGGCATCCGGATCGTCGCGAACGAGTTCCACCCGCAGGGAATGGATGCCGCGGCGCTGCGCGAGGTGATCGCCATGCTGCGCGAGGCCGCGCGCATCGACTTCCTCGATCTCGCCGCGGGCGGCTATCACAACGTCCACCATGTCTTCCCGTCGGCCGCGATGCCGTACGCGTGGCTGCGCGACGAGGTCGCCGCCGTCAAGGCGGCCAATCCCGATGTCCCCGTCTTCGGCGTCGGTGCCGCGCTCGCCGTGGAGCAGGCCGAGGAGGTCATCCGCGACGGCATCGCCGACATGGTCGCGCTCACCCGCGCACAGATCGCCGACCCCGATCTCGCGCTCAAGCTCCGGGACGGGCAGGTCGACAGCATCCGTCACTGCATCCGCTTGAACCAGGGATGCCTGGGCCGCGGCAGTCGCGGACTCCCGATGTCGTGCACCGTCAATCCCCTGGCCGGCCGTGAGCTCGACCGGCCGGCGCGCCCGCCCGCGGCGATCCCGCAGCGGTGGATCGTCGTCGGCGGTGGACCGGCGGGCGCGCGGGCAGCGATCGAACTCGCCGCGGACGGACACTCGGTCACGCTGCTCGAAAGCGACACCCGGCTCGGCGGACAGCTGCGACTGGCCAGGGCGGTTCCGGGCCGCGACAGCATCGACCTGCTCATCGGAGACCTGCACCGCGACCTCGCCGCGACCGGCGTCGAGGTGCGGCTGGGGGTGGAGGCCACAGCGGAGATGCTCCGCATCCGCACGCCCCGACGGGATCGTCGTGGCCACCGGTGCGGTCGCGCCGCGAACGACATCACTCGCCCTCGGCGGCGCGTACCGCGACGGATTCCCGGCCGAGGGCACCGTCGACGCGTTCGCGGCGGCATCCGACCCGGGCTCGCTCGGCAAGCGGATCGCGGTCGTCGATGCGGACGGCACGGCGTATGCCTCGGGGATCGTCCTGACTCTGCTCGAAGCCGTGGACGAGCTCATCCTCGTCACACCGTTCGAGACCGTCTTTCCGCACGTCGGCGCCGGCTACGATCGGCCGCTCCTCTTCGAGCAGCTCGCCGCCCATCGCGGGTTCGAGCGATGGGTCGCGCACCGCGTCGACCGGGTGAGCGCAGGCTCGCTCGCGATCAGCGACGTGCTGACCGGTGCGATCGCCGATGTCGACGGACTCGACGCGATCGTCGCGATCGAGCCGCGCGCGTCGATCGGGGTGGCGGGGCTGGAAGAGGACGAGGCCTGGGCCGGAACGAGGATCGTCACGATCGGAGACGCGTACTCGCCTCGCACGATCGACGCGGCGATCTTCGAGGCGGTCGAGCTCGCCTACGACGTCGCCGGCATCGGCGTGCTGCGCGGCTGAGGAGCGGCGATGGACCCGGTGATCCTGGAACTGCCCTTCCGAGGGCGGTGGCTCGCCCGCAACAGCCCCGCCCGCCGCGTGCCGAGCCACGGCACCGATCTGTTCGGCGTGACCTACGCGATCGACTTCGTCGCCGTCGACGCGCGCGGCCGTTCGGCGCCGACGACCTGGCGTTCGATTCTGTCCGTGGAGCAGCCCGAGGGGTTCGCCGGGTTCGGGCAGCCGATCCTCGCGCCCTGTGCCGGCACGGTCGTCGCCGTGCACGACGGCGAAACCGACCATGTCGCGCGCCGCTCCCCGCTCACCCTCGTCCCCTACATGCTGGGTCAGGCGAGCCGGGTGCGCGCGGGGCATCGCGGCCATCGCGGGCAATCATGTGATCATCGCCGTGGGCGGCGCGGTCCCTACGTCGGGCTGGTCCATCTGCGTCGGGGATCGGTCCGGGTGGCTCTCGGCGACACCGTGGAGGTCGGGGATCGCATCGGCGAGTGCGGCAACTCGGGCAACAGCACGCAGCCGCACGTGCACGTCCAGGTCACCGACTCACTGGACTGGGGCAGCGCGTCGCGGGGTGCCGATGGTGTTCCGCTCGTACCGGAGCATCACATCCGGCGCGACGGTCCGCGACGGTCTGCCGGGGGAGTCCGAGATCATCGAGGTCTGAGCCGCACATCGTGCGCTCTGACACCGCGCGGATTGCGCCGTACGCTCGGTCGCATGGATGACTCGCGAGTGCGCGCGGAACGCGGATCGGCGCGGGTGTCGGGAGTCGGGCACGGTGCGGGGTTCTGGATCGTCGCGGTCGTCTTCTTCACGACCATGGCGTACTCGACCGTGCCGACGCCGCTGTATCCGCTCTACCAGGAGCAGGATGGCTTCCCGGTGAGCGTCATCACCGTCATCTTCGCCTCGTACGCCGTGGGCGTGATGCTCAGCCTCTACCTCGTCGGGCACGTGAGCGACTGGGTCGGCAGGCGCCGGATGCTGATCATCGCCGTCGTGATCTCGATCGTTTCGGCGCTCATGTTCCTTCTCTGGCCCGAGGTGCCCGGCTTGATCGCCGCACGCTTCGTCAACGGTGCCAGCATCGGGATCCTCTCGGCGACCGCGACCGCGCACCTGGGCGAGCTGCGTGCCGTCGCGAGACCGCGCGAGAGCCTGGTCGTGGCGACCTCGGTCGCGGGCGCGGCGAACCTGGGCGGTCTGGCGCTCGGCCCGCTGATCGGGGGGCTCTTCGCGGAGTTCCTCCCCGACCCGACCGAGCTTCCGCATGCCGTGTTCCTCGTGCTGCTCACGTTCGGCGCGCTCGCCCTGCTGACCGTTCCCGAGACGGTCGTGCTGCCGCACGCGCCGCCGCGGTATCGCCCGCAGCGGCTCTCGGTTCCGCGGGCGCACCGCTCGATCTTCCTCGCCGCCGCGTTCGGCGCATTCGCCGGGTTCGCAGTGTTCGGACTGTTCAGCTCGCTCGCGCCGACGTTCCTCGCCGGCACATTCGGCGATGGAGATCATCTCCTCGCGGGCGTGACGGGGTTCTCGGTGTTCGCGTCCGCCGCCGTCGGGCAGCTCGCGCTGGCGTCGGTGCGACTGCGTACCCAGCTCACGATCGCGATCGTCGCGTGCATCGTCGGTCTGGTCTGCGTCGCCGGGGGAGCGCTTCTGCCCCAGCTGGGCGTGTTCATCGCGGGCGGCGTGATCGCAGGGCTGGGCGTCGGGGTCCTGTTCCGATGCGCGATCGCCACGGCGACCACCGTCGCCGAGCCCGGTCACGCCGGTGAGACGCTCGCGCTGCTGTTCCTGATCGCGTACGCCGGACCCGTCATTCCGGTCCTCGCGGTCGGACTCGCGCTGACGTTCGCCCCGACCGCCGCAGTGCTGCTCGTCTTCGTCGCCCTCGTCCTCGCCGCGACGGTCTCGGCGGCCGCGATCATGCGTCGTCGAGCTCCGGCCTGAGCGCCCGAAGCTGCGCCTGCGGACGAGACGCGCCGCATGCCGCGAAAGCAGTGCGGCGCGTCCCGTCCGTGACGGCCGGGCTCAGGCGGCCGACCAGCCGCCGTCGCTGGCCATGATGATGCCGTTCACGTTGACGCCGTCGTTGCTCAGCAGGAACGTGATCGATGATGCGAGGGCATCGGCCTCGACCGGGTCGGGCATGACCGACATTCCGATCTGGATCCGTTCCGAGCCCAGCGGCGATCCGAAGCTCGCCTCGATGTTGGTGATCGTGGGGCCCGGGGCGACCGCGTTCACGCGGATGCCGCTCGGCCCGTACATGAAGGCGCTGCTCTTGGTGAGCCCTGCCACGGCGTGCTTGGAGGCCGTGTAGGCGACACCGGCCGCGGAGCCGCGCAACGCCGCTTCGGATGCGGTGTTGACGATCGAGCCGCCGCCCTGCGCGAGCATGGCGGGGATGACGGCGCGCATGAGCTTCATCGTGCCGGTGACGTTCACCCGGAAGACCCGGTCCCACACGGCATCGCTGACATCGCCCACCGGCGTCATGTCGTCCATGATCCCGGCGATGTTGGCGAGGCCGTCGATGGTGTCGCCCGCCGCCGCGATGATCGCGCTCGACCCCGGCGTCATCGGTGATGTCGGCCGTGAGCGAGACGATGTCGGCGCCGGCGTGCTCGGCCACGAACTCGTCGAGGCGCTCCTGGCTCACGTCGACGGCGATCACGCGGCCGCCCTCGCGGGCGATGCGGGAAGCCGTCGCCCGGCCGATGCCGGATCCGGCGCCCGTCACGATGACGGTCTGGCCGGTGAACCGGCCCTGGTCGATGCGCTCGGTCCACTCGCGCAGAGTGACGGCGTCGGCGTCGGTCGACTCGGGCTCGCTCGGCCGGTCGCAGGGGTGGCGCCGCCAGCGGCGGGAACGTCGCCGGCGGCCGCGCGACGCACGAGGTCGTCGAGCATGTCCTGGGTGAAGGCGCCGCGGCTCATCTTCACGAGTCGCTTGATCGCGAGGCGCTTGACGGGCTTGAAGACCTCCGGCGACTGACCGCCCTGGGCGAGCATGTCGGTGAGGATGGCGTTGCCGACCGGGTCTTCCAGCCAGGTGGCGATCGACGAGTCGGCGGTGAGAGGCGCGGTGCCCATGGTGTGTTTCCTTTCTACCGGACAACGGTGTCCGGTACTAGGCTACACCCGTGCAAACCCCCGATGCAGACGTCCGAGGACCCGACCGGGACTCCGCCCCGGACCCCCGGCGTGCTGGCGCAGAATCCCACCGGGGCTCCGCCGCGGACCCCCCAACCGGGGCTCCGCCCCGGACCCCCGGCGTGCTGGCGCAGAATCCCACCGGGGCTCCGCCCCGGACCCCCGGCGTGCTGGCGCACGCCCGAACCGCGGGCCTGCCGCCGGACCGGGCAATCGGGCTGCCCTGATCGCCGCCGCCCGCGAGGTCTACGCGGTCGACGGTCTGAGTGCTCCGTTCAGCGCGGTCGCCAAACGCGCAGGCGTCGGGCAGGGGAGCCTCTACCGTCACTTCCCCGATCGCACCGCCCTTGCGGTCGCCGTCTTCGAAGAGAACCTCATCGACCTCGAGGAGTTCACCACTCCACCGGACCGCACGATCGAAGACCTCCTCGACCGGGTCGTGGCGCAGGCGATGGTGGCCACGGCGTTCATCCACCTCATCACCGCGGACCTGCACGACCCGCGGGTCGCGCCGCTCGGCATCCGCTTCCGCGATGTGGTGTCGCGCCTGCTCGCCCGCGAACGATCGCTGGGGCACGTCGGCGCGCACGTGGAGGTCGATGACGTCATGATGGCGACGGGGATGCTGGCCACGGAACTCGCCCGCGCCGATGCGGACCAGCGACCGGAGGTGGCCCGCCGCGCGCGTGCGCTATTCCGGGCTGCGTTCGATCCGCGCTGAAAGGCGTGTGAGCGCGCGCGAGTGCGCGCGACTAGGCTCGGCCCATGGGCAGGTTCATCTACGACACCATGGCGAACTCGGTCGACATCGACGACCGGACACTCGCCCACCTGCGGATCGTCGTGATGAACAAGCTGCGTCGCACCGAGGCGTTCATGTTCGACGTCGAGGTGGGTGACGGCAGCGGTCGCCGCAGCTTCTGGATGCACCCGTCCGTGCCTCTCCAGTTCCACTTCTTCGGCAGCCGCACCCCGCGCATCAATCGCGCGTGGATCGAAGATCTCATGCAGGCCGCGAGCGGCCCGAACGGGCTGACGATCACTCCTGAGCCGCCTGAGGACACGCCGCCCGTCGAGGAGTGATCAGCTTTCGGTCTGGATCGCCGTCTCGGCGGTCTGGATGACGTCGAGATCTTCGGGTTCACCGCTGACGACGCTTCGTCCGGCGACGGTGAGCTTGTCGATCGCCAGCTCGTCGACCTCGACCTTGCCGACCGACAGCCCGGGATCACGCTCGTCGAGGACCTCGACCGGGCCGGTATCGAAGTGCTCGGCGATCAGCGTGATGCCTCCCGACGAGTTGGCCGAGTTCGCGAGCTCCTCGATCCATTCGCGGCTCAGTTCGGTCGGCTCGGGGTCGTCGAAGACGAACCGCAGCGGGATCGACGGATGAAGCCAGATCGTGCTCCGCCCGCGGGGCTGGTCATCGGGATGCCGCCACGTCACGGTGAAGCTCTCGCTGCGCCGGAGCTTGGTGGCGATGACGACCTTCAGGTGTGCGAGCGCACGATCGTCGATGTTGATCGGCGTCGCCGACCCGCCGTAGTAAATGGTGCCCACCGAGTCACCATAAGCCCTAACCAGTCAGACCGACCACACCTGTGGAAACGCGGTCGCAATCCGCTGCATGCCGGCCACGCGTCTCAGCGCGTGGCGAGGACCCGGTTGTCGATGAGCTCGTGCGTCCGGCGAAAAACGTAGCCGACTGACGGTATTCCCCAGGATCAGTCTCTGCGCGTCACAGGCGGGTCCACGCCTCCGTCAGGACGCCGCGCAGGATCTGCTCGATCTGGTCGAACTCGGCGGGGCCTGTCGTGAGGGGCGGAGCGAGCTGGATGACCGGATCCCCGCGGTCATCGGCGCGGCAGTACAGGCCCGCGTCGAACAGAGCCTTCGACAGGAAGCCGCGCAGCAGTCGCTCGGACTCGTCGTCGTCGAAGGTCTCCTTGGTGGTCTTGTCCTTGACCAGCTCGATGCCGAAGAAGTAACCGTCGCCGCGGACATCGCCGACGATCGGCAGATCGGTGAGCTTCTCCAGCGTGGAGCGGAACACCGGAGAGTTCTCGCGCACGTGCGCGAGCAGACCCTCCTCCTCGAAGATGTCGAGATTCTCCAGCGCTACGGCAGCCGAGACCGGGTGACCGCCGAACGTGTAGCCGTGCGGGAATGACACGTGCCCGTGTGCGAACGGCTCGTAGACCCGGTCGCTCACGATCGTTCCGCCGAGCGGGGAGTACCCGCTGGTCACCGCCTTGGCGAACGTGATCATGTCGGGCTGGAAGCCGTAGACGTCCGCGCCGAAATACCGGCCCAGGCGGCCGAACGCGCAGATGACCTCGTCCGAGACGAGAAGCACGTCGTACTTGTCGCAGATCTCGCGCACGCGCTGGAAGTAGCCGGGAGGAGGGGGGAAGCATCCGCCGGAGTTCTGCACGGGCTCGAGGAACACGGCGGCCACGGTGTCGGGGCCTTCGAAGTTGATCATCTCCTCGATCCGGTCGGCGGCCCACACGCCGAACTCCTCCTCGGTCGAGCCGGTGAAGCCCATCTCGCCCGCGCGGTAGTAGTTCGTGTTGGGGACGCGGAATCCGCCGGGTGTCACCGGTTCGAACATGGACTTCATCCCCGGCAGGCCCGTGATCGCCAGCGCGCCCTGCGGCGTGCCGTGATAGGCGATGTACCGCGAGATGACCTTGTGCTTGGTGGGCTTGCCGACCAGCTTCCAGTACTGCTTGGCGAGCTTGAACGCGGTCTCGACGGCCTCGCCGCCGCCCGTCGAGAAGAACACGTGATTGAGATCGCCGGGCGCGAGATGGGCGATGCGGTCGGCCAGCTCGATCGCGGCGGGGTGCGCGTACGACCAGATCGGGAAGAACGCGAGCTGCTCCGCCTGACGGGCGCCGGCCTCGGCGAGCCTGCGGCGGCCGTGCCCGGCGTTGACGACGAACAGGCCGGCGAGGCCGTCGATGTACTCCTTGCCGGCGGAGTCCCAGATCCGGTGCCCCTCGCCCTTGACGATGATCGGGACGCCGGGACCCTCTGTCATCACCGACTGGCGAGAGAAGTGCAGCCACAGATGGTCGCGGGCCATCTGCTGGAGCTCGGACTCGGTGCGTGACGTGCTGTCGGTCGAGATCGACATGGGCGGCGCCTTCCTGGACGGTGCCCCTGACGATACTCGGGTCACCCCTGCGCGGGATGCCCGAGCGGGTCGGACAAAGTGTCTGCGAATGCCGCCTCGGCCGCACCGATCAGCAGGCGGTCCTCGGCGAGCACGGCGACCCGGATGTCCAGGCCTTCCATGCTCGCGGGCATCGCATTCGCGCCGACCGCGGCGGTGAGACCCTCCAGATCGCGCTCGGCGATCGTCGCGAGGAAACCGCCGAGCACGACGACGGACGGGTTGAGCACGTTGACGGCGTTCGCGAGCGCGGTCGCCAGGATGCCGCGCTGACGTGCCAGCTCCGCCGTCGCGTCGGGCAGGGTCGAGGCTGCCAGCAGGGCCGCCAGGGTGGGTTCGTCCGCGGACGGCCGGGCCACCACGGCCAGCAGCCGTGCCCGGCTCACCTCGTCCTCGAGCACGCCGTCGCGCGCGCGGCGGTCGCGGTCGGAGGCGATGCCGGGACGGTTCTGGCCGAACTCGCCGGCGTAGCCGCCCGCCCCGTCCACCGGCATCCCGTGAACGATGAGCCCGCCACCGATGCCACTGGCTCCACCGTTGAGGTACACGACGTTGTCGATGCCGCGCGCGGCCCCGTACAGGTGCTCGGCGATCGCCCCGAGGCTCGCATCGTTGCCGACGACCGTCGGGAGGCCTGTCGCGCGCTCGACGAGGTCGCGGATCGGCGCGTCCGTCCAGTTCAGGTGCGGTGCATTGCGGACGAGCCCGTCGGCGGCGCGGACCAAGCCCGGAACGGCGAGGCCCACCGCCACGATGCGGGCGTCCGCGAGCGCTCCGCGGCGCCACGCGCCGATCCGCTCGGCGACGAGCTGCGCCGTCTCTTCCGGGCTGATCAGGTGGTCGAGTTCGATGCGCTCGCGGATCGGGATGCCGCGGTCCAAGCCCACGGCGGCGATCGTGAGCGCGTCGACCTCGGGGTTGACGGCGATCGCGAGGACGCGCGGGTCGACGGCGACGACGGGAGACGGACGGCCGACGCGGCGGGAGCGGTCGGGTGCGCGCTCCTCGACGATCCCCTCGCGGACGAGCTGGGCGACGAGGTCGGCGATCGTCGAGCGATTGAGCCCGGTCGACTCGGTGAGCGTGGCACGGGAGAGTGGTCCCTCGAGGTGCACCAGGCGGAGGATGCGCGCGAGGTTGCGCTGTCGCACTCCCTCGGCGTTCTGTTCGCTCACCCGTCCACTGTAGGAGATCGAATCGTGATCTCCCGCACATTTGTTGGGCTTGACCACGAATACGTCTCGACATATCCTGAGCGGGTCCACATCACTTTCGACATCTGCGTCGAAACTTTCGGAAGGTTCAAGGATGAACACACGCAGCACGACGCGGCTCGCCGCGGGCATCGCCGCGGTCGGCATCGCAGTCGGCACTCTGGCCGGGTGCGCGGGAGGCGGCGGCGACGACGGAGGCGACGGCGAGAACGTCACCATCACGTGGTGGCACAACGCGACCTCCGGTCCGCTGCCCGCAGTCTGGGAGGAGGTCGCGGCGGAGTTCGAGGAGGCCAACCCGGGCGTCACCGTAGAGCAGACCGGCTATCAGAACGAGGAGCTGCAGCGCACCCTCATCCCGAATGCGCTCGCGGCAGGCGACCCGCCCGACCTCTTCCAGGTCTGGCCCGGTGGCGAGCTGCGCGACCAGGTCGCCAACGATTACCTCATGCCTCTCGACGACGTGATCCCCGACACGATCTCGAGCGTCGGTGCGACGATCAACCCCTGGCAGGTCGACGGCGCGACCTACGGTGTCCCGTTCACATTCGGCATCGAGGGATTCTGGTACAACACCGACCAGTTCACGGACGCCGGGGTGGAGGTGCCCGCCACGTTCGACGAGCTCGTGGACTCGGTCGGCGCACTCCGTGAGGCCGGGTTCGCCCCGATCGCGGTCGGAGCCGGCGACGGCTGGCCCGCCGCGCACTGGTGGTACCAGTTCGCGCTCAAGTCCTGCTCGCCCGAGACCCTCGCGGCCGCCGAGATGGAGTTCGACTTCAGCGATTCGTGCTGGGTCGACGCCGGAGAGCAGCTTCAGGACTTCATCGGAACCGAGCCCTTCCAGGAGGGCTTCCTCGGCACTCCCGCGCAGCAGGGAGCGGGAAGCTCTGCGGGTCTGATCGCGAACGGTCAGGCCTCGATGGAGCTCATGGGCCACTGGAACGCCGGGGTCATCGGCGGGCTTACGGAAGATCAGGAAGTGCCGCCGTTCCTCGGCTGGTTCCCGTTCCCGGGAATCGCCGGCGCCGCCGGTGACCCGACGGCCGCCCTCGGCGGCGGCGACGGGTTCGGCTGCTCGGCCGACGCTCCGCCGGAGTGCGCCGACCTGCTCGCATTCATCATGAGCGAGGACGTGCAGAAGCGCTTCGCCGCCAGCGGATCCGGCATCCCCACCGTTCCGTCTGCCGTGTCATCACTCGAGGACCCGAACCTCGTCATGGTGGCCGAGGGTCTCGCAGACTCGTCGTTCGTCCAGCTGTGGCTGGACACCGCGTTCGGGACGACGGTGGGCAACGCGATGAACGAGGGCATCGTCAACCTGTTCGCAGGCAACGGCACGCCGGAGGACATCGTCAAGAGGATGCAGGACGCGGCGGCCACGCTGTAGTCATGACAACTCTCACCTCACCCGGGCCCGCGGTCTCCGCGGGCCCGGGCCCTGCAACCACGCGCCGCGCTCGGTCCGGCGCGACTCGCAAGCGCCTTGAGATCGTCTTCTTCGTCGGACCGGCGCTCGCCCTTTTCCTTGGGTTCGTCATCATTCCGGTCGTGCTCGCCGGTGTGTACAGCTTCTACAACCTGCCTCCCGCATTCCAGTGGGAGAACCTCGCCGACTCCGGTCGCTTCGTGGGCTTCGACAACTACATCCGCGCGCTCACCACCCCCGAGTTCCAGCGCGCGATCCTGAACACCTTCTTCATCCTCATCCTGTCGCTCGTGATCCAGGGGCCGATGGCGATCGCCATCGCGCTCCTGCTGAACCGCAGGATGCGCGGACGCGCGATCTTCCGTCTGCTGATCTTCGTGCCGTACGTGCTGGCCGAGGTCATCGCCGGCCTCTCCTGGAAGCTTCTGCTGCAGCCGAACGGCGGCGTGAACGCGATGCTCGAAGCAATCGGACTGGGATCCCTGCAGCAGAACTGGCTCGCGGACCCCGCGATCGCACTGTGGACGATCTTCTTCATCCTCACGTGGAAGTACGTCGGATTCGCGATCCTGCTGATGCTCGCCGGGCTCCAGGGCGTGCCCGACGAGCTCGCTGAGGCGGCTCAGATCGACGGCGCCAGCTGGTGGCAGATCCAGCGCCACATCACTCTTCCGCTGCTGGCTCCCACGATCCGGATATGGGCGTTCCTGACGATCATCGGCTCTCTGCAGGCCTTCGACATGATCTGGGTGACGGTCGCGCCGGCTGTGCGCAGGATCGCGACCGAGACCATGGCGACCTACATGGTGCAGCAGGGCCAGTTCGCCGGTCAGCCGGGGTACGGCAGTGCGATCGCCGTCATCCTGTTCGTGATCTCGCTGACCATCGCACTCATCTATCAGCGCATCGCGCTGCGCCGCGATCTCGCCGGCGCCCTGACCCGAGGGGTGAGCTGAATGTCGACCACCGACGAGCGCGTCGCCGAGAGCGACGCCCCTGCGGAGAACGCGAGCGCCGGCCGAGGCTTCGACTGGGGACAGCCGATGGTCTACCTGATCGCTCTGGTGGTGGCCGCGGTGGCGGTCGGGCCTGTGCTCTACGTCTTCATCGGCGGCTTCCGCACCACGGCCGACATCAACGCCAACCCCGCCGGGCTCCCCGATCCCTGGACGTTCCAGAACTGGGCGAACGTGCTTTCCGCGCCCCGGTTCTGGGGCAACGTCTTCGCGAGCGTCGTCCTGGCGACCGCGACCACGGTCGGCGTCGTGATCGCCGGCATCATGGCGGCGTTCGTCCTTGCTCGCTACGACTTCCGCGGCCGCCAGGGTCTGTACACGCTCTTCGCCGCGGGGCTCATGTTCCCCCTCGCGGTCGCCGCCCTTCCGCTCACCCTGCTGCTTCGCACGCTCGGATTGCACGGCACCTACCTCGGCGTGATCATCCCGGGCATCGCGTTCGCGCTTCCGACGACGATCATCATCCTCGTCCCATTCCTCCGCGCCATCCCCGATGAGCTCCAGGAAGCCGCCGAGATCGACGGGGCATCGAGGATCGGGTTCTTCTGGCGCATCCTCCTGCCGCTGTCCAAGCCCGGACTCATCACCGTCGGCATCCTCGCGTTCGTCGCCAGTTGGAACGGGTACCTGCTGCCCCTCCTGGTCATCTCCACCGGCACATTGCCGCAGGAGCTGTGGCCGCTGCCGCTCGGGGTGACCCAGTTCTCATCGCAGTATTCGCAGGACACGGGTGCGGTCCTGGCGTACACGTCGCTCGCCATGATCCCGGCGCTCGTCTTCTTCCTCCTCGCGGAGAAGCGCATCGTCGGCGGTCTCACGGGGGCGGTGAAGGGATGACGCTCAACGACACGGCGGCCGGCGACGTGCCCTCGGTCGATTCGGTCGCAGCGCAGCATCCGTGGCACGATCGCTCGCGCTCCGTCGAGGACCGCGTCGAAACGCTCATCGCCGAGATGACCGTCCGCGAGAAGGTGGCGCAGCTGTACGGCGTGTGGGTCGGCGCATCCGCCGACGGGGAGGATGTCGCGCCCCACCAGCACGACATGAGCGACGACATCGACCTCGACGTGCTGCTTCCGTCCGGACTCGGCCAGCTGACGCGGCCGTTCGGCACGGCGCCGGTGGATCCGGCGCTCGGCGCCCTCGCCCTGATGCGCGCTCAGCAGCGGATCGTCGCGTCGAGTCGCTTCGGCATCCCGGCGATCGCGCACGAGGAGTGCCTTGCGGGGTTCGCGACGTGGGGTGCGACCGCGTATCCGGTGCCGCTCAGCTGGGGTGCGACCTTCGACCCGGCGCTTCTCGAGGAGGTCGGTGCGCGCATCGGCGCGGACATGCGCTCCCTCGGCGTGCACCAAGGACTGGCGCCCGTGCTCGACGTCGTGCGGGACGCGCGATGGGGACGCGTGGAGGAGACGATCGGCGAGGACCCATACCTCGTCGGTGCGATCGCCACGGCGTACATCCGCGGACTCGAGTCCGCCGACGTCGTGGCGACCCTCAAGCACTTCGTCGGATACTCCGCATCGAAGGGCGGCCGCAACCTCGCACCGGTCTCGATCGGACCGCGCGAGCTCGCGGACGTGCTGCTGCCGCCATTCGAGATGGCCGTGCGCGAGAGCGGCGTGCGCTCGGTCATGAATGCCTACACCGACATGGACGGGGTCGCCACGGCGGCCGATCCGGCGCTGCTGACCACTCTCCTGCGCGACACGTGGGGATTCGAGGGCACCGTCGTCGCCGACTACTTCGCGATCGGCTTCCTCAAGCAGCTCCACGGGGTGGCGGAGGACTGGGTGGATGCCGGTCGCCTGGCGCTCGCCGCCGGGATCGACGTGGAGCTGCCCACCGTCAAGGCCCTGTCCGATCCGTTCGCGCGCGCCGTCGAGGAGGGTGTGGTCGATGAATCGCTCGTCGACCGCGCTCTGCGACGCGTGCTTCGGCAGAAAGCCGAGTTCGGGATGCTCGACCCCGACTGGAGCGCAGTGCCCGACGCGCTCCGCGGGGTCGAGTCCGGCTCGGTCGACGCGCTGCGCGGCAGGGTCGACCTCGACTCCGCCGCGAACCGCGCGCTCTCGCGCCGGGTCGCCGAGAGTGCAGTCGTGCTGCTGACCAACGACGGCACGCTGCCGCTTGCCGCGCCGCACCGCATCGCCGTGATCGGCCCGACCGCGGAGGACCCGTACGCCGTGCTCGGCTGCTACTCGTTCCCGTCGCACGTCGGGCGTGCACCACCCCGAGATGCCCCTCGGCATCGATCTGCCGACTCTGCGCGAGGCGATCCAGGGCGGAGTTCCCCGCCGCCGAGGTCTCACACGAGCCCGGCACCACCGTGGACGGAGGCGAGACGGAGGGGTTCGACGCCGCGGTGGCCGCGGCATCCGTCGCCGACGTCGTCGTGCTCGCACTCGGTGACCGTGCCGGTCTGTTCGGCCGGGGCACCAGCGGGGAAGGCTGCGACGCCGAGACCCTCGCTCTGCCCGGTGCGCAGGGTCAGCTGCTGGACGCGATCCTCGCGACGGGCACGCCGACGGTGGTGACGTTGCTCGCCGGTCGGCCGTACGCGCTGGGCGCCGGCGCCGAGTCCGCGGCGGCGATCGTGCAGACGTTCTTCCCCGGCGAGGAAGGCACGGGGGCGATCGCCGGAGTGCTCAGCGGCCGCGTCAACCCCTCGGGTCGCCTCCCGGTCAGCATCCCGTCGACCCCGGGCGCGCAGCCGTCCACCTACCTCGCTGCCCCGCTGGCGCGCCGCAGCGGCGTGTCCAATATCGACCCCGACCCCGCGTTCCCCTTCGGCCACGGCATCGGCTACTCGACGTTCGTCTGGTCGGATGCCGCGGCATCCGTCGATGCGATCGGCACGGACGGCACCGTGACGGTGTCGGTGCGGGTCGGCAACGCGGGCGACCGCGACGGCACCGAGGTGGTGCAGCTGTATCTGCATGATCCGGTCGCGAGCGTCGTCCGCCCTGTGCAGCGGCTCATCGGGTTCACGCGTGTGCCGCTGGAACGCGGCGCCGCCGCGCGGGTGAGCTTCCGCGTCCCTGCGGATCTGGCCAGCTTCACGGGCGTGGACGGCGTCCGCATCGTCGAGCCCGGCGAGATCGTCCTCGGCTTCGGCCGCTCCAGCGGCGACATCGTGCAGGAGGTCTCTGTGCGCCTGATCGGCGAGGTCCGCGCGGTCGACCACACCCGTGAGCTTCATGCGGAGGTGGTCGTCGAGGCGGTGTGACGTGAGGCTCCGGCGCGAGTCTCGCGCGCGCTGCTGTGTCAGCCCGTATAGCGTGCTGTGCTGCCGCGCACCACGAGGTGGGTGGCGAGGTCCATGCGCAGCGTGTCGACCTCGGCGCCGTCGGCGAGCCGCAGCACGAGGCGCGTCGCCTCCTCGCCCATCCGCCGCAGGGGCTGGTGGACGGTGGTCAGCTGGGGACTCATCCATCGCGCGAGGGCGATGTCGTCGTAGCCGACCACCGAGAGATCGCCGGGCACGCTGAGCCCTGCCGCGGTGCCGGCGGCGATGACCCCCAGTGCCTGGAGGTCGCTGCCGGCGAAGATCGCGGTCGGCGGTACGGGCAGGGCGAGCAGATCGCGCCCGTGCGCCTCACCGCCACCCGGGTGGAAGTCCCCGAAGCGGATCCACGTCGGGTCGATCGGCAGTCCCGCCGCGTTCATCGCCGAGCGGTACCCGTCGACGCGGGCGAGCGAGCACATCATGTCCTCGGGCCCGGTGATGGCGGCGATGCGGCGATGGCCGAGCTCGATCAGGTGCCGGGTGGCCATGAGCCCGCCCGACCAGTTGGCCGAGCCGACGGAGGGGACCTCGGGGGAGGGATCACCGGCCGGATCGACGATCACGAACGGGATGCCGCGCGAGCGCAGCTTGTCGCGGTGGGGTGCCGAGATGTCGGAGAAGACCAGGACGACCCCGACCGGCCGGCGACGCAGGACGCCGTTGATCCAGTCCGGCGCGGGGGAGTGGCGATCGCCGCTCACCGTGAGCACCACCGAGAGCCCGGCGGCGTGGGCGACCTCCTCGACGCCCTCGATCACCTCCATCGACCAGCTGCTCTCGAGCTCGTGGAAGACGAGCTCGACGATGTCGGTGCGCTGGCTGACGTTCCGACGCCGATAGCCGTGGCGTGCCAGATGCTCCTCGAGGCGCGCGCGTGTGCTCGCCGAGACGTCGGTGCGGCCATTGAGCACCTTCGACATCGTCGCAAGCGAGACCCCGGCCTCGGCCGCGATCTCGGCGAGGGTGACCCGGGCCTTGGCTGCCATGAATCGATCCTATGGCGAGCGGGCGAGAGTTTCGAACCATTCGCCGTTGTGTTTCGCCCGTGGGCTCGACCCGCGGATGCGGCTGGACTCCTGCCCTCATCTGCTATAGGTTGTCTTACGCAACAATTCCCGCGAAGGAGCGTCATGCCCACCCCCACAACCGCCGACAAATTCTCGTTCGGACTCTGGACCGTCGGCTACAACGGCACCGACCCGTTCGGTGGACCCACCCGCCACCCCCTGGACGTCGTGCACGCCGTCGAGAAGCTCACCGAGCTCGGCGCCTACGGCCTCACCTTCCACGACGACGACCTGTTCGCGTTCGGCTCGACCGACGCCGAGCGCCAGAAGCAGATCGATCGCCTCAAGGGCGCGCTGGCCGACACCGGGATGATCATCCCGATGGTGACGACCAACCTGTTCAGCGCCCCCGTCTTCAAGGACGGCGGCTTCACCTCGAACGACCGCGACGTGCGTCGCTTCGCGCTGCGCAAGGTGTTCCGCCAACTCGACCTCGGTGCCGAGCTCGGCGCGAAGACGTTCGTCATGTGGGGCGGCCGAGAAGGCGCCGAGTACGACTCGGCCAAGGACATCCGCCAGGCACTCGAGCGGTACCGCGAGGCCGTCAACCTGCTCGGCGACTACGTCACCGACAAGGGCTACGACATCCGCTTCGCGATCGAGCCCAAGCCGAACGAGCCGCGTGGCGACATCCTGCTGCCCACCCTCGGCCACGCGATCGCGTTCATCGATTCGCTCGCCCGGCCCGAACTCGTGGGCCTGAACCCCGAGGTCGGCCACGAGCAGATGGCGGGCCTGAACTTCGCCGCCGGCATCGCCCAGGCGCTGTACCACGGCAAGCTCTTCCACATCGACCTCAACGGCCAGCGCGGCATCAAGTACGACCAGGACCTCGTGTTCGGCCACGGCGACCTGCACAACGCGTTCGCGCTCGTCGACCTGCTCGAGAACGGCGGCCCGGGAGGGGTGCCGGCCTACGACGGCCCGCGTCACTTCGACTACAAGCCGAGCCGCACCGAGGACGAGAAGGGCGTGTGGGACTCTGCAGCGGCCAACATGAGCACCTACCTGCTCCTCAAGGAGCGGGCAGCGGCCTTCCGCGCCGATCCCGAGGTGCAGGAGGCTCTCGAGGCCGCCCGAGTTCCCGAGCTCAGCGTCCCGACGCTCAACGAGGGCGAGACCTACGACGACTTCCTCGCCGACCGTTCGGCGTACGAGGACTTCGACCCGTCGGTGTATCTCGGCGGCAAGGGCTTCGGCTTCGTGCGGCTGCAGCAGCTCGCCACCGAGCACCTGCTCGGCGCGCGCGGCTGAGGCATCCGTCCGCCCGCCGCCCGGGTCCGTTCACGGACGCGAACGCGGGTCGCTTCCCCGAAAGCCGAAGCGGCGTGAACCGTCCGTAACCGCTGGATGGGGGCGATCAGATCAGGAGAAGGCAGCAAAAATGACGCTCGTCATGGGAGTCGACTCGTCGACGCAGTCGTGCAAGGTCGTGGTGACGGATGCCGAGACCGGCGTCGTCGTGCGCGAAGGCCGCGGGAGCCACCCGAACGGCACCGAGGTCGATCCGGCCGCGTGGTGGAGCGCGCTGCAGGCCGCGATCGCCGAGGCCGGCGGGCTCGACGACGTCGCGCCTGGGCTGAGCGAGGGAGCCGGAGGCGTCGATGACGTCGCGCCTGGGCTGAGCGAGGGAGCCGGAGGCGTCGAGGCCGTCGCGCCTGCGCTGAGCGAGGGAGCCAAAGGCGACCGAGTCGAAGCGTGGGCGATCGGCGGCCAGCAGCACGGCATGGTCGTGCTCGACGCCGCGGGCCGCGTCATCCGCCCCGCCCTGCTGTGGAACGACACGCGGTCGGCCGGGGCTGCGGCAGACCTCATCGCCGAGTTCGGCGCCGAGACGCTCGCCGAGCGCACCGGCCTCGTGCCCGTGGCATCGTTCACGATCACGAAGCTCCGCTGGCTGCGCGACAACGAGCCCGACAACTCGGCTCGGGTTGCCGCGGTCGCGCTGCCGCACGACTGGCTGACCTGGCGTCTGCGCGGCTTCGGTCCGCAAGGGGAGTCCACGCGGGGTCCGCTGCTCGACGAGCTCGTGACGGACAGGTCGGACGCCTCGGGCACCGGCTACTGGGATCCTGCGAGCGGCGGCTACGACCGGGAGCTGCTCATCGCCGCTCTCGGCCACGACGCGATCCTCCCGCGCGTGCTCGGGCCGGACGAGTGGGTCATCGACGAGGCCGGGCGCCGAGTCGGCGCGGGAGCCGGGGACAACGCCGGCGCTGCCCTCGGCCTCGGTGCAGGCCCGGGCGATGTCGTGGTCTCGATCGGCACGAGTGGCACCGTCTTCGCGGTGAGCGAGCAGCGCACGATCGACCCGACCGGGACGGTGGCCGGATTCGCCGATTGCACGGGCCGGTTCCTGCCGCTGGTAGCCACCCTGAACGCCGCACGCGTTCTCGACGCCGTCGCCGGTCTCCTCGGAGTCGACCATGCCGAACTGAGCCGCCTCGCGCTCGCCGCGGAGCCCGGTGCGGCCGGACTCCAGCTGGTCCCCTACTTCGAGGGCGAGCGGACTCCCAACCTGCCCGATGCCACGGCATCCCTCACGGGCATGACGCTCGCCTCGACCACGCGCGAGAACCTTGCTCGCGCCGCGGTCGAAGGCATGCTCGGCGGACTCGGCGCCGGCTTGGAAGCGCTCCGCGCCCTTGGGGTGCCGCTCGAGCGCGCGCTGCTGATCGGCGGCGGCGCCCAGTCCGAGGCGGTGCGGGTCATCGCGCCGCTCGTCCTCGGCATGCCGGTGGAGATTCCCGCGCCGGGGGAGTACGTCGCGCTCGGCGCCGCACGTCAGGCAGCGCTCGTCGCGGCCGCGTGAGCCGCCGCCGCGCTGAATCTCCGCCGCGCGGTCATTGCCGGCAGCGATCGCGCGGCTGCCCGTTCATCCGTGACCGTGTGCACGCGCTCGCCGCCGGTTTCGCGTGCACGAGGTGACGGCATGAACAGCGTCCGCCGCGCGCCATGCGGCAGCATCCGTCTCCCGCCCGTTCATCCGTCACCCGCGCACGCGCTCGACCCGTTTTCGCGTGCACAGGTGACGGATGACCGGGGGAGCGGTCGCTCACAGTGATCTCGTAGCCCCGGCCCGTAGCGTCGAGATCATGTCGCAAAGCCTCGACGATCCCCTCGACGATCAGGTCACGTTCTCGACGAATCAGCTTCGCGCGATGCGCGACGAGATGCAGCGGTTCCTGCTGGAGTACCGCTTCGGCATGCAGGAGATCGAGACGAAGGTCGCGATCCTGCGTGACGAGTTCCAGTACATGCACGACTACAACCCGATCGAGCATGTCTCCAGCCGGGTGAAGACGCCCGACAGTCTCGTCGAGAAGGTGGTCCGCAAGGGAATCGAGTCCGACTTCGCGTCCATCCGTGCGGCGATCACCGACATCGCCGGCGTGCGCATCACGTGCAGCTTCACGACCGATGCGTACCGCCTGTTCGATCTGCTGACGCAGCAGGATGACGTCACCGTCGTCGCGGTCAAGGACTACATCGCCGAGCCGAAGGCGAACGGGTACAAGAGCCTGCACGCGATCGTCGAAGTGCCCGTGTTCCTCTCGAGCGGCCGGGTCGCGGTACCGGTCGAGGTGCAGTTCCGCACCATCGCGATGGACTTCTGGGCGAGCCTCGAGCACAAGATCTACTACAAGTACGACCGTCAGGTTCCGCAGGAGCTGCTCGTGAGCCTCAAGGATGCCGCTGATACCGCCGCCGAGCTCGACGAGCGCATGCAGCGTCTCCACCGCGAACTCCATGGTCCCGTGGCGGGGCCGGGTCGCATGGTCGCCGTCTAGCGAGTCGGCGGTCGGACCGCGCGACGATCTCGATCGCCGATCCGCCGCCCAGCCGGGCGGAACCTCGCGGAGCAGGGGTGCGGCCGACAGAATGGGGACGTGCCTCGTTCCGCCGACGAAACCGCTGCCGACCGCCACTGTCGCGCAGCTGGACGCGATCGCCGTGGAGCTGTACGCGCTGCCACCGGAGGAGTTCACCGATGCCCGCAATGCGCGGGCCGCGGCATCCGATCGTGCCCTCGCGGCCAGGGTGAAGGCTCTGCGCAAGCCGACGGCCTCCGCGTGGGCCGTCGACCTGCTGGCCCGTGACGGGCAGCTCGCCGAAGCGCTCGAGCTCGCCGGCGCGCTCCGCGAGGCGCAGGACGACCTCGATGCGGCAGAGCTCGGCAGGCTGAGCCGCCAGCGCCGATCGCTGGTCTCGGCGCTCGCGACTCAGGCCGTCGACCTTGCGCGGGATCGCGGTGTCACGGTCAGCGCCGCTGCTCGCAGCGACGTCGAGAAGACAATCAACGCGGCGGTGATGGATGCCGCGGCCGCCGCCGCCGTCATGACCGCGCGCCTGGTCCGCCCGCTGGAGGCCAGCGGATTCGACGCGGTGGATGTTTCGGATGCGGTCGGCGGGAGCCTGCCCGGCGTCCCCGATGCCCCGCCGCCGAGTCGCGACGACCTGGCCGAGCGGCGGGCCCGGAAGGCCGCAGAGAAGGCGCTGCGCGAGGCCGAGCGCGCGTCGGGTGAAGCGGAGCGGGAGCTCACGCGCGTGGAGGCGAAACTCGACAAGTCCCGCGAGCGCGGTGATCTGCTGAGGGAGCGGATCGACGATCTTCGCACCGAGCTCGCCCGGCTCGAGGCTGACGCGGAGAAGACCGACCAGGCGACCGCTCGCCTCGACGAGGAGCGGACGGATGCCGCTGCGCGCGCCAAGAAGGCCATGCGCCAGGCCGAGAAGGCACGGGACTCGCTCGGATGACGCGGCCGCCGACCGAACCGTCGAGCCCTCCCACGGGGTCGGTCCCGCTGCGCCGGTCAGCTGCGAGCGGTGAGCATGCGTGAGCGCCGCCGCCGGGATGGTCGCGGCTACCGGTGGGCGACGACCTTCATGGCCGCCGCTCTCGCTGTGATCAGCGGGGTGGTCGCCGTCGAAGCCCTGCGTCTGGTCGGCTTCGCGCTCGACCGGCCCGGAATCGACGCCTTCTACGAGCAGACGGCTGGCGATGCGGTCGGCGCACCCGGCACGGTGATCAAGATCGACCCGCTGCTGGGCGCTCCGGTCGCGACCCGCGCATGGCGCATCATGTATCGCACCACCGACGCGCGAGGCCGGGCGGCGGTCACGACCGGCGTCCTGGCAGTGCCGCTCACGCCGCCCCCGCCGGGCGGGCGCACGATCCTGTCGTGGGGGCACCCGACCACTGGTGCGGCCCGCGAGTGCGCACCGTCGTACGGCTTCGACCCCTTCCTTCTGATCGAGGGCATGCGGCCCCTGCTCAATCGCGGCTATGCGGTCGTCGCCACCGACTACGTCGGAATGGGCACCGAAGGACCCGATTCGTACCTCGTCGGCCCGACCGGCGGCAATGCCGTGCTGGATGCCGCGCGAGCAGCGCGTGCGATCCCCGAATCGCAGGCGAGCGAGCACGTCGTGCTCTGGGGTCATTCGCAGGGTGGTGCGGCGGTGCTGTTCGCCGCTGAGCGCGCGGCGACTTATGCGCCGGAATTGGAGATCGAAGCGGTGGCCGCCGCAGCGCCCGCGGCAGACCTCACCGCATTGATGAGCGCTCACCTCGACGACATCTCGGGGGTCACGATCGGTGCGTACGCCTTCACCGCGTTCGCATCGGTGTATCCCGACGCGAACCTCGACGACATCCTCACCCCGCAGGCGCTGGAGACTGTGCCTCGCATGAACGAACTCTGCCTTCTTGCCAACGAGGGTGAGCTTCATCAGATCGGCACGCCGCTGGTCGGCGACTTCACCACGAGCGACCCGACCACCACGCACCCGTGGAACGAGCTCCTCGCGGAGAATTCGGCGGGCTCCACGGCGTTCGAGGCCCCGCTCTTCATCGCGCAGGGGCTCGAGGATGTGCTCGTCGTTCCCGATGACACGGCCGATTTCGCGCGACACGAGGCATCCCTCGGCATGGACGTGACCTACCTGACGATCCCGTTCGCCACGCACCAAACCGTGGCGTTCCTCGCGCTTCCAGCGCTGATGCAGTGGCTCGATCGGGTAGCTCCGCACTGAGCCCGCCGCCGTCCGCGGTGACCGGTCTCCGATCGGCACAGCGCCGATGGGCGCGCCCGTCGGCGCCCGTTTCCTCGCGCGCCGACCCGTCCCGACCCTATGGTGAAGCCGTGGACAAGCTCGAGCCGACGCTTCTGGTCATACCGCTGCTCGCGGTGCTCGCGCCGCTGTTCGCCCGCAGCATCAGCCGCTGGGTGCGCATTCCGATCGTCGTGTTCGAGCTCGTGCTCGGCATCCTCGTCGGGCCGTCTCTGCTGGGCTGGGCCGTGCCGTCGGAGTTCGTCGGGGCACTCTCGGAATTCGGCCTCGCGATGCTGTTCTTCGTCGCAGGCTCCGAGATCGAGTTCGCAGCCTTCCGCGGTCGCGCCGGCCGGTTCGCCGTCATCGGATGGCTGCTCAGCCTCGGCCTGGGGGTCGGGCTGACGTGGTTCCTGTTCCCCGGCGAGGTCGCCATCGTCGTGGGCATCGCGCTGTGCTCGACCGCGCTCGGTACGATCCTCCCGATCCTGCGTGACGCAGGCGAGCTGCGGACGCCCTTCGGGCAGGCGATCGGCGCAATCGGCGCGGTCGGCGAGTTCGGCCCGCTGATCGCCATCTCCCTGTTCCTCGGCGGCCGCAACCCGGGGATCGAGACGGTGGTGCTCGTGATCTTCGGGGTCGTCGCGGGCCTGGCGATCTGGCTGGCGTTCCGGGTGCCTCGCGGCGCGATGCACCGCGCCGTCAACGCCTCGCTGCACACGTCCGGCCAGTTCGCGATCCGGGTCGTGTTCCTGATCCTGTCTGCGCTGGTCGCGCTGAGCATCGTGCTCGATCTCGACATGCTGCTCGGTGCGTTCGCCGCGGGGATCGTGTGGCGCCTGATCATGCGCGACGCGAACGAGTCCGACCGCAAGGTGGTGGAGAGCAAGGTCGAGGCCGTCGCATTCGGATTCCTCGTTCCGGTCTTCTTCATCTACACGGGAGTGACCTTCGATCTGGCCGCGCTCCTGACCGACCCGATCCTGTTCGCGCTGGTCCCGCTCGTGCTCGTCGCGCTGTTCCTGATCCGCGGTCTTCCGTCGATGCTCGCCGCACCGGTCGGGTCGAGTCGGCGCGACCGGCTCGCCGTCGCATTCTTCGGGGCGACGGGACTGCCGATCATCGTCGCGGTGACCGGGATCGGCGTGGACGAAGGCGTCCTGTCGACCGCCGATGCGGCCGTCCTCGTCGGCGCGGGAATGCTCTCGGTGCTGGTGTTCCCGCTCATCGCGATGAGCCTGCGCGGGGATCGCAATGTCGCGGCGTCGGCGCAGCTCGAGGACGATCGGGCGTGAGCACCGCCTCCCTCATCGAGGGCGCACGCGCACGACTCGGCGACACGCCGCAGGAAGCGCTCGGAGAGCTGATCGAGCCGCGTCGCGTGCTCGGGCTCGGGCGTGCCGCACGCATCGTGCCGCGCGGCACCGCCTGGCATCTCGGCGTGCTCCTGCTCACCGACGACGCGGTCCTCGCGACGGGCGACATCGTCCGCGCTCGGCAGGAGGTGCGGCGTGGGTTCACCGCCGAGTCGCAGCGCCGGCGCGCGGAGCTCGCCGCCGCCGCCCGCCGTGGTGGCATTCCCGAAGGAAAGTCGGTCCACATCGGATGGCGGGTGCTCGACCTCGACGGGGTCGACCGCGGTGAGGCATCCGGACCATTGTCGCTGCGCGATGGCACGCCGAGTGTGCGGTGGAGCGCTGCAGGCGGCTTCATTCCGCTCGCGGCATACCTCGATGAGCGCATAGAACTGCTCCGTCATCCGCCGGCAGGCGCGTAGCGGTCATTGCGGTCCGAACGTGCGGGCGAAGGCCCGCAGCAACCGCGCGGGCTCGGTGACGGATGCCGCGTGCACGCGTGCCGCGATGGTCTCGTAGTCATCGGCCGCGAAGTAGCCGTCATCACGGTAGACGGCCATGCGCTCCGTGAACGCACGAGTCGTCGGCTCGGGATGGAACTGCGTCGCATAGAGCCGCTCGCCGACGAGATACGCCTGCACCGGGGATGCCTCGTTCGTCGCGAGCAGAGTGGCGCCATCCGGAACCCGCGCCGACCCCTCCTTGTGCGCTGTCAGCGCCGTGAAGCGGTGCGCGAGCGTACCCAGAAGCGGGTCGGCCTCTCCGGCCTCGGTGAGGTCCACGGTGACCGGACCGGTGTCTTCCGGATACGCCCTGCTCACCTCGCCGCCCAAGAGTCTCGTGACCACGCCGATGCCGTAGCACGTGAAGAACGCGGCCGTCCCGCCGGCCTCCGACGGGGCGATCATTGCCGCGGATGCGATGCGCTCCAGGTCGGCTTCGAGGCGGCGCTGCACGTCGGTCTTCGTGGATTCCGGATCGGTGACGTTGAACGGGCTGCCACCGATGAAGAACCCGCTGTAGCGCTCGAAGACGTCGTCCGGGAGGGGGTCGCGCACGAGGTCGAGCTGAACCAGCTGAGAGGAGTCGAGGTGGGCGCCGACGCGGAAGGATTCGTACTCCGCCGCGGCCGCGCCCTTCTGCGGACGCACGCAGACATAGAGCAGCGGCGCGGTCCTCATGGCGCGATTCTAAACGGGCGCCGACGGATGTATCAGATATGTCCTTTCGCGCTCCCCCAAGTGTGGACACAATGGGCGCTATGACGCATGAGGGCGCCGAGGCCTCCGTCGACTCCGTGGAGCCGACGCGCTGGGAGCGCGCTGCGGCGCTGTTCCTGAGGTGGCGCGATGGAGACAGCCGCGCGATGGACGAACTGGTGCGTTTGATGACTCCGCTGCTATGGCACGTGGTGCGCGCGTACGGGCTCGACCGGGCGCTCGCCGAGGACGTCGTGCAGACGACGTGGCTCACGCTCGTGCGCCGGCACGAGTCGATCACGGAGCCTCAGGCCGTCTCGGGGTGGCTGACCATGGTCGCCCGGCGTGAGGCGTGGCGCGTGGGCAAGCTCCACCGCCGCGCGGACGCGACCGAGATGGAAAGCCTCGAACCTCGTCTTCCTGCCCAGGAGTCCGCAGAAGAGACCGCTGCCACCGACGACGAGTCCCGTCGCCTGTGGCTGGCCGTCGGCCGGCTCAACGATCGGTGTCAGCGTCTGCTGCGCATCGTGGCGTTCGAAGAGCGCCCCGATTATGCACGCATCGCGCAGGACATGGCGATGCCGATCGGATCGATCGGACCGACCCGCCAGCGGTGTCTCGCAAAGCTTCGCGCCCTGCTCGAGGGCGATGGTTGGGAAGGGGATTCCAATGGAGACTGAAGATTTCGCCGCCGACGCGGCGCTTTTCGCACGAATGCGCGCGATGTGGCAGGACGTCGATCCGGTGCCGGCCGATCTCGTCGATCGGATGGTCGCGACGGTCGCCGTCGAGGACCTGTCGAGGGAGTATGCGCTCCTGACTCTCGTCGAGGGTTCGCAGCTTGCCGCCGTGCGCGGTGAGACCGACACCGCGACCCTGCAATTCAGCGACGGAACCACGAGTGTGCTCCTGCACGTTTCGGCCACCGAGGACGGCTCGCGCCGCATCGACGGATGGGTGGATGCCGCGGCCCTCGCGATCCGCCTGAGCCAGGGCGACCGTGAATGGACCGCCGACCCGGGCGAGCACGGACGGTTCGCGTTCGACAGCGTGCCGCCGGGAGTGTCCCGGCTGCGCCTGGTGGTCCGCGGCTCCGACGACGATCTCCACGACTTCCAGACACCGCAGTTCGAAGTGTGACCTGCGGCGCTGATGGGGACGTCAGCAACCGCTCGAAAGGATGAGGAGACATCGTGATTCAGAACGCCGGGGTGCCCAGCGAAGAGTGGCGCCGAAGTGAAACCCTGCGGTGGAAGGTTCTTGACCCTGCCGGCCAGCCCAGGGGCGAGGGGTCTGACGACGAGCCGAAGGTCGGCGTCTATTCGACGGTGTACGTCTCGGACGAATTGATCGTCAGTGGCGCAAGTCGCGCTGAGATCCTGGAGCGCATCGGCGGTGGCATCACCGCCATCGCCAATCGCGCGGGATGGCGCATCGATGCCCGCGATCTCGAAGACGACCGGGAGCAGGGCGACGATGTCTCCATGCGCGCGCGCCTGAGCGTCGCCCCGAGCAGCACGATCACCGCCCCGACGCCCGATGCATGGGAGGTACTCCGTCAGGCCCGGGCCAACAACGACGGTTCCGCCGACGGTGTCAGCCTGAACCACGTGCTGACGACGGATTCGTCCGGTCTGAACCCGTTCACGGCGAATCCGTTCACCGCGAATCCGTTCACCGCGAATCCGTTCACGGCCAACCCGTTCACGGCGAACGCGCCCGGAGTCGGCATCGCCAGCTACGGTGCGGTCGGATTCGGCGGCCGCCAGCCGGTGACCTATCTGGGTCGCGAGCCTGTGCCCGAGCCCGACCCCAACCCCAAGCCGAAGCGCAAGCGCGAGCGCGAGCGCCAGCGCGAGCGCCCAGTCGTGGCGGTCTTCGACACTGGCCTCGGTGACCACCCGTGGTTCCGTGGAGGCGCTCGACTCAATCCCACGCTGCCGAACGGGGTGCCGATCGGAATCCTGCGACCTGCCACCGATCCTGAGGTTCACCCGTCGCTCGCGGTGCCGCTGGACGGCATCTTCGATGACGCGTCCGGTCATGGAACGTTCATCGCCGGCATCATCCGGCAGGAGTGCCCCGAAGCGCGCATCCTGCCCGTTCGGGTGGCCGACGGCGAGGGCATCATCCTCGAGTCCGAGCTGATCGGAGCTTTGAGGCGGCTCATCCGATACATCACTCCGAGACACTCCCGTGCATGTTCTGAACCTCTCTTTCAGCTTCTATCACGAGACACCGGACGATCCGACCGCGATCTCGGAGATCACGGATCTGCTCAGGAAGCTGCGGGACGAACACGATGTCGTGGTGGTCTGCTCGGCCGGGAACGAGGCGACCGACCGGCCGACCTACCCGGCTGCGCTCCCGAACAGGG
The DNA here is from genome assembly GCA_963713325.1 of uncultured Actinomycetota bacterium. Lineage (GTDB taxonomy): Bacteria > Actinomycetota > Actinomycetes > Actinomycetales > Microbacteriaceae > Microbacterium. Next base: position 261,094 of record CAVQLL010000008.1, read on the forward strand.
GCAGGCACATCGCGGTCGGAGCGCTCAACCCGGCCGACCACTCCGTCGCTTTGTTCTCGAACATCGGAGACTGGGTCGACATCTACGCCCCCGGCGTCTCGCTCGTCTCGACGGTTCCGGTCACGTTCGACGGCGGGATCCAGGCGGGCACACGGGACGACAAGAACGGTCGCCGACGCGAGACCCTCGATGTCGACGATTTCCGTGGCGGCTTCGGTGTGTGGAGCGGCACGTCGTTCGCGGCCCCTGTCGTGGCCGGATGCATCGCCGCGCAGATCGCCGAGCAAGCCAGTTCCCAGACCGCTGTGCGCACGGTTCTCGCGGACCGTCAAGACAAGAGACCACTCGCGATGACGTGATCCAGCCTGCATCATGGGCACATGACCCTCTCGGCCGCCGAGCTGTATCGTCGCGGCCGAGCGCACCTGAACGCCCGCCAGAACGCGGCCGCGCGCCGCGTTCTGGCTCAAGCGGCTGAACGCACCGACGACCCCGATCTGCGCGCGCGAATCGCGGGTTCGCTCGCGGCGGTGGTGATCCGCCAGGGCGATCCGGCGACGGCTGAGCAGCTGTGCAACGAGGCGCTGCAGCGCCGTGGTCTGAGGCCGCAGACCTCGGCGATGCTGCACGGCCAGCTCGGCCTGCTCGCGCTGGAACGCGGTGACGTCGTCGGTGCGATCGCCTTGCTCGACCGGGGCATCGCCCACATCGGCGACGAGCGCGAGCACCGCACCCCCATGCTGATCAACCGCAGCGTCGCCCACATGCGAGCCGGAAACCTCGCACTGGCGCGCGCCGACCTCGAGCGAGCGGCGGCGGACTATGCGGCATCCGGCGATGATGTCGAGCGCGCCATGGCCGTCCACAACGCCGGCTACGTCGCCCTGCTCGAAGGCAACCTGGTCGCGGCGCTGGAGTCGATGTCGGAAGCCCGCCCCGTCATGGAGCACGCCTCGGTCGTCAATGCGGCGATCTGCGACCTCGATCGCGCCGAGGTGCTCCGCGACGCCGGGCTCAGTTCCGAGGCCGAGCGCGCCCTCGAGCGGGTGGCGCGCGTCTTCGGAGCGCACCGGATGCTGCAGGCGCGCGCCGAGGCGGAGCTGAACCTGGCTCGTTCGCAGCTCGCCCACGATCCGGCCACGGCGGCGCGCACCGCGGCGAGCGCCGCGAGACGGTTCCGCACGGTCGACAGTGCTGCCTGGGCTGCCCAGGCGGACGGGATCCGCGTCCGCGCCGAACTGACCGACGGGGTCTACGACCTCGACGGCATGCCCGCCGCGCTCGCCCGTCGGACTCCGGATGCCGCGGAGGTAGCCAGGACCTCCGCTGCCCTGCGTGCCAAGCGCCTCAACGTCGATGCCACCGCGGTCGACCTCTCGGCCCAGTTGCACGCCGCCGACCGCGGAGAAGGAGATGGAGCGGTTCGCCTGCCGGCAAGCGCCACGATCGACGTGCGACTGCTCGCGCATCGTGTGCGTTCCCGTCGTGCACTCGCGAGCGGGCGTGAGGCCGACGCGCGAAGGCACGCCGCAACAGGCATCGAGGAGCTCGCACAGTGGCAGTCGGCCTTCGCAAGCCTCGACCTCCAGAGCGCCGTTCGGATGCACGGCCAGCGCCTGCTGATGGACGGGCTGAGTTCAGCGATGCGCTCGTCGAAACCGCACGTCCTGTTCGAGTGGTCGGAGCGCGCGCGTCACTTCAATCAGCGGATCGTGCCGCTGCGCCCCCCACCCGACCCGGAGGTGGCCTCTGAACTGGCGGAACTGCGGATGCTGCGCCGGGAGGCGCGCGGCGACTGGCTGGCGACGCCCCGCGCGGCGGAGCTGCGCGATCGATCTGCGCCGCCGGCAGTGGAGCGAGACGAGCGCGGCCGGCATCGAGTCGCTCGTGACGATGGACGAGCTGAGGGAAGTTCTGGAGCCCGGCACCGCGCTGCTCTCGTTCGTCTGGAGTGAGGGCCGGATGGTGTGCCTGGTCGTCACCACCGACACCGCTCAGGTCATCGAGATCCCGGCATGGCGAGCCGCCCATGCCGTGCTCGGGGGTCTGCGATCCGACCTCGACATGTCGGCATCGGTGCGTTCGGGTCCGCTCGCAGCCGTGGTCCGGCAATCGCTGGATGATCGGCTGCGCACGCTCTCCGATGCGCTTCTTGCCGCGCCGGTCGCCGTCGCGGGCGCCGACCGATTCGTCATCACCGCGCCCGGCGTGCTGAACGGAATCCCCTGGGGGATGCTGCCGGCACTGCGCGGCCGTCCGTTCACGATCGCCGCCTCCGCGACGCGCTGGGCCGGACTCAGAGAGGCATCGCGGGCCGCAGCGCCGGCATCTGCCGGATTCGCCATCGGCCCGAGGGTGGATCGAGGACATGAAGAGGTCTCCCTTGCAGCCGCGGCATGGGGCGACGCCCGAGTCGTGGACGGAGACCGAGCGACCGCCGTCTCCGTCACGGCGCTCGCGGCCCAGGTGGACGTGCTCCACGTCGCGGCGCACGGTCGGCACTCGTCCGACAACCCGCTGTTCTCGGGTCTCGAATTGGCTGACGGTACGCTGTTCGGCTACGACATCGACCTCATTCCCCGGCTCCCCGGCACGGTGGTGCTGTCGGCATGCGAGGTCGGTCGATCCTCGGTGCGGTGGGGGGAGGAGGCGCTCGGGATGACGCGCGTCTGGCTTCACGCCGGCACGCGCTGCGTGATCGCGGCGCCCGTGATCGTCGCCGACGACGTCGCCTGCGAGCTGCTGGGGGCGATGCACGAAGGACTCGCGGCGGGCAGGTCTCCGAGCGATGCGCTTGCCGTGGCCTCCGAACGCACCGGGATCATCGCGCCGTTCCAGGCTCACGGTGCGGGCTTTTGACGGAACGCTGGGGGCGCTAGATTCGCTCATGACGCCATCATCTGGGGACCGGCGTCCTGCGCGGGGCAAGGCGGAAACAATGACCGACCTGCCTCCCAGCAATCCGCCGGCCAGCCCGCCGGCGGTTCCACGCGACACGACCCGGCTGCACACGCGGCAGGAGGAGATCAGATGAGCGACCTGCCCCCCGACGATCCCGCCCGCGGCTCCGCCTCCGGGCCGGACGGCGCGCCCAACTGGCGACGCCGGTACGATGCGGCCCGCGCTCAGGGAGTGCCGCTGGATCCGACGAGTGAACCGGTCCGGGGCGTCAGCGCCTACCCGACTGCGTACGCCCCCGATCATCTGCTGCTGACTTCCGGCGACGACATCAGCACGGTGCTCGACATCCTGCGCCCAGCAGCAGCCGACTTCGGGTGGGGCCTCGAACTGCAGAATCTCGACGGCTCCGAGCTCGACACAGCCACCGCCGAAGAGCGGGCTCAGCGTGGACGGGCGCAGTTCGATCTGCCGACCATCTACCGGGTGGAGATCTTCCCGTCGCCCAGCCCCGACCGCGATGATCAGCCGGTGCCGCCGATCGACGCGTGGCGGCTGCTCCAGCGCGCGCGTGCGCGCAGCGGCAGGGACATCCGAGGTGTGAGTCTCGATCATGTCCTCACCGTGGATCCCTTCGGGAGGACCAACCCGTTCGGGCGGACGAATCCGTTCGGGCGGACGAATCCGTTCGGAAGGACCAATCCCTTCGGAAGAACGAACGCGCCGGGCGTCGACAGCTACGCGGACGCCGGAGGCGGCGGCCGTCAGGTGATCCGGTACGTCGGACCCGCGCCCGAGCGCCGGGCGACCATCGAGACAGGAGGCCGACGTCCGGTGGTGGCCGTACTCGACACCGGATGCGGCGATCATCCCTGGCTTCCGGACGGCATCGTGACCAGGAGCCCCGTCGTGGACGGCACCGCTCTCGGCCTCGCCGATACGGACACCGATCCGGAGGCGGTCGGCGACGTCTCCGGTCAGTTCGACGGCGAACTGGACATCTCCGCGGGCCACGGCACCTTCATCGCAGGGATCATCCGGCAGGTGTGCCCGGAGGCCGACATCGTGTCGGTCCGGGTCGCAGACAGCCAAGGCACCCTGCTCGAGGGACATTTCATGTACACCGTGCGAACACTGGTGAAGTGGATGGCCACGCCCGCTGCCGAGGGCGGTCGCCGGATCGATGTGCTCAATCTGTCGCTGGGGTACTACCACGAGACCCCCGATGACGAGCTCTTCGACCGCACGCTCAGCGAGCTGCTGGCCGTCGCCCGCACCTATGGATGCGCGGTGGTGTGCTCGGCCGGAAACGAAGCGACGGATCGGCCCACCTTTCCGGCTGCGCTGTGGAACTGGACCGGCTCCGACTTCGTCGTCGACGAGCCGGCGGATGCCGCCCCCCACGTCTCGGTGGGCGCGCTCAATCCGAACGGGAGTGTCGCTCTGTTCAGCAACATCGGCGCGTGGGTGCACACGTATGCACCCGGTGCGGCGGTGCTGAGCACATCTCCGCCGCTGAACGGGGGCGTGCAGGCCGGCTCCCGTGCCGATCGGCTCGGCATGCGGCGAGAGACGATCGACCCCGACGACTTCACCGGAGGATTCGCGCTGTGGAGCGGCACGTCGTTCGCCGCTCCGTATGTGGCGGGGCGACTGGCGCAGTCGCTGGTCGAGGAGCTGGCAGCGTCGGATCTCGCGGCACCGGACAGCGCGCGCACGTTGAATCGCGCGTCGGCGGAAGTCCTCGATGAACTCTCTCGGCAGGTTCTCGGCGCCGAGTGAGTCTCGGTTCCAGCGGACCAGGGCGCAGCGCGCAATGATGGGGGAATAATGCGCTCCGCGGAGGATCTTCACGAGGCGGGAGTGCGCCTGGCCAACCAGGGGCGTTTTGCCGCCGCGACGCGGATCCTGCTGTCCGCGCGGGAGCTCTCGGACGATGTGAATCTTCGCGCCCGGATCGCCGGGACGCTCGGATTCATCAAGTCGCGAACCGGCTCACCGGCGGAGGGCGAGCAGATGTGCGTCGAGGCGATGGCGCAGCCGGGCATCGACGCTCATACCTATGCGGTCCTGGCCGGCCAGCTCGGCGCGCTCGCAGAGTTCACCGGCAGATTCGACGACTCCGAGCGGTGGCTCACCCAGGGGATCGAGGCATTGCGGGAGGACTCCGAAGAACTGGCGAACCTTCTCGTGAATCGCAGTCTCGTCAACATGCACCGGCTCCGCCTGCCCGCTGCAGCCCGCGACATCGCCCGCGCCTCGCAGATCTTCGGTGCGGTCGGACGACCGGTCGCCGAGGCCCAGGCACTGCACAACGAGGGGTACATAGCGCTGCTCGAGGGCGATCTCGTCACCGCCATGCGGGACATGTCCTCCGCCCGAGTCACGCTCGTGGATGTCTCTCCGGTCTTCGCCGCGGTCTGCGACGTCGACCGGGCCGAGGTGCTCCGCGACGCGGGCCACACGGTCGAAGCAGAGCGGACGCTCGCTCAGGCTGCGACGGTGTTCGGAAGGCAGCGGATGCCGCAATCCCGGGCCGAGGCGGAGTACCACCTGGCACGATCGCTGCTCGCGCATGATCCCGTCCGTGCGCGCCCCGTCGCCACTCGGGCGGCGCGACGATTCCGCACAGTGGGGAGCGAGGCATGGGCGTCGCGAGCCGAGGCGGTGCGCATGCGTGCGGACCTCAGCGGCGGGCAGCTGACGCGCACCGGCCACCATGTTCCGCAACCGCGACACGTCCCCGCACGCGACGACGTGGAGGGAGCGTCCGCCGCACTGGAGCGATTCGGCTTCGGAAGCGAGGCGGCGGCGCTGCGCATGACACACGAACTCTGGCGGGCGCGGCGGAGTCTTCTCGGCGACGGCCGGAGCCGCGTCATCCGCGTCCCCCCGACCGCGTCGATCGAAGTCCGGCTGCTCGCCCAGGAAGTCCGTGCGACCCGCGCATTCGCGCGAGGGCGGCACGGTGAGGCACGCCGTTACGCGGCTGCCGGGCTTGACGAACTCGCCGGGTGGCTGAGCCACTTCGGCAGCCTGGACCTGCAGACTTCTGCCGTCATGCAGGGGATCGGCCTCATTCGACTGGGACTCGAATCGGCCATCAGGTCGGGCCGACCCGAGGTGGTGTTCGAGTGGTCGGAGTGGGCGCGGCACATGGGCTCTCAGGTGATCCCGCTGCGGCCGCCGCCCGATGGGCAGCTCGCCGAGGACCTTGCCGAGCTCCGCATGCTGCGCAGCGAAGGGGGCGACTGGCAGTCCGATCCTCGCGCACGGCACCTGAGGGAGCGCGTGCGCGAGCGTCAATGGTCGACGACCGGTTCCGCCGCCGTTCAGCCCCGCGCGACGCTCGACGAGGTGCGGGCCGCCCTCGACGACGAGACCGCACTGCTGTCGTATGTGTTCGACGGAGAATCCCTCGCGGTTCTCGTCGTCACCGCCAGCCGGGTGACCCTGCTTCCGATCAGCGGATGGCGCGGCATCCGGAATTCGATATCCGGCTTGCGCGCCGATCTGGACATGGCCGCATCCGTCCGGGGACGCATGGGTGAGGTCGTCCGTCGGTCGCTCGATGACAGGCTGGCCTCACTCTCCCGGGAGCTCCTGGATCGAGCCGTCCAGGACGCCGGCGCACGCCGCTACGTCATCACCGTTCCCGGAATTCTCGCCGGCATCCCCTGGTCGATGCTTCCCGCATTGCGCGGCAGTGCGACCACCATGGCCGCGTCCGCGTCCCGATGGGTGCGAATCGCGCGAGGAGGTCCCGCCACCCGCACGAGTGGCGGGGTTCGCCGTCGGCCCGCTGGTCGATCGCGGCGCGGAGGAGGTCGAGGCGGCGGCGATCGCGTGGCGGCATGCCACGGTCATCGACGGGGCCACGGTCGACGATGTCACGACGCTCGCCTCCGACGTCGACGTGCTGCACATCGCCGCGCACGGTCGGCATTCGTCCGACAACCCGATGTTCTCCGGTCTCGAACTCGCAGACGGCGCGCTGTTCGGCTACGACATCGATCGGATGCCGCGCGTGCCGTCGACGGTGGTGCTCTCGGCCTGCGAGTCGGGCCGTTCGTCCGTGCGATGGGGCGAGGAGGCCGTCGGGATGACGCGCGCCTGGCTGCACGCCGGAACGCGCTGCGTGATCGCGGCGCCCGTGGTCGTCGCCGACGATGACGCGTGCGAGCTGCTCGCCGCCATTCATGACGGGCTCGCTGCGGGCGAAGCGCCGAGCGTGGCACTGGCCGCGGCATCCGAGCGCACCGGGATCATCGCGCCGTTCCAGGCGCACGGAGCCGGATTCTGAAAAGTTTCTCGGTCCGCGATGTATCAGGCTCCGTCGACCGCGCTCTTGGTACGTAGAACGGCTCACGCAGGGTGGGCACCGGGGGGTCCCGCTCATTGGGGGCACGGAGATCCATGGGGCGCGTTTCGGGGCGCGAGGATCACCGGAGTCGTTCGCCGGGGGATGTCGCAGAGACCCAGGTCCGCGACATCCCCCGAACTCGTCTCCGAGTCAGCCGCGCGAGGAGTTCGGCGTCCGCCCGCGCACGATGCCGACGAACGCCTCGACCGCGGGCGTCGTGCGATCCGCCGGCCACGCGAGCGCCACCGTCGAGGTCGGGCCGTCACGGAGCACCCGGTATGCGGCGTCCTTGCGGCGGTGAAGGCGAGCCAGCGACATCGGGACGATGACGACCCCCACTCCGGCTGCGACGGTCGCGATCGCCTGCTCGGTGTCGTCCGGCGGAGCGAAGGATGCCGCGACCGCTCCCGGCACCTCGAGACCGAACACGTCGTCCTGCGGCACGATCAGCACCTCGCCCGCGAGGTCGGCCATCTCGAGCTCATCGGCCGCGGTCAGATGCGAATCGGCGGATGCGACGACAACGGCGACCTCGTCGTAGAGCGGGATCACGTGGAGCCCGTCCGGATCGATCGGCAGCCGGACGAGCGCCGCGTCGAGGCCCTCGTCGAGGAGAGCGGCGAGCTGGGATGCCGCGGCGATGGGCCGCAGCTCGAGATGGGTGTGCGGCATCCGCTCGTGCCACGCGTCGATCCAGCCTCCGGGAGTGGCTCCGGGGATCGCACCGAGTACGAACAAGGGGGGCGGGGGCGCTTCTGCCGGGGCTGCGGCGGCCTGTGTGGCCTTGGCCGCCGCCTTCTTCGCCGGCGGCTTCGCGGGCCGCCGGGCTGCGGCATCCCGATTCGGTCGGGCCGAGCGCCCCGACCCCTTCGGCCGACCCGGCCGTCCCTGCGAACCGCCGCCCTTCGCCATGCGGCCAGCGTAGCCGGGGCGCTATGGTTCGCTCATGATCGCGATCATCGCAACGGTGTTCGGAGCCCTCGCCGCGCTCCTTCACGTCTACATCTTCGTCATGGAGAGCGTGCAGTGGACGCAGCCTCGCGTCTGGAAGCGCTTCGGCGTGCCCGACCAGGCGGCAGCCGACACGACGAAGCCGATGGCGTACAACCAGGGCTTCTACAACCTCTTCCTCGCGATCGGGGCGATCCTCGGCATCGTTCTGTACTGGTCGGGCGGCGACGGCACCACGCTCATGGTGGCGGGCCTCACACTCGTGCTGTTCAGCCTCGGCTCGATGGTCGCGGCCTCACTCGTGCTGCTGACCAGCGGCGGCAAGTACCTGCGACCGGCGCTGATCCAGGGCACGCTGCCGCTGATCGGCTTCGTGCTGTTCCTGTTCGCCTGACCCGGCGATCTCAGCAGACTCCCCAGAGGCCGCGGCTCGCGGCCGACGCCTCTGCCTCGAGGGCGCGGAGCAAGGGTTCGTGGAGCGTGTTCGGCGCGAAGACCATGACCGATCCGTCGCCCTGGGAGACGAGTTCGGCGTTGACGAACCGGCCGTCGGGCGTCCACAGGTAGAGCAGATGCCGGCCGTACTGGTCGAGCACCTCGAGGTCGGGCGCTGCCCACAGGGTCGAACCCGGCGGGAGGAGCGCCGACAGGCTCGCGGTCGCTTCGCCGCCCCAGCACTCGAGTGCCGGCGAGACCTCGGGGGCGTCCAGCCCGATCAGCCGGACTCGAGTGGACTCCAGGTCGGTGACGACGGCGTTCGGGACGGCGACGCGTGCGCGCAGTGTGTCGCCGTCGTGGACGCTCTCGACGGTCATCTCGAAGGCGTCCGGAGGGATCCCCGGCAGCGTCTGCTCGACCGCCGGCACGGTCGCGGTCACGGTCGTGGGCGGATCCTGGGAATCGCGGGGAACGAACCACCAGATCGCGACAGCCACAGCCGCGAGGCACAGGATGCCGATCGCGGCCCGTCTGATCACTCTGCGAGCCTAGGGCGTCCGCGGAGACATGTCCCGCAGCACGGCAGCCGCGGCATCATCGGGTGCGGCTCAGGCCGCCAGACGAAGCCCCCGACGGTCGGTGGCGACGCGCTCGCCGTCTCCGATGGTCTCGTCGTCGCCGATCAGGGAGCCGACGGCGACGCGGGCGCCCGTGCCGACGTACGTGCGCACGCCGATCTTCGCTCCCGCTCCGATCGCGGCGCCGGATCCGATGTGCGCGTGCGGTGCGATGTCGGCCTCCGGGCCGATCACGGCGTCCGCTTCGACCCATACTCCGCGGCCGACGTGCGCGCCGGCGGCGATGTGGACCCCGGGCTCGACATATGCGCCCGCTTCCACGATCGCGCTGGGGTGCACCTTCGCGCCGTGCGCGATCAGGCCTCGGCCGTTGTTGTGCTTGCGATAGCGCAGCATCTCACCACGGTCGTTCTCGATGTCGACGTAGTTCTTACCCACGGTCCCCTCCTACGGCCCAAATGTGCCGAGTACATGAATAACGTGACCTCTCACCAATTCATTCCCGTGCATCGGTCCATTCGGATGCGGGTATCCGGCAGAAGTTATTCGGCGTCGAGGCCGGATCGGATTCCCGCCGATCGACGAGGGCCGGGCGGGCCTGCATCGCGGCGCCACTGCGGCGTCTCCTGGCCGCCTATCGCGTGGCGCATCAGACTCACGAGGCCGCGCCGTGGTCCTGACCGGACAGATCGACCGGCGATCCTCTAGGCTGTGCGGGTCCCGCATGACAGAGCAGGAGAGTGCGCCATGGCGGCCCAACGTCGCGAGGAAGCACCCACCCGGACGGATCGTCCGGGTGGCGTCGACGGCCACGAGACGCTGCCGACCGTGCGCGAGGTGATCGCGCTGGATGCCGTCGCCCACGGCGGCGCGGAGGTGCTGGTCGGCGGCGACGCACTCGATGCGCGGGTTCGCTGGGTCCACCTCTCCGACAGCGCCGGTGTCGCGCGACTGCTCAACGGCGGCGAGCTCCTCCTTTCCACGGGTTCGGCGTGGCCGTCCGAACCCGATGAGCTGCGTCGCTTCATCGGCGAGCTCGTCGACGCAGGGCTCTCCGGGCTGGTGATCGAACTCGGGACTCACTATCGCGAAGTGCCCGCGGTCGTCGTCGAGTCGGCCCGTGAGCAGGGACTCGCTCTGATCGCATTGCATCGTGAAGTGAAGTTCGTCTCGCTCACGGAGGCGGTGCACGGGCGGATCATCTCTGCCCAGACCGAGGCGCTGCGTGCGCGCGACGAAGTGCGGGAGCGGTTCACCGCACTTTCTCTGCGCGGTGCGCCCGCCGACTTCATCGTCCACCAGCTCGCCCAGACCCTCGGTGCGCCGGTCATCCTCGAGAACCTCGCCCACGAGATCGTCGCGAGCGAGGCCTCACCGGCGCTGGAGGAGGAGCTGTTCACCGATTGGGAGATCCGCTCGCGCACGGCCCATCGTGCCGCGCAGCGCCGCGGACGCCGGTGCCGTCGAGGACTGGCTGATCGTGCCGGTCGAGGCGCGCGGCATCCGCTGGGGCAACCTGATCGCGCTGCCCGGGCCTCCGCACGCCGCCGGCCGCGCTGCCGTGCTCGAACAGGGCGCGATCGCCCTCGCGATCGGCCGCCTCGCCGACGGCGATACCGACGAGTGGGCGCGCATCGGCCGCCGCCGGCTCCTGGACGGACTCCTCGCCGGCCGCTTCGCCGGCATCGGCGGCGCCTCGGCGCGGCTCGAGGCCGCGGGGCTGCCTGTGCATCGCGCGATCCTGTACGGCGTCGTCATCACGGGTGCGACGCCGACGGCGGAGGCGACGGATGCCGCTGCCCGGGTTCTTCGAGGGCGCGCGCTCGCCGGATCCGCGCCGGACGGCGTCGCGGCGCCGGCGACGACCGTGCTGCTGTCGCTGCCCGAGGATGCTTCGTTCGACGACGAGACCGCGCTGGGCTTCGTTCGCGCTCTCGCCGGCGATGCGGCCGAACGCGTGGTCGCCTCCGTGGGCAGCGCCGCGGAGGGTCTCGAAGCGGGCCTGGTGTCGCTTCAGGAGGCGGTGGACCTCGCTCGCGGGCGCCGCCGTCGTCCCGTGCGCGGCCCCGTGCTGCGGCGAGTGGAGGATCGGCCGCTCGTGCAGCTGGTCATGTCACTGCGCGACGACCCCCGACTGCTCGAGCACGGAGAGCGGATGCTCACGCCGCTGATCGTGCACGATCTCGAACGCAGCGGCGACCTGCTCGACGTGCTCGAGGCGATGCTCGCGCATCCGGGCAACCGCACGGCTGCGGCATCCGCTTCGCATCTGTCGCGGTCGGTGTTCTATCAGCGCCTCGCACTCATCGAAGATCTGCTGGGAGTCGACCTCGACGACGGAGAGACCCAGACCGCTCTGCACCTCGCGCTGTTCGTGCGCCGCAGCGCGGGACGGTGACCGAGACAGGCGCGCCTACGGCGCGACGTAGACCTTCCGGAGGGTCTCGCGCACCGTCCAGACCGTGTGCATGCCGGACTCGAGCCGCACCACGGATCCCGCCCGCAGCTCGATCGGCGGCAGGACCGGGTCGATGAACTCGACGGTCGCCTCACCCGCGAGGACGACGAACACCTCGTCGTCCTCGACGTCGCGCATGGCGCCGGGGGTCATCTCCCAGACGCCGCTGGTCTCGTCGATCTCGGCGATACGCCGTGGTGGGGGATCCCGCGACGACCTGGCCGGCGTTCACCGGCTCGTGCGCGAGCACGACGGAGGCGGCATCCGTCACCGCGCCCGCGCGCGTCCGGCCGGTCATGAGTCGAAGCCCAGTCCGAGTGCGTCCAGTGTCTTGAGCAGGAGGTTGCGGCGGCCGCCGTTGTGGTCGGCACGATCGAGCGACCACCGCGTGGCGTTGATGCCGATGGCGGCGGCGGGCTCCGGCGGGAACGGCAGCGGCCGGTCGCGCACCATGCGCAGCGAGCTGCGCTCGGTCGGGAGGCCCTCGAGCAGATCGAGCATCACCTCCCCGGCGAAGCGCGTGGCCGCAACGCCGAGCCCGGTGAAGCCGGCGGCATAGGCGACCTTGCCCTCGCGGGCGCTGCCGAAGAACGCGCAGAAGCGCGAGCACGTGTCGATGGCCCCCGCCCAGCGGTGGGTGAACCGCAGCCCGTCGAGCTGGGGGAACATCGTGAAGAAGTGGCTGGCGAGCTCTGCGGTACGACTCGGGGCGGTTCTCGTACTCGGCGCGCACGCGTCCGCCGTAGTGGTACACGGCGTCGTAGCCGCCGAAGAGGATGCGTCCGTCAGCGGTCTGGCGGAAGTAGTGGAACTGGTTGGCGAGGTCGCTCAGGCCCTGCCGGTCATCCCACCCGATCGCCGCGCGCTGGTCGGCGCTGAGCGGCTCGGTCATCAGCACGTAGTCGTACACGGGCACGGTCATGAACGCATTGCGGCGCAGCAGCGAGGGGAAGACGTTCGTGGCGAGCACTGCTCGGCGCGCCGAGATTCGCCCGATGTCGGTGGACACCTCGACGCCGTATCCGGACGTGTCGATGCGCCGCACCGGCGAACGCTCGAAGATCTCGATGCCCTGCTCCTCGGCGGCCCGCGCGAGTCCGGTGGCGAGCTTGCCGGGGTGCACGAGGGCGTTGCTCCGGGTCTCGAACACCGCGCCGAGATAGGTCGGAGACGCGACGGATGCCTGCACCTGGGCCTGGTCCAGACGCACGACGCCGTCCTCGCCGCGGGCCGCGGCATCCTGGGCCCACTCGTCGAGCCACTCGAGCTGGTGCGGCTCGGTCGCCACCGCGAGGGCTCCGACGCGCTCCCACTCGGCATCGATCCCCCATTCGGCGATGTCCGCGCCCATCGCGTCGAGGTTCTCCATGCCCAGCCGGTCGAGCGTGTCGATCTCCTCAGGCCAGCGGCTGAGGCCGTTGTCGCGGCCGTGGGTGAGGCTCGCTTCGCAGAATCCGCCGTTGCGGCCGGATGCCGCCCAGCCGACCGTCCGCGCCTCGACGAGGGCGATGCGGGCGTCGGGGTCGCGCCGGCGCGCAAGGAGAGCCGTCCACAGTCCGGTGTAGCCGCCCCCGACGATCACGAGGTCGACATCGTGGTCCCCGGTGAGGGCGCGCCGTGTCGGCTGAGTGGGGAGGTCGTCGAGCCAGAACACGCTGTGCCGCGTTTCGGCGAGACTGCGTTCGATGACGGATGCTGCCGGCCGCTGTCGTTCGAAGACGGTCGTGCCCACGGATATCACTTCCCTGTCGCTCAGTGCTCCCCATCCTCGCGGAGCATCGGCCCGCCCGGCCAGTCCGCGCTGTCGCGAACCGCTCGCGCGCCCGGACGCCCTGTCCGGGGCGCGGTTCGAGGGACGGTTGCGGACGGAACACGCCGTATGCGTCAGACGGGCGTACGGCGTGTTCCGTCCGCAAACGGAGCCGGGGTCAGGCGTAGACGCGCTCGTCAGCGTGGGGCGCAGGGGCGCGCTCACGACTGGCAGGTCGGGCACCAGAACGTGATCCGCTCGCGCGTCGGGTCGGCGCCCAGCGCGCCGCCGCGGATCAGCGTTCCGCACCGTCGGCACGGCCGCCCCTCCCTGCGGTATACCCAGTCCGTGCGGCCGGGACGCGCGTCGCCCGTGAAGGTGCGGTCGGCGCGGTCGCGGTTGGCGCGCAGCATCCGGGCGCCGAGATCGATGACGGCCGCGGCGTCCGTCTGCGTGGCAGGAGTCGTGGGCAGGATGCCGCGCACGAAAAGGATCTCGTTCGCGTACTCGTTGCCGAATCCGGCGACATTGCGCTGGTCGAGCAGGGCGACGTGGACGGGCCGGTCGTCTGCGGCGAGCCGTCGCGTGGCCTCCGCGGGGTCCCAGTCGTTCCCGAGCGGGTCGGGACCGAGGTGCCCGACGAGCTGCTCCTCGTCGCGGGTGGGGACCACCTTGATGTCGGCGAGGTCGAAGCCGACCGTGTCCCACTCGGAGGTGCCGACGATCGCTCGGGCGGTGTAGCCCGGCTTGCGCCAGCGCTCGCCGGCCGCGTACACGTGCCACGCGCCCTCCATCTTGAGGTGGGAATGCAGGGTCCAGTCGCCGATGCGGTGGAGCAGGTGCTTGCCGCGCGCGATGACGCTATGCACGGTCATGCCGCGCAGGTCGATCGTCGCCGCCTGCGGCACGCGCAGCTCGAAGCGGGTGACCTCGGCGCCGGAGAGCACCTCGGAGAGCCGTCGGGCCGTGCGGAAGATCGTGTCGCCCTCAGGCACGCGCCGACTCCCGCAGGGCGTCACCCGCAGTGGAGCGGCGGAGCGTGAGGCCGCGCGGAGACTCCACGAAACCGGCATCCCGCAGCGCGCGCCCGACCGGGGTGCCGTACACGAAGACGCCGTTGACCTGCTCGATGGTCAGCGTCGCGAGGTGGCGTGCCCGCGCCGTGAAGACGAGGTCGCGCGCAGCGGCGGCGAGTGCGGCATCGTCTGCGGTGAAGGCGAGCGCCGACTTGCCGCCGCGCTCGAGGTAGAGGGCGAGAGAGCCGTCGACCACGGTCACCAGGCCGCCGGCCTTGCGGCCGGGCCTGTGCGTGACACCCTCCAGCGCGGGCCACGGCAGTGCCGCGCCGTAAGGGTTGGCCGGATCGGTGGCGGCGAGTGTCACCGCTCGCAGCGGAGGCGGGTCGGGCAGGCCGGCGAACTCGCGTAGACGATCGACCGTGGCGGATGCCGCGAACTGCGCGGCTCCGAGCTTCTCGATCACGTATCCGCGCCGGCAGTGCCCGGCCTGCTCGAAGCCGGCGAGCACCCGGTAGGCCTGCGCGAAGCCGCCGGGGAGACCTTCGGCCTGGACCGACCCGCGCGTGACGACGCCGTACCGGTCCAGCAGCAGGCTCGCCGCTGCGGTGGCCCGGAGCGTCGGGTCGGGCTCGGGCGCCGCCAGCAGCGACCACCGGCCGCCGATGGCCGGCGGTCGCGGAGGGGTGCTCGTGCGCGCGATGACCGCGCCCCGGTACATCCGCGCACGCGGCGTCTTGCGTGCCGTGCGGTGCGCCTGGGACCCACCGCCCAGCAGCATGCGCACCGGCGCGAACGTGTCGTTGGTGACCCTGCCGGCCCACGTCAGGTTCCACAGCGCCTCGATCACGGACTGCTCGTTCTCGGCATCCGCGAGCTGCCTCAGCTGCGCCGCGAAGTACGCGCCGCCGCTCGCGAGCGAGAGGACGATGCGCTCCTCGAGCGAGCCCGGGACGAGCTCGTCCTCCGCAGGCTGCAGCGTGAGCGGCGCCGCGTCGGCCGGGTGCAGCGCGATCCACCCGTCTCTGCCCGGCAGCGCGCCGTGCCCTGACCAGATGACCTCGCCGGTCGCGGTGAGCTCGTCGAGCATCGCGGGCGTGTAATCCGAGACCCGGGACGGCAGAACCAGCGACTCCCACGCACTCGCGGGGATCGGCACGCCCGCGAGCTGCTCGATCACGGCGGCGACGCCGTCGAGCCCTTCGAGCGGGCGGGAGATGTGCTGCCACACCGGCAGGAAGCGCGCGAAGGCCTCGGGCGGCACCGGTTCGACGCTGCCGCGGATCGCCGCGAGCGACCGCATCCGCAGCCTTCGCAGCACCTCCGCGTCGCACCATTCCGTCTCGTCCGACCCACCAGCCCCGTCGCCCGAGTCGGTCGAGGTCGGCAGGAAGAAGCCGCTCGAGACCCTGCCCTGGGCTTCGAGGCGCTGCAGCGTCAGCCGTGCGACGGCCACGCCGACGCCCAGCCGCGCGGCGACGGCCGCGGTGGGGAACGGGGCATGCGTGCGTGCGAACCGCGCGACGAGATCGCCGAGCGGATCGGCGACCGGCTCGAGGAAGGCATTCGGAATCCCGACGGGCAGAGCCGCGCCGAGCGCGTCGCGCAGGCGTCCGGCGTCTTCGATCGCGGCGACCCGCGAGACTCCGGCGACCGTCACCGGGATCGCGCGCCGCGTGGTGATCAGCTCCGCGAGATGGGCGGATGCCTCGGCGAACGTCGCGGCATCCTGAGGGGTTCCCCGATTCTGAGGAATTTCAGCGGCGGATTCGCCCTCGGGATCCTCGATCTCCTCGGTTACGGCGGCCGGGAGGCCGCCGCTGGCGGCCTCGAACCCCGTGGTCGACGGTTCGAGGCGCATTGCGACCTCAGCGGCGTCGAGCGGGCCCAGCATCCGCAGCAGATCGGCGACGCCCTCGATGCCGCGTGCGCGGCGGTCGGGGTCAAGACGCTGCGCCTCGCGCTCGAACTGCGCCATGATCTCGGGGTCGAGGAGCTCCCGCATCTCGACCTTGCCGAGCAGCTCGCTCAGCAGGGCGGGGTCGACCGAGAGGGCTGCGGCACGGCGCTCGGCGAGCGGAGAGTCGCCCTCGTACATGAACGCGCCGACGTAGCCGAACAGCAGGTCGCGCGCGAACGGCGAGGGCTGGGTGGTCGTGGTCTCCACGAGGCGTATGCGGCGGTCGCCGATGCTGCGGGCGATGCGCAGCAGCGCGGGTACGTCGTAGACGTCCTGCAGAACTTCGCGGAGGGTCTCGAGGATGATCGGGAACGTCGGGTACCGGCGGGCGACCTCGAGCAGCTGCGCCGATCGCTGCCGCTGCTGCCACAGCGGAGACCGCCGGTTCGGGATTCATGCGGGGCATCAGCAGCGCACGGGCCGCGCACTCGCGGAAGCGGGAGGCGAACAGCGCCGATCCGCCGACCTCGTCGGTGACGATCTGCTCGAGCTCGTCGGGTTCGAAGACGAACAGCTCGGCGCCCGGAGGCTCGGCCGCGGCATCCGGAACCCGGGCGATGATGCCGTCGTCGCTCGCGACCGCCGATCCTTCGACGCCGAGGCGCTCGCGGATGCGGGCGTTGACGGCCAGTGCCCAGGGCCCGTGAACTTTCATGCCGTAAGGGGAATGAAGGATGACGCGCCAGTCGCCGACCTCGTCGCGTCCGCGTTCCACGGTGAGAGCCCTGTCGGTCGGCAGCGTCCCGGTGGCCTCGCGCTGCTCCGCGAGGTAGGCCAGGAGGTTGGTCGACGCGTTCTCGTCGAGACCCGCGTCGCGGAGGCGATCGCGGGCGATCGCGGGGGTGGATGCCGACAGCTCGCGCGAGAACCTGCCGAGGGCTTCGCCGAGCTCGGCCGGGCGGCCGAGGCCGTCGCCGTGCCAGAACGGCAGCTTGCCGGGCTGCCCGTACGCCGGGAGGACGTTGACGCGATCGTGGGTGATCTCGACGATCCGCCAGCTGGTCGTGCCGAGCGTGAAGACGTCGTTCACCCGCGACTCGTAGACCATCTCCTCGTCGAGCTCGCCGACCCGCGCGTTCTGCGACTCGCCGGCGACGAAGACCCCGAACAGTCCGCGGTCGGGGATCGTGCCGCCGCTGGTCACGGCGATCCGCTGCGCGCCGGGCCGACCCGTCAGCGTGCCGTGGTCGCGATCCCAGACGAGCCGCGGACGCAGCTCGGCGAACTCGTCCGAGGGGAATCGACCCGCGAGCAGGTCGAGCGTCGCCTCGTACGCCGAGCGGGGCAGCGTGCGGAAAGGGGCGCTGCGCTTGACCGTCTCGAACCAGCCTTCGACGTCGACCGGGCCGAGGGCGGATGCCGCGACCGTCTGCTGCGCGAGGATGTCGAGGGGGTTCTGGGGCACGGCAAGGGCCTCGATCTGCCCGGCCAGCATCCGCTCGGTCACGATCGCGGTGTGCAGGACGTCGCCGCGGTGCTTGGGGAACAGCGCGGCGCGGCTCACCTCGCCGACCTGGTGCCCGGCCCGGCCGATGCGCTGGAGCCCTGAGGACGCACTCGGGGGCGCCTCGACCTGGATCACGAGATCGACGGCGCCCATGTCGATGCCGAGCTCGAGGCTGCTGGTGGCGACGACGCAGCGCAGGGCACCGGACTTGAGCTCCTCCTCGACCTGGGCCCGCTGCTCTTTCGACACCGACCCGTGGTGGGCTTTCGCGAGCACCGGGTCGGCGCCCGAGCTGATACCCGCCTGGGCCATCATCGCGGCGGGGATCGCCGCATCCGGCAGGGCCAGCCCGAGCCGCTCGGCGTAGATCTCGTTGAGACGGCCCGTCAGTCGCTCGGCGAGACGCCGCGAATTCGAGAAGACGATCGTGGAGCGGTGCTGCAGGATGCGGTCGACGATCGCCTCTTCGACGTGCGGCCAGAGCGACCCGGTCATCTCGGTGCTCTCGGGGCGCGGCGAGCCACCGCCGTCGCCGAACCAGTCCTCGTCGACCGGCGCGTCGTCCGCGGCATCCGGGTCGGTGACCCCGCCCGAGACGTCGGCGCCCGGCGGAGGCGGCGGGTTGAGCATGTCGTCGACGGGAACGACGACGGTGAGGTCGAAGGTCTTGGTCGCCCGCGGTGCCACGATCTCGACGGGCGACGAACCGCCGAGGAAGCGGGCGACCTCATCGATCGGCCGGACCGTCGCCGAGAGACCGATGCGCTGAGCGGGCTTCTCGAGCAGCGCGTCGAGCCGTTCGAGGCTGACCGCCAGGTGCGCGCCGCGCTTGGTGGCGGCGACCGCGTGCACCTCGTCGACGATGACCGTGTGCACGCCTTTGAGCGTCTCGCCGGCCTGGCTCGTCAGCATCAGATAGAGCGACTCGGGTGTCGTGATGAGGATGTCGGGAGGAGCGGTGACGAGCTTGCGACGGTCGGACGAGGTCGTGTCGCCGGAGCGCACTCCGACCGTGACGCCGGGCACGGTGATGCCGAGCCGCCTCGCCGACTGCCCGATCCCGACGAGCGGCGATCGGAGGTTCCGCTCGACGTCGACGCCGAGCGCCTTCAGAGGCGAGATGTAGAGGATGCGGGTGGGGGATGCCGCGGCCACGGTCCTGCGACGCCGCTTTGCCTCGTCGGCATGGGGAGCGGCATCCTTCTCGCGGAAGATGCGATCGATCGCCCACAGGAACGCGGAGAGGGTCTTTCCGGAGCCCGTCGGAGCCACCACGAGCGCGTGCTTGCCATGCGAGATCGCCTCCCAGGCGCCGACCTGGGCCGGAGTGGGCGCAGCGAACGCGCCGCCGAACCAGTCCTGAGTGGCAGGACCGAATCGCTCGAGCACAGTGCTCATCAGTCCATCTTCGCTGGTGGCGGACGACATTCGGGCGGTCTCAGGGATCCGCGGCCTCGTGCTTCGGTTCGATGGAGCGTTCCGTCGCCGCTCAGCCCATGCAGGGCTCGGACTGTCACACATGCACGATTGTGGATACGTCCGGCCGGACCGTCAGGTGCGATCGAGGGGGATGAGCACCCAAAGGATCAGATAGAGCCCGATCGACAGTCCGAAGAAGACGACCGATCCGACCATCAGCACCCGCACGACCGTCGCGCTCATCTCGAAGCGGTTCGCGATCGCGGCGCACACGCCGCCGATCACGCGACCGGTGCGAGGGCGGACGAGCTCAGCCATGCGGCCATCCTGCCCGACGCGCCCTCGCACCGCCAGGGGTCACAGCTCGATGATGGTTCCGTCGGGACCGAGCTCGAGCGTCGTGTCGATCCCCAGCCGCCCGAGGAACGCGTCGTCGTGGCTGACCACCAGCACCGCGCCCCGGTATGCCGCCAGTGCGGCGACGAACTGGTCGACCGTGTCGATGTCGAGGTTGTTCGTCGGCTCGTCGAGCACGAGCAGCTGCGGCGGAGGTTCGGCGAGCAGCAGCCGAGCCAGCGCCACTCGGAAGCGCTCGCCGCCCGAGAGCGTCACGACCGGCCGGCCGACGGCATCGCCCCTGATGAGGAAGCGCGCGAGCCGGTTGCGCAGCTCGCGATCCGGCACGGCGGATGCCGCCACCCGCACGTTCGCGAGAACGGAAGCCTGCTCGTCGAGGCCGTCCACGCGCTGGGGCAGGTAGCCGATCCGGTCGGTGTGCGCCCAGGCGCGTGCCGAACTCAGGCTGAATTCGCCGTCGGCGACGGTGACTGCTGTGATTCCGCGCGCGCCGGGGACGGGCTCGGAATCCGAGCCTGACTTCGGCATCCTGACTCCGTGCACCAGGGCTTCGAGGAGCGTCGTCTTGCCGACGCCGTTCGGGCCGACGAGCGCGACGCGCTCCGGACCCTGGATGACCCACGACCGCTCGCCGTCGCCGATCGTCGCGATCCGGCGCCCCGCGGGCACGTCGGGATCGGGCAGATCGATGCGGATCGCGGCGTCGTCGCGGACGCGGCGTTCCGCGGCATCGAGCGCGCTCCGCGCCGTCGTCTCGCGGTCGCGCATGTCGGTGCGCATCTTGCCCGCCGACACCTCGGCAGCTCGCTTGCGTCCGCCCGCGACGATGCCGGGCACCCGCTTCTCGATCTGCGCTTTGTGACCCATCGCCTTTCTCGTCGCGATCTTCACCTCGGCCTCGATGCGGTCGCGCTTCTCGCGCTTGACGAGCTGGGCCGCCGCCCGCTCGGCCTGGCGAGCAGCATCCTGCTCGGCATCCAGTCGCTCGCGCCACTGGGAATAGGGCCCGCCGAACACCGACAGGTCGTTCTCGTACAGTTCGGCGGTGTCTTCCATGAGCTCGAGCAGAGCGAGGTCGTGGCTGACCACGACCAGCGCGCCCCGCCAGGCGCGCACCATTTCGGCGAGCCGGTCACGGGCGTCGCGGTCGAGGTTGTTCGTCGGCTCGTCCAGCAGTGCGATCCCCGCCGCGCGCAACCGGATGCCGGCGATCGCGGTGAGCACCGCTTCCCCTCCCGACAGCTCGCCGACGCGGCGGTCGAGCATGCCGGGCTGCAGTCCCGCCTCGGCGAGCGCCGCATGCGAGCGTGCCTCGATGTCCCAGTCGTTGCCGACCGCATCGAAGTGGCGCGGGTCGACGTCGCCGGACTCGATCGCGCGGAGGGCGGTGAGCGTATCCGCGACACCGAGGAGCTCCGTGACGGGTCGCCCGACGTCGAGTGTCAGCCGCTGGGGCAGGTAGGCGACGTCCGCCGTCGCGGCGATGTGGCCCGTCGAGGGCTCCAGTTCTCCGGCGATGAGGCGCAGCAGCGTGGACTTGCCTGAGCCGTTGCGGCCGACCAGGCCGGTGCGGCCCGCGCCGAAAGCGCCGGAGACCTCGCCGAGCGCGAGGGAGCCGTCCGGCCACGCGAACGAGACGCGATCGAGGACGACGGATGCAGTGTTGGTGTGAGCAGGCATGAGGCCTCCCGGGTGTGTGTGCCTGATGGATCAGGAGTGCACTGACACCGGTCGCCCAGCCTCGATCACTTCGAGGGGGCGGTGCTCACGGAGGGGCTTGCGACAGCAGGCAGCGGATCTGGGGCGGGAGCCCCAGAGGGTGAGCGTCGACGGGTCAGCGCGCGGATGCGGGCGCGGAAGCGTCGATCAGTCTCACCGGAGGATCCTCACGTAGGGAACAGGAATCACCAGGATAGCGGATGCCGCGGCCGCGGCATCCGGTCAGTTCTCAGGGTCGGATCCGGAGTCGAGCACGTCGAGCTGCTTCTTGAGGAAGACACCCACGTCCTCGAGCTCCTGCTCCGACACGCTGTGGGTGAGGCCCTGGTAGACCCGTCCGCTGAGGTCGACGTGCTCGGGGAGCCATGTCACCGTGTGCTCGACGAGGAACGGCGGGATCACGTCGTCGCGGGTGCCGCGCCCCCAGAACACCGGTGGGCGGCGCTCGGCCAGAGCAGCGTCGCCGGGCAGCGCTCCGGGCGTCGCATACCCCGAGAGGTTGACGGCGAATGCGAAGCGGTCCGGCCGCAGCCGCATCGCCTGCAGCGCGACCGCCGCGCCCTGCGAGAAGCCGAGGAGCCCGACGACGGCATCCGGGGCGACGGCGTCCAGCCAGCCGAGCAGCCGTGCGGCCGCATCCGTGACATGCGAGGGATCGCGCCCGTCCAGGCCTTCGATCGGGTACCACGAGTAGCCCGGAGCGGGAAACGGCGGCGTGAGCGGCGCGCGCACCGCGGCGACGACGAACCGCTCGGGGAGGTAGGGCGCCAGCCCGAACAGGTCGTGCTCGTCGGCGCCGTAGCCGTGCAGCAGCACCAGCAGCGGCAGGCCGTCACGCTCCGCCGTGGCCGCGGACCAGAGCGCGACGGCGTCATCGAGGGGAGGCATGTCGGACACGCCTCCCATCATGCCCCGCTACTTCAGCTGACCGCGCACCTCGCCGCCTGGATAGGTGGGCGTGTGGATGTTGACGTAGTAGTCGCCGGGGTTCTCTTCGATGAGGGCGAGCAGTGCCAGATCAGCGGTCGCGCAACCGCTCGCCTCGAACGTGGTCTCCTCCGGCACTTCCAGGGGAATCACGACGCCGCCCGCGGCTTTCCGCGGTGCGAAGTGGATGTGCGCGTCGCTCGCGGGGGCGGTGAGCCCCGTGACGCTCGCCGTGTAGCAGAACTGATCGCCGTCGATCTCGTACGTGAAGAAGCCGTGGGCGCCGCCTTTGGCGCCGGTGGTCTCCTGGCCGTTGTTGACGGGGATCGCGGGCGCGGCTTGTGCGGACACCGACGCCCCGAGGGTGAGCAGGGATACGGCCGCGATCGTGAGCGCGGCTCGGGTGGAGCGGTGCATGACTGACCTCACTTTCGTCGTGATTGTGCCTTGATGCGACGCACCGTACTCCCCGCGACTTGGGTCTACAAGGGGGTCCGCGGGGTGTGCTGGGGTATACAGGAGGCATGGCAGTGCGCACCCCCGATCCCGACCCCAACGAGCGCGACGACAGCGACACTCCGCGCGATCCCCTCGGCGGAATCGGCGCGTCCTTCGGCGAGCGCGGACATCCGCTCGGCGACGGCTCGTTCGGATCGCCGACCCCCGACAGCGCGTCCAATCCCGGCTGGCTCTCCGACATCGAGCTCGCCGAAGCGCGCCGCCGCCTGCCGATCCTCTACGTCGAGGCGATCCCGGTGCGCACGGACGGTCTCGGCTCGGTCACCGAGGTCGGCATCCTTCTGCGCGCGACACCGCTCGGCGAGATGACCCGCACGATCGTGAGCGGCCGCGTGCGCTATGGCGAGACCGTGCGAGACGCGCTGTTCCGTCACCTCGAGAACGACCTCGGCCCGATGGCGTTCCCGTTGCTGCCGCCCCAGCCGGTGCCGTTCACCGTCGCGGAGTACTTCCCGATGCCGGGGCTCTCGGCCTTCCACGACGACCGGCAGCACGCCGTGTCGCTCGCTTTCGTGGTGCCGGTCACCGGCACGTGCCAGCCGCGTCAGGACGCGCTCGAGGTGACCTGGATGCCGCCTTCCGAAGCGGCATCCGATGCCCTCGCCGCCGAGATGGAGGGCGGCCGAGGCACGCTCGTCCGCCTCGGCATGGCGTCGGTCGGCGCGCTGCGCTGAGCAGGAGGGGGATCGGCTCCCCGCGGCGGGCACTGCCGGCGGATCTTCCCCCGGTCGGCTGAGGTCGCCGCTACGCAGTCGCGCCGCTACTCGACCTGGACGTGTGCCGACTCGACGCCGCGACCCGGCTCCGACCCCGGGTGCGCCGTCTCGCGTGCGATCGCGGCGATGAACGCGTCGATGTCGGCCTCGGTGGTGTCGAAGCTGCACATCCAGCGGACCTCGTTCTTCGCGGCATCCCAGTCGTAGAAGCGGAAGGATTCGCGGAGGCGATCGGCCACCCCGTCCGGGAGGGTCGCGAACACGCCGTTCGCCTGCGTCTTCTGGCTGAATCCGACGCCGCTGATCGAGCCGTCGGCCAGTCCGGCCTCCACGCCGGCCCGCAGGCGCGCGGCCATCGCGTTGGAGTGCGATGCGTTGCGCAACCACAGATCACCCTCGAGCAGTGCGATCAGCTGCGCCGAGACGAACCGCATCTTCGATGACAGCTGCATGTTGAGCTTGCGCAGGAACGTGAGGCCGGCCGATGTCTCGGGGTCGAGCACGACGATCGCCTCGCCGAGCATCGCCCCGTTCTTGGTGCCGCCGAAGCTCAGGACGTCCACGCCGATGTCGCGCGTGAACGCGCGCAGGGGCAGGCCGAGGGATGCCGCCGCGTTGGAGACGCGTGCCCCGTCCATGTGCAGCTTCATGCCCAGCGCGTGGGTGTGATCGGCGATCGCGATCAGCTCGTCGACGGAGTAGACCGTGCCGAGCTCGGTGGACTGCGTCACCGAGACCACGAGCGGCTGAGCGCGGTGCTCGTCACCCCAGCCCCAGGCTTCACGGTCGATGAGGTCGGGGGTGAGCTTTCCGTCGTCGGTTTGGACCGTGAGCAGCTTTATCCCCGCGACGCGCTCGGGCGCCCCGCCCTCGTCGACGTTGATGTGGGCGGTGGATGCCGCGATCACCGCGCCCCAGCGCGGGAGCATCGACTGCAGGCCGACGACGTTCGCCCCGGTGCCGTTGAAGACCGGAAAAGCCTGGATGCCGTCGCCGAAGTGGTGCGCGAAGACCTCCTGCAGCCGTTCGGTGTACTCGTCCTCGCCGTAGGCGACCTGATGGCCGTCGTTCGCAGCGGCGATGGCGGCGAGCACCTCGGGGTGGATGCCGGAGTAGTTGTCGGACGCGAAGCCCCGCAGGGCGGTGTCGTGGAGCGGAGTCACAGCGTCCAGCCTACGGCCGCGCCGGATGGCGCCCGCTCGGTGGACTTCCGATCGTGGCGCGCCGTCGGAGGTCGGCGATACCGTCGATTGACCTGCATTTCACTGCGGAAAGGCGAGGATATGACCGAGACGACCTTCGACGTGCACGTGGAGCGGGAGTTCGACGCTCCGATCGAGCGGGTGTGGGCGGCATGGACGGTCCCCGACGACCTGCGCGAGTGGTGGGGGCCGGCCGGCTTCACGTGTCCGCACGCCGAGGTCGATCTCCGGGAGGGCGGGCGCATCTTCGTCACCATGCGGGCGCCGGACGAGTGGGGCGGCCTCGAGTACCCCAGCACCTGGAACATCACCACGATCGAGCCCCCTCGGCTGCTGCGGTACGTGTACCGGTTCGCGGACGCCGAGGGGCGCGCCATCACAGCGGCCGAAGCGGGCATCCCCGATGGGGGCGTGCCCGACGCGGGCGAGCACGAGGTGGTGCTGACGCCTCTGGAAGGAGGCAGGACGCGCCTCGAGATGACCGAGCGCGGGTATGCAACGGAGGAGTCGCGAGACATGTCGCGCGGTGGGCTCGAGCAGTGCCTCGACAAGATGGCCGCGCTCGTGGAGACACCCGCGGTCTGACCGGCACCTCAGTCGGGCGGGGTTCCCCGTGTCCGGAGCCCTCGGTACGCTCCCTCTATGACCTCCCCCGGCGAAGCCTCGGGCGCGATTGCGCCCGGCGGCATCGACTCAGCAGACCCAGGCGCGGCGAAGGACTCCACCGTCATACCTCCGCCTGGCGGCATGCGCACGTTCATCCAGGTGCTCGTCAACACCGCGCTCGCGAACATCACGACGAGCTTCCTGTGGTTCGCGCTGACCTTCTGGGTGTACATCGAGACGCAGTCGGTGCTCGCGACAGGGATCATCGGCGGCGCGTACATGCTGTTCGTGGCGATCTTCTCGATGGTCTTCGGCACCATCGTCGACCGCTACCGCAAGCACTTCGTGATGGTCCTCTCGAGCCTGGTCACCCTGACGGCGTTCCTCATCGCGGGCGCGATCTACCTCGCGCAGCCGGAATCCGCGCTGCTCGACATCAGCGGACCGTGGTTCTGGCTCTTCTCCGGCATCATCCTGTTCGGCGGGGTGATCGAGAACATGCGCAACATCGCGCTGTCCACGACCGTCACCCTCCTCGTCCCGGTCGAGCGGCACGCGAACGCGAACGGCATGGTCGGCACCGTGCAGGGCATCGCCTTCGCCGTCACCAGCGTGCTCAGCGGGCTCGCGATCGGCTTCCTCGGCATGGGGTGGACGCTGGCCATCGCCATAGCGTTCACGCTCCTCGCCCTCGTGCACATCGCCTTCCTCCGGATCCCCGAGGAGAAGCCCCAGCGCGAAGGGACGCGGCAGCCCATCGTGGACTTCCGGGGCAGCATCCGTGCGATCAGGTCGGCACCCGGGCTGTTCGCACTGATCATCTTCGCGACATTCAACAACCTCATCGGCGGCGTCTACATGGCGCTCATGGACCCGTACGGCCTGACGCTCTTCCCCGTCGAGTGGTGGGGTGTCGTGCTCGGCGTCGCGTCGACGGGGTTCATCATCGGCGGCATCGTGATCGCCGCGCGGGGGCTCGGACGCAACCCCATCCGCACGATGCTCCTCGTCGTCGTGGCGATGGGGATCCTCGGTGCGCTCTTCACGATCCGCGAGTGGTGGTGGCTGTACGCCGTCGGGATCTGGCTGTACATGGCGTTGGTGCCGGCGGTCGAGGCGGCCGAGCAGACGGTCATCCAGAAAGTCGTGCCGTTCCGCACGCAGGGGCGCGTCTTCGGCTTCGCCGCCGCGCTCGAGTCGGCCGCCGCACCCGTCACGGCGTTCCTCATCGCGCCGATCGCCCAGTTCTGGATCATCCCGTACATGAACTCGGATGCCGGCCAGGAGGCGTGGGGCTGGCTGCTCGGCGACGGCGAGGCCCGCGGCATCGCGCTCGTGTTCCTCTTCAGCGGCCTCATCATGGTCGCGGTGGCCCTGGTGGCCTTCACGACCCGCAGCTACCGGACGCTGTCCGAGGAGTACGAGAAGGCACCCGACCAGGCGGCGGACGACGCTGCGGGTGGCGATGACACGGTCGCGAACGACGATGCCGACGCGGACGATTCGGCCGCCCGCAGTGCGGATGCTCAGGCCGACATCGACGCCATCACCGACGTCGCGGAATTCGACCCGCGCCGCTGAGACCCGCTGGGAGGCGCCTGCTCGTCGCGGATGGCTAGAGTCGGCTCATGCGCGCCGATGCCACCGCCGCCGACTCCGTGACCGCTGCTCTCCTCGAGTTCCTGCGGACTGATCAAGTCGTCTCCGACCCCGAGCGTCGCGACGAATACGCGCACGACGACGCCGAGTGGGCCGAATACCACCGGCCCCGTGCCGTCGTCCTCGCCGAGACGACCGCGGACGTCGCCGCCGTCGTCCGGTTCGCCGCCGCTGAAGGGTTCAGCGTCGTCGCGCGCGGCGCCGGAACCGGACTGTCCGGCGGTGCGAACGCGCTCGCGGACGCCATCGTGGTCTCGCTCGAACGGATGACGCGCGTTCTCGAGGTGAACACGGCGGAGCGCTACGTCGTCGCCGAGGCTGGGGTGATCAACGACGATCTGCGCATCGCCGTCGCGGCGCAGGGTCTCTGGTACCCGCCCGATCCGGCCAGCTACAAGATCTCGACGATCGGCGGCAACGCCGCGACGAACGCGGGGGGCATCTGCTGCGTGAAGTACGGCGTCACGCGCGACTACGTCCTCGGCATGACGGTCGTGCTCGCAGACGGCGAGATCGTCCAGCTGGGCCGGCGCACCGCCAAGGGCGCGACCGGGTACGACCTGACCGCCCTCATGGTCGGGTCCGAGGGAACGCTCGGCATCATCACCGAGCTCACCCTCAAGCTCCTTCCACTCGGCGGCCGCGAAGAGCGGGCCGTGGTCGGCTCCTTCGCATCGCTCGAAGCTGCAGGAGAAGCCGTGGCGGCGATCACGGCGGCAGGCATCATCCCGTCGGCGCTCGAGCTGATCGACGAGATGTGCGTGCGCGCCGTGGACGAATGGCGCGGGCTCGGGCTGCCCCACGGGGTCGCCGCGCTGCTTCTTGCGACGGTCGACGACCCCGGCGCGACGGGCGCGAATGCCGCAGCATCCGTCGCCCGTCACATGTCGGACGCGGGCGCCCTTGCCGTCGAGCAGGCCGTCGAGCCCGACGAGGTCGACCGCTTGTTCCTGGCCCGTCGGCTCGCCTACCCCGCGCTGGAGCGGCTCGGGCCGGTTCTCACCGAGGACATCTGCGTGCCGCGGGCTGCTGTCCCCGAGATGCTCGCGCGCATCCGCGACGCCGCGGCCGAGCACGACGTCGTGATCGCGACGATCGCTCACGCGGGCGACGGCAACCTGCATCCGCTGATCATCGCGCCGAAGCACGATGACGCGGCCAAAGCGCGCGCCAAGACGGCGTTCGACCGGATCGTCGAGGACTGCCGCACGCTTGGCGGCACGGTCACCGGCGAGCATGGCGTCGGACTGCTGAAGCTGCCCGGGGCCCGCATCGAACTGGGGGAGCGCGTGCTGGCGATGCACCGCGACATCAAGGCGGCTCTCGACCCGCGTGGGACGCTCAACCCCGGCAAGGCGTTCTGACGGCCGCGCTCAGCGCGCGAGCCACGCGAGCAGTCCGCCGTTGAAGGCCTTGGGCTGCTCGATGCTGGTCGCGTGGCCGGCCTTCTCGATGACCGCGGACGTGCCGAGCGGAGCGAGGGATGCCGCGGCGGCCGCGTGCTCGCACGGCCAGAAGTCGCTCTCGCGGCCGGCGACGAACAGCACCGGCACGGTGGTCGCCGCAATGGTCGATCGCCAGTCGCGCCGCGCGTGGTCGTTCAGCAGGTCGAGTTCGGCCGTGGTGAAGCCCGCCTTCGCGGCCTTCAGGTCCATCGCCTTCATCAGCCGTGCGATGCGCACGGGGCCTTTCGAGGCCAGGGAGTGCCGGCCGGGGCTCGGGATGCCGGTTGCGAAGTAGGTCTCGGCATTCGACGCGTCGTAGCCGTAGAACCCGAACGGCCAATCGTCGGAGTTGAGCATCTTCGGCGTCTGGTCGACGATGCACGATGTCGCGGACGCCGGTGACCGTCCCCTCGGCAAGCAGCGCCCAGGTCGCATTGCCGCCCATGGACTGCCCGACGATGGTCGCGTCCTCCAGCGCCGAGCGTCGCGAAGGCATCGCGGAGGTCTGCGCCGTGACGATCCATCGTGTGCGATCGGTCCGGACCGACCTCGGAGCGCCCGTGTCCTCGTCGGTCGAGCGCGATCACGCGGTACCCCGCCTTTCCGAGGGCCGCGAACTGGGGCTTCCAGCTCGTCGCCGGGGCCTTGAACCCGGCGACCAGCAGCACCGGCCGACCCTTCGGATCGCCGGACTCCAGATAGTTCAGCCGCGCGCCGTCGGAGGCTGTGAATTCGGGCATCGCTCGCCCTCAGTTCACATCCTGGCGTAGCGCGCGCGAGCGAAGCAGAAGAGTCCGTAGATGATGAGGCCGGCGCCGACGACCCAGAGGATGATCGGCCCGAACGGCAGCTCAGCGAGAGCGTGCAGCGCAGCATCCAGGCCGCCGGCGTTCTCGGGGTTGTGGGTCAGGGCGGCGACGACGAACAGGGCGCCGGTGACGGCGATGGCGATCCCCTTGGCGACGTACCCCACGACGCCGAACGTGACGATGCCTTTGCCGAGGGGATCGGGGGGCAGGTCGAGGTGCTTCTTGAATGCGCGCGTGAATCCGCGCACGATGAACGCGATGCCGATCCCGGCGACGAGCAGTCCGAACAGCACCAGCAGAACGATCCCCCCAGGCGAGGACATCAGCTGCGCGCTGAACGACTGGGACGATTGCGACGAGTCCGATTGCCCGCCCAGCGCGTACACCAGGGCGGTGAAGGCGATGCCCAGGTAGGCGACGGCGGTGCCGAGGTACTTGAGCCGGTATCCCCACTTCTTCTTCGTGTCGGGGTTGCGCTCGAGGAACGCCTCGGCGATCTGCCAGATCGCGAGCGCGACCAGGCCGAGCACGATGACCCACAGAAGCAGCACGCCCATGGGTGCGTCCTGGATCTGCTCCATCGCACCGCCCTGATCGGCCTCACCGCCGCCCCCGCCTGTCACGAAGGAGATCGCGATCACGCCGATCACGATGTGCAGGATGCCGAGTACCACGTACCCGATGCGGGCGATGGTGCGGAAGACAGTCGAATTCTCGGCCGCGCGCGCGGCAGACCTCGTAGTGCTCATACCCGGAGCGTAACCACCGCGGTCGGATTTGCCCGTACGTCTTGACGCGGTGCCGGAAACGTGCCCGGGTCGCCTTACGCTTCCAGCGTGACGACGGTGTCGTTGAGGGCCGCGGCGTCCTTCGCCCACAGGTCGACGACGGACGCCGCGAGCTTCTCTTCGAGACCCTCGAGCGTCTTCACGCGGAAGATCACGGCTGCCGCACGGAGAGGGGCTCCGCCATCACGCGCGCTCTTGGCGAAGCCCTGCCCGACGGCGCGCGTCCACGCCTCGCTTGCTGCCTTCACGGCCGCGTAGTTCGCACCAGCGGCGAGCGGCCTCGCGACCGCCGTGGACGAGACGATGGCCAGCCGCGCGGCGTCGGACGCGCGCAGATCTTCGTCGAACGCGCGGCTCACATGGCGAAGCGCGGTCAGTGATCTCTCGAGGAATCGGAAGTCCCCGTCGCTCTGACCGGCAAGACCCCCGCCGCCGCGCCATCCGCCGACGAGATGGAGGATGCCGTCCACCGGCCCGACGGCGTCATGGACGTCGGCGACCAGCGCGCGCACCGCGGCTTCGTCCGTGAGATCGCATTCGTGGGTGGAGACGCCGGGAACCTCGGTCGCGAGGGCGCGCAGTCTGGACTCATGCCTGGCCACCGCGACGACGCGCGCTCCGGCTGAGCTCAGCGCGCGCGCTGCCGCGAGGCCGCTCGCACTGTTGGCGCCGGCGATCATCACGACGCGACCACGCACCGAGGGTGCCGGATCCGAAGACCCGCCACCCTCGGCGATCGTGGTCTCAGGCATCCTGTGCCCGGATGCCGGCGGTGGACTCGATCACCGGGCGCATCTTCTTCTCGAGCGCCTCGAAGAACATCGACAGCGGGAACTCGTCGTCCATGACCTCGTCGGTGTACCCCTTCGGCGGTCCGGCGAGCACCTCGTCGGGCAGGCCGCGCGCCCACTTCGACGCCGGGTTCGGAGTCAGGGTCGTGCGGACGAGCTCGTACGCGGCGAGCCAGTGCGCGGTCTTGGGCCGGTCGATCGAGCGCCAGTAGAGTTCGTCGATCGCGTCTCCGAGGGCCACGACGGCCGCAGGCACCTCGGCCCAGTCGAACGCGAGCGACGTGTCGGTCCAGTGCAGCACGCCGCGCTGGTGCAGCCACGCGAACAGCAGCTGGCCGCCGACCGCGTCGTAGTTGCGCACCCGCGTCCCCGTGATCGCGAACCGGAAGATCCGGTCGAAGATCACGGCGTACTGCACGAGCCGGGCGTGCTCGAGCATCTCGGTCTCGGCGTCGCTGAGCGACGCTCCCGAGTCGATCCGCTCGCGCAGGCGCTTCAGGATCGCGACGCACTCGCGGAACGCCGTGAGGTCGCACCGCAGCTCCTCCAGCGAGTAGAGGAAGTACGGCATCCGCTGTTTGATCATGAACGGATCGAACGGCAGGTCACCGCGCATGTGGGTGCGGTCGTGGATGATGTCCCACATCACGAAGGTCTTCTCCGCGAGTGCCTGGTCATCCAGCATCCGCGCCGCCTCTTCGGGCAGCTCGAGCTTCGTGATCTCGGATGCCGCGCGCACGACGCGCCGGTAGCGCGCCGCTTCGCGGTCCTGGAAGATCGCACCCCACGTGAACGTCGGGATCTCGCGCATGGCAACCGTCTCGGGGAACAGCACCGCCGAGTTCGTGTCGTAGCCGGGGGTGAAGTCGACCAGCCGCAGCGAGACGAACAGCCGGTTGACGTACTCCGTCTCGAGCTGGGCGATGAACTCCGGCCAGATCACCTCGACGATCAGCGCCTCGACATGCCGGTCAGTCGACCCGTTCTGCGTGTACATCGGGAAGACCACCAGGTGACGGATGCCGTCGACCCGCTGCTGCTGCGGCTGGAAGGCGACGAGCGAATCGTAGAAGTCCGGCATGCCGAAACCCCCGTCCGCCCAGCGCTCGAAGTCATGCGCGCTTGCGGCGAGGTACTCCGCGTCGTGAGGGAACCACGCAGACAGCGCGCGGATCCCTTCCACGATCGCCTCGACGTACGTCCGCGCGTCGCTGTGGTCGGATGCGTCCGGCACCGAGCCGTCCTGCGCCTGGATTCCCTGAAGGGCGATCACCGCATCCTTGAGCGAGCGCCATGCCGCCGTGTGCTCGGCGCCGCCGTCCTCGACGACCTCGGGTTCGCCGACGACGGCCTGGCGCGCACCGGTCTGGTGGGTCTGGCTGAGGGACATGGAAACCTCCGATCTGCGAAGCGAGGCGGAAACATTCCGGCAGATTGCGGAATCAACCGATATTCTTCCATGTCATGGACGATCCTGTCGACTTGGCGATCCTCGCGGAGGTCTCGCGAGACCCGCGGGCCACGCTCGCCCAGCTGTCCGAGCACGTCGGGCTGGGCGTGTCGGCCGTGCAGGCGCGGCTGCGGCGGCTGGAGAGCACCGGCGTCATCGTCGGCTACCGGGCACTCCTGGACCCGGAGGCCGTCGGCAAGTCGCTGTCGGCGTTCATCGAGATCACGCCGCTCGATCCCTCGCAGCCCGACAACGCCCCCGAGATGCTCGAGCACCTCGCGGCCATCGAGGCCTGCCACTCGATCGCGGGGGATGCGAGTTACATCCTCTTCGTGCGGGTCGCGACGCCGCGGGACCTCGAGGGCCTCATCCGCGACATCCGCCTGTCCGCTTCGGTCAGCACGCGCACCACCGTCGTCCTGCAGACGTTCTACGAGAATCGGCCGATGTCGCTGCTCGACGACTGAGAATTCGCAGCCCTGCCGCGGTTCATCCGTCACCAGTGCACGCGGAACCCGCAGATGGGCGTGCATTGGTGACGGATGAACAGGACGGCATGCGCGGGCCGGCGGTTCGTCCGTCACGCGTGCACGCTACAGCTGCTCACTGGCGTGCATAGGTGACGGATGAACCAGGCACGAGCGTTCCGGATGCCGCCGTCCGCGGCATCCGCGCGGCCTCAGTCGTGCTGCGGGAAGCCGAGGTTCAGGCCGCCGTGCGACGGGTCGAGCCAGCGGCTCGTGACGGCCTTCTCCTGCGTGAAGAAGTCGAACCCGTGGGGGCCGTAGGCCTTGGCGTCGCCGAACAGCGAGGCCTTCCACCCGCCGAACGAGTGGTACGCGACCGGCACCGGGATCGGCACGTTGATGCCGATCATGCCGACGTGCACTTCACGCTGGAAGCGGCGGGCTGCGCCGCCGTCGTTCGTGAAGATCGCCGTGCCGTTGCCGTACTGGCTGCCGTTGATGATGCCGAGGCCCTCTTCGTAGCCGTCGACGCGCACGACCGAGAGCACCGGGCCGAAGATCTCGTCGCGGTACACCGACGACGACGTGGGCACCTTGTCGATCAGGGTCGGTCCGAGCCAGAAGCCGTCGGGGTCGCCGTCGATCTCCACGTCGCGGCCGTCGACCACGACGGACGCGCCGTCGGTTGAAGCGACATCGATGTACGACGCGACCTTGTCGCGATGCACCTCGGTGATGAGCGGTCCCATGTCGCATCCGCGCGTGCCGTCGCCGGTTCGGAGCGTCCCCATCCGCTTGCTGACCTTCTCGACGAACTCATCCGCGATCGTGTCGACGGCGAGCACGACGGAGATCGCCATGCAGCGCTCGCCCGCCGAGCCGAAGCCGGCGTTGACCGCGGCGTCCGCGGCGAGGTCGAGGTCGGCATCCGGAAGCACCAGCATGTGGTTCTTCGCCCCGCCGAGCGCCTGCACGCGCTTGCCGTGTCCGGTCGCCGTCTCGTACACGTAGCGGGCGATGGGCGTCGAGCCGACGAACGAGATCGCCCGGACGTCGGGGTGCTCGAGCAGGGCGTCGACGGCCTCCTTGTCGCCGTGCACGACGTTGAGCACGCCGTCGGGCAATCCGGCTTCCTTCAGGAGCGCGGCCATCCAGTTCGCCGCCGAAGGATCCTTCTCCGAGGGCTTGAGGATCACGGCATTGCCGGCAGCGAGCGCGATCGAGAAGAACCAGAGCGGCACCATCGCCGGGAAGTTGAAGGGACTGATGATCCCGACGACCCCGAGCGGCTGGCGCACGGTGTAGACGTCGACGCCGGTCGAGACGTTCTCCGAGTAGGCGCCCTTGGTCAGGTGCCCGAGTCCGCACGCGAACTCGACGACCTCCATGCCGCGCGCGATCTCGCCCAGCGCGTCGGAGAGCACCTTGCCGTGCTCGGAGGTGAGGATCTCGGCCAGTTCCTGCTTGCGGGCGTTGAGCAGCTCGCGGAACGCGAACAGCACCGTCTGCCGCTTGGCGATCGATGAGTCGCGCCACTGCGCCCACGCGGCGGTCGCGGAGGCGACGGCATGGTCGACATCCGCGGTCGAGGCGAGGCGAACCTCACGCTGGACCTTTCCCCACGCGGGGTTGTAGACGGGGGCGGTGCGGCTGGATGCCCCGGCCCACGTCTTGCCGTCGACCCAGTGGTCGAGGATCGTGGTCGCGGACTCCGTCGCCTTTTCGAGTGTGGTGGTGTCGGTCATGATCTTCCTTCTTCTCGCCTCGTGGGCACGTGTCTTTCCAGGGTAGGTCGAGGTTCGCCTGCCCGATAGGCCTGTCCGGTCCGGCGGCTAGCCCGCCGCCTCCACGGCGGTGAGCGCCTCGTCGTAGATCGACATCGCCTGTGCGACCTCATCAGCGGTCACCACGCAGGGCGGAACGACGTGGATGCGGTTCTCCGCGGCGAACGGAACGAGTCCTCGCGCGGTGAGCTCCTTCTTCAGCTGTCCGATGACCTGGGCTGATACGGGTTCGCGGGTCGAGCGGTCGGCGACCAGTTCGATCGCCCAGAACACGCCTTCGCCACGCACTTCGCCGATGAGCGGATGCCGCTGCTCGAGCTCTGCCAGGCCGGGGCCGATCGCGTCGGCGCCGATGTCGCGGGCGTGCTCGACGATCCCCTCGGTCTCCATCGCGCCGATCGAGGCGATGATGGATGCCGCGGCGAGCGGGTGCCCGGAATACGTGAGCCCGCCGGGGAAGACGCGGTCGTCGAAGGTCGCCGAGATCTCGTCGGAGATGATCACGCCGCCGACGGGGACGTAGCCGGAATTGACGCCCTTTGCGAAGGTGATCAGGTCGGGGACGACGTCGTAGCCCTCGAACGCGAACCAGCGCCCCGTGCGGCCGAACCCGGCCATCACCTCGTCGAGGATCAGGATGATGCCGTAGCGATCGCACAGCTCGCGCACCCCCGCGAGGTAGCCGGGCGGCGGGATGAGGATGCCTGCCGTCCCGGGTACCGACTCCAGCAGGATCGCGGCGATCGTGGTCGGGCCCTCGGACTGGATCACGTGCTCGAGGTGCTGGAGGGCCCGCGCGGACTCCTCTTCGGGCGTCGTCGCCCAGAACTCGCTGCG
This sequence comes from uncultured Actinomycetota bacterium, assembly GCA_963713325.1. Taxonomy (GTDB): domain Bacteria; phylum Actinomycetota; class Actinomycetes; order Actinomycetales; family Microbacteriaceae; genus Microbacterium. The sequence continues at coordinate 296,448 of CAVQLL010000008.1, forward strand.
GTAGAGGTAGGGGCCGAAGAAATGCGCGTGCCCGCGGGCGTACTGGTTCGGCATCCGTCGCCAGTCGCCGGTCGCGACGATCGCCGCGCCGGTGTTGCCGTGGTACGAGCGATAGGTCGACAGGACCGTGTCGCGACCGGTGTGCAGGCGCGCCATGCGGATCGCGTTCTCGTTGGCGTCCGCGCCGCCGTTGGTGAAGAACACCTTCGCGAAACCGCCGGGCGCCTTGTCGATGATGCGCTCGGCCGCCTGTCCTCGCGTGAGGTTCGCGGTCGCAGGCCCGATCGTGGCGAGGGTGCCCGCCTGATCCTGGATCGCCTTGATGACGGCGGGATGCTGGTGCCCGATGTTCACGTTGACCAGCTGGCTCGCGAAGTCCAGCATCCGGTTTCCGGCGTGGTCCCAGACCGTCGCACCCGACCCGCCGGCGATCACGGGAAGATCGAGGTTCGCCTGCGCCAGCCAGGAGTGGAACACGTACTCGCGATCGAGCGACTTCGCCTGTGCGTCCAGGTCTTCATCGGTCATCTCGTGCGGTCCCTTCGCTGGCGTGATCGTCCCCTCGCTACGCTCGTCGCTCGAAGTCCCCTGGTCAAGCCACGGACTGTTCTGATCAGGACCACGACCCTGTCGAAGCGTCCGGTATCCGCGCTGTCACGCCATCGAGCGGGCGGGGCGAGATCGAATCCCGCACCGCCCACCCGAGCGGCGACTAGTTGCCGCCCTCCTGCAGTTCGACATCCATGGGCGTGAACTCCTCGCCGAGGAGGTCGATCTCGCCCTCCTCGCCGAGCTCGTCGAGAGCCTGCTGGATGTATTCGTTGCTGTAGGCCGTCGACGGCGGCTCGGCCGTGATCAGGTGCGCCCCGGTCTCGTTGACGGCGGCGAGAGCACCCTCGACGGTCTGGTTCCACGCCGTCTCGTCGATGATGCCGATGCCGTCGGGTGCGGGCCAGATGAGCTTGTTGATCTCGTTCATCATCCACAGCTCGTGGCTCGGTCCCCAGCCGGAGCCGGACGCGAGCGTGATCTCCGACGCCTCCTCGGGGTTGTCGCGCGAGAAGATCCACCCCTTGATGACGGCCTTGAGGAACTTCACGGCCGTGTCGGCGTATTCCTCGTCGGAGTCGAGTCGCTCGGTGTCGGCCCAGATGGCGTCCTGCAGCATCGCGCCGACCGTGTCCTGGTAGCTGATGACGTTGAAGTCCTCCGGCTGGTAGAGCTCGCCGGTCGCCGGGTCGGTCGTCTCGAGCAGCTGCGCGTACTCGTTGTAGGTCATCGCCTGCGCGGCATCGATGTCACCCTGCAGGAAGGCGTTCATGTTGAAGTCCTGCGTGATGATCTGGACGGTCGTCGCGTCGAGGTCCTCGGCGGCCATGGCGGCGAAGATCTCCCACTCGTTGCCGAAGCCCCACGACCCGATCTTCTTGCCCTCGAAGTCGGCGACCGAGTCGATGCCCGAATCCGCCCACGACACCTGGAGCGTTCCGGAGCGCTGGAAGATCTGAGCGATGTCGGTGAGGTTGGCGCCCGCCTCGATCGATCCGAGCACCTTCGGCACCCAGGCGATGGCGAAGTCGACGTCGCCGTTGGCGAGGGCGTCCTGCGGGACGATGTCGCCACCGGAGGGGATGATCTCGACCTCCAGTCCCTCTTCCTCGAAGTAGCCTTGCTCGACGGCGGCGAAATAGCCGGCGAACTGGGCCTGCGGCAGCCACTGGAGTTGAAGCTTGACCTGGGTCAGCGCGCCTCCGTCGTCGTCGGAGGGCGACTCGGTGCCGCCTCCGCCGGAGCAGGCGGTCAGGATGAGCGCCGCCGACAGGGCGAACGCGCCTGTCGCGAGGCCGCGACGTGTGCTGTGTCTCATGTCGTTCCTTTCGGGTTCCCTTGCGGGTTGTCGGTGCGGTGGTGCGGGGTCGACCTCGCCGGGCGAGGACGATGGACCGTCGCATCCCGGGGTGCACGCGTCATTGCGCGCCTCCGACCGGGATGCGGCGGAGCACGAGACGCTCGATGAGCGCCGTCGCGAGGTAGAAGATCAGGCCGACCACGATCGCGGCCACCACGTAGGCCCACGCGCGCGCGTACGCGCTCGTGGCCGCCGACGTGGAGATCGCGCTGCCCAGGCCGCCGCGCGGGCCGCCGAAATACTCCGCGACCAGAGCCGAGATCACCGCGAGGGAGCTCGCGATGCGCACGCCGGTGAGCAGGTACGGCAGAGCGGTGGGCAGGGTCACCATGCGGAAGGACTGCGAGCCGCCGGCCGCATAGCTGCGCATCAGGTCGCGATGCACGGGCCGGGTCTGCCGCAGGCCGCGGAACGTGTTGATGAACACGGGGACGAACGACGCGAGCGCGGCGATCGCCTGTCGGCCGAACTGGCTGTCCGAGCCGAACATCGAGTTGAGCACCGGGGCAAGCGCGACGATCGGGACGACGGCCAGCGCGGCGACGATCGGAGCCGACATCCCGTCGACGGCGTGCCAGCGCGCCGCGAGCGCGGCGAGCAGGATCGCGAGGATCGTGCCGACGACGAGGCCGATCAGAGCGTTCGTCCCGGTCACCAGGGCGGCCTGCCAGATCGCGGGTCCGAACTGGACGAACTGCTCCGCGATCGCCGCGGGGCTCGGCAGCAGGTAGTCCGAGACTCCGACGACGCTGACCAGGAACTGCCAGATCGCGAGGCCGAGGATGCCGACGGCGATCGGCGCGATCACCCGCAGCCGGCGCTCGGTCGCGGGGCTCCAGCCCGCGGCCTGGACCTGCCGGACGGTGGTCATCGCTCCTCCCGCCCGCTCGTGGGCACCGGAGCACCGTGGAGCGCTTCGCGCACCGCGGTGACGCGGTCGAAGAACGACGCGGCCTCGCGCAGCGACTCGTCGCGCGCGACATCCTTCCCGAAGCCCGTCTCGATCACTTCGGTGATCCGACCCGGACGTGGCGACATCACCACGACGCGGTCCGAGAGGAAGACCGCCTCGGGGATCGAGTGCGTCACGAACACGACCGCCGCACCGGTCTCGGCGGCGATGCGCGACAGTTCGGCCTGCATGCGCTCGCGGGTCATCTCATCCAGCGCGCCGAACGGCTCATCCATGAGAAGGAGCCGCGGCCGCTCGGCGAGTGCACGGGCGATCGCCACGCGCTGCTGCATCCCGCCGGAGAGCTGGTCGGGATGCCGGTCGGCGAAGTCGGTGAGCCCCACCATCTCGGCGAGCTCGGCCACGCGGGCCTTGCGCTGCGCCGTCGCGACGCCGTGAAGCTCGAGGGGCACCGCGATGTTCGCCGCGACCGTCCGCCACGGCAGCAGGCCCGCCTGCTGGAAGGCGATGCCGTAGTCCTGGTCGCGGCGCGCACGGCTCGCGGTCTTTCCGAAGACCTCGATGGTGCCGGTCGTGGGGCTGTCGAGGTCGGCGATGAGGCGCAGCAGCGTGGATTTGCCGCAGCCCGACGGGCCGATCAGCGAGACGAACTCGCCCTCCGCGACCGTCAGGTCGATCCCTTCGAGCGCGCTGACGTCGCCCGTCTTGGTCGCGAACGCCTTGGCGACGCCCCGGACCACCACGGAGTCGGTGCTCGTCATCGGCTCGGCCATCAGGTCGCCTCTCCTCGTCGGTAGTCCTTCAGCAGCAGTCCCAGCAGCGCGACCGAACCGGCGGCGACCAGTCCGAGCGCGATCGCACCGAAGATCGGCCCCCACGCCTTGGACGGGTCGCCCGACGCCTGCCCGGCGAACTGGATCAGCAGGCGCCCGATGCCGCCCTGCAGCCCGGTCGAGACCTCAGCGACCACGGCGCCGATCACGGCGTTGGCCGCGCCGAGGCGGAGCGCGGGAAGGAGATAGGGGACGGATGCCGGGAACCTCAGCCGCAGCAGCGTCGGCCAGTATCCGGCGGCGTACGTGTGCATCAGCTCGATGTGGATGCGGTCGGGCGACTGCAGCCCGCGCAGCGCGCCGACGGCGATGGGGAAGAACGCGAGGTAGGAGGCGATCAGCGCGACCGACATCCAGTCCTGCCACTGGACGCCGGCGATCTCGATGCGCGAGCCCCAGCTCTTCACGATCGGCGCGAAGGCGATGAGCGGCACGGTCTGGCTGAGGATGATCCAGGGCAGCAGGCCCCACTCGACGAGCCGCCAGCGCTGCATCACCAGGGCCAGGGCGATGCCGACGACGAGGCCGACCAGCCAGCCGACGGCTGCGATGCCCAGCGTGGTCAGCGCGCCGAGCGCGATCGCGCCCCACAGCGGCGGCGAGCCCTCCTGCCGGGTCACCGGCTCGAGCAGGCGTCCGACCATGTCCCAGACGTGCGGCATCGCGAGGTCCGTGGTGCGGGGGAGGATCCTCACGCCCGCGATCACGACACCGTCCGCCGGGCCGAGGAACTTGTAGATCTCCCAGATGACGACGAGCACCAGGATCCCGATTGCGCCCCACACCCACGCCGACAGTGCGCGCGGCCTCCCCGTGCGCGCTGTGCGGGTGCGCGTCGGCACAGGCTGCTCGCTCGTCGGTTCGAGAGTCGTCGTCATGTCTTGGCCGTCACGTGCTCCGAGAGTGCCGGGATGACCGTCTCGCCGTACACGCGGAGCGTCTCCTCCTTGTTGTCGTGCTGGAGGTAGCCGGCGAACTGCGTCACGCCGATCTCGCGAAGCTGCTCGAGCTTGGCGATGTGATGCTTCGCGGTGCCGAGGATGCAGAAGCGATCGATGATCTCGTCGGGCACGAAGTCGACGTGGTCGTTGTCGGCCTTGCCGTGCGTGTTGTAGTCGTAGCCCTGACGTCCGGCGATGTAGTCCGTGAGCGCATCGGGGACCGCTCCGTGGTGGCCGTACTTCGCGACGATGTCGGCGACGTGGTTGCCCACCATCCCGCCGAACCAGCGGCACTCGTCGCGCATGTGCTCCCAGTCCTCGCCGATGTACATCGGGGCGGCGACGCAGAACGCGATCGAGTCGGGGTCGCGGCCTACGTTCTCGGCAGCCTGGCGGACGGTCTTGATCATCCACGCGGCGATGTCGAGGTCTGCCAGCTGCAGGATGAAGCCGTCGCCGACCTCGCCGGTCAGCTTGAGCGCGAGCGGGCCGTACGCGGCGACCCACACCTCCAGCTCGGATCCGCGACTCCACGGGAACTGCAGGGTCGCGCCGTGATATTCCACCGGCCGGGAATTCGCGAGCTCGCGGATGACGTGGATCGACTCGCGCAGTTCGCTCATCGACACGGGCTTGCCGTTCGTCACGCGCACGGCCGAGTCGCCGCGGCCGATTCCGCAGATCGTCCGGTTGCCGTACATCTCGTTCAGGGTGGCGAACACGGATGCCGTCACCGTCCAGTCGCGGGTCGCGGGGTTCGTCACGAATGGTCCGACCGTGACCCGTTTGGTCTCGGCGAGGATCGCCGAGTGGATGACGTACGGCTCTTCCCACAGCAGATGCGAGTCGAACGTCCACACGTGGTTGAACCCGTGCGCCTCGGCGAGCTTCGCGAGCTGGACGGTGCGCGCGGCGGGCGGGTTGGTCTGCAAGACGACGCCGAAGTCCATGTCAAGAGTTCCTGTCAGTCAGTTGGTGGTCCCGTGTCCCGAACTTTGCTGCTCGAGGAGCCCTCAGGCAACCAGAAGTGGGACACGGTGGTGCCGGTTCAGGCCAAGTACTGGCTGAGGCCGCGCTTGAGGTAGCGACCGTCGCCCTTCGCTCCGATGTACTCGTTCCCGTCGACGATCACCTTGCCGCGCGAGAGCACAGTGTCGACGTGGCCGTCGATCTCGAACCCCTCCCACGCGGAGTGGTCCATGTTCATGTGATGGGACCTGCCTGTGGGCGAGCCGTCCGGCCGCTGGCCGAGTCCGATCGACGTGTGCCCGTTCGGGTCGTAGACCACGATGTCGCCGTCGGCGCCGGGCTGGATGACGCCCTTGCGGCCGTACAGGCCGAACATGCGCGCGGGAGTCGTCGAGGTGAGCTCGACCCAGCGTTCGAGGGTGATCTTGCCGGTCACGACGCCCTGGTACATGAGATCCATGCGGTGCTCGATCGATCCGATGCCGTTCGGGATCGCGCGGAAATCGCCGCGGCCGAGCTCCTTCTGGTCCTTCATGCAGAACGGGCAGTGGTCGGTGGAGACCATCTGCAGGTCGTTCGTGCGCAGTGCCTGCCACATGTGGTCCTGGTGACCTTCGGCCCGAGAGCGCAGCGGAGTCGAGCACACCCACTTCGCCCCCTCGAAGCGACCCCACTCCTCACTCGATGCGCCCAGCTGCTCCTCGAGCGACAGGTAGAGGTACTGCGGGCAGGTCTCGCCGAAGACGTTCTGGCCTCGATCCCGCGCGGCTGCCAGCTGCTCGACTGCCTGCTTCGCGCTCACGTGGACGACGTACAGCGGAGCGCCGGTCAGGTTCGCGATCATGATCGCTCGATGAGTCGCCTCCTCCTCCATCTGCCATGCCCGGGCGATGCCGTGGAAGTACGGGTCGGTCTTGCCCTCCTCGATCAGCTGTGCCGCGAGCACGTCGATCACCGGGCCGTTCTCGGCGTGCATCATCGTGAGCAGGCCGGTCTCGCGCGAGACCTGCATCGCACGCAGGACCTGGGCGTCGTCCGAGTAGAAGACGCCCGGGTAGGCCATGAAGAGCTTGAAGCTCGTCACACCCTCGTCGATCAGGCCCGGCATCGCGGCCAGCGCGTCCTCGTCGACGCCGCCGATGATCTGGTGGAAGCCGTAGTCGATCGCGCAGTTGCCCGCGGCCTTCTGGTGCCACGCGGCGAGGCCGTCTTGGACGCGCTCGCCGTAGCGCTGCACGGCGAAGTCGATGATGCTCGTCGTGCCGCCCCACGCCGCCGCGCGGGTACCGGTCTCGAACGTGTCGATCGCAGCCGTGCCGCCGAACGGCAGCTCCATGTGCGTGTGGGCATCGATCCCACCGGGGATGACGTACTTCCCGGTGGCGTCGATGACGGTGTCGACGGATGCCGCGACATCCGTCCCCAGCAGCTCCGAGCCGGGAGCGAGCACCGCGGCGATCGTCTCACCGTCGATGAGCACGTCGGCCTGCGAGCGGCCTGTCGCTGAGACGACCGTTCCGCCGGTGATCAGTGTGGTTGCCATGGTGTTCTCCTCCGGTCGTTGAGCCTGTCGGAACGCGACCGGTCAGGGAGCGACGATGTCGCCGTAGGTGTCGGGCCGGCGATCGCGGTAGAACTGCCAGTCGTCGCGCATCTGCTGGACCATGTCCATGTCGAGATCGCGCACCAGCAGCTCCTCGTGCTCGCCCGAGCCGCGCTCGCCGACGAAGTTGCCGCGCGGATCGATCACGTTGCTCGTGCCGTAGAAGTTCACGGCCTCGGCGCCGAACTCGTTGTCTTCGAGCCCGACGCGGTTGGGCTGCAGCACGAAGTAGCCGTTCGCGACGGCCGCCGCGGGCCCCTCGACCTCCCACAGCCGGTTCGAGAGCCCGGGCTTGGTGGCGTTGGGGTTGAACACGATGTGTGCGCCGCGCAGCCCGTACTCGCGCCAGCCTTCGGGGAAGTGCCGGTCGTAGCAGATGTAGGTGCCGATCTTGCCGATCGCGGTCTCGAAGACCGGGTAGCCGAGGTTGCCCGGGCGGAAGTAGAACTTCTCCCAGAACTTCTCCACGTGCGGGATGTGGATCTTGCGGTACTTGCCCAGGATGCTGCCATCGGCGTCGACCACGACGGTGGTGTTGTAGTACACGCCCGTCTGATCCTCCTCGTAGATCGGGAGGATCGTCACGACGCCGAGCTCCTTCGCGATGGACGCGAACCGCTGCACGATCGGCCCGTCGGCCGGCTCGGCGTAGCGGTAGTACTTCTTGTCCTGCGTGATGCCGAAGTACGGCCCGTAGAACAGCTCCTGGAAGCACATCGCCTGTGCGCCGTCGGCGGCGGCGTCCCGCAGGAAACCCTCGTGCTTGTCGAGCATCGACTCCTTGTCGCCCGTCCACGTGGTCTGGGAAATTGCCGCGCGTACGTCGTCATGCCGGTCTCCATCCGTCTCGACTGAACCACTTCGTGCTGTCGCCGACGGGGACCGGTTCGGGCACCGGTGGGGACTGCCCCCGCTGTTCGATCTTGGTCCTCGGACGTTTCCCGTCGATTTCAGCCTGTGTCGGCACCGTAAAGCCTGGGGGCGATCCCCGGCAAGGGGGTCGGCGGGATACATCGCCAGGGGGATGCCGCAGCGCCGTGGTTACATCCGGCGATTGATGCCGCGGCAGCCAGACCTCCCGTAGCGTGAACCCGTGTTCCGCCCGCTCAAGCGCTTCCAGGTGGTCGTCGACCTCGTGGTGGCGGCGGTCTTCTTCGCGGTCGCGGTGCCCGTCGAGCTGATGGTCGCAGAGACCGCACGGACCCTCACCATCCTCGGGGCGCCGGCGATGGCGTTCGCGGGCGTGACGATCGCGCTCATGTTCAGCGCCGCCCTCGCGATCCGCCGGTGGTCGCCGCCGCTCGCCCTCGTGCTCGCGTGGGCGGGCGCGATCCTGCAGATGTCGCTGGGGCGCCCGCCGACGGTCGCAGACCTCGCGATCTTCGGAGTGCTCTACGTCACGGCGGCGTACGGATCGGCCAGGGTGTACTGGGCCGGCTTCGCATCGGCGCTCGTGGGCGCCTTGGTCATCACCGCGTATCTGTTCGCGGGTCCGCCCTTCGCCGGCGGAGGCCTCTCGTGGCAGACGCTCCCACTGGCCGTCGCCATCCTGGTCGCAGCGAGCTTCGCGCTGCTGCTGTCGTGGACGGCCGGCGCCCTCGTGCGCAGTGCGCTGCGCGCGCGATCCAACCGCGAGGCACAGGTGCGCGCGGAGTCGGAGGCGGCTGCCGAGCAGGAGCGCGTGCGCATCGCCCGCGACATGCACGACGTGGTCGCCCACTCACTCGCCGTCGTGATCGCCCAGGCCGATGGCGCGCGGTACGCCGCCGGGTCGGACCCCGCCGCCGCGACCGACGCGCTCGAGACGATCGCGACGACCGCTCGGTCGGCGCTGGCGGACGTGCGGCTGCTGCTGTCGCAGCTGCGACATAGTCAGGGAGAGGGTCCGCAGCCCACCCTGGGCGACCTCGAAGAGCTCTACGCCCAGGTGCGGGCCGCAGGCGTCGAGCTTCGCGTCGACGTCGACCCGGCGCCGGTGGGTGAGCCCCCCGCGGCCGTGCAGCTCGCCGCGTACCGCATCCTGCAGGAGGCTCTCACGAATTCGCTCCGTCACGGCGACGGGGGCCCGGTCTCGGTTCGGCTCTCATGGCATGCCGACCACGTCGTGCTCGTCGTGCGCAACGGCCTCAGGCGCGGCGTCGACCCGCGGCCGTCCGGCCACGGCCTGATCGGCATGGGCGAGCGTGCGAGTCTCGCCGGCGGCAGGCTAGAAGCGGCCGCCCAGGACGGCGAGTTCGTCGTGTCGGCCAGACTGCCGATCGGAGTCGTTCCGTGACCACCATCCGCGTCGTCCTCGTCGACGATCAGTCGCTGTTCCGCGCCGGCATCCGCATGCTGATCGACTCGCAGCCCGACCTCGAGGTCGTGGGCGAGGCATCCGACGGGCGCGAAGCGCTCGCCGTCGTCCGCGCGGGTCGACCCGATGTCGTGCTGATGGACATCCGGATGCCGGTGATGGACGGCCTGGCGGCCACCGCGGAGCTGCTGCGCGACGACGATCCGCCCCGCGTCGTGATGCTCACGACGTTCGATCTCGACGAAGCTGCTGCCCGCGCGATCCGGCAGGGAGCGAGCGGCTTCCTGCTCAAGGATGCCGATCCGGAGTTCCTGCTCGCGGCGATCCGCACGGTGCACTCGGGATCGGCCGTGATCGCGGCATCCGCTACGCGTGACCTTTTCGCGCACTTCGCGGATGCCGCGCCCCGCCCGGTCCCGCCGGCGTACGGCGATCTCACCGATCGCGAGCGGGAGATCTTCGCCCTGGCGGCGCGCGGGCTCTCCAACTCCGAGATCGCAGCGCGCGAGTTCCTCTCGGAGGCGACGGTCAAGACGCACATCAGCCGCATCCTCGCCAAGCTCGCGCTGCGCGACCGCGTGCAGCTCGTGGTCTTCGCCTTCGAACACGGGCTCGCCTGAGGCGATCGGCCGGCAGGCACGCCTCCGAGCGGATCGCGAACCTTAGCGGCCTTCGAGCGCGGCCCGGTGCTTCGCGTACTTCCGCTTGCCGATCAGTCTCCAAGCGAGGCGACCGGGTGCGGGCATGTGCTTCTTGAGCCACTCGTCGCCGCCGTCGGGCTGCGATGCGAGGATCTCGCCCAGCTGATTCCAGGTCTGCCCCTTCGGGACGGCTCGGCGTCCGTGCTCCGCATACCAGTCGACCTCGTCCTGCGTGATCGTGGTCTCCATCACCGGCACGATGTTCTGCTCCTCGTCGGGCAGGTGCACGCCCAGCGCGGCGTTCACCCCCTCGAGGGCCGCCAGGACCGGTTCGGCATCCGCCGGCGAGGCCGTCGCCCGCCAGGCGGGCAGCGCGTCGTCGAGCGCAGTGAGGTGCACGAGCATCTCCGCGTGCTGCGCCTGCATCCGCTCCACGTGCGTCGTGCACGCCGGTGCCCGCTCCTCGAGTGCGCTCCACAGCCGCTCGTCCTCGCCCTGGTGGTGGGCGTGCAGACCGAGCGAGACGGTGTCCAGTTGCGTGGCGACGACCTCTGCGTGAGCCACGATCACCCGCGGCGACTCCTCGGACCAGCGCCGGACCCTCGCCGAACGTGTGCCGGAACATGCGGTGGATCTCGATCATCCCGCTCGCGTCGCACGTCTTGGGGGCAGGCGCTCCGCCGGTCGGCGGCATCGCGGTCGCAGGCATCGGGTCTCCTCACTCAGGGCTTGTCGCGACGATAGACCCGAGAAGAGGGCGGACGGAAGACCGGATGCGCGGCCATCACGCGCAGCTAGCCTCGGGGCATGCGCCTGACGACCCTGCGGCATCCGGTCTCGGCATATCGCCGCGCGCGGACCCTGCCGCGCTGGGTGCGCCGAATCGATCGGGCGGCGAACAGCGCGCATCAACGCGTCGCGATCTTGGCACGTCCACGACCGCGCCTACAGCCGTCTCAGCCATGCCGCCGACCATGGCCTGCTGTGGTACGCGATCGCGGCGACGCTTCTGGCGATGGGTCACCGCCGCGCCGCGTTTCGCGGTGTCGGGTCGATGCTCATCTCGAGCGTGCTCTCCGACGTCGTCGTGAAGAGCTTCTTCGACGGGAGGCGACCTCTGTTCTCCGAGGTCCCGACGATCCGCCGACTCCGGGCGTATCCGACGACTCCGTCGTTCCCGTCCGGGCACTCGGCCAGCGCGGCCGGATTCGCCACCGGGGTGGCGCTGGAGTCGGCCCCCGCCGGCGCCGCGATCGCTCCGCTCGCCGCCGCGGTGGCGTACTCCCGCATGCACGTGGGCGCTCACTGGCTCTCCGACGTCGTCGGGGGCGTGGCGCTCGGCGCCGGCGTCGCCGTCCTCGGGCGGCTGATCGTCCGCGGAGGCGATCGGGCTCGCACGCGCGAAGCGCCGCCGCCTGCCCAGGGCTCCGGGTAACGGACGACCGCCGCGCGAAGTAGCCTCAGCACTATGGCCCCCACCGGTGCGCTCGCCGCGGGTCGCGGACGACAGCGGCGACGACGGCGTGCCCCAGGTTGTCGAGGCGATCGAGCTTCCCGCGTCTTCGGATGGTGCAGGGGTGCTCATCGTGATGAACACGGACGCCGGCACCGCCGTGGTCCGCACCGACCCTCGGCCGATCATCGCGGAGCGCCTGCCGCGCGCCGTCGTCCGTGAGCTCGAACCCGACGAGCCGATGGCGGATGCCGTTCGCGAAGCGATGGCGGGAGCCGAGCCGCCCAGGGTCCTCGGTGTCTACGGCGGTGACGGATCCATCGCGCGGATGGCGCACCTCGCGCTCGAGCTCGACCTCCCGCTGCTCGCGCTGCCGGGAGGCACCTTCAACCACTTCGCACGGGCCGCGGGCATCGAGACCGTCGATCTGGGCATCGATGCGCTGCAGGCGGGCGCCGGGGTGGCGGCGAGCGTCGGCGAACTGACCACGGCGGAGCGCAGCACCACCGTGCTCAACGTCGCATCGATCGGGATCTACCCCGATTTCGTCGCCGAACGCGCGAGGCGCCGGCCGCGCCTGGGCAAGTGGATCGGCGGGGTCGCCGCCACCTGGCGCGAGCTGCGCGACGCCGAGCCGATCGACATCGTCATCGAGGGCAGGCGTGCGCGGGTCTGGTCGGTGTTCGCGAGCGTCGGGCGCAACACCCCAGGACAGGTCGCCACGATGCAGCGGCGCACGCTCTCCGATGACGTGCTCGACGTCCGCGTGCTCCACGCGCGCGGATCCCGGGCTCAGGCGGTCGCCGCGCTGTCGTTCGGCACCGCGACGCGAGCGGTGCTGCGCGCACTGCGACTGCTGCCCCCGGCATCCGACATCGAGCGGATCACCGCGACCGAGATCGCGATCTCGGTGCGACCTCGGGCAGGCGAGGCGACGTTCTACGCGCACGACGGCGAACTCGAACGCCGCCCCGCGGTCGGCGACGACGGCCGCTACACGCTCCGCTGCCGGATCGTCCCTCGACGCGCTGCGGGTCTACGCCCCACGCGCCTGACCCGGTCCCGCGGATCATCCCTGCGATGTATGCGGATGCCTCTCGCGGCCGACGCGACCATCGCCGGATGGTTCGTACCGTCGAAGACATGAACCTCACATCGACCGATCTCGGGCTCGCCGCCCGCGTGCAAAGCCTCACGAAGACCTACGGGCAGGGCGAGGGTGCGGTGCGCGCCCTCGAGGACGTGAGCGTCGGCATCCGCCGCGGGCAGTTCACGGCGATCATGGGGCCTTCCGGATCGGGCAAGTCCACGCTGATGCACATCATGGCGGGGCTGGATGCCGCGACCTCCGGCCGCGCGTGGATCGGCGACACCGACATCACGACCCTCTCCGACCTCGAGCTGACCATCCTGCGGCGGCGACGCGTCGGGTTCGTGTTCCAGGCGTTCAATCTCGTGCCCACCCTCGACGCGATCGGCAACATCCTGCTGCCGTTCGACCTCGACGGGCGCCGGCCGAGCGCTCTGGAGAAGGCCCGCATCGACGGGCTCGTCGAAACGCTCGGGCTCGGCCCGCGCCTGCGTCACCGGCCCCACCAGCTCAGCGGCGGTCAGCAGCAGCGCGTGGCGATCGCGCGCGCACTCGCGACGGCACCCGACCTGGTCTTCGCCGATGAGCCGACCGGCAACCTCGATTCCCGCAGCGGCCGCGAAGTGCTGAGTCTGCTCGCCGGCGCGAGTCGCGACCACGGCCAGTCGATCGCGATGGTGACGCACGATCCGATTGCGGCCAGCCACGCCGACCGGGTCATCTTCCTCGGCGACGGAAGGATCGTCGCCGACAAGCCCCGCCAGAGCGCGGAGGAGGTCTCGGCGTACATGCTGGCGTCCGAGCTCGGGGCGGGCGACGCGCTCCCCGCGCAGGTGACCGCATGACCGCCGCGACCCTCGATGCGCCCGCGACGCGGTCGACGCGGAGCGCGGCATCCCCTCCGCTCGCGTGGCTGCGCGAACGCGGGATGGGCGCGAGCATCCTCGTGGCGGCGATCTCGTCGGCGTTCGGCGTGCTGCTCATCTCGGCGACGGCCTACATCGCAGCGATGCTGAGCGCCGACCCGTACATCGGAGCCAGCGGGATACTCGGGTTCGTCAACGGGGTCCTCACCGCGCTCCTGCTCGGGGTCGCTGTGTACGTGGCGTCGATCGTCACGGCCAACACCTTCGCGACCGTCGTCGCCGGCCGCACGCGGCGCATCGCGCTGATGCGCCTCATCGGCGCCTCGGCACGATCGCAGCGGTCGGAGATCGGCCGTCAGGGTCTGATCGTCGGCGTGATCGGCGCGTCGCTCGGACTTGTCGGCGGGACGGCGCTCGCGGCCGGCGGCGTGTGGCTGGCGGGCTGGATGCTGGAACTCGGCGATGTGCCGTTCGACATCGTGCGCGTGGAACTGCTCATCCCCGCGGCGATCGTCGCACTGACCACCTGGGCGGCCGCGTGGGCGGGATCGCGCCGCGTTCTGACCGTGACGCCGCTGGAGGCGCTGGGCGGCGCGGTCGAATCGTCGCACGATGCCGTCACGCGTCGGGGGGTGCGCAACATCACCGCCCTCGCGCTGGGCATCGCGGGAGTGGCGCTGCTCGCTCTCGGGATCTTGGCCGGCCTCGTCACGCCGCTCGGTGTCGTCGTCGCGTTCGCCGGCGGCATCCTGTCGTTCACGGGCCTCGCGCTGGGCGCGGCTCTGGTCATGCCGCCCGTGCTGCGGTTGGTCGGTCGGCTGTTCGGCGGTTCCGCGACCGCGCGGCTCGCCGCCGAGAATGCGCTGCGCTACCCCGAGCGGTCGAGTCGGATGGCGATCGGCGTCGTGATGGGCGTCGCCCTGGTCACGATGTTCGCCGTCGCGATGGAGTCGGTGAAGGCGGTGATGACCGCATCTGCCGGTGGCGAGCTGCCGCGCGAGCTGACGACGGCACTGGACTCGTTCGCCGCGATCATGATGGGGCTGGTCGCCGTCTCCGCGGTGATCGCCGGGGTGGGGCTGGTGAACCTCCTGACGATCGGCGTCGTCCAGCGCCGCCGCGAGCTCGGCCTGCTGCGGGCGCTGGGGGTGTCCAACCGGCAGATCCGCCGCATGGTGCTGCTCGAGGCCGCGCACATCACGATCACGGCGACGGTCACGGGGCTCGTGCTGGGCGTGCTCTACGGATGGGCGGGCGCTCAGTCGCTGCTGGGGTCGATCCCGCTGGATCCGGCGGCCACGACCGCCACGTCGACCTTCGTATGGCCGGCCGTGCCGCTGTGGCCGGTCGTGGCGATCGTGGCTGCGACGGCCGTGCTGACTCTGGTCGCCGCCGTCGTCCCGACGCGGCTCGCGACCCGGGTCGCGCCGGTCGAGGCGCTCGCCGAGTAGGACACCCGTCCCGTCGGGGGACGGACGGGCGTGGGATGCCGCGGCCAGGCTTCGGCCGCGGCATCCGTTTCCCTCGCGCGATGCGCTCGGGGCCAGTGCTGCGCTCAGGCGGAGGCGTCGCCTGTCGTGGATGCGGTCTCGGGGTCGTGGGCCCAGGTCGGCGCGAGCGCGCGGATCCGTGCCGCGCGCCACTGCCACGTGGCCCACAGCACCGGCCAGAGCGCGACGGCGGTCGGGCCGCCGATCACGAGCCGATCGCGCCACAGGGTCTTGGCCGTGTCTCCCGGAGACGGCGAGATCGCCATCTGGTGGTCCCAGACATCGAGGCTCGCGAGCGGACCGGTGAGGGGGATGCCGCTGTCGCGGAAGATGCGGACCGACCCGTTCCGGTCCTCGGTGAGGCGATCGCCGGTGTGGATCAGCTGTCGACCCATCGGCACGACTCCGCCCAGCGACAGCTGCACGGGAACATCGTCGCCGGGCTCCCAGGAGGTGGGCAGGCCGCCCGGCACGAGCGGGGAGAACTCCATGAGCGGCCCGTAGAGCTCGGCGACGGCACGCGGTGAGTGCACGGCCCGCCACGCGGCATCCGCGTCGCAGTCGATCACGAGCTTCAGCAGGATGCGCATCAGCCCAGTCTCCCATCCGGCGTCGCGGTCGCGGATCGGCGAGCGTGCCGCCGTACGCTGGACGGATGCCCCAGCATCCGTTCGATCAGTCGACGTACCAGGTGCGCCTGGAGTGGGGCCTGGACGGGCTCGTGCGGCTCGCGCCGGCGGACGTCGTGGTGGTCGTCGACGTGCTGCGCTTCTCGACGACGGTGATCCGTGCACTCGAGGGTGGCGCGGTGTTCGCGCTGGATGCCGCCGCCCACGCCGTCTCGATCAACGGCGCTGCAGTGGCCGAAGCGGCGGGGCGCGCCGGAGGACTGGTGCTGCTCGCAGGTCTGCGCAACGCGACGGCGGTCGCTGAGAGCGTCCACGCCGAGCAGGAGCGTCGCGGCGTTCGCACCAGCATCGCGATCATCGCGTGCGGGGAGCTCGCCGGGCGCTCTGCGGACGCGCACGTGCGGTTCGCCGTCGAGGATCAGCTCGGTGCGGGAGCGATCGTCGATGCGCTCGGCGCGCGCGGCATCGACCACACGTCGCCCGAGGCGGCCGTCGCGGCCGAGTCGTTCCGCGCACTGCGCCGTGCGACGAAGCACCTGATCACGGCGAGCGGCTCGGGGCGCGAGCTCGCGGACGCGGGTCTCGGTGACGAGGTGCTGGCCGCAGCGGCGGTGGACGCGGCATCCGTCGTGCCCGTCCTGCGCGGCGGCGTCTTCCGCGCGTTCTGACCCGGCGGTTCGACGGCGGGTGGCCGGTGAGTCGCCCGAGTCAGGCGATCTGCCGGAACAGGTCGACCCGGCGCTCGTCCGCCTGTTCTCGGCCGTTCGCCTGTTCTGGGGAGTTGCTGACCCGCTGCCGCGCCCTCCGCCTTTCGGCGTCATCGCCGCGAGGCCGTGCGCCGCGCCCTACCGCGGCGTCATCGCCGCGAGCCGTGCCGCCGGGCTGATGTCGCGTCTGGTCCAGGCGAAGACGAAGCGCTCATCGAAGCGGGGCGCGCACTTCGCGCACGATGTGGGCCGCGTCACGCGGCGATGCCGGTACGCGAGGTGCCCCGCCGGGCAGACGCCGATCCACGGTGCGAGCTCGGTCGCCGTCTCGCCGTGGTGGGTCGTACCTCCGACGTAGCCGAGGTCGCGGGCGACGGCCTTCCACTTCGCGCCGTGCCCCGCCGACGCGCCGGCGATCGCGTGGGCGACCTCGTGCAGCAGCGTCTGGTGGTTGGCGTCGTCGTCATGGCGCGCCGCGAGATAGCGCGAGACGCTGATGCGCTTGCGCGTGTAGTCGCACAGTCCGGCGCGCCGCTTCGCGTTGTCGAAACCGAACGACCAGGAGGGGTCCAGGTGACGGGCGATCAGCGCGTCAGCCCAGACGCGCACACGATGAAGTTCCGACATGGCCGCGAGAGTAGAACGTACCTACGACACTGGGGGATTCGGCGTCGCCGGGGCGGCTCAGCTGGCCACGGACGCGCTGGTGCGCCGACGGTCGGCGGCATCGATAGCAAGGAGGCTCGACTCGAGCTGGTCGTCGGAGGCACCCGACTCCTGGCGCAGGAACAGTGCGCGCTTGAAGTCCGCGCGAGCGGAGACGAAGTCGCCGGCGTCGTAATGCACCCTGCCGCGGTGCTGGTAGGCGAACGCGGCGATTGCGTTCCAGTCCTGGCCCTCCGCCTCGTAGGCGCACGTGGTGAGCTCCTGCTCGGCGGCCGCGTGGGCGCCGCGGTACTGCAGCACCGATGCGTGGAGGATGCGCGCTCGCAGGAGATCCTTGCGCGTGCCGGCCATGCGCGCGACGCGCACCGACTGCTCCGAGAGCACCAGGGAGTCCTCGAGGCGGCCGAGCACTTTCAGCAGCCAGACCCGCTCCAGCAGCGCGGGCAGGCTCCGCTGCTCGCCGATCTCGTCGAGACGGTCCTTGCACGCGCGCGGATCGACCTGCTCACGCAGGGTGTCGGGGTCATACCCGTGGATGTAGCTCACCTTCGACTCCTCTCCGCACGACCAGGTTCGCCTCTCCAGTGTGCCCCGCCTCGCGCGACTCCGACCGAGGGCACGCCGCTCAGTCGCGCCCTTTCCTGCCACGTCCGTCGTTCACGGACGAGACACGCCGCATGCGATGCGCGGATGGCGGCGCATTCCGTCCGCAATCGGAAGGGGCGGCCGGCGCGGCCACACGTGAAGACGGGAAGGGCGCCGGCTCGCGCGTCAGCGCTCGAAGACGGATGCCGCGGGCTTGGGCGACGGCGTCGAATCGGCATCCGTGGCCACGCGCGCACCCCGCACGAACTCGTCGAGCTCGGCGCCCTGCGCCACCTTCGCCGGGTGCGGTCCCGCCGCCATCAGCCTCGGCAGCCAGTCGGAGGGCAGCGGCGCATTGGATGCCGCGATCACGAGGTTGCCGAAACGGCGGCCCTTCAGCACCTGCACCTCGGCGAGCACCACCACGTGCGGGAACACCGCGCGGACGGTGGCCACCTGCCTTCGCGCGAACGCGAGCCCTGCCCCGTCAGCGACGTTCACCAGCAGCACGCCGTCGGGAGCGAGGAGCCTCTCGGCGGCCGTGTAGAACTCGACGGTGGTCAGGTGCGCCGGAGTCTGCGAACCGGCGTACACGTCCGAGACGAGCAGGTCGACGTTGCCGACGAGCGCGGCGGGCAGGCGGCCGAGTCCCTCCCGTGCGTCGCCGATGCGCACGCGGATCGCCGCCCCGCGACGCAGGGGCAGCTCGTTGCGCACGAGCTCGACGAGAGCGGGCTCCAGTTCGATCACCTGCTGGCGAGAGCCGGGCCGGGTCGCGTCCACGTAGCGCGGCAGCGTCATCGCACCGGCGCCGAGGTGCACTGCGGTCAACGGCTGCCCCGGCATCCTGAGCAGATTGATCACGGCGCCCATGCGCGCGACGTACTCGAAGTGAAGGTGCGTCGGGTCGTCCAGATCGACGTGCGACTGCGGAGTGCCGTCGACGGCGAGCTCCCAGCCACCTGCGTACGCAGAGCGCACCACGTGCGCGAGGGTGCCATCCGAGAGCCGCACGGATGCGGGCGGTTCCTCGAATCGGGCGCGGGCCATGACCCCAACGGTAGCCCGGGCGGGGTTCCGACGCGGAAAGCGATCGCCGGAGCCGAAACACAATCGAGACACAGGCGTGATGGTCGTCATGCCCGAGCGCGGGTAGCGTCGAGGGATCACACCCCTGCGGGCGAGGCAGGCGTGAAAACCCGCGCTCCCGGTCGCCCGCACATTCATGGAAGGTGCACAGCAGATGCTCCACAGTTCGAGAAAGCGCTGGCTCTCCGGCGCCGCGATCGTCGCCATGGGCGCGATCGTGCTCACGGCATGCGCGAGCGAGCGCGACGGCGGCGGCACGGACGAGGCGTCCGATGTCGACAGCACGTTCGTCTTCGCGGCATCCAATGATCCCAGCGGGCCTTGACCCCGCATTCGCCAGCGACGGCGAGACGTTCCGCGTCTCACGCCAGATCTTCGAGGGTCTCGTCGGCGTCGAGCCCGGCACGGCCGACCCGGCACCCCTCCTCGCAGAGAGCTGGGAGCAGTCCGAGGACGGTCTCTCGTACACGTTCACGCTGAAGGAAGGCGTGAAGTTCCAGGACGGCACCGAATTCAACGCCGAGGCGGTCTGCGCGAACTTCGAGCGCTGGTACAACTGGACCGGGCTCGCACAGTCCGAGAGCCTCTCGTACTACTACGTCTCGCTGTTCAAGGGCTTCGCCGACACCCCCGACACCGCGGTGTACGACTCGTGCACGGCCGATGACGCCTCGCACGCGACCGTCACGCTGACGCAGCCGTTCGCCGGTTTCATCGCCGCGCTGTCGCTGCCGGCGTTCTCGATGCAGAGCCCGACGGCTCTCGCCGAGTTCGACGCCGACGCCGTCGGCGGCACCGAAGAGGCGCCGACGCTGAGCGAGTACGCGAACGCGCACCCGGTCGGAACCGGTCCGTTCATGTTCGACTCGTGGGAGCCGGGCGAGCAGGTCACCCTGCAGGCCTATCCCGAGTACTGGGGCGACCAGGGCCAGGTGCAGGAGATCATCTTCCGCACGATCGGCGACCCGACCGCGCGCCGCCAGGCGCTGGAGTCGGGCGACATCGACGGCTACGACCTCGTCGCACCCGCCGACACCGCGCAGCTCGAGGAGGCCGGTTACAACGTGATGCAGCGTGACCCGTTCACGATCCTGTACCTCGGCATGAACCAGGCCGTTCCCGAGCTCGCCAACCCGCTGGTGCGCGAAGCGATCGCTCACGCGATCGACAAGGAGGCTCTGGTCACCCAGGTGCTGCCCGAGGGCACCGAGGTCGCGTCGCAGTTCATTCCGCCGGTCGTCACCGGCTGGAACGAGGACGTCACCACGTACGAGTACGACCCGGAGCTGGCCAAGCAGCTGCTGACCGAAGCGGGCTACCCCGACGGTCTGACGCTCATGTTCAACTACCCGACGAACGTGTCGCGGCCGTACATGCCCAACCCGGAGCAGATCTTCACGAACCTGGCTTCGCAGCTGGAGGCCGTGGGGATCACCGTCACCCCGACGGGCAACGAGTGGAACCCGGCGTACCTCGACCGCATCCAGGGCGGTGCGGACCACGGTCTGCACCTGCTCGGCTGGACCGGTGACTACAACGACACCGACAACTTCGTGGGTGTGTTCTTCGGCCAGGCGTCCAACGAGTGGGGCTTCGACAACCCCGAGCTGTTCTCCGCCCTGACCGAGGCGCGTGGCACAGCCGACATCGAGGAGCAGACGACTCAGTACATGGCGATCAACGAGATGATCGCCGAGTTCAACCCGGGCATCCCGCTCGCGCACCCGGCGCCTTCGCTGGCGTTCGACCCGCGCGTCACGTCCTACCCGGCGAGCCCCGTCAACGACGAGGTGTTCAACCAGATCGAGCTCAGCGAGTAACGATCGAACGGATGCCGCGGGTCGGCCACACGGCCCTCCCGCGGCATCCGCGTTCCACCCCCGAACCCTGACCTTCCGGAGTCCCCCTCAGTGCTGCGCGTCATCGGCAAGCGGATCCTCTACCTGATCCCCACCCTGCTCGGTCTGTCGATCCTGCTGTTCATCTGGGTCCGCTCTCTCCCCGGCGGCCCCGCCGTCGCCATCCTCGGCGAGAAGGCGACCCCGGAGGCGATCGAGCGGATCAACGAGCTCTACGGCTTCGACCGCCCGATCATCGAGCAGTACTTCGTCTGGATCGGCCGGCTGCTGCAGGGAACTTCGGCGCGTCCATCATGACCAGCCGGCTCGTGCTCGAGGAGTTCGCACGCCGATTCCCGGCGACTCTGGAACTCGCGATCGCGGCGCTCATCTTCGCTGTCGGCTTCGGCATCCCGCTGGGGTACTGGGCCGCCCGCCGCCACGGGAAGTTCTCCGACCACTTCGCGGTCGACCTCGAGCCTCATCGGCATCACGATCCCGGTGTTCTTCCTCGCGTTCATCCTCAAGTACGTCTTCGCGGTGCAGCTGGGATGGCTGCCCTCGGACGGCCGCCAGGACCCGCGGATCGACGCGACCCATCCGACCGGCTTCTATGTGCTCGACGGCATCCTCACCGGTGAGTTCGACGCTGCGTGGGATGCGATCCAGCACCTGATCCTCCCCGCCATAGCCCTGGGCACCATCCCGCTGGCGATCATCGTCCGCATCACCCGCGCCTCTGTGCTCGAGGTGCAGAACGCCGACTACGTGCGCACGGGTCGCGCCAAGGGCGTCTCGCAGGGCATCATCCGAAACCGCTTCATCCTGCGCAACGCGATGCTCCCGGTCATCACGACCGTCGGCCTGCAGACCGGCCTGCTGATCTCGGGGGCGGTGCTCACCGAGAAGGTCTTCGCGTACCCGGGCGTCGGGCAGTTCATGGCCGACGCGATCTTCGAGCGGGACTATGCCGTCCTGCAGGGGTTCATCATCTTCATCGCGATCGGATACGCCTTCATCAACCTCGCGGTGGACGTGTCGTATTCGTTCATCGACCCGAGAGTGAGGGTCTCATGATCGTCAAGACGGATGCCGCGACAGGAGGTGCCGCATGACCTCTGCCATGCTCCCACCCGCCCCGGCGGGCGGTCCCGTCGACGACACCGCGGTCGTCGATCACGAGATGCTCGCCGCCCGCACCCGAGGCGGGTTCTGGCGCGACGTCTGGACACGCCTCCGCCGCAACCCCTCGGCGTGGATCGGCGGCATCATCGTCGCGATCTTCGTGCTCATCGCCATCTTCGCGCCCTGGCTCGCGCCCTACCCCCCGAATGCGCTGCCGGGGCAGGAGTACATCACCCCGACGTACATCCCCGGTCCGGGCGACTTGCCGCAGTTCCCGCTCGGCCTCGACCGCTTCGGCGGCGACGTGCTCTCCAAGCTCATCTGGGGGGCGCAGGCATCGCTCATCATCGGAGTCGTCTCGACGGCCTTCGGCATGATCGGCGGCATGCTGATCGGCCTCATCGCCGGCATGTTCGGCGGCCAGGTCGACAACGTCCTGATGCGCTTCGTCGACATCCTGCTCTCGGTTCCGAGCCTCCTGCTCGCGGTCTCGATCGCGGCGCTGCTCGGACAGACCCCGTTCTCGGTGATGATCGCGATCGGAGTCGCGCAGGTGCCGATCTTCGCGCGCCTGCTGCGCTCGTCGATGCTGCAGCAGCGCAGTGCCGACTACGTGCTGTCGGCCCAGACGCTCGGCCTCGGGCGCGGCACGATCACGATGAGCCACGTGCTGCCGAACTCGGTCGGGCCCGTCATCGTGCAGGGCACCCTGAGCCTCGCGACGGCCGTCATCGAGGCGGCGGCGCTGTCCTACCTCGGCCTGGGCGGCGGTCGCCCCGAGACCGCGGAGTGGGGCCGCATGCTGACGTACGCGCAGGCGGAGCTGGCCATCGCGCCGTGGCTCGCGTTCCTTCCCGGTATCTGCATCACGATCACCGCGCTGGGATTCACCCTGCTGGGCGAGGCGCTGCGCGAGGCGATGGACCCGCGGACCCGCATGCGCTGACGTGGGGTGGCGCTCCACGATTCATGCCCTGAGGACGCATGCCCGCGGCGGGCTGCGCTGAGGCCGCGAGCGCGGCTGCGCGATTCGTGCTCCGCGGATGCATGCCCCCGCGCCGGCGTTCGGCCGTCGCTCCCGCCAGATCCGATGCAGCATCCGCGGAGCACGAATGGGTCCGCTGTCGTCGTCGGCGTCCGCGCGGGCGTCGCTGGACGGAGGAAAGGGAGGTCAGACGGCGATGTCGAGCTCGTTGCCGGGGATCGAGGCGAGCAGCCGGCGCGTGTACGGATCGCGCGGGTTGGTGAAGATCTCCTCGGATGTCGCGGCCTCGACGAGCTGTCCGTCCTTCATGACGCACACGTAGTCGCTGATCAGCCGGACGACCGCGAGGTCGTGCGAGATGAACAGGTAACTGAGGCCGTACTCGTCCTGAAGGTCACCGAGAAGGCGCAGGATCTGGTCCTGCACGAGCACGTCGAGCGCCGAGACCGGCTCGTCGCAGACGATCAGGTCGGGGGACAGGGCGAGCGCCCGCGCGATGGCGACCCGCTGGCGCTGACCGCCGGAGAGCTCGGACGGATAGCGACGCATCATGGACTGCGGCAATGCGACATCGTCCAGCAGCTGCCGGACGCGCGCCGTGCGCTCCTTCGACGAGCCGCGCTTGTAGAAGTCCAGCGGCTCCTGGATCAGCCGCTCGATCGAGAACATCGGGTTCAGAGAGGAGTACGGGTCCTGGAAGATCGGCTGCACCCGCTGCCGGAACGACCGGAGCTGCTTGCCCTTCAGACTCGCGACATCCTCTCCGTCGAAGCGGATGATGCCGCTGGTCGGGTCGACGACCTTCAGCATCATGCGTGCGGTGGTCGTCTTGCCCGAACCGGACTCGCCGACGATCGCGACCGTCTCGCCGCGCGGGATCGCGAACGACACGTTCCTGACGGCGGTGAAGTCTTCTTTGCTGCCGCGGATCTTGAAGACCTTCGTGAGGTCCTCGACCTGCACGATGTAGTCCGGCGCGACGGGCGAAGGCGCTGCGGGTTCGACGACCGTCGCCGCCGGAGACTCGTCGATCGATGCGGGGGCGGGCGCGGCATCCGAAGGCTCGTCGGAGGTCGAGGTCAGCTTGCGGAACACTTCGGGCCGCAGGCGCACCGCCGCCACCGACGGTGCCGCTCTGACGAGGGCCTGCGTGTACGGCTCCTGCGGGTCCTCGAGGATCTGCCGGGCCGGGCCCTGCTCGACGATCCGGCCGCGGTGCATGACCACCACGCGCGATGCGCGCTCCGCGGCGAGGCCGAGGTCGTGGGTGATCAGCATGAGCGCTGTGCCGAGCTCGCCGGTCATCCGCTCCAGCTGGTCGAGGATGGTCCGCTGCACCGTGACATCCAGCGCGCTGGTGGGCTCGTCCGCGATCAGCAGCTTCGGGTTGCACGCGAGCCCGATCGCGATGAGCGCACGCTGGCGCATGCCGCCGGAGAACTCATGCGGATACTGCTTCGCCCGCTCCGCGGCGTCGGGCAATCCCGCGGCGGCGAGTGTCTCGACGACCTTGCGATCGACGTCCTTGCGGGTGGCCAGTCCGTGCGCGAGGAGGGTCTCGGCCACCTGGGTCCCGATCTTCGCCACCGGGTTCAGATTCGACATCGGATCCTGCGGGACGAGTCCGATCGACGCGCCGCGGATGCCGCGCATCACGCTCTCGGGTGCACCGACGAGGTCTTCTCCCTCGAAGAGGATGCTGCCCCTGGTCACCCTGCCGTTGCCGGGCAGCAGTCCGATGACGGCCATCGCAGTCGTGGACTTGCCGGAGCCGGACTCACCGACGATCGCGAGCGTCTCGCCCACGGCGAGATCGAGATCGACGCCCTCCACGGCGTGGACGGTGCCATCCACGGTCCGGAACTCGACCGCGACGTCGCGGACCTGGAGGAGCTGCGTGCCGGCGACGGCGCGCTCGGTGGATCGGGGCATGGGTCCATCCTGCCTGGCGGGGGTGCGCGGCGCATCCGCCCGGGTCGAGCCTTTACTCAGTCGTAACTCGCCCAGCCGCGCGGGCTCGCCCGGCGTTACCGTGGAGCATGGCGTGGATCGACCTGAATGCCGACCTCGGCGAGACCGTCGCCGGCGTGCCGACGGCCGATGACGAGGCGATGTTCGCGGTGATCTCCAGCGCGAGCATCGCCTGCGGCGGACACGCGGGGGATGCCGCTTCCCTTGCTCAGGCGGTCGACCGCGCGACGCGGTACGGCGTCGCCGTCGGTGCGCATCCTGCCTACCCCGATGCCGCGAACTTCGGCCGCGTGCCGATGGCGATGGCACCCGCCGACCTCCGCGCGACCGTCGCAGAGCAGGTGCGTGCGCTGGCCGACGCGGGCGCCGACATCCGTTACGTGAAACCGCACGGCGCTCTGTACCACGCGGTCACCGCAGACCCGGTGCAGGCCGACGCCGTCGCCTCGGCGGTGGCCGACCTCGCGGCGCGGCTCGGTCGCCCGATCGCCGTGCTCGGGCTGGGCGGCGAGATCGAACGGGCCGCACTCGAGGCGGGCCTGCCGTTCGTGCACGAGGCGTTCCTCGACCGCGGGTACCGGGCCGACGGCTCACTCGTTCCCCGCGGCGAGCCGGGAGCGCTCCTGCATGAGCCCGACCAGGTCGCTGCCCGGGCGGTGCGCCTCGTCCGTGAGGGCGTGGTCGACGCGGTCGACGGCACTTCTATGCCCGTGGAGGCGGCATCCCTGTGTCTGCACGGCGACTCGCCCGACGCGGTCGCCATGGCCCGCGCGGTGCGCGCCGCACTCGACGCCGACGGCATCACGGTGCGAGCGCCATGGTGAGCGGGCCGAGCGCGGAGGCACTGCGCTTCCTGCCGATGGGCGAGCACGCGATCCTCGTGGAGGTCGACTCGCTCGATGACGCGGTCGCTCTGCACGCCCGGCTCGAGGCGTCGCGCCCTGCAGGAGTCGTCGACCTGGTCCCGGCGGCCCGCACGGTCCTCGTGCGCGCCGACCCCGCACAGCTGTCGCTCTCCACGGCGCGGGCGTGGGTCGCCCGCTCGACGGCGGATGCCGCATCCGCGGCCGCCTCGAACGCGCCGGTGATCGAGCTGGAGGTCGTCTACGACGGCGCCGACCTCGCCGACACCGCAGCCCTCCTCGGGATGAGTCCGGACGAGCTCGTCCGACGGCACACGGCCGCCGAGTGGTCGGTGGCGTTCACCGGCTTCTCGCCCGGCTTCGGCTACCTCATCAGCCGCGGACTGGCCCTTCGATGTGCCCCGGCTCGCGATCCCGCGCACCCGTGTGCCCCGCGGGTCGGTCGGGCTCGCGGCGGGATTCACCGGCGCCTATCCGCGCGATACGCCCGGCGGGTGGCGACTCATCGGCACCACCGATGCTCCGCTGTTCGACCCGGATGCCGCCTCCCCGGCGCTCCTGGCACCGGGAGCCCGCGTGCGCTTCCGAGCGGCCACGACCGCGCCGGTCGACCGCCCCCCTGCCGCGACACCGCGCGAGGACGGTTCGCAGCCTGGGCTGCCTGATCCGGACGCCGGCCTGCGAATCGTCGAGCCGGGACTCCTCGCGACTCTGCAGGACCTGGGGCGGCCGGGTGCGGCATCGCTCGGCGTCGCAGCATCCGGCGCCCTCGACCGCGGCGCCGCGCGCACCGCGAACCGGCTGGTCGGCAATCCCGAGGCCGCTGCTGTCGTCGAAGCCACGATGGGCGGGTTCCGCGCGGTCGCACTCCGCGACCTGTGGTTCGCGGTGACCGGTGCCTGGGGTCCGATCCGCCTCGCCGGACACGAGGTCGACCCGTACGAGGCGCACCCGTGGCCCGCCGGGGCGGAGCTGCACTTGGAGTGGTATGCCCACGGTGCACGTGCGTACCTCGCCGTGCGCGGCGGGTTCGCCGGCGCGTCCGTGCTGGGGTCGCGCTCGACCGATGTGCTCTCCGCGATCGGTCCCGCGCGGCTGCGGGCCGGCGATGCGCTGGCCGTCGGCACCCGATCCGGCAGAGCCCATCCCGATCGCCGCGGTCGCGCCGTGGGGAGCGCCGCACGACGAGGAGCTCGAGGTGCGAGCTGGCCCCGGGCCCGCGTGCGGACTGGTTCGCGGCATCCGCCCACCAGGCGCTGTTCGAGGCGGTCTGGACGGTCACGAACGACACGGACCGGGTCGGGATGCGCCTGGACGGCCCGCAGCTCGAACGCGTGCGCGACGACGAGCTGCCCAGCGAGGGGATGGTGCCCGGCGCGCTGCAGGTTCCGCCGAGCGGACGCCCGACGATCCTGCTGGCCGACGGGCCGGTGACCGGCGGCTATCCGGTCATCGCCGTGGCGACGGATGCCGCCCTCGATCTGCTCGCGCAGGCCCGCCCGGGCACCCGCGTGCGTTTCCGCCACGCGCGCTTGGCCGAGTAAGTCATCCAGCTCGCGAAAGGGTCGCGTGCGGCACTACCAGTGCGAGAGCGACTCCGTCGCGACCGCGCGCTCCTTCTCGGGCAGCGCCAGCGCGACAGCCTCGGCGACGGTCAGCTGCGCGCCCTCGAGCTCGCCGGCAGCGACGCCCTCGGGGTCGATCTTGCGCACCGCGTCGAGGGAGAGCGAGTGGACCGTGAACGCCTCCACGTCGAACACGCCGATCCGGTGGCGGATCGCCGCGGCCGCGGCCGAGAGTGCGCCGGCGCGACGCGCGTCACCGTGCGCGGCGGCGATCGCGCAGATGCCCTCCAGGCCGTAGGCGATGCCCTCCTCGTGGTGCAGCTTCACCGAGTCCACCAGGGTTCGCCGGAACACCGTCTCCGCCTCGTCGACCTTGACCGCCGACCAGCAGCAGGCGCCCGATCTGGTTGCCCGCGACCGAGCGCGTGAACAGGTCGCCGCCCGCGTCGGCCAGCTCACTGGCCCGCTCGAAGTGCGCGAGCGCGGCATCGCGCTCGCCGCGGAACCACGCGACCCGGCCGAGCGAGACGCGGGTGATCGCCTCGCCCCAGCCGTTACCGAGACGGTGCAGCCTTTCGACTGCGTCGTCGAGCTCGCGCGCGGCGGTGGCGATGTCGGGGTCGGGCAGCTGCACGCGCGCCGTGGCCCGCGCAGCCAGCGCCATCGCCGCGGCATCCTCGTCTCCGCTCTCGGTGAACAGCCGCACGCACTCACCGAGGCCTGCGACGACTTCGAGAGAGGGGCGCTGCCACATCTCGCCCCACAGGGCGAAGAACCACGCGATCGCGCGGGAGTGCGGGAGGATCGGCTGCTCCTTGCCGAGCAGCTCGAGCATCCACACGCGCACCCCGCCGAAGAGCCCCATGATCCACCAGTAGATGAGCAGACCCCACGCGAAGTCGGCGGCATCGTCGAGGCGGTCGGTGTAGACGAGGTGGCGGACCGCGGCCCTGAGGTTCGCGAGCTCGAGACCGAGCGCGGCGAGAGTCGAGGCCTGACTCCGCCCGCGCAGCTCCCCGGCGTCGCGCCGCACGAGCGCCGTGTAGTAGTCGGCGTGCGCGGCGCGCATGCGGTCGGCCTCGCCGCGCTCCTTGAGGCGCCCGAGCGCGTACTCGCGCACGATCGCCAGCAGCGAGAGAACGGGGCGTCCATCGACCTCGGTCTGCTTCACGAGCGAGCCGTCGATGAGCGCCGTGATCCCGTCGATCGCACGCCCGTCCCACGACCGCCCGGCCCCGATGGCTTCGACGGCGTCGAGCGAGAACCGCTCGGCGAAGACGCCGAGGTCCTCGAGCAGATCCCGGTCCTGCGGCGACAGCAGCCCGACGCTCCAATCGAGCGTCGCGCGCATCGTGCGGTGCCGGTCAGGGAGATCCCGCACGGCGGCGGTGAGCAGCGGCAGGCTGCGCTTGAGCCGCTCCGCGATACCGGCCGGCGTGAGCATCCGCAGCTTCGCGGCCGCAAGTTCGATGGCCAGCGGAAGCCCTTCGAGGCGGCGGCAGATGTCCATGACCGCGCCGGCGTTCTCCTCCGTGAGCTCGAAGGAGGGCTTGGCCGCCTTGGCCCGGTCGACGAACAGGGTCACGGCCGCGGACTGCTGAGCGCGCTCCAGCGTCCCGGGGGCACCGGGCGCCGGCGTCGTCAGCGCGCGGACGTCGTAGACCTGCTCGCCCCTGATGCGCAGCACGATGCGGCTGGTCACCAGGAAGCTCGCGGTCGGAGCGACCGTGTACAGCCGGACGAGCACCGGTGCCACGTCGACGATCTGCTCGAAGTTGTCGAGCACGAGCAGCACATGCCGGCCGGCAAGAGCGCGCGAGATGCGCTCCTCGAGCACGGCTTCGCCGTTGTCGCGGATTCCGAGGGTGTAGGCGATCGTGGGGAGCAGCAGCGCGGGTTCGAGAACGTTCTCCAGGCCGACGAAGTAGGTGCCGTCGGGGAACACGTCGCGCGCCGCGATCGCCACCTCGATCGCCAGGCGGCTCTTGCCGATCCCGCCCGGGCCGATCAGGCTGACCACCCGGTCGTTTCCGCGGGCGAGCAGCTCGCGCACCTCTGCGATCTCCCGCTCCCGGCCGATCGTGGTCGTGTACGGCACCGGCACCCGCGCGACGAGTGAGGATGCGGCATCCGCGTCGGGAGTCTCCGTGTAAGAGCGCGACTCCTCGAAGCGCTCGGCCAGCAGGGTGGCGAGGTCGGCCGCCACCTGGTTCTCCAGCTCGTCGGCGGTCTCGAACGGAAGGTACGCGGCGGTGTCGTCGGTCTGGATGCGCGCGATGAGCTCTGTGAGGCGATCATCGCGCGTGGTGCTCTTCTTGATGTAGATGAGCTTCGGCATGGATCGCGGAGCGAGGTCGTACTCGTCCTCGAGCCCCGAGATCTGCTCCTCCGGCGCGACCCACCCGTAGCTGTCGCCGTAGATCCCGACGAATACATCGCTCTGCGCGAGGTAGGACCGGTAGAGCTCGCGCGGCGGATGCGGCCGCGCGCCGAGCTCGAACATCACGGGCGCGAGCTGCATCCGCTCGATCGCCGAGCGCACGGCGCGACGCTCGTCGGCGAGCTCGCGCAGAGTCGAGCTCACGAAGACCCGGATCCGCTGGTCCGGCGTGCGGATCACTGGCTGCTGCACCCCGGTCATGACCACATCATGGCCTTCCTGTTCGATCGGGAACAGGGACGAAGGTCACCACTGCGCGAGCGCCTCTCGAACGTCGGCGTCGGCGTTCGGCAGCGCGAGGGCGATCGCCTCGGCGAAGCTCATCTCAGCGCCCGCGCGCTCGCCCGCCGAAACGCTCTCGGGATCGCTTTCGCGCAGCGCCTCCAGAGGAGCCAGGTGCACCGCGAAACCCGCGATGTCGAAGATTCCCGTGCTCTGCCGGGTGGCCGCGGCGACGACCGCGAGCGCGCCCGCGCGCCATCCTTCGCCGCGCAATGCCGCGACCGCGCACATGCCCTCGAGCGCATATGCGGCCCCCTCGACGTAGTGGAGCCGGGCGGACAGGCTGAGGGTGAGGAACCACTCCTGCTCGGCAGCGTCCACCTGCCCGAGCATGAAGAGCACGCGCGTGCGGTTGTTGCCGGCGACGATCCGGGTGTGCATGTTCTGGCCCTCGTCGGCCACCTCCGCGGATCGCGAGAAGTGCGCGAGGGCCTCCTCGATCTGGCCGCGGACGACCGCGAGGAAGCCGAGCCCCACCTCGGCCATCGACTCCGCCCAGCCGTCCCCCAGCGCGCGCAGCTTCGCGACCGCCTCGTTCAGCTCGGCTTCTGCTTTGGCCGCATCCAGGTCCGGGAACTGCAGCCGCGTCGTCGCGCGGGCGGCCAGGGCCATGGCCGCGGCATCCTCGTCACCGCTCTCGGTGAACAGGCGGACCGACTCGCCGAGCCCGCTGACGACCTCCTCGGACGGGTGCCTCCACATCTCGCCCCACATCGTGAAGAAGCCCGCAGCCGCACGCGTGTGCTTCGTGATGGGCTGCTTCTTGTCGAGCAGCTCGAGCATCCACAGCCGCACCTCGCTGAAGAAGCCCGAGATCCACCAGTAGACCAGGAGCCTCCACGCGAAGTCGCCGGCATCGTCGAGGCGGTCCGTGTAGACCAGATGTCGCGCCGCTGCGCGGAGGTTGGGCAGCTCCAGCCCGAGCAGCCTCACCGCCTCGGCCTGGCCGGGACCGCGCAGGTCGGGCGCGACCCGGCGGACGAGGGCGACGTAGTAGTCGGCGTGCGCAACCCGCACGACGTCCGCCTCCCCGCGCTCCTTGAGGCGTCCGATCGCGTACTCGCGCATGGTCGCCAGGAGCGAGAAGGTCGAGCGCCCGCCGATCTCGACCTGCTTGACCAGCGAGGCGTCGACGAGTTCCGACAGCGCGTCCAGGCCGTGTCCGTCCCACGATCGTCCTTGCCCGACCGATTCGACGGCCTCGAGCGTGAACCGCGTCGCGAAGACGCCGAGATCCTCGAGGAGGGCCCGCTGCTCCGGCGGCAGGAGACTCGACGCTCCAGTCGATCGTGGCGCGCATCGTGCGATGGCGATCGGGCAGGTCGCGCACGGACGCTGTCAGCAGGGGCAGGGTGTGCTCCAGGCGCTGGGCGATGCCTTCCGGGGTGAGGAGGCGCACTTTCGCGGCGGCGAGCTCGATCGCCAGCGGCAGCCCCTCCAGGCGCCTGCAGATGTCGGTGACGGCCGCGGCGTTCTCGGCGGTGAGGGTGAACTCGGGCTTGACCGCCTGTGCGCGGTCGACGAACAGCTGCACCGCCGTCGATCTGCGGGCGCGCTCCACGCTCACCGGCGCGGTGCCCTCGGGCGCCGCCAGACCCTCCACCTCGTACACCTGCTCGCCACGGATGCGCAGCACGATCCTGCTCGTCACCAGGAACGTTGCGGTCGGCGCGACCGTGTACAGCCTCACCAGGGCCGGCGCGGCAGCCACGATCTGCTCGAAGTTGTCGAGCACGATCAGCACGCGCCGACCCTCCAGGGCGTGGGAGATGCGCTCCTCGAGGCCCGCTTCGCCGTTGTCGCGGATGCCGAGGAAGTAGGCGATCGTCGGCAGCAGGAGGCCCTCCTCGAGCACGCCCTCCAGGAGGACGAAGAAGGTGCCGTCGGGAAAGAGATCCTCGGTGGCGTGCGCGACCTCGATCGCGAGACGGCTCTTTCCGATCCCGCCGGGCCCGACGAGCGTCACCACCCGGTCCTCGCCCTTCTGCAGCAGCTCGCGCACCTGCGCGAGGTCGCGCTCACGGCCGATCGTGGTCGTGTAAGGGGCGGGGACGCGGGCGACGAGGGATGGCGACGGCTCCCCGTCCGCGCTCGCGGTCTCCGCCCGGGACTCGTCGAAGCGCTCAGCGAGCAGCGTGGCCAGATCGCTCACGACACGGTCGGCGAGCTCGTCGGCGTCGTGGAAGGGGAGGTACGCGGCGGTGTCGTCGCTGCGGATGCGCGTGATCAGCTGCGTCAGCCGCTCCTCGCGATGGTCGGACGCCTTGATGTATATGAGCTTCGGCATGGATGGCGGGGTGAGGTTGTACTCGTCTTCCAGACCGCTGATCTCCTCGTCGGGCGCGACCCATCCGTAGCTGTCGCCGTAGATCCCGACGAAGATGTCGCTCTGCGCGAGGTACGACCGGTAGAGCTCACGTGGAGGGTGGGGGCGCGCGCCCAGCTCGAACATCACCGGGGCGAGTCGCATCCGCTCGATCGCCGTCCGCACCGCACGTCGTTCGTCCGCGAGCTCGCGCAGGGTCGAGCTGACGAACACCCGGATCCGCTGGTCAGGCGTGCGGATCGCGGGCCCCAGGCCCCCAGTCATGAACACATCATGGCCTGATCGGGCGTTCTGCGCACTAGTCAGCGAGCGGAATCGACGTGCAGCGCACCCTTCGGATCGTCGAAGGGCTCGAGTGCGAACTCCGTCGCCTCCCAGACCGTCATCGCGCGACCGCGGGCGCGCCCGGCCTCGAAGATCGGCGCGGCATCCGAGGCGAGGACGGACGCGACGAACGGCTCATATGTGACGATCGATGCCTGCTCGCCGACACCGGTCGCCTGACGGACTGCCTCGGCCGCTCCGGTCAGCACGCCGGCGCGCTCGGGGTCGCCCTGGACGACGGCGATCGCGATCAGGCCCTCGAACGCGTACGCGGCGCCGTCGACGTTGTCCAGGCGCGCGGCGAGCCGGAGGTTCCGCTCGAAGAGCTCCGGACGCGGCTCACCCAGGGCCAGCGCCGCCCATGCGCGGTTCGTGATCGCGAGGGTCGACGCGAACATGTCGCCCTCGGCATCCGCCTGCTCCAGAGCTTCGTCGAACAGCCGCGCCGCCGTCGTCATGTCGCCGCGCACGACCATGACCCGGCCGATCGTCACCTTCGCCATGGACTCGACCGTCGGTGCCCTGCCCTCGACGATCGCGAGCGAGGCGCGCCCCGCCTCCTCCGCACCGTCGAGATCGGGCGGGACCTCTCCGAGATACGCGAGGGCGAGCGAGCAGAGCGCAAGCGCCTCGCTGCCGGGGTCGCCGATCGCGCGGAAGAGCCGGACGCTCTCCTCGAAAGGCCCGGGTCCGAGTCCGCCCCGCTCCTGCCAGAGACTCACCCAGGCCGAGAAGCCCAGAGCGATCCCGCGTGTGCGATCGGAGACTTCGATGCCTGTGGCGAGGATGGCGTCCATCCACCCCCGCGCCTCTGGCATCAGCCCGCGGATCCACCAGTAGAGGAACAGATCCCAGACCACCCGCGAAAGCGTCTCGATCCGGCCCGTCTCCAGCAGGTACCGGCCCGCGGCTCGCAGGTTCTCGCGCTCCCGCTCGAGGCGGCCCAGCGCCGCGAGCTGCGTGCGGCCCTGCAGAAGGGGTGCTGTCTCCAGGGCGAGCCGCGTGTAGAAGTCCGCATGCATCCGGCGGACGTCATCGGCCTCCGCTCGCGCGTCCAGTTCGGCGAGAGCGAACTCGCGGACGGTGGCGAGGATCCCGAACAGGGGCAGCCCATCGACGTCGCGGGAGCGCACGAGACTGTTGTCGATCAGCTCCGTGAGCAGCGAAAGCGTGTCGGTCTCCCAGCCGGCACCGGCGGCGATCGCCTCGACCGCTTCGAGACTGAAGTCGCCGGCGAACACGCCCAGTCGCATCAACAGCTCGCAGGGCTCCACACCCAGGAGGCCCACGCTCCACTCGATGGTGGCCTCGATCGTTCGCTGCCGGTCGGGCAGATCCCGTGCCGAGGCGACCAGCAGAGGGAGTCGCTGGTCGAGCCGGTCGAGCATCATGTCGGGCGAGAGCACACGGACGCGCGCGGCGGCGAGCTCGATGGCGAGGGGCACACCCTCGAGTGCGGCGCAGATCCGCACGACGGCGTAGAGGTTCTCCTCTGTCACGTCGAACAGCGGGTTCGCCGCGCGGGCGCGGTCGCGGAAGAGCCGCACGGCGGGCGAGTCCAACCCGGTGTCGACGCGGAGGGCACGGCCGGGATCGGGCAGACCGAGAGGCTGGACCTCGAAGACGTGCTCGCCACGCAGTCGCAGCCGAGCGCGACTGGTCACCAGGAACGTCGCCTGCGGGAGCTCGGTGAAGAGCCGCACGACATCGGATGCGGCATCCAGCACCTGCTCGAAGTTGTCCAGGACGATCAGCATCCGCCGATCTCCCGCCGCCCGTGCGAGGTCGGCCACGGGATCCCCCCGCCCGGAGTCGCGCACCCCGAGCTGGTCGGCGATCGCCGGGACGACCCGCGCCGGATCGACGACGTGCTCGAGAAGGACGAAGCACACGTCGCGGTCCTCTCCCGCGGCGATCCGCTGCGCCACCTCGATCGCGAGGCGGCTCTTGCCGATCCCTCCCGGACCGACCAGGGTCACCAGGCGCACCGCTTCCTGCTCGAGCAGCTCGACGAGGGCGATGACATCGGCCTCCCTGCCGATCGCCTCGGTGTACGGGGCGGGCACCCGCCGGCCGGGCGCGGAGGCAGGATCCGGGCTGGCGGGCCGCGCGCCGTCGAACCGCTCGGCGAGGAGTGTCGCGAGGTCGGCGGCGACCCGCTCGGCGAGCTCATCCGGTGTCGAGAACGACACGTACGAGACCGTGTCATCCGCCTTGATGCGGTCGATGAGCTCCGTCAGCCTCGGCTCACGCGCCGCAGTCGCCTTGAGGTAGATGAGCTTCGGCATCGCGGCCGGGGCGAGGTTGTACTCGTCTTCGAGCCCCGAGACGTCCTCGCCCGGCGCCGTCCATCCGTAGCTGGAGCCGTAGACGCCGACGAACACGTCGCTCTGCTGCAGGTAGGCGCGATACAGCTCGCGCGGCGGATGCGGGCGCGCTCCGAGTTCGAACATGACGGGCGCCAGGCGCAGTCCCTCGATCGCCGCTCGGACGGCGCGGCGCTCCGATTCGAGTTCGCGCAGCGTCGAACTGACGAACACCCGGATCCGCTGGTCGGGCGTGCGGATCCCGAAGCGTTCCGTCATTGTGCTCATGCCCGCCCCGCTGCGTCGCGCATCAGGGCGAGACCAGCTTCCGCGCGGCGACGCTCTCCGCCGCGAATTGAGCCGCCTCGAACGGGCCGAACTCGAATCCTTCGGCCTCGCCTGCCGCGAGATCGTCCGCCGCGTCGGTCGCTCGGAGCTCATCGAGGAAGCGGACGTGGTAGACGAAGGCCGGGGCGTCGATCGCAGCCGTTCGCCGGCGGATGCTCGCCGCGGCCCCCGCGAGAACTCCGGCGCGCCGTGCATCCCGCCGTCGCGCCGCGACGGCGCTGAGGCCCTCGAGGCAGTACGCGATGCCCTCCTCGTGCCGCAGCGCGACCGAACCTGAGAGGCTCTCGAGGTAGGCCGCCTCGGCTTCGTCGAGCCGCCCGGCGAGCAGGTTCATGCGCCCGACGTGGTGAAGGGCGACGGTGCCCCCGAATCGCTCGCCGCTGGCCCGTGAAGCCTCTGCGCCGCGGCGGAAGAGCGCGGCCGCGTCGTCGAACTTGCCGCCCAGCAGCGCGATGCGTCCGAGTGCGACGAACGCGAGGCACTCACCCCACCCTGCGTGGGCCGCCCGGAACGCCTCCGCGCCTGCGCGCAGCCACCCGGTGGCGGCTGCCACATCGGGTGCGGCGCTGTTGATCTCGGCGACACCCGCCGTCGTGGTCGCCATGGCGACGCCGAGCAGATCGCCTTCGATCTCGAACTCCCTCGCCGCGTCGAGGAGCGTCGAGGCGATCCCCGGCCGGTGCGTCGTCCACGCGTCGCGCCATCCCGCGTAGAAGGTGACGATCGCCTGCACGCGCGGGGATGCGCTGCCGCCCGTGCGCTCGAGCATCTCCTCCAGCCAGACGGCGACCTCCATGAGGTAGCCGCCGACCCACCAGAACACGAACAGGCGCCAGGCGACGTCGCACGCCGTCTCCGCGTCGGCGCGGGTGACCATGTGCCGCACGGCGGCGCGCAGGTTTCCGCGTTCGAGCCTCAGCCGGGAGACGGCGGCGAGCTGATCGCCCGTGCCGAGGTGGTCCGCCTGCGTACGGGCGACGGCGGTGTAGACAGCGGCGTGGGCGTCGCGCACGGCATCCTCCTGGCCGGCCGCCGCGAGGAGCTCCACGCCGTATTCGCGCACACTCACCAGGAGAGAGAAGGAAGGCTCGTCGTCGACGTCGGACTCGTCGACGAGCGACGAGTCCACAAGAGTCTCGAGCGCTTCGAACACGTCGAAGTCCCATTCCCGCAGTCGTCCCAGCGCTTCGACCGAATCGAGCGTGAACCCCGGCGCGAACACGGCGAGCTCCACGAGGAGGCGGCGGGATGCATCGTCGAGCAGTCCGGCGGACCACTCGATCGTCGATCGAAGCGTGCGCTGCCGTTCAGGAAGGTCGCGCGAGGAGTCGACGAGCAGGGCGAGCTGCCGGTCGAGTCGACGCAGGATGTCGGCGGGCGTGAGCAGCCGCGTGCGCGCCGCAGCGAGTTCCACTGCGAGGGGTACTCCGTCGAGCACGCGGCAGATCCCGACCACTGCGGCCAGGTTCGCCTCGGTCAGTTCGAACGACGGATTGGCGGCGGACGCGCGCTCCGCGAACAGTTCGACGGCAGGCGCGCTCCGGGCCCGCGCGAGCGAGTCGGGCGACGCGGGATCGTGGGTCGCGAGCGGCTCGACGTCGTACACGCGTTCCCCGCGTACTCGCAGCACGACGCGGCTCGTGACGAGGAACGCGGCGTCGGGCGCGATCGTGAACAGCTGCACGAGGATCGGCGCCGCGCTGACGAGCTGCTCGAAGTTGTCGAGCACGAACAGCACCCGGCGCTTGTCCAGCGCCAGCGCGAGGCGCTCCTCCAGCTGCAAGCCGGTGGTCTCGCGGATGCCGAGCGCATAGCCGATCGTCGACAGGAGCAGCTCGGGCTCGAGCACGTTCTCGAGCGGCACGAACACCGTGCCGTCAGGGAAGAGCGGCGCGGCCGCCTCTGCGACGGCGATGGACGAGCCTGCTCTTGCCGATCCCACCCGGTCCGCACAGCGTGACCAGTCGCGTGCCGTGGTCGCTCAGGAGCGCGACGATGTCCTCGATCGCCTTGTCGCGACCGATGATCCGCGTGAAGGGCACGGGCATGCGCGATTCCGGTCGATCGGCGGATGCCGCGAGCCGTCGCCTGCCTCCGCGACTCGTCGAAGCGCTCGGCGAGCAGAGTTGCGAGGTCGCCGGCCACCTGCTCCTCGAGGTCGGCGGCGGTGTCGAACGGGAGGTATGCGGCCGTGTCGTCGGAGCGGATCCGGCCGATCAGCTCGCGGAGGCGGTCGTCGCGGTTCTGCGAGGTCTTGATGTAGATGAGCTTGGGCATGGATGCCGGTGCGAGGTTGTACTCGTCCTCCAGATCCGAGACCTCTTCGTCGGGCGCGACCCAGCCGTAGCTGTCGCCGTAGATGCCGATGAAGACATCGGACTGCGCGATGTACGCGCGATAGAGATCGCGCGGTGGATGCGCACGTGCGCCGAGCTCGAGCATCACGGGCGCGAGGCGGAGCCGCTCGATCGCGGTTCGCACGGCCTGCGCTCCTCTTCGAGCTCGCGCAGCGTGGAACTGACGAACACCCGCATCCGCTGGTCCGGCGTGCGGATCACGGCTCGCTCAGCGAGCATCATGTGCGGATCACGACCTCGACGCCTTCCCCTTGGCGAACGCACGGACGGTTGAACTGACGAACCCCCCGCTGCGCTGGTCGGGAGGGCGCAACGCGGGGTGCGGGACCCCAGTCATGTGCATATCATGGCGCGGCGACCACGTGAAGGGCTACACCGACCCGATGCACGGGTGGCTTCCGCATCACGGGGATTCCTGCGGCACGGCGCCCGGGTGCATCGCGCTCGCACTCAGGGCTCCGCGATCGGCAGGAGCGAGGGCGTACTCGGTCGCTTCGCGGACGGTCATCGCCCGTCCGCGAGCGCGCGCGGACTCGAAAGCGGGCGCGGCGTCGGTGGCCAGCACCGATTCGACGAAGGGCTCGAAGGTCACGATCGTCGCCTGCTCGCCCATCCCGGTCAGCTGCCGCACCGCCTCGGCTGCGCCGGTGAGGACGCCCGCCCGCTCGATGTCGTGCTCGAGCACGGCGATCGCGATCAGACCCTCGAGCGCATAGGCCGCGCCGTCGACGTCGCCCAGTGCCGTCGCGAGGACGAGGTTGCGCTCGAACAGGTCGCCGCGCGGGTGCCCGAGGGCGATCCACATCCATGCGCGATCCGTGATCGCCAGAGTCGTGGTGAACATGTCGTCGGTGGCCTCGGCCTGCGCGAGCGCTTCGTCGAACCACCGCACGGCCTCAGCGAGCTCACCTCTGACGACGTACACCCGCCCGATCGCGAGCTTCGTCATGGATGCGATGGTCGGGGTTCGGCCTTCGAGGATCGCAAGGGCAGTGCGGGCGCTCTCCTCGGCCCGATCGAGCTGCGGCGGGACCTCTGCCAGGTAGGCGAGAGCGAGCGTGCCCAGCACGAGAGCCTCGCTGTGCTCGTCCCCGATCGAACGGAAGAGCGCGACGCTCTCCTCGAAGGGACCTGGACCGACGCCACCGCGCTGCTGCCACAGGCTGACCCACGACGAGTAGCCGAGGGCGATCGCCCGCGTCGAATCCGACACCGGGATCCCGGTCGCCAGGATCGCGTCCATCCATCTGCGCGCTTCAGGCATCAGCCCGCGGATCCACCAGTAGAGGAACAGATCCCAGACCAGACGGGCCAGTGTGTCGACATCGCCGCTCTGGAGCAGATGCCGTCCCGCGGCGCGCAGGTTGTCCCGCTCTGCGCCGAGCGTAGCCAGGGCGCTGAGCTGTGTGCTCCCGTGAAGTCGAGGTGCGGTCTCGAACGCCAGCCGGGTGTAGTGGTCTGCGTGGAGCCGCCGCACTTCGTCGACGTCGGGCGACGATTCAAGCAGACCCAGTGTGTACTCCCTCACTGTGGCGAGCATTCCGAACAGATGCACCTCGCCCTGATCTCGAATGCGGACGAGACTGTTGTCGATGAGCTCCGTGAGATGAGCGAGCGCGTCGCCCTCCGCTTCCATGCCCTCGCTGACGGCTTCCACGGCATCCAGGCTGAAGTCGCCGGAGAACACACCTATGCGGATCAGGAGGGCGCGGGCACCCGGGCCCAGCAGACCGGCGCTCCACGCGATCGTCGCCTCGATGGTGCGCTGCCGATCCGGCAGGTCGCGGGTGGAGGCGACCAGCAGCGGCAGGCGCTGGTCGAGCCTGGCCAGGAGCGCAGCCGGCGTGAGCACGCGTGTCCGCGCGGCCGCGAGCTCCAGGGCCAGAGGAACCCCATCGAGTGCTTCGCAGATTCCGGCGACAGCGCCGACATTGTCATCGGTGACGTCGAACATCGGATTGGCGGCCCGGGCTCGATCTCGGAACAGCCTCACCGCCGGCGAGTCCATGGCGGTGTTCGCACCGATCGCGAGAGTTGTGTCCGGCAGCGTCAGTGGCGGCACCTCGTACACGCGCTCGATGCGCACCCGCAGCCGCGCTCGGCTGGTGACGAGGAAGGTCGTCCCAGGCAGTTGGACAGAGAGTTCCACCAGCAGCGGGGCAGCCTCCAGCACCTGCTCGAAGTTGTCGAGGACGATGAGCATGCGACGGTCGCCGCGTGCCCTGCTGATGTCGGCGGCGATGCTCCCGCGACCCGAGTCGCGCACCCCGAACTCGGCGGCGATCGTCGGAATGACGCGTGCCGGGTCGGTGACATGCTCGAGGAGGACGAACACCACATCCCGTTCGTCTGCGGCCTCGACCCGCAATGCCACCTCGATGGCGAGTCGGCTCTTCCCGATACCGCCCGGCCCGATGAGGCTGATGAGGCGAACCGAGTCATCGGCGAGGAGATCGAGGACGGCATGGACATCCGGTTCTCGTCCCAGCGTCTCGTTGTAGGGCACCGGCATTCTCGACGCCTGCGGCCCGGCAGACGGCGATTCCGGCTCTCGACTCACGTCGAAGCGCTCCGCGAGCAGCGTCGCCAGATCATCGGCGAGTCGCTCCTGGAGCTCCTCGGCCGTGTCGAACGGCAGGTACGCCGCATGATCGTCGCTCTGGATCCGGGAGATGAGGGCCTGCAGCCGCGCTTCGCGGTGGTCGGATGCCTTGATGTAGATGAGCTTCGGCATCGACGCAGGAGCGAGGTCGTATTCGTCCTCCAGGCCCGAGATCTGCTCGTCAGGCGCGACCCACCCGTAGCTCTCCCAGTAGATGCCGACGAAGACGTCGCTCTGTGCAAGATAGGAGCGATACAGCTCCCGAGGAGGATGCGGACGCGCTCCGAGCTCGAACATGACCGGGGCCAGCCGCATCCGCTCGATGGCGGCGCGCGCTCCGCGTCGCTCGGCCGCCAGTTCCTTGAGGGTCGAGCTGACGAACACCCGGATCCGCTGATCGGGCGTGCGAATCACCGGGTGCTGATCCCCAGTCATGACCACATGATGAACCCCTGCGCCCGTGGAGTCCATGGTCCGGCCCGAAATCGGGCGCAGTCGCGCGGTTATACCGCAGCATCCGAAACTTTTCAAGCACCCGACTGGACACGGCGCGTCATCCGCCGTATAGTAGGTAGTTGCGCTCTTGGATTCCCCCTGCCCTCATATGGTGGTCGGCTGTGCCTGCGTGCCCCCGCTTCTCGAACTCACATTTGCTGAAGCGGAGTGCGGCGCCCAGGCTTCGGGGACAGATGAGCACTCCACCCTGACGACAAGGAAACGAGCCCCGCCCGGGCCCACGGAGGTAATCCCCTTGGCTGCTGCGCGCAACGCATCTACCACCACCACCACCAAGAACGGCCGCGGAGCATCCCGCCTCTCGTTCGCCAAGATCTCCGACACGCTGACGGTCCCAGACCTTCTCGCGCTGCAGACCGAGTCCTTCGACTGGCTCGTCGGCAACGAGGCAGTGGAAGGCACGCGTCGCCGAGGCGAAGAGCGTCGGCCGCACCGACGTGCCCGAGATCAGCGGCCTCGAGGAGATCTTCGAGGAGATCTCGCCGATCGAGGACCTGAGCGAGACCATGCAGCTCTCGTTCACGAACCCGTATCTCGAGCCGGAGAAGTACTCGATCGACGAGTGCAAGGAGCGCGGCAAGACGTACGCCGCCCCGCTCTACGTCGAGGCCGAGTTCATGAACCACCAGACCGGTGAGATCAAGACCCAGACGGTCTTCATGGGCGACTTCCCGCTCCAGACCGACAAGGGCACGTTCATCATCAACGGCACCGAGCGTGTCGTGGTCTCGCAGCTCGTGCGCTCGCCCGGTGTCTACTTCGACAAGACGCCCGACAAGACCTCCGACAAGGACATCGTCTCGGCGCGCATCATCCCGAGCCGCGGCGCATGGCTCGAGTTCGAGATCGACAAGCGCGACCAGGTCGGCGTGCGCATCGACCGCAAGCGCAAGCAGTCGGTCACCGTGTTCCTCAAGGCCCTCGGCCTGACCAGCGAGGAGATCCTGCAGGAGTTCGCCGGCTTCGACTCGATCGAGGAGACCCTCTCGAAGGACACGATCCTCTCGAAGGAGGACGCGCTCCGCGACATCTACCGCAAGCTCCGTCCGGGCGAGCAGGTCGCCGCCGAGGCCGCCCGCGCGCTGCTGGACAACTTCTACTTCAACTCGAAGCGCTACGACCTCGCGAAGGTCGGTCGCTACAAGATCAACCAGAAGCTCGGCCTCGACGCGCCCCTGTCGGACTCGGTCCTGACCGTCGCCGACATCGTCGCGACGATCAAGTACCTGGTGCGCCTGCACCGCGGTGACACGACGTTCGAGGGCCTCCGCGGCGGCAAGCCCGCCGAGATCCGTCTCGACATCGACGACATCGACAACTTCGGCAACCGTCGCATCCGCGCGGTCGGCGAGCTGATCCAGAACCAGGTCCGCACCGGTCTGTCGCGCATGGAGCGCGTCGTCCGCGAGCGCATGACCACGCAGGACATCGAGGCGATCACGCCGCAGACCCTGATCAACGTGCGCCCCGTCGTCGCCGCGATCAAGGAGTTCTTCGGAACGTCGCAGCTGTCGCAGTTCATGGACCAGAACAACCCGCTCGCGGGTCTGACCCACAAGCGCCGCCTGTCGGCGCTCGGCCCCGGTGGCCTGTCGCGTGAGCGCGCCGGCGTCGAGGTCCGTGACGTCCACCCGTCGCACTACGGCCGCATGTGCCCCATCGAGACCCCGGAAGGCCCGAACATCGGCCTCATCGGCTCGCTCGCGTCGTTCGCTCGCATCAACGCGTTCGGCTTCATCGAGACGCCGTACCGCAAGGTCGTCGCCGGCCGCGTGACCGACCAGATCGACTACCTCA
The DNA here is from genome assembly GCA_963713325.1 of uncultured Actinomycetota bacterium. Classification (GTDB taxonomy): domain Bacteria; phylum Actinomycetota; class Actinomycetes; order Actinomycetales; family Microbacteriaceae; genus Microbacterium. The sequence continues at coordinate 338,773 of CAVQLL010000008.1, forward strand.
CGGCGTCCGAGGAGGACGACTACATCGTCGCCCAGGCCAACGCGCCGCTGAAGGCCGACGGTCACTTCACCGAGGACCGCGTCCTCGCCCGCAAGAAGGGCGGCGAGGTCGACCTCTTCCACGCGGACGAGATCGGCTACATGGACGTCTCGCCCCGCCAGATGGTGTCGGTCGCGACCTCGCTCATCCCGTTCCTCGAGCACGACGACGCGAACCGCGCCCTCATGGGTGCGAACATGCAGCGTCAGGCCGTTCCGCTCCTGCGCTCGCGAGTCGCCGCTGGTCGGCACCGGCATGGAGGGCTTCGCGGCCATCGACGCGGGTGACGTGGTCATCGCCGACAAGTCGGGCGTCGTCCTGGAGGTCTCGGCCGACGTCGTGACCGTGCAGCTCGACGAGGGCGGCACCCAGCAGTACTTCCTCCGCAAGTTCGACCGCTCCAACCAGGGCACGAGCTACAACCAGCGTGTCGTGGTCTCGGCCGGCGAGCGCGTCGAGGCGGGCGAGGTCATCGCGGACGGCCCGGCGACGGAGAACGGCGAGCTCGCGCTCGGCAAGAACCTCCTCGTCGCGTTCATGACGTGGGAGGGTCACAACTTCGAGGACGCGATCATCCTCAGCCAGGACCTGGTGAAGGACGACACCCTCTCCTCGATCCACATCGAGGAGTACGAGGTCGACTCCCGCGACACGAAGCTCGGCAAGGAGGAGATCACCCGTGACCTCCCCAACGTCAGCCCCGACCTGCTGAAGGACCTCGACGAGCGCGGCATCATCCGCATCGGCGCCGAGGTCCGCCCCGGCGACATCCTGGTCGGCAAGGTCACGCCCAAGGGCGAGACCGAGCTGTCGGCCGAGGAGCGTCTGCTCCGCGCGATCTTCAACGAGAAGAGCCGCGAGGTCCGCGACACGTCGCTGAAGGTGCCCCACGGTGAGCAGGGCACGATCATCGCGGTCAAGGAGTTCAACGCCGAGGACGGCGACGACGAGCTCGGCTCGGGCGTCAACCGCCGCGTCGTGGTCTACATCGCCCAGAAGCGCAAGATCACCGAGGGCGACAAGCTCGCCGGCCGCCACGGCAACAAGGGCGTCATCGCGAAGATCCTGCCCGTCGAGGACATGCCGTTCCTCGCGGACGGCACGCCGGTCCAGGTCATCCTGAACCCGCTCGGCATCCCGGGTCGAATGAACTTCGGCCAGGTGCTCGAGCTTCACCTCGGCTGGATCGCCCAGCAGGGCTGGAAGGTCGAAGGCAAGCCGACGTGGGCAAAGCACCTCCCGGGCGAGGCATTCGAAGCCGCTCCCGGCACGAAGGTCGCGACACCCGTGTTCGACGGTGCCGCGGAGGAGGAGATCGCAGGTCTGCTCGACTCGACGAACGTCACGCGCGACGGCGACCGCCTCATCGGCTCCAGCGGCAAGACGGTGCTGTTCGACGGGCGCTCCGGCGACCCGTTCCCGGCACCCGTCTCGGTCGGCTACATGTACATCCTGAAGCTGCACCACCTCGTCGACGACAAGATCCACGCACGCTCTACGGGTCCGTACTCGATGATCACCCAGCAGCCGCTCGGTGGTAAGGCGCAGTTCGGCGGACAGCGCTTCGGCGAGATGGAGGTGTGGGCCCTCGAGGCCTACGGCGCCGCGTACGCGCTCCAGGAGCTCCTCACGATCAAGTCCGACGACATCCTCGGCCGCGTCAAGGTGTACGAGGCGATCGTCAAGGGCGAGAACATCCAGGAGCCCGGCATCCCCGAGTCGTTCAAGGTGCTCATGAAGGAGATGCAGTCGCTCTGCCTGAACGTCGAGGTCCTCTCGGCCGACGGCACCGCGGTCAACCTCCGCGACACCGACGACGACGCCTTCCGTGCCGCTGAAGAGCTCGGCATCAACATCTCCAGCCGCTTCGAGTCCTCGTCGATCGACGAGATCTGATCCGGCCAGGCAACGACAGAATTCCGACACAGGAGAACTGAGAACTAGTGCTCGAGTCAACAACTTTCGATCAGCTTCGCATCGGCCTGGCCACTGCCGACGACATCCGTCGTTGGTCCTACGGCGAGGTCAAGAAGCCTGAGACCATCAACTACCGCACCCTCAAGCCCGAGAAGGACGGCCTCTTCGGAGAGCAGATCTTCGGGCCCTCCCGCGACTGGGAGTGCGCGTGCGGAAAGTACAAGCGCGTCCGCTTCAAGGGCATCGTCTGCGAGCGCTGCGGCGTGGAGGTCACCAAGTCCTCCGTCCGCCGCGAGCGCATGGGCCACATCGAGCTCGCCGCGCCCGTCACCCACATCTGGTACTTCAAGGGCGTGCCCTCACGCCTCGGGTACCTGCTGGACATGGCGCCGAAGGACCTCGAGAAGGTCATCTACTTCGCCGCCTACATGGTGATCTCCGTCGACGACGAGGCGCGTCACCGCGACCTCGCCACGCAGGAGAACAACATCCGTCTCGAGCTGAAGACGCTCGGCGACCGGCGCGACTCGCGCATCGCCACGCGCCTGCAGAAGCTCGAGGAGGAGCTGGCCGCTCTGGAGGAAGAGGGCGCCAAGGCCGACCAGAAGAAGAAGGTCAAGGATGCCGCCGAGAAGGACATGGCGGGCATCCGCAAGTCCTTCGACGACCAGATCACCAAGCTCGAGCGCGTGTGGGAGGAATTCCGCACGCTCGAGGTCGGATCCCTCAAGGGTGAAGACGAGATCTTCCACGAGCTGCAGGACCGCTTCGGTCAGTACTTCGAGGCCTACATGGGCGCCGAGTCGATCAAGCGTCGCCTCGAGGCGTTCGACCTCGCGGCCGAGTCCGACTCGCTGCGTCTGCAGATCTCCGAGGGCAAGGGCCAGCGCAAGATCCGTGCGATCAAGCGCCTGAAGGTCGTCAACTCGTTCCTGATGACCGGCATGAGCCCGGCATCCATGGTGCTGGACGTCGTCCCGGTGATCCCGCCGGAGCTGCGCCCGATGGTGCAGCTGGACGGTGGCCGCTTCGCGACCAGTGACCTGAACGACCTGTACCGCCGCGTGATCAACCGCAACAACCGCCTCCGTCGCCTGATCGACCTCGGTGCACCCGAGATCATCGTCAACAACGAGAAGCGGATGCTGCAGGAGGCCGTCGACGCGCTGTTCGACAACGGCCGCCGCGGTCGCCCCGTGACCGGCACCGGCAACCGGGCGCTCAAGTCGCTCTCGGACATGCTCAAGGGCAAGCAGGGCCGGTTCCGTCAGAACCTGCTCGGCAAGCGCGTGGACTACTCGGGCCGTTCGGTCATCGTGGTGGGTCCGCAGCTCAAGCTGCACCAGTGCGGCCTCCCCAAGCAGATGGCGCTCGAGCTGTTCAAGCCGTTCGTCATCAAGCGCCTGATCGACCTGGGTCACTCGCAGAACATCAAGGCCGCCAAGCGCGCCGTGGAGCGCACGCGCCCCGAGGTGTGGGACGTGCTCGAGGAGATCATCCGCGAGCGCCCCGTGCTCCTCAACCGCGCGCCGACGCTGCACCGTCTCGGCATCCAGGCGTTCGAGCCTCAGCTCGTCGAGGGCAAGGCGATCCAGCTGCACCCGCTCGTGTGCGCCGCGTTCAACGCGGACTTCGACGGTGACCAGATGGCCGTCCACCTGCCGCTGTCGGTCGAGGCCCAGGCCGAGGCCCGCATCCTGATGCTCGCCTCGAACAACATCCTGAAGCCGTCCGACGGTCGCCCGGTGACCCTGCCCTCGCAGGACATGATCATCGGTCTGCACCACCTCACGACCGTGAAGGCGGGCGCAAAGGGCGAAGGTCGCGCGTTCGGTTCGGTCGGCGAGGCGATCATGGCCAAGGACGAGGGTCAGCTCGACCTGCAGGCGAAGGTCCGCATCCGCATCCCGGGTCTCACGTTCCTGGAGGGCGACGCGCCGGAAGGCTACGCCGACGTCCTGAACGAGGACGGCACCGTAGCGAAGAAGGGCCACGGTCTGGTCGACGCGTCCCTCGGACAGGCGATCTTCAACGACACGCTCCCGCGTCAGCCGAAGCCCTACCCGTTCGTCCGCGAGCAGGCCGACAAGGGCAAGCTCTCGGAGATCGTGAACAAGCTGGCCGAGGAGTACCCCAAGGTCGAGGTCGCCGCGACGCTGGACCGCATCAAGGACGCCGGCTTCTACTGGGCCACGCGTTCGGGCGTGACGGTCGCGCTGAGCGACATCCTCACCCCGCCGGACAAGCCCGCGATCGTGGCACGCCACGAGAAGGCCGCCGCCAAGGTGCAGTCCCAGTACGAGAAGGGCCTCACGACCGACGCCGAGCGTCGTCAGGAGCTCATCAAGATCTGGACCGAGGCGACCGAGGAAGTCCAGGTCGCGATGCGGGCGAACTTCCCCGAGGAGAACACCATCAACCGCATGGTGTCCTCCGGTGCTCGTGGCAACTGGCTGCAGATCCGCAACATCGCGGGTATGCGAGGCCTGGTGAACAACCCCAAGGGTGAGATCATCCCCCGTCCGATCATCTCCTCGTACCGCGAGGGTCTGTCGGTGGCGGAGTACTTCATCGCGACGCACGGTGCCCGCAAGGGTCTGGCCGACACGGCCCTCCGTACGGCCGACTCGGGATACCTCACCCGTCGCCTGGTGGACGTCTCGCAGGATGTCATCATCCGTGAGGACGACTGCGGCACGACCAAGGGTCTCGAGCTGCCGATCGCGGCCGCCGGTGCCGACGGCGAGCTCGTGAAGGACGCGAACGTGGAGAACTCGGTGTTCTCGCGCACGCTCGCATCCGACGCGGTCGACGCCAAGGGCAACGTGCTGGCCGCCGCCGGCGACGACGTGGGCGACGTGCTGCTGAACACCCTGATCGAGGCGGGTGTGGAGACCATCAAGGTGCGCTCCGTGCTCACCTGCGATTCGGCTGTCGGCGTCTGCGCGCAGTGCTACGGCCGGTCGCTCGCGACCGGAAAGCTCGTCGACATCGGCGAGGCCGTCGGCATCATCGCGGCCCAGTCGATCGGTGAGCCCGGAACGCAGCTCACGATGCGCACCTTCCACACCGGTGGTTCGGCTTCGGCGGACGACATCACGCAGGGTCTGCCCCGCGTGCAGGAGCTCTTCGAGGCACGCACCCCCAAGGGTGCGTCGCCGATCGCGGAGTCCGATGGTCGAATCACGATCGAGGAGACCGACCGCGCGAAGAAGGTCATTCTGACGCCCGACAACGGCGACGAGCCGCACGTCTACCCGGTGCTTCGCCGCGCGACGCTCCTGGTCGAGGACGGCCAGCACGTCACGGTCGGCCAGCCGATCCTGGTGGGCACGCTCGACCCCAAGGAGGTCATGCGCGTCATGGGCGCCCGCGAGGTGCAGCGCTACCTCGTCAACGGCGTTCAGGGTGTCTACCGCTCGCAGGGTGTGCCGATCCACGACAAGCACATCGAGGTCATCGTGCGCCAGATGCTGCGGAAGGTCACCGTGGTCGACCACGGCGAGACGACGCTGCTTCCGGGTGAGCTGGTCGACTTCAAGAAGTACCAGAACATGAACCGCGAGGCCGTGGCCGAGGGCAAGCGCCCCGCGTCCGGTCGCCCGGAGCTCATGGGAATCACGAAGGCATCGCTTGCGACCGAGTCGTGGCTGTCGGCTGCGTCGTTCCAGGAGACGACGCGCGTGCTGACGCAGGCCGCGATGGAGGGCAAGAGCGACCCGCTTCTGGGCCTCAAGGAGAACGTCATCATCGGAAAGCTCATCCCCGCCGGAACCGGACTTGCGAAGTACCGCAACGTCGTGGTCGAGGCGACGGAGGAGGCCAAGAGCGAGCGGTACCCCAACCGCATCTTCGCCTCGGACGGCGCCTACAGCGACGCCGACCTGAGCTACGTCGACTTCGACAGCTTCTCGACGGACGACTTCACGCCCGGCACCTACAACTAGGCGACGCGCCCCGACCCTGAGCTTGCCGAAGGGTCGCGGATCCATCTCCACCCGAAACGCCCCGGTCCTCACGACCGGGGCGTTTCGGCGTCCTCCGGCGGAAGTTTCGAGTTCGCGTCGCGCTGCGCGCCGCGGTGCGGGCATCCGATGACCCGCTTACCGTTGACGGAGGAGGTGGGGGCCCTTGGCGCGGACGGGTGGACGCAACTCGTGGATTGCGTGGCCGGCGGGGCTGCTGTGCGCGGCCGCCGTGGCCGCGCTCGTGTGGCTCGCGCAGCCGATGCTTTCCGTCTCGGTGACGTGGATGGGCGACATGCTGCGCGCGACGACATCCGAGCCCGTCGCCGCGCCGGTCTCGGAGCCCGTCGCGACCCAGGCGATCGCTCCGGGTGACATCGACTGCCGCGCGCTGTACCCCGACGACCTGTGGGCCGAGCTCACCTGGACGCCGAACGTCCTGCTGTCACAGGACATGTCGCCGCCGGCCACCGCGGTCACCTCGCTCACCGATGCTCTCGTGCCCTCCGTGCGGGTCACCTGCCGGTGGCGTGCCGGCGACGGGCGCGTGATCGTCTCGACACTGGCGGGTGTGGCAGGCGACGCCGACCGCATCGCCGAGGCCGCGCTGCGCGGTCAGGGATTCGCATGCACAGCGGACGACGTGGCGCTGGTCTGCACCCGCACCGCCGGGAAGGTCGTCGAGGAGCACACGATCCGCGACGGCCTCTGGCTCTCGAGCGTCGAGACGGTGTGGCACCCGGACGTGTACGGCGCTCGCCTGGCCGCACACGTGTGGGGCTGACTCGGGCTCGGCGGCCTCAGGCTCGACAGGCTCAGCCTTCGACGAGCTCAGTCGAAGATACTCGCCACGATCGCCGACGTGTAGCCGGTCGGCGCGAGGTTCGAGAACGTCGTGTCGATCAGGATGTCGTCACGCCAGAACAGCGTCCGGCCCTGAGGGAGCAGCTCCGGCTGGCTGAACCACGTCTTCTCGCAGCGGGTTCCGCCATCCGGCGTGTAGCAGGCATAGCCCTCCGCCAGCAGGCCGTTGAGCATGTCCAGCGCCGGGCCGCGCGACATGTACGCGATCGTGGTCAGGAGGTTCGTCGTGTCCACGAGAGGGTCGCGCCAGAGGCAGGCGAGACTGCCGTCGGGCAGCACTCCTGTGGGGATGCCGGCGGCGGGGTCGTTGAGCGGGATGTCGGCCAGCTCTTCCAGGACCGCCGGGGTCAGGATCGCCCGGCAGTCGGTGGGGATCGCCACCGCGTCGCGCGTCGCGGACGGCGACGGAGTGCTCGTGGCGCTCGGTGAGAGCTCCGCCGTCCCCGTCTCGCCGGAACCGGGGGTCGCCCCCGGTTCGGGGACGCACGCCGCCAGCGCAGCCGCGATCACGAGAACGGATGCCGCGGCCCATGCCGATGCCGAACGTCGGGGTGCCATGCGCCCACGATAAGCGCGGGCACCAGTGCGCGGACCGGCGCGCCACGCCCGTAAATCACACGGCACGCCTGCGCCGGCGCGCGCGTGCCGCAGGTTACTCTCGCAGTGCAGGGACGTGCCCTGCGTGAGGAGTGCATCCGATGAGTGACTCGAAGTCGTCCTACGGCGAACCGGTTGAGGAGCCCCGCCCGGTCGACGACGTCGTCGGCAGCGCCAACGCGGGGATCGCCGACGCCGAGGCCGCGTCCGAGCACGGCGTCGACAAGACTCCCGCAACGCGCAGCGAGCGCGCCGCCGCAGACACTGCGGACGACGACTCCTCATTCGACAGCGCCCTGTACGAAGCGCACGCCGACGACACCGCCACATCGTGGGAGCCGCCCGCCGAGACCGTCGTCGCGGCCCCCGCGGTCACCGCCAGCGAGCCCGTGGCCGAGACCGTGGTCGCGCCCGCCGCCGTCGCCGGCACGGCATACGCCGCACCTCAGCCGATCTTCGTCCAGGCGCCCGAATCACCCCGCCCCCGCGGGAACCGCGCGGCCGCCGGCGCGATCGGCCTCCTGGCCGCACTCGCATTCGGCGTGCTGTACCTCGCGGTGTGGCTCGGAGTCGGGATGATCGACGGTGAGGTCACCGTGGGCACCCTCGGTGCGACCGCGCTGACCGCTCTCGGCACGTGGGCTCTGTGGGTGCCGGTCTTCGTCTTCTTCATCGCGTTCTGGCTGCTCGGCGCCATCATCAACCGCGGACGCTGGGGCGCGTGGGTCATCTTCGGCCTGCTCGTCGGCGTCGCCGCCTACCTCGGCCACATCCTCGGTGCGCTCTTCCAGGCGCCTTTCTGGATGCTCACCGCGAGCGAGGGCGCGGCACTCGTCGAGAGCCAGCTGCTCACCCCGCTCGCGATCGGAGCCTTCATCATCGGCCGCGAGCTGACGATCTGGTTCGGAGCGTGGGTCGCGGCGCGCGGCGCGCGCGTGACCGAGCTGAACGTCGAAGCCCAGCACGAATACGAGCGCACGCTGGAGGCGGGCCCGCAGCTGACCCGCGTGTAGGTGTGACCGGCACCCCGGATCCCTCCGGCGGCCCGGTCCGCCCGCTCGTCGCGCTGGGTCTTTCGACCGTGACCTTCGTCGCCCTCCTGATCTTCGGGCTGGGGATGGTCAGCCTCGCCCTCGGCGCCGACATCGTCGAGACCCCCGGGCTCGGCCAGATCCCGGGCATCGTGGCGACGGCGCTCACGACCGGGGCGTTCGCTCTCACCGTGTGGGTGACGCTTCGGCGGCAGCATCCGTCTTTCTGGGGCGCACTGTGGGCCGCGATCGCCTGCTACGTCGTGTACGTGGTCGTGGTGTGGCTCGGGGTCGCGGCCGCGACCGGGGCGGATCTCGCCGTCGCCACCGGCGTGGCCGGTCGCATCGCGACGACGTGGTTCGGTGTGGTGGTCGCGGCCACCGCTGCGGTTGCAGCCTGGGGCGGGATCGCGCTGGTGCGCACGCGCGCGCAGCGCCCGCGTTGGCCGTGGGAGGACGAGTTCGACGAGTGAGTCGGTCGCCCAACGGAGCTGAGGACGGATGCCGCCGCGGACCGTGATCGACGCGAAACACGTGAACTCGGCCCGGGCGCACTACCGTGGATGCGTGGAGCGGTCGCTCGAAACCCAGGTCAGCCAGGCGGTGGACGCCTGGTTGCGCTGGCTGCCGCGGTGGGAGCCGGCGACCCACCGGGGCCGGGTGGCCCCGTGCCGTCGCTGCTTCGGGTCACCGGTGCTGTCGGCGGCGGGCCTCGGCGCCGACGTTCCGCACGGCGTCCAGCACGGATTGTCGACCCGGATCAAGACGATCGTCGACCACGCCGTCGCGGAGTACACCGCGCTGAACCTGCCGATGCTGCAGACCGAGCTCGATCACCAGGCCGCGCGCAACCGCGCGCGCAGCTATCGCCCCGCGGAGGGACTCGAGCCCGAATTCGAGGGGCTGCCGCTGGATCCGGAGCCCCAGCCGGGAGCCCCGTTCCTGTTCACCATCTCGGGCCTCGCCGAGGAAGCCGATGCCGGCGTCCCGGCGCTGCCTCCGCTCAGCGACGAGGCGAAGGCGGCGCTGCGACAGGAGGTCGGCCTCGCCGACGACTACGCCAACATGATCGGCCGCGAAGTGTGCACGATCCTGCTGCACCACCGCCTGCGCATCCAGGCCGCGATCAGCCAATACGTCGAACCGCAGATAGAGGCCATGCTCGAGGAGCTGACCCGGTCGCTGGACGCGCCGTTCGACCCGAACGAGCCACCGCCGCAGTGATCGCCGCGGTGAATTCGTGCAGGGTGGGGCCGATCGGCTTTGTTAGCATGATCGGGTTTGCACTGCGCGGTCCGTCATGACCGGACGGTGCGCTGCGCCCCGCCGGATCTGCGCGGGCTGACTCCGGGAGGCTTCGGTGGCCACACGCCTGCCGTCCGCGCCCCCGATTCTGCCGGGGCTCGCCTACATCCGTCCTCTCGGGTCGGGCGGATTCGCCGACGTGTTCCTCTATGAGCAGGACATGCCGCGCCGCGACGTCGCCGTGAAGGTCCTGCCGAGCGATGTGCGCGACCCCGACCTGCGGCGCATGTTCAACGCCGAGGCGGATGTGCTCGCGCACCTGTCCGCGCATCCCTCGATCGTGACGGTCTACCAGGCGGGCATCTCGGCGGACGGCCGACCCTACATCGTGATGGAGTTCTGCCCCGGCTCGCTCGCGCAGCGCTACCGCATCGAACGCATTCCCGTGGAGGAGGTGCTGACCATCGGGGTGAAGATGGCCAGCGCCCTCCAGTCCGCCCACCGCGCGGGCCTCGTCCACCGCGACGTCAAGCCGAGCAACATCCTCGTCACGACTTTCGGCGCGCCGGTGCTGGCGGACTTCGGCATCTCGTCCTCGCTGTCGCGCGAGACCGCCGACGAGGTGCTGGCGATGTCGATCCCGTGGAGCGCTCCCGAGGTGATCGCCGAGCAGACGGCCGGGACGGTCGCCAGCGAGGTGTGGAGCCTCGGCGCGACGGTGTACTCGCTGCTGGCCGGTCACAGTCCCTTCGAGCGGCGCGAGCGCGGCCAGAACACGAAAGAGCAGCTTCGTCGCCGCATCGCCCGCGCGACGTACACCGACATCGCGCGCACGGACGTGCCGGCATCCCTCCAGGTCGTCCTCGCGCGCTCGATGAGTCGCGACCCGCGCCAGCGATACGCCTCTGCCCGGGAGTTCGCCGAGGCGCTTCGAGCGGTGCAGGCCGAGCTCGGCATCTCGCCCACGCAGCTCGAGATCGCCGCCGATGAATGGGCTCCGGCATCCGGCCCGGTCGATTTCACCGACGTAGACCTGCGCGGTCCCGCGCGCAGTCACATCGAGCGCGACGAGCGGCGCAAGACGCGCCCCGGCACCGGCATGGCCGGCCTCGCCCGCGACGAGGACACCGAGTTCTCCGCGCCGGATCGGCCGCGCAGCGCGATGCCCTGGGTCGCCGCGGGCGTCGTGGGCATCGTGGTCGCGGTGGGCGGCATCGTCACGGCGCTGCTGATGACGGGTGTGCTCTGATGCAGCGCAGGACGGCTGCGGGACTGGCGGCGACGGCCGCTGCGATCGCGCTCGTCGCCGGTGTCAGCGTCGTGTGGCCCGGCCTGGACGCCCAGCGGACGGACAAGACCGATACGTCGGTCTGGGCGCTGCAGACCGGCGATGGTCGCAGGTACGCCCGCGTCAACACCACCGTCGGCGAACTCGATACGGTCCGCAACATCAGCAACCCGAGCCAGGTGGCCCAGACCGCGGACAGCGCGTACCTGTTCTCGGACAGCTTCAGCAAGCTCACCAGGATCGATGCGGCGCTGCCGTCCGATCTCGACGAGGCGGCGCTGCGCAGCTCGGCATCGACCCCTGCGGGCACGGTGGATGTCGCGACCGCCGACGACTTCGTCGCATACCGCACGGACTCCGGCGCCGTGTTCGTCGGGACCCTGTCCTCGGGCGATGCGACCCAGATCGAGCCCTTCCCCTCCGACGACGAGAGCGCGCCGCAGTACACGTCCGACGCGATCGCGATCGACGAGCGCGGCATCCTGTTCAGCTACTCGCTCGCCGACGCTTCGGTCCTCGAGTACGACATGCGCGCTTCCGAAGTGCGTTCGCGCGACGAGCTCGACGGCGACGGCATCACCGCACCCGCCATCACGGCGGCCGGCGACGCATGGGTCGTGGTCGACACCGTCGATGGCGACATGTGGCTCCAGGGAGCGGATGCCGCGGTCGCGACGCCCACGACCGGCTCGGTGATCCTCAGCCAGCCCGACCCCTATGGCACGGCCGTCTACCTCGCCGACGAGACGGCGCTCATGCGCGTCCCGGTGGACGGCTCGACCGTGACCACCGAGGTGGGGACCGGCGCGAGCGTGCTCGGGCTGCCTGCGCGACCGACGGTCCACGACGGTGAGGTGTTCGCCGCGTGGCTTCCGCAGGGCGAGCAGGGCGGCGTGCTGTGGAGTTCGCGGACCGGGCAGTCCGCGCTCGATTACGGCGGTCTGGCGCTGCCCGATCAGCGGCGGCCCACCTTCGTCGCGAGCGACGACGCCGTCATCCTCAACGAGACGCGCAGCGGCTGGGTGTGGACGATTCCGGACGGCGCGCTGGTCGCCTCCAGCCAGGACTGGTCGCTCGACGAGCGGACCGATCCGGATGCCGCGCCCAGCCAGGAGCAGCTGTCGGTCGTGATCGACCCGAAGCCGCCGGTCGCGGTCGCCGACGCCTTCGGAGTGCGGGCGGGCAGCCTCGTCACCCTCCCTGCGCTGATGAACGATCACGATCCGAACGAGGACGTGCTGAGCATCGACCCGGCCTCCGTGACGGGTCTCGATCCAGGCTTCGGCACCGTCTCGATCACCGATGACTCCCAGCGGCTCACGGTGAGCGTGGCGCCCGGGGCCAGCGGCAGCACGACTTTCTCGTATGCCGTGACGGATGGCACCGCCGAGGACGGTCTGTTCTCGCCCCCGACGACGGTCACGCTCACGGTCTCCGGCGGCGACGGAGCCCCGCAGTGGTGCGGCGTCGAGGGGTGCCTCGTGCCATGGCCGACGCCCGAAGTCGCTCGCGGCGGCACCGTCACCGTGCCTGTGCTGCCGGGCTGGGTCGACCCCGACGGCGATCCGCTCCTGCTGCTGTCGGTGCAGAACTCCTCGGGTGTCGGCAGCGTGGCGGCGACTCCGGGAGGCGATGTCGTCTACCAGCACAGTGACAATGGCGAAGGCGGCGACGAGCTGATCGAGCTCGACGTCACCGTGTCGGATACCGTCGGGCAGGTCTCCACAAGGCCGCTGCTGGTGCGGGTGTCGGCACAGCCGGCGCTCACGGTGCAGTCCTTCGCCGTCGTCGACACGATCGATGCGGGCCTGACGGTCGATGTCACCCCGCACGTGACGGGAACCGCAGGGGAGATCTCGCTCGAATCGGTGCGCGTGCTGGACGACGCGGCCGCCACCGCGACGATCGTCGGCGGTTCGGCATCCTTCGACTTCGCCGCCCGCACCCCCGGCACGTTCCGGGTGGGTTTCACCGTCACCGACGGCACCACCCCGGCGACCGGCACGGCGCGGATCACGATCCTGCCCTCGGATGCGCCGCCCCAGCTGGCGACCTCGCCCGTCGTCGCGTTCGTGCACCCGCAGGAGGACGCGACCCTGGATGTGTTCTCCGCGGTGTCCAATCCGACGCGGCGGGTGCTGCTTCTGAGCGACGTCGCAGGGCACGCGGACGACGGCGCCACGCTCTCGGTGGATGCCGTCGGTCAGAACTACCTGCGCGTCTCGGGATCGACCGCCTCCGGCGCGGCGGGCCGGCTCGGCACCGTCACCTACACGGTCAGCGACGGAACCGACGACCAGGGCGCCCGCGTGCAGGGCGAGGCGACCGTCTTCCTCCTGCCGCCTGCACCGGAGCTCGCCCCGATCGCCGTCGATGACACCGTGGTCGTGCGCGCCGGGTCGCAGATCGACATCCCGGTGCTGGAAAACGACATCGCCCCCGCCGGTGGGCGTCCGACGCTCAACCCCGCCTCGGTCGTCTCCTCCAGCCCGGCGGCGCTCGCGTTCTCCGGCGGCGACGTGCTTCGCTACCTCGCCCCGACCGAGCCCGGCGATTATGCGATCGACTACGCGGTGTACACCACCGGCTCGCCGGCGCTCGCCGACTCCGCCACGGTGCGCATCCAGGTGCTGCCGGACGATGCGAACCGCGCGCCGCTGCCCGACACGCTCGAGGGGCGGGTCCTCAGCGGGCAGTCCACCGTCATCGAGTTCGACGATTTCGGCATGGACCCGGACGGCGACGTCGTCAGTCTCGACCGCATCGTCAGCCAGCCCGCGAGCGGATCCGCCACGATCGCCGCCGACGGCGAGTCGATCCTCTACTCGAGCGTGGCCGGCTACCGCGGCCAGGTGTCATTCCGCTACCGCGTCGTGGATGCGCTCGGCGAGACGGGCGAAGGCGTCGTGCGGCTCGGAGTTCTCGACAGCCAGTCCAATCCCAGCCCGATCACCTTCACCGACTACGTCCAGGTGCAGGCCGGTGCGGACAGCTCGATCCGCGTGAGCCCGCTGGGCAACGACGTCGACCCGACGATGGGAACGCTGTCGGTCACCGACGTGCGGCCCGACCTGCCCGCCACGCTGGGCGACGGCAGCGAAAACCCGGAGTACGAGCGACTCGATGACCGGCTGGATTCGGTCGGCGATACGACCGTCGTCATCGATGCCGGCACCGATCCGGGGACCATGTCGTTCCTCTACGACGTCGAATCGAGCTCGGGCAACACCGGCCGAGGGCTCATCGTCGTCCAGGTCGTTCGCGAGAGCGTCCCGAACTACCCCGTCGTCGACGACACGGTACTGACCGCTGAGACGCGCGAGGACTTCCCGACCGGCGTCGACGTGCTCACCGGTCAGGCGACGTGGTCGGGCGGCGACGTCGACGACCTCACCCTCAGTCTGTGGGGCAATCAGCGGGGGGTCACGGTCGACGGCTGGGAGCTGCGCGGCGAGCTGCCCGAGACCACTCGGGTCATCCCGTTCGCGGTGACCGGCGATGGCCCATCGGGCGAGGTGACGACGTACGGATTCCTCCAGGTGCCCGGGGATGACGATCTGTCGCTCGCGCTGCGCGCCAGTGCAGATCCGCCCGAGGTCACCGAGCTCGAGTCCGTCACGTTCGACATGACGAGCCTCGTCGCGAAGCCGCGGGGGAGCACTCTCGAGCTCGGCGAGGACGTGCGATCCTCGGGTGCCCGGCCCGGAGCCGCTTGCACGCTCGAATCGGGAACGCTCGTGCGCTACGACTCCGGCGCCGGGGCGCCGTGGGTGGATGCCTGCCAGGTCCCGGTGCGGATCGCGGGTCAGGACGACTGGACCTACCTGTCCGTCCCGATCCACGTCCGCGCGCTCGACCCGCAGCCCGAGCTGCGTGCGGGCTCGATCACGGTCGGACCGGGCGAGACCGCCACGTTCGACCTGCGCAACATGACGACTTGGCAGCTGCGCGAGGACTGGAGCGCCATCCGGTACGCCCTCGATTACGCGGGGTCCGCATTCGAGGTCTCGCTGAGCGGGTCGATCGTCACGGTCGTCGGCGCCGACCGTGCCGTCCCGGGCTCGGAGGAGGCGGCGATCGTCTCGGTCACCAGCCATACGTCGGTCGCCCCGGTCCGCCTCATCCTGCGGGTCGGTGCGGCTCCGTCCACCCTGCCTCGTGGGGGAGCGGTGACCCAGCAGTGCTCGCAGGCGTCAGGCTCGTCGTGCACCATCTCCGTGATCGGCGCGAGCGGCGAGGTGAACCCGCTGCCGCGCACGCCGTTGTCGGTCGTGGACGTCCGCCCGACGGGCGCCTGCGTCGGGGTGAGCTTCTCGGTCGTCTCGCCGACCGCCGTCGCGGCATCGTGGGCGTCGGACGCACCAGGGCGCGACCTGCTCCGCGTCGTTCTCCGTGCAGGACGCCCAGGGGAGGCGCACCAACTCCGAACGCGACGGCCAGGTGCTCCTCGATCTCCAGGGCTATCCGAAGGCACCCGCGAGCGTCTCGCAGACCGGCTTCTCGGACGGCGCTCTGACGCTGCGGGTCGACCCCGGCGAAGCCCGCCTCGCGTATCCGTCGCTGACCGGCTTCGTCATCCGCTGGAACGGGGCGGATGTCGCGCAGTGCTCCGCGGACGGAACCTGCCCGCCCATCGCGGCGCCCAACGGCGAGCAGCGCGTGTACGAGGCGTTCGCGCGCAACAGCGTCGGGATCTCCCGCTCCGGCGTCCGTGTGACCGCTTGGGCCTACGACACCCCGGTCACTCCGAACCAGCTCCACGTGAGCCCGGTCGTGACCTCCGGCGAGGGAGGCGTCGTCTCGCTCGTGATCGAGGGGATCGACGATGAGACCGGGACGATCGAAGTCTCCAGTCCCGCCGGCGAGACCGTGCGGGTTCCGATCGGTCGCGGGCAGTCGAGCATCGAACTGCGCGATTACCGCGTCGGCTCGAACACCGCGAGCCCGATCACGGTCACTCCGTACTCGAGGTTCGACCTCCCGCCGGGCCTCGGCGGCAGTCCGTCCGGCGCCGCGGCGACCGTGTGGGGGAATGGCATCGGCGCACCGACCGGTCTTGCGCTCACACTGAGCTCGGCATCCAATGGCGACGGGACCTCGACCGTGACCGCTCGCGGCAGCGCGATGTCGGGCGGCGACGGGTCGGAGCTGCGCTACGGAATCGTCCGCGAGGGAGAGTCCTGCGATGCCACCCCCGACGGTGCGACCGCATCCTTCGCCGGGCTCGCCGACGGGGACGAGTACTCGTTCACGCTGTGCGCCGAGTCCTGGTTCGACGGCGACTCCTACGGGCGCTCCACGACGACCGCAAGCGTCCGCGCACAGCAGAGCGGCCGCGCACCGGGCGGCTACACGTTCGTCGTAGACGGCGCTCCGAACGTGTCCAACTCCCGCGCGGAGTGGGTCGTCCGCGCACAGCCCACGTCTTCCGAGCGGGTCCCGAACCGCAACTACGTCGAGTTCGCCGGCATCCCGAGCTCGATCTTCGACCGTGACCCGGGAATCCAGGTGCGGTACGTCCACGAGCGATGGGGCACCGCGACCCCGTGGGCCACGGTGACCCCAGCGGCCGGAAGCGCGCCGTACCAGGTGCAGGCTCGGTGGAGTGTGCAGTCCTGCGTCGGTGGATCGGACCTCGTCGCCGCGGGCGACTCGTCAGCGGATACCGCCGGCGGCAAGGCGACGATCACCTTCGGCAACGCCGGGCTGCGCTACTACGACGGCGCAGGAGCGCTGCTGCCCCACACGCCCGACACCTGGGCGGTGCCGATCGGCGCCGAGGTCGTCGAAGGCATCACGGTATCGGTGAGCTGGAGCCAGGCCTGGGGTCTCTCGCCCGCGAGCACGACGTTCTCGGCATCCTGCGACCCGAACAATCCGGGTCCGCCCGGACCCTGACCCACCTCCCCCGACACGATCGACCGATTGAGGAACTGGCACATGACCATCACGCAGGAGCAGGCGACCTGGTTCGCGCAGACCTTCGCGCAGATCGCCGACAACGTCGAGCGCGCCGTCCTGGGCAAGCGCCACGTCGTCGAACTCGTCCTGACCGCGATGCTCAGCGACGGGCACGTCCTGCTCGAGGACGTTCCGGGCACCGGCAAGACCTCGCTCGCGCGAGCTATGGCGCAGTCCGTTCAGGGGACGAACACGCGCATCCAGTTCACACCCGACCTGCTCCCGGGCGACATCACCGGCATCACGGTGTACGACCAGAAGACCGGTTCGTTCGAATTCCACGCCGGGCCCGTCTTCGCCAACATCGTCCTCGCCGACGAGATCAACCGCGCGAGCCCCAAGACGCAGTCGGCGCTCCTGGAGGTCATGGAGGAGGGAAAGGTCACGATCGACGGCGTCTCGCGTCAGGTCGGCGTGCCCTTCCTCGTGCTCGCCACGCAGAACCCGATCGAGCAGGCGGGCACGTACCGGCTGCCGGAAGCCCAGCTCGACCGCTTCATGATGCGCGCGTCGCTCGGCTATCCCGATCACGCCGCGACCGTCCGCATCCTCGACGGCGCGGCCGTCCCGACCGCCGACCTCGCCGCGGTCATCACGCCGCAGGCGTTCGCCGGCATGGCCGACCTCGCCGCCGCGGCGTACGTCGACGCCCTCGTCCTGGATTACATCGCACGACTCGTCGACGGCACGCGTGCGGCCGACGAGGTGCTGCTGGGCGTCAGCATCCGCGGCGCGCTCGCACTCACCAAGGCGTCCCGCTCGCGCGCGGCCTCCCAGGGCCGCACCTACGTCACACCCGACGACGTCAAGGCGCTCGCCGTCTCGGTGCTCTCGCACCGGCTCATCCTCCACCCCGAGGCGGAATTCGACGGCGTCACGCAGGAGGCAGTGATCGGTCAGGTCCTGCTGGATGTCGCTCCGCCCAGTCGCCGCGAGACCGCATGAGCCTGACCGAGTCCCGCCTCACCCGCACGTCCGCCTCCACCGAGTCGTCCGTCCACGCCGGCGCGCCCGGCGGGACCACGAGCACGCAGGTCACGGCCGGCGGCGGGCGTCGCGTGGTGCGTGCGGTGGTGTGGTGGACGCAGGTCTCGCGGGCGGTCGGGGCCGCCCTGGTCGCGGCGGCCCACTGGACCGCGCGCACGGTCCGGCCGGCAGGTGCGCTCGTCGTCGTTGCCGCCACGGTCGGGCTCGCCGCAGGCATCGTGTTCGGGTGGGTTGAGTGGATGGTCGCCGGCGCGATCGCCCTCGTCCTGTTCGTCATGTGCGTTCCCTTCCTCTTCGGCGCGCGGTCGTATGACGTCGACCTGGTGCTCGCGCACGAGCGCGTCGTGGCCGGTGACGACGTGACGGGCGAGATCGTCGTCCGCAACGAGGGGCGGCGGGTGGCTCTGCCCGGGCGCCTCGACATCCCCGTCGGCGCGGGGCTGGTCGAGTTCGGCGTCCCGCTGCTGCGGCCCGGGCAGACGATCTCTCAGCCGCTGGAGATTCCGGCCCTCAGACGCGGGATCGTCACGGTCGGACCCGCGACGACGGTCCGCAGCGACCCCGTCGGGCTCCTGCGGCGCGAGCACGCCTTCCACGACATCCACGAACTGTACGTCCACCCGCGAACGACCTCGGTCCCGTCCACGAGCGCCGGCCTGATCCGCGACCTCGAAGGCAACCCCACGCGGCGCCTGGTGGATGCCGACATGTCCTTCCACGCGATCCGCGAGTACGCGCCCGGCGACGCGCGGCGCCAGATCCACTGGAAGTCCACGGCCAAGACGGGGCAGCTGATGGTGCGCCAGTACGAGGAGTCGCGCCGCTCCCGCATGGCCATCGTGCTGTCGGTCGCCCAGCCCGAGTTCGCGGACGCCGATGAGTTCGAGCTCGCCGTCAGCTGCGCCGCGTCGCTCGGCCTGCGGGCGGTGCACGACGCGCGCGAAGTCGACATCGTCATCGGGTCGGAGATCCCGCGTGTGGTGCGCGGGCGCCTCCGCGCGATCCGGCACATCCCGGCGGCGTCCCGCCGGACCATGCTCGACGGCTTCAGCGCCGTCGACATGATCGAGAACACGATGCCGATCGCGGACGTGTGCCGGCTCGCGGCCGAGGCCAACGAGCGCCTCTCCATCGCATTCATCGTCGTCGGGTCGCACGTGCCGCTCGGCAGGCTGAGGCAGGCCGCACTCGGCTTCCCGGCCGACACGTCGGTGGTCGCGGTGATGTGCGACGAGCGCGCCCATCCGCGCATGCAGTCGCTGTCCGGACTCACCGTCCTCACCGTCGGCACGCTCGACGATCTGTCGGGCCTGCTCCTGCGAGGAGCGACATCGTGAGCGCCGCGAACGAGTCCCCGATCATCGTGGACGGCGCACCCCGGCTCGTGCCGCGGATCGTCGCGGGGTCGCTGTTCATGGGCGCGGTGGTGGCGATCGCCGCAATTGCCGCATGGCCGATCTACCGCGACTGGACCTTCCTCCTCCTCGTCGGAGTCTCCGCGCTCGTCGCCGCCGGGATCGCGACACTGGCGTGGCGCCTGGGCTGGGGAGGGTGGGCGGTCGCCGGATTGCTGGCCGCCGCGTTCTTCGTGCTGGGCGTCCCGCTGGCCGTTCCCTCGCGCCTCGGCGAGTCGCTCGACCTCGTGCGGGGCCTCGGCGAGGTGGCCTCCGGCGCGCTGTTCGCATGGAAGGACCTCATCACGGTCGACCTTCCGGTCGGCGCCTACCGCAACCTCCTGGTGCCCGCTCTCCTGGTCTTCCTCGTGGGAACCTGCGCCGGGCTCCTCCTCTCATGGCGAAGCGCCCGCGTCGCATACGCCGCCGTCCCCGTGGCTCTCGGGATGATCTCGTTCGGCCTCTTCTTCGGTCGCACGACCGTCAGCGCAGCGCTCCGCCTCGGCCCGCTCACCGTCTCCGCGCCCGTCGAGACCGCCCTCGGAATCAGCGGCCTGCTCGCGTGCCTGCTGTGGCTCGCCTGGCGCAGCCGCGACGACCGGATGCGGTCGCTGCACCGGGCGGCGGCATCCAGCGGCGTCCACCTCTCACGTCGTCCGTCGGCCGTCGATCAGCGGAGGGCCTTGCTCGGCGCCGGCATGGTCGCGGTCGCCGTGCTCGCCGCGGCGGTCGTCGTCCCCTACGCCGCGCGCGGCAGCGAGCGCGAAGTGCTTCGCTCCGCCGCCGGACCCGAACTCGCGGTCTCCTCGGCGGTCAGCCCGCTCTCCGAGTATCGAGGACTGTTCGAAGACGACCGGGCCGACGACGTGCTGTTCACCGTGACCGCCGACGGAGCGCTCCCGGACCGCGTGCGCCTGGCGACGCTCGACAGCTACGACGGAGAGATCTACCGCAGCGGCGGGACCGGTGCGCTCGATCAGGCCCGCTTCGTGCGGGTGCCCTCGACGCTCGACGCCGGCAGCGGACGCGCCGTCGACGCGGAGATCACGATCGAAGAGCTCGACGGCATCTGGATGCCGACCGTCGGGCAGCTCGCCTCGGTCGAGTTCACGGGTGCTCGCGCGGCATCGCTCGCCGATCGCTTCTACTACCGGTCGGCGGCCGCTGCCGGCGTGCAGACCGCCGGCGGCGGACTGTCGACCGGCGACGCGTACCGGATCGCCGCGGTCGAGCCCGCCACGCCGGAGCTCGCCTCGATCGAAGCGCCCGGCGGGCTCGACGAGTCCGTCGACGTGCCGCAGAGTCTGCGGACGTGGGTCGACGAGCACGCATCGGGTTCGGGCGGCGCCGCGCTGGCGGGCCTCGTCGACCTCCTCCGCGAGCGCGGCTATCTCAGCCACGCGCTCGCGGTGGGCGACGATACGCCGCTGTGGATGCAGTCCCTGGCCGACTACACGTTCCAGCCGAGCGCCTCTGGCCACTCGCTCGCCCGCATCGATGCGATGTTCGCCCGACTGCTCGAGCGGGAGACCGATCCGCGGGCCGCGGCATCGGAGAACTACGTCGCCGCCGTCGGCGACGACGAGCAGTTCGCGGCGGCGGTCGCACTCGTCGCGCGCGAGCTCGGCTTCCCCTCGCGCGTCGTCGTGGGAGCGCGGCTCGCGTCGTCGGACCCGGCATTGCGCACGTGCGAGGCCGGCGTATGCCGGGCGCAGGATCTCGCGGCATGGACCGAGGTCCAGGCCGCATCGGGCGACTGGGTGGCTGTCGACGTGACGCCCCAGTACGACCAGTCGCCCAGCCTCGAGGTGACCGAGCAGCGCAACCCCGAGAACGTGACCGAGGTGCGCCCCGACCCCGTCGAGGACGTCGTCCCGCCCGACCCCGTCCAGGAGGACACCGGTGCCGACGACCGCGCCGACGAAGCGGCCGCCCTCGACCTCTCGTGGCTCTGGCTCGTCCTGCGGATCGCCGGGATCGCGCTGCTCGTGCTGCTGCTCGTGCTCGGCCCGTTCGTGGCCATCGCGGCGGCCAAGGACTCGCGACGCCGGTCGCGGCGCACGCAGGGCGATCCCGCCGCGCGGGTGGCGGGCGGCTGGGACGAGTACGTCGATGCCGCCGTCGATTCGGGGCGCGACTCGTCGCCGGTGCTCACGCGCAGCGAGCTCGCCGACCTCTTCGAGACGCCCGAGGGGGCGTCGCTCGCGGCGGATGCCGATCGCGCGGTCTTCTCCGGGGATTCGGTCACCGCCGAGGAGGCAGAGGCGTTCTGGCGCACCGTCGACGAGGAGCGCAGGGGGCTCACGCGGGGACGCGGGGTCTGGCGCGCGATCGTCGCGACCGTATCGTTGAGATCATTCGTCCGCCATCTGGCGCCCTCCGGCGTCCGGTCGCGCTTCGCAGAGAGGGGAAGCGTCGGGTATCGCCGCCCGCGCACATCGCCATGACCACCATCGATGACTCCACGGCCCTTGCCCTCGGCCTGACGTCGTTCCTGCTCTTCGTCGTGCTCTACGTCTGGACGGCGCTGGGGCTGTCGGCGGTGTTCCGCAAGTCGGGGGAGCAGGCGTGGAAGGGCTGGGTGCCGATCCTGAACCTGGTCGTGCTCCTGCAGCTGGGGGGCCTGTCGGGGTGGTTCGTCCTGATCGTGCTCGTCCCGATCATCGGCCCCCTCGTCCTGTGGGCATTGCTGATCGTCGCGTGCTATCGCATCAACGTGGCGTTCGGCCACGGCGCGGGCCTCACGGTCGTCGCCGCGCTCCTGCTGCCGGTGTGGGCGTCGATCCTGGGCTTCGGCCCCGCCCGCTGGCTCGGAGCCGACACCATGGCCGGTCCGCGTCGTCCCGGCATCCGCACCGCCCCGTACGGCGGTGGACCGCACCGTACCGCGGTCGTCGACGGCCCTGAGTCCGAGTACGTGCCCCGCGTGTCCCCTCCCACCTACAGCCCGTCGGTGCCCTTCCCCGCCGCGCCCGCGGGAGGCTGGACACCCCCGCCCGTGCCGCCCGCGGTGCCGGGCGCGCCCGCGCGGCCGGCAGATCCGTACGCGGCAGCCAGGTTCGAGCCCGTCGAGTTCGACTCCGATCTGGTGACCGACTATCCGTCCAACCCGCCCGGGCTCCCGGCATCCGCCCGTCCGCCCGCCCCGCCCATCCATCCGGCGCCGCCCCTGCCGCCGGCCGCGGGTGCCGCGCAGCCTCAGCTCGCCGCCGCGCCCGAGACGCCGGCCGCGGCCGTCCCGCCCCCTTTCCCGGCCGAGCCGTCGAGCTCCGTCGTCGAACCGCCGCCGGTGGCAGGACCCATCGCTGGTCGCTCCAGCCTCGAGCCGCAGTCGGCTCGCAGCGCGGGGGAATGGGGCGAGTTCGACCTCGGCGCCGTCAGCGAGGTGACCGGCGACGTCACGGCGGCCGACTCGGGTGCTCCCGCGCCGATCTCAGCCGTGCCGACGCTGCCGCCCGCGGACGAGGCCCCGGTCGTCGCGGCGCCGCTGGTGACGCGGCTGCCCGCGCCGCCCGCGTCGGCCGACACGGGCGAGCCATGGGCCCCCGCGCGATCGACGCACGACGAACCCGACGCGTTCCCCGAGACATCCGGACAGGTGTCGGCGATCGTCGACGCGCCGGGTGCCGGAACCCCGAGGTACGCACGGGCGTCGGTCTCGGCGCAGCACACGAAAGCCGAGATCCCGGACGATCCGATCGACCAGACCATCGTCACGCGCCGCCGGCGCACGGCGTGGTCGCTGATCCCGCCGTCGGGCGCGCCGGTGCCGATCACTGCGGAGGTGGTGATCCTCGGTCGCAAACCCGACCTCGACAGGACGTTCCCCTCCGCACAGCTCGTCTCGATCGACGACGGCACGGTCTCCAAGACCCACGCGCGCCTCGAGCTGCGCGAGGACCACTGGTACGTCACCGACCTGGACTCGACCAACGGCGTCCTGTTCGCCACCCTGATGGGCACCGAGGTCGAGGCGACTCCGGGCGTCGAGGTCGAGGCGGGCGAACGGTTCTTCCTCGGGGACGCCGAGGTGCGTCTCCAGCGGAGCGATGGATGACGGATCTCCCCGAGGAGGAGACGATCCGCCTCCGCCGTGCGCGGCCGGGTGACACGCAGCCCGCGTCCTTCTCCGAGACCGTGGCCGCCGACACCGAGCCCGCGTCGCTTTCGGAGACCATGCCCGCCGACACGGTGCCCACCTCCACCGAGCCCGACGAGGACGAACCGGTGCGCCGGCGCGCGACGTTTGTCGGCGCGCCCGCCGAGGGCGAGCAGACCGCCGACGGGTCGACCATCGTCGCTCGCCGTGAGTCTCGCCGCAGGGCGGCGCGCGAGCACGGTGCGGCGGCATCGGCGAGTGCGGCAGTGGTTGCTGCACCCCGTACGCCGCCGCCCGCACCCGCCGACTCCGACGGTCACGGACGGGTCGCGTCGGCACCGGATGCCGCGCACGATGTGTACGGAGTGCGAGGCGCCGAGCCGATCGTCGTGCCGCGGACGGCCGCGCCGGAGCACGCACCGCAGGCGCCCGTCGATGTCGCCGGCGCCGCGGCACGACGCCGGCGCACCGCCCGGCGCAGGGCCGCGATCGTCGTGGTGGCCGCAGGCGCCGTCGCCCTGGCGGCCGCGATCTCGCTGATCGCGCTGACGTTCACGCCCTGACCGCCGCCGCGGTTTGACCGCCCCTGCGTTCAGCGCGTATCATTGACTGCGTGTGCGCTTGTGCGCTCCTTGTGCTGTGCCTCGGCGCAGGACGAGGAAGCCGGCGCCACATCTCAGGGAGAGGCCTGCGAACAGGCCGCCCCCACGGCATACCCACCACACACTCGCGTCATTCATCATGCCGCGCCGGTGGGTCCGCGTGAGCCTCGGACGTCACAGATCGAAAGAACTGCGAAGTCCGAGGGGAGACCACGACGCTGTCACCGTGCAGCACAACAAGGAGAGAACGTGCCAACCATTCAGCAGTTGGTTCGCAAGGGACGCTCGCCCAAGGTCGCAAAGACCAAGGCGCCGGCTCTGAAGTCGAACCCCCAGCAGGCGGGCGTCTGCACCCGCGTCTACACGACCACGCCCAAGAAGCCGAACTCGGCGATGCGCAAGGTCGCTCGTGTCAAGCTCCGCAACGGCACCGAGGTCACCGCCTACATCCCCGGCGAGGGCCACAACCTGCAGGAGCACTCGCTCGTGCTGGTCCGCGGCGGTCGTGTCAAGGACCTCCCCGGTGTCCGCTACAAGATCGTCCGCGGCGCCCTGGACACCCAGGCCGTCAAGAACCGTAAGCAGGCTCGCAGCCGCTACGGCGCGAAGAAGGGTTAAGGAACATGCCTCGCAAGGGACCCGCCCCGAAGCGCCCCGTCGTCAACGACCCGGTCTACGGCGCGCCGATCGTCAGCCAGCTCGTCAACAAGATCCTCGTCGACGGCAAGAAGTCGCTCGCCGAGTCGATCGTGTACACCGCCCTCAAGGGCGTTGAGGCCAAGAACGGCCAGGACGCCGTCGCCACGCTCAAGAAGGCGCTCGACAACGTGCGCCCGACCCTCGAGGTCAAGAGCCGCCGCGTCGGTGGCTCGACCTACCAGGTGCCGGTCGAGGTCAAGCCTCACCGCGCCAACACGCTCGCGCTGCGCTGGCTCGTGAGCTACGCGAAGGGTCGTCGCGAGAAGACGATGACCGAGCGTCTCCAGAACGAGATCCTGGATGCCTCCAACGGCCTGGGTGCCGCGGTCAAGCGCCGCGAAGACACCCACAAGATGGCCGAGTCGAACCGCGCCTTCGCGCACTACCGCTGGTAACCAGCACCTACCGCGCCGCACAGCCCTTCGTCTCGGGCATGCGGCCCTCGCTCAGGGACCGGCGCCGTTCCGGTCCCTGAGCGAGCGAAGCGAGACGAAGGGCCGCAACGGCCCACCGCGACAGATAAGGACACCCCGTGGCACAAGACGTGCTCACCGACCTCACGAAGGTCCGCAACATCGGCATCATGGCGCACATCGATGCCGGCAAGACGACGACGACCGAGCGCATCCTGTTCTACACGGGAACCAACCACAAGATCGGCGAGACGCACGACGGTGCGTCGACCACCGACTGGATGGAGCAGGAGCAGGAGCGCGGCATCACGATCACCTCCGCCGCCGTCACATGCTTCTGGGACAAGAACCAGATCAACATCATCGACACGCCCGGCCACGTCGACTTCACGGTCGAGGTCGAGCGCTCCCTGCGCGTCCTCGACGGCGCCGTCGCCGTCTTCGACGGCAAGGAGGGCGTCGAGCCCCAGTCCGAGACGGTCTGGCGCCAGGCCGACAAGTACGACGTCCCGCGCATCTGCTTCGTCAACAAGATGGACAAGCTCGGCGCCGACTTCTACTTCACGGTCGACACGATCATCAACAAGCTGAAGGCCAAGCCGCTCGTCATCCAGCTGCCCATCGGCGTCGAGAACGACTTCGTCGGCGTCGTCGACCTCGTCGAGATGCGCGCACTCGTCTGGGCGGGCGACTCCAAGGGTGATGTCACCATGGGCGCCAAGTACGAGATCCAGGAGATCCCGGCCGACATGGCCGACAAGGTCGCCGAGTACCGCGAGATGCTGCTCGAGACCGTCGCCGAGTCCGACGAGGTGCTCCTCGAGAAGCACTTCAGCGGTGAGGGCCTCACGGTCGCCGAGATCAAGGGCGCCATCCGCAAGATGACCGTCAACTCGGAGCTGTACCCCGTGCTCTGCGGCTCGGCGTTCAAGAACCGCGGAGTGCAGCCGATGCTCGACGCGGTCGTGGACTACCTTCCGTCGCCGTTGGACGTGCCCGCCATCGAGGCGCACGACCCGAAGAACGAAGAGATCGTCATCGAGCGCCACGCCGACCGCGAGGAGCCCTTCACGGCACTCGCGTTCAAGATCGTGACGCACCCCTTCTTCGGTCGTCTGACCTACATCCGCGTCTACTCGGGTCACCTCGACTCGGGCGGCCAGATCGTCAACTCGACGAAGTCCAAGAAGGAGCGCATCGGGAAGATCTTCCAGATGTACGCCAACAAGGAGAACCCGGTCGACTCGGTCACCGCCGGACACATCTACGCGGTCATCGGCCTCAAGGACACGACGACGGGCGACACCCTCTCGGATTCGCAGCACCAGGTCGTGCTCGAGTCGATGACGTTCCCCGAGCCGGTCATCGAGGTCGCGATCGAGCCCAAGACGAAGGCCGACCAGGAGAAGCTGGGTCTTGCGATCCAGAAGCTCGCGGAGGAGGACCCGACGTTCCGCGTCGAGCAGAACTCCGACACCGGTCAGACCGTCATCAAGGGCATGGGCGAGCTTCACCTCGACATCCTGGTCGACCGCATGAAGCGCGAGTTCCGCGTCGAGGCGAACGTCGGCAAGCCCCAGGTCGCGTACCGCGAGACGATCCGCAAGGCCGTCGACCGTCACGACTACACGCACAAGAAGCAGACCGGTGGTTCGGGTCAGTTCGCGAAGATCCAGTTCGCGCTCGAGCCGCTGGACCTGGGTGCCGAGAACACGTACGAGTTCGACAACAAGGTCACCGGTGGCCGCATCCCGCGCGAGTACATCCCCTCGATCAACCAGGGCTTCCAGGACGCGATGAACGTCGGAGTCCTCGCGGGCTACCCGATGGTCGGCGTGAAGGCGACACTGCTCGACGGTGCGGCGCACGACGTCGACTCATCCGAGATGGCGTTCAAGATCGCCGGTTCGATGGGCTTCAAGGAGGCCGCTCGCAAGGCGAGCCCGGTCATCCTCGAGCCGATCATGGCCGTCGAGGTGCGCACGCCCGAGGAGTACATGGGCGACGTCATCGGCGACCTGAACTCGCGTCGCGGCCAGATCCAGTCGATGGAGGATGCCGCCGGCGTCAAGGTCGTGCGGGCGAACGTGCCGCTGTCCGAGATGTTCGGCTACATCGGCGACCTGCGCTCGAAGACCTCGGGTCGCGCCGTCTACTCGATGGAATTCGACAGCTACGCCGAGGTTCCTCGCAACGTCGCTGACGAGATCGTCCAGAAGAACAAGGGCGAATAGCCCGCCGCCGGTCCCGATCCCCGACCTCGTGGAGGGGGCGGGGCCGGCATCCACAACTTCACAGTTTCACCCCAACCCTCTCTACTAAAGTAGAAATCAATCCCCGTAGAGAACCGGTCGCAAACCAGCGCCCGGAGCATCTACATGAACGTCCTGAGGAGGACCTAGTGGCTAAGGCCAAGTTCGAGCGGACCAAGCCGCACGTGAACATCGGAACGATCGGTCACGTCGACCACGGCAAGACCACGCTCACCGCAGCGATCTCGAAGGTGCTCGCCGACAAGTACCCGTCGGCCACCAACGTGCAGCGCGACTTCGCGTCCATCGACTCCGCTCCCGAGGAGCGTCAGCGTGGTATCACGATCAACATCTCGCACGTCGAGTACGAGACGCCGAAGCGCCACTACGCGCACGTCGACGCCCCGGGTCACGCTGACTACATCAAGAACATGATCACCGGTGCCGCCCAGATGGACGGTGCGATCCTCGTGGTCGCCGCCACCGACGGCCCGATGGCTCAGACGCGTGAGCACGTTCTGCTCGCCAAGCAGGTCGGCGTGCCGTACCTGCTCGTCGCGCTGAACAAGAGCGACATGGTCGACGACGAGGAGATCCTGGAGCTCGTCGAGCTCGAGGTCCGTGAGCTGCTCTCCAGCCAGGACTTCGACGGCGACAACGCTCCCGTGATCCGCGTCTCCGGCCTGAAGGCGCTCGAGGGCGACGCCGAGTGGATCGAGAAGATCGTCGAGCTCATGGAAGCCGTCGACGAGTCGATCCCCGACCCGGTGCGTGACAAGGACAAGCCGTTCCTCATGCCCATCGAGGACGTCTTCACCATCACCGGCCGTGGCACCGTCGTGACGGGTCGCGCCGAGCGCGGCACGCTCGCGATCAACTCCGAGGTCGAGATCGTGGGTCTGCGTCCGACGCAGAAGACGATCGTCACCGGTATCGAGATGTTCCACAAGCAGCTCGACGAGGCGTGGGCCGGCGAGAACTGCGGTCTGCTCCTTCGCGGCACCAAGCGTGACGACGTCGAGCGAGGCCAGGTCGTCGTCAAGCCCGGTTCGGTCACCCCGCACACCAACTTCGAGGGCACGGCGTACATCCTGTCCAAGGAGGAGGGCGGCCGTCACAACCCGTTCTTCACGAACTACCGCCCGCAGTTCTACTTCCGCACCACCGACGTCACCGGCGTCATCACGCTGCCCGAGGGCACCGAGATGGTCATGCCCGGCGACACCACCGACATGACCGTTGAGCTGATCCAGCCCATCGCCATGGAAGAGGGCCTCGGCTACGCGATCCGTGAGGGTGGCCGCACCGTCGGCGCCGGCACGGTCACGAAGATCCTGAAGTAGTCTCTTCGCGCAAGCGATCCGGAGAGGGTCGGGCTTCGGCCCGGCCCTCTCCTCGCGTGTGCGGCCTCGTCGCCCCTGGCCCGTGTTCACGGCAATCTCAGGGCTTTGCTCGTTAGGATTCCCTAGTGCCCGAACCACTTTCCAATGACGCGCTCGTCGACGAGCGCCGCCCGCGCCGTCGACGCCACCGCATCTGGCCGTGGGTCCTCGGCTTCTTCCTCATTCTGATCGCCCTGCTGATCGTGGCGGGATTCTTCGCCGCCAAGTTCGTCGACGAGGCGCTCGATGTCCGTGAGGATCTCGAAGCAGCGAAATCGCGGCTCGGTTCCGTCACCGAACTCGTGCGAAGCGGCGACACCGAGGCGTTCGCCGCCGTGTCCGAAGACGTCCTCGCGTACACGAGCAGCGCCGACGAGAAGGTGCAGGGCCCGCTCTGGGAGTACGCGTCGTGGGTGCCGTTCGTCGGCCAGAACGTCTCGGCCGTGCGTGCCACCACGGAGGCCACGCACATCCTCGTGAGGGATGCGCTTCCGGCGATCTTCCCCGTCCTCGGTGCGATGCAGTCCGACAAGATCCGCTTCGAAGGCGGCGGCTTCAACCTCGAGCCCTTCAGGGCGGCGCTCACGTCCCTCCCCGCAGTCGACATCGCGTTTGCCGAAGCGCAGGAGAAGGTCGCGGGGGTCGACCGCGACGCGCTGCTTCCGATCGTCGACGACGCGGTGGGCCAGGTGCTCGAGGTGATCGAGGAGGCAGCGCCGCTCGCGCACACCGCGACGGCAGTGCTGCCCACCGCGCTGACGATGCTGGGCGATCAAGGCCCCCGCACCTACCTGGTGCTGTTCCAGAACAACGCCGAGATCCGCGCCACGGGCGGCGCGGGCGCCGCCGCGGTGTACCTGAAGGCTGACGGCGGCCGCCTCGAGCTGGTGGGACAGACCGGATCGACGACGTTCGAGTCCGGCCCCCTCTCGGGCGTCCAGACTCTGGAGCTTCCCGCCGATATCCTGGCCCTGTACGACCCCGAGTTCGCGATCTCATCGCAGAACTACACGCGCACGCCGAACTTCCCGACCGCCGCGCAGCTGTTCCAGGCCAAGATCGCCGCCCAGGAGGGATTCGCGGTGGACGGGGTGGTCTCGCTGGACCCGGTCGTGCTCGCAGGCATCCTCTCGGTGACCGGTGCGGTGACCGTGGACGGTATCGAGGTCAATGCCGACAACGCCGTCGACGTGCTGCTGAGCGAGACCTACCTCCGCTTCCCAGCCGATCAGGCGCCCGCCGACGCGTTCTTCGCAGCCACCTCGGCCGCCGTCTTTCAGAAGCTGGTGTCGGGCGACTGGGACCTCATGCGCATGCTCGATGTCTTCAGCGCCGCCGGCGAGCAGCAGCGCCTTTACGGGTGGTTCGCCCGTGAGGAAGAGGAGCAGGTCGCCCGCGAGCTCGGGATCGACGGAACGATGAAGGCCGACAACGTCGAGACCACAGAGGTCGGCATCTTCCTCAACGACGCGGCGGTGAGCAAGCTCGAGTACTACCTGTCCACATCCGTCGCCGTCACGTGCGACCCGGGGGCGCGCACCGTCACCACTGCGATCACGATGACGAACTCCGTCGACCGCGACGATCTGACGTTCCACATCCTCGCCCGCCGCTCGCCGACATACGGGGGCGCCAAGACCTCGATGCTCTTCGACGTCCTGTACTTCGCCCCGCCGGGCGCAACGATCTCCGCTGTCGATCCCGGCTCGGGCGACGCCGAAGAGCTCGCCCGCACCAGCACCGAAGGCGGCCGCAACGCTCAGAGCATCGCCGTCCTCGTGGATCGCGGACAGACGCGCACCGTGTCGTACACGAGCACGCTGCCCGAAGGCGAGCTCGGCCCGATCTCGGTTCGCTACAGCCCGACGGTCACCGACACGCCCGTCTCGATCGCACCGTCCTGTGTCGAGCTGACCGGACCGTGAGTGTGAAGCCCAGCCCGGCGTCCGGCTGCACTGGGTAGGATGATCGCACCCGATCTTCGTCACGTCACCGCTGAGCGTCGCGTTCCACTGCGCTGTCGGGCGACTTGGGGAAGCCACTGGGGGTCATCGATCGTGCGCACATCGTCATCGCGGTATCGCGCCCAGGCGCGCGCCGCGGCGTGTGACCCGCGACCGCACGTGCGGCGGGCGGTCCGATGAGCGGGGTCCTGGTCCACGAGTGGCTGCAGAGCAACGGCGGATCGGAGAACGTCTTCGACGTCCTGACCACCGCGTTCCCCGACGCCGCCCGTGTGTGCATGTGGAATGACAGCGACGGACGCTTCACCGACATCGACGAGACGGTCCTCGCACGCACGCCCCTTCGCCGCAGCAAGGTCGCCGCGCTGCCGTTCATGCCGTTCGTGTGGCGCAACCTCCCCGCGCGCGAGGCCGACTGGATCCTGTGCAGCAGCCACGTCTTCGCCCACCACGCCCGCTTCGCCGGGCCGGCCCGGGACGCCCCGAAGCTCGTCTATGCGCACACCCCAGCCCGCTACGTCTGGGTGCCAGAGCTCGACGACCGCGGCGCGAGCCTTGCCGCGCGCGCAGCATCCTCGATCCTCAAGCCGCTCGATCGCAAGCGCGCCGGCGAAGCCGTCGCCATCGCCGCGAACAGCCACTTCGTCGCGGCGCGCGTCGCCGACAAGTGGGGCCGCGACGCCGATGTGATCTACCCGCCCGTCGACGTCGGCACGTTCATGCAGGAGCAGCCCGTGCTCGACGCCGCGGATCAGGCCGTCCTCGACTCGCTGCCCGCCGACTTCCTCCTCGGTGTGTCCCGCTTCGTGCCGTACAAGCGGCTGGAGGCGGTGATCGACGCAGGCATCGCGGCCGATGAGCCCGTCGTGCTCGCCGGGGCCGGACCGGACGAGGCGCGCCTGCGCGAGCTCGCACGGCAGCATCCCGGCGCGGTCAGCTTCGTGGACCGGCCATCGCTGCCGCTCCTTCGCGTGCTCTACCGGCGCGCACGGGCTCTCGTGTTCGCGCCCATCGAGGACTTCGGGATCGTGCCGGTCGAGGCGATGGCATCGGGAACGCCCGTCATCGCGAACGCCGTCGGTGGCGCGGCCGAGTCGGTACTGGACGGCAAGACCGGCGCACTCGTGCACACGTGGGAACCCGACGAGCTCCGCGAAGCGCTCGAGCGGGCCGACCGCGTGCGCGCGGAGGACTGCGTCGCACGCGCAAGGGAGTTCGACACGCAGGTCTTCATCGACAAGATGCGCGCCTGGGTGCCTCTCCACGTCGACGCGGCCGCACCGCCGGATGCCCCGGACGGGCGCTGATGGAACGGGCGCGCGGGGGATTAGGAGCGGGCGAACGCGATGTGCGGACTGACCCACTCGTAGAGCGCGCGATCGAACTCGGTCGCGTCGAACTGCTGGGCGTGCGCGGCGATCCGCGCGCCCGACAGACCCGCGCAGGCCTCTGCGGCGGCACGGATCTCGGCGGGTGAGCTCGGGTCGAACATGGCGCCGCCGATGCCGTCCTGAACGGACTCGCCCGAGCCGCCGATGCGGTTGGCCATCACGGGCGTTCCGGTGGCCATCGCCTCGACGGCGACCATCCCGAAGTCCTCGATGGGCGGGAACACGAAGATGCGCGCGCGCTCCATGAGGGCATAGATGAGCGCGTCGCTCGGCTGGACGTGGAAATGGACCGGGACGCTGACCTCCGCCGCCATCTCCCGCAGCTGCCCCTCGAGCGGTCCGTGACCTGCGATCACGACGGGAAGCCCGAGCAGCTCGCCCGTCTGCATGACCACGTCGAGGCGCTTGTACGGGATGAACCGCGATACGCCGAGCACGAAGTCGGACGGCAGCGCGTCCAGCACGCGACGCTCGGCATCCGTGAGCAGCTGGTTCCAGCCGCCGCCGTGGATCCACGCGACATCGACCGGGGGATGGATGACGGTGGCCTCGCGGTCCCAGGCGCGCTCGACGCGGTCGGCGACGAAGCGGCTGTTCGCCGCGATGCTCGTGGCCTCCTTGGATGCACGGCGGTCGATCGCCCGCAGCGGGGGACCGGCCAGCTTGGCGGCGAGGTTGTCGCCGCGCGCATCGAGCTCCGGCGCCCACAGGTACCGGGCAGGGCTGTGCACGTAGACGAGCTTGGGCACCTCGGGCGAACCCGACGTTGACGTGGTGCGCGAACGCGTGGGAGCTCACGAGCGCCCAGTCGTAGCCGCGCCGCGGGGCGCGCCACGTGGCCGGCATCGTCGGCAGGGCCAGTGCCTTGTGGCGGCGGAGCAGCGTGTGGGCGAGCCACGTCTCGCCGACCTCGCGGCCGGAGTACCGCCCGGGCGCATCGTTCCACAGGCACAGCATGTCGGCGTCGGGGAACAGGCCCGCAAGCCGGTCGAGCACGCGCTCGGCGCCGCCCGTCGGCTCGATCCACTCGCTGACCAGGAGTCCGGTCATGCTCGGCTCCGCGTCCGGCGCAGGCTCGCGCCGATCTGTCCGGGGTGAATCATGCAGCCGTGTTCCCGGGTGCGAGAGCTGCTCGGGCGGTCTTGAAGAGGATCACGACGTCGCCGATGAGCGTCCAGTTCTCGACGTAGGACAGGTCGAGCCGGACCGACTCCTCCCACGACAGCGACGAGCGACCGCTGATCTGCCAGAGGCCGGTGATCCCGGGCTTGACCATGAACCTGCGGTGCACGTGGTCGGCGTAGCGCTCCACTTCGCGGGGAAGGGAGGGCCGTGGGCCGACGATCGACATCGAGCCGCCGAGCACGTTGAACAGCTGCGGGAGCTCGTCGAGGCTGTACTTGCGCAGGAACCGGCCGATCGGGGTCACGCGCGGGTCTTCGGTCATCTTGAAGAGCACCTCGTTGCCGGCATCCCGTCGGGCGTGCAGCTCGGGAAGGAGCTCCTCGGCGTTCTGCACCATCGTGCGGAACTTGAGGAGGCTGAACTCGTGTCCGTCGAGGCCGACGCGAACCTGGCGGAAGAGCATCGGCCCATCGGTCGTGAAGTGGATGCCGAGCGCGATGATCGCCATGATCGGGCTGAGCAGCACGAGGCCGATCGACGCCAGCAGGAGGTCCAGACCGCGCTTGGCGAGCCGCTGGCCCTTGCTGTAGCGCGGTGTCTCGACGTGGATGAGGGGGAGGCCGGCGACCGGTCGGGTCTGGATGCGCGGACCGACCACGTCGATGATGCTCGGGGCGAGCACGAGGTGCTGTTGCCCTGCCTCGAGCTGCCACGAGATTCGCTTGACCACCGAGGGCGGCAGCTCGTCGGTGCTGGAGATCGCCACGGTGTCCGCTCGCACGGATGCGAGCGCTTCCGAGACGGACAGCACCGTCCCGACGATCGGGATGTCGGTGCCGCGCACCGTCCCGCCCGGGATGCCGAGGGGCACGCACGCGCCGACGACGAGGTAGCCGGCGCTCGGCGACCGACGAAGCGCGTCGCTGATCTGCGCGACCGAGCCCTCCGATCCGACGAGCACGACCCGCGCGCAGTACTCGCCGCGGGAGCGCTTGACCACCAGCCACTTGCGCCAGAGCCACCGTTCCAGGAGCAGGACGAGGATGCCGAGGGGGAAGCTGATCAGCAGATAGCCGCGAGCGACGTCGACGCGCAGCAGGAACGCCAGGATGGCGATGATGCCGAAGAGCCTGATGCTCACCGAGATGATCCGGACGTACTCCGTCGATCCCGTGCCCATCGCGCGGTCGCTGCGGGAGTCGATCAGGCTGAGCGACCACATCCACGCGACCACCAGGAGTGCGGAGAAGAACCAGTACGATACGACGCTGAGGCGCGAGTCCTCGCGGATCGAGACCTGTGCGCTGCCGAGTCCGAACCACGTGATCTGCGTGCCGAAGGCCACGACGATCAGGACGATGAGATCGCTCACCCACAGGCGCCGCGCATAGCTCGCACGCCACCCGTCCCCGGCTCGCGGACGGACGGCGTCGGCCGACGCACGCCGTGCGCCGTCATCGAAACCAGGCGCACGCCCTACGCGAACCGGTCCTTTTCCTGTCGGCGGCTTCCTCGCCGCACCGACGACATTGGACGCCACTGCTCCCCTTTCGCGCACGCAAATCACCCTTGGGTGATTCCCGTCGAAGCACCCCCAGAGCGCCCGACGGTCGTCGCAACCATGCCATTGTGCCACCAAACGGCCGGAAGTGGTCAGGCGGGTTTCACGGCAGCGCCAATTGTGATATCCCCGTGACGCGCGCCCGGGGTTTCATGGTCAGGCGTTCTTCGCCAGACTGGATCGGGCGGCGAACGACCGTAACCATGAATCGAAGGAGATGACCGATGGGCATCGATGACTTGATCGGCCAGGGCAAGGACTTCCTGGAACAGAACAAGGACAAGATCGGCGAGGCGCTGGGGAGCGAGCAGGCCGAAGGCGTCAGCGACAACGCCCTGGACGCAGCGGCCGACTTCGTGAAGAAGGTCGCTCCCGCGGAACATCACGACACCGTCGACGGTGTCCGCGACAACATCGACAAGAGCATCGGCAACGAATAGACGCACTTTTCGCGTCGGCCCCGGGTCCACCACGATCCGAGTGCCGGCGCGTTCTCGTGTGATGACCACCGCCCGCTGGG